>NZ_JBXUNO010000018.1:0-2488 GCF_057197025.1 Bacillus sp. LSHTCR4 | reverse complement strand
ACACGGAAGTTAAGCTCTCTAGCGCCGATGGTAGTTGGGACCTTGTCCCTGTGAGAGTAGGACGTCGCCAAGCAAAACCTAAGTCGTTTCGACTTAGGTTATTTTGTGTTTATTTTTATTTACCTTTAGTCATCTTACAGAGGGGAAAGAATGAAATAGAGACTATTTTAAATGAATTTTGAACGATATTCTCGTAAAGGGTTATAAAATAATACGTTTAAATATTAGTTTAAGGTAAGAATTACCTTCTTATATAATTAAGTTGTAGAATGACTAGAAATATATGAAAACGTTATGTGAAAAATAACTATTCAGTTGTTTTTCACATAACGTTTTTTCATTTTTAAAGGATTTCGCATAAGAAAAAATCTATAATTAAGATAGTTAACATATATTTTTGATGGGTGTGGGGGATTATGAAAGAAATATGCATGTTATTAGTGGCTGTTATATTATGGGGGACAGCCATTGCACCAACAAAGTGGGCGCTAGAATCTATGCAGCCATTTACTTTGTTATTTATTCGCCTTTTCTTCGCGGGTGGAATCTGTTTACTATTCTCATTTAAACAACTAAAAAGATCGGTTGTACATAAACAAGTGCCGTGGAAAAGAATGAGTTTACTATCTTTTACTGGTGTAGCTGGTTACTTTATGTTCACATCCTACGGTATTTCTTTAACAAGTGGATTGCATGTTAGTATTATTGATGCTGCTTTACCTTTAGTTACAATTCTGTTTTCTGCATTCTTTTTGAAAGAAAAAATTCAGGTTAATTATTGGATCGGTATTGCATTGGGGGTTGTCGGAGTGCTTCTTATTACAATTCCAACTAGTAATGTCGATCAGGAAGTATCTTTAATAGGAGATATCCTTATTTTATTAAGCACCTTCTTATTTGCTATCTATACAGTATTGTTGAAAAGACCAAAACAAGAACAGTATCTATCAAACAAGGTTTTTACAACACTAACTTTAATTATTGGAGCTGTTATTCTATTACCATTTGCAACGGTAGAAACTTTTTATTACGGTTTTCCAAAGGTTGAAACATGGAAGGCTGGACTAAGTGTAATATACCTTGTTATCGGGGCAACAATTTTAGCGTATTGGTTTTGGAATAGAGCACTAGAGACAGTCTCAGCATCAGTAAGTGGATTATATTTAAATGCATTACCGTTAATAAGTATTGTTGCCTCAATTGTTTTATTAAATGAGGCTTTAACTTGGAAGATAGTAATAGGAGGATGTTTAGTTTTAATAGGGGTAGGATGGGCAGATAGACAGAAGATAAGTAAGTTATTAAAGAAGAATAACTTGAATAGTAAGGAATGCTAAGTAACATATTGTATATAGTTTAAATATAAAAAAACACCTAATATATTAGGTGTTTTTTTATATTTGGCAAAGATAATAGATTGAAATCAGTATAGGTATTCTCTACTATATTTATACGTATTGAAATCATTTTGAAATATTGTTTGAACGAGTTGTATACATTCGGTATCATAAAAACTTTCGAAAGTAGGGTAGCGAGGAAATAAAGGGTCAGTAATATCGGCTTCGCTAAAATTCCCTTTATAAATCATGGCGGGAGTTTGATGATGCCATGATGTTGAGAACTCGTTTATTGGTGCGGTTTTTAATTCGAAACGCTTTTCTAATGCCTTCATTTCCTGATCAAAGTTTTCTAAGTATATATAATTGGTTACATATTTTTCTTCATCAGCTATATATTGTTGTGTAAAATGCGGGTTAATATCATTTCCTTGACCATCATTAATAAATAGATAGTATAGAAATTGTTTAAATGAGAGGCCCTTGGAGGAATTTTCATCTTGATATAGAAACTTGCGGATGGGCTTCCATTCGGGATTCTCTATATAGGGAGGTGCGATTAAGGATACGAAAGAGCTCACTGCTCGTCTATAAGGGTTACGAACAAGTTTAAAAGTTTCTTTTTGTTTTTCTCGTAATGCTATACCTAGTCGTACACTATAGGCAGGTGTACTTTTGTATATATCATATTCATAATTATGAATGAAAGGACTATAATTTAGAGCTGTCTGTAATAAGTTAATCTGGTAAAAGAACCACTTGGCAAGAGAAGTACAACCACTTTTTTGGCTCCAAAATAGAATGATAGGAAAATTCTTATGATAATGTGGAGTTCTTGAATGGGCATTGATGATATGTAATAAGGGAGGATCGAACAATCTCTACACTCCTTTCAGGTATTTTAATTATATGTATGAAAAATAAAGAGGAATATGAGTAGATGTTTCATCTTTTCTAAAAAAGTGAAAGATTAATATTGACTATTATTGAATAGGGGTGTAATATAGAACAAGTCGCCGATGACAATAACGTCGAAAGCGGCAAACGAAATGAAAAACTTAGTTGACATTAACTAACGAAGATGTTAACATAAGGAAGTCGCAAATGAGCGACCAAGTAGTTCTTTGAAAACTGAACGAAACAAACAACGT
>NZ_JBXUNO010000017.1:0-2519 GCF_057197025.1 Bacillus sp. LSHTCR4 | reverse complement strand
GCTCTCTAGCGCCGATGGTAGTTGGGACCTTGTCCCTGTGAGAGTAGGACGTCGCCAAGCAAGCTTAAGACGAGTCAGAATGACTCGTCTTTTTTGTGTTTCTAACTTCTTATTAGCCTCGAGTTATCCTTTTGTATTCAATTTCTTTCATCATTTTCGATGTGTAGTTTCAGATTTTCTATTTTATTTTTTGTGGAAGCAATCTATTGGTGTGTTAAAATAGTACCGTTATTTTTTGAGTGCTTTAATATAGGGATATTTAATTTTTAAAAAGGAGATAATATGAAAAAGATAGGTATAATTACTATAGTAGTCTTAATCCTTCTAGTGATTGTGTATATGTTAGTTGGAAATTATTTTTATAACTATGCGTTGAATGCGAAACAAGAAAAAGAATTTTTGGAAGATAATCCTCATTTAGTAGAAACGGTAAATGCATCGGGAGATGCATTGGCTACAAATGAAGAGAAGAATGCGAACTTCGTATCAAAGTATAAGCCTAACACATTAACTATACGTTCTTTCGATAAACTGAATTTAACAGGTTATGAATATATGAATGAACAATCTAGTCATAAATGGGCGATTGTAGTTCATGGATACAATGGTAGGGCATCAGAAATGACGAAATATATTCGTAACTTTTATGAACAAGGCTATAATGTCATAGCACCAGATCTTCGTGGGCACGGGAATAGTGAAGGGGATTATGTTGGTATGGGCTGGCATGATCGTAAAGACATTTTGATTTGGATTCAACAAATTGTAAAGAAAGATCCTAATGCTGAAATAGCACTATTTGGTGTTTCGATGGGCGCGGCAACTGTAATGATGACCTCAGGTGAGGATTTACCTTCTAACGTTAAAGTTATTATTGAAGATTGTGGGTACTCAACTGTTGTTGATGAATTTACGTATCAATTAAAAGATCTATTCCACTTGCCGAAGTTTCCTGTTATGAATGCGGCAAATACAGTTACAAAATTAAGAGCTGGATATGATTTAGAAGAAGCTTCAGCTATTAAACAAGTTGCAAAAAGTAAAACACCGATGCTATTCATTCACGGGGATGCGGATACATTCGTTCCTTTTGAAATGTTAGATGAAGTATATAATGCTGCAAAAGTAGAAAAAGAGAAATTAATTGTTCCAGGTGCTGGACATGGAGAAGCTGAGAAGATAGATTCAAATACGTATTGGAATACCGTATGGAAGTTCGTGGGAAGATATATTCAAGCATAATTAGATTTATATATACGATAATCAGAAGGTAATACTTTTGATTATCGTTTTTCTATTTATAAATTTATTTTAGGTTGTAGTATATAAGGCTTGAAGCATAAATTTTTGAATTCCTTAGTGCCAGTGCTACAATGATTGAAAACTACATGTTAATGAGGTGTTTCTATGAAAATTGAAGTATGGTCAGATTTTGTATGCCCGTTTTGCTACATTGGGAAACGTAGATTAGAAGTAGCTTTAGAGCAATTTCCTCATAAGAAGGATGTTGAAGTTGAGTTTAAAAGTTTTGAATTAGACCAAAATGCTCCAATCTATTCTGGAACAAGTATTAATGAAGTACTTGCATCAAAGTATGGGATTAGTATTGAAGAAGCGAAACGTAATAACGTGCAGCTAGGTAATCATGCAGCTAGTATGGGTTTAAGTTTTAATTTTGATGAGATGAAGCCGACGAACACTTTTGATGCGCATCGTCTTGCGAAATTTGCAAAGGATCAAGGGAAAGAAAAAGAGATTACGGAAAATCTACTTTTTGCATATTTCACTGAATCAAGAAATTTAAGTGATGTGGATACGCTCGCTACTATAGCTGAAGCTTCAGGTCTAGACAAACAAGAAGCTTTACAGGTTATTAATGATAAAAGCGCATATGCAAATGATGTTAGAGTTGATGAAGCGATTGCTCAGCAATATCAAATTTTAGGAGTACCTTATTTTATTATTAATCAAAAGTATGCTATTTCAGGTGCACAACCACTTGAAACTTTTGTTGGTGCACTTCAGCAAGTGTGGGAAGAAGAGAATCCTGTACCTAAGTTACAAGAGCTTTCTTCAGAAGGTGGAAGCGATATGTCTTGTACAGATGAAAGCTGTTCGGTACCTTCAAAAGAACAATAGTTTTTATGATGGAAAGCAACCCATAGAGTATTATATGGGTTGCTTATATATTCTGATAGAAGAGGTATGTAAATAGGGTTTTAAAAAAATGAAGTTTTTTTAAAAAACGTATTGACGATTAATACTTAGAGGTGTAATATAGAACAAGTCGCCGATGACAATAACGTCGAAAGCGACAAACGAAATAAAAAACTTAGTTGACATTAACTAACGAAGATGTTAACATAAGGAAGTCGCAAATGAGCGGCCAAGTAGTTCTTTGAAAACTGAACGAAACAAACAACGTGAAACGTCAATTTTTATTTTTAGATGCTAGACAAACTAACTTTATTGGAGAGTTTGATCCTGGCTCAGGATGAACGCTGGCGGCGTGCCTAATA
>NZ_JBXUNO010000016.1:0-2986 GCF_057197025.1 Bacillus sp. LSHTCR4 | reverse complement strand
CATATTATATGGTTAAGTCCTCGATCTATTAGTATTCGTCAGCTCCACATGTCACCATGCTTCCACCTCGAACCTATCAACCTGATCATCTTTCAGGGATCTTACTAGCTTACGCTATGGGAAATCTCATCTTGAGGGGGGCTTCATGCTTAGATGCTTTCAGCACTTATCCCTTCCGCACATAGCTACCCAGCTATGCCCTTGGCAGAACAACTGGTACACCAGCGGTGCGTCCATCCCGGTCCTCTCGTACTAAGGACAGCTCCTCTCAAATTTCCTACGCCCACGACGGATAGGGACCGAACTGTCTCACGACGTTCTGAACCCAGCTCGCGTACCGCTTTAATGGGCGAACAGCCCAACCCTTGGGACCGACTACAGCCCCAGGATGCGATGAGCCGACATCGAGGTGCCAAACCTCCCCGTCGATGTGGACTCTTGGGGGAGATAAGCCTGTTATCCCCGGGGTAGCTTTTATCCGTTGAGCGATGGCCCTTCCATGCGGAACCACCGGATCACTAAGCCCGACTTTCGTCCCTGCTCGACTTGTAGGTCTCGCAGTCAAGCTCCCTTATGCCTTTGCACTCTACGAATGATTTCCAACCATTCTGAGGGAACCTTTGGGCGCCTCCGTTACACTTTAGGAGGCGACCGCCCCAGTCAAACTGCCCACCTGACACTGTCTCCCGGGTCGATAAGACCCGTAGGTTAGAATTTCAATACAGTCAGGGCGGTATCCCACCAGCGCCTCCACCGAAGCTAGCGCTCCGGTTTCAAAGGCTCCCGCCTATCCTGTACAAACTGTACCAAAATTCAATATCAGGCTACAGTAAAGCTCCACGGGGTCTTTCCGTCCTGTCGCGGGTAACCTGCATCTTCACAGGTACTATAATTTCACCGAGTCTCTGGTTGAGACAGTGCCCAAATCGTTACACCTTTCGTGCGGGTCGGAACTTACCCGACAAGGAATTTCGCTACCTTAGGACCGTTATAGTTACGGCCGCCGTTTACTGGGGCTTCAGTTCAGAGCTTCGCTTACGCTAACCCCTCTCCTTAACCTTCCAGCACCGGGCAGGTGTCACCCCCTATACTTCGCCTTACGGCTTCGCAGAGAGCTGTGTTTTTGCTAAACAGTCGCTTGGGCCTATTCACTGCGGCTTTCCGTTAAGAAAGCACCCCTTCTCCCGAAGTTACGGGGTCATTTTGCCGAGTTCCTTAACCAGAGTTCTCTCGCACACCTTAGGATTCTCTCCTCGCCTACCTGTGTCGGTTTGCGGTACAGGCACCTTTTATCTCGCTAGAAGCTTTTCTTGGCAGCGGGGAATCAAAGACTTCGCTCCATAAGGAGCTTCCCCATCACAGCTCAGCCTTCACGATAAGCGGATTTGCCTACTTATCAGCCTAACTGCTTGGACGTGCACAACCAATCGCACGCTTCTTCTATCCTTCTGCGTCCCTCCATTGCTCAAACGATAAAGAGGTGGTACAGGAATATCAACCTGTTGTCCATCGCCTACGCCTGTCGGCCTCGGCTTAGGTCCTGACTAACCCTGAGCGGACGAGCCTTCCTCAGGAAACCTTAGGCATTCGGTGGACGGGATTCTCACCCGTCTTTCGCTACTCATACCGGCATTCTCACTTCTAAGCACTCCACCAGTCCTTCCGGTCTGACTTCACTGTCCTTAGAACGCTCCCCTACCACTGATACCATTGGTATCAATCCGCAGCTTCGGTGGTGTATTTAGCCCCGGTACATTTTCGGCGCAGAGTCACTCGACTAGTGAGCTATTACGCACTCTTTAAATGGTGGCTGCTTCTAAGCCAACATCCTAGTTGTCTAAGCAACTCCACATCCTTTTCCACTTAATACACACTTTGGGACCTTAGCTGGCGGTCTGGGCTGTTTCCCTTTTGACTACGGATCTTATCACTCGCAGTCTGACTCCTAAGGATAAGTCATTGGCATTCGGAGTTTGACTGAATTCGGTAATCCGATGAGGACCCCTAGTCCAATCAGTGCTCTACCTCCAAGACTCTTACACTTAAGGCTAGCCCTAAAGCTATTTCGGGGAGAACCAGCTATCTCCAGGTTCGATTGGAATTTCTCCGCTACCCACACCTCATCCCCGCACTTTTCAACGTGCGTGGGTTCGGGCCTCCATTCAGTGTTACCTGAACTTCACCCTGGACATGGGTAGATCACCTGGTTTCGGGTCTACGACCACGTACTAAACGCCCTATTCAGACTCGCTTTCGCTGCGGCTCCGCCTCTTCAGCTTAACCTCGCACGGGATCGTAACTCGCCGGTTCATTCTACAAAAGGCACGCCATCACCCGTTAACGGGCTCTGACTATTTGTAGGCACACGGTTTCAGGATCTCTTTCACTCCCCTTCCGGGGTGCTTTTCACCTTTCCCTCACGGTACTGGTTCACTATCGATCACTAGGGAGTATTTAGCCTTGGGAGATGGTCCTCCCAGATTCCGACGGAATTTCACGTGTTCCGCCGTACTCAGGATACATTCAAGAGAGAACGAAGTTTCGACTACGGGGTTGTTACCCTCTACGACGGACCTTTCCAGGTCGCTTCGTCTACCTCGTTCCTTTGTAACTCCGTATAGAATGTCCTACAACCCCAAGAGGCAAGCCTCTTGGTTTGGGCTATGTTCCGTTTCGCTCGCCGCTACTCAGGAAATCGCATTTGCTTTCTCTTCCTCCAGGTACTTAGATGTTTCAGTTCCCTGGGTCTGTCTTCCTTACCCTATGTATTCAGATAAGGATACCATACCATTACGTATGGTGGGTTTCCCCATTCGGAAATCTTCGGATCAAAGCTTACTTACAGCTCCCCGAAGCATATCGGCGTTAGTCCCGTCCTTCATCGACTCCTAGTGTCAAGGCATCCACCGTGCGCCCTTTCTAACTTAACCAAACTAAAAATTAAAAAATATGAGCTACACTGTTATCTAGTTTTCAAAGAACATAC
>NZ_JBXUNO010000015.1:0-3795 GCF_057197025.1 Bacillus sp. LSHTCR4 | reverse complement strand
TTCAAAGAACTACTTGGTCGCTCATTTGCGACTTCCTTATGTTAACATTTTCATCTTTCAATGTCAACTAAGTTTTTCATTTCGTTTGTCGCTTTCGATGTTGTTGTCATCGGCGACTTGTTTTATATTACACCTCTAAGTAGCAATCGTCAACACCTTTTTATAAATATATTCAAGTTAATATTTTGACACTCTCTAACCTAGAGAAGAATCTATAAAAATTACATTACTAGAAAAGCAACTTCTACTTCTCTTTAATCTCCTCTTCCAAAATATATCCAAGTTATCTTAGCCCTATAGACTTAATTTATATGAAAGGTTTTACTTAGTGAAACAAACAATATTAATAAAGACTAATGTGTAATTAAAAAGTTATTCCCCCAAATACCTCCTTGTTTATCACGCACCCCATTAGAAAGGATTAAAGATATACGTATTCTTATAATAAACAACGATACAGAAGTTCATAATAAACTTGTATACTATTCTAGTTATAGAGTTCCCCTTATATGAGGTAATCCTTACTTATCTGTTTACTCATAAATATATACAAATATACTTACTAACTATCCTGCGTCACTGAAATATCCATCTTATATCTCTTTCATCTTTAGGCCTCATCCATTTCCATACAGCCTAGTGGTAATAGCCGTTATATCCTCTTAGCAGAAACTTAAGATATGCATACAAACTACATTCGAGGTCCGAACCGATTAATAGCATTTCTTTTTCAGCATATATACAGGATTAAAAATACGAGCCTCAATTGATCTAGTATACTCAACACACCGATAGGGAACGAGTGTTCTTTTGTTTGTGTCACTTTTTATAACATTTAAGTATGTTTATCCTATACCTATGACATGTAATTTTATTGTTCTTTTATATATCCTTCATTTTGAAATACATATAGAATTACAAATTCACTTATTTCTAGCTACAAGCCTAAAATTCCGATATAAAACGAGCCAGAATTTCTAACCCGCGAAAAATCTAACTCTTATTTTTGGGACACAGCCAAAATTATTTAACTTCCTCGCAATAACCATAGCCAAAATAACCTTTACATTTAAGATAAAATGTATATTCAATATTCCCTACTCCGCTGCTCTGAAGATGAATGTATCATATCTGTCACCGCATGATATAGATTTTCTGGATGTTCAGCAATCCGGTGACATAAATACAAATACCACTCTTTCCCATAAGTCAAATATACTCTAGCGTTATGTCCTTTGTTTTTCAAATTACTTAACATATCCGGACGAATTCCATATAACATTTCTATCTCTACATTAGATTGACTAAAATATTGACGTTGTTCCATCTCTTTAATAAGAATTTCATCATGTGTAGCTATAGATACAGGGTGATTGTTTTCAATTAATTGTTCTACAATTTGAAGATACTGCTGATTTAAATCGGTTGATCTAGGCATAGCAATATCCGGAACTTCTTGATAGGCACCTTTTACAACTCGTATTTTCCCTGGATAATGTAGGAGTTCTTGAATATCATTGTTCGAGCGATATAAATGTGCCTGAATTGTTATCCCTACGTTAGGATATTGCTCTGTTGTTTTTTTATAGATAGAAAGAATGTCCTCTGCCTTAGATGATTCTTCCATACTTATCATAAGGGTAGTTCCTTGTGCATTTGCCTTCTCTGCCAACTCCATTAAATGAATATAAGATATTTCTGGATCTATAGATAATCCAATATGCGATAAATCAAGTGATACTGTTTGTTTTATAGAAAGAGCACCCACGTCCCCAATAAGATTCAAAAACTCATTTTTTGCTTTATAACACTCCTTTATATCTAGCTTATTTTCCCCTATATACTCCAGTGAAGTATGATACCCTTTTGTAATTAGTTCTTTTGCCGTCACAATCCCCTCATGTCTCGTTTCTCCGGTGACAAAGCGTTTCGCAGCTTGTAACAATAACACATAGAGCTCGGTGGATTGTTGTACATAGGATTTTATATGTTCATTTCGTGCAATCGATTTAAATGCCTGAGCTACTTGAAATTCTTTCGTCATCACATTTTCATCTCCCTTAGAACTATTTGATCCAACTATAGCATGCTAAAATGGTTCGTATTAGTACCATTTTAGCCAAATTTTTATGGTACCAATTTTGATGAAGGGAGCATTTATATGCTTTGGATACCTATTGATCGATCGTTAGATATTAGTTTAACTCGACAGGTTTATTACCAAATACGTGAGCGAATATTAAATGGAGACCTACAGTCCGGAGAAAAGTTACCATCAACACGGGAATTATCTTCTGAGTTAAACGTATCTAGGAATGTAATTTTAGAAGCTTATGATCAATTATTTTCCGAAGGTTTTTTGGTCGCTCGACAGGGAGCAGGAACATTCATTGGGGAGGGGACTTATTTAGAACAACGTAAAAAATCAACTCTAATTGATTCTTTATCTTGGTGCGAAGAAATAAACAAAGACAGTAACATCATTAATTTTCGCTCAGGGATACCAGCATTAGACTTATTTCCACGCAAGAGATGGGCAAATTTGTCTCACACAATATGGCACGAAGCACCTCCTTCTACGTTTGGATACGATATTCCCGAAGGGCGTCCCGAATTAAGAAAGGCTTTATCACGCTATTTACTAAAAACAAGAGGAGTTTTTTGTCATCCAGAACAATTAGTGATTACTTCTGGTGCAACTCAAGCTTTAACACTTGTTTCTAAATTACTTTTATCAACGGGTGATGAAGTAATAATAGAAGATCCTATTACCAATGACATTCAAACAATTTTTAAAAATTCAGGAGCCTTCCTTTATCCTATACCAGTTGATGATAATGGGATGGATACATCTTTGCTACCTGTAAATAAAAATCCAAAATTTATCTTTATTACTCCTTCTCATCAGTTTCCTTTAGGTGGAACATTACCGATTCAACGACGAGTTCAATTGATTAACTACTCAAGAAAAACAAATTGCTACCTCATTGAAGATGATTATGACAGTGAATTTCGATATGAAGGCTCACCCGTCAGTTCATTACAGGGATTGGATCCCGAGCGTGTTATATATATAGGTTCATTTAGTAAAATTTTATCACCGGCCCTTAGGATGGGATACTTAGTTCTTCCCTCACACCTTATTGAAAAATGTCGCAAAGTAAAATGGTTTTCAGATCTACATACACCTTCTTTAAATCAGCTTGTTCTTGCTAAATTTATTACCGAAGATCATTTGGAACGGCATATTATGAAGATGAAAAAACTCTATAAAAATCGAAGAAACTTCCTTATCCAGCAATTAAAATTAGCATTCTCAAATAAGATCAATATTTTCGGCTATTCTACAGGATTACACTTGATTGTTGAATTCAATCAAGTTCAATTCACAAAAGAATTACTTGAGGAAATTCAACAACTCGGAGTAAAAGTATATCCCGTGGAAGACCACGCCATTAAAAAAGGAAAACATCATAATCAAATTATTATAGGGTACGGACATTTAACAACTGAAGAAATAAAAGAAGGGGTGAACAGGCTACAGAGGGCATTATCTTGTATATATTCTTGTTAACAAATAGACAGTTTAACCAACTTGACCATATTTTTCTGAAGGTACACTATTTACATGTGAAATCATAATTAAATCAAGGTGTTTCTTGTTAGATAAACGTACTTATAGAGGCGACATTAATTACAAGATTACTTCATTAAACACAAAAAGACGAGTCATTTTGACTCGTCTTAAGCTTGCTTGGCGACGTCCTACTCTCACAGGGACAAGGTCCCAACTAC
>NZ_JBXUNO010000014.1:0-8353 GCF_057197025.1 Bacillus sp. LSHTCR4 | reverse complement strand
ACGTTTCACGTTGTTTGTTTCGTTCAGTTTTCAAAGAACTACTTGGTCGCTCATTTGCGACTTCCTTATGTTAACATTTTCATCTTTCAATGTCAACTAAGTTTTTTATTTCGTTTGTCGCTTTCGACGTTGTTGTCATCGGCGACTTGTCCTATATTACACCTCTATACTCTAATCGTCAATACCTTTTATCCTTTTTATTTTATAAATTATAAAGCGTATTTTTATAATCCTTCCCTAAAGATTAATAAACTAGTACAGTCACTTTCATAATCGACAGTTTCTACTTTCTAAAGAATGAATATCAAGCCAAACAAATATATATTAAAAGTAGCCTTTTCATTTCGATTACATTCACAATTATCTCCTACCACTTCTCTCTAGGAATTATAAATACACCATACATTTACTAAAAATCTAATTAACTTAGGAGGCGTTATGAAATGCATGTTAATAAGAAAATCATTTATGTATCCCATGATGCCCATTTCCACGGAGCACAGCTGCTTTCTTTACATACTATTAAAGCTCTTAAAGAAAATTTTCATTACTCCGTCGCAATTATTTCTATTGGAACGGGCATTTTAATCCACGATTTTCAAAAGTATGGTCCTGTTTATTGCCTAGAGAAAGATTACCCAACGGACAAAAAGATCGAATCATTAATAAAGAAGTTATTATCACAAGACTATACCATCGCCATATGTAGTACCGTCATAAGTGGTGACATAGTTGCATTACTAGCTAAACATAATATAAAAGTTATTTCATTAATACATGAATTGCCGCATTTAATACAACAATACTCTGCTGTGGGAAAGGCTAGAAACATTGCCCAATTTGCTTACAAAATTGTCTTTCCTTCACAGTACGTGTATGAAAAATTCCTTACAATCACCCAATTAGACCATCAAAAGTGCCACATCCTCCCTCAAGGTTTGTTTAACCACAATCCTTATAAGAACAACATTGCAAAAGCGCGAAACGAATTACGAAAAATACACAACCTGCCTCTAGATAGCAAAATCATTTTGGGGGTAGGTTTCGCTGATCATCGAAAAGGGATAGATTTATTCTCACTTATTGCTTACTCAGTAAGAAAGATTCATAGAAATATTCATTTTATCTGGGTTGGGAAAACAGATGTTCACTTTTTAAAAACGCTATCACCAAGATATACAGCACATTTCACATTAGTGGAGCCTACTCCAGATATCGGTTTATATAACGCTGGGGCTGATTTATATTTATTAACTTCAAGAGAAGATCCTTTCCCAAACGTGGTTTTAGAAGCATTAGATACAAAAGTCCCTGTTATAGGGTTTAAAAACGCTGGAGGTTTTGGAGATGTTGTTACGGAACAAACCGGTGCATTAGTAGACTATTTAAACTTACCGATGATGCTGGAAAAAATATATGAATTTATCGGGGATGAAGATTTACGATTACAGAAAGGGACCTTTGGCCAAGAACTTATTGAAAAAGATTTCAACTTTCTTCATTACGTTTATCAATTATTAAACTTGCTTGAGCATAATTATAAAAAAATAAGCGTCATTATACCGAACTATAATTACGAAAAATACTTACCCGAACGAGTTACATCAATATTAAATCAAACCTATCCCCTTTACGAACTAATTTTCCTAGACGATGCCTCTACTGACAATAGCGTATCTACATTTGAAAAGCTGCTCTCAAACGAAAATAAACACCACCTGAAAGTTCAGCAGATTATTAACGATAAAAACTCTGGTTCTGTATTTAATCAATGGATAAAAGGTGTCTCTGCAGCAACCGGTGATTATATTTGGATTGCTGAGGCCGATGACTTATGTGATCAGACATTTTTAGAAGAAGTAATACAAGGGTTTCATATAGATAGTGATGTTTCCTTAAGTTACACACAATCAAAGCAAATAGATGAACAAGGAAATATCTTGGCCAATCATTATTTGGATTACACAAACGATATTGATAAGGAAAAATGGCTGCGTTCTTATGTCCGAAAAGGGATAGATGAAATACAAGATACGTTACTTATCAAAAACACCATACCTAATGTCTCAAGTGTAGTTTTTAAAAACATAGATATAAAAACAACAGCAAAACAATTGGAAAAGTTTAAAGTAGCTGGCGATTGGTTTTTCTATGTTTCTCTCCTTAAAGAGGGGAACATTTATTTTAATCCAAAACCTCTAAACTATCATAGACGACATACAAATAGCGTAACAAGAACAGAAGATTCATATTCCCATTACAGTGAAGTTGTACAAATGCAGAATTTCATTAAAGATACCTTTGCTATCGACGACATTTCAAAAAAGAAAATGTACGCATATAGAAAGTACCTTAAAGCATATTTGAAAGTTTGATTATAATATTTTCTTTACCATCCTTATCTCTTATAGATATTACTATTATTTAAGGGAGGGTTACTCTTTGAAAGAATTTATAGAGGCAAATAAAGATTTGATTTCTCAAATTGCACAAAACTACAATGTAAATGCAAGTATCCACCCAGAGGATCATATCTTTCAATTCCTTGTCACGAATCCAGTCTTTCCATCTAAAAAAGAAGCAATAGATTATTATTTTAAAGATGGAAGAAAATCAGCAGAAACACTCTTAGATTTAACGACTTCCTTTTATCCCCCTGTAGATACTCCAATTAAATTATTAGAATTCGCATCCGGATATGGCTGCGTAACACGTCATTTATTAAACCTACAAACGAACTTACGTATAACTGCCTGTGATATACATGAAGAGGCCATTACTTTTCTTGAACGCACATTACATACATCATCTATCTTATCTCATCCTGAACCTGAACAAATAAAATTATCGTCTACGTATGATATCGTTTTTGGCCTATCCTTTTTTTCTCATATGCCTGATACAACTTGGTTTCGTTGGCTTCAAACATTGTATAATGCTGTTTCCCCTGGCGGATTATTCATTTTCACAACTCATGGATATCAAAGTAAAAAGTACTTCGGCTTCCCAGATTTAAATAAACAAGGTTATTGGTTTCTCCCCTCTAGTGAACAACTTGATTTAGATGTGCAACAATATGGGCAAACGATCGTTAGTCCCTCTTACGTATGTGACAAAATTAAATTATTACCTTATAATCCTATCATCAAAAAATACACTGAAGGTTTTTGGTGGGAACATCAAGACCTTTGGGTAATAAAAAAAGAAATAAAATAATAAACCATGCTCTACTTATACAGAAGTAGGGCATGGTTTATTATTTTTTACTATATAAGAACTCTTCAATCCACAGCTTATTTAATCTAATTCCACTTTTGAAATCTATTTTCGGTTCCCAATTACATTCTCGTCTTACTCTATCTATATTTAAAATGATTTTTTGAACATTTTCTTGCTTTTGTTTATAGCAGATAAAGTCCACTTTTCTTTCCGTTAATTTCTCTAATTCTACTATAATTCGTTTTAAAGAGAGACCCTTACCGCTCCCTATATTATACACACAAGATTTCAAGTGATTTAATTGCGCTAGTTGTATAGTGACTTCCACTAAATCATCGATATAAATATAATCTCGAATAATCTCTTGTGGATTCCCGTATATATTAATCTTTTCATTGCTGAGATGCTGATATAAAAAACAATTTATTGCTCCAACTTTCTTTAACGGGTTCTGATATTTTCCATACGGATTAGAATATCTACATACAACATAATCCATTCCATACTTTTTCTTATAAAAGTACAAATAATTTTCAAGCGACACTTTTGTTATTCCATAAGGAGAAAGTGGTTTTAACGGATGTTTCTCATCAATAGGTAAATATTCTGGTTCACCATAAACCGTGCCTCCTGAAGATGCTAATACAATTTTTTTAATAGGGAAATCTTTAGCACTTTCCATGAAATTAAGAAAAAAAAAGCTATTGTTTATATCTTCGAAAACATCTTCAATTGAAGTTGCTACATTAGACGTTGCAGCTAAATAAATAATAATATCCACATTCACTAAAGCTATATATATATCTTCAACATTTGCTAAATCACCTTTAATAAATTCAACCTCATTTATAATATTTTGAGGGAAATTATTTATATGCCTGGAAAATACTTTTACGTTTTGACCTTGTTTCAATAAACCTAATGCGAGGTTAATACCAATGAAACTATTTCCACCTACTATTAAATAATTATTCTTCCCCATAATATCCTCTCTAGTAATAAGATTTTTACTTATCACACCTGTAAATACAAATAAATGAACTTGGACAATTCTATTATTCTTTCTCTTATAATTGTATGCCTCTTATACATTTTCATTATCTTTATTTTCTGTTTAGAATCGCTGTCTTATCTAAGATGACCGAAAAACACTCATAATATTTACTCATTTCCATGAATATATTGGATTAGTAAAGCCTTCTCCATAAATAAAACTTTCAAAAAGGAGCATTAAATTTATGAAGAATGTAAATCAAGAGCTGTTAAATCATGTAATTCTACATAAAGACCGAATTCCACATTTCCATAAAGACTTTCCCCTTATACTATTCTGGAGCCACAGAAGCGGATGTACTACATTAGCTAATTGGTTCTTTTTTCAAATTGGATTATTTACTGAAGCAAAAAAATACCATGACTTTATTCATTACTATGAATTCTGGGTGTATAAAAACAGCACCAACTACATACCAGAGTTACAAAATGGTCTTCTAGCAGCAAAAAAAGATGTTTGTAAACTTGTGCGGAATCCCTATACAAGGGCTGTCAGCTCATTTTTATTACTTGCTGACAATCCATATGCTAGCCCTCAATGGGAAAGTATCCGCCAGTATTTGTATAATGACAAATATAGTAACCGAGGAATATCATTTAAACAATTTTTATATTACATTCGAGCCTTCGGTTCCAATTCCCTAGCAATGGACATACATTTCAGTCAGCAATACGTTCCAGGTGAAGAAAATTTTATCCAACACTATATTCCTTTAGAAGATTTTAATACACAAATCACCAAGTTAGAACACACGTACGATTTACTTAAATCCCATTTAGCGCTACTTACAAGCTCAGATCATCATCGCGCTCATAAGATGATTTATACAGGAAACTATGCGGAACTCAGCCTTACAGATGCAGCCTTCCCTCGCTTTCCAACATATGAAAGTTTTTATGATAAAGAAACAATGGAGTTAGTTACAGAAATATATGCACAGGACTTTGAAATGTATCCTTACATAAAAGGAGTATTTTAAGTCAATACATCATTCTCCAATGAATAAAAGTGAATGTATCGCATAGCATAAAGTGAAACTTTAATTAATGTGGGTTCCCTACTTTTCACCCGCCCTCTTTGATTTCGCTAATTGTTGGCGTATGTCATATGGATTTTTCACACAGGAGTGATGTCATGTGGAAGGTAATTTAAAGCACAATACTGGATACTGTGTTATTTGCGAGAAAGAAGCTATATTTATAGAGCATAATGATTGGCTTAGAGATCACTACTTATGTTCTACATGCCACTCTATACCGAGGCAACGAGCTTTAATCCATGTTTTAAATACATTTTTCCCCAAATGGGGTTCCTATCATATCCACGAATCCTCTCCTGGAGGGATTACGACTCAGCTACTAATAAAAAACTGTAAAAACTATACATATTCTCAATACTTTAAAAACTACCCTCTTGGTCAATACTTTCAAGGAATTAGATGTGAGAACTTAGAAGACATGACTTTCCAAAATGAATCTTTTGATTTGTTCATTACGCAAGATGTCTTTGAACATGTAATGGAGCCAAAAAAAGCCTTTAAAGAAATAGAACGTGTATTAAAGCCTGGTGGCGCTCATGTGTTTACTGTCCCTTGGTATCATACACTCCCAAAGACTTTACAAAGAGCAAGAATAAATAAAGAAGTAATTGAGTATATGGAAGAGCCAATTTATCATGGAAATCCTATTGATGAGAATGGGGCTTTAGTAACATTTGATTGGGGCCAAGATATGATTGAATATATTTATACCCATGCAAACATGTATACAATTGTTTATTTACAAAAGGATAGATCACTAGGATTAGATGCTGAATTTCTACATGTTTTTATTAGTAAAAAACACGAATATAATTTGGAGGTTAACAAATGAATACCTTTAAGTTAGGAAGTGATTTTGATAACCTTGTTAGTCCACTTTCTGATGTTGAACTTCTAAATCTATTTATACAAAGTTGTTCACAAACAAAGATAAATGGCATCCCAGTACCTATGTTCCCTCCTGAAGAAATTCAACAACAGTTTGTAGGTGCTTCCTATGAACATGCTCTTTATGAAGCATATTTGTTTTATAGCCATGTAAAAACATATGCCCAAAATTTAGGTGTTCCCTTGAATAAAGAACGTAAAATTTTAGACTTTGGTTGCGGGTGGGGAAGAATTATACGCTTTTTTTTCAAAGATGTTCGCGATGAAAATTTACTTGGGATTGATGTAGATCCAGCAATGATTAACATTTGCAATGAAACGTTAGGAAGAGGAATATATAAAACCGCCAATCCACAACCTCCTGTAGAATTTATTAGTGACAATTCATTGGACATCATATTCGCTTATTCTGTATTCTCACATTTATCCGAAGAAACTGCAGAACATTGGATAAAGGAATTTTCAAGAATTCTTCGTCCAGGTGGAATCTTCATCGCAACAACACAAGCACGCTATTTTCTCGATTACTGTCAACAATTCAAGGAACACCCTGAATTTATTCAAACGGGTTGGCATAAAACTTTATCTCAAGCTTTTCCAGATATAAATCGGGCCATCTCGGATTATGAAAGCGGCAATTTTGTCCACAGTCCTACAGGAGCCGGAGACGTTAGAAATAGTAGCTTCTACGGAGAAACCGTTATACCTAGAACTTATATTAAAAATCACTATGAGAAGTATTTAAAGCTACGGGACTTTTTTGATGATGTAAACCGATTACCCCAAGCCCTATTTGTTCTCCAAAAAGATTAACTCTTTTCTTACATGATAATGCACATAATTTTATAATGAAAATCACTTTTCATCTCAGCCATATATATTAAATCACCCAAGATTCCTCTATCGAGCAAACTGTAAACTCGATTCAAAAAATCAAAAGTAACTTCCCACCACTTTGAACTACGAAGAACATAAGGGGGATATACCTTGAAAATTATTGCTTTTTACTTACCACAGTTTCATCAAATAAAAGAAAATGACCGATGGTGGGGAAAAGGTTTTACTGAATGGACAAATACTAAAAGTGCACGGCCTTTATTTTCAAAACATTATCAACCTAGGGAACCTTATCAAGACTTTTATTATGACTTAACGGACCCATCCGTAAGAAAGTGGCAAGCAGAAATCGCTAAAGCACACGGCATATATGGTTTTTGTTATTACCATTACTGGTTTAAAGGAAAAAGGCTATTGGAGACACCCTTTAATGAAGTACTTAAGACGGGCGAACCAGATTTTCCATTTTGCCTTTCTTGGGCAAATGAACCGTGGACAAAAACTTGGGATGGTCTTGATAGTCATATATTAATGCCTCAAAATTATGGAGAGTTATCGGATTGGAAAGAACACTTCGACTATTTATTACAAGCTTTCCAAGATGAAAGGTATATTCGTATAGATGATAAACCACTATTCATTATTTACCGTCCTGGGCATATCCCTGACTGTGAGCAAATGCTTAATTACTGGAGTACACTCGCACAAGAAAATGGTTTGAAAGGTATATACTTTGTAGAAACATTAAACAGCTTCCCACTTCCTAATATAAATGGGTTCGATGCTAGCATTCAATTCGAGCCTTTTTATACAATTGCTCATGATAGCTCTTCAGACATAAATAAAACAATATATGAGTCTGGTAAACAAATAAACGCTTGGGATTATGATAAAGTTTGGATGTATATACTAAAGCGATCTCCTCCAGAGAAAAAAACATTTCCCGGTGCCTTTGTTGACTGGGACAACACAGCACGCCGCAAAGACTTAAATAGTAGCATCTTCCTAGGCTCTACTCCTGAGAAGTTTACGATATATTTAAGTAAGCAAATCTATCGTACCTATTCTCTTTACAACAGCGAATTTTTATTTATGAATGCTTGGAATGAATGGGCAGAAGGTACTTACTTAGAACCAGATAAAAAGCATGGATTCGCCTATTTAGAAGGAGTTAAGCAAGCAATTAGTAGAGGTATGAAAGCATACAAAAAAGACGAGTCATTTTGACTCGTCTTAAGCTTGCTTGGCGACGTCCTACTCTCACAGGGACAAGGTCCCAACTACCATCGGCGCTAGAGAGCTTAACTTCCGTGTTC
>NZ_JBXUNO010000013.1:0-14838 GCF_057197025.1 Bacillus sp. LSHTCR4 | reverse complement strand
ATAAAAATTGACGTTTCACGTTGTTTGTTTCGTTTAGTTTTCAAAGTTCAACATCGCGTTTCAGCGACTTTTATAATTTAACATTTCGCGTTAAATGTGTCAACAACTTTTTTCTTTCGTTCCTGACGACGCTTATTAATTTACCATATTAATCATTCGTAAGTCAACACTTTTTAAAAAAATGCCAAAATAAATTTATCTTGGCATAATATAGAGCTTAATAACCACTAATGCAGCAACACCAGGTAGACCTAATAAACTTGTGATTGTTGCGGTGCCCAAGTTAATTGGAATATGAAAATCAAAATACGTTCCTACAACATTTACGATAAAAAGTAATGCTACGCCCAAAGTAACATGAAAGAGCGCTTTTCCTATAAAACGTAACGGCTTAGAAGAAACGCCAAAAACAAGGAAAATAAAAACTAACGCAAGAATACCAACAATAATAATTGTAGAATTCATTTTTTCCTCCTTATGAATGACCTATACACATTTATTTGTATGGGACAAGACGATAAAAAAGAACATCGATTATATAACTCCAGTCGTTTCATCTTATTCACCTTGATTCGGCAACACGTTCTTCATAAAACCATTAATCGATCTTTCCAGACGAAGTGACCACTACATATTTAACGAATAAAATAAAAAGGCTCTGCTTTTTCAGCAGAACCTTTTACCATTGTTCCATCTTTACAGGACGACGTTTTGCTTCTTTTAGCAAGAAGAAATATTTCGCCTCTGCTATTTTCAAAGAACAAAGTACATCTTGAGATGGTTCAACGCTTTGTTCAACCATTCTCTTTTGACGTAGCCATTCATTCTTCACTTTTTCTAATAGTACAATTAGCTTATCATCATACTCTTTACGCAATTTACCCTTTTTTTGAAAGAACATTTTTGTTTCTCCTCTTATACTTCTCTACGACCTTCTAACGCTTTCGACAGTGTCACCTCATCTGCATATTCTAAATCTCCACCAACTGGCAGACCGTGTGCAATACGAGTTACTTTAATACCTGTCGGCTTTAAGAGGCGGGATATATACATTGCTGTAGCTTCCCCTTCAATATTAGGATTTGTTGCTAATATTACTTCTTGTACTGTTTCATCGTGTAGTCGTTTTAAAAGTTGCGGGATATTAATGTCTTCTGGTCCAATTCCCTCCATTGGAGAGATAGCACCACGTAACACATGATATACACCTTGATACTCTTTCATCTTTTCCATCGCGATTACATCTTTCGGTTCTTGCACGACACAAACAACTGATTGATCTCGATGCGAATCGTTACAAATATAACAAGGGTCACGGTCAGTAATATGCCCACATACAGAACAATATGCTAAGTCTCGCTTCGCATTTACAAGTGCTTTTGCAAAACCTAACACATCATCTTCTTTCATATCTAATACGAAAAATGCCAATCGAACCGCTGTTTTCGGTCCGATTCCTGGCAACTTCATAAAACTATCAATTAGTTTTGATATTGGTTCTGGATAATGCATATATCAATATCCTCCTAGAACATTCCACCCGGTAAGTTTAGGCCTTTTGTAAATTTACCCATTGTAGAGTTTGAAAGTTCATCAGCTTTTTTAAGCGCATCGTTCGTTGCAGCTAAAACTAAGTCTTGTAACATTTCGATATCTTCTGGATCTACAACTTCTTCTTTCACTTTTACTTCAAGAATTTGCTTATGACCATTTGCAATAACTGTGATCATACCGCCGCCAGCTGTACCTTCAACTGTTTTTTCGCCAAGTTCTTCTTGCGCCTTTGCCATTTCCTTTTGCATCTTTTGCATTTGTTTCATCATGTTATTCATATTTCCCATTCCGCCACGCATCATAATTAATTCCTCCTAATTATTATTACTCTTTTATTTCAATGAGTTCTTGCCCTACTAATTTTACGGCCTCTTCTATAAGAGGATCTTCTTTTTTCTCTGGACTTTCTTCAGAACTTCCGCCTTCACGCTGTAAAAAATCTTCACGAATTTTACCCCATTCACTTTTTGGAATGGCAATCATATTTAATCTTTTACTTAGCAGTTCAAATAAAGCTTGTTCCACTGTATCCATAGCCTCTCGATTTTCGCTTGCCATTTTACAGTGAATCTCATATTGGAACGCTAAAACGTAAGTATCATCCGAAGCCGCTACTGGTTCGCTATTTTCTAATAAAACAGCAAACGCCACTTTATTGTATGATTTGAGCCTTCCTAACAACTCACCCCATACAGCTTTTAATTGTTCTAAATCTTGACGCTTCGCTTGCTTTAATACTTCATTTACGCGTCCAACAGGAATCTTCATACTCCCTGTCCGTACTGGCTTTGGTGCTGCACGCGTCTCTCTAACTTCCTGTGGCACACCAACCGGCACACCATTCTTCTTGACTTGTTCTAACTCTTTCTCCAATTGCTGCATCCTGTTCATAATTGCTTGTAAACGATCTGCACCATTTGCTTGCATCATGAACTGTTGACACAGTTGTACCATAACAACTTCTAAGAAAATTCGCGGATGATTTGTCCACTTCATTTCCTGCTGTCCCTTACTAAGAGTATGAATAATTTCATAGATTACTTCCGGTTGCATTTCTTCACTTAACATTCGGAATTGCTCATCTACCATTACTCTTTCCAACATATGTTCCAGTTGTGGTGAAGTTTGATATAAAAGCATATCACGATAATAGTAAATGAAATCTTCCATAAAGCGAACTGGATCTTTCCCTTTACCCATCATCTCATCTATGATACGCAATGCTCTTGATACATCATTTTCACGTATACATTCTACTAAGTTGCCTAAGTATTGCTGAGAAACAGACCCCGTTACAGCTAATACATCTTCTGTCGTAACGGTCTCATCACTATAAGATATTGCCTGATCAATAAGACTAAGCGCATCACGCATACCACCTTCAGCGGCACGTGCAACGATTTGTAACGCCTCATCTTCTACTTGCGTACCTTCATTGTTTACAACTGTCGATAATCTCTCAACAATATCATTTACTGATATCTTTCGAAATTCGAAACGTTGGCAACGCGAAATAATTGTAGGCGGTATCTTATGCGGTTCTGTTGTCGCCAAAATAAAGATGACATGTCCTGGTGGTTCTTCTAACGTTTTCAAAAGCGCATTGAAGGCACCCATAGAAAGCATGTGAACTTCATCAATAATGTATACTTTATATTCTACAGCACTTGGAGCATATTTTACTTTATCTCTAATATCTCGAATTTCATCTACACCGTTATTTGAAGCCGCATCGATTTCTAATACATCTGAAATAGATCCTTGTGTAATCCCCAAACAAGAAGGACATTCATTACAAGGTTCAGCTACCGGAGCATGTTCACAGTTAATTGCTTTTGCAAACACTTTTGCAATTGTCGTTTTTCCTGTTCCCCTCGGCCCAGAAAATAAATAAGCATGTGAAACTTTCTCTTGAAGAAGGGCATTTTGCAACGTTTTTGTCACGTGCTTTTGACCGACTACATCTTCAAACTTTTGCGGTCTCCATGTTCGGTATAACGCTTGGTATGACACGAAAATACGGCCTCCCTCAAAGGTTATTATCTCATTTATTATAACCCATTCTGTTTATAGATTCCAAAAGTTATTTTCTATACAAAAAACCCACCTTAGTATTAAGGTGGGTTTTGTATACATATATAACTGCCGTGCACCTTCTGTCGATTACGTACCATAAGCGTTACTTAAGCAGTTAGCTCGGTTCAGGCACTCCTGCGGCACACGAGAAGACCCGCTTATTGCTGCTTCCTTCCGGACCTGACAAGGTTCACGGGGTCCCGTTGCGCAGGACCCAAACGTCAACACCACTTACTTAAGGCAGGCCTTACAGCAACATAACCTCGAGAAGGGATTCGGCCTCGCTAGAGCGGATTGCGAGTATAGGGCACCGCTACCTCCCCGCTTAGCACGGCAAAGTTAAAACCAATATTCGGTTGCCTTCATTAAAGGCACTATCAGTATAACTTGTTTTTTTATAAAATGCAAATACGTTAATTCGCTTTGCTTTTCTCTAAATTCTTAATCGCTTTTCTTTTTTTACGAAGCTCTCTAAAAAAGTTCGTTAACAGCGTACCGCACTCTTCTTCTAATACACCAGATACTACTTCACATTGATGATTAAAGCGTTCATCCGTTAACAGATTCATCAATGTCCCTGCACACCCACCTTTCGGATCACTTGCGCCATATACAACTCGCTTTACTCGTGATAAAACAATTCCACCCGCACACATCGGACAAGGCTCTAATGTTACATATAATGTCGCATCTTCTAAACGCCATGTCCCTAATTTTTTGCACGCCTCATCAATAGCTAACAACTCAGCATGAGCTATTGATCTTTGCTCAGTCTCCCTTAAATTATGAGCAACACTAATTACCTCACCATTTAATACTATAACTGCACCAATCGGTACTTCTTGTATTGCCTCTGCTTTTTTAGCCTCTTCTATTGCTAACTGCATAAAATAAATATCTTGATCACGTTCCATAACATAGTCCTTTCATTACAAATAAAGTACACTTATTTCCATTTACTACACATGGGATAACTTTTACAAATTCAATCCACCCTAAGAAAAAAGAGAGGGGATTACATATGAAGAATACTGCCTTACTCATTATCGATATGATTAATGATTTTCAATTTTCACACGGGCCCATCCTAGCCCAAAAATGCGAAATTATAACTAAACCTATTTTACAATTAAAGAAAACAATGAAATCCTTCGGTTACCCCGTCATTTATATTAATGACCATTATCAACTTTGGAGATCTGATATTGACCAATTGATTACTCATTGTACAAATGAGTATAGTGAAAATATCATTCATCAGATCGCCCCAAATTCTGATGATTACATTTTTATTAAACCACATTACTCTGCTTTTTATGAAACACCTTTAAATTCTTTATTAGGATATTTAAAAATAGAAAATCTAATATTAACAGGAGTCGCCGGGAATATATGTATCCTCTTTACAGCTAACGATGCTCATATGAGAAATTATACATTGTATGTACCACAGGACTGTATTGCATCTAATGATGATCAGGATAACCTGCATGCTTTGAAAATAATGGAAACCACATTAAAAGCAAATATAGTACCGTCGTCTCAAATAAAATTTAATTAATACATATATCTATTTTCTAACTTTTTATATCAAATTAACCCGCTCGCTTCCCTCTTGTGCTACAATAATTCTGTTTTGTGTTTTTAGTAGTCACGGTAAATCACTGATTGAAAGGAGGAAACAGCGTGACCGGAGTACCATTTATCACGGTTGAAGGACCAATTGGTGTTGGAAAAACTTCACTTGCGAAGGAAATTTCAACTCACATGCAACTCCACTTACTGAAAGAGATTGTTGATGAAAACCCCTTTTTAGGAAAGTTCTATGAAGACATCGACGAATGGAGTTTTCAAACAGAGATGTTCTTTCTTTGTAATAGATACAAACAATTAGAAGATATTAACATAAAGTATTTGAATCAAAGGAAGCCAGTAGTAGCGGACTATCATATATTCAAAAATGTAATTTTCGCATCCCGTACATTAAAAGATTCTCAATATGACAAGTACATGCAAATCTATCGTATCCTTACACAAGATATGCCAGTTCCAAACGTTATCGTTTATTTAACAGCTAGCTTAGAAACATTACAAAAGCGAATCGCAATGCGCGGAAGAGAATTCGAAAAAAATATGGACCCAAATTACTTACTACAGCTCACAAAAGATTACGAAACAGCAATGGATGCTTTTAAAAAAGACCATCCAGATATCCCAGTATTGAAATTTAATGGAGACGATATGGATTTTGTAAAAAATCCTGATGATTTAAACGTCATCCTATCTGCCCTTCAAAATACTCTCTTAAAGGAGTCGAAATAATAATGAATTTAAGGCAAAAATATGATATCCCAAATGACGCAGTAATCACTATCGCTGGAACAGTAGGTGTCGGCAAATCCACTATGACAACTGCATTGGCTAACGCTTTAGGGTATCGCACGTCATTTGAAAAGGTAGATTCTAACCCGTATTTGGACAAGTTCTATGCTGATTTCACACGCTGGAGCTTTCACTTACAAGTGTACTTTTTAGCAGAACGATTTAAAGAACAAAAAAGAATTTTTGAATACGGTGGTGGTTTTGTTCAAGATCGCTCTATCTATGAAGACACTGGCATTTTTGCAAAAATGCATCACGAAAAAGGTACAATGACGGAAACTGATTATGAAACATACAAAGGTTTATTTGACGCTATGGTCATGACTCCTTACTTCCCTCATCCAGATTTACTCATTTACTTAGAAGGTTCTTTCGATGATATCGTTGATCGTATCCAAGAACGTGGACGTCCGATGGAACAGCAAACACCAATTGAGTATTGGAAAGAGATGCATGGGCGTTATGAAAACTGGATTAATAACTTTAATTCATGCCCTGTTTTACGATTAAACATTAATGAATACGATATTTTAAAAGATGGCGATTCCATTGAACCAATCATTAAAAAAATCGGCCATTTTTTAAAACAAACACGTAAACTTGTAAAATAAAAAACCCGTGCATACGCACGGGTTTTTCTATTAAATTACTTCTTCTTTGTTGGAGCAATAATTTCACTCTCAGGTTTTCCAGCGTTAATACGCTGACGAACAGTACTTGTACTAATATCGTACGCCTCAGCAATCTCTTTAACAGTCATTTCTTTCCCGTTAATTACTGCTGTTAATACTTTACCTGTACGTTTTGGAGCTGCTTCTTTCTTTACAGCTTCTTTTTTAACTTTTTTTGGTGCCTCTACTTTTGTTGCAGTTTGCTTTACATTACAAGTGCAACCACAAAGTTTACGGAATGTATCATCGCTAATAATGCGTGATACATTTGCACCACTGTTTAAAATTCTATTGTTCTTACAGACAGGACATTGTACATAATATAAAGTTTTTCCATCTAAAGGAAACGTTTGTATAATAAGATCCATGTTGACTCCTTTCATATCTATGAAGATAATCATCGGAATATGAGTGTGTAATAAGGACAATATATCCTTACACCATACTTTATGATTGGTTTTAAAATAAAAACTCGTTACGTGTTGGTAACGAGTTCTCCAATCTCCACTTATATGCGCTGTTGTCAATTATATCTGGAGGAGGTAGAGGGATTCGAACCCCCGCGCGACTCTCGCCGCCTGTCGGTTTTCAAGACCGATCCCTTCAGCCAGACTTGGGTATACCTCCATATTGACATCAAATATAATATCAAAAGAAAAACAGTTAGTCAACCCTACTAAAATAAATTATGAGGAAAGGAAAATTTTACTTTCCCTCTCCTACATTATAGTACTGACAACGCTCATAATTACCAATCACTCATACCGATGAATGTTTATAAATTTACTTAATAACTGTTTTTCCTCCCATATAAGGGCGAAGAACTTCTGGAATTATAATTGTACCATCTTCTTGTTGGTAGTTCTCTAAAATAGCTGCCACCGTACGTCCAATTGCAAGACCAGATCCATTTAATGTATGAACATGTTCTGGTTTGCCGTTTGGTTCACGACGGAAACGAATGTTTGCACGTCTCGCTTGGAAAGCCTCGAAATTACTACAAGAAGAGATTTCACGATATGTGCCATAGCTTGGAATCCATACTTCGATATCGTATTTCTTCGCTGCTGTAAATCCTAAATCGCCTGTGCACATGCTCATAACGCGATATGGCAACTCTAATAATTGTAACACGCGTTCTGCATCATTTGTTAGTTTTTCTAACTCTTCATAAGAATCTTCTGGTTTTACGAACTTTACAAGCTCTACTTTATTGAACTGATGCTGACGAATTAAACCACGTGTATCACGGCCAGCTGAACCTGCTTCAGAACGGAAACAAGAGCTAAATGCAGCATATCTTATAGGCAATTGATCTTTATTTAAGATCTCATCACGGTGCATATTTGTTACAGGTACTTCAGCTGTTGGAATTAAGAAGTAGTCTTCACTTTCAATACGGAATGCATCTTCTTCAAATTTCGGAAGTTGTCCTGTCCCTGTCATGCTTGCACGGTTTACCATATAAGGAGGTAATACTTCTTCATATCCATGCTCATCAGTATGAAGATCAAGCATAAAGCTAATTAAAGCACGCTCTAATCTTGCGCCAGCACCTTTGTAGAATACGAAGCGGCTTCCTGTTACTTTTCCAGCACGTTCAAAATCTAGAATTCCTAAATCTGTAGCAAGATCCCAATGTGGTTTTGGTTCAAAAGCAAATTCCTTTACTTCTCCCCAAGTGCGAGCTACTACATTATCATCCTCTGTTTCACCAACTGGAGCAGATTCGTGAGGAATATTTGGAATAGATAGCATCAATCTTTCTAGATCTTCTTCAACTGTACGAAGTTCATTATCAAGCTCTTTTACTTTTTCTCCAACTTCACGCATTTCTAAAATTAGAGCTTCTGCATCTTTCTTTTCGCGCTTCAATACAGAGATTTGTTGAGATACTTCGTTACGTTTACTTTTTAGTTCCTCTGTTTGAACAAGTAGTTCTCTTCTTCTCATATCCAACTCTTCAAAGCGACCAAAATCAGTTAAATCTTCGCCTCTATGCTGTAACTTTGCTTTTACTTCTTCAAAATTTGTACGTAAAAATTTAATATCAAGCATTATATACTCCTCCTTTTATTTTATAAAACACAAAAAACTCCCGTCCCTATATAAAGGGACGGGAGTTAACCCGCGTTGCCACCCTAGTTGAAAGCATTACCGCCTTCCTCTCAAGTAGAAATAACGGCTCTTCACCGGGAATGTTTACTAATCATCAAGATATTCCACATTCCATTCCAGGATGGATTCACAAACTGTTTCTATCGATTTCCACCAACCATCGACTCTCTATAAGAAACGACATTTGTTACTACTTCCTATCAACACGCTTATTTTATAAAATTGTTACCATCAATTTACTATAATCTTATACAAGTTGCAAGTTACTTATACAACTTTTTTCATTTTCGCTTCTTTTACCATTTCTACAAAGTATGCTGTTACACGATGATCATCCGTTAATTCCGGATGGAAAGAAGCAGCTAAAAACGGCCCTTGCCTTACAGCCACCATTCGATCACCATGTGTAGAAAGTACCTCAACATCATCCGCTACATTTACAACATACGGAGCACGAATAAATACGCCAACAAAATCTTCTCCCACACCTTTAATAGAAAGTGCAGCTTCAAAGCTATCTTTTTGACGTCCAAACGCATTGCGCTCAACCGTAATATCCATAGCACCAATATGTGCTTCGTCATAGCCAATAAGTGTTTTTGCAAGAAGAATCATTCCTGCACATGTACCAAACATTGGTTTACCAGACTTCGCGAATGTACGAAGTGGTTCCATGAAAGCATACTTATCAATAAGACGGCGCATAGTTGTACTTTCACCGCCTGGTAAAATAAGACCATCAATCTCTTCAAGTTGTTCTATGCGCTTTACAATAACAGCTTCTGCACCACTTGCTTCAACTGATTTTACATGTTCACGAACTGCACCTTGAAGACCTAGTACACCGATTTTCACCATTTTAAAGTTCTCCTTCAATTACCATCCACGCTCTTGCATGCGTTGCTCTGGTAGTAACGTTGAAATTTCGATACCTTTCATCGCATTACCTAATCCTTTAGAAAGGCTTGCAATTAATTCGTAATCCTCATAATGAGTTGTCGCTTCAACGATTGCACGCGCAAATTTCGCTGGATTCTCTGATTTAAAGATACCAGATCCAACAAATACACCATCCGCACCAAGTTGCATCATTAACGCTGCATCTGCAGGTGTTGCTACACCACCTGCTGCAAAGTTTACAACCGGCAAACGACCAAGGCGTTTAATTTCAAGTAGTACTTCATAAGGAGCACCAGTATTTTTTGCATATGTCATTAACTCATCTTCACGTAGACTTGCAACTTGACGGATTTCTGCATTGACTTGACGCATATGACGCACTGCCTCTACAATGTTTCCTGTTCCTGGTTCACCTTTTGTACGAAGCATAGATGCACCTTCTGCAATACGACGTGCAGCTTCTCCGATATCACGGCAACCACATACAAACGGAACTGTGTAATCACGTTTATTTAAATGGTATACTTCATCAGCTGGAGTTAATACTTCACTCTCATCGATATAGTCTACCCCTAATGATTCTAATACACGTGCTTCTACAAGGTGACCGATACGGCATTTTGCCATAACCGGAATTGACACAGCACCCATAACTTCTTCAACGATTGTTGGGTCTGCCATACGAGAAACGCCACCTGCTGCACGAATATCTGCTGGTACACGCTCTAATGCCATAACGGCAACTGCGCCTGCCTCTTCTGCAATTTTTGCTTGTTCAGCGTTAATTACGTCCATAATAACGCCGCCTTTTTGCATTTCTGCCATTCCACGTTTTACACGTTCTGTCCCTGTTACATTTGTCATGTTACAAAAACCCCCCTAGGTGAATTGCTTTTCCCCGTTAAAGGCGAAAATTAAGAATACTCTTACATTCTACCACTAACTATCAGATGCTTGTCTACTACTTTTTCATAAAGTCGGTATGAAAAATAGGAATAAGAAAAAGCCCCTACAATGAGGAGCTTTTAAAACCAACCTTTTACTGTATCAACAGCACTATTCCATATACCACTAAAGAAAGAACCAATTCCGCGCATAGCACGAGTAAACCAGTTTGCTTCTTCTACTTCAGATGTTGTTACAAGATCCACTTGTAACGACTTACCAGTTAAAAATCCAGGGTCGTTTGTATCTTTTGGCGTAATTACCATTTGACCAAGCGCAGCTCCCTTTTTAATAGGTGCTTCTTGTCCCTTACTTGCTTCTTTTAATTCTGTTTTATAAACATCTTTACTTCCTTTTGGTACTGGAAGTGAAATGGCTTGTTTCGTTTGAACTGCTACATCTTTATCTTTCGCATTTTCTACTCGTACTGTTTCTTGTCCTTTTACTGAAGAACCTTTTTTATACATTTGTTTCATTTCAAAGTTAGCAAATCCATAATCATATAGCTTCTTTGTTTCATCAAAACGTGCTGTATGAGAACTTGTTTTAATCACTACAGAAATAAAACGCATACCGTTTCTTTCAACCGTACCAGTGAAGCAATCTCCCGCTTCTGGAGTTGAGCCTGTTTTTAGGCCATCTACACCATCATATTCTTTAACTAAGCCCTTTAACATCCAGTTCCAGTTCGACATTGCAAACTTCTCTTTTTCTGGACGGAATTCTTTTTTCGGGATTTTTGCTGTATCTAACACTTTGGGATAATCTTTAATTAAATGTTGTGCTAAAGTTGCAACATCCTTTGCAGACATTTTATTTTCTTCATCCGCTGTTGTTCCTTCTGGATGCATTCCCTTTAAATCTTTATTCGTTAAACCTGTAGAATTGACAAATTTATAATTTTTCAACCCTAGTTCTTTCGATTTATTATTCATCATTTTTACAAAATCTACTTCTTTACCTGCAATTGCTTCTGCTAATGCAATCGTTGCACCATTTGCAGAGAAGATTGCCATTGCCTCGTATAACTCTTTTACTGTATAAAAACCACCATTTTCTAATGCCACATTTGATAATGAAGCATCTTGTGAAACTTTATACGCATATTCAGAAACCTTAATTTTCTGATCCCACTTAAGCTTTCCTTTATCCACTGCTTCGTGAACTAAATACTCACTCATCATCTTTGTCATACTAGCAATGGATAATAATTCATCTGCATTCTTTTGATATACAATTTTCCCAGAATTCGCTTCTACTAAAATTGCCGCACCTGCTTCAATGTTTAAAGCAGCTCCTGTTTCAGCTGATGCATTGCTATATGGTAACAACATACTACAAGCTAGTGTAAGCATTGTTACTAGCGCAATGAATCTTTTGCAAAACATACCTTTCACTTTTGCTACCCCCAATATCTATGTACTCACATAACCGTTATTCTAACATAATCAAAAAAAAATAGACAGAGATATAAAATCTCCGTCTATTTATATATAAGACATTATAATGAGTAGTTTGGAGCCTCTTTTGTAATTTGTACGTGATGAGGATGACTTTCAAGTAAACCAGCACCTGACATACGAACAAATTGTGCATTCTCACGTAAGAATTCTAAATCTTGTGCTCCGCAATATCCCATACCCGCACGTAATCCACCAACTAATTGATGAACTGTATCTGCTAAAGGTCCTTTATATGGTACTCGTCCTTCAATACCTTCTGGAACAAGTTTTTTATTTCCTTCTTGGAAATAACGATCTTTACTTCCTTTTTCCATCGCTCCGACAGAACCCATACCACGATATACTTTAAATTGGCGACCTTGATAAATTTCAGTTTCACCAGGACTTTCAGCAACACCAGCAAACATACTACCTAGCATAACAACATGTGCCCCTGCTGCTAAAGCTTTAACCATATCACCAGAGTACTTAATACCACCGTCAGCGATAACTGGGATACCGTGTTTACGAGCTTCTGTTGCACAATCATAAACCGCTGTTAATTGTGGTACACCAACCCCAGCTACAACACGTGTTGTACAGATAGAGCCTGGTCCAATACCAACTTTAACTACGTTTGCACCTGCTTCAATTAATGCTCTTGTTGCTTCAGCAGTAGCAACATTTCCAGCAATAATATTTAATGACGGATACTTTGCACGAACTTCTTTTACTTTATCAATAACACCTTGAGAATGTCCATGAGCTGTATCAAGTACAATTGCATCTACGCTAGCTTTTACTAATGCGTCGATACGAGTCATAGCATCAGCCGTTACACCAACTGCTGCTCCAACTAATAAGCGCCCTTGCTTATCCTTCGCGGAATTTGGGAATTCAATTACTTTTTCAATATCTTTTATTGTAATAAGCCCTTGTAATACACCGTTGTTATCAACAAGAGGGAGTTTTTCAATTTTATACTTTTGTAGGATCTTTTCAGCCTCATCTAGCGTTGTACCAACTGGAGCTGTAATTAGCTGTTCTTTTGTCATTACGTCGGAAATTTTGATTGAGTAGTCTTGGATAAAACGCATATCACGGTTTGTAATAATACCAACTAATTTTCGCTCGTCTAAATTATTTACAACCGGTACACCTGAGATACGATATTTTCCCATAAGGTGCTCTGCATCATACACTTGATGTTCTGGAGTTAAAAAGAAAGGATCTGAAATAACACCACTTTCAGAACGTTTTACTTTATCAACCTGCTCGGCTTGTTGTTCAATAGACATGTTTTTATGAATAATTCCTAAACCGCCTTGACGAGCCATTGCAATAGCCATATCAGCTTCTGTTACTGTATCCATACCTGCACTAATTAACGGAATGTTTAACTGTAAGCTTTCAGATAAAACTGTTTTAACACTTACTTCTCTTGGTAGTACATCTGACTTTGCTGGTACAAGTAATACGTCATCAAAAGTCAAACCTTCTTTAACAAATTTAGATTCCCACATAATTGTTCCCCCCATGATACCAGAAATTATTATTAGTAGCTTATCAATTGGTTAAAATACTGTCAAGGACGTGTATATATGTTAGAATTTTTAGACAATAAAAGGAGCGTAATATATGCATCAAAAACATTGTACTTGGCAGCAATTAAGTTTCTTCTTTTCATCTCAAAATGTACAACGTTATCTTGCCCGTTGTTATGAAAAATCCTCCATACAAGATGCTGAAAAAAAAAGTTTTGAAAATTGTTATCCCTTTATTTATTACTTAGAACATGGGAAAAATTATTATGAATTATATAAGGTAGCTCCCTTTTCGATTCAGCCAATGTTATTATTTTACGGAATGAGCCAACTTTTTAAAGCGTGCTTACTAACTATTGATCCGAACTATCCTGAATCCACTACTGTTTTAGCTCATGGCGTTACGACTCGTAAACGAAAAAAACAGGGATATCAATTTTTAGAAGATGAGGTGAAGGTACAAAAAAATGGATTATTTACTCATGTTGCAGAACAGCTGTTTCACATGAAACACTTAGAATCAGAGAAGTTTAATATGTTGGATTTAATGGGGAATATTCCTGAATTACAAAACTTATTTCGCTATAGTCAACGAGGTGCCACTTTGTATAAAATTGATTCAACAAATGCAAATGAACTTTCCTTTTCAGTCAACATACTAGATCGACTTCATATGACTTCAGAAAGATTTTCACGTTATATTGAATCAATTTGTAAGCACTTATCCGTGCAACATGTCACTGGGAAAACGAGCGCCTCCAATTTACTTTTTACAGCTCCTGTCCAATCGTGGAATCCTATATATAGTACGCCTTTATACTACGAATATCTCGCTGATACTTATTACTTACCACTTACAACTGACCCTAGAAATCCTAAACCCGTATTACCCGAGCTTCTTGTTCATTATTTATTGCTCTACAATTTAAGTATGATTTCTAGATATGAAACAGATTGGTGGTATGATTTACTTGGAAGCTATGGCTCTGAAGATTACCCATTTATTTATCAATTTCTTACTATTTCCGCCCAAAAAATTCCTTACTACATTTCGAATTTTTTACTAGCAGAACCGAGCCTATTTCATGGGAAATAAAAAAAACACAAGTCAAAAGACTTGTGTTTTTAGTTGCTTGGCGACGTCCTACTCTCACAGGGACAAGGTCCCAACTACCATCGGCGCTAGAGAGCTTAACTTCCGTGTTC
>NZ_JBXUNO010000012.1:0-15748 GCF_057197025.1 Bacillus sp. LSHTCR4 | reverse complement strand
CCGTGGTGTAGTGGTTAACATGCCTGCCTGTCACGCAGGAGATCGCCGGTTCGACCCCGGTCGGGACCGCCATTTTATATAAAGAAAAGAACGAAACATGTTGTTTCGTATTTTTTTATTTGTTTTAACAAAAAACTAATAAAGACAGTCAAACTATCCTTAGGAAAACTCCTAAGGACTTTTTTATATATTTAAAACCTGTATAATAAAGAGCAGAGAACATTGTGAGTAAAGTAGGTGAAGTCTGTGAGTAAATATGAAATAACAACAAAATCATCTGAGGAAACACAAAGATTATCAGAAAAACTGGGTGAACTTGCCCGGGCACAAGATGTAATTATTTTAGAAGGAGATCTAGGGGCTGGTAAGACGACTTTTACAAAAGGACTAGCAAAAGGTCTTGGAGTGAAAAGAGTTGTAAATAGTCCTACCTTTAATATCATTAAAGAATATAAAGGAAGATTACCGCTATATCATATGGACGTGTATCGCTTAGCAGAAAGTGAAGAAGACTTAGGTTTTGATGAGTATTTCTACGGTGGAGGAATTACGGTAGTAGAATGGGCCCATTTAATAGAAGCATATTTACCAAATGAGAAGTTACAAATTAGTTTATTCCATGCTGGAGATGACACAAGAAACATTGTACTCGAGCCAATTGGAGATCGCTATATTAGATTATGTGAGGAGCTATTACAAGATGAAAGTACTAGCAATTGATACTTCAAATTACGTAATGGGTGTATCCCTTATTGAAGAAGGAAACGTAATTGGGGAAATCATTACAAATTTAACAAAAAATCATTCTGTGCGTCTTATGCCAGCTGTAGAACAACTGTTAAAAGAATGTGGTGTAAAACCGAAAGAATTAACTAAAATAGTTGTAGCTGCTGGACCAGGATCATATACAGGTGTTCGTATAGGTGTGACAGCTGCCAAAACATTAGCTTGGTCACTTCAAATACCAATTGTAGGTGTATCAAGTTTAGAAGTAGTGGCTGCAAACGGAGCTAATTTTGATGGGTTAATCTGTCCTTTATTCGATGGAAGACGTGGACAAATTTATACTGGCTTATATACATATGAAGGAGAGGATTTAACTTCTATAGAAGAAGACCGAATCATCCTTATTATAGACTGGTTGCAAATGTTAAAAGATAAAGGAAAACCTGTTTTATTTATTGGTAACGATGTTAAACTACACAAAGAAACAATTATTGAACATTTAGGCGATCAAGCTGTATTTGCTCCTTTCACTAAAAATAACCCAAGACCAAGTGAGCTAGCGTTCTTAGGATTACAAAAAGAAGAACAAGATGTACATTCATTTGTTCCTAGTTACCTTCGTTTAGCTGAAGCTGAAACAAAGTGGTTAGAAAGTCAAAACAAGTAGGAGCTTGCAGAGGATGGATATGATATTTAGAAAGATGGAACTCGATGATATTGCTCAAATTGTAGCTATTGAAGAAGCATCTTTTTCAACTCCTTGGACCGCAGATGCCTTTCACCGTGAGTTAACGATGAATGAACATGCACATTATGTTGTGCTAGAAAAAGATGGTCGTGTAATTGGGTATTGTGGATTGTGGATAATTATTGATGAATCGCATATAACAAATATAGCTATTTTGCCAGAATACAGAGGTCAAAAGCTAGGAGATGCTTTATTAAAAGAAGTTATTTCCGAAGCGAAAACTCTAGGTGTAAAAACGATGACACTTGAAGTACGTGTATCAAATGAAGTAGCAAAACAGTTATACAGAAAATACGGATTTCAAAATGGTGGAATTCGTAAACGATACTATGCAGACAATCAGGAAGATGGTCTCGTAATGTGGGTGAATATATAATGGAAAAAAATACGATTATACTTGGTATTGAAACAAGTTGTGATGAAACAGCAGTAGCAGTTGTTAAAAATGGAACGGAAATTATTGCAAATGTCGTTGCATCACAAATTGAAAGTCATAAACGTTTTGGCGGAGTTGTACCAGAGATTGCATCCCGTCATCATGTAGAAGAAATTACAGTTGTGTTAGAAGAGGCTTTAAAAGAAGCAAATATCACATTTGATGATATTGATGCAATTGCTGTAACAGAAGGACCTGGTTTAGTAGGAGCGCTTTTAATAGGGGTAAATGCAGCGAAAGCAGTAGCTTTTGCACATGATATTCCTCTAGTTGGTGTTCATCATATCGCTGGCCATATTTATGCGAATCGTTTAGTAAAAGAAGTTCAATTCCCATTACTATCACTTGTTGTATCTGGTGGACATACAGAGCTTGTTTATATGAAAGAACATGGTTCCTTTGAAGTAATTGGTGAAACGCGAGATGATGCAGCAGGAGAGGCATATGATAAAGTAGCTCGTACGTTATCTATGCCATATCCAGGTGGTCCTCATATTGATCGCCTTGCACATGAAGGGAAACCAACAATCGATTTACCTCGCGCATGGCTTGAACCGGATTCATATGATTTCAGTTTTAGCGGATTGAAATCAGCAGTTATCAACACTGTGCATAACGCAAAACAACGTGGGATAGAAATTGCACCGGAAGATTTAGCAGCAAGTTTCCAAGAGAGTGTAATTGACGTACTAGTAACGAAAGCATCTCGTGCAGCGGATGCTTATAACGTAAAGCAAGTGCTTCTTGCTGGTGGAGTAGCTGCGAATAAAGGACTGCGTGCACGTTTAGAAGCAGAATTTGCACGAAAAGAAAATGTAGAGCTAATTATTCCTCCCCTATCTTTATGTACAGATAATGCAGCAATGATTGCGGCGGCAGGTACAATTGCATATGAACAAGGAAAACGTGCTACATTAGCTTTAAATGCAAATCCAGGATTAGATATTGAAGCATAGTTATGCACAAAATTAACCACAGCTTGTGGATAAAACCCATATTATCTGTTGATAATATGGGTTTTATTGTGTATATAAAATGTTGATAACTTTTTAGTTCTTTGTGGATAATGTGGAAAAGTTATTTTAATGTTTATTTTATAAAGGTGGATATGTGTATAAAGTTGTGGATAAAACCAATGATGTCTGACCTTTGCATATATCCTTTTTCGGGAAATAAAAATTAAGAAGGTATTTCTAAAAAACATTTTGAAATATACTCTTATTATAGGGGGCGCTAATGTTGTCAAACTTTGTCGGGAAATCGGTATTTCGTATCGAATCGTTGATATATAGGGCTACAATAGATATATTTGAAAAATCGTTGTTATATTCTAAGTTACGATTGATATATTCAAAAAATTATTTATGTACTAAAAGAAAAAAGATGTCGCATAGTCAAAAATCCTGACTTATGAGACATCTTCCTTATTTAAATATACTTATACATGCAGCTCTTCCCATTCTGCCATGCAAGTTTCAAGTTGTTCTTGTAGCGTTTGCTTTTTCGTTGTAATTTCACTAGCCTTTTCATAATCTGCATATATTTCTGGTAGGCAAAGTTGATCTTCTAACGTAGCAATTTCTTCTTCTAATTCCACTATATTTTGTTCTAGCTCTTCAATTTTTCTAGTGCGTTGACGCTCTAGTTTTTTACGCTCTTTTTCTTCTAAATAATTTAATTTCTCTTGTGCAACCACCTTTTGAACAGGAACGTCATTTTCTTGCTGTTCAAGTTCTGCACGTTCAATCATTTCATTTTTCTTTTCAACGTAGTAATCGTAATCCCCTAAATATTCCTGTGCACCTTCTGTTGATAACTCAACCACAGTCGTTGTTACACGGTTAATAAAGTAGCGGTCATGTGAGACAAATAGAAGGGTACCAGGATAATCAATTAAAGCATTCTCTAAGATTTCTTTACTATTTAAATCAAGATGGTTTGTAGGCTCATCGAGAATTAATAAATTCGATTTTTGCATCATCAGTTTTGCAAGAGCTAACCGAGCCTTTTGTCCACCACTAAGAGAAGATACGGGCTTTAGTACATCATCTCCTGTGAATAAGAAGTTACCTAATATCGTGCGAATTTCTTTTTCAGGTTGCAGTGGATATTCATCCCATAGCTCATTTAAAACGCGCTTAGAAGATGTTAAATTAGCTTGTTCCTGATCATAATAGCCAACAGATACATTAGATCCGAAAGAAACATCCCCATGTAATAATGGTAACTTATTTACAATGGATTTTAACAGTGTGGATTTCCCGATTCCGTTTGGACCAACTAATGCAACGCTATCTCCGCGAGTTAAGCGCATTGTTACATGTTCAATAATTGGATCCTTATCGTAGCCGATGGTTGCATCCTTTACTTGTAAAACATCATTTCCACTTTGTTTTTCGATATCGAAGTGGAAGGAAGCTGACTTAGAGTCACCTAACGGCCTTGTTAATAATTCCATTCGGTCTAATTGTTTCCGGCGGCTTTGCGCACGTTTTGTCGTAGATGCACGAGCTATATTTTTTTGAACGAAGTCCTCTAGCTTAGCGATTTCATCCTGTTGTTTTTCATAACGTTTCATTTCTTGCTCGTATAGTGCTGATTTTAAGTCTAAATATTTACTGTAGTTACCAACAAATCGTCTACTTTCTTTATTCGAAATTTCATATACTTGTGTAACAAGTTTATCTAAGAAATAACGGTCATGGGAAACGATTAGTATTGCGCCAGGATAACCTTGTAAATATTGTTCAAGCCATGTTAATGTTTCGATGTCTAAATGGTTTGTAGGCTCGTCCAAAATAAGTAGGTCTGGTTTCGTTAATAATAATTTACCGAGAGCTAATCGTGTTTTTTGTCCACCGCTTAATGTAGAAATCGTCGTCTGGTGCGTTTCAACCGGGAAGCCAAGACCACTTAAAATCGAACGGATATCTGCTTCGTACTGATAGCCACCTTGATCTTTATAATCTAATTGTAATTGGTCATAATCAGCTAATAATCTTTCATATGTAGCCTCGTTTGAAAAGTTTTCTTCTTTTCCCATCTCTTGCTCTAGCCTTCGAAGTTTTGTCTCCATTTGCTGCAAGTGTGTAAAGACGGTTAACATTTCATCCCAAATTGTTAAAGACGTTTCTAAACCGGTATTTTGAGCTAGATATCCAATTGAGACATCTTTCGGTTTTATAATTTCTCCACCATCATGAGATAGCTCACCCGCTATTATTTTTAATAATGTAGATTTTCCGGCTCCATTTCGTCCGACTAATGCGATACGATCTTTCGTTTGAACTTCCAATTTTATGTTTGCAAGAATCGTTTCTGCACCGTATAATTTCGAAAGCGCGTTTACTTGTAATAAAATCACTGTTTTCACCTCAAATAATTTCTTAACTTTGCCATGTTTATATTTCTCAATCATACTAAAAATAGTGTATAGTTTAAAATACAGAGAGAATACTTCTTCTTTCTATTATACAAGGAATTTAATAAGTGCTAAACTTCTGTATTTGATTAAAGCATATGAATAAAGATAGGAAGAGAGGAGAGGTTATATGGAGCAGCAGAAAATTCCACAAGCCACTGCTAAGAGATTGCCTCTATACTATCGATTTATCCAAAACTTATCTTTGTCTGGTAAGCAACGTGTTTCATCAGCCGAATTAAGTGAAGCGGTAAAGGTTGATTCCGCAACAATTCGAAGAGATTTCTCATACTTTGGAGCATTAGGGAAAAAAGGATATGGATATAACGTAAATTATTTATTATCATTTTTCCGTGAAACACTCGACCAAGATGATATAACACGTGTAGCGCTTATTGGAGTAGGTAATTTAGGGACCGCTTTCTTACATTATAATTTCACGAAAAACAATAATACAAAAATTGAAATGGCGTTTGATGTTAGTGAAGAGAAAGTTGGAACAGAAATCGGAGGCATTCCTGTATATCACTTAGATGAATTAGAAGAACGTTTATCAACTGATATACAAGTGGCAATATTAACAGTACCCGCTACAGTAGCGCAATCTGTAGCCGATAGATTGGCAGAAACAAACGTGCATGGTATTTTGAATTTCACACCAGCACGCTTAAATGTGTCAGACAATATAAGAATTCATCATATTGATTTAGCAGTAGAGTTACAAACACTAGTTTACTTTTTGAAGAATTATCCACAATAAAACGCAGAGGAAGCGACCTCTGCGTTTTATTATTGTTTTTTCTTTGTGAATTTAACTAAGATAAGGCGAAGTGCTAAATTAAAATCAATCGTTGCCATAACTGCAAATAGTATTGTCCACATATTCCAGATTGTATCTGTTACGTTCGTAATGGCGAAGCGTGTAAAGATACATCCTAGAAGGAAGTACAATGCAGCCATGAACAATGGTGAGTTTCTCATACTAAAAATCCTCCGATAAATCCTTGCATTTTTTCAGCTTCTTTAATCATTTCTTGAATTTGTTCGTTACTCACTAAAACTTGAGCAACTGCAACTAATGTATTCATTGCAACATGCGCTGCAATTGGAACGATAATACGCTTCGTTTTTACATATAAGAAGGCGAATACGAGCCCCATAGCAGTGTATACCAATAAGTGAGTAAAATCAAAATGAATGGCCGCAAATACAAGGGAACTAATGATAGCGGCAATAAAGAAGTTAAACTTCTTATAAAGTGTACCAAATAAAATTTTTCTAAATACGATTTCTTCCAAAATAGGCCCTATTATAGAGATGACGATAAGGAACCAAGGTGTCGTTCTTGCGATATCCATAAGTCTCGCTGTATTTTCAGATCCAGGTTTAATACCTAATACATACATTTCGATCATACCAGCAATACTTTGCGAGAAAAATGCTAAGAAGAACCCGATAAAAATCCAACCAATCGTAGCTGGAACAGTAGAACGCTTTGTATCTAAATGTCTGTCACGAATATCTGTTCTAAGTAACCAAAGTACGATACATAAGGCAATAAAGAAGCTAATGATTGCCCAGTGACCAGTTATGAGTTGAAATTTCTCTTCCCTAGTAAATCCCCTGTTATCATAAAGTCCAGTTTTCAGGAGAAGTGGTAATCCAGCAATTGATGATAACTGCATTAAAATGTATGTAACGATAACCCACCAATATTGTTTTTTCAAATGGTTTAACCATCCTTTCTAACTCTAGTGTATGAGATAAGGTAGGATAACATGTAAAGATGCTACCTACGATATAAACTTTACTTACATTATGTTTTTTTTGTAAATCCTTATTTGAAATTATAATAGAAGACAGGAGAAAGTTGTGTGTGTAGCGAAAACAACTTAGGGTGTCCTTTCATATTGTAACATACGAGTAGTGGAAACAACGATTCATATAGTAAAGGTAGAAGAAGAGGAACTCTATATAGAAAAGTTTATAGCTTAATTTGCGAAAAAATTATGATTTTTTTACTTGCAAAAGAAATTGAGATTATTTATTATTATAAGTGTGTTAGCACTCGGGTGACCTGAGTGCTAATAAATAAAATTTACATAACAAAATGAGGAGGTTATTGTTCATGCTAAAGCCATTAGGTGATCGCGTTGTAATTGAGCTTGTTCAAGCGGAAGAAAAAACAGCAAGTGGTATTGTATTACCAGACACAGCAAAAGAAAAACCACAAGAGGGTAAAGTTATTGCAGTAGGTACTGGTCGAGTGCTTGAAAATGGTGAGCGTGTTGCTTTAGAGGTAGCAGCAGGTGATCTTATCATCTTCTCAAAATATGCAGGTACTGAAGTGAAATATGAAGGTACAGACTACTTGATTTTACGTGAAAGTGACATTTTAGCAGTTATCGGTTAATTATATAAATCTTAAAAAATCCAAGGGGGTCAATTATTATGGCAAAAGATATTAAATTTAGTGAAGAAGCACGTCGTTCGATGCTTCGCGGTGTCGACACTCTTGCAAATGCAGTAAAAGTAACGCTTGGACCAAAAGGTCGTAACGTTGTTCTTGAGAAAAAATTCGGTTCACCACTTATTACAAATGACGGTGTAACAATCGCAAAAGAAATTGAATTAGAAGATGCATTCGAAAACATGGGTGCGAAATTAGTAGCAGAAGTTGCTAGCAAAACAAATGATGTAGCTGGTGACGGAACAACAACTGCAACTGTATTAGCACAAGCTATGATTCGTGAAGGTCTTAAAAACGTAACAGCTGGTGCGAACCCAATGGGTCTTCGTAAAGGTATCGAAAAAGCTGTCGTTGCTGCAGTAGAAGAATTAAAAACGATTTCTAAACCAATCGAAGGTAAATCTTCTATCGCACAAGTAGCTGCTATTTCTGCTGCTGACGAAGAAGTAGGTCAATTAATCGCTGAAGCAATGGAGCGCGTTGGTAACGACGGCGTTATTACTTTAGAAGAATCTAAAGGTTTCACAACAGAATTAGACGTAGTAGAAGGTATGCAATTTGATCGTGGATATGCATCTCCTTACATGATTACTGATTCTGACAAAATGGAAGCAGTTCTTGATAACCCATACATCTTAATCACTGACAAAAAGATTTCTAACATTCAAGAAATCTTACCAGTATTAGAGCAAGTGGTACAACAAGGTAAACCACTTCTTATCATTGCTGAAGATGTAGAAGGCGAAGCGTTAGCTACATTAGTAGTGAACAAACTTCGTGGTACATTCAATGTAGTAGCTGTTAAAGCTCCTGGATTTGGTGACCGTCGTAAAGCAATGCTAGAAGATATCGCAATCTTAACTGGTGGCGAAGTAATCACTGAAGAATTAGGCCGTGACTTAAAATCTGCTACAGTTGAATCTTTAGGACGCGCTGGTAAAGTTGTTGTAACGAAAGAAAACACAACTGTAGTTGAAGGTGTAGGAAGCACACAACAAATCGAAGCTCGCATCGGTCAAATCCGTGCGCAATTAGAAGAAACAACTTCTGAATTCGATCGTGAAAAATTACAAGAGCGTCTTGCGAAACTTGCAGGTGGCGTAGCAGTAATTAAAGTAGGTGCAGCAACTGAAACTGAGTTAAAAGAGCGCAAACTTCGCATTGAAGATGCACTTAACTCAACTCGTGCAGCGGTAGAAGAAGGTATCGTTGCAGGTGGTGGTACTTCACTTATGAACGTATACACAAAAGTAGCTTCTATCGTAGCTGAAGGCGACGAAGCAACAGGTATTAACATCGTACTTCGCGCACTAGAAGAGCCAGTTCGTCAAATCGCAATCAACGCTGGTCTAGAAGGATCTGTAGTTGTAGAGCGTCTAAAAGGCGAAAAAGTAGGCGTTGGTTTCAACGCAGCTACTGGCGAGTGGGTTAACATGCTTGAAACTGGTATCGTAGATCCAGCTAAAGTAACTCGCTCTGCACTTCAAAACGCAGCATCTGTTGCAGCTATGTTCTTAACAACTGAAGCTGTAGTAGCTGACAAACCAGAACCAAATGCACCAGCAATGCCTGACATGGGCGGCATGGGCATGGGCGGTATGGGCGGAATGATGTAATTCCGTTTGGCCTAAAAAACATCCATTTCTATATAGAAATGGATGTTTTTTTATGTTTTTTAGAAAAGGAAATGAATTTCTGTAGAATTTTGTCGCTTTCTCTCTTGACCATACCGACACTTCATTGTTAGAATCTAGGAAGATAATATAAAACGATCCTTCATATATCCTCAAAGATAAGGTTTGAGAGTCTCTACCGGGTTACCGTAAACAACCTGACTATGAAGGCAGTGTGTCTTATATTTATAAAGAGCGGAAGACTATCTTTCTTTATAAAGCCAGACCCCTGCCTTTTCTTTGTTATGAGACTAGAGGCGGAGGACTGGCTTTTTTTATTATATTGGTAATGCTTTTCGCCAAATTGGTGAAAATATTTATATACGAGAACTAACGTTGGGGTGATTATTTTGAAGAAGCAACACGATACAATTATCGTTTTAGATTTTGGAAGTCAATACAATCAGTTAATAGCACGTCGAATTCGTGAGTTCGGTGTATACAGTGAGCTTCATCCACATACAATTACTGCGGAAGAAATTAAAGCAATGAATCCAAAAGGGATTATCTTCTCTGGTGGGCCAAATAGTGTATACGGTGAAGGTGCATTACATTGTGATGAAAAAATCTTTGACCTAGGATTACCGATCTTCGGTATTTGTTACGGTATGCAACTTATGACGCAACAATTCGGTGGTACAGTAGAGCGTGCAAACCACCGTGAGTACGGAAAAGCTGTTCTAAAAGTAGAGAACGAATCAAAATTATATGCGAACCTTCCAGAAGAGCAAGTTGTATGGATGAGCCATGGAGACTTAGTAACTGGTTTACCTGAAGGATTCGTAGTAGACGCGACAAGTGAGTCTTGCCCAATTGCTGGTATGAGCAATGAAGCGAAAAACTTATACGGTGTACAATTCCACCCAGAAGTACGTCACTCTGAGCACGGTAACGATTTAATTAAAAACTTCGTATTCGGCGTATGTGGCTGTTCTGAAGGATGGAACATGGAGAACTTTATCGAAGTAGAACTAGAGAAAATCCGTGAAACTGTTGGAGACAAAAAAGTATTATGCGCACTTAGCGGCGGTGTAGATTCTTCTGTTGTTGCAGTATTAATTCATAAAGCAATCGGCGATCAGTTAACATGTATTTTCGTTGACCATGGTTTACTTCGTAAAGGCGAAGCAGAAGGTGTTATGAAAACATTTAGCGAAGGCTTCCACATGAACGTTATTAAAGTGGATGCAAAAGAACGCTTCATGAACAAGTTAAAAGGTGTAGAAGATCCAGAACAAAAACGTAAAATTATCGGTAACGAATTCATTTACGTATTTGATGATGAAGCTTCTAAATTAGAAGGAATGGACTTCTTAGCACAAGGTACACTGTACACAGATATCGTTGAAAGTGGTACAGCAACTGCACAAACAATTAAATCTCACCATAACGTTGGTGGACTTCCAGAAGACATGCAGTTCAAATTAATTGAGCCTTTAAACACGTTATTTAAAGACGAAGTACGTGTATTAGGATCTGAACTAGGAATTCCTGATGAGATCGTATGGCGTCAACCATTCCCAGGTCCTGGTCTTGGTATTCGTGTATTAGGTGAAATCACAGAAGAGAAATTAGAAATCGTTCGTGAATCTGATGCGATTTTACGTGAAGAAATTATTAAAGCAGGCTTAGACCGCGAAATCTGGCAATACTTCACTGCGCTTCCTGGTATGCGTAGCGTAGGTGTTATGGGTGACGAGCGTACTTACGATTATACAGTAGGTATCCGTGCAGTAACATCTATCGACGGTATGACAGCTGACTGGGCACGTATCCCTTGGGACGTATTAGAGAAAATCTCTGTACGTATCGTAAACGAAGTAAAACACGTTAACCGTATCGTGTATGATGTAACGAGTAAGCCACCAGCAACGATTGAGTGGGAATAGTATTATAATAAAAGATCCATCTATTGCTCATGCAATAGATGGATCTTTTTTATTTTAAGTTTAATACGAACGAAAATATGAAAGTTTATAAAAATGTTCGTTTTTAAATTGACAAAACTACTTCGTCGAGTTAATATGAGTATGTAATTCAAACGAAAAGTGAATATTATGCCGTCGTATAATATCGGGGATATGGCCCGAAAGTTTCTACCTAGCTACCGTAAATGGCTTGACTACGAGGCGTTTTTATAAAGGTGAGGGGAATCTTGTCTTTATTTATAGAACGCTTCCATGTATATGCAATGGAAGCCTTTTTTATTTTTAATAGATAAAAGAGGGCTAGGGGATTACGGCGAGTAATCATATAACGGGGGAAACGTAAGATGAAACGCTATTTTCAGTTTGATGAACTCGGCACGAATTATAAAACAGAGTTCATAGCAGGTTTAACGACATTTCTATCTATGGCTTACGTACTATTTGTCAATCCTGCTACGCTGTCACTTGGGAATGTTAAAGGGTTACCAGCAGGTACAGGAATGGATCCAGGTGCAGTATTCGTTGCTACAGCATTAGCAGCAGCGATCGGTTCGTTAATTATGGGGATTTTCGCGAAGTATCCGATTGCTTTGGCGCCGGGTATGGGAATTAACGCGTTCTTTGCTTATACAGCAGTGTTAACGATGGGTATTCCGTGGCAAACAGCAATTGCTGGAACGTTAATGTCAGGTATTATCTTTATTATTCTTACAGCTTCAGGTATTCGTGAAAAAATCATTAATGCAATTCCATCAGAGTTAAAGTTTGCAGTAGCGGCAGGTATCGGATTATTCATTGCTTTCCTTGGATTCCAAAATGCTGGAATTATCGTGAAAAATGATGCTGTTCTTGTTGGGTTGGGGGACTTAACAAAGGGCACAACGTTACTAGCAATCTTCGGAGTTGTTACGACAATTATCTTCATGATTAAGAAAGTAAATGGTGCAGTATTTTACGGTATGATTCTTACAGCAATCTTAGGAGTAGCAACAGGATTAATTGATACTCCGAAAGCTGTAGTGGGAGCAATACCGAGTCTAGAACCAACGTTCGGTGTGGCGTTAACGCACTTCGGAGATATTTTCACTGTTCAAATGGTGATTGTTATTATAACGTTCTTCTTTATCGATTTCTTTGATACAGCAGGTACACTTGTAGCGGTTGCGAATCAAGCTGGATTAATGAAGAACAATAAATTACCACGTGCAGGAAAAGCATTATTTGCAGATGCGATTGCAACTGTAATTGGTGCGATCTTAGGTACATCAACAACAACGTCTTATATTGAATCTTCTGCAGGGGTAGCAGCGGGTGGACGTTCTGGATTTACAGCAGTTGTAACAGCAGGATTCTTTTTACTGGCACTATTCTTCTCGCCATTACTAAGTGTTGTAACGCCAGCTGTAACGGCACCAGCTTTAATTATTGTAGGAATCTTGATGGTTTCTTCCTTAGGGGAAATTGATTGGAAGAAATTCGAGATTGCAGTACCAGCATTCTTTACAATTATCTCTATGCCACTTACGTATAGTATCGCAACGGGAATTGCGATTGGATTTATCTTCTATCCAATTACAATGGTAGTAAGCGGTCGTCGTAAAGAGATTCATCCGATTATGTATGTTATGGGAGTTTTATTCGTACTATATTTCATCTACGTTCGTAAATAAAAGGGGTTTTTGAAAGGTCTAGACTTAAGGGGAGTCTAGACCTTTTTTGCGTCTTCAGAAAAACTTAAGGATTTCCGAGCGTTTTTCTTCAGAAGTTTTCCTATAATAGAAGTTAGGGATTAAAAAAATGATGGGGGAGATATTGTGGCACACGAAACAATACTTGTCGTAGATGATGAAAAAGAAATCAGAAATCTTATTACAATCTATTTAAAAAATGAAGGATATAAAGTATTGCAAGCAGGGGACGGAGAAGAAGGATTACGTTTACTAGAAGAAAATGAAGTACATCTAGTCGTATTAGATATTATGATGCCGAAAGTAGATGGCATTCATATGTGTATGAAAGTAAGGGAAGAAAAAGAAATGCCGATCATTATGCTTTCCGCGAAAACGCAAGATATGGATAAGATTTTAGGGTTAACAACGGGTGCGGATGATTACGTAACGAAACCATTTAATCCGTTAGAGTTAATCGCAAGAATTAAATCTCAGTTACGCCGTTATATGAAAATGAATGGTTTCGCTATACAAAACGAGGACGAGCTAGAAATTGGAGAGATGAAAATAAACATCTCAACCCATAAAGTTATTGTAGAGGGAGAAGAAGTGAAGCTGACCCCGAGGGAATTTTCAATTTTAGAATTACTAGCCCGTAATCCGGGAATGGTCTTTAGTGCAGAGCAAATTTATGAAAAGGTTTGGAATGAAAGATCTTTCCAGTCTGATAATACTGTAATGGTGCATATTCGAAAAGTGCGTGAAAAGATTGAGGAGAATCCAAGGAAACCTAGATATATAAAAACAGTATGGGGAGTGGGGTATAAGATTGAAAAAGATATTTAATCCGTTTACTTATATAAGGAAAACAAGACAATTGATTGAGAAATTAGTAAAGAGCGTACGAAAGAGTATAAGAATTCAACTGATTACTACTTTTGCTGCTTGTGCGTTATTAGGAGTTTTTTTTGCAAAGGGAGCTGCACCGTTTTTTGAGAATGCAAATCGTCAAGCGACTGTTGATTATCGGTCTGGTATGCAACAAATTAATTACCAAGCTCAAAGAGCAGCAAATAGTTCGGTTCATGAAAATAAATTAGAAGCTATATCCAATATGATCGAAACGGAGAATCAAAATTTAGAGCGAGGAAATAGAGCTTTAAAAATATTGGTTACTGATGAAAGTGGTAAAGTTTTATATAAAACGAAGCAGGCGCAAGAAGAGCAAATTGATTTGCATAATACGATTCGTAATGCGGCATCATTTGCGATCAACTATTCAAATGGTCAAGATATATTTGAAAATACGAGAAAAGAATTTATAGCTTTTTCACCTATTACAATAGAAGATAAGAATTTATACATGTTCGTTAGTGGAATTCCGGATGGTGTAGTAATGTATGATACGCAAGAAGGACCATTCCCGTTTTTAATTGGTGTACTCGTGTTCATCTTCTCTTTCTTCTATGTAACAAAGAGAAAGATGAAACAAATTGAAGCGATGGCAGAAGGTGTAAAGGAAATAGAAAAAGGCAACTTAGCGTACCGTATTGAGAAGAAAGGTGAAGATGAGATTGCGTCTTTAACTGAGAATATTAATAATATGGCGGAAGAGCTTATGAATAATATAGAAAAGGAACGTAAATTAGAGAAGCAAAAGAACGAGCTTATTACAAATGTATCTCACGATTTACGTACACCACTGACTTCTATTATGGGTTACTTGCGATTACTTCGAGATTCTAAATATGAAAATAAAGAACAACATGATGAGTATACGAGAATTGCTTTTGCGAAGTCGGAGCAGTTAAAGAATTTAATAGAAGATTTATTTGAGTATACGAAGTTAACGAATGAACAAGTTATATTAGAAAAGCAAGAAGTATGTATAAATGAGTTATTGGAGCAATTAATAGAAGAGTTAGTACCGCAGGCAGAAGAGCATGGACTTACGTTTGTTAAGAAGTTTCCTGAGGAACGTGCCTATGCAGCAATTGATTCGGAAAAGATGGTTCGTGTATTTGATAATTTATTAATGAACGCGATTAAGTATAGTAAAGATGATGGGGAGATAAAAGTTTCCCTTCAAAGGCAGCGCCGGGATATACAAATTGTAATTGCGAATCATAGTGAAGAGTTTACGAGAGAAGAGTTAGCGAGTTTGTTTGAACGCTTTTATAAGAAAGATCAATCTAGAAGTAGAGTAACAGAAGGATCGGGTCTTGGATTAGCGATTGCGAAAAGTATTGTTGAGTTGCAAGGTGGTAGTATTCGGGCTGAATATGAGGATGGTATTATTCAGTTTATCGTCTCGTTGCCAATTATAGAAAAATAATAAATGAATAGAATGATATATGATAAAAGGGCTTATTTTAAAAGGAATAAGCCCTTTTATATTTTTTTAGAAAAACATGTTGACGATTGTAGGTTAGAGGTGTAATATAGAACAAGTCGCCGATGACATTAACGTCGAAAGCGACAAACGAAATAAAAAACTTAGTTGACATTGAAAGATGAAAATGTTAATATAAGGAAGTCGCAAATGAGCGACCAAGTAGTTCTTTGAAAACTGAACGAAACAAACAACGTGAAACGTCATTTTTTATTTTATGATGCTAGACAAACTAACTTTATTGGAGAGTTTGATCCTGGCTCAGGATGAACGCTGGCGGCGTG
>NZ_JBXUNO010000011.1:33017-34996 GCF_057197025.1 Bacillus sp. LSHTCR4 | reverse complement strand
ATTAATTCTTTCGTATCGAACTCTTGATTACGTAGTTTAGCTAATTTTTCATTCTTTGACATATTTAACATCCTCTCAATTTTTTAATTTATTATTAACAACGGCTTGTACATTTTGTTGTTGGACAAATACTTACTGTAGCTGCAATAGTAGCCTCAACGATTGTTGGTGTTGCTGGCGTTGTTTCTGGATTTACATCCCCCGCTCCCGCTACTTTCTTTAATTCATTTTCATCGATTGAACCGATTAATTCTTTCGTATCGAACTCTTGATTACGTAATTTAGCTAATTTTTCATTCTTTGACATATTTAACATCCTCTCAATTTTTTAATTTATTTTGGTCAACGTGTTATACATTTCACTGTATGATGGCGAAAATTAATACTTACTTCAAGATTAACTGCGATAGTTATAACCTCAGTTGGTATTGCTCTTGGATTCACATCTCCTGCTATCTTTTTTAATTTATTTTCAGCGATTACATCAATTAGTTCTTGTGTATCAAACTCTTAATCACGTAATTTAGCTAATTCTTTACTTCCTGATGTATATTTTCGAATATTACGAAAATATACATCGGATTACTCCTAATTTCATTAATAACAATTGCTGCTGGTTTTAGATATTATAAAAAGTAGTTTATATTGCCTTCTATCCCAGCGTCACTATCCTTTTTATACCTTTAATATAAAGCTGTCTGTTTAATCCATTGTAAGACTATTAACGGCATCATTATTTTCTTGAAATCAAATGATAGCTGAATTTGATCTTCTAGCTCTCCATGTATGTGTAATTGCTTCTGTAAGGCTAACATACACTCTGTAGTTTGGTCCTGTAACCTTGGATACATAAATTCTTTTGAATGATGAATACTTGTACTTTGGTTTATCATATACCCAATAGCTATGGGTCCTTTTTTTTCACCTATTCCTGCTTTAAATTCTTGAATATTGATAGCTTTTAAATGAATAAAATAATCATTATGAAAATCTATTGCATAAGCACCCGGGGTAGATATACCCGTTACAATATTCGGTTGGAAAACAAATAAAATAGGTACCAAAGCTGTAAATGTTTGATTGTGAAATGCTTCGTATAAAATTTGTGCTAAGGTATCAATATGAATAAAAGGTTGAGCTAGACTAATCGATTCTTTTTGGGATGCTTGTTTATTCAATAGTTGTTTGTAAACATGATATGGCAATACGTCTTGTTCATTCGAAAAGTCTTGTAAATGTTGATTATTTTCCCTACCAAGATTCAAATGATAATTTATATTGTTTATCATATCTATAGAATTTTTTGTCTCTAGCATCAGATTAACTACCTCCTTGCTGTCTAACTTTCTGTACCTAAAATATACGTGTTAATTTATGTTAATAACAATTAGTAAAATTCAGTTAAAAATATCTAAAATTATTGTTGTTTTTTTCTATATTATTTTACATGTTTTGTAATTCTAGAAAGTTTCTATAGGATTCAAACTTGTACAAGTAAAATATGGATAGCGTTGAACAGAAAGTTAGCTGATTAATTGAGTTTCAGACAAAATTAATAGAATAAAAAACAGGTGGAATTTACTTTCCACCTGTTTTTTATTCTATGTATTGTTTTATGAAGGATATATATTTGAAGGAGATCTTGAATATCGAGGACTTAATTACTCTATATCTGGTATTACATCACCGTAAAAAGTTGGAATATCTTCGATACTAATTTGTGCAGCTACATTTTGTTTAGTATCTGTATTAGCTAGATTTTCTGATAAGGAAATACCCGTTAACATAATAGCTGTAGTAAGAATGACATAAATTTTTTTAATTTTCATAATTCCAACCTCCGTTAGTAGTTGCTTTGTTAATTTAAATACTAATGGATATCCTTTGTTAAACGGAATTAGTAAAAATTTCCGATTTGTAATTCACTTTTTTTATCAAAATAAGTTACCTATTTAACCAATTTTATTTGTAATTTACCT
>NZ_JBXUNO010000011.1:754-33007 GCF_057197025.1 Bacillus sp. LSHTCR4 | reverse complement strand
AATTACTCTATATCTGGTATTACATCACCGTAAAAAGTTGGAATATCTTCGATACTAATTTGTGCAGCTACATTTTGTTTAGTATCTGTATTAGCTAGATTTTCTGATAAGGAAATACCCGTTAACATAATAGCTGTAGTAAGAATGACATAAATTTTTTTAATTTTCATAATTCCAACCTCCGTTAGTAGTTGCTTTGTTAATTTAAATACTAATGGATATCCTTTGTTAAACGGAATTAGTAAAAATTTCCGATTTGTAATTCACTTTTTTTATCAAAATAAGTTACCTATTTAACCAATTTTATTTGTAATTTACCTCTTGAAAAATTAGCCTTGTACAAATAAAAATATTACTATCGTCAAACATACAGTTAACTAATTAATTAAATTTCAGACAAAGTTAATAGAATAAAAAAACAGGTGGAATTTACTTTCCACCTGTTTTTTATTCTATGTATTGTTTTATGAAGGATATATATTTGAAGGAGATCTTGAATATCGAGGACTTAATTACTCTATATCTGGTATTACATCACCGTAAAAAGTTGGAATATCTTCGATACTAATTTGTGCAGCTACATTTTGTTTAGTATCTGTATTAGCTAGATTTTCTGATAAGGAAATACCCGTTAACATAATAGCTGTAGTAAGAATGACATAAATTTTTTTAATTTTCATAATTCCAACCTCCGTTAGTAGTTGCTTTGTTAATTTAAATACTAATGGATATCCTTTGTTAAACGGAATTAGTAAAAATTTCCGATTTGTAATTCACTTTTTTTATCAAAATAAGTTACCTATTTAACCAATTTTATTTGTAATTTACCTTAATCCAATATCTACTATTACTATAGGATCACATAGAGGGGATATTGCGGATATCGTTACCAAAATCCTTAATTAATATCCCTCTATTTATGTATTTTTAGTTCATTTTAATTCGTTGAATTTTCAATTGATATTTTTAGATATTTTGCCGACATTTTATAAGCACGATTATCAAAAAAATAGTCCCCTAGTTCATGAGCCAGTTCACTTACTAAAGGATATTGTTTCTTTTCTAAACCCATTTCAATTGCTTTTTGCATATGTTTTTCATATCCATAATCATCTCCTCTTAATTTAGATATTTTCCCCTTCAATCCATATAATTGAACATGGGCGTAAGGTACATCAAAAATTGATAAAAAATCAAATGCTTCATCCATAAATTTATTAACAGTTTTCCAATCCTTAAATTCTATATGAATCTCTATTAAACTTCGTAATGTGTATACCTTTTGATGTTTTTGTTGGAGAAACTCACTTAATTGTAAACATTCTTCATAGTACTTAATAGCATTAGTATAGTCTTTTAAACCTTGATAAATTTTCCCATAATTATACGCGATGATAGGTGAATACATGGAATTATTATTATCTTCTAATCCACTTTCTGCTTGCTGTAAGCATTCAAGGGCTTTGTCATATAATGCATCTAAATCATACAGTATCGTAAGCATTAACAAAGTATCTATTACTCTATTCTTTATATTGAATTTCAAAAATATTTTGTAAGCTTTTCGTGCATATAAACGACTAATACTTTTATCTTTATACAGTTCTTTATTTACATGACACAAATTATAATATATATTAGCGTGTTGTATGGTTTCTTCTAGACCAAGTAAACTCTCTACCTTTACATAAATTTCATGTGCAGCCATATAGTCTTGCTTCCTATAAAAATAATGTCCCCGAGCCATCAAATAATATATTAAATCCTCGTTGTATTGAGAATCTATTTGATTTGGAATGACTTGCGAAGCCTGATTTACAATTGGTTCTACATGTGAAAAATTATTATTTCGGGAATGGTAGTATATTAAAACACCATAAGCTTTTAATAATAAAAGAATAGAGTCTATATCACGAACATACAGTTCTAAAGAAGATAAGTCTTTTTCACTTATAATTTTATCTTTTTTATACTTATTACATATTGCAAGAAGCATAGGTTCTATATCCTCATAATCTGCATCTACAAGAAAATTGTAATCAATATCTAACTTTTCAGCGACCTTTTCTAAGAAGGCAGCTGAAGGTTTGATTTGTCCATTTTCAATTCTGCTTAAATACGTTATAGAGCATATTCCTGATACTAATTCTCCTTGCGTAAATTCTTTATGTATACGGATTTGTCGAATACGTTCACCAATATTCATATTTCCAATCCCTTCTTCTAATAACTTAATTGAATTATTTTTGAGTAATATTATATATATGAATTACCACAATAAATACATTATTTGATTCTAAAAAGGAGAATAATATTGTATATTCCCCTATACATATCAATCCAAATATAAAAAATAAGTTTTATACCATACAGCTGTAACTAATTACTTTATTTATGAACACTTATTTCAATGCACCTGAAATATTTAACGATTATTTTATACTATTGGCTTTCCCCTTCCCTCCTCTTACATTTCTATATTATACCAATCTAATAATGATCACGCTTCAAAAAATGCATCTCTTATACCTTCAAATTTTTGAGATAAAAGCCCTGTGTCCAAAAACGATGATCACTTACAAGACTTTATATATTTTGAAAATTTTCTCAAATACTCAAACATGTAAAACACTACAGAAAAAACTATTAAAAATCCGCAATTTTTTTAATCAAATTTTACTAATTGTTATTAACATAAATTAACACGTACATTATAGATATAGAAATTCGATTAGTTAAAAGAGAGTTATTCTGATGTTAGAAAAAATTTTTATAAATACAATAAGCAACGTTATATTTATAAACTCTTAAAGAATCTATCACTTCAGTTTACTCGTTTATTTATATTAGTACATTGGTATAAATTTTAATGGATATTTGTTTTATTGCTGAAACATGTTATAAAAATACGTTGAAGGAGAATGCTATATGACGTTACAACATGGCACATATTTATTAGAAAGAGAAAATAAAGAAAGTATATTTGATGAAGAGCGATATCAGAAATGGTTAAGTAAGACAGGATTAAATGAATCAATTATTGATACTCTAATTCAGGAAAACAACATAGAGTTAGAATACTTCAAAACTGTTTTATCAAACAAAGAGAATCCTGAGTTAAATACTTCTTTAGAATGGATCGCTATTGTCAACAGATTAATAAATGATATTACATATTACAATAAAGATATCGAATACTTAGAGGGATTTGAAAACATTCCATTTTTCGCATTTTATGTTCCATTCTTTAACTATAGTTTGGAAGTAATATCAAATAAATTTAAAGGGGTTCATGAAGAAAAAATATTCTCTATTAATATAGAAAACATTACAAAAAGTATTCTATTAACTGTAGCTGATAGAATTGGCCAAATTGGATTAAAAGTATTAATAACAGAGATTAATATGGCGAGAACTGGTCATTTACTAAGTGGTGAGACTGAAAAGGAAAGATATGCTAGCTTTATTAATGAATTTCTTCAAGATAAAGAGTATATCCAGAATCTATTTAACTCTTATCCTGTAATGGTAAGATTAATGGTAGAAACTGTGCATAGTACTGTAGATGCAATGTTTGAGATAGTCTATCATTATGCGGAAGATCGAGATCAGCTAGTTGCAATTTTTGGTGGAGATTTCAACACTTTAACCTCAATTGACTTGGGCGCGGGTGACACTCACCAAAATGGAAGAACTGTAGCTATGCTAAACTTTAATAATAAAAGGAAGTTAGTATATAAACCTCGCTCGTTAAAAACAGATGAACTATTTAATGAGCTATTAATTTGGATTAATAAAAAAGGATTTAAAAAACCATTAAAAAACTTAACAGTATTAAGTCGAGATGAATATGGATATCAGGAGTTTATTTCAGGAAGTGAGTGTAATACCCAGCAGGAAGTTGAAAACTTCTATTATAGACAAGGTGGATATATAGCTTTATTTTATATACTAAATTCTACAGATTTCCACCATGAAAATATTATTGCTGATGGTGAGTATCCTATATTTATAGATTTAGAAACACTATTTAGTAATTCAATTGAATTTAATAATGAACTAACAGATAATAAAAGTGCTTTTTTAAAATTATCATTAAACATTAAAGATTCTGTTTTTCAATCGTTAATGCTGCCTGTAAAATTCAGTGATGATCCTCTTATTGATTATGATCTAAGCGGTTTAGGAATAAGTGGTGAACTAGAAGTAGAGCCTTCTGCGGTAAATGCATTGGATAATGTATATAGTGATCAAATTAAAATGGTTAAACAAAAAGTTAAATTAAAAGAATTCAATAATACCCCACGCATTAAACAAAAGAAAACAAATGCTAGTGATTATATTCAAGAAATTATTAATGGGTTCACGGATATGTATAAATTAATATTAAATAATAAGCAAGAATTCACGTTAGATAATGGGCCTTTATACGCATTTAAAAACACTTTTGCAAGACAAGTTTTCAGGGCAACTGAGGCATATGCAAGATTTGTATCGGCAAGTATTCATCCTAATTACTTAAAGAATGGAATTGATAGAGAAGGTTTATTTTATTATCTATGGCATGGTATTAACCATCAACCAAAATTCAGCCGAATTGCAAAGTATGAAATACAAGACCTTTTAAGAACTGATATACCTTACTTTACTTTCAAAGTGGGGTCAACGAGTTTATTTAATTCAGATAAAATCGAAATTAAAGACTTTTTCGATAAAACTTCGATAGATGTAATAAAAGAAAAGCTAAATAAATTGAGTGACATAGATCATGACCAACAAGTAGAATTTATAAAGCAATCACTGGGCGCGATTGCTACAAACGAACAAAAAGAATACAATCCGTACGGCTATAAAGAGGTCGAAAAGAGTCTTTTAGATACCAAAGAATATCACAAAGATCAATTTCTGAATGAAGCGAAAAAAATAGGCGATGAAATAGTGAATCGTGCTATTGTAGGTGATAATTTCAAAGATGCATTGTGGTTTGGTCTTAACTTAGATAATAATGAACAATTTAAATTATCCCCTATAAGTATTGATTTATATAACGGTAGCTTAGGAATAGTACTATTCCTTGGAATACTAGCAAAAGAAACTAATGATGAAAAATATAAGAAATATGCTGTTGCTGGATTGAATTATATTGAAAATAAGTTAGCTCATACAAAATTACAATCAACTTCAGCATTTTCAGGGTATAGCTCCCTTTCATACGTATACGCTTATCTAGGAAAAATTTGGAGCGATCAAAAACTCATTAATCAATCTAGGGAGTATATCAATAAAATTGATTCGCTATTAATTAAAAATGAGACAACATTTGATTTTGTAGGTGGATTAAGTGGTTCCCTTCTTGTATTAGTCCGACTATATGAGGAGTTTAATTTTACTGAACTAAAACCTATTTGCGATTTAATAGCTCAAAAGTTATTAAATCAGGCTTCTAACCAAATAAAAACTAATACTTTGCTCACTGGATTAGCACATGGTGCTTCTGGATATGCTTGGCCATTACTAGAATATGCTTATAAAATGGATCAGAATCACTTACTAAATGATATATTGGCAATATTAAATTATGAAAATAGCAAAGTAAATGATAATCAAGATAATTGGTTAGATTTAAGAGAAAATGAAAGTTTTGACGCGCCAGCATTTTGGTGTCATGGGGCCGGTGGAATAGGAATAAGTAGATTAATGATGTCCCAAATTATTGAGAATACTAATATAAACGGTGATTTGCAAAAATGTATTAATGTACTTATGACTAAAGGATTTGGTACTAGTAATACCTTATGCCATGGTGACTTTGGAAATCTTGATTTTCTTTTAACTTATGCTCAAGTAACAAAAAATAATGAGTATATAAAAATCTCAAGAGAAATTGGAAGACATGTATTGAAACAGAAAGAAGAAAATGGACAGTGGAATTTAGATCAACACGGCGATGTAAATATCTTAGGATTCATGATTGGAATTTCAGGTATAGGTTTTGAATTGCTGCGTTTAAATAACCCGAATATTCCTTCCGTATTAAGTTTAGATTTACCGTAAGTTTAAAGATATCCCTATCAATTGTGATTATGTAACTAAAAATATAACAATTAAACTGCTTTTATAGTCAAAAGGTAAACTATTAGGGATGACCATATCAAAAAAGTAAATTGTACATTCGGACACAATTTAGATACAAAATATCCGGTTCCTTGTACGCTAAGGGACCGGATATTTATTTTACTGTTTTATATAACGTACAATTCCTCACTTATTTAGATACGATAAAACATAAAAAAATGTCAACTTGGACTACAGTATCTGTTGTCGCATTAGAGCTCCCTATAGTTATTTTTACTGAAATACTACAATCACCTGCCTGAAATGTCATAGAAATATTATTATTGATATTGGAAGTTAGGATACCATTTAGTGTAACGATAAGAGGTGTATCTACAACATTTTTTGATCCAGATTCAAATGCAAATATTGAAAAAATTACACATCTTTAATATCGTCTTTTGAGCTACTTTAAATAACACATCGAACTGGCTCGTTTACATTACAAAGATGTTAGACAAATATGAGATTAATCCACAGCAGAGTATGTCAAAAAACATAATAGGAAAAAACAGAGAGCATGGGAGGATATATATGAACAAACCAGTTGTAGTAGTTAAAAATGTCCAAAAAGTATACGGTAAAAAAGGCGAAAATCAATCACACGCATTAAAAGGTGTATCGTTCTCGATTCAAAACGGGGAATTTATTGGAATTATGGGGCCATCTGGTTCTGGTAAAACGACATTATTAAATGTAATTTCAACGCTTGATAAAGCAACGGGCGGCGTTGTTGAAATTGCGGGCACGGATATTACGAAAATGAAACAAGGTGAGCTTTCTGATTTCCGTTCGAAAAAATTAGGGTTCATCTTCCAAGACTTTAACTTATTAGAGAACTTATCTATTTATGAAAACATTGCACTTCCACTTTCGCTTCAAGGTGTTCCATCACGTAAGATTGGACCGAAAGTAGAGAAAGTAGCGGATATGTTAGGTATTTCAGCTATACTTCAAAAATATCCATCTGAAGTATCTGGTGGACAGAAGCAACGTTCAGCAGCCGCACGTGCGCTTGTGCATGAACCAGCTATAATTTTAGGGGACGAGCCAACAGGAGCGCTTGATTCTAAAAATGCTACAAGTCTTTTAGATGCGATGACAAACTTAAATGAAGAACAGGGCGTATCAATCATGATGGTTACACATGATCCATATAGTGCAAGTTACTGTCAGCGTATTTTATTCATTCAAGACGGAACGTTATACAAAGAACTTCACCGCACTGGTGCACGTGAGTTGTTTTATAAAGAGATTTTAGATGTACTTGCAGACTTAGGTAAACAAAAAGCATAAGAAAGAAGGTTCAGGCATGTTATTTAAACTTTCTATGTCAGGACTAAAAAGTAAGTTAAAGGACTATATCGTCTTACTTGTTGGTCTTGTCATGTCCATTTCAATTTTTTATATGTTCCAAACATTAGCGTTAAACGAAGCATTTCTTAAGGCAAACTCTATTATTAGCGAAATTGGAATAGTATTCCAAGCTGGTTCAATATTATTAGCAATTATTACATTCTTCTATATTATATATGCAAACTCATTCTTATTATCGCTTCGTCAAAAAGAATTAGGTATGTATATGATGTTAGGAGCAAAAAAACATAAGGTTACATTTCTTATGTTCATCGAAACAATTGTATTAGGTGCTGCCTCCCTTGTAATCGGGATTGCAGTAGGTGTAGGGCTTGCACAAGTAATTGGTAAACTACTAATGCAACAACTGGATTTTACTGCAGGTGGTTATGAAGCATTTTATATTTCCTCCATGATTGTTACTTGTGTTTTCTTCTTTGTGCTATTTGTATTATCAGCAATTATGAATAGTATCAAATTATCACGTATTACAGTCCTACAACTTGTACATGCAAATTCAAAAACAGATCGTGTTTCTGTAAAAAATGCGAAGACTGTTATCTTTGCAATATTGGGGATTATTTTATTAACAATTGGCTATGCTTCTATGATTTACATGGATAAGTTAAGACTAGCTGGGATTTTTATTGCTTTAATTACTGTAATGTCTGGAACTTACATGTTATTTGGAACGTTCTTACCTCTTATTATTAAAAAGATGAAAAGTAATAAAAAACGTAATGAAAAAGGACTTAATGCTTTTACATTTGCACAGTTAAACTTCCGTATTAACAGCTTAACAAAAGTACTAGCGACAGTGACAATGTTAGTTGCGCTTGGAGCGGGGGCAATCTCAGGTGGTATGGCCTTTAAAAATAACGTTATGATGAATGTAGATACTCTTGCGATTTATGACGTTACGATTCATAATCCAACGACTGAAGAAAAGAAAATCTTAAATGGTATTACATTTAAAGAGAAAAGCGAATATCGCTATAAAACAGATGATAAATACATTTATTATGTAAAAGAAGATTTAGAGAAACACCGTCCTTTCGTAAAAGATGTTAAATATATTAAAGAAGGAGTAAAAGATCCTGCTAAAGTGAAAAAAAGAGCTTCTGAAAAACTACCAACAGGAGAGATTTCGAAAAATACCAATAATTTAATTTCAGCAGAGTGGAAAGATGCCTTCGGAACGCTGGAGCCCTCTTATGTGCATCCCGATCAAACAATTAAAATTGTCGATCAAAAAATATATGATAGCTTAAAAAATACAGAAAGTAGTGTATTCATTGGAAAAACAGATAATTTCTTAACATACACAAAAGAATGGGAAAAAATTGACGAGTTACAGTTAACCAAATATAAAAATCTAAAAATTGATGATATACCAAGTAAATACGCCATATATACTGGTTTTTACGGCATTTCGAGCGGGACAGTATTTATGGGCTTCTTCTTAGGAATTGCTTTCTTAGCAATGATGGCAAGCTGTTTAATGTTTAAAATTCTATCTGGGGCATCAAACGATATTACGCGTTATCAAATGCTTCGTAAAATCGGCGTGCGCCGTGAATTATTAACAAAGTCAATTTATAAAGAATTATTCTTAATATTCCTATTCCCAGCGATTGTAGGGATTGCACATGTATTAGTTGGTATGAACATCTTTTCGTTCATCCTAATCGATCCATATTTCCGTATTTGGCTTCCAATAATAATTTTCATAGTCATTTACTCAATTTACTACTTCATTACAGTTCAATTGTATAAAGGCATTGTTCTTCCGAAAGAAAAATAAACATAAGAAAACTAAACATAAAGTAACTTCAAAATCAACTTTTATTGTATATTTTGAAATTACTTTTGTTTAGTCCACTTTTTTCAGCACACTGCATCTAGATAATAAATCTATCAATCCCAACAAAACTTTATTAATTTCCTCTTCATTATTTAAACCAATGTTAAAAAACGTTTCTAACAAATAACAAAGATAGCCATCAGAACTTCGAATATCCTCTCGCACCTCACCATGCATTTCAAAAAAGCTAATTTTTCCCTATTACAAACAATTTAATAGAACGCTCACTGCTCCTTTTATCGATGTCTAAAAAAGCATCTAATAAAAAAATCCAGTAATTTAAACAGAACATACTGTAGTAAAAATACACCTTGTAAAGAACTAACAATCGATCATAAAAATAAAAGGCCAATAAATAATTTCACGTACTGTAATTCATACAGAAAAACCAAAAAGGAAAAAACTATAATAGAAATATGTATTGGCATAGTGGACAAAGTACCAAATTAGCCCGTATTTAGTGTGATAGAATCACTGTTATCCCTTGGGAGTAGATCATATAATCGCTCTGCAGCTCCAGGGACGATTGATTGAATAAACTCCAAGTACAACTCTTTTTGTTCTGTTGTACGACCAATAGCATTATTAAAAAGCAACAACAAAGTAGACAGTCCAGTTTGTCGTTGACTACCTTTACCGATCACATGGAGATATATTTGCTTTGATTTCTTTAGCACATTGTTTAACGTGCTTCTTGGAATTCGCAACACTTCACATATTTCTTTTTGAGTAAAATATACGAATCCTTTTTCGGTATTTTTTTGCACGTTTAAGAAGTCAATGATATCTTGTTCCCACTCATACCAATGACTACGCACACGATCCTTGCGTGCTTTCTTATGTTTATACCAATACTGTGATGGTACTAGAGTTGAAAATGTTACCTTTCTATCTGACCAAATTTCTAAAATTTGATTGATGTACTCTTTGTTTGCGCCTTTATATTTACCTGAAAAAGCACTACGAATAGCCTTTTGAATACTTGAATTTTTCAAAGGGCTTTTTAGGCTTGTATTAAATTCATCCAGTAAATTATATGCCTCATCTTGAGTCATTCTTGAAGAATAGCATGCTAACGCAAGTGTAAATACAGCGTTATCACGTCCAAATACACCTTTTTGACCTCTGATATGTGTGCATGCTAATACCTTTTGCACCCATCCTTCAGTAATTTGCGTAGTTTTAATTTGCTTATTTGAAATAACCGTAAATAAACTTCTACGATGGCCGATATCTTGATCTTTAGACCATTCAATTAAATGAGATAAATTACATGTACTGTTTGCATCAAACCATACTATGTTATCTTCATTTGGCATACGGAAGAATCCGAAATCATTACATGTCAAATCAACACCAGGTAAAAGATCACTTAGAGCTTTTCTGATGTTCTCACTGATTCTTTTTGCACTACGTAATCCCCGGAAATCGTTCTTATTCGAAATAAATAATGGATTATCCAACACAAAATAAGCCTGGTATCCCTTCACACTTTCAACAATAACTGTAGGCATTCCTAACTGCTTGTCCATTGCTGCAAGTACGATTTCCCCTGGAGTAAGGTCTTTTGTATCAATATCAACAGTAAAACAATTAATTTGTTTTAGATTTCGTTCTTCATGCCCTTTAATGATTTTTCTGTTTCTATCTATGTACGTTCCCACTCTAAAAATATTCGGAGTCCAATGTGTAGCTTGTCCAATATGGTCCAGTACTGTTTCTTGAGAAGTCAATACAACCCCCTTTGTACCATATGAGTTCGTTAAATCTTCTTTTGTACGTGTAATAAATACAAATCTGTCATCCATTTTGATACTAGAATCCTGAGAATCTAACATGGATATGCTAGCTCTTGAGTTTTTATATTTATATTTTCGTAACCCATCATGTAAAATCAATTCGATTGCTTGTTGCGCTTTATCCATGTTAAATCTCCTTTCCACTAGATTTTTGACAATAAAAAAGGTGAGCAGTTATAACACTGCTCACCTCAAAAATTCTCCGGAAAGTAGATAAAAGACAGACTTTTCTCCATATTCAAACAAACTTAAATACGGATTTCTATCTTTACAATCTAGCTCTAATTAACTATACTAAATACAGATATTTTTATATCTCTAATAACATAGTTAACTAGAACGGACGGAGAATTTTACATACTGGTCTTGCAGTGTGTAAATGGAATACAAGTTGTTGACCGCAACGTGTATTCACCGGAGAGTAAAGTTATTGTCAGTAACTCTACTTTTTCTGTCAAATTGTGACCTCAGAAATCTCAATTAGACAGCCGTTCTTTTTTTATTTATTTTTTTACCATTTATTTATCTAATAAGCTCTTTATGTAGAGTATCAAATTAAATCACTTTTTGTTGAAAAACTTGCTAATTCTTACATTACAGCAAGTTTTTTTGTTTGTAAACAGTGAAATTACGCGTGATTTAAATAATATCCCTATTTCCCTATTTCTATTTTTCCCTATTTCCCTATAGGGATATTTCCCTATTGCCTTATTTCCCTATTTCCCTATTTTTTAGTTTTTTTTCTCTTTAAACCTCTCCTTGAAAATCTCCACTCTCACTTAATTTTTAAACCCAACTCGAATTAAAATTTCCCTTTTAAATCAACGTTTTTGTTATAAATTATTAACTCTATCATTCTATTGCATATACAGAACATCATTGTTATAATTCATTTAATAATATAGAAATATCCCTATTTCTATAATTAGAAATATCCCTATTTCCCTATTTCTATTTTTCCCTATTTCTATAAAGGGATATAGGGAAATTTTAAAAAATATTACTGGAGTGTTAAAAATGGCTATTACAATTACGGTTGGGAATTACAAAGGTGGCGTTGGTAAAACCACAAATGCTGTATTAAACTCTTATGAAGTTGCGAAAAAAGGAAAGCGAACGTTACTCGTTGACCTTGATCCGCAGAGTAATGCAACGAAGTCTTTAATGTTAACAAAATCCATTCTTAATCCAGATGAAATTGTAACTGTTGAAAAAACATTAATGAAAGGGATACAAGAAGGGAATTTAGATGGTTTAGAAGTGGAAATCATGGAGAACTTATATTTAATTCCTTCTTATGTTGATTTTCAAGATTTCGCAAAGTTCCTTTATAAGACTTGCACTTCTGAAAAAGAGGAAGATCACTACTTTAAAGGATTACTTGAAAAGATAAAACATAAATATGACTACATATTTATTGATGTTCCTCCTATGTCACTAGAAGTTACGAAGAACGCCGTTGTGGCCTCTGATTATGTTCTAATTGCTTTACAAACACAAGAACGTTCTCTAACTGGTGCAGAGAACTACGTTAATGAACTCATCAAGTTGAAAGAACAATATGATCTTGATATTGAAGTAGTTGGTATTCTTCCTGTCTTATTAAAAAATAATGGTAAAGTTGATGAATACATCATGGAAAACGCTCGTGAAATCTTTGGTGAAGAGAACCTATTTAAAAATGTCGTCCCTCAAATGGAGCGTATTAAAAGATTTGATGTAAATGGTATTACTGAAAAAGATAGACATGATATGAATGTAATTGAATTATACGAAACGATTAGTGATGAATTATTATCTCGTATCGATATGTTTGAAAAAATGAAGGTTGGTGTGTAATATGGCGAAAACTCCTGGTTTGTTAGGTAGAAAGAAAAGGAACTTTGAGCCAACTGAGCCTTATGTACCAAAGCAAGGACAAGCTGCGATTGACAATAACGCTGAAGCAACTGCTCCTTCTCAACCTAAGACAGAAGAAAAACAAGTAACTCGAAAAGCAAAAAGAAACGAAAAAACTAAAACAAAAAAGGAATTTAAAAATCAGCAAGGTAGTATTAAGATTTCTAATCAATCAAAAGAAGAACTTGAAGTATTAATGAAACTTACAAATACAAAATTCGCTTATGAAATAATAGACTTACTTATAGATCGTTATGTAGAAAACGAGCTAACACCTGAGCAGAAAAGAAAATTCAAGCTCTTAACAGAGATATGAAAAATATAGAAATATCCCTATTATCATAAGTAGAAAAGTATACTTTTCTACTTATGCGTAATTTATCTAGTAACACCCACCAGAACTTCCATCACGACTTTTTCTTCTCTCTTGACGCTATAATTCTTTTACAATATTCCTACATTATTTTAAATATTAATAAGAACAAAAAAACAAGGAATACATACTTGGTTCAAATGTAAATTTTTAGATATAAATTTACATAAAAAAGAAGCATAGAAAAGGCTTTAGTTCTATACTTCTTACCCCATAAATAATTTAGTTTTCTCTCAATCATTGACTTAAAATTCACTACTAATAGAACTAATTATTTTTTAAAGATTTATAGATGTAATGCTATAACAACAATAGCGTTATGTAGTGAGTGAATCAAAACAACAATCCAAAAAGCAGATATTGTAACTTCAACTTTTTCATTCTTTTTTTGATATACCCAATAAGCATAGTTATATAATACTCCAATTATTGCTGTAGCTACTATATAAGTAATACCATCTGAATGACTTAATCCGAATATAATTGATGCTATTAAAATAATAAGATAAATACGATCTTTAATAAGAGAAATACAACTTAATACCCAAAATAAAAATACCTGAAAAATTACTGTTTCATATACTGGTGCCGCAAATACTCCTACTAAAATCTGTATAATAGCGAGTTCTTCTTTTATCGGATGTTGTTTTATCGGTGGCAAAAATAAATCTAATGGCATCACAAGTAAAAACGATCCCAATACAATAAGTAATACAAACCAAATTACAGGTAAAGCAAACATAAATTTATTAAATTTTTCCAACATATATCTTTCTCCTATCCCTCCTAATATCAATAAAATTATATATTAAAATTATATTAACACAATAAGTAATAGGATTAAATCAACACAAATAGTAAATTCTCTATCTTCTTCCCTATTCCATCAATGTAAACTTTTGAATATTAGTTTACATTCATTTCCCCTTAAACATTGACTTCTCACTGATTCCCCTGATATCCTCAATTTACATGATAAAAGTATACATTCAAAACACTGTAAATAAGGAGGTCATAAATCCATGAATAAAAAACCACATCTTATTGATGTCCAACCCATCCGTAGCAAAAAACAGATCGAAGATATGAAATGGGCTCTTAAACGTCATTGTTCTCAAAGAGACTATATTCTCTTTCTTGTTGGAATTCATACCGGACTACGCGTAAGTGATCTACTCCAACTTGAAACACAAACCATAGTAAAACTAAAACGCAAAAAGAGAAAAGAATTTAAAATCAAAGAAGGAAAAACGAAGAAAGAACGCATGATTAATCTTACTTCTATTTTTGATGAAATCTATTCGTATGCCCAATCACTAGAAAGTACATGGTTATTCCCTTCAAGAAAAGGCGATCAACCGATTAGTAAGATCCAAGCATATCGACAATTGCAAAAAGCCGGAGATTTTGCCGGTGTAGAATCCATTGGTACTCACACCATGCGCAAAACCTTCGGCTATTGGTTTTATAAACAAACAAAAGATGTAGCCATGTTACAAGAAATACTTAACCATAGCACACCACAAATTACACTTAAATATATTGGAATCAATAAAGAAGAAAAAGATAATATTCTTGATACATTTCAAATTTAATCTTTTCATTTTATTTTAATTTTAATATATTGAAATTAAAATATTAAAAGGAGTGTTCATCGTGAATAATCTAAATAAATTCCTAAAGGAAAACCAATTTATTAAATATTCCCTCTACATAATATTAGGTGCTGGAATTATAAGAATAGGCTATGAATTTGGATATTACATCTCAAATTTAGCAATGTAAAAAAACAACAATAAATTAATAACCTAAAAAAAGGCATGCAACACATCGTTGCATGCCTTTTTTATAACGCTACGATGCGTTTCTTACTATTTAACATTAGAATAATTAAAGTAATTAAAGGAGGTACATATATGGACATTGGAAAAAAAATAAAACATTTAAGATTAATAAATAACATGACACAAGAAGATGTAGCCAGCCAATTATTTATTTCAAGACAAGTTATATCTAAATGGGAACTAGGAAAAAGTCTTCCTGATCTAACCAATTTATTAGCCTTAAGCAATCTATTTAATGTTTCAATTGATTCTTTATTAAAGGAGGATTCAAATTTGCAAAATCAGATAATAAAACAAAGCAATTATAAAAGATATTTATTAATAGCCGCTCTCTACATATATTCTTTAATTACTATTGTTGTTATATTTTATTGTCTCATTGCTTTTTTACTTATACCAAAAGACATAAAAACATCAGATCTAAACGTTATTAATTCCCACTTTTATCAAGAAAGCGATAAAAAAGAAATTCTATATATTTATAGTAAATTAACACCTTTTTTCTCCAATTATTCAGGAGATTATAGCATTCAAACAAAAGAACATGAAATAAACATTCATGCTAATCGAAATTCAATTCCTTTTAGAAATAAAGACGTTTTATTTTCAATCGAAAAAGATATACCTCACGGGATAGATTGGCAAGAAAAAGATGTTTACATTGTAGACGAAAATAATAACAAAATACTTATATATAACCATAAAAATAAACAACTATATTATCAAACAAAAAATTAAAGTAGGTGATCAAAATTAAAAACATCTATAAATATATTTTTATACTAACTACGCTTATTCTTAATATAATTAGTTCTCTACTTATAATGAATACTCCATTTATACCAGGGAATATGGTATTTGCTATCACATTTTTATTTTTCACCATGCTATTCCAATCAACTACAATGCTATTCATTATATATATGATTAAAAATGAAATTTCTAAAAAGATAAAAATAACATTATATGTTTTTTTAACACTAGATATATTAATCTTTTTATTCTTAATTAACATGACATATATAGTAACAACATCATTAAAATATTATTAACATCACTATAGCAAGGGAATGCTTGTAGACTGATCTATACTGCATTCCCTTATTGTATGTATGCTATATTCTTATTCGCCTTTTTCTAACAGTAGAACCACGAATTTTGGCGAAGACATTGGTTTTTTCCCTTTAATACTGGGGCATCTGTCCTATGCTTTTCACTCCACGATTCACTTGACTACGAGCCTCTTGCCCTCATAGTCAAGTGACTTTCGCGGCATAAACGCATAGGAATCAGTAGATTACTTCCAAAATTGATACCATTTCTTTTCATTACTTGCCGCAACCATCTGTTTTACTTCTTGAAGCTCTCGCATAACAGTCATAACAGCCTTATCACGATCAGCAACTTGTTGTTTCTCTACAGTATCGGAGTGAGTTAATAATTTTTGTTGCGATTCCAATAAGTTTGTTAGTTGAGCTATTTGTTCATTTTGACTCTGTAATTGTTTTTGTTGTAACTCCACTGTACCTTTTAATTCTTGCAATAATTCTTTTAAATCATCTGATTTAGGTGTTATAACAGTCATATTTATATTCTGAACTGTTAACCCTTCCTCTTCTAAAAGTAATTTACAAGCATCTTCCAATGTAACTTGGGGCATACTTTTTAATTCTACTAACCTTTGTAATAATCCGATATCATAATCATCAAAAATAACCCGTTCTCGTTCATCTCTTTTAAAAGCATAACAGTTATAGCTCTCAATTAATAAATAATATTTTTTAATCGTAGACGGCGATACTTTCAATCTTTTAGCAACTTGGGATACATTTTCATAAATTATAGGAGTCATAATAGTCATAACCTCCTTTTTAGTATTTCAAATTCGTTATAACGGTTATAACTCCTCTATCTTAGCATTTTAAATAAACTTGAGCTAAATCTACTCTTCCTCTTCCGTGACCTAATTCTTCATGAACTATATTCATCGCATCTTGTACTTGCCAATAGGTAGTTTTAAACTCTTGACGAATCCCATAATCCGCGCGTTTTCCTCGCTCATGATTTTTCAGTATATAAGCCAATACTTTCTGTCCTTGCTCATAGGATTCCCCTAATAATTCTTTAAAACGTTCCCTCGCGAACGTATGACGGAACATATGCGTTCCATTCGTAGGAATCCCAGTTGTCCTTCCAGCTTTTAAGAGAGCTGCCCGCAAAGTATTATCTTTAACTGGGATGACTTTTTCATGTAACTGTTTATCTTTAATTATTTCATAGATCTTTTCTTGCAATCTTTCAGGTATCTGAATTTCACGTCCCCGTCCACCTTTTGTAATTCCTTTTCCATTCTTAATCTTTAAAACACCATTCTTCAAATCAAAATGTTCTAAAGTCAGATTGATAACTTCCCTCGCACGAAGTCCCAAATGTAACTGTAATTGAAATGCATTCCGAACATGGATAGAGGGGATATTCTCTATTAATCTATTCGCATCTCTCAAGCTCATAGAGCGATTCTCGGGAGCTTTCTTATTTTTTGGGTTGTTATAGCTATACACCCTTTTTTCAGAACAAAAGCTCACAGGGGCTTTTTGAAGCTTCTTCGCCTGTCTGTGCATAGCTATTTGTAACTTCCTTAGGCACGTCTCAATATTCATTAAGTGGCCGTGGGACACCCCTTCTTGTTCTTTATACTGTAAATAAGCATAATAATGTTCTTCTTTAAAATAAACGATTCGTGTAATTCCATACTGTTCCCTACAAAAACGTGCAAAATCAATTGAAACTGATATTGTATTTTGAATATGTTTAAAAGAATATAAACCTCCCGTATGCTGTCCTTCTTTTTTTGCCTCATATTTTGATTGCCCAATACAAATAATTTCTTTTACTGCATTTTCAATTTGCCTTACAAGGGATACTTTTGAAGATCCTCGCCGTCTTCCCATATTCCCGCCGCCCTTCGGTCGGCCCGTTTTCGCTCACGCTCAAACGGGCATAATCCACCTTATGGTGCGCGGCAAATGCGCCGCACACCATAAGGTGTCAATCCGCTACTCCATATGTATCTGTAAAACTTCAATTTAAGCCTACGCCTGTCGCTCCATATTTAGCGTGAAGAGCAACTGTTATATCCACGTTTCTTTAGCAAATCCACTTGTCTTCGCAACGGCACGGCTATAGCCGTGCTTTCTTCGTACCTTACGGTCCTCACTCCTTTTTTTATATTGTTTAATCCAAAAACACATTCATTCATTTTCATGATCTCATTAAAAATAAATAATTATATATAAAAAGAGCCGTTCCGGACTCAGAGTCATAAACACCATATTAGTGTCTGAATCTGAACCGCGAAACGGCTCTTGAATGTTTAAAAGAAATAAAAAAGAAAAGTAAATCTACATTAAATTTAACATAAGTTAGGTATAGATTCCATTGATTTTCGTTGACTTTTAAAGTGGAGACTGATTCCCTCTTTTGGGTCTAATCCCTGTGTATTACATCTATCCATACGGTAAATGAAATTATTAACGGTTTAACTTGTATACTAACAAATTTAGGGCAATAAACGCGGCGCGTAATTGTTGTGTGAGTAATTGATAATCCTCTTTCTCCTATTATTTTCATCAAATTACGAAAACACAGATTGTAACGCGAATACGACCTGACCATTAATAAGAATGGTTGAGACTAATAATCTTTACGCTTGAATAGGTTTTAGATCAATGAGTATAGAACGCTATCAAAAAAAAAAAACAGTACATACCGCAAGTTAAAATGCTTTGTACTGTTGCTTACTTATCTATTATTTTTTACACCTGCTATAGTAAAAATTGTTTAGTAAACTAATCTATTTTTCTATTAAGTATATCCTATAAACCCTATATAAAATTTAAAGTACAGGTACTAATTTCCACACAACTTTTTCTTTACCTAAGTAAGCTCTTGTAATAGGACCATACATTGACGATTCAATATCTTTATAATTAAGGTATCCACCTTCTGCTTGCAGTATATATCCTCCTTCTACAGGAGTTATTATCCAATCAGCCCCGTATTTGTCACCAAAACTAATATATAAACTACCCTCACCAATAATCTGTATAAATTGATTCACAAGTCCTCTCCCAGGCATTGGATAAGGCATCCCAATTTGGTATTTCTTTTTTTCTTCAGAAAAAACCAATTTCATACGAGCTCCATTAGGTTTTTCCACTGTATTGCCTAGTGAAGGAGCAACTACTAAAGACGGTAAAAAATTAAGAGACCGATGAGAACCTAATCCTCTTGTTGGTAAATCTGCTGGAACTATATAATAATTTTTACTTGTGTCAATCCTATCTTCTACTTCGTTTACTGAATTAGATGATACGGATGCACTTGCCTTCTCTATTGGCAAAAATCCTAAAAATGTAACTAAAACCAGGAAGGATATTAATACTCCTTTACTCTTCATAAAATCATCTCCTTTAAAATATTTAACTTATATAATAACCACACAAAAAATCTGAATATTAAGAAAATTAATTGTGAAATTTAGCATAATTCTTGTTCAACTATTTTGTTGCGCATACTATGATTAATACATTTATGCTGTAGGAGCCTATTCAATTGCATTAGTAAGGATTCAAAATTTTAATAGGATAAATTTACATAATAAAATTATCCATGCTTAATAACATACATTATTCATGAGCATTGCAAAAATTATTATTTTGGAGTCTTTCCATGAAATAAATCAATCATGTTGGAATTATAGGTGTAGTAGAATGAAGTGTGGTTGTTCGAGAAATTGGTATAATATTACAAACGACTGAAGAGTAAAAAAGAATAGTTTTCTTTTTTACTTTATCATTTCAAATAAATATGATTTATTGAAAGATGTCATAAGTAATCATTCCCAAAGGGTATTGGGATATAAGGTGACAGTTGGATTCGAACCAACATAAAAGGGTATGCTAACCTTGTACCATTCCTAATTGGCATGCCACCATATGAAAAATATTGATATACTAAAATAAAAGGCGACAATCGGATTTGAACCGATGATACAGGTTTTGCAGACCTGGGCCTTACCACTTGGCTATGCCGCCATATAATTCTCTATAAAAGAGAATTAACACTTTTTTTTACAATTAAAACAATGTTAAACATCATATCAATTAACCATTAATTCTGAATAAATGGATTCCACACCACATTATAGCATTGTTTATTTAATTTAGTAAGTGAAATTACTGATTTTTCAAATATAAAAATCATTTATAGGAAGCCTTCGACATTTTGTCTTCTATGCCTATTGAAATTTCATAGCCTCCCCTAGAAAAATAAGAGACGAGGCATGTGACTTCAACGTACAAATATGTGTTTTATTATATGCATCATAAGTTGATCCTACTAAAATAGTGAACGGAAATTAGATATTACAGGATTCTCTTCCCCCTATAGATAGGGATAGTCCAATATTGTTGTAAATCATCTAATTCTCTAAATTAAAGTTTTCTATTTAGCATATTCAAGGATTTTAGATTCCTATTTTTAGGCCAACAGATATACACCCTAAATATAGAATGAATATCTAATAAAATAATTTTGCACCTTGATAACACCCAATACCTTTTCTATCAAATAGCTTTTCTTTACATGCTATAGGATTAGTGTAATAAACGATACCTATGACAACTTGGATTCAAGTACAAATCTTTTAGTGTTAATATGTTCTCTTTTTTTATTTTAAGTCCTTGATTATCTATACTTAGGCATGATCATTGGATCAGGATATGTGTTCATCTGATTTGGTAAAAACGCAGCTATAGCAGCTGGAACTGTCTCTATATAAATATCGTCTGAACCCGCGCCAGTTACAACCTGTTTTAATTCATTTTCATCAACTACACTAGTCAATCCACTAGTATTCCACTTTTGTTTTCGCATTTCATCTGATTTTTTTCTTCTAAACATTTGATATCCACCCTTTTTTATAATTTTTTAGTTTGAATTTAAGTACGTAGAAAATATTTAAGATATTTCTCTTTTAAATTGCTACTTTTTATATATTTAAAGCTTAAATGTTAAATTTATAGTTTGTATTGGTATGAATGATTATTTATGATTCCTCTATATAATTTTTTAGGAAACCGCACTTGAGAAATAGATCTCAAGCGCGATTTAAATTAATTAGCATCTTTTTTTCTTTGAGGCATAAAGGTAGTAACAAATGCGACAAGAGCTATCCCTAGACCTAATCTTTCAGGAATGTCAATATTTAACCCGTTATTCCATTGATATATAAAGGAAGCCAAGATTAAAAGGGTAACTACCCCACTTGCATATCTGATTAAATTACGGTCTTTTTTTGTTTGAACTTTCATATCTATCCCTCTTTCTTTTTTATTAGGTTCATAAATATATATGCTTAATTTGCTAGTAACTTGTAATCTGGTTCTATATCCTTGAAGAAGGAAGAGTAATAACCAGCTTTTAGCATTAACTCTTTATGAGTACCCGATTCTATAATAGTTCCTTTATCCATCACAATGATTAAGTCTGCATTCATTACTGTAGTAAGTCGATGTGCAATAACAACCCTTGTACATTTTATTTCATTGAGATAATCATCTACCTTCTTCTCATTCAGATGATCTAATGAACTTGTTGCTTCATCTAATACTAAAATGGATGGTTTATGAACTAAAGCTCTCGCAAGTGCAATACGTTGTCGCTGTCCTCCTGAAATATTGAATCCCATCTCAGATATGAACGTATTATATTGCATAGGCATCTTCATAATATCATCATGTATTTGTGCTACCTTAGCAGCTTCAACAACTTCTTCTATCGAGATATCCTTATCATAAATTGCAATATTTTCAAAAATAGTCTTATTAAATAGTGTAACGTCCTGAGGAACTACACCAATTTGACGTCTTAATGATGATTTTTCGATATTACTTAAATCCACATCATCATAATATATTTTCCCCTCACTCGGATTATGCAATCCCAATAGTAAACGTGACATGGTACTCTTTCCAGCACCAGATTCTCCAATAATCGCTACTTTTTGGCCCGGTTTAATTTCTAAATTAATATTTTCAACGGACATTGGACTATATTTTGTATATTGATAACTTACATCTTCAAAACGTATACGACCTTCAAGATTAGTTATCTCTTTCATATCCGGAGTTTGTTCTTCTTTTGGTGCATCTAATACATCTTGTACCCTTCTTAAATACGTACCAGTTACAAAGAAAGAATTAAACATTTGAACAATTGACTGACTTAGTCCAAAAAATTGATTGGAAATAGCATGAAAAGCTACTAGATTTCCTAATGTCAACTGATTGTTTAAAATTAAATATGCACCAAGCCATAGAGTGAATAAGGGCGCTAAATTCCCAATAGAACTACTTACTGATTGAATATAATTATTAAGATTTTGCTTCTTTCTATAAGCCTTTAGCAATTTTTTAAAATTTTTATTCCATCGAGTAAATATTTTATCTTCGATTCCAGCTGTTTTAACATTGAATATTCCATACAAAGTCTCCGTTTGAATACTTTGAACTTCACTATTCGCCATAATTTCTTCTTGGCTAACCTCTTTTACTTTAGAGCGTGTAGCAATTAATAAAACTGCGTTAAGTGCTGTGAACACTAAAACAGATACTGTTAAAATTGGTGATTTAATTATCATGAAAACAAATATTACAATTAGTAACCCAACATCTAATATACCCTTAATAAGGTTTGATCCAATCATATCTCGAATTATTCTTAGACTATTTACCCTAAATAGGAGATCTCCAAATTTTCTTAAGAGGAAAAAATGATAAGGTAAATGAAGTAAATGATTAATAAATTTACTCATCATTTGTTTATCTAAAAAGTTCTCCATTACAATTACAACCTTACCTCTAACTATATTGAATAGAAATTGGAATCCCACCACAAATACTATTGATATTAAAAAGATATTTAACAAATTAAAATTTTGAGGTGAAATAACATGATCTATTAAATATTGTATTAGAAGGGGTATACCTAAAGTGAATAACTGTAACACAAAGGAAAGTAAGACTAAATTTATTAATAGGGATGGTCTCTCTTTCAATATATTAATATATGGTAACCATAAGCTTTTAGGCTTCTTCTTAACAAACCTTTCACCTGGTACGCATGTCATAACATATTTTGAAAAATCCCTTTCGAACTCTTCCTTTTTCACCTTATTTCTTCCCACAGCGGGATCAACAATTATTACTCCATGTTCAGCTACTTCCTCTAGTACTACATAATGTTTTTCCTTCCAATAAATAATACAAGGGAGTGGGACCTTATATAACTCATCATATTCTTGAATTTTAAAACAATTTGCTTCATATCCTAATCCCTCAGCTAGATGCTTTAAATGAAATAGTGACGTTCCATCTCTACCATTACCAATCCTTTCATACATATCATGAAAAGATACGGTACTATTATGATATTCGGTAATCATCGCTATACAACAAAAACCACATTCAGTCTGTTGGGCTTGTTCTATAAATGGTACCTTTTTCTTAAACATCAACTAGGCTCCTTTCTATATAATTTGTTGTACTTAAAATATAAATGCTTCCTAATGTTAATAACAATTAGTAAAATAGGATCAAAAAAACAGCAAATTAATGCTTATTTTTTTGATCCTATTTTACTAATACAAAAAAATTTAGAGTTAAATTCCTTCTAGATATGGAGTTTAATAATAAATACATTATCATAAATCGTATCAAAGAACCTATAGAACATGTAGAGTATCTCGTAAGGGCGTTAAGTGACTGGGAGTTCTGTTTTGATTAAAAAATAAACTGCGTATAAATAGTAAAAAGAGTCCATCATAACCGATGGGCTCTTTTTACTATTTATTAAAATGAGGTACTGTTAAGATTTCTCAAGATTCACTTCTCATATTACACGTTCTTTTTCAATGTCTTTACATAACGCACTGTAATTAAAATCATACCAATGGTAAATGCGCTTATTGATGTTAATAATATACCAATAGACACTATACCTTGATCAACTAATTCTATAGACTGCAATGGTAGAGACCATATATATAAAAATCCCAACTTTGCTTCTGAAAAAATAAATACCCCAATTAAAGATAGAATTATATTAAGAAATGTAAAAGTGATAGATGTTTTTATAAATAAGAATAATAAAAGTTGCACAGTTATTAGAGGCAGTGTTGCAACAACAGAAGTGAAAAATACTTTAACCATGAATAATAAAGGAAATGGATCTGTAAAATCAAAATATCTTCCTGATACATATAAACTTATTAAAGCGATTAAGTGTACTACAGCAAATAATAACACACTAGATACAAATTTAGATAAAACAATTTTAAAGTTAGTAACCGGGGATAAATGCATTATTTTCCAATTAGTTTTACTTTCAAACTGGCAGAAGAAAGTTGTTATCATCCCTGAAATGACCGGGAGAAAAAAACCAACATAGAAAAAAGATACTAACATCCATACGCCCATCCATTCATTATCCAAACCATGATTATATTTTCCTACAACGTATTTAGTATACATAACCATTGAATATATAATCGGACAAAGTGCTAAGATGAAAAATGTAATTTGTTGTGGATGCTTTCTTATTTTTATCCAGTCGGAATAAATTAAATTTATCATTTGAAATCTCCTTTTTTAATTTTTATTATTGGTTTTAATAAATATGATATATCCAATTCCTAAAATAACAGCAGTAATAGGAATTCCCGCTAGCATGTACCATTTATCGTACGCCCATAATGTATTAAAAACCTCTAGATTATTCACATAATTAATTGGAGAATATAAAGTTTGATATGAAATAGGGAACCACCAAAGCTTAGTTGAACTTAATATATCGCCGAAAAGATACGAACATAGGGCTAGCGTTACAATCACTGATTGATTCGATACGTTAATGGATATAATGAACGCCAAAGCACAGAATGGAACGCTAATAAGAAATGGATATAACGTAAAAACAAATACCTGCTGCATTGAAACCGCATCCAAAGAGATACCTAAACCTGGAATTAATAATACTGTACAAAGCATATGCATTAAGGTTGTAATAATAAAGGCAATCATAACAACCACAAACTTACTTAGATACACATTTAATTTCTGTACTGGATACGAAAGTGTTCTGGCCCACGTAGAATTTTTATATTCAATATTGTTTACACTCGCTATAATAAACACAATAAAAAAGTTTAAGATGTATTTTAAGATTTGTAGATTTATGCCAAATACCGTTTCTAATTTAATAGCATGATAATTACTATAATAATTTAATCCGATGAATTCACCCAATCCAAGTATAATAGGCCCTAAAATAATCAAAAACAGTAAATGACTTTTTCTATATTTTATATACTCAGTAGCTAATACACTCCTCATACACTTACAGCACCTTGTCCAACAATATCTAAATATGCTTCCTCTAAATTCTGCTTTTTAGTTTGGAAAGATTGAATGAAAATCTGATTAGATACTAGTAATTGTTGAATATCATTAAGTGATTTATCATCATAATATTCAACGCTAAAGATATTATTATTTACATGGAAGATATAGTTAGATTGTTCAAGTAATTTCTGAGTAAGGGCTGTATTATTAACTGTAAATTCAACAATATTTAATGATTGTTTATTTTGTAAGGAAGATAATAAACCTTGGTATTTTATTTCTCCTTGATGAATAATTCCGATATGATCGGCCATTTGTTCAACTTCACTTAGAATATGACTTGACAAAATTATAGTAGAATTAAATATACTTGGTGCCTTTTTTATAAATTCTTTTACTTCATAAACTCCCTGTGGATCTAATCCATTAGTGGGCTCATCTAATATTAATAATTCAGGATTATTCATGAATGCAGCAGCTAATCCTAAACGCTGTTTCATACCAAGTGAATATTTTTTAAAGGCACGGTTTCGGTCTTCATATAGTTTAAATAAATTCAAAAGTTCCTTTATATGTTCTTTATCATTAACATTCTTCAATTTAGAAGCAATTAATAAATTTTCGTACCCCGATAAATGATCATAAAAGGTCGGAGCTTCAATTAATGAACCTGTTTTAGATAAGATTTCAATTCTATTTTTTTTGATATCCTTTCCTAATACTTCTACAGTCCCCTCGTCTGCTTCTATTAATCCTAGTATGATTTTAAAAAAAGTAGATTTACCCGCTCCATTCGGACCTAATAATCCAAATATTTCACCCTTTTTAATAGTTAAATCAATTCCTTTTAAAACATGTTTGTCTTTATACTTTTTATGCAAACCTTTAATATTTAAAACTTGATTGTTCATAATATCAACCACCTGAATTTAGAATTTTAAATTAAGTTTAAATTTTATTCTTATATTTACTTATTATTAATATCTTTTACTAAAATCTCCAAATAGAATATAAAGCAAAGGTTAATACCCAGTTTCTATAATCTACATGTCATTTTTAATATTTAACTGTCGTTCCACTACACGCTTTTACTAGATGATAATATTAATTCACTCACTATTATCATCTAGTAAAATAATAGTGAGTGAATTTTACAAAATACCATTAACACAGGTTAATTAAGAACAAAATTATTTAACACTATTTGTACTCTTATAACTATTAACTAATCCATATCCATATTGATCATCTTTACCAGTCGGACCTAAATCCGTAGCACCATCTTTTAAATACTTAATAGTTATATCTGACGAAGGTTTTGTAGAATGAAGCTCATAATACCTTGAGATAATAGCTCCTAATGTACCAGATACTGATGGAGCAGATAAACTAGTCCCTAGGTTTAGCGTGTAGCCTTTCGGTGTATTTAGTTGAACATCCAACATAGTAGGTTCTAAATAAGTTGGATAGGTAGTACCAATTAAATAGGATGGATCAAATTTGAATTGATTATCAATAATTGTTCCATATGAACCACTTGGTGCACTAAAGTCTACCTCTGGACCAAAGTTGGAGTAATTTACAAATTCATCGTTCTTGTCTGTTCCTGATACCGTCAATACATTACTTAATCCACCAGGTACATGAATTTTATATAATACACCTTTCTCATCATCTACTTTTTCAAATGGTTTATCCAAGCTTATTCCTTCATTACCTGCTGAAGCAACTACAATAGAATTTTTTTCTTTCGCGTATTGAATAGCTCTTTCATACGCCTTTATAATTGCGTTCTCATCCTCTAAATTTATAGCTTTATATGTTCCTAAACTTAAGTTTATTATGTCTGCTCCTTTATTTGCTGCATCAATAATAGCTTGTATAGTCCAGACTGATTCACCATCTTTTTTCCCTATAACTTTATATGGAGTAATAGTTATATTGGGTACAATCCCTTTTAATTTATCATGCGCTGCAATAATTCCTGCAACCTGAGTACCATGGCCATTTTGATCTAACAGATCCGGTTCGCTGGGAACATAGGATTTTCCTTCTAGATACCTAATGCTATCTTTAAGTTCAGGGTGGTTATAATCTACACCACTATCAACTAAGGCAATATTTACATTTTTTTCTCCTAAAGTTATCTCGTGAGATTTATAATTATTAGTTACCTTGGCAATTTGCCAAGGTGGCGAAACGTTTGAGACTGGTTCATTAATAGTAATGGAATTCAATGTTCTTTTTGAAGATAAACTATATTTCAACTTATTATTTGCAAACTGCTCATTTGAATTTAAAACCTTTGGATCTGGTAAAGTTAATTTAGCACTATTAGCAACATTTTCTATAGATGCTTTAAACTTAGTACGTATTTTACTATCTAAATCGGATTGAATATTACTCTTAGTTTCTTTATATGAAATCATTTGAATTTCTGGAGTATATTTAATCTCAATTGCGTTATTTTCCTTTAAAAAATTTATAATATTTTCCTTGTTATTCTTTTGAATTTCATTATCCAAAAGAATAAATTTATAATTATCCGTTGTCTCTACTTTTTCCGCTTTTACAGGTTGTGTAACTAAACTTAACAAGAATACGGAAAGTATAGTTACAAGAATTTTTAGCTGTTTCATGTATCCGTCTCCTTTTATAATTTAGCCTCTTCTAACCTTAAAATAGAAGGAATTGAATTATAGTCAGACTGTTGTAAAAGACCTACTCCAATTCCACTAAGGCCTGTCATTAAACCAAACGATTCAGTTCCCGTACTGACCCCTTGTTTCCAATTATGCGTTTTAGAGTACTCTAAAAGTTGTATACCAATAGAATTTGCTCGTTCGTAAGATGTTTTATCTTGTAACACTTTTGCTGCATACAATAGAATATCTAAATTTCCAAAATCCCCATGACATAGTGAACGATTATGACCAAACGATTTATCAATAGTGGTATCTAGAGCAGCATATATATTTTGATCGAGTATACTATTTTCATAATTACTTTCTTTTAACATTAGCCTACTTAATAAGATACCTGGTGCACCATGACACCAAGCAACAGAGTGATTATCCTTAGATGGAAGTTTCCAATTTTTATGCTTTGGATCATAGAAACTATTTTCATAGGATAAAACTTTATCTGCTAGTTTTAAAATATTGGGGTTATTTATATATTGATTAGCTGCTACCAAAGCAGTAATAATACCTGCCGTTCCATGAGAATATCCAATCCATGAAATATCGTCTCTTTGTTTCCAAGAGACATGCCCCTCTTTTCCAGGATGATGATATGCAGCATTTACTAAGTATTCACTCGCTTGGTTGAGAAGTTTTAGATATTCCTTATTACCACTATCTTTATAAAGAGCTATTAGTACCCCGATTACCCCCGCAGTTCCATCAATAATATCAAATACTTTATCTTGCGATAATTTACTAACAACCATTTTCATAGAATCGAGTATAAGTTGTTCATATTGTTTAGTATGTGATAATTGATTAATATGATTTAAAGCATAGATTGAACCACTAACACCGCTAAAAGTACCAATATTAAACATTCTTTGCTCAGGTAATCTCTGGAGTGAATTAATTACAGGATAAATAGACTTCTCAGCTGTTAGTTTATAATCATTTCTTCCCGTCAAATGATATAAATAACTAAAGAATAGAGAAATACCACTTAAGCCATTATATAAATCTAAATCTACAGGATAAATATCCCATTTATATTCGTTAGAGGCAGATATTACGGTACTTATCCAACAAAGATCAGATTGATTATTCCCTTCTATAGCATTAGCAATTAAATAATCCCCTATATGACGTGCCTCAATTAAAAATTCCTTAGATTTATTAGCATGAATATGGACCTTGCGATATGGATCAATAGCTTGTTCATTTGCACCAAATGTAGCTGAATGTGCTAAAAAGCTCATTCGCATAATTCGAATTTGCTGTGAGCAATCTACAATATTAAGGTCATCGATTTTCTGTATTACAGCTTCTAAAGGAGATGATTCAAAATAATTTTGAATACAGATTTTCTCTCTATGATATAAATGATTGCTACTCACCGTTGTATAAAAATATGGAATATCATCATTGAGTAGATCAGTTTTTTCGGATTTAATAATTTCTTTTGGTTTATTCTCTGGTTCCAATGCCAGAGTATGGAAATAAATATCTCGGTTATATCCTTTTTGTAAAAAATCAGGATGTTTACTTTTTCTTAGTAATTCACCGTATACAGCGGTAGGTCTTAGAATCATTCTTACTATCGTATTTTTAAATTTATCTGATATATAATTGCTATACTGTTGTTTATTATTTAAAATCCATTCATAAATATATTTAAAGCCATCTATTATAACGTCTACATGATCTTTATATGAAACTTTTTCACCTTTAAAAATCGGCTTGTTTTTTTCAAATTCATTCACTTTAACATATTTATATGTAGCATCTACGTGCATCACATCTGTATTCTTTGCTTCTACTGAAGGTACCTTTAATGGATATAATTGGTCATTTTTATCACTAAGACCACTTAAATCAAGACCTTTATAGTTAGGATTATCGCTATTAAATGCAAGAAATGGAATAATTCCAGTGGATCTAACAGATCTATTAATTAGATTTAGAGCTTTATTATGAGCAGACCCATTCTTTTCTTCTAATATTTTTGCATGGTGGAATAAAGATTCAAGGTCAATTGGAACCGGATACTCACCCATCGCTATAATATTCTCATAATGAAAGTCCACAGCATTTAAACTATATAAAACGCCTAATAGACTCCCCATTTTAAAATAGAATGATTTAAGTTGTTCTTCCGTTTTGCATTCTATATTCTCAATATATTCAACCCAACCATAAGAATGTTTATCGATGATTTTTGGTGAATACAGTTGGGCTTTATTATTAACTTGATTATTTATCCAAGCAGTTAAATCATTAAATGCCGCTTCGACACCAATTGATCGTGGCTTATAAATAAGTTTTATATTAGGAAGAAATTCAATTAATGACACCGTTTTGCCATCATTATGTTCATCACCAAGCCCTAATGTAATGGTCATTAGTTTATTTCTCTGAATATCAATATTAAATGTCTCTTGGATTTGTACCTTATCTTGTTCAAGATTATAGTAAAGAGTAATAATATTATTTGACCAATGGATTAATGTAGTTAACATTGTTCTATATAAAGCAGGATATGTATCCTTAAAATAAACAAAAAACTCATTTGTACTAATATAAGAACAAAAATGATTGTAACGTTCTTCCGAAGTTTCCCCTTTTAAATTTTCAAGAACACGTTGAATGTTAAGTTCTAATATTAATGTTTTGTGGGATAATTCATATAATCTCTTATACATATATTCTAGTGGTGCCAATAATTGTGACTCTTCGAAGAACGAATATGTATTCAATGATTTATGAACTTTAGAAAATGAGTAACTCATAAATTTTTTAAAAAAGTTGTAAAAAGTTGCTTTTGATAAATGTTCTTCGATTGTTGGGGGGAATTCAGATGTTTGGAAACTGTCAAACTCTGAGAAGGTTAATGATAGCAGTGCATCTACTTTATCTACACTGTATTCATCATGTTCTAATTGAGATAGAGTTGATAACTGAATACCTGAAAGATCCTTTAAGATCCCTTCAAATTTATTTTCGTTGTTTTCAAATGTTTTTTTCCAATAATTTATGTAATCCTTAGAATATGGAACTATCTGATCGTTAGTTTTTATTTCATCAATAAATGCACTATGCTTTACAGACACTTTACTACTCCTTTCATTAATAAGAGAAGTAGATTCTCTACTTCTCTTATATATTTTATAAAGATAATTAATTACAAGAAGGCATACATTCTTTTGTTAACGTACAGTATCCACCATTATTACCTAACCAACTGCTTAAACCTTCCGGCGTTACATCTCCTTCACCAGCACCAAATAGAGATTGAATTTCTTTAGAATCAACTTCTCCTGCCGGATGGTTTGGTGCATCCTCGTTTTTTGAACGTTCTACTGGATTTTTCCATGCTTCTACTACTTTTTTTGATGAACTCATTTTTAACACTCCTATAAATTTTATTATTATTTTATATAGATAACTAATTGCAAGAAGGCATACATTCTTTTGTTAACGTACAGTATCCACCATTATTACCTAACCAGCTGCTTAAACCTTCCGGCGTTACATCTCCTTCACCAGCACCAAATAGAGACTGAATTTCTTTAGAATCAACTTCTCCTGCTGGATGGTTTGGTGCATCCTCGTTTTTTGAACGTTCTACTGGGTTTTTCCATGCTTCTACTACTTTTTTTGATGAACTCATATTTAACACTCCTATAAATTTTATTATTGTTTTATATAGATAATTAGTTACAAGAAGGCATACATTCTTTTGTTAACGTACAGTATCCACCATTATTACCTAACCAGCTACTTAAACCTTCCGGCGTTACATCTCCTTCACCAGCACCAAATAGAGACTGAATTTCTTTAGAATCAACTTCTCCTGC
>NZ_JBXUNO010000011.1:0-654 GCF_057197025.1 Bacillus sp. LSHTCR4 | reverse complement strand
TTTCCATGCTTCTACTACTTTTTTTGATGAACTCATATTTAACACTCCTATAAATTTTATTATTGTTTTATATAGATTATTAGTTAAATAAAAATATATTTTTTAATTAAATTATGTTATCTATATAGAAATTAACATCTGCTTGTGCATTTTGTTGTTGGACAAAGACTTGCTGTAACCGCAATAGTAGCTCCAATAATTGTTGGTGTTGCTGGTGTCGTTTCTGGATTTACATCCCCCGCTCCCGCTACTTTCTTTAATTCATTTTCATCGATTGAACCGATTAATTCTTTCGTATCGAACTCTTGATTACGTAATTTAGCTAATTTTTCATTCTTTGACATATTTAACATCCTCTCGATTTTTAATTTATTATTAACAACGGCTTGTACATTTTGTTGTTGGACAAAGACTTGCTGTAACCGCAATAGTAGCTCCAATAATTGTTGGTGTTGCTGGTGTCGTTTCTGGATTTACATCCCCCGCTCCCGCTACTTTCTTTAATTCATTTTCATCGATTGAACCGATTAATTCTTTCGTATCGAACTCTTGATTACGTAATTTAGCTAATTTTTCATTCTTTGACATATTTAACATCCTCTCGATTTTTAATTTATTATTAACAACGGCTTGTACATTTTGTTGTTGGACAAA
>NZ_JBXUNO010000010.1:0-48417 GCF_057197025.1 Bacillus sp. LSHTCR4 | reverse complement strand
AGTTAGTTTGTCTAGCATCTAAAATAAAAATTGACGTTTCACGTTGTTTGTTTCGTTCAGTTTTCAAAGAACTACTTCGTCGCTCAGAAGCGACTTTATTAATATAACATTTCGTTATATTTTCGTCAACAACTTTTTTCAAAAAGTTGTTTTTCGTTTGTTTTGCTTGTTACCTTTCGTGGCAACGAATATAAATATACCAGTTTGATTATTAAAATGCAATAGTTTTTCTAATAAAATTTTTAACTTAGTAAAAAAGTATAAAAACAGCACTTTTCTTCTATATAAATATAATTTCTCCTACCATCGACATCTAACGCCCCACGCTCATACTCAAATAAAAAAAGCTTTGGAGAAATCTCCAAAGCTTAGTCTTGTTTATGACGCATAGCAGGGAATAATAGTACATCACGAATAGATGGTGCATTCGTTAATAACATAACAAGACGATCAATACCAATTCCTAGTCCGCCTGTAGGAGGCATACCATACTCAAGAGCTTCGATATAATCATCATCCATCATGTGAGCTTCATCATTACCTTGTTCGCGTTCTTTTAATTGCGCTTCAAAACGTTCTTTCTGATCAATTGGATCATTTAACTCAGTGAATGCATTTGCATGTTCACGTGCAACGATAAATAATTCGAAACGATCTGTGAATCGTGGATCTTCGTCATTCTTTTTCGCAAGTGGCGAAATTTCTACCGGATGACCGTAAATAAATGTTGGTTGGATTAATTTATCTTCTACTTTTTGCTCGAAGAATTCATTAATAATATGACCAACTTCCATTGTATCCTTAATTTCTACATTATGTTCTTTTGCAAGTTCACGCGCTTCTTCTACACTCATCGGATTCCAGAAATCTGCTCCAGAATGTTCTTTAATTGCATCTACCATATGAAGACGTGTCCATTCTGGTTCTAGATTAATTTCATAATCACCATATTGGATTGTTGTTGTACCTAGTACTTGCTTCGCGATATGAGCAACCATATTTTCTGTTAGTTTCATAATATCTTTATAATCAGCATACGCTTCATATAATTCAATCATCGTAAACTCGGGATTATGACGAGTTGATACACCCTCGTTACGGAATACACGGCCGATTTCATAAACTTTTTCTAATCCACCCACAATAAGGCGTTTTAAATGAAGTTCAATTGCGATACGCATATATAATTCCATATCTAATGCATTATGGTGCGTGATGAAAGGACGCGCAGAAGCTCCACCTGCAATTGCATGCATCATAGGTGTTTCCACTTCAAGATAACCATTGTCATCTAAGTATCTTCTCATTTCACGAATGATCTTACTGCGAGTAACGAATGTTTCACGGCTTTCCATACTTGTAATTAAGTCTAAGTAACGTTGACGGTAGCGTTGTTCAACATCTTTTAATCCATGATATTTATCCGGTAATGGACGAAGAGATTTCGTTAATAGCGTAAATCCCGTTGCTTTCACTGAAAGTTCTCCAACGTTCGTTTTGAAAATTTTACCTTCAATACCTACCAAGTCCCCTAAATCTGCTGTTTTAAATAATTCGTACTCTTCATCTCCAACAGCATCTTTACGAACGTAAATTTGAACTTGTCCATGTAAATCTTGAATATGTGCAAATCCAGCTTTTCCTTTACCGCGTTTTGTCATAATACGACCGGCGATAGAAACAGAGATTTCTTTCTCCTCTAATTCTTCTTTAGAGAACTCTCCATATAGGCTTAATAATTCATTTGTTGCATTTGTACGTTCAAATCGTTTACCGAACGGATCGATTCCTTGCTCACGTAAGTTATGTAGCTTTTCACGACGAACAAGCAATTGGTCGTTTAATTCTTCGTGGTTCATGTTATCCATGGTATTGATATCACTCCAGCTCTATTAATTTTTACAATATATACAGTATAGCATTTTCTACTCAACTAGAAAAACTGCCAGCAACTAACTGGCAGTTCTTCTTTCTTTCACGTAATTATAGGAAGTGTATAGAAGAATGTCAATCTTCCCTTCCTATTATTAACCAACGTGAATTGTTTGTTGTTTCGCTTCTACTTCTTCTACAAATGTACCTAATACATTTGCAAGGTCTTCACGCGTATTACAAGCATTGATACCATTACGTACAGTTGCATTACCACGAATGCCCTTTAAATACCAAGCTGCGTGCTTTCTCATCTCTCTTACAGCGACATTTTCATTCTTTAAATCGATCAGACGATCTAGATGCAACATACATACGTCAATTTTCTCACGTACTGTCGGTTCCGGCATTAATTCACCTGTCTCTAAATACTTTACGGTACGATAAATCATCCATGGATCTCCAAGGGCAGCGCGACCAATCATAACACCATCTACACCTATTTCATCAAGCATACGCTTTGCATCTTGTGGCGTTGCGACATCACCATTTCCGATAACCGGGATATTTACAGCTTGCTTTACTTGTTTAATAATATCCCAATCCGCTTTTCCTTCATACATTTGTACTCGTGTGCGCCCATGAACTGCTACCGCTTGTCCACCAGCACGCTCAACAGCTTTCGCATTCTCGATTGCGAAAATATGATCCTCATCCCAACCAATACGCATTTTAACTGTAACTGGTTTTTTTACAGCATCTACAACTGCCGCTACCATTTCATATATTTTATTTGGGTCTAAAAGCCACTTTGCTCCTGCATCACACTTAACGATTTTCGGTACTGGGCACCCCATATTAATATCAATGATGTCCGCTGTCGTATATTGATCTACGTATTTCGCAGCATCTACAAGAGTTTCTTTCTCGCCACCAAAAATTTGTAAACTTAATGGCTTTTCTCTCTCATCGATATATAACATATCTAATGTTCTTTTATTGTTCAGTAGTATTGCCTTATCACTTACCATTTCGGCACAAACTAAGCCCGCACCGAATTCTTTTACTGTCAAACGGAATGCAGAGTTACACACTCCCGCCATCGGTGCTAATACAACCGGATTTTTCATCTCAATATTTGCGATTTTTAACACTCGATTTACTCCTTCCTTCATGGTCACTTTGGCATTAGCTCATCTATCGAGATCTTTAATGCTTTAGCAACTTCCACTACAAAATCTTGGGAAGGCGATCGATTCCCTCTCTCAACTTCACCTAAAACAGATACAGATACCCCTAGTTCTTTTGCAAAACCTTCTTGCGTATAACCTTTTAGTTTTCGAAAAGCACGAATGCGTCTTCCCCATTTTTCTGCTTCCATACCGTTACTCCCTCTCGCCTTTTCATTTCTTCTACTTGTGAACGTGAAATGTTTTGTTTTATATCTTGATTAATCTCTAACAACGGAACGATAACAAAAGCTCTTTCGAACATCCGCGGATGCGGAACAATAAGATTCTCTGCTTCAATATTTTCTTGATTATATAGTAAAATGTCAAGGTCGATAGTCCTAGGTCCCCACCTAATTTCCCTTTTTCTTCCTAGGTCATTTTCTACTTTTTGCGTTACTTTCAATAATTCTTGCGGTGATAAATTGGTAGAAATTTTTATAACTAAATTTAAAAAGCAACTTTGGTCAGTATAGCCAACTGGTTCCGTTTCATATACAGACGAAACATCCTCAACTTTGATATAAGGATTTTTATTTAGAAACTGAATCGCTTCAGTTAAATACGTATAACGCTTTCCAATATTTGAACCTAATGCAATGTAAGCTATATTATTCATGGACGTTCTCTCGTAATTTCTACCGCTACAGCACGATAATGTCCCGGTATTGGCGGATCTGGTTTAATTACCTTTATCGTACATCTTGAAATACTCTCATATTGTTTCAATATATCTGTAGCGATATTTTCAGCAATACTCTCTACAAGCTTATATGTTCTATCTTCAACAACTTTCCTACATAACTCGAAAAGCTCTCCATAATTAACAGAATGCTCTAAGTCATCACTTTCTCCCGCTCGTTTCAAATCCAATTCCACCGTTAAATCCACTTTAAATCTCTGGCCCAATTTATTTTCCTCTGGGAATACACCATGATAACCGTAAAACTCCATATCATGAATATAAATTTTATCCAATTACTTTACCCCCTTACCAATCATTGCATCCATCATCTTAGCCATACGTGCCATTTCCTTCACATCATGAACACGAACAAACTCACAACCCTTTTCGATGCCAAGACAAACGGTAGCCCCCGTTCCCTCAAGACGTTCTTCTACCGGTAAATCTAGCACATGCCCAATAAAGGACTTTCTTGAAGTACCTAAGAGAACTGGATAACCTAGTACGTTTAACTGTTCTAAATTACGCATCGCTTCTAAATTTTGTTCAGGCGTTTTAGCAAAACCGATACCTGGGTCTAAAATGATATTCTCATCTCGCACACCAGCATCTTTAGCAATTTTAATACTGTCATATAAGTCAGCAATCATATCAGCCATTAAATTACGATAATTCATGTTATCGCGATTATGCATTAAGATAATAGGTACATCGTAATGAGCTGCAACTTCAGCGATTTTCGGTTCCGCCTTCGCTCCCCAAACATCATTAATAATATGAGCACCAGCTTCGATTGCTTGTTTTGCAACTTCCGCTTTATATGTGTCGATAGAAATAGGCAATTTCACCTCTTTTGAAACAGCATGAATCATTGGAACAACTCGTTTTATTTCTTCTTCCACTGACACTTTAGCAAAGCCCGGACGAGTAGATTCGCCACCAATATCAATAATATGAGCACCTTCATCTCGCATTTCTTTCGCATGATGCACTGCAGCATCTACCTCGTTGTAACTCCCACCATCAGAAAACGAATCTGGTGTTACATTTAAAATCCCCATAATTAACGTTCTTTCATTTAAGTTCAATGTATATTCGCCGCAGCGTAAATCATAATCCCACTTCAAACTACACATCTCCTCTTCGTAATTCATTTCTGCTCCACAATTTCTCTCTCTGTATTTCATAAAGGTTCATAAATCTTTTTGTAACCATACCTACTTTACCCGGGAAATCTCGTTCCTCTATACGATTAAGCGGAACAATTTCTTGAATCGAGTTTGTTACGAAGACCTCATCGGCTGAAAGTAATTCATCTTTTGTAAAGAAACCTTCCTTTACTTCTATACCCAGCTCTTCAGCAACCTTTATAATAAACGCACGGGTGATACCATTTAAAATCCCTGTTTCGAGCGAAGGTGTATATAAAACATCACCTTTCACAAAAAAGAGATTCGAAACAATACCCTCCGCAACATAACCTGCTTCAGTAAGGAAAATACCTTCCTTATTCACACCATTTCCAATTTCACGTTTTCCCAAAATGTTATTTAAATAATGATGAGACTTCAAGCGAGATGCACCCTCTGGTGTATTTCGAACTTGCTTTAAAACAACCCCTTCTTTTTCTGCTACATCTCCCGGGGCTGCTAAAGGTTTTATAAAAACAATAACAGACGGCTCTTCATACATTTCCGTTTGCAATCCAATTTCATCTATACCCGCTGATACATTAAAACGTACATATGCATGCTCTAATTCATTCATAACGAGTAAATTCTTCAAAATAAGCAGTACTTCATCTTTCGTCATTTTCCATTTTATTTGCAATGTATCCAGCGCATCTATTAAACGATCATAATGATCATCCAATAAGAAAGGATGACCATTATAAATACGAAAAGTCTCAAAAACTCCAAGACCATATAAATAACCATGATCATAAGGAGAAATTCTCGCTTCACTCGATTCTACATACTGGCCATTTACGTAAATTAACATGATGTCACACTTGGACTATATTTACGAATGAAATTCTGCAACAACTCTTTCCCATGAGAAGTCATAATAGATTCCGGATGGAACTGTACACCTTCAATCGGTAATGTTGTATGGCGGAGCGCCATAATTTCCCCTTCTTCTGTCCAAGATGTTACCTCTAAGCAATCAGGTAACGTCTCTTTTTTAACAATAAGGGAATGATAGCGCGTCGCGGTAAACGGATTAGGGATATCCGAAAAAATCGTCTTTTCATCATGATGCATAAGCGATGTTTTCCCATGCATTAACCGCTCTGCGCGGACAACCTCTCCACCAAACACTTGCGCAATGGATTGATGCCCAAGACAAACCCCAAAAATCGGAATCTTTCCGGCATAGTATCGAATAACCTCCATACTAATTCCCGCTTCATTCGGACTACATGGACCTGGCGAAATCATTAAAAAATCTGGTTTCATATTCTCAATATCTGAAATAGTCACTTCATCGTTACGTTTAACAACAAGATCTTGTCCAAGTTCTCCAAGAAACTGTACTAAATTAAATGTAAAAGAATCATAATTATCAATCATTAATATCATTTCTCTCACCTAACCGTTTCTTCGCTACGTTCTTTTGCACGCCATAAAGCAATCGCCTTTTTTAACGACTCTTTATATTCATTTTCCGGATTTGAATCAATTACAATTCCCGCTCCTGCTTGTACATGCGCTTTTCCATCTTTAGCAAGAAGTGTCCTAATCACAATATTCAATTCTGTATCTCCAGAATAACCGATCCAACCGATTGAACCTGTATAAATCCCTCGGCGAACAGGTTCTAATTCTTCAATAATTTCCATCGTACGTATTTTCGGGGCTCCAGTAATTGTCCCCCCAGGGAACACAGCCTTCACTAAATCAAAAGCATCTTTATCTTTTTCCACCTCACCACGCACATTAGAAACAATATGCATAACGTGTGAGTATTTCTCAATTACCATAAATTCATCTACTTCTACAGTGCCATATTTACAAACACGCCCTAAATCATTTCGTTCTAAATCCACAAGCATGACGTGCTCTGCTCTTTCTTTTTCATTCTCAATTAATTCTCTTGCCAACTCTTCATCCTCTTGCTCATTCGCCCCTCTAGATCTCGTTCCAGCAATTGGTCTTGTACTTACTTCAGTTCCTTGTTTCTTAATTAATAACTCCGGCGATCCACTAACAATTTGAAAATCCCCAAGCTCCAAGTAACCCATATATGGAGATGGATTAATTTCGCGAAGACTTGTATAAATTTCTAGTGGATGTGTTTGTAACGTTCTTTCCTGTCTTGTCGACAAGTTTACTTGGAACACATCACCAGCCCCAATATATTCTTGAATACATTCAACAGCCTTCATAAAACTTTCTTCAGTAAAAGCAACTGCTTCACTTTTCTTTTCAGGGCACGCAAACGGTATAGTCACTTCCGGCGCTTCTGTCGCCCAAAGGATCTTACATTCATTTAATCGCTCTTTTGCCTCTTCGTGCTTATCTACATAATGTGTAATAATCCATAATACTTTTTCTTCTTGATCATACACAAACACATCATCAAATAATAAAAAGAATATATCAGGTATATTAATATCATCCTCCGCAAGAGAAGGAAGTTTTTCAATATAACGGATGCAATCATAACTAAAATAACCAATTGCACCACCTTGAAAAGGCGGGTATTCCGGATTATAATCCGTTTTCCATCGCTCCATATATTCCTGCATTAAATCTAATGGGTTTCCTTGCTTTATTGTTTCCTTACCACTTTCACTTATATGTAACGTTTCACCCTTCCCTCGGATTACCGCTACTGGGTTTAACCCCACAATGTTATAACGACCGCCACGCCCACTCTCTAACAAAATATGTTGCGGTTTATCCTTAGAAAGAAATTTATATTGCTTAAAGAAATCTAACTGATATGGAATAGAAAGCGCTAAAGATTTTCTTCGTTGCATATCAACACCCCGTCTTCTTTTATCCCACCCTCTTATATTAACCACTTCAAACTACATTCTTTATGTATATAGAAGAGTTATACTCGAAGGCTAGTGAAAATAAATTAATTATACTACCTCTTATTTTACATGAAGTTTTCTAGTCATTCACTCTTTTCCTATTTCCAATCCAAAAAGAAAAAGCATCCTTTTTCAAGGATGCTTTTTCAATCACATATAATTAAGACTCAAATTGATAAAGTGGTGTACTTAAATAACGTTCACCGTTACTTGGGATAATAACAAGTACCTTTTTCCCTTTACCTAACTTTTTCGCAATTTCTGTTGCTGCATAAATAACTGCTCCAGAAGAGATACCAACTAGAATACCTTCCTCTTTAGCCACTCTTCTTGCATATTCAAATGCTTGCTCCGTTTTCACTTGAACAATTTCATCATATACTTCTACATCCAATGTCTCTGGGATAAATCCCGCCCCAATTCCTTGGATTTTATGTGGACCTGGTTTCCCACCAGATAATACTGGTGAATCCGCAGGTTCTACTGCATAAATTTTAATATCTTTATACGCTTCCTTCAACACTTCACCAGCACCAGTAATTGTTCCACCCGTACCAATACCTGCAATAAACGCATCTAATTGGTCGCCCATTTGTTCAACAATTTCTGGACCCGTTGTTAAACGGTGAATTTCTGGATTCGATTGGTTTTTGAACTGTTGTGGTATAAAGTAACCATTCTCTTTTGCTAATTCAGTCGCTTTACGGATTGCTCCACCCATTCCTTCAGGCCCTGGAGTCAATACTAATTCCGCACCGTAAGCACGTAATAAATTACGACGCTCAATACTCATTGTTTCTGGCATTACTAAAATTGCCTTATATCCTTTAGCAGCCGCTACCATCGCTAAACCAATTCCTGTGTTACCACTTGTCGGCTCAATGATTGTATCGCCTTCTTTTAATAATCCTTTTTTCTCAGCATCTTCAATCATAGCTAATGCGATACGATCTTTAACACTGCTCCCCGGATTCATAAATTCTAATTTTAAGTATATATCTGCGCTGTCTGATTCTACGATGCGGTTCAACTTAACGATCGGCGTTTTCCCGATTAATTCTGAAACTGATTGTGCCACTCGCATTCCTGTCACTCCTAACACCGAGTATTTTTATTGGTTTTATCTATATTTAGATTTTGTCAGAAAATTCCCTGTTTGTCAATGTATTTAGAGGGTGAATTCCCTTATTACAAATTCTCAATTAAATTTGTAATATCTTCTTTAGAGAACTTATATCGCTCATTACAGAAATGACAATGAACTTCTGTTTCTTCTTCTTCTTCACGAACTTGCTCTAACTCCGTTTTACCTAAACTAATTAACACACTCTCGATACGTTCGCGTGAGCATGTGCAATTAAATTGAACATCCATCGTTTCTAATACTTTTACCTTATCTTCTCCAAGGACTGCATACAGTAACTCTTCTGGAGAGAGCCCTTGCTCAATCAATGTTGATACAGGAGGAATCTTCTGTAAACGCTCTTCAATGAATGAAATTGTTTCTTCCTGTGCACCCGGCATAATTTGAAGGATAAATCCACCCGCTGCTAATATGCTATCATCTCCATTTACAAGGACGCCAACACCAACAGAAGAAGGCGTCTGCTCAGAAACTGCAAAATAATACGTGAAGTCTTCTCCTAATTCTCCTGAAACAATTGGAGATTGACCAATAAACGGCTCACGCATACCAATATCTTTAATTACCGTTACAAATCCTTCAGTACCTACCGCTTGATATACACGTAATTTCCCTTGTTCTGTTCCTTCAAAGTCAACATGTGGGTTCGTTACATAACCACGTACATCCCCATTTGCATGAGCATCTACTAAGATAGGACCAATCGGACCATTACCTTCTACCTTAATCGTTAGCTTTTGGTCACCTTTTAACATTGCACCCATCATTGTACCTGCAGTTAAAGAACGACCAAGTGCCGCTGAAGCTGTTCTCCATGTATCATGACGTCTTTGCGCCTCACTTACCGTGTTTGTAGTACGTACACTATACGCACGCACTTCCCCATCAAATGCTAACGCTTTTACTAAATAATCTTTCATACTTATTTATTCACCTTTCTCATGCTGTAAATTTGCATTGCGCTCGTATAACATATACAAACCTTTTAATGTTAAGAATGGATCTACAACATCAATTACATTCGATTCTTCTGAAATTAATTTCGCTAATCCACCTGTTGCAATAACTTTTGGTTCTTGTTTAGCTTCCTCTTTCATGCGCTTAACAATACCTTCCACTTGTCCAACATAACCATAAAGAATACCAGATTGCATCGCACTTACCGTATTCTTCCCAACTACACTGCTTGGTTTTGTAATTTCAATACGAGGAAGTTTTGCCGCTCTACTATATAAAGCCTCTGCCGAAATCATAATTCCCGGTGTAATAACTCCACCCATATAATGCTTTTCTTCGTTAATATAACAATATGTAGTAGCCGTACCAAAATCGACAATAATAAGCGGACTTCCATATAAGTGGATTCCTGCTACTGCATTTACGATTCGATCCGCACCTACTTCACGTGGATTTTCATATTTAATATTTAGCCCCGTTTTTATTCCAGGACCTACTACAAGCGGCTTAATTTTAAAATATTTTTCACACATGCGCTCTAAAGCAAACATAATTGGTGGTACGACTGAAGACACGATAATACCTTTTACATCTTCAAACGAAAGACCCTCATGCTCAAGCAACTGTTTTACAAGCATTCCATATTCATCTTCTGTCTTATGACGATCTGTTTCCATGCGCCAATGTTGACGAAGTTCCCCCTCTTCAAACACGCCCAGTACAGCATTTGTGTTCCCTACATCCAATACAAAAATCATATTCTCACCACTTATCTTATTTAATCTATATTTGTGCAGTATGTATAAAACTTATAAAAACATCATATCACACATACTTATATAATCAGCTTTTCTATCCTCATCATTTTACAAAAAGATTACTCCCTATTTCAATTTTTAATACCAGATTTATTTAAATTCTTTTTCTACTTAGTTCCCCTCTACAAATAAAAAAGGAGTGACTATCGTCACTCCTTCATCTCTTACTTATCTTCTGATTCTTCATCGTCCTTCTTCATGTTGATGTTTACTTTCACATCAGCTGAAGATGTTGGACGTTCTGGCAATCTGCCATAATCACATAAATGATTGATTTGCTCTGCATCTAACGTTTCTACTTCAAGTAACGTTTTCGCAATAAGATCTAGTTTATCACGATTTTCAGTAAGAATTTGTTTTGCACGAGCATAACATTCTTTCATAATCGTTTGCATTTCCACATCGATATCGTGCGCAATTGCATCACTGTAGTTTTGTTCTGAATGGAAGTCTCTTCCTAAGAACACTTGACCACCTTGCGAACTACCAAATTGCATTGGTCCAAGCTTATCACTCATACCAAATTCCGTTACCATACGTCTTGCAATACCAGTCGCACGTTGGAAGTCATTATGAGCACCTGTACTTACCTCACCAAATACAATCTCTTCAGCTACTCGACCACCAAGTAAACCAGTGATTTTATCAAGTAACTCTGGTTTTGTCATGAAGTAACGATCTTCTTTTGGAAGCATTACTGCATATCCACCAGCTTGACCACGAGGGACAATTGTTACTTTATGAACGACATCAGCTTCATCAAGAACAACACCAATTACAGTGTGGCCCGCTTCATGGAAAGCAACAATATTACGTTCTTTTTCAGAGATAACACGACTTTTCTTAGCTGGACCTGCAATAACACGATCCGTCGCTTCATCAATGTCACTCATATCAATTTTCTTCTTATCTTGACGCGCAGCTACTAAAGCAGCTTCGTTTAATAAGTTTTCAAGATCGGCACCAGAGAATCCTGGCGTACGAGTTGCAATTGCTCTTAAGTTGATATTCTCATCAAGCGGTTTATTACGAGCATGTACTTTCAGTACAGCTTCACGGCCATTTACATCTGGGCGATCTACTGTAATTTGACGGTCAAAACGACCTGGACGTAATAATGCTGGGTCAAGAATATCAGGACGGTTTGTCGCAGCGATGATAATAATACCTTCGTTTGCACCGAATCCATCCATTTCAACAAGCAATTGGTTTAACGTTTGCTCACGCTCATCATGGCCACCACCAAGACCTGCGCCACGTTGACGTCCTACTGCATCAATTTCATCAATGAAAATGATACAAGGAGCATTTTTCTTTGCGTTTTCGAATAAATCACGTACACGTGATGCACCGACACCGACGAACATCTCTACGAAATCAGAACCACTGATAGAGAAGAATGGAACGCCTGCCTCACCTGCAACGGCACGTGCTAGTAAAGTTTTACCTGTACCTGGAGGTCCCACTAATAGAACACCCTTCGGAATACGAGCACCAACTTCAGCAAACTTACGAGGATCTTTCAAGAATTCAACTACCTCAACAAGCTCTTGTTTCTCTTCATCCGCTCCAGCAACATCTCTGAAACGAACTTTTTTCTTTTCGTCATTATATAACTTCGCCTTACTTTTCCCGAAGTTCATAACACGGCTACCGCCGCCCTGAGCTTGGTTTAATAAGAAGAAGAATAAAATGAAGATAATGACAAACGGGATGATAGAAGTAAAGAAGGTTACCCAAGCACTTGTTTCTTCTGCTGGTTGATACTTAACTTCAGCACCTTGCGCTTTATCATTAATTTTCTTTTGTAATTCCTCAGTATTTGGTGCATAAGTAACAAATTGTTCTCCCTGGCTAGAGTTATTAAATTGTCCTTTTACTTCAAATACACCATTTTTCGGTTGAAGCTGCACATTACGCACTTCACCTTTTTCTAGTTTAGTAATGAATTTATCGTAGCTAACTGATGTCGTTTTTTGTGTCGAACCATTAAAATAGCTCACGATTCCAATTACTACTAGGAATATCAGTAAATAAAAGATGGTATTACGGAAGATACGATTCATTCCTAACCTCCTCTCACGGCATAAACACTATAGTAAATCGTAACATAGAAAAACTTTCCTATACAATTGTGACGCCTGTATTTAATTAATTTGAGTAAACGCTTGGTTTTAATACTCCTACATAAGGAAGATTACGGTACTGCTCTTTATAATCTAATCCATATCCTACAACAAATTCATGCGGTACAGTAAATCCAACATAATCCGCTTTCAAATCTACCTTACGGCCTGTTGGTTTATCTAATAACGTAACGATTTTTACAGACTTCGCTTTACGATATTTAAATAGGTCTACTAAGTAACTTAGTGTAAGACCGCTATCAATAATATCTTCAACGATTAAAATATCGCGACCTTCTACAGAAGTATCAAGGTCTTTTAAAATTTTCACTTCGCCTGTTGAAACAGTTGAGTGACCGTAACTAGATACAGCCATAAAATCCATTTCAAGATATGTATCTGTTCTCTTTAATAAATCTGCCATAAATGGCATTGCACCCTTTAGTACACCAATGGCAAGAGGTACTGTGTTTTTATAATCCTCTGCAATAATTGCGCCTAATTCGAGCACCTTTTCTTGTATTTGCTCTTCAGAAATTAATACTTTTTCGATATCTTGATTCATCATTTCATTATCCTCCCGGAAGACTCCTTGCTTTTGTAGTGAATAATCATATATTTATCCTTCTTTGCTGCCTCTTTCGAGATAGCAAATGCAGATCGCTTCAACAAGGGTAACCAAATAACATTCCCACTTGCATCACAAACGACCGGCCATTCTTCTCTTTTTTCTCTTGGTACTTTTGCTTCGATAAAAATAGCTTTTATCTTTTTGGTGCCATTCATACCTTGTATTGACATGCGATCTCCATTTTCTCTAGACCGAATACGAAGTGGATATGATATATCATTATACTTAGCAACAAATACTGTTTCATTCATGTCACTTGGTATATCTTCGCTCACCTCTGTTACAAGTTTATCCCCGTTCGATAGCGTAATTGTCCCGGGCACTGATAAATCTTGTAAGAAAGGAGAAACAATTTCTTGTTTAAATCCAAAGCTACACTCCTCGTATGCGCGAACAATTTTCAAATCACCTGGGAAATCAAGTGAACCCGAAGGCTGTGTCCGCTTAAAAAACTCAATCACTTTGTCAATATGTATAGAGGAAAGAGAAGATGGAATCTTATATTCATAAAGATAGTTTAATATTAGTTGAATCCCTCTTCTTTGTAAAGGCATAGACATGGATTCAAAGGCAGGAATTGATAAGCTAATTTGTTTATCACTTTTTTTTGTAATTACTTTATTCATTTTCTCAAAAGCTAATTCCTGCAAATACGCCTCATCCTCTTGCATCTGCATGCTAAATTTTTGGAATTTCTCATGCACTTGTGGGTTTTCTTCTTTCAAATGAGGAAGAACATATTTACGTAATCGATTCCTTGTATATACTTCCTTTTTATTACTTGGATCTATACGAGGAATTATTTTCAGCTTATTACAGTAATCAACAATTTCTTCCTTTGTTACTCCAAGTAACGGCCTAATTAAATATCCATTATGAAAAGGACGCTTCACTGCAATTCCTGCATATCCTTTCGGAGTACTCCCTCGTACAAGACGCATTAAAATCGTCTCTACTTGGTCATCACCATGATGTCCAAGGGCTACATATCTCGCATCATATTTCTTCATTATTCTTTCCAAAAATGCATATCTGCATTCTCTAGCAGCAACCTGTGCATTCATCCCGTATTGCTGTTGATATTGCGACACATTAATCCTTATCGTTTCGCAAATAACTCCCAGTCCTTTACAAAGGTCCTGCACAAACTGTAGGTCCTCATGAGATTCATCACCTCTAAACATGTGATCCACATGCGCCACTACAATTTCAAACTGTTTTGCTGCTCTTTTTTCTAACAAATAATATAGAAGAGCCAAAGAGTCAGGACCACCAGAAACCCCTACAACAATTGTTGAACGTTCCTTTAATACATCATGCTGCTTTACAAAGTCATCTACCTTTTCAACAAATGTATCTTTCAACTTCGTAATCACCTTTCATTAAACAAGAACAGCAACGTTAGTTACCTTGTTTATAATGGTACAACTTTTACAAACATTGTGCAAAAAAAAGATATACAAAAATTACATTTTTATCTTACATCATCCGTATATATTCACAAAAATAATAACATTATCTTTTAAAGCAAAAAAACCTAGGTATTCACCTAGGTTTTTAGAAAGAAAAAGCGATAAAGAAACATCACACTTCAACTTTATTGTGCCTGCATTCCCACAATTGGAATGGTAGCCCACTTCGGCATATTTTTCTTCACCTTCGCCACCACAATAGTCATATCATCATTTATATAACCATCACCAGAGCGAATCACCTCTTCCATGATGATATCAGCAATTTCTTGTGGATCTTCAGTTTGTAACTCTTTAATTTTCCGCTTCATCCATAATTCATGATTCTCCACATGTTGCGCTCCCTCAAAAATTCCATCGCTCATCATAATAAGGATATCACCTGTTTTTAATTGCTCACCCACTACATCAACTTCAACATCCTCAATAATTCCCATTGGCAAATTACTTGCTTCAATTTTCAAAATATTATTTGCGCGTTTAACAAAACTCGGCGTCGATCCAATCTTTAAAAACTTCGCACTCGCATCCCGTAAATCTACCATAGCTAAATCTAACGTCGTAAACATCTCTTCTGTTGTTCTTAAAGAAAGAATAGAGTTAATAGACTTAATTGCTATTTCTTCATCAATGCCTGATTGAAGTATTTTTTGTAATAATTTCACCGTTTCTTTACTCTCCATATGAGCTCTTTGCCCATTTCCCATACCATCACTAATTGCAAGAGCATATTTACCAACACTTAAATCCATCATTGCATAAGAATCACCTGAAACAAAACCACCACCTTTTGCAGCTGTGGCTAAGCCCGTATCAAGAGAATACGTTTTTGCTGAACCAAATGATATTAAGCTATGGCCGTTCGGATAAGAAGATTTTTCTTCATGCTTAACAACAATATTTTCCTTTAGAATATCAGAAAGCATCGGTGCAACTAATTTTTCACACTCTCCGTGTTCATTAGATGCAACTGGAATCAACATTTCAATATCAATGCTTCCTCTATCTAAACAATAAATATCAACATGCTCCACTTCTACACCAAAATCACGAAACGCTTGCAGAATCTGCTCTTCCTGTACTTGATGATTTTCTCGTTCTCTTTGTATCTCCTTAGCAAAATCCTCCATAACTTTTGATACACCTAATAGTTGCTCCGCTACTATTCTACGATTTTCTTTCATTTGTTTTCTTAATTTTTGCCCCTCATAGAAGTGATCTAATTCACCTGCTACTAAATCCGTCACTTTCTTTCCTCTCACACAATGCTTGTCCCATTCACGAACTAACTTCCGATTATGCTGCAACGTCCCCTCTTCCGTTTCACTCATTATTTGTTTCATATAATCGTACGTTTTATCGAAATTAACTACCCAGCATTGGTCCTTTTTAAAGCATGTTTGACATGTTTTTGCAGTAATTGTACTTAAGAACAAATCTGCCTCCGTCTCTTTATCTTCCTCCTCCACATATCCATATACAGAAAAGCTATTAGATAAAGCAGCAAACACATTGGCAAATTGATTGATTTTATTCGCCGTAACATCACGCATCCTTCTTAAATACTGTTGTTGATCTTGCGAATGCTCTTGTGTACCTGGCATGAATTTAGCAATACGATCCATAACAAGTTTCGGTGTTAATAAGAAGAAAGCAATTGCCACACCAGATTCGATTAAAGTTGTCACAATGTTTGTTTGCTTGTCTACATATAGCGTAATCAAGCTTGTCCCAATTAACAAACCTAAACTAACACCTAAGCGTTTCCCTTCTTTTAACAAACCACCAAGTAATCCAGAAAAAGCAAGCAGACTAAGTTGGGACAAACTAGAGACATTTGCTAAGCTTAATATTAACCCAGTGACGACCCCTACTGTAGATCCTGTAGCCGCTCCTGCAATAAACGCAAACACAAGCACTAAATACCTAGTAAAAATATGTTGAATAGAAGCGTCATATACGAACCAATCTGTTGTACCTGTTAAAACGGATGCTAGTAATATAATTAAACAAACAATTTCTTCTGTCTCTAACGCTTGTTGTTTCCCTTTTCTTTCTACTAAAAGCGGGACACTTTGTAAAAATATCATAGTTAATACGAAGCTAAGCCCGGCCTCAATTGTACTAACAAGTAAATCGTACATGGTGACAGTTTGTTGCGCAAAATATACGACAACTAAATGTGCGGTTAATGCGGAGATAAATACTTGGAATGGAACAAGTCCAACAGTTTTACGTGTAAATCGACTAAAGAAGATATTATAAATGAAGAAAGTAAAAATAGATGCAAAGGTAAAGAATAAATTATCTATCGAAACTGAAAGTGCGCCCCCCATTAGAGCCAAGAACGCGAGCGGCATTTTATCCCGCTTCATAACATAAACAGCAGCAAAAAACGGCAGTGCAAACGGTAAAATGTTTGTTAATATATATGCTCGCCCCAAAAGAAAACCAATAACAACAATAATAAATCCCCATCTAAAGAAAACTTGCTCAAACTTCATTCGCAACTTACTCGTCCACTTTACTCCTCCAAGCTGACCCTCATTCATTGCCAATGCACTTGTATTCATAGTATTCCTTCCTGCTTTAGGCATATTTTTAACACCACCTGCATAGTTTAATTACTGTCATTATAAAAGATGATTATTGGGATTTTTGTCAAAACAACAGTTTTCACTTTTATAATCGTTCGACTTTTTATTCGAAATAACTCTACATATATACACAGTATGTATTTTATTTTTAATATTTTAATCGAACATTCAGAAAATATAGGGTGATTTTGTAGAAGTGTTGTATGTCTTAATTCATTTAACAAAAAAAGATCATGCGCATTTGCATGATCTTTTTAGATGACCCGTACGGGATTCGAACCCGTGTTACCGCCGTGAAAGGGCGGTGTCTTAACCACTTGACCAACGGGCCGTTAAATTAAATATAGCGGCGGAGGGGATCGAACCCCCGACCTCACGGGTATGAACCGTACGCTCTAGCCAGCTGAGCTACACCGCCATGTCGTCTTATTTAACGGACAATTAGTATCTTACCTCAGATATAATTTAAAGTCAACACATCTTGAAAACTTTTTTAAAAATATATTTTCACATATAAAAAAGCACCCTGAGCAATCGCCCTGGGCACCTCTCTATATTCTAAGAATTAAACGTTCTTATTATCCGCGACGTGCGCCACGGCCACCACGTTTAGATTCAGTGTTACGCTTTAAAGAAGTTAAACGATCTTCGCTATCCTTTAAGAAACGTGCCATCTTTTGCTCGAATGTTTCTTTTGGAGCGCGGTCGTTACCGCCACCACGGTTATCTCTGTTGAAAGAACGATTACGTTGTGGACGTCCAGAACGTTGTTGATCACCACCGCGTTGGTATTCACCACGTGGACGATCTCCTTCTGTTTTTTCACGCTCTTTCGCTTTTTTAATAGATAGACCGATCTTACCATCTTTTTCAACGTTAATAACTTTTACTTCTACTTGGTCGCCCACTTTTAAGTGATCGTTAATATCTTTCACATAATTATCAGCAACTTCACTAATATGAACAAGACCCGTTAAGCCTTCTGGCAGCTCCACAAAAGCCCCAAAATTTGTAATACCTGTTACTTTACCCTGTAACTTGCTGCCTACCTCGATTGACATAAAAAAAATGCTCCTCCTTAGTGGTTAAAAAGTCAAATTTTACTTTATTATATATAATCCTAAAATATAGTGTCAATAAGACATACTCTACTTAGAAACAGGAAAAATTATCTCCCCTTTTCCAGAGAAGAAATAATCCCTTCTAGCAATCTTTAATACGTACTCTTCATCATTTAACTTTTGAACTTCGTCTTTTAGACTCTTTTCTTTATTCGTTAATGAATCCAGTTCTTTTTTCATGTCCTTAACTTTTGCTTCTTTTGCTTTAATGGAACTGTTTTGTTGATAAAACGTTACACTAATACTCGCAATAATTGTAAAAGCAAAGACAAGAAAAACCGCTAAACGGCGATAAAGTCGCTTCCTGTTCTCATCCGTTTGTATTATATGCTCTTTAACAGGATTTGGACTCTGTTTTTCGATTGTTCTTTGTCTCAGTTCCCTCATTTCCGAGGTCCCCCTAACTTCTTTTTTATACGCTCACATAATTGGAAGATATGTCCCTTCAATTTTGCTATATATTGCAGGAACCCTACATGCTTCATTATAAAAAGTTTAACACGATTAGGGAGAAGTTTCCATATGAGCGAAGCAATAAATCGAACAGGCCAGAAAAAAACTTTCCATATGAAAAGTAATATCCAAACCACCATTTTCCATAACACATGTCCAATTGAAAGCAGTATACGAAATAAGAATAATATAAATGCAATAAATAGCTGCGCTATAATAATAACAGGTTTTATCATGAGTAGCTGTATAATTTGAACAAAAAAGTGTGTTGTTTGCACAAAAATATAGATGAGAAAATTTAACAGTCTCATGTATATTGCTTTCAACATGCTTTGATATGCCGCAAAACCACATAATAATGCTAAAAATACATATATACGTAGTTCAGCTTCATTTACAAGAAGCAATACGTAAAAAACGAATAATGCTTGGACAATCCAAAACAGTATATCATGTATAAATACAAGCCAACGCTTACGTTCTTGACGTTTTAAAAATCGTTGGTATGTATCTAAAGACGCTCCAATCCAAGCACCCATTCCGATCATTGAGAGCATCGTATACAACTGAATTGTTAGACTCATTTAAACAACTTACTAAAGAAGCCTTTAGTTTTCTCCCCTTGATTCTCATCAATATACAACATCTCATGAACTTTCCCTTTAATCGATACAACACCTTTTTCTACATCTAAATTTTTCATTTGCAAATTTTGACCACGAATTGTTAAAAAGCCCATTACGGTCTCAAGTAAAAACTCTTCGCTATCAAAACTCTCTACCTGCTTTACACCGGTAATATCAATTACACGCCTGCCACGCATAATAATATCATGCTCTACAGAAACATTTTGTTGATTAGAAGACATAGGTGAGTAACCATTATTCACGTAAATCCCCCCATACATTTATACTAGCTAATAGTAATGTATGAAGGGATAATCGATTTTAGAACAAGCCTTCTTCAGCCTTTACTTTTTCTTCACGAACTAAGCTATACATATTTGCTGCATCTTCTTTCTTAGTCGTTTCTTTTAATTCATTTATTTTTACAGTTACTATTTTTTGACCAAAACGAATTGTTAATTCATCAGCTACTTTCACATCCGAACTCGCTTTTGCCACTTGACCATTAATGGATATTCTTCCTTGATCAGCTACTTCTTTCGCCAATGTTCTTCTTTTAATTAAACGTGATACTTTTAAAAACTTATCTAGACGCATATTAAATCCCCCTATTAACGCTCTGTTTGTTTTGCCTCTTCCCAGAAAACATCTAACTGCTCTAATGATAAATCTTGCATCTCTTTATTCATTTCAGCTACCTTTGCTTCCATGTATAAAAAACGACTGACGAATTTCTCATTTGTTGAACGTAACGCTTCTTCTGGATCTATTTTATAATGACGAGCTATATTAACAAACGCAAATAGTAAATCGCCAAATTCACTTAACATCTTCGCCTCATCCATGTTTGTAACTTCTTGTTGGAACTCTTGCCATTCTTCTAAGGCTTTCTCTATCATCGGCTGTACATCAACCCAATCGAAGCCAACCTTACCAGCCTTTTTCTGGATTTCATAAGCGCGTAGTAACTGTGGCAAACTTTTTGGAACTCCATTTAAAACAGATTCTTTTACAAATCCTTTTTCTTCTTTTTTAATTTCTTCCCAATTGGCAATTACTTCATCAGCATTATTTACATCCACATTCCCAAATACATGTGGATGACGACGAACCATTTTCTCAGATAAAGTTCGAATAATATCATCTATAGAGAACCAACCTTCGTCCTCTCCGATTTGGGCATGAAGCATAACTTGTAATAATATATCACCCAGTTCTTCTACTAAGTGATCATCATCCTCTTCATCAATTGCTTCTAACACTTCATAAGCTTCCTCAATTAAATACTTCTTTAAAGATTGATGTGTTTGCTTTTTATCCCATGGGCAACCATTCGGTCCACGAAGATCTGCAATAATTTCTCTAAGCACATCAAACTGTTGATACAAGGACGCACGTTCCTGAACTGGTGGTACGTACACACTCGTTAAATTATTCAACTCCGTTTCATGATCTAACATGTACAACGGTACCTTTTTAACTTGTTCAAATGAAGTCCCTGCAGCTGTTACGATATACACTTCATAATCATCTGGCAGCATCTCCATTAATGTTAATTTCACATCAGATGCAACGAATGCATCATATACTTGGCAAAAGATTAAATGTTGACGTAATTCTAATTGCCCTCTTTCAAATGATGTGGCGTCAATTAATTGGAATCCTTCAATCGGATCAATCTTTAGACTTGCAAACATAGGGTCAAGGAAACTTTGTCCACCTTCAATTCGCACTTCAACATTCGCTACTTCGCCTTTTTCCAACAGTAGCTGAACCGTTCTTTCCGCTACAAGCGGGTGCCCTGGGACAGCATAGATAATTTCTGCGCCTTCAGCTTGTTCTAGCAATGTATTCGCAATTGTTTCATATACAATCTCAAATGTATCATGTGCTTCATATACATTGTCAAAAGCAGTATATTGTATACCTTCTTTCTCTAACTCTTCTATAACGGGATGTTCCTTCGTTCTAACAAACATGTGATCTGCTTCTTTTATTTTTCGATATACACCCATCGTTAACTGATCTAATTCACCAGCACCTAATCCTAAAATAGTAATGATTCCACTCACAACCTGCCACCTCTATCCACTCTTCTTCAATGAACCTTCTTTTTTCTCTTTTTTCATAACGGTTCCTATTTCCGCTTTTGTAAATACACGTAATTTTAAAATGAAAAACATATATGCCAATCCACCGATGGCTACACCTAACAATGCCTCAAGTGTTGCAACACCTCTATGACTTGTATCAATTACTAATCCAGACATTTGCAATACACGCATAAACATTATTAATACAAATCCCATTCCAATACCACTAATAACTACACCTAACATATTCCTTTTGTCGATAAGCGATTCGGATACAGCTCGCATAAGTAATACACTATTTAGTATAGAAATTACAATTAATGCAACTAGCGTTGCAATTGCAGCTCCCTTCACACTAAAATACGGCATTAATATATAATTTAAAGCTAACTTTAAACAACCGCCACATATAACGAATATTGCTGGTTTTAATGTTTGTCCTAACCCTTGCAAAATAGAAGCAGTTGTAATCGACAATGAACTAAATAAAATAGATAAAGATAAAATGGATAAAACATCTGACCCATCACTATTTTCAAACAACATAATATTCGTAGGCTGGATAATACAAGTTAATCCAATGGCCGCTGCAAATCCGATAACAAATGTTATTTTCATCGCTAACCTTACCTTTTCTCGAATAAAGGTAAGATCTCCTCTTTCCTTCGCTGCTGTAATAATTGGAATAAGCGACAACGAGAAGGAAGTTGTCACGACAGTACCTAATTGCATAAGCGGGATACTTCTGTCATAAACACCTTTTAACACCTTTGCGCTTTCAGCCGGCTCTCCAGCTCCAATAAGTAAAGAATAGAAAGAAACAGAATCAGCCATTTGTATAAAAATAAGCACTAAGTTACTAACACAAATCGCTAACCCCTGCCAAAACAGGATTTTAATAATCTTCTTTTTCCCCTTAATCCTCTTTACACTTTTGAAGAATATAGAACGAAAGTCATGACGCATATAAAGTACAAGTACGATAATCCCAATCAGTCCACCCGCGATTGAACCTAGCATAGCACCTGCACCAACTGTATATAAATCAAATTCGTGAGCAATTAGGAATAGAGATAAAAATACAATAATAGAAACACGAATCGTTTGTTCTATCACTTGCGAAACAGCTGTTGGCATCATATTATTGAACCCCTGGAAATATCCTCTTGCTACAGATAAAAATGGCATCAATATGAATGAAAAGGAAATAACACGTAATAACTTATCTAAGTGTATATCGCCTATAGCTGTCGCAATTGCTTCGGCACCAAAGAACAATGTAAAAAATCCTATGAAACCAATCCCTAATAAAAACCAAAAAGATACACAAATAATTTCTTCTGCTTCTTGTTTTTTCCCTCGTTCTAATCGTTCCGCAACCATTTTTGAAATTATAATGGGGAACCCATAAGTAGCTAAAATTAAACAAAATCCATAAAACGGATAAATTTGTTGGTAAATATAAAAACCAATATCACCCGCTATATTTTGATATGGAATACGGTAAAAAGCGCTTAATACCTTTGTAACAAAACTTGCGATTGTTAATATAATAGCCCCACGCCAAAAGGCTTGATACTTCTTCGATTCCATACAAAAAACTCCTTTTTCTATTCTCACCCCTCGTATTATATCATAAAGAAAAGGACAAGCTTCCTTACCTACACGAGTAAGAATACGTTCGTGCAACGCCAGAAATATTCAATGAAAAAAGGTAGCAAAGCGCTACCTTCATTCAATATACATATATCTCCAAATATTTAATTTCTCAAGAAGAAATATCATAATTAGGAAAGATTGCTACTTCTAAAATTATACACCTTTACTGTTCCATTTGTTTCGCTAAGAAACTGGCAGCAGTATTGACCGCTTTGTGCTCTATTTCGCTTATAATCGCTTCTTTTGAAAAAATAATGACAGCCCCAATTGGGTCTCCATTTGCAACAATCGGTCCAACTGTATAAGAATGAACCTTTTCTGTTACACCATCAATAATGGAAATATCACTTTCGTCCGTCATAATAACAGACTTTCTTTCTTCCATCGTTTTTTCAATTAGATCGCCAACGCTTTTATTTAAGTATTCTTTTTTTGATACGCCTGATACCGCGATAATAGAATCTCTATCGCATACAAGCACATTATGTCCTAAGCTATCATATAAAGCTTCTGCATATTCTTTTGCAAAATCACCTAGTTCACTAATTGGAGAATATTTCTTCAAAATTACTTCTCCATCGCGATCAACAAATATTTCTAATGGGTCCCCTTCTCGAATACGTAAAGTTCTACGAATTTCCTTTGGGATTACTACCCTACCTAAATCATCAATTCGACGTACGATTCCAGTTGCTTTCATTCTAATGCTGCCTCACTTTCTACTGATGATGAAAGTGGTGAATTTACCTGTTCATGTAAAAATCACCAACTGTTAGACATAGTATTTTACACATTAGTTCTTCTATGCACGCCGAATTGCATTTTTTTATCTTATATTAGGCATTTATGACTTCTTTTTTCACATCTGGTAGACCTTTTAATAAATTTTCAGCAATTGTTAACCACTTCGATGTCTCTAAGCCATTTGTTTTCATGACGATTTTCAATTGTGATCCTTCCATTCCTAGACCGATCATTCGTCCAAAACTATTTCCGAGCATGAATAATTTTCCGCCATCAATATTTTGACTCGCTTGTTCTGAGAACAGAATTGTTACTTCAAATTTATTTTGCTTAATTAATTCAATTTGTTCTTTCATTGCCAATACTTTAATATTTGCAATTTGCAATAAGTAACCAACTTCTTGCGGGTAATCACCAAATCTATCTATCATCTCTTCCTGCAACTCTTCAATATCTTCAATCGCAGAAACGCCTCTAAATTGTTTATACATCATAATTTTTTGTTTACTATCCGAAATATAAGCATCTGGTAAATATGCATCTACTTCTAAATCAATTTCAACATTAACTGTATTTTCGACTCCGTCTGTTCCTCTACGCTGTTCAATTGCATCTTTTAACATTTGAGAATATAAATCAAATCCGACAGAATCAATAAATCCATGTTGTTCGGCTCCTAACAAGTTACCTGCACCACGAATTGATAAATCTCGCATCGCAATTTTGAAACCGGAACCAAGCTCTGTGAACTCCTTAATGGCTTGCAGACGCTTCTCCGCAACTTCTGATAACACTTTATCCCGTTTGTATGCAAAGTAAGCATATGCAACGCGATTAGAACGTCCAACACGCCCACGTAGCTGATACAACTGCGATAATCCCATACGATCTGCATCAAATACAATTAATGTATTTACATTTGGAATATCTACACCCGTCTCAATAATCGTTGTACTTACAAGAACATCATGCTGTCCTTCTAAAAACGATAGCATAACAGACTCTAATTCACTCTCGTTCATTTTCCCGTGTGCATAAGTTACACGCGCATCTGGAACTAACATCGAAATTTCATCTGCTTTTCGTTCAATATCCTCCACACGATTATATAGGAAGTAAACTTGCCCACCTCTTGCAAGCTCGCGTTCTATCGCTTCTCGCATTAACGCTGGATTATACTCTACTACATATGTTTGAACTGGGAAACGATTTTCCGGCGGCGTCTCAATAACAGATAAATCACGCACACCAAGCATAGACATATGAAGCGTACGTGGAATCGGAGTTGCTGTTAATGTTAATACGTCAACATTTGCTTTTAATTGTTTAATTTTTTCTTTATGCGTTACGCCAAATCTTTGTTCTTCATCAATAATGAGAAGACCTAAATCTTTATAAGTAACATCTTTAGATAAAATACGATGCGTTCCGATTACAATATCTACCGTGCCATCTTTTAAACCTTTAATTGTTTCATTTTGCTGCTTTCTCGTACGGAATCTACTTAATAATCCTATATTGATTGGATAATCTTGAAAACGCTCTCGAATTGTTTCATAGTGTTGTTGTGCAAGGATTGTTGTCGGTACTAAAATTGCAACTTGTTTTTCATCCATAATTGCTTTAAACGCCGCACGAATAGCTACTTCCGTCTTTCCATATCCTACATCACCACAAAGAAGCCTATCCATTGGACGTCCGCGTTCCATATCCTTTTTAATCTCTTCAATAGAACGTAATTGATCCTCTGTCTCTTGATACGGGAAAGACGACTCAAATTCTTGTTGTTCTGCCGTATCTGGTGTATATGCATAACCCTTTGAAGCTTCGCGCTCAGCATATAGTTTAATTAGGTCATCCGCAATGTCTTGTACAGATTTTTCAACTTTCGTTTTGACCTTCTTCCAATCATTTCCGCCCAGTTTATAAACTTTCGGATCCTTACCTTCAGATCCTACATATTTTTGCACTTGGTCAATCTGTTCAATTGGAACGTATAACTTATCATTACCTTGATATTTAATGTTTAGATAATCTTTATGAACACCGTTAATCTCTAATGTCTCAATACCTAAGAATTTACCTATACCATGATTTACATGAACTACATAATCCCCAACTTTTAATTCCGAATAACTTTTAATACGTTCAGCATTCGATAACTTTTGCTTACGTTGTGATTTTTTAACTTTCTTATGAAAAAGCTCTTTTTCAGTAATGACAACAAGCTTTTGCATCGGCATTTCAAATCCTGCATGTAAATCACCTACAGCAATTTGTAACCTTCCAGGCAACAATATATCTGTGCCCTCTACAATATCTGCCTCAATATCATAATCACTTAAAATATGTTGTAGTTTTTTCACACGTTCATCATCTGTACCTAGTACAACAGTCGTAAAATGCCCTTCGTTCCATCTATCAATTTCAGTTTTCAACAACTGCATCTGCCCATGGAAATCTTGCATTGTTTTACATGTCACATTCACAATGTTTTGCGGATGTGTATGTGCTATATGACGTAAGAATAACGTTAAATATACAAAACTTCTTTTTTTATGATGAAGAAATTCTTCAAACGAATGAGAGAAAGTTAAATCTTGAATAATTGTTCCCTCACCAAGAAGGGATATATACCATTCCGCCTCTTCTGTTTCAAGATGTGATGCTGTTTCTTGAATACGTGAAATCTCATCTAAAATCACAACACCATCTTCTGGTAAATAATCTATCAGACTAGCAGGTTCGTTATAGAAAATAGATAAATATTTAAACATCTGTTCTATACTTTGCCCGTTTTTTAACATCTCAATTTCATGACTTACCGTCTCAAGCACTGTAGTCTTCAACTTATCATCGGAAAGTTTTTGCATCGTCTTAGTCAGACCTTCTTCAAGATGCTTAATTCCCGATTTCAATTCTTCCTGCGAAAATAAAAACTCTGTTGCTGGACCAAATCTAACACTTTCTTTTTTATCTTGAGAGCGCTGTTCATCCACATCAAATAATCGAATAGAATCAACCTCTGTATCGAAAAATTCAATACGAAATGGTAGCTCTTCAGTTAGTGGATAAATATCTAATATTCCCCCGCGTAAACTAAATTCTCCAGGAGCTTCTACCATAGACTTACGCTCATAACCGATATGATGTAAAGTATGCAAGAATGTATCTAAATCAATCTCTTGCCCTAGATTGATTTCGATTTGCCTTTGCTTCCACAACTCTTTCATTGGTAAAAATCTGCGTAGTCCTGCAACTGGTGCTACAATAATCCCATGTTCTCCTGCAGCTAAGCGATTTAACACTTCAATACGTTGCGCCTTCAATTCTGGGCTTGCAACACCAAGTTCTGATGCTATCAATTCATTTACTGGATATAGCCATACATCCTTTTCACCAAGTAACGCCACTAAATCTTCATGTACTTTTTGCGCTTGATATAAATTATGCGTCACAATAAGTTGTGATTTTTTTGTTTTTTTATATAAGGCCGCCATTAATAACGAACGAGAAGAGGTTGCCATACCTGATACAAGTTGCTCTTTTAAACCATCTTCTAATCCATTAATGACCGATTGGATCTCTTCATTTTTATAAAATTGCTCTAATAAACCTATCATTTTCAAAACCCCTCTCAACATAAAGAGCAAGCCACTATATTTTATGCAAATATTTTGGAAAAAGAAAACAGAAAAATGCTTTGGACATGCCAAAGCGACAACATTTTATTGCAGAAATTTTTCATATTCATAATACTCAGGATAAGATGCGAGCGTTTCTTGACACAATTCACAAATCGTTTTTATATATATATTTCCATTCTCATGAAAATGAATCATCTCTACTACTTCTTGCTCTGTTAGTTGAAATAAAACGTCGCTATATACTTTTTCTGCGGTAACGGAGCCTACATTACTCCCGCAATGTCTGCAATAATAATACCCTTCCATACTAGCCTCCTAAAAATCCAATTACTGCTAGTATGGGTAAAAACAAAATAAAATATTCCCAATCGTACCCTTAACTATTGAAAGTATTCATGATTTGAAGAAAAGGCTTATTTAACCATTCTTCACATGCATCTGCTGCTTTTTCAATAGAATGATTTACATCAGGAATCTCTTCCGATGTAAAACGTCCTAATACGTAATCTACTACCTTCATTCCATTTTTCGGACGATCGATTCCCATGCGGATACGTTGAAACTCTTGTGTTCCTAAATGTAAAATTGTTGATTTCACACCATTATGTCCACCAGCACTGCCTTTCATACGAAGACGTAATTTACCTACAGGAATGTCTAAATCATCGTACAGAACAACGAAGTCCTCTACATCAATTTTATAGTAATCCATTAGCGGACGAATACTTTCCCCAGATAAATTCATATATGTAAGTGGCTTTAATAAGATTACTTTTTCTCCATTAACAAACCCTGCACCAAATACTCCTTTAAACTTTTGTTCATTCAAAGAAATATTCCAACGCTTTGCAAGTTCATCAATCGCCATAAATCCAATATTATGCCTTGTTAATTCATATTCTCTACCCGGGTTCCCAAGTCCTACTATCAATTTCATTCTTGTACCACTACTTTCTTTTTTCGATACGAAAAGACGTAACCAATCTTGGTTACGTCTCATTCTATCCAATTAATTGAATAATACACTTACAGATTCTTCTTCGTATACACGAATGATTGCTTCTCCGATTAGTGGAGCAACTGAAAGTTCGTGTACTTTGTCGATTTTCTTCTCTTCTGGTAATACGATAGAGTTCGTTACAACTAACTCTTTAATATTTGAGTTTTGGATACGCTCAATTGCTGGACCAGATAATACTGGGTGTGTACAGCAAGCATATACTTCAGAAGCACCGTTCTCAACAAGAGCGTTTGCTGCTAATGTAATTGTACCAGCTGTATCAATGATGTCATCAATTAAAATTGCCGTTTTACCTTCAATATTACCGATAATGTTCATTACCTCAGATACGTTCGGACGAGGACGACGCTTATCAATAATAGCGATTGGTGCTTTTAGGCGATCTGCCATTTTTCTAGCACGAGTTACTCCACCGTGGTCAGGTGACACGATTACGATATCTTTAAGACCTTTTGTTTCAAAGTAATCTGAAAGAATCGGTACACCCATTAGGTGGTCGATTGGGATATCAAAGAACCCTTGAATTTGTGGAGCATGTAAATCTAGAGTGATTACACGAGTTGCACCTGCTGTTTCAAGCAAGTTTGCTACAAGTTTCGATGTAATTGGTTCACGAGAACGCGCTTTACGGTCTTGACGCGCATAACCATAGTAAGGAATAACAATATTAATTGTTTTTGCAGATGCACGCTTTAATGCATCGATCATAATAAGTAATTCCATGATATGTTCGTTTACTGGGAAGCTTGTAGATTGAATAATGAATACATCGCAACCACGGATACTTTCTTCAATGTTAATTTGAACTTCTCCATCACTAAAACGATCAACAGAACATTTTCCTAGTCCTACTCCAATGTGCTTTGCAATTTGCTCAGCAAGTTCCTTATTAGAGTTTAAAGAGAATACTTTCAAATTAGAATTTAGATATTGAGTCGACATCTAGATTAACCCTCCACATTATGATTTTTTCTTATTCAGCAATTGATCAACATAGTCTTCTTTGTTAACTTGACGTGCACGTGCTACAGATAATGCTTTTGATGGAACATTCTCTGTAATTGTAGAGCCTGCTGCCACATAAGCACCATCTTCAACTGTTACAGGAGCAACAAGGTTTGAATTACATCCAATAAATACCCCGTTACCAATTACAGTTTTGAATTTATTCTTACCGTCATAGTTCACCGTAATTGAACCACAACCAAGATTCACGTCTTCTCCAACTTGTGCATCCCCGATATAACTTAAGTGTGAAGCTTTACTTCTATTACCAAAAACAGTTTTTTTGATTTCCACGAAGTTTCCAACGCGTACTTCATCTCCAATAACTGAATCTGGGCGAATATGTGCAAATGGGCCAACCGATACTTCTGTACCAAGCTTACTATCATGTACAGTAGATTGACGAATTGTCGTACGATCTCCAATTTCACTATCGCGAATTACTGTATGCGGTCCAATTTCACAATCAGAACCAATTACAGTGTTACCCTCAATAATTGTTCCTGGATGAAGAACTGTATCACTACCGATAATTGCATCAGCAGAAATATACGTGTTACTTGGATCAATAATAGTAACACCATTTACCATGTTCTTTCGGTTGATACGGTTTTTCATAATAATTTCCGCTTGCGATAGAGCGACTCTGTCGTTAACACCTAACGTTTCATCGAAGTGCTCTGTTTGATAAGCTGATACAATATGACCTTCATTTTTTAAAATCTCAATAACATCTGGCAGGTAATATTCACCTTGTACGTTATCGTTTGAAACTTTAGAAAGTGAAGCAAATAAAGCTTTATTATCAAAACAATACGTACCTGTATTGATTTCTTTAATAGCTAATTCTTTCTCATTTGCATCCTTATGCTCAACAATCTTTTCAACATGACCATTCTCATTACGAACGATACGACCATATCCAGCAGGTTCTTCTATGTAAGCTGTTAACACCGTTGCCATTGCCCCTGCTTCTTTATGTTGCTGAAGTAATGCTTCCATCGTTTCAGCAGTTATTAGCGGCGTATCACCACAAATAACTAAAGTTGTTCCTTCTTCGTTTGCAAGTACACTTGCAGCTTGATCTACAGCATGCGCTGTACCAAGTTGTTCTGCTTGTAATGCAAACTCACTTACGTTTCCTAGCTGTTCTTGTACCATTTCAGCACCATGTCCTACAACAGTTACAAGTTTCTGCAATCCTAATTGAGATACTTGATCGACAACATGTTGTACCATCGGTTTTCCACATACAGGATGAAGCACCTTGTATAGCTTAGACTTCATACGTGTGCCTTTACCCGCAGCTAGAATCACTGCAAATCTGTTTGACATATAGACCCTCCATCGCAACCTATTTATCCATTAACGATATTATCCTAAATCATCATATATTTCAAGAAACACATTTTAACTATTAAATTTTACCATAATTCTTATAAGATGTTTTACTCTTTAGTATCTTTTTTAAGAAATAAGCTATACTATTTAAAATGATTTTGAAAAAATTAGAAGTTTTATCTCTTCGCTTCATTGAACTTAGAATTTTCAGAACAAATGATATATATAATCACAAAAAAACAAACCCCTGTAAATGCTTACAGGAGTTTGTTGCAAAATTATAGGGCTTTCTTTAAAAAGTCCTTTTCATTCGAATTTTACGAAGCACCCGCTTCTTCAAACTCAACCTCTTCTAACTCGCCTAAACGATGATACTCTGTTAAAACCGCATCTTGAATTTTAGAGCGTGTACCAGAATTAATTGGATGTGCAATGTCACGGAACTCTCCATCTGGAGTACGTTTACTTGGCATTGCTACAAATAATCCATTATTACCATCAATTACACGAATATCATGAACAACAAATTCATGGTCTAGAGTAATAGAGGCAATTGCTCTCATGCGGCCTTCTGTGTTTACGCGGCGTAATCTTACGTCAGTCACTTCCATCTTGTGTTCACCACCCTTTTCTAAATAAGCGATATATTTGTATAAATTCCACAAAATTTCTATTTTCCCTTTAATTTTTTAAAAATTTTTAAGATAAAAATTTTTATTGTAATTGAATATAGAGATTATTGGAGGTTATCGCTTACAAAGAATTACTTAACTAGGGCAATTACTTCGATTTCAACTGAAACATCTTTCGGTAATTTTGCTACTTGTACACAAGAACGAGCTGGCTTATGAGCAGAGAAATACGATCCATATACTTCATTAACAGCATTAAAATCATCCATATCTTTTAAGAATACTGTTGTTTTTACTACCGTATCAAATGAAGCACCTGCTTCTTCTAATACTGCTTGTAAATTTTGAAATACTTGCTCTGTTTGTACTGTTACGTCTCCTGCTACAAGCTCTCCACTTGCAGTTAACGGAATTTGTCCTGAACTGTAAAACATATTATTTACAATAATCCCTTGTGAATACGGTCCAATTGCTTGTGGTGCATTGTTTGTTTGAATAACTTTCATACTTTTCACCCTTTTATTATTTATTTTTACTCTTTAAAAATAGTGCACGAAAAGCAGTTTGTCCATCTATTTTATAATTTATAAATAGAATAAAAAAAGATAAAGCTATTTGCTTTATCTTTTTACTCAGCCTCTACGAGCCCTTCATCAAATGGTGCCAGTGAATAATTTCCCTTTTCCACTTGAATCGCTTTTTCTTTCACATCAACTTCTGATAGACGAATCAATGATACAAAGTTATTAATTAGTCTTTCTTCAATATCCGTAGACTCTACTAATACACCAATACCAACAAGATTAGCCTTAAACTCTTCTAACATACTCATCATACCTTGAATTGTTCCGCCAGCTTTCATGAAGTCATCAATAATTAAAACATTTGATCCTTCTGGAAGGCTACGCTTTGCTAACGTCATTGTTTGAATTCGCTTAGAAGAACCTGATACATAGTTAATACTAACAGTGGGTCCTTCTGTTACCTTATTATCTTTTCTTGCAATCACTACCGGTACATCTAAATAGTTCGCCACTGCATATGCAAGTGGAATCCCCTTCGTTGCCACCGTCATAACTGCATCAATTGGTTGCCTAGCAAAAACAGAAGCAAACAAACGACCTGCGCCATTAATATGACGAGGATTACTTAAAAGATCTGTCATATATAAGTAACCACCAGGCAAAATACGATCTGGATTTTCAAATAAGCTACACAGCTCACCAATAATTAGATCTGCCTCTTCTTCACTTATATATGGTATATATTTCACTCCTCCTGCTGCTCCTGGTATCGTTTGCAATGTGCCGACCCCTTGTTGTTCAAACGTTTGCTTAATAATAACTAAATCTTCACTAATAGAAGACTTAGCTGATTGATACCTTTCAGCAAAAAAAGTGAGAGAAACTAGCTGACGAGGGTTTTGTAACAAATAATAAGTCATATCGACTAATCTTGTACTTCGTCTAATTTTCATACTCTCACCTCAAATCACGAATATTCTAAACAAATCATAACGTATTATACGTCTTTATTCAAGCGTTTCTCGCTCTCCTAATAAACGTACTGCGTATACTTGTTCACAAAATCCTTTTAATCCGTTATATATACGATGCATTCGCGAATCATGGTGCACCAGACCAAATACGGTTGGACCACTTCCACTCATTAATACAGCATCTGCCCCAAATCGCTTCATCTGTGCCTTAATACGTGCAACTTCAGGATGCATCGCAAACGTTACATCTTCTAAAACGTTACCAACAGTATCACAAATCCCTTTGTAGTCTCCAGCATTTATGACATCCACCATTTTATCTACATTTGGATGTGTAACGCGATTTAACTTTAAATTTCCATATACATCAGCAGTAGATACACCAATATGGGGTTTTGCTAAAATAACCCAACAAGAAGGTGGAGTTTTTATGTGCTCAATCTGTTCTCCTCTTCCAGTGGCAATTGCTGTCCCACCATATACGCAAAACGATACATCTGACCCAATTTCTGCGCCAAGCTCTGCTAACTGATCAATTGTAAGCCCTAAATTCCATAATTTATTAAGACCACGTAATGTCGCTGCTGCATCACTACTTCCACCCGCTAATCCAGCTGCTACTGGAATCGTTTTTTCAATAGTAATAGATACACCTTTTTTCACATTAAACTTCTCTTTTAATAATTTCGCTGCTTGATAAGCCAGATTTCTTTGGTCGTCTGGGACATACCGATTATGGGATAAAATTTCAATACGGTCTTCTGCTAATTCCATTAGTTCTAAACGATCCGCTAAATCAATTGTTGTCATAATCATTTTCACTTCATGATATCCGTCTTGTCTTTTTCCCAGTACATCTAACGACAGATTAATCTTTGCTGGTGCTTTCACTAGTAGCTTCAATCTATTCACCCACTCTATGTACTCAATCTTTTATCGTTTATTTTACCATAAATTTATAGTAAGACGATGACACTTCCCTAATTATAACGAAAAGCATTCAGAATGAAACTACTTATGTAAAATGATGGCACCTTTTATAGTACAAAAAGCCGAGGAATCACTCCTCGGCTACCGTAGCATAGAAAGTATCTTACAACTACTGGTTTTGTTTCATTAATTGCTGTTCTGCAATTTCTATAGCACGTTTCACCATGTTACCAGCATCTTTCGCACGAATTCCGCCCCATCCTTCTTTCTGAACAACATCATAAAAGCCTAGCTCTTTTGCAAGCTCTTCTTTAAATTGATTTGACATGACACCTCTTCGTCTACTCAATGCAGAGTCCCTCCTTATTTTGCTACGGTATAATTAGTATGCAAAATAATATAGCTTTTCATTTGTGGGAATATATGTAACGATACATGAATTATAAAATCACTTCATTATGAGGTTCACCATAAAATGTTAACTCTACTGTCTCTGTTAAAACATCCGCATAGCTATACGATACACGTTGCAACGCATCTTCTTGTTGATCCAGTTGTACAACAAAAACAGAACGGTACGTTTCTGCAAGTACACCTGATTGTTCTACAGTTTTTCTTCTCCCACTGTTCGCCTTTAACATCAGTCTCTGTCCAAGATGGTGATCTAATTCGCTTTTAATTTCATCTAAACGTTTTGACATATACTTCGTTACACCTCGCTGTAATTTAGATTGAACACTTAAAACACGATATATCTATCCCAATTATTAACCGCAACTCACAGACAATATCATTATAAAAGCATCATGCGTTCGAATAGATAGAAGAAATACTATATTGTAAAAGTATCATTATGTAGTCTGTGCGTTCTTGTCTCTTTTTATCCAAACTGATTTAAATCCTCTCCATACAAAAAAGCAAGATACATATGTACCTTGCTTATTCTTCATAATGTTGAAAAGGTAATCCAGTTCGTAAAATCCCCCTTGTCTCAATCCCGCCAAGTCCCTTTTCACCAGTAATTGTATTACGTACAACATCCCATACATTAACCCTTTCCATAAATGACGTAAAACTAATTTTACCAACCACATATACAGGGTCTAGTGCGTGAATATTAATTCTAGATGGGGAACTAGCAAAATTAGCGCCTGCTCGAATTAATGCTTCAAAGTGTGATTGACATGCCCCAGCAAAAATAACGAGTTGATCCAATGATGGATATTTTTTTCTCACTTCTCGAACAGCCTGTACAAAATGCCTTGAATGCCTGTATGCTGCTAAATCTCCCTTTACACCTTTTGATTTTGTATACGCATCGTGCCCTGTAATAACTAAAATGTCCGGGCGAAAATGGTCTATTAAATCTACTACCTTTTCATGCATCTCCGTCTCTTTACAATGAATACCTTGTACAGGAACACCAATTTTATTATATAAATCTAGACACTTGCGCAAATATAACGGGTCTCCATCTATGTGCAATACACGCCCTGGCATTTGAAAATAATTCACTTCACTTGTATATCCACCAGTTGAAGTGTGTTCATGCCTTTGTTTCATTAATACGTAATCTTGTTGAAACAAACGATACGTGCGCTCCATTGTTTCTTGCTCACGCTTCGCTCTCTTTTTATGTTCTCGTTGATCTATACTAATTAAATCTTCAAGTGGCGCATCTGCCACTAATCTAATTTCCTCTCCAAACAATATAGCTATCTCGCCTTTTATTTCTATAATACGAAAAAGGATATCCCTATTATGAGAATATCGTTCCACTAATTCTCCAACATGTAAAACCATTCTCCTACCTCCAAACTCGTTAGGCCATCTTACCTGTTTTTAAAGTATGAATTTAGGAGGAGAATGGTGACAAAAGGGACAGTTCAAATTGAACTGTCCCTTTTGTACTCTTATGATAACTTATGAAGAACTAATGCATTACTTAATGTCGCAAACTCTTCGATAGATAACGTTTCTCCTCTTCGTTTTGGATCAATTCCTACCTCTGTTAAAATCCGATCCAACAGCTCTTTATCTTTCGGGAAACCATTTAAATTATTTGATAAATTATTCATTAAAGTTTTACGACGCTGCGCAAAACTTGCTCGTACTACTTCAAAGAAGAATGTCTCATCTGTTACTTCTACCACTGGTTTAGGACGCTTTAGGAGGCGAATAATTGCAGAATCAACATTTGGTTGTGGCACAAACACTGTACGCGGTACAGTCATAACTGTTTCTACCTCTGTATAATACTGAATAGCAATGGATAAAGAACCATACTCTTTCGTTCCAGGTTTAGCCGCTAAACGATCCCCAACTTCTTTTTGCATCATAACAACGAATCCACGAACCGGTAATTTCTCTTCCAGCAATTTAAATAAAATTGGCGTTGTAATATAGTATGGTAAGTTAGCTACTACCATTACATCTTGCCCTTCTTCAAATTGCTCACTAAACACCTCATGTACATCTGCCTTTAGTACATCTTTATTGATAACTGTAACGTTGCCATATGGAGCTAACGTCTCATCTAAAATCGGTAATAACCTTTGATCAATTTCAAAAGCCACCACTTTTTTAGCACGCTTCGCTAATTGTTCTGTTAATGCACCGATACCTGGTCCAATTTCAATTGCACCACTTTCTGAACCAATTTCAGCGTGATCAACGATACGATTTAATACATTCGTATCAATTAAAAAATTTTGGCCTAAACTTTTTTTGAATGAAAATCCATACTTCTCAACAATGTCTTTCGTACGATTTGGCGTTGCGATATCCTTCATTTTCTTTCCTCCTGTATGACTTGCTTATAAGCTTCTGCAAATGATTCTTTTGAAACTTGAAACATTTGTAAACGTTTATGTAACTGTTTTGCATTTGTATAACCAATCTTTAATAGCTTACCCATTCTTTCTCTGCGACTCTTTGCCATTTCTCCGCCCACTAAACCTGCATCGACTAAATCGCTCCAACTGATTTCACTTGTGTAAGCTTCCATTTCTTCATGTATATTCTCTAAAGCACGGCGAATTGATTCATTAGAAGCATGTTCAATTCCGACACCTTTTTTCCTCTTAGCAAGTGCTTCTTCCTTCGGTAAAAAAGCATGTTTACATCCAGGCACCTTATCAGAAATAATTTTTCGAATACGCTCTCCAGGATAATCCGGATCTGTGAAAATAATAACGCCTCGTTTTTGCAGCGCTAATTTAACTTGTTCAATAACATGATCACCGATTGCTGAACCGTTCGTTTCAATTGTATCCGCATCAACAGCACGCTTAATCGCAACTGTATCATCTTTACCTTCTACAACGATAATCTCTTTAATTTTCATGCTTGCCTCCACACTCGTTTCGTCTCTACTTAGTAAAACAAAAAACTGACGACTTTTCCATTATTATTTTCCCCATTCTTACATTTTAAAAAATAGAATGTCCAAAACTTTGTTCTCTCTCCTTATTGTAACACTTACTCATTCGCCCTTATCTTCTCTGTCACTCTTGCTATTTTTTTGCAAAAACAAAAAAAGAATGGGTCCCCCCACTCTTTTATTCAACACCAAATAAAGCTTTTGCATTTTTTGTTGTTATTTCCGCTACTTCTTCATAAGAAATTCCTTTTAAGTTTGCAATTTCTTCTGCTACGAGTTTTACATAACTCGGTTCATTTCGTTTTCCTCGAAATGGATGTGGTGTTAAATACGGACAATCCGTCTCTATTAACAATTTCTCTAATGGAATCTCCGTAGCAACTTCTTTCGGTTTCTTAGCGTTTTTAAATGTAACTGGTCCACCTAACGAAATTAAAAAGTTCATATCAACACATCGCTCTGCTACCTCTACACTGCCGCTAAAGCAATGCATAATGCCTCCTACTTCAGCTGCATTCTCTTCTTCTAGAATATCAACAATATCTTGGGTTGCATCGCGGTTATGTATAATAATCGGCAATTTTACTTTTTTCGCTAATGCAATTTGTTTACGGAATACTTCTTTCTGTATTTCTTTTGGAGACTTATCCCAATGGTAATCTAAGCCCATTTCTCCAAGTGCAACGACTTTAGGATGAGAAGCAAGTTCTTCTAACCAAGCTAAATGCTCTTCTGTCATGTCGATTGCATCAACTGGGTGCCATCCAACCGCGGCATAAATAAAATCATAGGCTTCAGCTAATTCAATCGCCTTTTTTATCGTTACTTCATCAAAACCAACAACAACTGTATAAGTAACCCCCGCTTCTTTCATTCGGGCAATAACTTCTTGCAAGTCTTCTTCAAATTGCTCTGCATTCAAATGTGAATGTGTATCAAACAACATAATACAAAACTCCTTTTATATTGAAATCCAATTTATTCTACGCAAATAAGCTCTTCTATAACTTAACGATAACAATACTACAATCTTAATGCAAAAATTGAGAGTGTAAAAAGAAAAAAGACGCTTCACACATGTTACACGTGAAACATCTCTTTTCTTGTCTTAATTACTTAATTTTTGTACCATTCGGTAGATTTTGGTCAATTGATGCTAATGACAATACGCCATTCTCTTCACCCGCTAAAATCATACCTTGTGATAATTCACCGCGTAATTTTACAGGTTTTAAGTTTGTTACACAAATAACCTTTTTACCTTTTAGGTCTTCTGGCGAATAGAATTTTGCAATTCCAGAGACAACTTGACGCTTTTCTGTGCCTAAGTCTAGTTGGATTTTTAACAACTTATCTGCCTTTTTCACAGGTTCAGCAGATAGTACTTCAGCTACGCGTAATTCTACTTTAAAGAAATCATCAATTGTAATTTCTTCTGCCTTCGGTTCTTCTTGTTTTTTCTCTTCTACTTTAGGAGCAGAGGCTTTCATTTGTTCTTTAATGTACTCTACCTCTACTTCCATTTCTAAACGAGGGAAAATTGGGTTTCCTTTTTCTACTTTTGTTCCAGCTGGAATACAGCCGATTGTAGATAGGCTTTCCCAAGATTTCTGCGCTTCATCAGTAAGGCCAAGCTGAGCAAACATCTTGTTTGGTGCTACTGTTAAGAATGGCATAAGCATAATACCTGTTTGACGAAGTACTTCTGCTAAGTGAGCCATTACAGAAGCTAACTTTTCACGATCATTCTCATCTTTCGCTAATACCCATGGTTGTGTTTCATCAATATATTTATTCGTACGGCTAACCAATTGCCAAATTGAGCTTAGAGCTACAGAGAATTCCATATTCTCCATTGCTTCTTCCACTTTTTTCAATGTATCTTTTGCAAACGTCACTAACGTTTCATCAAACTCCGTTACATTTGCTTTAAATGCAGGGATTTCTCCGTTAAAGTACTTATCAATCATAGCTACTGTACGATTTAATAAGTTACCTAAGTCATTTGCTAAATCGAAATTAATACGCTCCACAAATCCTTCTGGTGTAAATACGCCATCAGATCCAAATGGAACTTCACGAAGTAAGTAATAACGTAATGCATCTAATCCATAACGATCGATTAATGTAACTGGATCTACTACGTTTCCTTTTGACTTACTCATCTTTCCATCCTTCATTAAAATCCAACCGTGAGCAAAGACTTTTTTCGGAAGAGGTAAATCTAATGCCATTAAAATGATTGGCCAATAAATTGTATGGAAACGAACAATTTCTTTTCCAACTAAATGCACATCTGCTGGCCAGAACTTCTTATACATCTCTTCATTTTCTGTTCCATAACCTAATGCTGTAATGTAGTTAGATAATGCGTCAACCCATACGTAAATAACGTGTTTCGGATTACCTGGAACACGAACGCCCCAGTCAAATGAAGTACGAGAAACTGCTAAATCTTCTAATCCTGGTTTAATAAAGTTATTAATCATTTCATTCTTACGAGACTCTGGCTGAATGAAATGTGGATTATCTTCGTAGAATTTTAATAATCTGTCAACATATTTACCCATTCTAAAGAAATACGATTCTTCACGAACAAGTTCTACATCATGACCACTATCTGGACTTTTTCCTCCAACTACTTTGTCACCTTCCATAATTGGATCTACTAATTGATGCTCCGTATAGAATGTCTCATCTTGTACAGAATACCAACCTTCATATTCATCAAGATAAATATCACCTTGATCTACTAGTTGCTTGAAGATTTTTTCAACAACATCTTTATGACGATCTTCCGTTGTACGAATAAAATCATCATAAGAGATATCCATTTTCTCCCAAAGCTCTTTAATTCCTGCAACGATGTTATCCACATATGCTTGTGGTGTAACGTTTAATTCTTCTGCTTTCTTTTGGATCTTCTGTCCATGCTCATCAGTTCCTGTTAAATAATGAACATTATATCCTTGCATACGCTTATATCGTGCCATCGCATCTCCTGCTACTGTTGTATAAGCATGTCCAATGTGTAATTTTCCACTTGGATAATAAATTGGGGTAGTAATATAAAAGGATTTGTTTTCCTCTGTCATTGTTTTGGACCTCCCGGATAACCTCATATGTATTTATAAATAGTATATCAAAAACTTATATATAAAGTGAAACTTTAATCTGTCGGGGTTTTGTTCCCTCCCGCGGATTATTAGCCCGCACCAATTGGGCTTTTACGCGCAGCCCGACTCCCACTTAACTTCTTTGCTCCGGCCGAACTTTAAATTTAGAATCTTATTGCTTGTTAATGCGTGATAAAAACGAGTTAATGATTAGTATATTTATCATCTATTACTCATATTTCAAAAAAATATACAATCTCTACTTACAATTTAAAAATTTTTCTGAAAATAAAGTGAAATAATAGTAGAAATTACTCCCATTCTATTATATATAAGAAGTAAGAAATCTATAAATCTTTTTAAAAAATATAGAATTAAAGAATTGACGGAAATGTAAATGATTGGTATCATATGTCCATAGGGTATTTTGTCGAAAAATGACGAATCTAAAAATAGACTCGAAACTTATAAACTATTTCTTTAGGAGGAAAAGAATTATGAAATCTACTGGTATCGTTCGTAAAGTTGATGAATTAGGTCGTGTAGTAATTCCAATCGAATTACGCCGTACTTTAGGTATTGCAGAAAAGGATGCTCTTGAAATCTACGTTGATGACGAGAAAATCATCTTAAAAAAATATAAGCCAAACATGACTTGCCAAGTAACAGGTGAAGTATCTGATGGTAACCTATCTTTAGCTGAAGGTAAAATTATCTTAAGCAAAGAAGGCGCTGAGCAAATCTTAAACGAACTTCAAGATTATATCGAAACAGCAAAATAAGCTTCTCAATTATGAGAAGCTTATTTTTTATCGACATGATAGATTTGATATACGTCGCGTTTCGACAAATCTCGATCTTTAGCGACTGTTTTTATCGCCTCTTTTGAATTCATACCTTTTTCGTTTATATAATGTTCAATATGATCATATACCGAAATAGATTCCCACCATTGTTCTTCTGGGGCAGGTTCTTCCGTTGAACCAGCTACTAAAATACAAAACTCGCCACGAACTTCGTTTTGTTTCGTCCACTCAATTGCTTCCTCGACTGTTCCACGAATAAATTCCTCAAATTTTTTCGTTAACTCTCGACATAATACAATTTCTCTATTTCCCAACACTTCTTGCATCGAGATTAAAGTATCATCCAGGCGGTGAGGCGCTTCATAAAACATCATTGTAGTTTGTACATAACGAAGCTTCTCTAACTCCATTTTTCTTTCTTTTTTATTTCTTTGTAAAAATCCATAGAAATAAAACTGTTTTGTTTCAAGGCCTGACGCAATTAACGCTGTAAGGGCTGCATTTGCCCCAGGAAGCGGGATAACATGATACTGTTCCGCTACAGCCTCTACAACAATATCGTAACCTGGATCGGAAATACACGGCATACCAGCATCACTAACAAGTGCTACAGTCTTTCCTTCGTCTAACTTCTCTAATATTTTCTTCCCACTTACTTCCTTATTATGCTCATGGTAACTCATAACAGGTGTTTCAATTTCGAAATAATTACAAAGTTTTTTCGTTTGTCTCGTATCTTCAGCAGCAATTAAATCAGCTTCTTTTAAAATTCGGATTGCACGAAATGTCATATCTTCTAAATTCCCAATAGGAGTTGGTACTAAATATAAAACTCCCTTTTCATTTTGTTGAAAGCTTTTTTGTTGCCACATAGCGTTCTCCTTTTTGCATATATTCTTCTTTTTGTTTTCTATTTAATTGCTTAAAATGATACTCTGCTTGCATAGCTGTACGCTTATCTTCATGAAACTCTACATATTTTAAAACAACAGGAAGTCTAGCACGCGTATACCTAGCTCCCTTTCCACTATTATGTGTCTGAATCCGCTTCTCTATATGATTTGTATATCCAGCATAATAACTTCCGTCAGAGCACTCTACTACATAAAAACAATGCTTATTCTTCTCCATATAAAATTGAACGAATCTCCTTTGTATATTCATTATTTTCTTCATACACAAAAAGAGGTGGCAATATTTTTAAATCTGCGTTTCCGTCCTTAATTCCTTCAATTAACAACGTATTCGCTTCTTTCCCTGCCTTGGGATAAACAAATCGTACACGCTTTGGTTCAATTTTGTATTTACGCATTAATGTAACAATATCTAGTAAACGACCTGGACGATGTACAAATGCTACTTTCCCGCCTTGCTTTACTAGCTGACTACTTGCACATACAACATCCTCTAATGTACACATAATTTCATGACGAGCTATCGCTAAATGTTCATTTATATTTTTCTCAGACGTTGCAGGTGTTTGAAAATAAGGCGGATTACATGTGACAACATCATATTGATGACGTCCGAGTGTCTCCGGCATATCTTTCAAATCCCCGTGTATTAAGTGAATTCTTTCCTCCAACTTATTGTATTGAACACTTCTTATTCCCATATCATATAAGCGTTCTTGAATCTCCACACCAGTAATATTCCCTTTCGTTCTTGTACTTAATAGAAGGGGTACAACTGCATTACCTGTACACAAATCAAGTAAATTACCTTTTTGAATTGGTACCCAAGCAAAGTCTGCAAGTAAAACAGCGTCTAATGAGAAATTAAATACTGATGGGCTTTGTACGATCTTCATATCTTGCGCTAATAAGTAATCTAAACGTTCGTCTTCATATAATTTCATATATTACTCCTTTTCTTACCCTTAACCTACCCTATTTCATCTTCTACTAATAAAAAACATATTTGATTCTACTCTCATGTATAAAAAATTACCTTTCCAATTATTATTGGAAAGGTAATTTCACTTTTTATTTAAAAATGACAGGCAGAATAAACAATCTCCCTCTTTACGTACACTTCCATAATGCAGATTACAAATATGAAAACCTTCTTGATATAGTCTTGCTAAATTATCATAGCCTTCACCAATATCAGCTGTCTTCGGCTTCACTTCTTTACGTTTTTGAGTTTTTTGTTTTTCTTTAATCTGCACTTCTTCAAAACGGTGTCGCAAATTTTCATTTTCCATTTTTATATGTTGGTTTTCTTCCAACAACTCTGCAAGATGTTGTTTTAATTCTCCCAACTGTTTGTATAAATGTCCAATTTGCTCCTCCATACTAGAAACCGATGCAAAAATATCTTTTTTCTCCACAAGCACCCACCTCATTAATCTGTGGTTTGACTCGAAACGACCCCTTTATTCACTAACTCATCTAACGTATATTCTACTATCCGTTCCTTGTCTACTAGTTCCACTTGAATTAATCTTTCTAAAATATTTAATCCGATAACACGGCCAGTACCATGCGGGGTTTGTATACGTTGATCTAAATCAGGAAGTTGTTCCTTTGCTGCCTCATATTCATCATTCTCATATTTTAAGCAACACATTAAACGACCACATAAACCAGAGATTTTTGCAGGATTTAATGATAAATTTTGATCCTTTGCCATCTTAATAGATACCGGTTCAAAATCACCTAAAAAAGTAGAACAACAAAGCATACGACCACACGGACCAATACCACCAAGCATCTTCGCTTCATCACGAACACCAATTTGTCTTAGTTCAATTCTTGTCCTAAAAATTGCCGCTAAGTCCTTCACCAGTTCGCGGAAATCAATCCGACCATCCGCAGTAAAGTAGAAAATAATCTTATTGCGATCGAACGTATACTCTACATCTACAAGTTTCATATCAAGATTATGCTCTACTACCTTTTGCTGACAAACTTGATATGCTTCTTTCGCAGCATGTTTGTTCTCTTCAACAATAGTACGATCATTTTCATTTGCAATACGAATAACCTTTTTTAGCGGTAATACAACGTCGTTCTCATCAACTTGCTTTTTGGTAATAACTACTTTTCCGTACTCAATACCCCTTACAGTTTCTACAATTACAAACTCATTTTCAGAGATATCAAACTGATTCGGATCAAAGTAATATACCTTTCCGGCCTTCTTAAAGCGAACACCTACTACATCATACAAAACGGTCATCCCTCCTGCAACCGCAACACTAACTGTTCGAACACAAGCTGCGCATTTACATTAGCGTTGATTCTATTTTTTGCCTCTAATATATTAAAGAGAGCTGATACAATGCGCTTCTGAGCATAGGAGAAAGATTCAAACATCTCTTTCTGCTCACGAAAAACAAGACGATCTTCTTCTCCAAGTTGAACATATAATAAATCCTTATAAATAAGGAGTAACATATCTAAACCTTGCTGTAATTGTTCTTTCTCTCCAAAGTGCTTTCCCCATTTTTCTTGTACAAAAAAAATAGAGGCTTTATCTTTTTCGAGCGCTTCACATAATTTTATCACTAAAGCTCGTGCTTGTGCAAACCATTCATCATTACATAAAGCTAAAGCTTCATCAAAACTATTTGTGAGTTGTGCAGCAAGTGTCGATAAAGATGCCGTAATACCTTCATCCTGTAATCTTCTAATTAAAGATTCCGTAGGTAATGGTCTAAATGTAACAACTTGACAGCGAGATAAAATCGTATTTAAAATTTGATGACTTTGTTCAGTAAGTAAAATAGCTGTTGTATCACTACTTGGTTCTTCTAAAAATTTCAAGAGTGTATTCGCCGCATTTGCTGTCATACGGTCTGCGTGCTCAATAATATATACTTTTTTATTTGCTTCTAATCCTGTTTTTGAAAACTCTTCTTGTAAATCATGAATTTGTTGCTTCTTAATAGATAATCCGTCTGGTTTTACAATATGTAAGTTTGGGTGGTTACCTGAATCAATTCGCTTACAATTTGTACATACATGACAAGGCTCTACCCCATTCCGCTGAGAACAGAGGAAACTCTTTGCCATTTGAATTGCCGTCGCAAACTTTCCTGTACCTTTCCCTCCCTCTAACAAGTAAGCGTGGGATATACGCTCTTTTGCGATGCTATTCATCAACATTTTTACACCGATGGGTTGTATAGCAGAAAGCTGCTCCCACGTCTTCATCATAATGCATACCTCACTTATTTCATTCTTTCCTTCTATTATAACAATTTATCTTCTATAACCTGAATAACTTCTTCTATAAGTTTTTCCATTGGTTGATCAGCATTTACCAATACAATACGATCCGAGAAACGTTCTACAACTTGTAAATATCCTTCACGCACACGTTTATGGAAAGAGATATCTTCCATATCTAACCGATTCACTTCACGTCCTGCATCTTTTGCAATTCGAGCTAAGCCAATCTCTGGCTCAATATCTAAGTAAATTGTTAAACTAGGCATACAGTCCTCTGTTGCGAAACGATTTATTTCAAATACTTTATCCATACCTAATCCTCTTGCATATCCTTGATACGCTAAAGAGCTATCTATAAAACGATCACATAATACAAGGTAATCCTCATTAAGTGCCGGCATAACTTTTTCTACTAAATGCTGTCTACGTGCAGCAGCATATAACAGTGCCTCTGTACGTGCTTCCATCATCGTATATTCTTGTTTATGCAAAATCGTTCTAATATCCTCAGAAATTGCAATACCACCTGGTTCTCTCGTCGCCATTACTTTTTGTTCCTTTTGTTCAAAATATGGCAATAAACTTTGAATTAACGTTGTTTTACCCGAACCTTCTGGACCTTCAATTGTTACAAATAATCCCTTCATTCTAAAACCTACTTTCTATATCATACACTTTCATATATTTCGTGCTGCCTTGAAAACGAGCGCCTGCTTTTTCTAAATACATAATTTGCTCTTTATGTTCTGAAGTAATTCTTTCCCCATACATAATCAATGGAATACCAGGTGGATACGGAATTACCATTTCAGCCGCTACCATTCCAACTGCTTCTTCTACAAATACTACTTTTGTTTCGTATTCTTCCAGTTGTTTATATGTATACGGTAAAGGAGAAATTTCTCCTTTATAAGTATAACGAATAGATTCCGTCTTGTCTTTTATCTCATAATATTGCAATGCCACTCGGATCATCTCTATAGCCTTCATATATGTCTTATTTACTTGCAAAGGCAAAATAAATAGGACATTATATGGATCTGCCATTTCTGTATATATACCGACCTTTTCAAATACAGACTGTAATTCGTATCCTGATAATTGACAACGCGTCTGTACGGTAACCTTTAGCTCGTCTTGTAATGGATATTGTAAAATAGCTATTTGTGGAATAGCACTCAATTCTTCTTTAAATTCCCGTAAAAACTCGACAATTTCATCATGTCCCTTTTCTTTTATACGTGCTATCGTAAAGCGTGCAACATCAAGAGAAGTCATAATTGGATACGATGGACTACTAGATTGTAGCATACTTAAATAAGTGGAAACTTTTTCTTCTTTCACTAAGCGACTATTTATATGTAAATAGGACCCCATCGTCATTGCGGGTAATGTTTTATGCGCAGAATGAACTACAATATCTGCACCATATGCTAACGCTGACTTTGGAAATTCCCCACCTAAACAAAAATGAGCTCCATGTGCTTCATCTACTAACACAGGAATTTTATGTGCATGTGCATAAGCGATGCTTGCCTCTAAATCCATACCCATACCATAATAATTAGGATGCGTTAAAATGAGTGCTTTCGCATTCGGATATTTTTCAATTGCTTCCTTAATAATCTCATCATGAATTCCCACTGGTACGTTATAAGCCTCATCAATCCATGGATCTAAAAAAATAGGATTTGCTCCCGCTAACTTTAAACCATTAATAATTGATTTATGACAATTTCTTTGTACAAGAACAATATCATGTTCCCCACAACAAGACAAAATCATTGCTAGATTCCCAACTGTTGAACCATTAATTAAAAAATAACTTTTGTTCACTCCATATACATCAGCTAATAATTGTTGTGCCTCATCTATACATTCAAACGGACTATGTAAATCATCTAATCCTGACAACTCAGTTACATCGATAGATAGTATATCTTTAAACTCTCCTACTGCCTCCTGAGGGAAGTTTAAACCATTTTTATGACCTGGGACATGAAAGGATAACGGCCTTCTTTCTTTAAACTCTATTAATGCTTCATATAAAGGTATGCGATTTTGATTCATCTATATCTCTTCCTTATTATTTCATTCTTTATCTATTATACAGAACAAAAAAAATAATAGGCATATGCCTATTTAAAAATATGATACTTCTAATTTCCGAAGCTGTTTTAAATAATATATATACTTCGGATCATTTGTTTCCGTATTCACCATGTCCTTTTCACATTCATAACATATTAAATTATTATAAACATATATCCCTTCTTTTCTTTCTGTCTCACAAACAATACAAACTTCGTTTTGTGATTTCATATCTTTCCCTCCCTATTTAAATGGACATATTTTATACTTCTATTCCTTAACAATTTACAGAAAAATATACATCCATCTCTTATATAATATGATTCATCCTTGGGCAACGTGTTTGTATTACCATTACTTCTTTTTTGCATACTGTTTGAAAACACAAAAAAACACAAGTCAAAAGACTTGTGTTTTTAGCTGCTTGGCGACGTCCTACTCTCACAGGGACAAGGTCCCAACTACCATCGGCGCTAGAGAGCTTAACTTCCGTGTTCG
>NZ_JBXUNO010000009.1:0-58369 GCF_057197025.1 Bacillus sp. LSHTCR4 | reverse complement strand
CATAGTTTGGTGATGATGGCAGAGAGGTCACACCCGTTCCCATACCGAACACGGAAGTTAAGCTCTCTAGCGCCGATTGTAGTTGGGACCTTGTCCCTGTGAGAGTAGGACGTCGCCAAGCAACTAAACACGAGTCAAATGACTCGTGTTTTTTCGTGTTTTCTTTTATAATCCATAGTAATAAAAAATGTATTTAAATCATTATTATTTTGATTAAATACAGGGGAATGTGGCTAGGATAGTAAATAAGCAAAAGAGTTGCAAATTTTATTAATACGTATATAATTAAAGTCAAAGATAGTCAAAGTCAATAAAGGTGGCGGATAAATGAGAAATATATCTGATATCATTGAGCAATATCTAAAGCAAGTTATTGACTTAAGTAATAATAATGTGATTGAAATCAAGAGAAATGAGATTGCGGATCGATTCGAGTGCGTACCATCTCAAATCAATTATGTAATCAATACCCGTTTTACGTTAGAAAGAGGATTTGTAGTAGAAAGTAAACGTGGTGGAGGAGGTTACATTCGCATTATAAAAGTCAAACTGCATGATGATATAGACATTATTGATCAAATGCTTCATATGATTGATCATAGCGTTGCGCAAGGAAATGCAGAGAGTATGATTATACGTTTAATAGAAGAGGGAATCATAACGAATCGTGAAGCTAAACTTATGTTAAGCGTACTAGATCGTTCTGTATTATCAATGGATGTTCCTTCTCGAGATGAACTTAGGGCTCGAATATTATGCGCAATGTTAAGAACACTGAAATATAAATAAATACAGCTTTTGTAAAAGAATAATAACTAAAAGATAAGGCAGTTAAATATTGTAGAAGTTTTGAAAAAAGAACACGCACTTTTATGTAAACGAATAAAGGAAAGTGAACAGTCTAGTAATGTATGAAAAGTACTATGAGATAGATCGTTCCTGTTGTAAAGGTGGGGATAGTGATGACTTGTCAAAACTGTAATATAAGACCAGCAACTTTACATTATACAAAAGTAATTAACGAAAAGAAGGCGGAAGTTCATCTTTGTGAGCAATGTGCAGAACAAAGTGGCTATACGTCTTTCTTTCAATCATCGCAGTCTAACTTTTCATTCCATGATTTATTTGCTGGGTTATTACACGGTGAATCAACAATGTTTGAAGAAAAAAGCGGATTTTCGGACACAAGTATATTGAGATGTCCAAATTGTAAAATGACATATGAGCAACTTACAAAGGTAGGACGCTTTGGATGTGCTTCTTGTTACGATACATTTAAAGAACATTTAAAGCCGTTATTAAAACGTCTTCACGGCGGGCACACAGATCATTGTGGAAAAATTCCGAAGCGTATAGAAGGAAATATTCACTTAAAGAAAGAATTAGATGAACTAAAACTCATTCTGAAACAATACGTACAGAAAGAGGAATTTGAGAAAGCTGCTGAAGTAAGGGATAAAATTAGAAACCTTGAAACTCAGCTTAGTGAGCATAGAGAGGGGGAATAGTCCTATGTCACTGGACAAAATTATGAATGAAGCGATTAGTCCATGGATGAAGGGGGATGGCCCTGATTCTGATATTGTTTTAAGTAGTCGAATTCGTTTGGCTCGTAATTTTAAAAAATATCAATTCTCTACTATGCAAAACGAAGAAGAAGCTAAACAGATTCAAGAATTATTTAAAAAGGAATTTATAAATAAAACAGTAGAACCTTTTGGAGAGTTTGAGCTATTAAAAATGAATGAATTAACGCCTCTTCAAAGGAGAGTATTAGTTGAAAAGCATTTAATTAGTCCCAACCTTGCAGGAACAGAATATGGAGCATGTCTATTGTCAGAAAACGAACATATTAGTGTTATGCTGAATGAAGAAGACCATATTCGGATTCAGTGCTTATTTTCAGGATTGCAGTTATCAGAGGCCCTTCAAAGTGCCAATCAAATAGATAATTGGATTGAGAAAGAGGTTGAATATGCTTTTGATGAATCACTTGGATATATTACAAGCTGCCCTACTAACGTTGGTACAGGATTGAGGGCTTCCGTAATGATCCATTTACCGGGGCTCGTTTTAACGAAAAGAATTAGCCGTATTATACAAGTAATTCAAAAATTAGGGTTAGTAGTAAGAGGAATATACGGTGAAGGTAGCGAAGCGTTAGGTAATATATTTCAAGTGTCAAACCAAATGACACTAGGAAAATCTGAAGAAGATATTATTGCAGATTTAAAGAGTGTCATTCAACAAATCATACAGCAAGAAAAGATGGCTAGAGAATTAATTGTACAAAATTCAAGTATTGAGCTTGAAGATAAAGTTTATCGCTCTTATGGCATACTAGCTAACAGTCGTTTAATTCAATCTGCGGAAGCAGCCAATTGCTTATCAGATTTACGACTTGGTATTGATTTAGGATATATAAAAGGTATATCGAGAAATATTTTGACTGAGCTAATGGTTCTTACACAACCAGGCATTTTACAACAATATGCGGGAGGACCTTTAGGGCCAGAAGAAAGAGATTATCGAAGAGCAACCTTAATCCGTGAGCGATTACGTATTGAAAAAAACTAAGCGCAAGTAGGAGGCGATTTCTATGATGTTTGGAAGATTTACAGAAAGAGCACAGAAAGTATTAGCTTTATCTCAAGAGGAAGCGATTCGTATTGGGCATAACAATATTGGAACAGAACATATTTTACTTGGGCTTGTACGCGAAGGTGAAGGAATTGCAGCAAAAGCGTTGATTGCTCTTGGATTAAGTCCAGAGAAGGTTCAAAAAGAAGTAGAAGCGTTAATCGGGCGCGGAACAGAAGCTTCTCAAACTGTACATTATACACCGCGTGCTAAAAAGGTTATTGAGTTGTCTATGGATGAAGCTCGTAAATTAGGTCATTCTTACGTTGGAACAGAACATATTTTACTTGGTTTAATCCGCGAAGGTGAAGGGGTAGCAGCACGTGTTTTAAATAACTTAGGTGTTAGCTTAAATAAGGCAAGACAACAAGTATTGCAACTTCTTGGAAGTAATGAAGCAAGTTCAGGTCACCAAGGTGGTTCTTCAACAAATGCAAATACACCAACACTTGATAGCTTAGCACGTGATTTAACAGTTGTTGCACGTGAAAATCGTTTAGACCCTGTTATTGGACGTGGTAAAGAAATTCAACGTGTAATTGAAGTTTTAAGCCGTAGAACAAAAAACAATCCTGTATTAATTGGGGAGCCTGGTGTAGGTAAAACGGCAATTGCAGAAGGATTAGCGCAACAAATTGTAAATAATGAAGTTCCTGAAACTTTAAGAGATAAGCGCGTTATGACACTAGATATGGGTACAGTGGTAGCTGGAACGAAATACCGTGGTGAATTTGAAGACCGTTTGAAGAAGGTAATGGATGAAATTCGTCAAGCAGGAAATATCATTCTATTTATTGATGAACTTCATACATTAATTGGTGCAGGTGGAGCAGAAGGTGCTATTGACGCATCGAACATTTTAAAACCATCTTTAGCTCGTGGGGAATTACAATGTATTGGGGCGACAACGTTAGATGAATATCGCAAATATATTGAAAAAGATGCAGCTTTAGAGAGACGTTTCCAACCAATTCACGTTGATGAGCCAAGTTTAGATGAATCAACTCAAATTTTGAAAGGTTTACGCGATCGTTATGAGGCACATCACCGCGTATCTATTACAGATGATGCAATTGATGCAGCTGTAAAGCTTTCAGATCGTTATATTACAGATCGTTTCTTACCAGATAAAGCAATTGATTTAATTGATGAAGCTGCTTCAAAGGTTCGCTTACGCTCTTATACAACACCACCAAATCTAAAAGAGCTTGAAGTGAAGCTTGAGGAAATTAGAAAAGAAAAAGATGCAGCTGTACAAAGTCAAGAGTTTGAAAAAGCTGCTTCCTTACGTGATATGGAACAACGTTTACGTGAGAAGTTAGAAGATACGAAGCGTCAATGGAAAGAGCAACAAGGAAAAGAAAACTCAGAAGTGACAGTAGAAGATATTGCAAATGTTGTTTCTACGTGGACTCGTATCCCAGTTTCTAAACTTGCACAAACAGAGACTGATAAATTATTAAACTTAGAATCCATCCTTCACGATCGTGTTATTGGTCAAGATGAAGCGGTAGTAGCTGTAGCAAAAGCTGTTCGCCGTGCTAGAGCAGGATTGAAAGATCCGAAACGTCCGATTGGCTCATTTATTTTCTTAGGACCAACAGGTGTAGGTAAAACGGAGTTAGCGAGAGCGTTAGCGGAATCTATGTTCGGTGATGAAGATGCAATGATTCGCATCGATATGTCTGAGTACATGGAGAAGCATTCTACTTCTCGTTTAGTTGGATCTCCTCCGGGGTATGTTGGATATGAAGAAGGTGGACAATTAACAGAAAAAGTTCGCCGTAAGCCATATTCAGTTGTCCTATTAGATGAAGTAGAGAAAGCTCATCCTGATGTGTTTAACATTTTACTACAAGTATTAGAAGATGGTCGCTTAACAGATTCTAAAGGGCGTACAGTTGATTTCCGTAATACAATTGTTATTATGACATCTAACGTTGGTGCAGAGGCGTTAAAACGTAATAAGCATCTTGGATTTAACGTACAAGATGAGAGCCGCGATTATTCAGATATGAAAGGTAAAGTAATGGATGAACTGAAAAAGGCATTCCGTCCAGAATTCTTAAACCGTATTGATGAAATTATCGTGTTCCATATGCTTGAGAAAAAACATATTCAAGAGATTGTAACACTTATGGTAAATCAGTTAGTAAATCGCTTAAAAGAGCAAGAAATTGAATTGCATTTAACAGAAGGAGCGATTTCGGCTATTGCTGATAAAGGGTTTGACCGAGAGTACGGTGCTCGTCCGCTTCGTAGAGCAATTCAGAAACATGTAGAAGATAGACTATCGGAAGAACTTTTAAAAGGTGCTATTGAGAAAGGACAAAAAGTTATCTTTGATGTTGAAGGAGAATCATTTGTCATTCATAGTGCTGAAAAGGTAAAATAAGTATAGACAAACTAAGAGGGCTACGAGATAGCCCTCTTTCTTGTACGAGAAGGATAAATTGTTTATAGATGAAAGTGAAGTGAGATATAAAACGATATGGCTAAAAAGAAAACAAAATTCACATGTCAAGAGTGTGGTTATCAGTCACCAAAATATATGGGAAAATGCCCTGGATGTGGTCAATGGAATACGCTTGTTGAAGAGATGGAACCGGTTGTATCATCAAGGCGCCTTAATTATGCGAATGCAATTCAAACAGAAGTAACAAAACCAAGACGTCTAACAGAAGTGGAAACAAAGTCTGAGGCGCGTATTGAAACAAAATTTCAAGAATTTAACCGTGTACTTGGTGGTGGGATTGTAGATGGATCCTTAGTACTTATTGGTGGAGATCCCGGGATTGGAAAATCAACGTTACTATTACAAATATCATCGCAATTAGCAGATTCTTCATATGATGTACTATATATATCGGGTGAAGAATCAGCAAAACAGATTAAACTGCGTGCGGATCGTTTACATGTAAATGGTAGTAATCTATTTGTTGTATCAGAGACGGATTTACAGCGAATTGCAACACATATTGAAGAGGTGAACCCAGCCTTTGTTGTTATTGATTCTATTCAAACAATACATTTACCTGAAGTAACGTCAGCGCCGGGGAGTGTGGCACAAGTTCGTGAATGTACAGCGGAATTAATGAAACTTGCAAAAACGAAAGGAATCCCTATTTTTATCGTTGGACATGTGACAAAAGAGGGAGCGATTGCAGGACCTCGTATGTTAGAACATATGGTCGATGCAGTTCTTTACTTTGAAGGAGACCGTCATCATACATACCGTATTTTGCGAGCGGTAAAGAATCGTTTTGGTTCTACGAATGAAATGGGTATTTTTGAAATGAAAGAACTTGGTCTTGCAGAAGTATTAAACCCTTCTGAAATTTTCCTTGAGGAAAGACCAGTTGGGGTTGCGGGATCAACAGTGGTTGCCTCAATGGAAGGAACAAGACCAGTTTTAGTAGAAATACAAGCATTAATCTCTCCTACTAGTTTTGGAAACCCTCGAAGAATGGCAACGGGAATTGATCATAACCGTGTATCGCTTATTATGGCGGTGTTAGAAAAAAGAACAGGCTTATTATTGCAAAATCAGGACGCATATTTAAAAGTAGCAGGTGGTTTGAAGTTAGATGAACCAGCAATTGATTTAGCTGTTGCTTTAAGTATAGCTTCAAGTTTTAGAGATAAATCTACGGCGCCAACCGATGCAGTAATAGGAGAAGTGGGATTAACTGGAGAAATAAGAAGAGTATCAAGAATTGAACAACGTGTACAAGAAGCAGCTAAATTAGGATTTCAACGCGCTATTATTCCTAGAAAAAATTTGGGAGGATGGACAATTCCGGATGGGATTGAGGTAGTTGGTGTATCTAATTTAGGAGAAGCGCTTCGTTTGACATTAGGAGGCTAGGCTATGGAAGAAAACAAGCAACGTGTCAAAAGTATGATTAATATTTTACAACTTGTGGCCCCGGGAACACCACTGCGCGAAGGGATAGATAATGTACTTCGCGCACAAACAGGGGGATTAATTGTTCTTGGATATAATGAGCAGATTAAAAGTATTGTTGATGGAGGTTTTCATATTAATTGTGCATTCTCTCCGGCTAGTTTATACGAATTAGCAAAAATGGATGGGGCACTTATTTTAAATGAAACTGGAAGTAAAATTTTGATTGCGAACGCACAATTAGTTCCAGAGGCATCTATCGACTCTATTGAGACAGGTATGCGCCACCGAACGGCTGAGCGTGTAGCAAAGCAGACAGGTAGCCTTGTTGTAGCTATTTCACAAAGACGTAACGTAATTACGCTATATCAAGGGAATTTACGTTATACACTAAAAGATATAGGTGTTATTTTAACAAAGGCAAATCAAGCTATCCAAACGTTAGAAAAATATAAGGCTGTATGGAATGATGGGATTACGAATTTGGGCATTCTAGAATTTGAAGAGGTTGTTACAATGTCCGAGGTGGTTCATGTTTTACATAGTGTTGAAATGGTACTACGTATTAAAAATGAAATATTGAGCTATATTCATGAATTGGGAACAGAAGGTAGGTTAATTCGTTTACAACTTACTGAACTACTAGCCGACTTAGAAGCAGAGGCAGCGTTATTAATTAAAGATTACTATCAAGAAAAAACACAAGACCATCATCAAATTTTGAAAAAGTTACAAGAACTTGCGAACACACAACTTCTAGAGGATAGTGATTTAGTTAAATTGCTTGGATACCCGGGACAAACGAGTTTAGAAGAAAGTGTGACGCCGAGAGGATACCGAATCACAAGTAAAATTTCACGTGTTCCACCACTTATCATTGAAAATTTAATTAATCGATTTAAAACTTTGCAAGGTGTTTGTCGTGCAACTATTAATGAATTAGATGATGTGGAAGGAATTGGGGAAGTCAGAGCGAAGAAAATACGAGAAGGCCTAAAAAGAATTCAAGAGCATCTCTATATGAGTAGACACAATTAAGAATATTACATTGATTCCATAATATAACGACACTAGAACATTTTTGGTATATGATATGATATATTGGTAAATAAAACTATTTATAAAAAAACACGTCCGCTTTTGCATTCGGCGTTTTGATTAGCGAAACAATGGTTAATAATGAGTAGGAGGTGGTTGGATGTTAAAACGGATTGTACAGCTCTTCTTTTTAGTAATCGGGGGAGCGTTAGGGATTTACTTAATCCCAAAAGTTATTAATGTATTAGACATCGGTGCCGTTCCTTTATTGGAAGGATCGTATGTTCGTGCAATTATTGGTGCAATTATTTTATTTTTAACAACATTTTGGCTTGTAGATTATATTGTTCAACTTATTAAGCATATTGAAGAGGCTCTTGTAAAGGCGCCTGTAGCGGATGTTTTATTTGGTACATTAGGTTTAATCTCTGGGCTTATTGTTGCGTATTTAATTTTAATACCAATTCGTGAATTTACAATTCCAGTTATTAGTACAGTGTTGCAAGTGTTCTTTACTCTTTTACTTGGATACTTAGGATTCCAAGTAGGGTTTAAAAAGAGGAATGAATTACTAGGATTATTTACATTACCACAACGTGGGAAGAAGAAAAATAATAATAGTGAGAACGAAGAAACTGAAACAGAGGTAGAAGAATCTACAACACATTGGAAAATTCTCGATACGAGTGTAATTATCGATGGACGTATTGCTGATATTTGCCAAACAAAGTTTTTAGAAGGAACAATTGTGATTCCACAATTCGTGTTAGAAGAACTTCAGCACATTGCCGATTCTTCTGATGCTTTAAAACGTAATCGTGGTCGCAGAGGATTAGATATTTTAAATCGTATTCAAAAAGAGATGCCGATTCCGGTAGAAATTTATGAAGGCGATTTCGATGATATTCAGGAAGTGGATAGCAAACTTGTAAAGTTGGCAAAAATCACTGGTGGAACAGTAGTAACGAATGATTTCAACTTAAACAAAGTCTCTGAATTACAAGGGGTAACGGTGTTAAACATTAACGATTTAGCTAATGCAATTAAACCTGTTGTACTCCCAGGTGAAGAACTAAGTGTTTATGTTGTAAAAGATGGAAAAGAACAAAATCAAGGTGTGGCATATTTAGATGACGGCACGATGATTGTAGTAGAAGATGGTAGAGAATATGTAGGCTCACAACTCGATGTACTCGTTACGAGTGTGTTACAAACATCGGCGGGTCGTATGATTTTTGCCAAACGTAAATTATTAGAAAAAGCATTGTAAGTAGAGGATTATTAATATGTATACATTAATTATTCCAGCAGCTGGTCAAGGAAAGCGGATGGGCGCTGGCAAAAATAAGTTGTTCTTACTTATTAATGAAGTACCGATTATTGTGCATACGTTACGTGTTTTTGAAAAGGATAAAGCATGTAAAAATATTATTATGGCAATTAACGAAGAAGAGCGTCCGTATTTTGAAGAGTTAATGCAGAAGTATCCGGTTGAAAAGCCAGTACAATTTATTCAAGGTGGGGCTGAAAGACAAGATAGTGTGTATAACGCGATTCAGCATACGAGTGATGTTGAGTATGTTCTTGTACATGACGGTGCGCGCCCGTTCGTAACGAATAAAGTGATTCAAGATGTATTAACTGCAGCAGAAAAATATGGAGCTTCCATTTGTGCGGTGCCAGTGAAAGATACTGTTAAGAAAGTAGAGCAGGGTGTTGTTGTCGAAACGGTAGAAAGATCTCAGCTTAAAGCTGTACAAACACCACAAGGGTTCTCTGTTTCTCTTTTGTTAGAAGCTCATAGAAGTGCGAAGCAGAGTTGTTTTCTTGGCACAGATGATGCAAGTCTCGTAGAACGTATCGGGAAGCAAGTAGGTGTAGTAGAGGGGAGTTACTATAATATTAAAGTGACAACTCCAGAGGATTTACTAATTGCTGAAAGTTTTCTTCACGTTCAAAAGAAATGATAGCAATAATTATAGAGAAGAAAAGCTCGGCAACAGCCGGGCTTTTCTTTATAAGGATAGCGATATAATATAGAATCATAAAGCTCAGTAGTTTAGCTCGAGGAGGATGTAAAAAATGTTTCGAATTGGACAAGGTTTTGATGTACATGAATTTGCGGAAGGTAGACCGTTAATTATTGGCGGGATTACAATTCCTCATGAAAAAGGATTAATCGGTCACTCTGATGCAGACGTATTGTTACATACGATCGCGGACGCGTGTTTAGGTGCAATTGCAGCAGGAGATATCGGAAAACATTTCCCTGATACAGACCCCGCTTTTAAAGATGCTGATTCGGCTGTATTATTGCAAAAGGTTTGGGAATTTGTGCGTGAACAAGGTTATGAATTAGGGAATTTAGATTGTACAATTATTGCTCAAAAACCAAAAATGGCACCACATATTGAAAGTATGCGTAAACGCATTAGTGAACTATTAGAAACGTCTATTGATAATATCAATGTAAAGGCAACGACAACAGAAAAATTAGGATTTACAGGTAGAGAAGAAGGAATTGCTTCTCAAGCAGTTGTTTTATTACAGAAAAAATAATGGTTTTTAATTCGTAAGATGGATAATCACATTTTTTTGGTGTACAATTATAGAATGTGTTGACATTAAGAATGGAAGGTGTACCAATTATGGAAAAGCAAGTGAGAGTGCGCTATGCGCCAAGTCCAACAGGACACTTACATATCGGAAATGCGCGTACGGCATTATTTAATTATTTATTTGCTCGTCATCAAGATGGTAAGTTTATTATTCGTATTGAAGATACTGATGTAAAACGTAATGTTGCTGGTGGAGAAGAAAGCCAATTAAAATACTTGAAATGGCTCGGTATGGACTGGGATGAAGGTGTTGATGTTGGTGGTGAATTTGGACCATATCGTCAAACAGAGCGTTTAGATATTTATAAAAAGTTATATGAAGATTTATTAGAGCGTGGTTTAGCTTACAAATGTTATATGACAGAAGAAGAGCTAGAAGCAGAACGCGAAGGGCAAATTGCTCGTGGTGAAACACCTCGTTACGCAGGTAACCACCGTGATTTAACTGAAGCGCAAGTGAAAGAATTTGAAGCTGAGGGACGTATTCCAAGTATTCGTTTCCGTGTACCAGCTGACCGTGATTACACATTTAAAGATATTGTAAAAGATGAAGTTGCATTCCATTCAAATGATTTCGGTGATTTCGTTATCGTGAAAAAAGATGGGATTCCAACTTATAACTTTGCAGTAGCAGTAGATGATCACTTAATGGAAATTACACACGTACTTCGTGGTGATGACCATATTTCAAACACGCCAAAACAAATGATGATTTATGAAGCTTTCGGTTGGGATATTCCGCAATTCGGTCATATGACTTTAATTGTAAATGAAAGCCGTAAAAAATTAAGTAAGCGTGATGAATCTATTATTCAATTTATTGAGCAATATAAAGAGCTTGGATATCTTCCAGAAGCAATCTTTAACTTTATTGCACTGCTAGGTTGGTCGCCAGTAGGAGAAGAAGAAATCTTCTCTCAAGAAGAGTTTATCAAAATGTTCGATGCAGCTCGTTTATCAAAATCACCTGCATTATTTGATTCTCAAAAACTAAAATGGATGAACAACCAATATATGAAAAAGCAAGATTTAGATACGGTGGTAGAATTAAGCTTACCGCATTTAGTGAAAGCTGGACGTATAGGTGAAACTTTAAGTGAACAAGAACAAGCTTGGATTCGTGATGTAATTGCGTTATATCATGAACAAATGAGCTTTGGAGCTGAAATTGTAGAGCTTTCTGAAATGTTCTTCAAAGATCATGTTGATTATGAAGAAGAAGGACAAGAAGTATTAAAAGGTGAGCAAGTACCAGAAGTACTTCGTGCATTTGCTGGTCAAGTAGAAGCACTAGAAGCTATGGAACCGGCAGCAATTAAGGCGGCTATTAAAGCAGTTCAAAAGGAAACAGGTCATAAAGGTAAAAACCTATTTATGCCAATCCGTGTTGCAACTACTGGTCAAACACACGGTCCGGAGCTTCCTAATGCTATTGCACTTCTTGGAAAAGAAAAAGTTTTAAATCGTCTTCAAAAAGTAATTGGTTAACATTTTCTAGGTTTAGAAATATAATAAGTATACTTAAAACCTAATAAGGAAAAGCGACGAGAAGGAGAAGTAGAAAATCAGGCTTTTTACAGAGAGAACCACCTTAGGCTGGAAGTGGTTTATAAGCGGATTTTTGAAATGCCCCTTCGAGTCTTCTGCTGAACAGCAAATTGTTTTGCGAAACGTCTTAGGACGTAAAGTAAGCAGAAGCGGTGTACACCGTTATCAGAGATGAGTTTGAGGCTTTTTTAGCCTAAACAGAGTGGAACCGCGCTTATAAGGCGTCTCTGTCAATATGACAGAGGCGTCTTTTTTTATACCGTAAAATTGGGTATGAGTATAGGTTTTATCCACGTGTATAAAGATTTAGGGGGATAAGTAGGGAGTTAGTTCACTCGAAAAAGCAGCCCATAAAGGGGAGGGAACGTCGATGTTTAAGAGGCTTCGGGAAGATATTGAAGTCGTTTTTGAACAGGATCCAGCGGCAAGAAGTTATTTCGAAGTCATTTTGACTTACTCTGGATTACATGCAGTTTGGGCCCATCGAATTGCACATGCTTTTTATAAAAAGAATTTCTTCTTTATTGCACGTTGGATCTCACAAGTTAGTCGTTTCTTTACTGGCATTGAGATTCATCCAGGAGCAACAATTGGTCGTCGTTTTTTCATTGACCATGGAATGGGGGTTGTAATTGGAGAAACGTGCGAAATTGGTGATAATGTAACGATCTATCAAGGAGTTACATTAGGTGGTACGGGTAAAGAAAAGGGAAAGAGGCACCCTACAATTCAGGATAATGTATTAATTGCAACAGGTGCTAAAGTACTGGGTTCTATTACAGTTGGAGAGAATTCTAAAATTGGAGCAGGTTCTGTCGTATTAAAAGAGGTCCCTGCACATTCTACGGTTGTAGGTATACCTGGCCGAGTCGTTATTCAAAATGGCGTAAAGGTCGGTCAAGAATTGAATCATTCCGACCTTCCAGACCCAATTTTTGATAAATTAAAGGTCATGGAAGTAGAACTTGATAAATTGAAAAAACAACTTGAAGTAAAGGTAGAAAGGAAGGATAAAAATGACTATTCACATTTATAATACGTTAACACGTCAAAAGGAAGAGTTTACTCCATTAGAAGAAAATAAGGTAAAGATGTATGTATGCGGACCTACAGTTTATAACTATATTCACATTGGGAATGCAAGACCACCTATGGTATTTGATACGGTGCGCCGTTATTTAGAATATAAAGGGTACGATGTGCAGTATGTATCTAACTTTACTGACGTAGATGATAAATTAATTAAAGCAGCAAATGAGTTAGGTGAAGATGTGCCGACAATTGCGGACCGTTTCGTGGAAGCGTACTTTGAAGATGTAACGGCACTAGGTTGCAAACATGCAACAGTTCATCCGCGTGTAACGGAAAATATGGATATTATTATTGAATTTATTCAAGAACTTGTGAATAAAGGATATGCATATGAATCGGAAGGGGATGTGTACTTTAGAACGAAGGAATTCGAAGGATACGGTAAATTATCACATCAACCAATCGCGGACTTACGTCACGGCGCGCGTATTGAAGTAGGAGAAAAGAAACAAGACCCTCTTGATTTTGCCCTATGGAAAGCTGCGAAAGAAGGAGAAATCTTCTGGGAAAGCCCTTGGGGTCAAGGTCGTCCAGGCTGGCATATCGAATGCTCGGCAATGGCGCGTAAATACTTAGGGGACACAATTGATATTCACGCTGGTGGCCAAGACTTGGCATTTCCTCATCATGAGAATGAAATCGCGCAGTCTGAGGCATTAACAGGAAAAACATTTGCACGTTATTGGATGCACAATGGATATATTAATATTAATAATGAGAAAATGTCTAAGTCACTTGGGAACTTCATTTTAGTTCACGATATCATTAAGGAATATGATCCGCAGTTAATTAGATTCTTTATGCTATCAGTACATTATCGTCACCCAATTAATTTCAGTGAAGAGTTATTACAAAGCACAAATAACGGACTGGAAAGAATTAAAACAGCTTACGGTAATTTAAAACACCGTATGGAAAGTAGTACGGATTTAACAGATCATAATGAGAAATGGTTAGCTGATCTGGAAAAATTCCAAACTGCATTTGAGGAAGCAATGAATGATGACTTCAATACTGCTAATGCAATCACTGAGTTATATAATGTAGCAAATCATGCAAATCAATATTTACTGGAAGAACATACGTCTACAGTGGTAATTGAAGCATACGTAAAACAACTTGAAACATTATTTGATATTTTAGGATTAGAATTAGCGCAAGAAGAGTTACTAGATGAAGAAATTGAGGCGCTTATTCAAAAACGTATTGAAGCTCGTAAAAATCGTGATTTTGCATTATCAGATCAAATTCGCGACGATTTAAAAGATCGTAATATTATTTTAGAAGATACCGCTCAAGGTACAAGATGGAAAAGAGGATAAGAATGATTGATGCAAAGCAATTAAACAGCTTAGCGTTAGCATATATGGGTGATGCGGTATATGAACAATATATCCGCTATCACCTACTTCAAAAAGGGAAAGTTCGTCCTAATCAGTTGCATCGATTAGGGACAAGCTTTGTTTCGGCAAAAGCACAGGCGAAAGTTGTTTATCATTTATTAGAGACAGCATTTTTAACTGAGGAAGAGGAAGCGGTACTAAGAAGAGGGCGTAATGCAAATTCAGGTACTGTTCCGAAAAATACGGATGTACAAACATATCGACATAGTACAGCCTTTGAAGCGCTGATTGGCTATCATCACTTATTAAATAATCGTGAAAGATTAGACGAAATTGTATATAAGGCAATTGCTGTTTTAGAAGAAAAGGAAGGGGGCACATCATCATGAGTAGTGAATATATTATCGGACGTAACCCTGTAATTGAAGCGTTACGATCAGGGAGAGATATTAATAAAATTTGGATCGCAGAAGGTGCTGCCAAAGGACAAGTACAAATTGTACTAGCACTAGCGAAAGAAAATAAGATTATTTTACAACATGCACCAAAAAAGAAGTTAGATCAATTAGTTGAGGGGAACCATCAAGGTGTAATTGCTCAAGTGGCCGCATATCAATATGCTGAGCTAGAAGATCTATTCAAAGTAGCCGAGAAGCGTAATGAGGATCCGTTCTTCTTAATTTTAGATGAAATTGAAGATCCACATAACCTAGGTTCTATTATGCGTACTGCGGATGCAACAGGAGCTCATGGAATTATAATTCCGAAAAGAAGAGCTGTGGGACTTACAGCATCAGTTGCAAAAGCATCTACTGGGGCAATTGAATATATTCCTGTTGCACGCGTAACGAATTTATCTCGTACAATCGATGAATTAAAAGAACGTGGACTTTGGATTGCTGGTACAGATGCAAAAGGGAAAACAGATTACCGTAATTTAGATGGTAAAATGCCAATTGGATTAGTAATTGGAAGTGAAGGAAAAGGTATGAGTCGTATTATTGGTGAAAAATGTGATTTCTTAATTACTTTACCAATGGTTGGTAAAGTTACATCCTTAAATGCTTCAGTGGCTGCAAGCTTGTTAATGTATGAGGTATATCGTAAACGTAACGAAATTGGTAAATAAAAAATGAACGATATTTTAATCGTTGACGGTTACAACATTATTGGAGCTTGGGGAGACTTGAAGAAACTACGGGATGTAGATTTGCAATCATCAAGAGATGCACTGATTGATAAGATGGCGGATTACCAAGGTTACACAGGTACAAAGGTAATGATAGTTTTTGATGCTTATACAGTCCACGGTATTGAAAAAAAGATGAAACAATCGCGTGTGGAAGTTATATTCACGAGGAAGAATCAAACTGCAGATGAAAAGATAGAGCAACTTGCGATTGAGCTTAGAAATATAAATACGCAAATATATGTTGCGACTTCTGATTATACGGAACAATGGGTTATATTTGCTCAAGGTGCGCTTCGGAAATCTGCGCGTGAATTAGAGTTGGAAGTACAAGCGATGGAGCAACAAGTAAGAAGGCGTACACAAGACACAAAAGAAAAGCAACCCGCCATGCGAAAGATATTTAGCAAAGATATTACAGAAAAGTTAGAAAAATTAAGAAGAGGAGAGCGTTGAAGCATTGACGCTCTTTGTCTTTTTACTGTATAATATTGCTAAATAAATAGCGGTCGGAGGGATCAAGGTGGAAGCAGGCTTCGTAGGTGTAGGCGACGTTACATTTCGTGATTTAGAAGATGAGGCAATCGTTGAGTTAGTTCGAAAAGGTAATACTGACGCTCTAGAATATTTGATTCACAAATATAAGAACTTTGTTCGCGCGAAATCGAGATCTTATTTCTTAGTGGGTGCCGATCGAGAAGATATTGTTCAAGAAGGTATGATTGGATTGTTTAAAGCGATTCGTGATTATAAGGAGGACAAGCTGTCTTCATTCAAAGCATTTGCTGAACTGTGTATCACTCGACAAATTATTACCGCTATTAAAACAGCAACCAGGCAAAAGCATATTCCGTTAAATTCATATGTGTCTTTAGATAAACCGATTTATGACGAGGAATCTGATCGGACATTGTTAGATGTTATTTCGGAAGCGAAGGTAACTGATCCTGAAGAAATGATTATAAGTCAGGAAGAATATACAGACATAGAATCTAAAATATCTGAATTATTAAGCGATTTAGAAAGGAAAGTGCTTTCTTTATATCTAGATGGCCGTTCTTATCAAGAGATTTCGGAACAGTTAAATAGACATGTGAAATCTATTGATAACGCTTTACAGAGAGTAAAGCGGAAATTGGAACGATATATGGAAATGAGAGAGAGTACCACTTCAAATTAATAACAAGAGCTACAGGTGTAAAAAAATCACCTGTTTTCTTTTTGTAGAGAGTACAAAAGGCATGTCATTGACATTGTCTTTTATTGTATGATACATTTTTAGGGACATAATGTTACAAGGTTGGTGTAACTAATGAGGAAAAAAGTTGTACTCTCATGTGAAGAGTGTAAAAATCGAAACTACTCTACGATGAAAGATACGAGCTCAGTAGAGCGACTTGAAATAAAGAAATTTTGTAAAACATGCAATCAGCATACAGTTCACAAGGAAACAAAATAAATAATTGAAATAATACACTGGAGGTCCCGTAGATGCGTTTAACGAACTTTTTCGGCGATGTAGGTCGCGAAATGAAAAAAGTAAGTTGGCCTAAAAAAGATGAATTACTCCGTTCAACAGCGACTGTTATCGCTACAGTTGTCTTCTTTGCGATTTTCTTCGCAGTTGTTGATATGGGCATTTCTTCTTTAATTCGGTTAATTCTTGGTTAATTCTTGAATAAGAAGCACTTATCCATGATATAATGTTATTTATAAGAACTGTGTAAAAGCCCGGTGAACGGGTTTTTTCATTTGCGCAAAAAAATGTACGTCAGGGAGGGAAGGACGCTCGTCCTAAATGAATGGAAAAAAGTTGGTATGTTGTCCATACTTATTCTGGATATGAAAATAAAGTAAAAGCAAACCTAGAGAAACGTGTAGAATCAATGGGTATGCAAGATAAAATTTTCCGTGTTGTTGTCCCGGAAGAAGTAGAAGTAGAAATGAAAAACGGTAAAGAAAAATTAATGAAAAGAAAAGTGTTCCCAGGTTATGTATTAGTAGAATTAATCATGACTGATGACTCTTGGTATGTTGTACGTAACACACCAGGTGTAACTGGGTTCGTTGGTTCTTCTGGTTCTGGATCTAAACCATCACCTCTATTAGAAGAGGAAGTTGTTACCATTATGAAACATATGGGAATGGACAACGAAGTGGTTGATTTCGACTTTGAACTTCATGAGACAGTACGTGTAAATGAGGGACCATTCGCAGATTATACAGGTGCTATCGAAGAAATTGATGTGGAGAAGAAGAAGGTTAGCGTGCTTGTGGACATGTTTGGTCGCGAGACTCCAGTTGAACTTGACTTCCATCAAATTGAAAAATTATAAAATGAAACTTGAAATGAATTGTAAAAAGTGATAATATCTTTTAAGTCAGTACGTCTTCGTTATCGGAGACGTTTTTTGAAAGATTTTATCCTTACAGATAAAATATGACGTGGGAGGGCAAATCACTGTCCAATTGACCACATCACGGACTTAAGGAGGTGTGTCTCGTGGCTAAAAAGGTAATTAAAATGGTAAAGCTTCAAATTCCTGCAGGTAAAGCTAACCCAGCTCCACCAGTTGGTCCAGCATTAGGACAAGCAGGTGTTAACATCATGGGCTTCTGTAAAGAGTTTAACGCTCGTACAGCAGATCAAGCTGGTCTTATCATCCCTGTTGAAATTACGGTATTTGAGGACCGTTCATTCACTTTCATTACTAAAACTCCTCCTGCTGCTGTTCTTCTTAAGAAAGTAGCTGGTATTGAGTCTGGTTCTGGTGAACCAAACCGTAATAAAGTGGCAACTGTTAAGCGTGATAAAGTACGCGAAATCGCTGAAACTAAAATGCCTGACCTAAACGCTGCTAGCGTAGAAGCTGCAATGCGTATGGTTGAAGGTACTGCACGCAGTATGGGCATCGTTATCGAAGACTAATTCGATTTGTTTTTTAAAAAAGGTTGCGGGTCTGGAATTCCAATTCGCAACCTTTATTATCGTAAATGATTATCGTTTTTAAATAAATGGATGGCGCGCATCCTCAGGTTATACCTGAAAATAAGCGTAAACGTGGGAGGTTATTCCGCTAAAACCACATTCGAGGAGGAAATAAAAATGGCTAAAAGAGGTAAAAAGTACGTAGAAGCTGCAAAGCTTGTTGATCGTGCAGCTGCTTACTCTGCAACAGAAGCAGTAGAATTAGTAAAGAAAACAAACACAGCTAAATTTGATGCAACTGTAGAAGCTGCATTCCGTTTAGGTGTTGACCCTAAGAAAGCTGACCAACAAATCCGTGGTGCAGTTGTTCTTCCACACGGTACTGGTAAAGTACAACGTGTATTAGTATTCGCTAAAGGTGAAAAAGCTAAAGAAGCTGAAGCTGCTGGAGCTGACTTCGTAGGCGATGCTGATTACATCGGTAAAATCCAACAAGGTTGGTTCGATTTCGATGTAGTAGTAGCAACTCCTGACATGATGGGTGAAGTTGGTAAACTTGGTCGCGTATTAGGACCTAAAGGTTTAATGCCAAACCCTAAAACTGGAACAGTTACTTTCGATGTAACTAAAGCTGTTAACGAAATCAAAGCTGGTAAAGTTGAATACCGCGTTGATAAAGCTGGTAACATCCACGTTCCAATCGGTAAAGTATCTTTCGAAGATGCTAAATTAGTAGAAAACTTCAGAACAATTGCTGACACTTTACAAAAAGTTAAGCCAGCTGCTGCAAAAGGTACTTACATGAAGAACGTAACAGTTGCTTCTACAATGGGACCTGGCGTACGTGTAGACGTTTCTACATTAGCGTAAATTTTGGAAGTTGACTTCATAAAGAAGTTTTTATATAATCATTTATGTTGTGAATTTAAATAGTGTACCGTAGACAGTAGGTGTCAATAGACTTAATTTCCTACCTAGGTGTTAATATACGAAGCGGAATTTTTTTCTGTGACTATATGCCTCCATGTCTACAAGTTGGGCATGGAGGTTTTTAGTGCACTTTCGGTACATCTTCTATATAATCTACAGGAGGTGTAATAACATGAGCAAAGTAATCGAAACTAAACAACAAGTTGTAACTGAAATCGCGGACAAACTTCGCGCTAGTAAATCTACAATCGTTGTTGACTACCGTGGTTTAACAGTTTCTGAAGCAACAGAATTACGTAAGCAATTACGTGAAGCTGGCGTTGAGTTCAAAGTTTACAAAAACTCTCTAACTCGTCGTGCTGCAGAATCTGCTGAAATGGCTGAGTTAAATGAATTCTTAACAGGACCAAACGCAATCGCGTTCAGTAACGAGGATGTAGTTGCTCCTGCGAAAGTATTAAACGACTTCGCTAAAGATCATGAAGCTTTAGAAATTAAAGCGGGCGTAATCGAAGGTAAACTTGTAACACTTGATGAGGTTAAAGCTATCGCTACTCTTCCATCACGTGAAGGCTTACTTTCTATGCTTCTTAGCGTTCTTCAAGCTCCAATCCGTAACCTTGCACTTGCTACTAAAGCAGTTGCAGACCAAAAGGAAGAGCAAGGCGCTTAATTTTTTAAAAGATAATTACGTATTATCGATAAAACAATACAAACCTATTTAAGGGAGGATATTTACAATGACTAAAGAACAAATCATTGAAGCAGTTAAATCTATGACTGTATTAGAACTTAACGACTTAGTAAAAGCTATCGAGGAAGAATTCGGCGTAACTGCTGCTGCTCCTGTAGCTGTTGCTGGTGGCGCTGGAGAAGCTGCTGCTGAGAAAACTGAATTTGATGTGGAACTAACTAGCGCTGGTGCACAAAAAATCAAAGTTATCAAAGTTGTTCGTGAAATCACTGGTCTTGGCTTAAAAGAAGCTAAAGAATTAGTTGACAACACTCCAAAAGTAATCAAAGAAGCTGCTGCTAAAGAAGAAGCTGAAGAAATCAAAGCTAAACTTGAAGAAGTTGGCGCTGCTGTAGAAGTTAAGTAATTAACTTTTGATGCTTTAAAAAAAGCTCGCTCTCATGCGAGCTTTTTTTTTAACTGTAAAGAAAAGAGGTGGCCATATGGCAGACCATTATTTTTCTAACGACCCTTCTAGTAAAAGTGATCGTAAGCGATGGGAATTTGCGCTTCGTGGATCTCAATTTACTTTCTTATCTGACCGTGGGGTGTTCTCGAAAAACGAAGTGGACTTTGGTTCTCGTCTTTTAATTGAAGCGTTTCAAGTGCCAGATATTAAAGGTGATATATTAGACGTAGGTTGTGGATATGGACCAATTGGTTTATCGTTGGCGAAAGAGTTTCAAGACCGTAAAGTTCACATGGTGGATGTGAATGAAAGGGCGCTTGAGCTTGCGAAAGAAAATGCCGCTAACAATAGAATTGGAAATGTACACATTTTTCAAAGTAGCGTCTATGAAAACGTAGATGGTATGTATGCTGCTATTCTATCTAATCCTCCAATTCGTGCAGGTAAAGATATCGTGCATGAGATTTTAGAAAAAGCTGTAGAGCATTTAGTTCCAGGTGGAGAGTTGTGGATTGTTATTCAAAAGAAACAAGGTGCACCATCTGCACTGAAGAAACTAGAAGAAGTGTTTTCTGAAGTCGAAGTTGTAGAAAAGAAAAAGGGATATTATATCATAAAATCAAAAAAACGTTGACGGTTATTTTTGGCTATGTTAACATTATACAATGCCAATATATGATTTTCTGCGTTGAGAAAGATGTATATTTTTGTTTCTCTTGGAAAAGATAGTAAAATCAGCAGATTATGAAACAGAATGATGGTTTTCTTATAGAAGCCATTTTTCTTTTTTGAGCAGGTAGAAAGACTCAACGTATTTATCTTTAAGAGAAAAAAGACTACGCTAAATAGCAGTAGTTGTATTTATTTGTGATTTTGCACAAATTTTTTTGTGCATTTATAATACTCATGATTTGAGGGGTGAAGCAGTTGACAGGTCAACTAGTTCAATACGGACGCCACCGCCAACGAAGAAGTTATGCCCGTATTAGTGAAGTATTAGAGTTACCAAATCTTATCGAAATTCAAACCTCTTCTTATCAGTGGTTTCTTGATGAGGGTTTGCGAGAAATGTTCCAAGACATTTCTCCGATTGAAGACTTTACGGGAAATCTATCGCTTGAATTTATCGACTACAGCTTAGGTGAACCTAAATACTCTGTAGACGAATGCAAAGAGCGTGATGTGACGTATGCAGCACCACTTCGTGTAAAAGTGCGTCTAATCAACAAGGAAACTGGTGAAGTAAAAGAACAAGATGTGTTCATGGGAGATTTCCCACTCATGACAGAGACTGGAACATTCGTAATTAACGGTGCAGAACGTGTTATCGTTTCCCAGTTAGTTCGCTCTCCAAGCGTATACTATAGTGGCAAAGTGGATAAAAACGGAAAACGTGGTTTTACTGCTACTGTAATTCCAAACCGCGGAGCTTGGTTAGAGTATGAGACAGATGCTAAGGATGTTGTATATGTGCGTATTGACCGTACGCGTAAACTTCCTGTAACTGTTTTGTTACGCGCATTAGGGTTTGGCTCTGATCAAGAAATCACCGAGCTTTTAGGTGATAACGAATACTTAAGCAACACATTAGAAAAAGACAACACAGATAGCACAGAAAAAGCATTGCTTGAAATTTATGAGCGTCTACGTCCTGGTGAACCACCAACAGTAGAAAATGCTAAGAGCTTACTTGTGTCTCGTTTCTTTGATCCAAAGCGCTACGATTTAGCCAATGTAGGTCGCTACAAGATCAACAAGAAGTTACACATTAAAAACAGATTGTTTAATCAACGTTTAGCTGAAACATTAGTGGATCCAGAAACTGGTGAAATTTTAGCGGCAGAAGGAACAATCTTAGATCGTCGTACACTTGATCGCATTTTACCTTACTTAGAGAAAAACATTGGATTCAAAACAGCGAAACCAATGGGTGGAGTGGTAGAAGGCGATGTTGAGCTGCAATCTATTAAGATTTATGCTCCTGAGTCAGAAGGCGAGCGCGTAATTAATGTAATCGGTAATGCAAATATTACTCGTGATGTAAAACACATCACACCAGGTGATATTCTTGCTTCTATCAGTTACTTCTTCAATCTACTATACAAAGTAGGGGATACAGATGATATTGACCACTTAGGAAACCGTCGTCTGCGTTCTGTTGGAGAATTATTACAAAATCAATTCCGTATCGGTCTTTCTCGTATGGAACGTGTTGTTCGTGAGAGAATGTCGATCCAAGATACAAATGCAATTACACCACAGGCACTAATTAATATTCGTCCTGTTATTGCATCTATTAAAGAGTTCTTCGGAAGTTCTCAGTTATCTCAGTTCATGGACCAAACAAACCCATTAGCAGAGTTAACTCACAAACGAAGACTATCTGCATTAGGACCTGGTGGTTTAACGCGTGAGCGCGCAGGCTTTGAAGTGCGTGACGTTCATTACTCTCACTATGGTCGTATGTGTCCGATTGAAACACCAGAGGGACCAAACATCGGTTTGATTAACTCATTATCTTCGTTCGCGAAAGTAAATGAGTTTGGTTTCATTGAAACACCATACCGTCGTGTTGACCCAGAAACTGGTCTTGTAACAGGGCAGGTTGATTATTTAACAGCAGATGAAGAAGATAACTATGTTGTAGCCCAAGCGAATATGAAATTATCTGATGAAGGTGAATTCCTAAGTGAAGATATCGTAGCTCGTTTCCGTGGTGAAAACATTGTGACAAATAGAGAACGCATCGACTACATGGATGTATCTCCAAAACAAGTAGTGTCGGCAGCGACAGCTTGTATTCCGTTCTTAGAAAACGATGACTCTAACCGCGCACTTATGGGAGCGAACATGCAACGTCAGGCGGTTCCGTTAATGAATCCGGAATCTCCGATTGTAGGTACAGGTATGGAGTACGTATCAGCAAAAGACTCAGGTGCTGCAGTAATCTGTAAACATCCTGGTGTTGTTGAGCGCGTAGAAGCACGTGAAGTTTGGGTACGTCGCTATGTAGAAGTTGACGGTCAAACAGTAAAAGGCGACTTAGATCGCTACAAAATGCAAAAATTCATTCGTTCTAACCAAGGAACTTGCTACAACCAACGTCCAATCGTAAGTGTTGGAAATGAAGTTGTAAAAGGTGAAATCCTTGCGGATGGTCCTTCTATGGAATTAGGTGAACTAGCACTTGGACGTAACGTGCTTGTTGGCTTCATGACTTGGGACGGTTATAACTACGAGGATGCGATCATCATGAGTGAGCGCCTTGTAAAAGATGATGTGTACACTTCTATTCATATTGAAGAATATGAATCAGAAGCACGTGATACGAAGCTTGGACCAGAAGAAATTACACGTGACATTCCAAACGTTGGGGAAGATGCATTACGAAACCTTGACGAGCGCGGTATCATTCGCGTTGGTGCGGAAGTAAAAGATGGAGATTTACTTGTTGGTAAAGTAACACCTAAAGGTGTAACAGAATTAACAGCTGAAGAGCGTCTATTACATGCTATCTTTGGAGAAAAAGCGCGTGAAGTACGTGATACATCACTACGTGTACCACACGGTGGTGGCGGTATTATCTTAGACGTAAAAGTATTCAACCGTGAAGATGGCGATGAATTGCCACCAGGCGTGAATCAACTTGTACGTGCATATATCGTTCAAAAACGTAAAATTTCTGAAGGTGACAAGATGGCCGGACGTCACGGTAACAAAGGTGTTATCTCTCGTATTTTACCAGAAGAAGATATGCCTTACTTACCAGACGGTACGCCAATCGATATCATGTTAAACCCATTAGGGGTACCATCTCGTATGAATATCGGTCAGGTATTAGAGCTTCATCTTGGTATGGCAGCAAGATACCTTGGCATTCACATTGCAACACCAGTATTCGATGGTGCTCGTGAGGAAGATGTTTGGGGCACAATTGAAGAAGCTGGTATGGCAAATGACGCGAAAACAATCCTGTATGACGGACGTACTGGTGAACCATTCGATAACCGTGTATCTGTTGGTGTCATGTATATGATCAAACTTGCGCACATGGTTGACGATAAACTTCATGCTCGTTCTACTGGACCATACTCACTTGTAACGCAGCAGCCTCTTGGAGGTAAAGCTCAGTTCGGTGGACAGCGTTTCGGTGAGATGGAGGTTTGGGCACTTGAAGCTTACGGTGCTGCTTATACTCTTCAAGAAATCTTAACAGTGAAGTCTGATGATGTTGTTGGACGTGTTAAGACGTATGAAGCAATTGTTAAAGGCGAAAATGTTCCAGAACCAGGCGTTCCTGAATCATTCAAAGTATTGATTAAAGAGCTGCAAAGTTTAGGTATGGACGTTAAAATGATGTCTAGCGACGATACAGAAATTGAAATGCGTGATACGGAAGATGACGATGATCATCAATCAGCAGATAAATTGAATGTCGAAGTTGAGACAACTAAGGAATAATTGGGATAACCTGTAGACTAAAAGGGAGGTAGGCCCCTTGATAGATGTAAATAACTTTGAATATATGAAGATTGGACTTGCTTCACCTGACAAGATTCGTTCTTGGTCATACGGTGAAGTTAAGAAACCAGAAACAATTAACTATCGTACGTTAAAGCCTGAAAAAGACGGCTTGTTCTGTGAGCGTATTTTCGGACCACAAAAGGACTGGGAATGTCATTGCGGAAAATACAAACGTGTACGTTATAAAGGTGTAGTTTGTGATCGATGTGGCGTTGAAGTAACGCGTGCGAAAGTACGTCGTGAACGTATGGGTCATATCGAATTAGCTGCTCCTGTATCTCATATTTGGTATTTCAAAGGTATCCCGAGCCGCATGGGACTTGTCTTAGACATGTCCCCTCGCGCGCTTGAAGAAGTAATTTATTTCGCTTCTTATGTTGTAACAGAAAGTGGAGATACACCACTTGATAAGAAGCAATTACTTTCTGAAAAAGAATACCGTGCATATCGTGATCGATATGGTAGCACATTCCAAGCTGCTATGGGTGCAGAAGCGATTAAAAAGCTATTACAAGACATCGATTTAGATAAAGAAGTAGACTTCTTAAAAGAAGAATTAAAAACAGCACAAGGACAACGCCGTACTCGTGCTATTAAACGTCTAGAAGTATTAGAAGCATTCCGTAACTCTGGAAATGAGCCATCTTGGATGATCTTAGATGTTCTACCAGTAATCCCACCAGAACTACGCCCAATGGTACAGTTAGATGGTGGACGTTTTGCTACTTCTGACTTAAACGACTTATACCGTCGTGTAATTAACCGTAACAACCGTTTAAAACGTCTATTGGACTTAGGTGCACCAAGCATTATCGTTCAAAACGAAAAACGTATGTTACAAGAAGCTGTAGACGCGTTAATCGATAATGGTCGTCGTGGCCGTCCAGTTACTGGACCAGGTAACCGTCCATTAAAATCACTATCTCACATGCTTAAAGGTAAACAAGGACGTTTCCGTCAAAACTTATTAGGTAAACGTGTTGACTACTCTGGTCGTTCTGTAATCGTTGTAGGACCGAACTTAAAGATGTATCAATGTGGATTACCGAAAGAGATGGCGCTTGAACTGTTCAAACCTTTCGTAATGAAAGAGTTAGTTGAAAAAGGATTAGCACACAACATTAAGAGTGCGAAACGAAAAATCGAGCGTGTACAACCTGAAGTTTGGGACGTTTTAGAATCTGTGATTAAAGAACATCCAGTACTTCTAAACCGCGCACCAACACTTCACCGTCTTGGTATTCAGGCGTTTGAACCTACATTAGTAGAAGGTCGCGCAATCCGTCTTCACCCACTTGTATGTACTGCGTACAACGCGGACTTTGACGGTGACCAAATGGCCGTTCACGTACCTTTATCATCAGAAGCACAAGCAGAAGCTCGTCTTCTTATGTTAGCGGCACAAAACATCTTGAACCCGAAAGACGGTAAACCAGTTGTTACTCCATCTCAGGATATGGTATTAGGTAACTACTACTTAACGCTTGAGCGTGAAGGCGCAATCGGTGAAGGTATGGTATTCAAAGATGCGAACGAAGCATTGCTTGCATACCAAAATGGATATGTACATCTTCATACACGTGTTGCAGTAGCTGCAAGCGCAGTAAACAACGCAACATTTACTGAAGAGCAGAAGAGTATGCTTCTATTAACAACAGTTGGTAAATTAATATTTAACGAAATCTTACCAGAGTCGTTCCCTTATATTAATGAACCAACTAATTCAAACCTTGAAAAAGAAACACCAGCGAAATATTTCGTTGAAAAAGGTGCGAACATTAAAGAGATTATTGCTAGTCGCGAAGAAGTGGCGCCATTCAGCAAGAAAATCCTTGGTAACATCATTGCGGAAGTGTTTAAACGTTTCAAAATTACAGAAACGTCTCGCATGCTTGACCGTATGAAAAACTTAGGATTCAAGTACTCTACAAAAGCTGGTATTACAGTTGGGGTATCTGACATTCTTGTATTAGGTGAAAAAGATGAAATTCTCCACGAAGCACAAGCAAAAGTAGATAATGTAATTAAACAATTCCGTCGCGGTTTAATCACGGAAGAAGAACGTTACGATCGCGTTATCTCTATTTGGAGTAATGCAAAAGATGTTATCCAAGGAAAACTGATGAAGTCCTTGAATAAACGCAACCCAATCTTCATGATGAGTGATTCCGGTGCCCGTGGTAACGCATCGAACTTTACTCAGCTTGCTGGTATGCGTGGTCTGATGGCCAATCCATCTGGTCGTATCATCGAACTTCCAATCAAATCAAGTTTCCGTGAAGGTTTAACAGTACTTGAGTACTTCATCTCTACGCATGGTGCGCGTAAAGGTCTTGCCGATACAGCACTGAAAACTGCCGATTCTGGTTACTTAACACGTCGTCTTGTTGACGTTGCACAAGATGTAATCGTTCGTGAAGATGATTGTGGAACAGATCGCGGTTTATTAATTGGTGCGATTAAAGAGGGTAATGAAGTTATTGAGTCATTATATGATCGTCTTGTTGGACGTTTTGCAAGAAAAACTGTAAAACATCCTGAAACAGGTGAAGTATTAGTTGCTGAAAATCAATTAATTACTGAAGATATCGCTCATATCGTTGAAAATTCGGGTGTTGAAACTGTAAACATTCGTTCAGCGTTTACGTGTAACACTCGCCATGGTGTATGTAAGAAGTGTTACGGTCGTAACTTAGCAACTGGAACAGACGTAGAAGTAGGAGAAGCGGTAGGTATTATCGCAGCTCAATCTATCGGTGAGCCAGGTACACAGTTAACGATGCGTACGTTCCATACAGGTGGGGTTGCCGGAGATGATATCACTCAAGGTTTACCTCGTATCCAAGAGATCTTCGAAGCTCGTAATCCGAAAGGTCAGGCTGTTATCAGTGAAATCGACGGTGTTATCGCAGCGATCAACGATGTTAAAGATCGCCAAGAAGTAGTTGTACAGGGTGAAGTTGAAGCTCGTACGTATGCTATTCCTTACGGTGCTCGTCTGAAAGTAATTCCAGGACAGAAAATTAGCCACGGTAAAGAGTTAACAGAAGGTTCTATTGATCCGAAAGAATTACTAAAAGTAACGGACATTACGGCAGTTCAAGAATACTTATTACGTGAAGTTCAAAAAGTATACCGTATGCAAGGGGTAGAAATTGGTGACAAACACGTAGAAGTAATGGTACGCCAAATGTTACGTAAAGTTCGTGTAAGTGATGCAGGTGAAACAGATGTATTACCAGGAACATTACTAGATATCCATCAGTTTACTGATGCGAATGCGAAGGTGTTACTGCAAGGTAAACAACCAGCAACAGCTAGACCTGTTCTACTTGGTATTACAAAAGCTTCGCTTGAAACAGATTCATTCTTATCTGCAGCATCGTTCCAAGAAACAACTCGTGTCTTAACTGATGCAGCAATTAAAGGTAAACGCGATGAGCTTCTAGGATTGAAAGAAAATGTTATTATCGGTAAACTTGTTCCTGCTGGAACAGGTATGAATCGTTATCGCAAAGTGGATCTTGTTAAAACAACACAAGATGACATGAATGTAGAAAACGATGAAGTTTATGTGGAACAGTAAAATTTTCCGTCGTAAATTTTGTATAAAAACAGTTAATCCTAGTTGACATTGTATGAGTCAAAATGTTACTATAAGCAAGGTTGCTCCTGAACGATGCTTTGGAGGATATTTATATGTCTTATCAAAAAGTGTCAAATGCTGAAAATGTGGTCGTTGGTCATAAACGCACATTGGAAGCAATCAAAAATGGTATAGTTAAAGAAGTTGTCATTGCAGAAGATGCTGATATGCGGTTAACCCATGTTATCATTCGTACTGCGTTGCAACATAACATACCCATAACAAAAGTTGAATCAGTTCGTAAACTTGGAAAAGTTGCGGGGATTCAAGTGGGAGCTTCAGCAATAGGAATAATAAGTTAAAACTGTTTTTGTGAGGAGAGAGCATTTGCTCTCCCTTGCAAAAACTTTGTTTTCAACTAATAATGAACCACCTGGATATGTGGTCATACAAACATGCGAAGGGAGGATAATCAAATGCCTACTATTAACCAATTAGTGAGAAATGGTCGTACTGATAAAGTATGGAAATCTAAATCACCTGCGTTAAACAAAGGTTTTAACTCTTTAAAGAAAAAATCAACTGATATCTCTGCACCTCAAAAACGTGGTGTATGTACTCGTGTTGGTACAATGACTCCAAAGAAACCTAACTCAGCGTTACGTAAATATGCTCGTGTTCGTTTAACAAATGGTATTGAGGTAACAGCATACATCCCAGGTATCGGTCATAACTTACAAGAGCACAGCGTAGTATTAATTCGCGGTGGTCGTGTAAAAGACTTACCAGGGGTACGTTACCACATCGTTCGTGGTGCGCTTGATACAGCTGGTGTTGACAAGCGTATGCAAGGCCGTTCTAAATACGGTACTAAAAAGCCAAAAGCGGCTAAGAAATAATAACTTTTTAATGAAAGGAGGAACTCAATATGCCTCGTAAAGGACCTGTTGCAAAACGTGACGTGTTACCAGATCCAATGTACAATTCGAAGCTAGTAACACGCCTTATCAACAAAATGATGGTTGACGGTAAAAAAGGTAAATCTCAAACAATTCTTTATAATGCGTTCGATATCGTAAGCGAACGTACTGGTAAAGAGCCAATGGAAGTATTCGAGCAAGCTCTTAAGAACATTATGCCTGTTCTTGAAGTACGCGCTCGTCGTGTTGGTGGTGCTAACTACCAAGTTCCAGTTGAGGTTCGTCCAGAACGCCGTACAACTTTAGGTCTTCGTTGGTTAGTAAACTACGCTCGTCTTCGTGGTGAAAAAACTATGGAAGAGCGTCTTGCTAACGAAATCTTAGATGCAGCTAACAACGCTGGTGCATCTGTTAAGAAACGTGAAGACACTCATAAAATGGCAGAAGCTAACAAAGCATTTGCTCATTACCGTTGGTAGGATTCAACGTAAAATAAATGTAAGCATAAACCGCTTTATTTGTCGCTTATGGAAGTGTGGAGAGGGAGAATGCCTCTCCCTTTCGTTGGGCGCTCGTTTTACATAATGAGGGTACTGGACATACTGACATGTGTAACAATATAAAGTGGCTTTTTTGCTACTTAAAATAAAAAAATCCAATCCATATATGGAAGGAGCAAGACACCAAATGGCAAGAGAGTTCTCTTTAGAAAACACTCGTAATATTGGTATCATGGCTCACATCGATGCTGGTAAAACAACAGCTACTGAGCGTATTCTGTACTACACAGGACGTATTCACAAAATCGGTGAAACTCACGAAGGTGCATCTCAGATGGACTGGATGGAGCAAGAGCAAGAGCGTGGTATCACAATTACTTCTGCTGCAACTACAGCACAATGGAAAGGTCACCGTGTAAATATCATTGACACTCCAGGTCACGTAGATTTCACAGTAGAAGTAGAACGTTCTTTACGCGTACTTGATGGCGCAGTAGCAGTACTTGATGCACAATCTGGTGTAGAACCACAAACAGAAACTGTTTGGCGTCAGGCTACTACTTACGGCGTACCTCGTATCGTATTCGTTAACAAAATGGATAAAATCGGTGCAGATTTCTTATACTCTGTAGGAACAATCCACGATCGTCTACAAGCAAACGCACACCCAATTCAGTTACCAATCGGTGCTGAAGATGAGTTCAATGGTATCATTGACCTTGTTGAAGAATGTGCTTACATGTACGGTAACGATTTAGGAACAGACATTCAACGTGTTGAAATTCCTGAAGAGCACAAAGAATTAGCTGAAGAATACCGTGGAAAGCTTATTGAAGCGGTAGCTGAGCTTGATGAAGAAATGATGATGAAGTACCTAGAAGGTGAAGAAATCACTGTAGAAGAGCTTAAAGCTGGTATCCGTAAGGCTACAACTTCTGTAGAATTCTTCCCAGTAATCTGTGGTTCTGCATTCAAAAACAAAGGTGTTCAAATTCTGTTAGATGCAGTTATCGACTACCTACCATCTCCATTAGACGTACCTGCTATTAAAGGTACTCTTCCGGATACAGATGAAGAAGTAGAACGTAAGTCTAGCGATGAAGAACCATTCGCAGCTTTAGCATTCAAAATCATGACTGACCCTTATGTTGGTAAGTTAACGTTCTTCCGTGTGTACTCTGGTGTGTTAAACTCTGGATCATACGTGAAAAACTCAACTAAAGGTAAGCGTGAGCGTGTAGGTCGTATCCTACAAATGCACGCTAACAGCCGTGAAGAGATTTCAACAGTTTACGCTGGTGATATCGCTGCTGCTGTAGGTTTAAAAGATACTACTACTGGTGATACTCTTTGTGACGAGAAGAGCCTTGTTATCCTTGAGTCTATGGAATTCCCAGAGCCAGTTATCTCTGTAGCTATCGAACCAAAATCTAAAGCTGACCAAGATAAAATGGGTACAGCATTATCTAAGCTTTCTGAAGAAGATCCAACATTCCGTGCTCACACTGACCAAGAAACTGGCCAAACAATCATCGCTGGTATGGGTGAACTTCACCTTGATATCATCGTTGACCGTATGCGCCGTGAATTCAAAGTTGAAGCAAACGTTGGTGCTCCTCAGGTAGCATACCGTGAGACTTTCCGCGCTGCTGCGAAAGTTGAAGGTAAGTTCGCTCGTCAATCTGGTGGACGTGGACAATTCGGACACGTTTGGATTGAGTTTGAACCTAACGAAGAAGGTAAAGGATTCGAATTCGAAAACAAGATCGTCGGCGGTGTAGTTCCTCGTGAATACATCCCAGCTGTTGGAGCAGGTCTTGAAGATGCGCTTAAAAATGGTGTACTAGCTGGTTATCCACTAGTTGACATTAAAGCTGCATTAGTTGACGGATCTTACCATGATGTCGATTCATCTGAGATGGCGTTCAAAATCGCTGCATCTATGGCACTTAAAGCTGCGGTTTCTAAATGTAGCCCAGTAATTCTTGAGCCAATGATGAAAGTTGAAGTTGTAATTCCTGAAGAGTACATGGGTGACATTATGGGTGACGTAACATCTCGTCGTGGACGTGTAGAAGGTATGGAAGCTCGCGGTAACGCTCAAGTTGTTCGCGCTATGGTTCCACTTTCTGAAATGTTCGGTTATGCAACGTCATTACGTTCTAACACTCAAGGACGCGGAACATTCTCTATGGTGTTTGACCACTATGAAGAAGTACCAAAGTCTGTTTCTGAAGAAATTATCAAAAAAAATAAAGGTGAATAATTGATTTTTATCGATTCTTCACGTATAACTACTTATGTAAGCTTAGAAAGTGGGACGCAAGTTTCACTTTCTAGCCTAAATATAAAATAACCTATATAAACTAAGGAGGAATTTAGAATGGCTAAAGCTAAATTCGAACGTTCTAAACCCCATGTTAACATCGGTACAATCGGCCACGTTGACCATGGTAAAACTACATTAACTGCTGCGATCACTACAGTACTTGCAAAAGCTGGTGGTGCTGAAGCACGCGGATACGATCAAATCGATGCTGCTCCAGAAGAAAGAGAGCGCGGTATCACAATCTCAACTGCACACGTTGAGTACGAAACTGAAACTCGTCACTATGCACACGTTGACTGCCCAGGTCACGCTGACTATGTTAAAAACATGATCACTGGTGCTGCTCAAATGGACGGCGGTATCTTAGTAGTATCTGCTGCTGATGGCCCAATGCCTCAAACTCGTGAGCACATCCTTCTTTCTCGTCAAGTAGGTGTACCTTACATCGTTGTATTCTTAAACAAATGCGACATGGTAGACGACGAAGAATTATTAGAATTAGTAGAAATGGAAGTTCGTGACCTATTATCTGAATACGGATTCCCAGGCGACGACATTCCTGTAATCAAAGGTTCTGCTCTTAAAGCTCTTCAAGGAGAAGCTGATTGGGAAGCAAAAATCATTGAATTAATGGCTGAAGTTGATGCTTACATCCCAACTCCAGAGCGTGAAACTGACAAACCATTCTTAATGCCTGTAGAGGATGTATTCTCTATCACAGGTCGTGGTACAGTTGCTACTGGTCGTGTTGAGCGCGGTATCGTTAAAGTTGGTGACGTAGTAGAAATCATCGGTCTTGCTGAAGAAAATGCTTCTACAACTGTAACTGGTGTAGAGATGTTCCGTAAACTTCTTGACCAAGCTCAAGCTGGAGACAACATCGGTGCTTTACTTCGTGGGGTTGCTCGTGAAGACATCCAACGTGGACAAGTACTTGCAAAAAGCGGTTCTGTAAAAGCTCACGCTAAATTCAAAGCTGAAGTTTTCGTATTATCTAAAGAAGAAGGTGGACGTCACACTCCATTCTTCGCTAACTACCGTCCTCAGTTCTACTTCCGTACAACTGACGTAACTGGTATCATCCAATTACCAGAAGGTACTGAAATGGTAATGCCTGGTGACAACATCGAAATGACTATCGAACTTATCGCTCCAATCGCTATCGAAGAGGGAACTAAATTCTCTATTCGTGAAGGTGGACGTACAGTAGGTTACGGTGTAGTTGCTACTATCGTTGAGTAATCTTAACTGATATAAAAAACCCCGAGGGATTTTCCCTTGGGGTTTTTGTTTGCGTTTATATAATGAACGAAATGATCATTTCGTGTTTTGACGAGTTTCTTCTATAGTAATATGAAATCAGTAAAACCAAAATCCAGAAACTGTAAAATGAATTCTGCTAGATGAAAACTTGAAATTCTTTAAAGTGCCATGTATAATAGCAAAAGTAGAGAAAAGCAGATGCAAACAAAAAGATGCTTGCATCTAGACGAATAACATTGTATAATAGACAATGTTGGTCTTTGACTGCGATGAAGTGGAAGGTTGCTGACACACCCGGCCGCTTTGCCATGGCATGGTGTGGGGAAATTTCCATGGAGAAGGTCTATTTTAGAAATAGGCGAACGAAGGAGGGAAAATAATGGCAAAAGAAAAAATTCGTATCCGTTTAAAAGCTTACGATCACCGTATTCTTGATCAGTCAGCTGAGAAAATTGTAGAAACAGCTAAGCGTTCTGGGGCAACAGTTTCTGGTCCGATCCCATTACCAACTGAAAAAACTGTTTACACAATTCTTCGTGCTGTTCATAAGTACAAAGATTCTCGTGAGCAATTCGAAATGCGCACGCACAAACGTCTAATCGACATCGTGAGTCCTACTCCACAAACAGTAGATTCATTAATGCGTTTAGACTTACCATCTGGTGTAGATATCGAAATCAAACTATAATTTATATAACTTAAAAATGTAGGAGGTGTAACTCATGACCAAAGGAATCTTAGGAAGAAAGATCGGTATGACTCAAGTATTTGCTGAGAACGGTGAGTTAATCCCAGTAACAGTTATCGCTGCTAATCCAAACGTTGTTCTTCAAAAGAAAACAACTGAAACTGATGGCTACAACGCAATTCAGTTAGGATTTGAAGATAAACGTGAAAAGTTAACTAACAAACCTGAACAAGGCCACACTGCTAAAGCATCTACAACTCCTAAGCGCTTCATTCGCGAAATCCGCGATGCAGACGTGGACGGATTAGAGGTTGGTCAAGAGGTAAAAGTTGACGTATTCGCTACAGGTGAAATCGTTGATGTAACAGGAATTTCTAAAGGTAAAGGTTTCCAAGGTGTTATCAAACGCCACGGACAATCTCGCGGACCTATGTCTCATGGTTCTCGCTATCACCGTCGTCCAGGTTCAATGGGCCCAGTTGCTCCGAACCGTGTATTCAAAGGCAAAAAACTTGCTGGACGTATGGGTGGAGACCAAGTTACTATCCAAAACTTAGAAATCGTTCAAGTTGACACTGAGCGCAACTTATTACTAGTAAAAGGTAACGTTCCAGGTGCTAAGAAATCTCTTGTAGTTGTTCAAGGCGCTGTGAAGGTTAGCAAATAATTCACAATAGGAAGGAGGAATTCCAATGCCAAAAGTTACTGTATATAACCAAACTGGTTCACAGGTTGGTGAAATCGAATTAGCTGAAGCTATTTTCGGTATCGAACCAAATGAAGCTGTACTTTTCGAAGCTGTAATGATGCAACGTGCATCTTTACGTCAAGGTACACACAAAGTAAAAACTCGCTCTGAAGTTCGCGGTGGTGGTCGTAAACCATGGCGTCAAAAAGGAACTGGACGTGCTCGTCAAGGGTCTATCCGCTCTCCTCAATGGCGTGGTGGTGGTACGGTATTCGGACCTACACCAAGAAGCTATGCGTACAAACTTCCTAAGAAAGTTCGTCGTTTAGCAATCAAATCTGCATTAGCTACTAAAGTAGTTGAGAACAACATTGTAGTTCTTGAAGACCTAGTGTTAAATGCACCAAAAACAAAAGATATGCTAGCAGTACTTAAAGGATTAACTGTTGAGAAGAAAGCTCTTATCGTAACTGCTGATGCAAACGAATCTGTAGAGTTATCTGCTCGCAATATCCCTGGAGTAACAGTAATCACTGCTGATGGCGTAAACGTTTTAGACGTGCTTCATCATGATAAGCTAATCATGACAAAAGCGGCAGTGGAAAAAGTAGAGGAGGTGCTTGCATAATGAGAGATCCTCGTGATATCATTAAGCGCCCAGTTATCACTGAACGTTCTATGGAAATGATGGCTGAAAAAAAATACACGTTCGATGTGGACGTTAAATCTAATAAAACAGAAGTTAAAGATGCTCTAGAAGCGATCTTTGGTGTTAAAGTAGAAAAAGTGAACATCATGAACTACAAGCCGAAAGCAAAACGCGTTGGTCGTCACGCTGGTTTTACTAGCCGTCGTCGTAAAGCAATCGTTAAGCTAACTGCTGACAGCAAAGAAATCGAAATCTTCCAAGGCGTTTAATTCTTACTAAAGAAGGAGGGAAATTGAGATGGGAATTAAAAAGTATAATCCAACTACTAACGGTCGTCGTAACATGACTACGAATGATTTCGCTGAAATCACGACTGACAGACCCGAAAAGTCTTTACTTGCTCCTTTAAGCAAAAAGGCTGGTCGTAATAACCAAGGTAAAATCACTGTACGTCATCAAGGTGGCGGACATAAGCGTCAATACCGTATCATCGACTTCAAACGTAACAAAGATGGAATTCCAGGACGCGTTGCTACGATCGAATACGATCCAAACCGCTCTGCGAATATTGCATTAATTAACTACGTTGACGGTGAAAAACGTTACATTCTTGCTCCTAAGAACTTAGAAGTAGGTATGGAAATTATGTCTGGCGCTGAAGCTGACATTAAAATCGGTAACGCATTACCATTAATCAACATTCCAGTAGGTACTGTTGTTCATAACATCGAGCTTAAACCAGGTCGTGGTGGACAATTAGTTCGTTCTGCTGGTACATCTGCACAAGTACTTGGTAAAGAAGGTAAATACGTTCTTGTACGTTTAACTTCTGGTGAAGTGCGTCTTGTATTATCTGCTTGCCGTGCAACTGTAGGTCAAGTTGGTAACGAGTCACACGAACTTATCAAGATCGGTAAAGCTGGTCGCTCTCGCTGGTTAGGTAAGCGCCCAACTGTTCGTGGTTCTGTAATGAACCCAGTTGATCACCCACACGGTGGTGGTGAAGGACGTTCACCAATCGGACGTAAGTCTCCAATGTCTCCATGGGGTAAACCAACTCTTGGATTCAAAACTCGTAAGAAAAACAAAGCGTCTGACAAATTCATCGTTCGTCGTCGTAAAAAATAATGGGATTGTAGTACGGTTCAATTTAAGAACCGTACGGCAATCACGAAGGGAGGCACCAAAATGGCTCGTAGCTTGAAAAAAGGACCATTTGTCGATGATCATTTAATGAGTAAAATTGCAAAGCTAAATGAAACTGAGCAAAAGCAAGTTGTTAAAACTTGGTCTCGTCGTTCAACGATCTTCCCTCAGTTCATCGGTCACACAATCGCTGTATATGACGGTCGTAAACATGTACCTGTATATGTTACTGAAGACATGGTAGGCCACAAGTTAGGTGAATTCGCACCAACTCGTACGTATAAAGGTCATGATGCTGACGATAAGAAAACTAGAAGATAATGAGAGGAGGCACTTCAATGCAAGCTAAAGCAGTAGCGAGAACAGTTCGTATTGCTCCTCGTAAAGTTCGTTTAGTTGTAGACTTAATCCGAGGTAAGCAAGTGGGTGAAGCGATTGCTATCCTTAACCACACACCAAAAACTGCTTCTCCAGTTGTAGAAAAAGTTTTAAAATCTGCAATCGCAAATGCAGAGCACAATTATGAAATGGACATCAACAGCCTAGTTGTTGAGAAAGTTTTCGTTGACGAAGGTCCAACGTTAAAACGTTTCCGTCCACGTGCAATGGGTCGTGCAAGCCAAATTAACAAACGCACAAGCCACATCACAGTTGTGGTATCAGAAAAGAAGGAGGGATAATCGATGGGTCAAAAGGTTAATCCAATTGGTCTTCGTGTCGGCGTTATCCGTGACTGGGAATCTCGTTGGTTCGCTGAGAAAGATTACGCTACATTATTACATGAAGACATCAAAATCCGTGAGTACATTAATGTACGCTTAAAAGATTCTGCTGTTGCTAAAGTAGAAATCGAACGTGCAGCAAATCGTGTAAATGTTACAATTCACACAGCAAAACCTGGTATGGTAATTGGTAAAGGTGGTACTGAAGTTGAAGCACTTCGTAAAGCTCTTAACCAATTAACAGGCAAGCGTGTACACATCAACATTTTAGAAGTTAAGAGAGCTGATCTTAACGCTAAATTAGTAGGCGAAAACATTGCTCGTCAATTAGAAAACCGTGTATCATTCCGTCGTGCACAAAAGCAAGTTATTCAACGTGCTATGCGTGCAGGTGCTAAAGGTATTAAAACACAGGTTTCTGGTCGTCTTGGCGGAGCTGATATCGCTCGTGCAGAATCTTACAGTGAAGGAACTGTTCCACTTCATACACTTCGCGCTGATATTGACTATGCAGCAGTTGAAGCTGATACAACATACGGTAAATTAGGCGTAAAAGTATGGATCTACCGTGGAGAAGTCCTTCCTACAAAAAAGAAAGCTTCTGAGGAAGGAGGAAAATAATATGTTAATGCCAAAACGCGTAAAATATCGTAGAGAGCATCGTGGTAAAATGCGTGGTCGTGCAAAAGGTGGAACTGAAATTGCTTTCGGTGAATTCGGTTTACAAGCACAAGCTGCTTCATGGATTACAAACCGTCAAATCGAAGCTGCTCGTCGTGCAATGACTCGTTACATGAAACGTGGCGGTAAAGTATGGATTAAAATTTTCCCTTCTAAACCTTACACTGCAAAACCTCTAGAAGTACGTATGGGTTCCGGTAAAGGGGCACCAGAAGGCTGGGTAGCAGTAGTAAAACCTGGGAAAATTATGTTCGAAATCGCGGGTGTATCTGAAGAGGTAGCACGCGAAGCATTACGTCTTGCAGCTCACAAGTTACCTGTGAAATGTAAATTCGTAAAACGTGAAGAAAATGGTGGTGAATCTAATGAAAACTAATGATATTCGTGAATTAACCACTGCCGAAATCGAAACAAAAGTTAAAGCTTTAAAGGAAGAGTTGTTTAATCTTCGCTTCCAACTTGCTACAGGACAATTAGAGAATCCAACTCGCATTCGTGAAGTGCGTAAAGCAATTGCTCGTATGAAAACTGTAGTTCGTGAAAGAGAGATCGGAATTAATCGATAAATTGAGGGGAGGTTTGCATAGTGAGCGAACGTAACCAACGCAAAGTTTATACTGGTCGTGTAGTGTCTGACAAAATGGACAAAACGATTACAGTTTTAGTTGAAACTTACAAAACTCATTCCTTGTACGGAAAACGTGTTAAGTATTCTAAGAAGTACAAAGCCCATGATGAGCAAAACCAAGCGAAACTTGGCGATATCGTTAAAATCATGGAAACTCGCCCGCTTTCTGCTACTAAGCGTTTCCGTTTAGTTGAAATCGTTGAAGAAGCGGTTATTATCTAAATAGACGAATCGGAATTTTTAGTCCGAAGGGAGGTTTCATAACATGATCCAACAAGAATCTCGTTTGAAAGTTGCTGACAACTCTGGTGCACGTGAACTTTTAACAATTAAAGTATTAGGCGGCTCTGGTCGTAAATATGCTAACATTGGTGACATTATCGTTGCTACGGTAAAACAAGCAACACCAGGTGGCGTTGTTAAAAAAGGTGACGTTGTTAAAGCAGTAGTAGTACGTACGAAGAGCGGAGCTCGTCGTCCGGACGGTTCTTACATCAAATTTGATGAAAACGCAGCGGTTATCATTAAAGACGATAAGAGCCCACGTGGTACTCGTATCTTCGGACCAGTAGCTCGTGAATTACGTGATAGCAACTTCATGAAGATCGTTTCTTTAGCTCCAGAAGTTCTATAATTTAAGGTATTGCCTTGCTAAGGAGGTGCAGAATTAAGATGCATGTAAAAAAAGGTGATAAAGTACAGGTAATCACTGGTAAAGACAAAGGAAAACAAGGCGTTATCCTTGTGGCTTTCCCAAAGCAAAACCGTGTTATCGTTGAGGGTGTCAATATCGTTAAGAAGCACTCTAAGCCATCTCAATTAAATCCACAAGGTGGAATTATTACTAAAGAAGCACCTATTCACGTTTCTAACGTTATGATTTTAGATCCGAAAACAGGTGAACCTACTCGCGTAGGCTTCAAAGTAGAAGATGGTAAAAAAGTTCGTATTGCAAAAAAATCTGGTGAATTATTAGATAAATAATTTTCTTAAGAAAGGAGGTCACTTCATTGAATCGCCTTAAAGAGAAGTTCCAAAAGGAAATTACTCCTGCTCTAGTGAGCAAGTTTAACTATAAATCTGTAATGCAGGTACCGAAAATCGAAAAGATCGTAATCAACACTGGTGTTGGTGACGCGGTATCTAACTCAAAAGCGTTAGACAACGCAGTAGAAGAATTAACACAAATCACAGGTCAAAAACCTGTTGTAACTCGTGCTAAAAAATCAATCGCTGGTTTCCGTCTTCGTGAAGGTATGCCAATCGGTGCGAAAGTAACTTTACGCGGCGAGCAAATGTATGAGTTCTTCGACAAATTAGTATCAGTTTCTTTACCACGTGTACGTGATTTCCGTGGTGTTTCTAAGAAATCATTCGATGGTCGTGGAAACTATACATTAGGTGTTAAAGAGCAACTTATTTTCCCTGAGATTGATTATGATAAAGTAAGCAAAGTCCGCGGTATGGACATCGTAATCGTTACTACAGCGAAAACTGATGAAGAAGCTCGTGAACTGTTAACACAATTCGGTATGCCATTCCAAAAATAATGGAAGCCAACGCTAAGTAGAGGAGGCGAAAACGTGGCTAAAAAATCTATGATAGCGAAACAAAAGCGTACTCCTAAGTTTAAAGTACAAGAGTATACACGTTGCGAACGCTGCGGTCGTCCGCATTCTGTATACCGCAAATTTAAACTTTGCCGTATTTGTTTCCGTGAACTTGCATATAAAGGTCAAATTCCTGGTGTTAAAAAAGCTAGTTGGTAAAACCCACAAATGGGAAGGAGGTAAAACACATGGTGATGACAGATCCAATTGCAGACATGCTTACTCGCATCCGTAATGCGAACATGGTACGTCATGAGAAATTAGAGGTTCCTGCTTCTAAAATCAAAAAAGAGATCGCTGAACTTTTAAAACGTGAAGGTTTCATTCGTGATGTAGAATACATCGAGGATAACAAACAAGGTATCCTTCGTATTTTCCTGAAATATGGTGCAAACAATGAACGTGTAATCACTGGATTAAAACGTATCAGTAAACCTGGCTTACGCGTTTACGCTAAAGCTGACGAAGTACCACGTGTACTTAACGGATTAGGTATCGCTCTTGTTTCTACATCTAAGGGAGTAATGACAGACAAAGACGCTCGTCAATTACAAACTGGTGGAGAAGTAGTAGCATACGTTTGGTAATATATATTTAAAACGAACGGAGGTGTGACCACATGTCTCGTATTGGTAAAAAGATTCTTGAAATCCCTGCAGGTGTTACTATTACAGTTGCAGAAGACAATACTGTAACAGTAAAAGGCCCTAAAGGTGAATTAACTCGTACTTTCAATGCTGATATGCTTATCAAAATTGAAGAGAATACATTAACAGTTGAGCGTCCATCTGAACAGAAGGAACACCGTGCATTACACGGTACAACTCGTGCTTTAATCGGAAACATGGTTGAAGGTGTAACTGAAGGTTTCGCACGCGGACTTGAATTAGTCGGTGTTGGTTACCGTGCTCAAAAACAAGGTGATAAACTTGTATTAAGCGTAGGTTATTCTCATCCAGTAGAAATGACTCCGGAAGCAGGTCTTGAAGTTGAAGTACCTGCACCAACTAAGATCGTAATCAAAGGTATCGACAAGCAACGTGTTGGCGAATTTGCTGCTAACATCCGTGCTGTACGTGCTCCTGAGCCTTACAAAGGTAAAGGTATTCGTTACGAAGGCGAAGTTGTTCGTCGTAAAGAAGGTAAAACTGCTAAGTAAACCCGTTAGGTGAGAGAAAGGAGTGACAAGAATGATCACTAAAGCTGATAAAAATGCGACTCGTAAGAAAAGACATGCACGTGTACGTGCTAAACTTACTGGTACTGCAGAGCGTCCACGTTTAAACGTGTTCCGTTCTAACCAACATATTTACGCTCAAGTTATTGATGATGTGAATGGTGTAACGTTAGTAAGTGCATCTACTCTTGATAAAGACCTTGCTCTTAACGGTACTAGCAATATTGAAGCTGCTACGAAAGTTGGAGAATCAGTTGCTAAGCGTGCTGTAGAGAAAGGCGTTAAAGAAGTAGTATTTGATCGCGGTGGTTACTTATACCATGGCCGTGTTAAAGCTCTAGCTGAAGCTGCTCGTGAGGCTGGATTACAATTTTAATGGTCAAAGGAGGGAAAATTGATGCATCGCATTGACCCAAGTAAATTAGAACTTGAAGAACGTGTAGTTACGATAAATCGTGTCGCGAAAGTTGTTAAGGGTGGTCGTCGTTTCCGCTTTGCTGCACTAGTTGTAGTTGGCGATAAAAACGGTCATGTTGGATTCGGTACTGGTAAAGCACAAGAGGTACCAGACGCAATCCGCAAAGCTATCGAAGACGCTAAGAAAAACTTAATCGCTGTACCATTAGTTGGTACAACAATTCCACACACAATCAACGGTCATTTTGGCGCTGGTGAAGTATTCTTAAAACCTGCTGCTGAGGGTACTGGTGTTATTGCTGGTGGACCTGTTCGTGCGGTCCTTGAATTAGCAGGTGTACAAGATATTCTTTCGAAATCTCTTGGTTCTAACACACCAATCAACATGATTCGCGCTACTGTGAACGGATTAAGCGAACTTAAGCGCGCTGAAGATGTTGCAAAATTACGCGGTAAATCTGTAGAAGAGCTACTAGGTTAAGGAGGGAAAACAAATGGCGAAAAAGTTAGAAATTACCCTCACTCGTAGTGTAATTGGTCGTCCACAAGATCAACGTGCGACGGTAGAAGCTTTAGGTCTTAAAAAGTTGAATTCAACTGTAGTTAAGGAAGAAACTCCTGCTATTCTTGGTATGATCAACAAAGTTTCTCACCTTGTAACTGTAAAAGAAGCTTAAGGATAACTCATTAATATAAGGAGGTGCCTGGGAATGAAACTTCATGAATTAAAACCTGCAGAAGGTTCTCGTAAAGTACGTAACCGTGTCGGTCGTGGTATCGGTTCTGGTAACGGTAAAACTGCTGGTAAAGGTCATAAAGGACAAAACGCACGTTCTGGTGGCGGTGTTCGTCTTGGCTTCGAAGGTGGTCAAACTCCATTATTCCGTCGTTTACCAAAACGCGGCTTCACAAACATTAACCGTAAAGAGTTTGCTATTGTAAACTTATCAACGTTAAATCGTTTTGAAGATGGTACAGAAGTAACACCTGAATTATTGCTGGAAACTGGCGTTATCAGCAAATTAAACGACGGTGTTAAAATTCTTGCAAGCGGCGCAGTAGAGAAAAAACTAACTGTTAAAGCGCACAAGTTCTCTTCAAGTGCTAAAGAAGCAATTGAAGCAGCTGGCGGATCAGTTGAGGTGATCTAATGTTTCGTACAATCTCCAACTTTATGCGCGTTGCTGAGATAAGACGTAAAATATTATTCACTTTAGCGATGTTAATCGTATTCAGGATTGGCACGTTTATCCCCGTGCCATTTACAAATGGAGACGTACTGAAGGCACAAGATCAATTAAATGCTTTAGGTATTCTAAATACATTTGGCGGTGGAGCCTTGAAAAACTTCTCCATCTTTGCGATGGGAATCATGCCGTATATTACAGCATCCATCATCGTGCAATTATTGCAGATGGATGTTGTTCCTAAATTTTCGGAATGGGCGAAGCAAGGTGAAATGGGCCGTCGTAAATTAACGCAATTCACGCGTTATTTTACAATTGTTCTTGCGTTTATTCAGGGGTTTGGTATGTCAATCGGTTTTAACGGTATGGTAGGTGGACAATTAATTTTGAATCCTGGTTGGAGCACTTATTTATACATTGCTACGGTACTGACTGCTGGTACTGCATTTTTAATGTGGTTAGGTGAACAGATTACAGCTAAAGGTGTAGGTAATGGTATTTCCATTCTGATCTTTGGTGGTATTGCCGCAGCGATCCCAAGTGTTATATCTCAAGTGTATCAGCAACAGTTTCAAAATATCGGAGATCAATTGTTCATGAGTATCGTTAAAGTTGCATTGATCTTACTAGCTGTGTTAGCAGTTATTGTGGGTGTTATTTTCATTCAACAGGCTGTTAGAAAGATCCCAATTCAATATGCGAAGCGTGTAACAGGAGGAAATGGTGGTTATGCTGGAGCACAAAACACACATTTACCGCTTAAGGTAAATAGTGCTGGTGTTATTCCAGTAATTTTTGCTGTTTCATTCTTAATTACGCCTCCGACTATTGCACAGTTCTTCCCGAAACATGATGTATCGCAGTGGATTATTGCAAACTTTAACTATTCTCACCCAGTGGGAATGATCATATATGTTGCGCTCATTGTAGCCTTCACATATTTCTATGCATTTGTTCAGGTTAATCCGGAGCAAATGTCAGAGAATCTAAACAAACAAGGTGGATATGTTCCAGGTATTCGTCCGGGTAAGAATACAGAACAATATCTAACAAAAATCTTGTATCGTTTGACCTTTGTAGGATCAATTTTCCTAGCAGCGATTGCAATCTTACCAGTTATCTTTACGAAGCTGGGAAATCTTCCTCCATCTGCACAGATTGGTGGAACGAGTATGTTAATCGTTGTCGGCGTTGCTTTAGAAACAATGAAGCAGCTAGAAAGCCAACTGGTAAAACGCCATTACAAAGGGTTTATCAAGCAGTGAGTAAGTGGGAAGTATTGTCTTCCCTACATGCTCATGTACTCTGAGGGGGAACAAGGATGAACTTAATTTTAATGGGGCTTCCTGGTGCTGGTAAAGGTACACAAGCCGAACAGATTGTTGCCAAGTATAACATCCCTCACATCTCAACAGGAGATATGTTCCGTGCAGCTATGAAGGCTGAAACTGAAATGGGTTTACAAGCAAAATCTTTTATTGATAAAGGTGCACTTGTACCAGATGAAGTTACAATCGGAATCGTTCGTGAACGTTTAAGTCAAGAAGACTGTGTAAGAGGCTTCTTATTAGATGGTTTCCCACGAACTGTTGCACAAGCATCAGCTCTTGAAGAGATTATGAAAGATCTTGGCAAAAAAATCGACTATGTTTTAAACATTAATGTGGATTCAGGGTTGTTATTAAAACGCCTTACAGGCCGTCGCATTTGTAAAGAGTGCGGTGCGACTTACCACTTAGAATTCAATGCGCCAGCAAAAGCTGACGTGTGCGATAAATGTGGTGGCGAATTATATCAACGCTCTGATGACAATGAAGAAACTGTAGCAAATCGCTTAGATGTAAATATTAAGCAAACTAAACCTTTGCTTGATTTCTACGAGGAGCTTGGTTACCTACAAAGCATTAATGGTGAGCAAGATATCAATAAAGTATTTGCTGATATCGATGTTCTCATCGGAGGCTTAGCGTAATGATAATCTGCAAAACTCCTCGCGAGATAGAAATCATGCGAGAAGCTGGCAGGATCGTTGCTTTAACTCATCAAGAGTTAAAACAACACATTACTCCAGGAATTACAACGAAAGAGCTCGATCAAATAGCGGAAAAGACGATTCAAAAATATGGTGCTACGCCATCTTTTAAAGGATACAACGGATTTCCGGGGAGCATATGTGCTTCTGTAAATGAAGAGCTTGTACACGGAATTCCAGGGAAGCGCAAGCTCAAAGAGGGCGATATCATCAGTATCGATATTGGTGCGAAATACAATGGGTACCATGGAGATTCTGCATGGACGTATCCAGTTGGAAACATTTCTGAATCTGTTCAAAAGCTACTTGATGTCACAGAAAAATCGTTGTATCTTGGTCTAGAACAAGTAAAACCAGGCGAGAGATTATCAAATATCTCACATGCGGTTCAAACCCATGCTGAAGAGAATGGATTCTCGATCGTTAGGGAGTATGTTGGTCACGGAATCGGGCAAGACTTACATGAGGACCCTCAAATCCCGCACTATGGTCCACCAAATAGAGGCCCTAGATTAAAGCCGGGAATGGTCATCTGTGTTGAGCCGATGGTGAATCAAGGAAGACGATATGTAAAAACACTATCTGATGACTGGACAGTGGTAACGGTAGATGGTAAATGGTGTGCCCATTTTGAGCACACGATTGCTCTTACAGAAGCAGGATACGAAATCCTTACCACTTTATAAGTAGCTGGCTCTCCGGGATTTCAGAGCAGTGTAAAATGTTACTGATTTGATGAAGGGAGAACTATTGAATGGCTAAAGATGATGTAATTGAAGTCGAAGGTACCGTTCTTGAAACGTTGCCAAATGCTATGTTCAAAGTAGAATTAGAGAATGGGCATGTCGTATTGGCTCACGTTTCTGGTAAAATCCGTATGAACTTCATTCGTATTTTACCAGGAGACAAAGTTACGGTAGAATTATCTCCGTACGATTTAAATCGTGGTCGTATTACGTACCGTTTTAAATAATATAGCACTCCGTAATCTTTAAGGAGGTTCGAGACATGAAAGTAAGACCGTCAGTTAAACCAATCTGCGAAAAATGTAAAGTTATTCGTAGACGTGGAAAAGTAATGGTTATTTGTGAAAACCCTAAACATAAACAAAAACAAGGTTAATCAGAAGGAGGTGCATTCGTAATGGCACGTATCGCAGGTGTAGATATTCCTCGAGACAAACGCGTTGTTATTTCTTTAACTTACGTATTCGGCATTGGTCGCACAACTGCTGAAAAAATTCTTGCTGAAGCAGGTATTTCTGAAGAAACACGAGTTCGTGATTTAACGGAAGACGAATTAGGACGTATCCGTGATATCATCGATCGTATTAAAGTTGAGGGAGACCTTCGTCGTGAAGTATCTCTTAACATCAAACGTCTAATGGAGATCGGTTCTTACCGTGGTCTTCGTCACCGTCGTGGTTTACCAGTTCGTGGTCAAAACTCTAAAAACAATGCTCGTACACGTAAAGGTCCACGTCGTACAGTAGCAAATAAAAAGAAATAATAAGTAAAGGAGGTTGAACTAACAATGGCACGTAAAACAAACACTCGTAAAAAACGTGTGAAAAAGAATATTGAAGCTGGTATAGCTCATATTCGTTCTACTTTCAACAACACAATCGTAACACTTACAGATACTCACGGTAACGCACTTTCTTGGTCTAGTGCTGGTGCACTTGGTTTCCGTGGATCTCGTAAATCTACTCCATTCGCTGCGCAAATGGCTGCTGAAACTGCTGCTAAAGCTGCAATGGAACACGGTTTAAAAACTTTAGAGGTTACTGTTAAAGGTCCTGGTGCTGGTCGTGAAGCTGCAATTCGTGCTCTTCAAGCTGCAGGTCTAGAAGTAACAGCAATTAGAGATGTTACTCCAGTTCCTCATAATGGATGTCGTCCACCAAAACGTCGTCGTGTGTAATTTTTCTGTATAGAATTTTCCCTTTTGTCTATAATGGATATGATGCATTATCGAGAAATTTCGTACAGAAACATCGCTTGTTGTGCACAATCGGGAACTGCCTAAGGGGGACTTTCGGTTAGACAGGGGTTATACCTTTGTTTAACCGGGGTTTCGACGTTTTGAAGGAGGGTTTAGTTAATGATTGAAATCGAAAAGCCGAAAATCGAAACGGTTGAACTTAACGAAGATGCTAAATATGGTAAATTCGTAATTGAACCGCTTGAGCGTGGATATGGTACTACGTTGGGTAACTCCTTACGTCGTATTCTTTTATCTTCACTCCCTGGTGCCGCTGTTACTGCTATCCAAATCGATGGCGTATTACATGAATTTTCAACAGTTGAGGGCGTAGTAGAAGACGTTACAACGATCATCTTAAACTTGAAAAAGTTAGCTCTTAAAATCTACTCTGAAGAAGAGAAGACGTTGGAAATTGATGTGCAGGGCGAAGGTATTGTCACAGCTGCTGATATTACTCACGATAGTGATGTAGAAATCTTAAATCCAGATTTACACATTGCAACGTTAGCAAAAGATGCGCATTTCCGCGTGCGTTTAACTGCAAAGCGTGGCCGTGGGTATACGCCAGCTGATGCAAATAAAAGCGAAGATCAACCAATAGGAGTAATTCCTATTGATTCTATTTATACTCCAGTATCACGTGTGACTTACCAAGTGGAAAAGACACGTGTCGGACAAGTGGCTAATTATGATAAGCTTACGCTTGATGTATGGACGGATGGAAGCATCGGGCCAAAAGAAGCTATCTCTTTAGGTGCCAAAATCTTAACTGAGCATTTAAATATCTTTGTTGGTTTAACTGATGAAGCACAAAATGCTGAGATTATGGTCGAGAAGGAAGAAGATCAAAAAGAGAAAGTTCTTGAGATGACTATCGAAGAACTAGACCTTTCTGTTCGTTCTTATAATTGCCTAAAACGTGCAGGAATTAATACTGTACAAGAGCTTGCGAACAAAACAGAAGAAGATATGATGAAAGTTCGTAACTTAGGACGTAAATCCTTAGAAGAAGTTAAACATAAACTTGAGGAATTAGGTTTAGGTTTACGCAAAGACGACTGAGGATTTAAACCCATCAACAAAGGAGGGAACTACGAATGGCATACAGAAAATTAGGCCGTACAAGTGCGCAACGTAAAGCTATGTTACGTGACTTAGCTACTGATTTAATTATCAACGAGCGCATCCAAACGACAGAAACTCGTGCAAAAGAACTTCGTTCTGTAGTGGAAAAAATGATCACTTTAGGTAAACGCGGAGATCTTCATGCTCGTCGTCAAGCAGCAGCTTTCATTCGCAATGAAGTAGCTAACGCTGAGACTGGTCAAGATGCACTTCAAAAACTATTCGCTGATGTAGCTCCACGCTATGCTGAGCGCCAAGGCGGATACACTCGTATTGCAAAAATTGGTCCACGTCGCGGAGACGCAGCACCAATGGTAATTATCGAGTTAGTATAATGATAATTAAAAGGGCAGGACAGTTCTTTTCAAGAAACTGGTCATGGCCCTTTTTTTTAAATATAAAAATAGGCTTACTTGGCGAAGGAAAGGGTGCCTTGTATTGAAAAAAGAGAAACTTCGGACAGAAAATATATCATTTCAATATCCTGGTGCAGCCACTTATGCATTAAAAGATGTTTCATTCTCCTTATATGAAGGAGAATGGGTATCTATTATTGGACAAAACGGTTCTGGGAAGTCTACACTTGCAAAATTATTGAATGGTTTGTTTTTGCCGGAAGCAGGGACAATTACAGTAAATGATGTAATGGTTTTGTCAGAGGAAACGGTATGGGATGTTAGAAAACAAATTGGGATGGTATTTCAAAATCCAGATAATCAATTTGTTGGAACGACAGTGCAAGATGATGTAGTCTTTGGTTTAGAGAATATCGGAATGCCAAGAGAGCAAATGGTAGAAAGATTAGATCAGGCCTTACGACTAGTCCGTATGGAAGATTTTCTTAATGATGAGCCTCATTCGTTATCTGGCGGGCAAAAGCAGCGAGTAGCAATAGCAGGCGTTTTAGCACTTCAACCATCTATTTTGATATTAGATGAAGCAACGTCAATGCTAGACCCTCAAGGGAGACGTGAAGTAGTAGAAACGGTTAGACAACTTGTTAATGAAAAAGGTATTACCGTGTTATCAATTACGCACGATTTAGAAGAAGCGGCACAATCAGACCGTGTCATTATTTTAAATAAGGGAGAGATATTAGAGGAAGGGACTCCAGAACAAATTTTCAAGTCCTCTCATGTGCTCCAAGAAATTGGATTAGATGTACCATTTTCAGTGAAAATAGCAGAATTATTAAAAAGAAATGAAATTCTCTTGCAAAATACGCATCTTACAATGGAAAGCTTGGTGAACGAACTTTGGAGATTACATTCCAAAAAGTAGAACATCGTTATCAATATAAAACTCCATTTGAAAGACGCGCACTTTATGATGTAGACGTGTCGTTTCCAAGTGGGGGCTATTATGCCATTATCGGTCATACTGGTTCAGGTAAGTCGACGATGATTCAACATTTAAATGGTTTATTGCAGCCGACAAATGGCACAGTTCAAATTGGTGAACATCTCATTTCGGCAGGAAAGAAAGAAAAAAAGCTAAAGCCACTACGTAAAAAGGTAGGGGTTGTCTTTCAATTCCCAGAACATCAGTTATTTGAAGAGACTGTGGAGAAAGATATTTGTTTCGGCCCTACTAATTTTGGGGTATCTGTAGAAGAAGCGAAGAAAAAGGCAAGAGAGGCAATTGAACTTGTAGGGTTAGAACCAGAACTGTTAGCACGTTCACCATTTGAGTTAAGTGGTGGGCAAATGAGGCGTGTTGCGATAGCAGGTGTATTAGCGATGGAACCCGAAGTGCTTGTATTAGATGAACCTACAGCAGGACTAGATCCAAAAGGGCAAAATGAACTTATGGAGATGTTTTATAAACTACATAAGGAGAAAGGCCTTACAGTTATCCTTGTAACGCATAATATGGAGGATGCTGCTAAATATGCCGAGCAGATTGTAGTCATGCATAAAGGAACGGTCTTTTTGCAAGGAAGTGCAGAGGAAGTATTTTCACATGCTGATGAACTAGAGAAAATTGGCGTGGATCTTCCTATGTCTTTAAAGTATAAACGTGCAATTGAAGAGAAGTTTGGCATTTCAATCCCAAAGGCTACCTTATCTTTAGAGGATCTTACTCATGAAGTTGTGCAGGTGTTACGAAAAGGTGGTCATGAATCATGCAGCAGTTGATTATTGGAAGATATATTCCAGGGAATTCTCTTATTCATCAACTTGATCCACGTACGAAGCTGCTGATTGTCTTTTTATATGTATTTGTTGTTTTCTTAGCAAATAATGCGATTTCATATGGATTTTTATTTTTATATGCACTCATTGCTTTATTTTTTGCAAAAGTGCCGATTCGTTATGTACTTTCGGGCTTAAAACCAATTCTATGGATTTTTCTTTTTACATTTTTCCTGCATATTTTTACAAATAAAGAAGGGGAAGTACTATTTCAGCTTGGTTGGTTTTCGATACATGAAAAAGGCTTAGAGCAAGGGATATACATTTCTATACGATTCTTCGTTATTATTTTAATGACGACATTATTAACGTTAACGACGACACCTATTGAGATTACAGATGGTTTGGAGACGTTATTAAAGCCGTTGAAGCGTATAAAAGTTCCTGTTCATGAAATCGCATTAATGATGTCAATTTCTCTTCGTTTTATTCCAACATTAATGGATGAAACGAGTAAAATAATGAAGGCACAATCGTCACGCGGTATTGATTTCGCAGGAGGACCGATAAAAGATAGGATAAAAGCTATTATCTCCCTACTCGTTCCTCTATTTATCAGTGCTTTTAAGCGTGCTGAGGACTTAGCAATTGCTATGGAGGCTCGTGGGTATCAAAGTGGCGAAGGACGTACTAAATTTAGGCAACTACGCTGGAAAACAAGCGATACAGTAACGATTATAAGCTTACTTTGTTTAGCTTGTATTTTGGCATGGGTGCGATCGTAATGGAGAATAGAGAAATGGATAGAATAAAATGTACGGTTGCATATGATGGCATGCATTTTTGTGGTTATCAAATTCAGCCGCAGCATCGTACTGTTCAACAAGAAATAGAGAAAGCCTTACAGAAATTGCATAAAGGGGAACTTGTTCGTGTTCAGGCATCGGGCAGAACAGATTCTACTGTTCATGCTAAAGGACAAGTGATACACTTTGATACACCGTTGTCTCTTGAAGAGTGGCAATGGAGTAATGCATTAAACACTATGTTACCAGATGATATTGTTATCACACAGGTAGAGAAAAAAACAGAAGAATTTCATGCACGTTACGGTGTCGAGAGAAAAGAATATCGTTATCGTGTATTATTATCAAAGACTGCGGATGTATTCCGTAGAAATTATGTATATCAATATCCATATCCACTCGAAATAAATTCTATAAGAAAAGCGATCCCTTATTTTATTGGAACGCATGATTTCACTTCTTTTTGTTCGGCAAAAACTGACAAAAAAGATAAAGTGAGAACAATTTATGAAATCGAGCTAATTGAGCAAGACGATGAATTAATTTTTCGTTTTGTAGGTAATGGATTTTTATATAATATGGTTAGAATTATTGTTGGTACGTTACTGAGCGTAGGACAAGGAAAGCTTGATCCAGATAGCATTCCAGAGATTCTAGCGAAACAAAATCGTCAGTTTGCTGGAAAGATGGCTCCTGGTCATGGACTTTACTTATGGCAGGTAAACTATAACAACTAATCCTGGTGTAACATTTGCTTGACATTAGAAACTCAAAAGTATATCATAACATATGGTATTGTTTCTAAAACCACGATTAGCCCCGGAAGGAAATCGTGTTTAAGATAAACAATAGATTTTTTCTATGGAAAAGATAACGAGGAGGGAAACACATGCGTACGACTTTTATGGCAAAAGCTAACGAAGTTGAGCGTAAATGGTATGTGGTTGATGCTGAAGGTCAAACTTTAGGTCGCCTTGCTAGTGAAGTAGCATCCATTTTACGCGGTAAAAACAAACCTACATTTACACCACACGTTGACACGGGTGATCATGTAATTATTATTAACGCTGAGAAAATTCATTTAACAGGTAATAAATTAAACGATAAAATTTACTACCGTCACACTAACCACCCAGGTGGACTTAAACAAAGAACAGCTCTAGAAATGCGTACAAACTACCCTGTACAAATGTTAGAGCTTGCAATTAAAGGCATGCTTCCAAAAGGACGCTTAGGCCGTCAAGTTTCTAAGAAACTAAACGTGTATGCTGGAGCAGAGCATCCACACCAAGCACAAAAACCAGAAGTTTACGAACTTCGCGGATAATCAATTAAAGGAGGGCTTACTTTGGCACAGGTTCAATACTATGGCACTGGACGTCGTAAGAGTTCAGTAGCGCGCGTACGCCTAGTTCCAGGCGAAGGACGCGTTATCATTAACGGTCGTGATTTTGAAAACTATATCCCATTTGCTGCATTACGTGAAGTAGTGAAACAACCTCTAGTTGCAACAGAAACTTTAGGTAACTACGATGTACTTGTAAACGTAAATGGTGGTGGATACACTGGTCAAGCTGGTGCTATTCGTCACGGTATTTCTCGCGCTTTATTAAAAGCTGATCCAGAATACCGTCTAACACTAAAACGTGCAGGTCTATTAACTCGTGACGCACGTATGAAAGAGCGTAAAAAATACGGTCTTAAAGGCGCACGTCGTGCACCTCAGTTCTCAAAACGTTAATTTTTGCGAACTACAAACCCCAACCATTTTGGTTGGGGTTTTTTTATGTTGCATTCCTCTTTTGTAATTTTTGTAGTTTGGAATATTTTAGTGCTATCCTCTCGCGTATGCTTCTTCTTTAGAAGTTTAGACTAATACGTATTAGGGAGGTTTATAAGTACTATGAATGTCATTGTCAGCTTACAAGAAAAACAAAAAGAAAAGCAGTTGAAATATGAACGGAAGATGCTGCGGGAATTATCATTAAAAACATTACGTTCAAATATTAGAGATGCCTTTCAGATGCAGGAACTTCATCGTCAGTATGAAGATTACTGCATTGAGTTAGGGATAGAGTCGTATTTATTAGGAGCGAGATATAGTAAATTTGGTTATTATGGCGAATCGTTCTTTGATGTGAAATATAGGGCCTTGGAAGAAGAGCAACAATTAACGGAAACACTATTTCAATTTTTAACGAGCATGACTATGCGGGAAATTAAGTTACAAGATGAGGAATTACTCTTTGAATCTTGCCAGCAGTTTATCGGCTTATGGTGGCAGGAAGGATATGAAAAAGGTGAAAGAAGATATCGATTAAAGCTTCATTAAGACAAGCATAAACTTTCCTCTTGTCCCATATAAGTAATTAGAGGGACTAGCTGGAGGAGGAAAGGTATGAAGAGAATTCGAATTATCTCTTTTGCACTCGCTGCGGTTGTTTTGTTTTTTTTAGTCAAACAAGAATTTCAAATTACAAAATCGTGGCGAGCTTGGAATTTACCCTTATCAGGGAAAGTAATCGTATTAGATGCTGGGCATGGTGGACCAGACGGAGGGGCTGTTGGTGGCAAGGATATTGTAGAAAAAGATATTACGCTTGAGATTACAAAGAAGGTGCAAGATTATTTACAAGAACAAGGTGCGCTAGTTATTTTAACACGTGAGGGAGATTATGATTTAGCCCAGAAAGATACAAAGTCATACAGTAGACGTAAAGCAGAAGATTTAAAAAAACGTGTAGAGATTATTAATAAACCTGATGTGGACTTTTTTGCGAGTATTCATTTAAATGCTTTAACGAGTAGTGGATCGAAAGGCGCACAAACGTTCTATTACCGTTCTTCAATTGAAAATGAACGTGCTGCGAAATTTATACAAGCTGAGTTGAGAACGAGTTTAGAGAATACAAATCGTTCAGCTAAAACAATTTCTCATGTGTATTTATTAAAGTATGCGAAAACACCAGGCGCTTTAATTGAAGCTGGCTTTTTATCGAATGTAAATGAAAGGTATATGTTAAATTCGGAAAAATATCAGCAAAAGGTAGCGGCTGCAGTATATCGTGGTATATTACGTTATTTCACGGAAAAAGGAAATCCTCCAGAATAAGGAGGATTTTTTTGAGTTTCTCTCGTTAACGAAGTTTTCCGAAAATATGTTATACTGGAAATGTAAACGCATTTATTTCAAAAGTAAAGAGAGATATATTTAATTAACATTATGTTATTTTTCATACAGGGGGCTGGGCTAATTATGGTAACGAAAGAGCAAGTAGTGGAAGCGTTAGAAGGGATTGTAGATCCGTTTTTACATAAAACGTTAAAAGAAACAGGGGCAATTAAAGAGGTAACAGTCAAGCCTGAGAAGGAACATGTAAGTGTTAAAATTGCAATCGTAAAAACTGGTACAGCGGAACAAATGCAATTGCAATCTGGAATTGTAAAGTTAGTAAAAGAACTAGGAGCAGCAACAGTAGGGCTTCGCTTTGCAGAATTTACAGAAGAGGAATTAGCTCAGTTTGCACCAGAACAAGAAGAAGAGCAAACTGAATCTTTATTGTCACCAAATTCGAAAACGACATTTTTAGCAGTGGCGAGTGGAAAAGGTGGAGTAGGAAAATCAACAGTTTCTGTTAACCTTGCTATTGCTCTAGCTCGTCTAGGGAAAAAAGTTGGTATTATTGATGCTGATATTTATGGTTTTAGCGTACCTGATATGATGGGGATAGAAAAACGACCTGTAGTAAGGGGAGATAGAATTATTCCAGTGGAGCGTCTAGGTGTAAAGGTAATCTCAATGGGATTCTTTGTAGAAGATAATGCACCGGTTATTTGGAGAGGGCCTATGCTTGGGAAAATGTTAAATCATTTCTTTACAGAAGTAGAGTGGGGCGATTTAGATTATTTAGTTTTAGATTTACCACCAGGTACAGGTGATGTGGCGCTAGACTTACATTCGATGTTGCCGGCTTGTAAAGAGATTATTGTCACAACACCGCATCCAACAGCTGCATTTGTAGCAGCACGTGCTGGAGCAATGGCTTTACGTACAGAACATAGTATTCTTGGTGTTGTTGAAAATATGGCTTATTTTGAAAGCAAAACAACTGGTGAAAAAGAATATGTGTTTGGAAGAGGTGGAGGAGATAAATTAGCTACAGAACTTCAAACAGAAGTACTTGGCCGAATCCCGCTTCAACAACCTGATTGGAATAAAGAAGATTTTGCGCCGTCAGTATATGAAGATACGCATACGACAGGTCTTATTTATCGCACGATAGCTGAAAAAGTAATTGATAAAACAGCTGTTGCGCAAAAATAAAATAATAATGAGTGGACGATATATATATTGTCCACTCATTACTATCGTTATTATTTTTACTGCTGTTCCTTTTTACCTTCTTGGGAACCACCTTCACCGCCTGCTTCCTTTTTATCAGAACCACTTTTTTCGGCTTTTTGGACACCCTTACTAATAATATCAACCATCTTAGCTTGGAAGAGCGGGCTTTCAGCAGTTTCTGTTAATACTTGTTGTAAATATTGACGGTATTCTTTGCTCTTCATCGTTTGTAACATCATTTTTTCTACTTCAGGGTTTTTCATAATTTCTATAACGCCTGCTTGGTATTCAGGGTCTTTTAGTAATGTTTTCATTAAGGCTGTTTGTTCTTTTCCCATACTTTTAGCGAATTTCGATGAGAACTCAGGGTCTTTAAAGAGCTTTTCCCAGAATTGTTGCCCTTTATCGGATACCATTGCATCTTCAATCGTTTTCTTTACTACTGTTTCATCTAGTATGAGTGCCTGTTTCATTTTTTCATCAGTTAACACATCTTGAATGGCTTTCTTACCTTGATCAGTTTTTAAAATATCAACAATCATTTTCTTCGTTTGATCATAATCAAGTTCGGACTTTGCTTCTTTTTCTTGTGCACATGCTACAAGTACAAGAAATAGAAAAGAAGAAGTCAAAACGAGCAGCATCCGTTTCATAAGTTGGAACTCCTTTCAGCACAGTTCTCTCTTTTTAATATAAATATCTTTAAGGAATTTATACATGAACATGGCTAGCTTTTTGAAATTGTCATTGATACAATTTGATTAGAAATATAAGGATAATGGGGGATGTGTTGTGAATAGCCGCAAGTGGGTACGACTATTTTTTACGACGTTGTTTCTTGGTGGGGTTAGTACAGTCATTATTGGATTTGTTTTAGAGTGGGACAAGTACGCTAAATTTTTTCAAAATTTCGACGGAAAGGAAATTTTGGCAGTGTCCTTCTGGTTGATGGGTGTAGGATTTATTTTTAGTGTGATAAGTCAAATGGGGTTCTTTGCTTATTTAACAATCCACCGTTTTGGACTAGGAATGTTCCGATCGTCTTCTTTATGGAATATAGTCCAGCTCTTCTTTATTGCATTCGTTTTATTTGATTTCGTGTATTTAAGATCGGTATTGATTGCAAATGGGGAAGTTTCATTAGGGAATAACATACTTGTTGCTGGTGTGTTATTTATGTTTGGGGCCATCGTTGCTTATGTAAAAAGTAAGGAAACGAATAAAAAGGCATTTGTGCCAGCTTTGTTCTTTATGGTCGTTGTAACAATTCTTGAGTGGGTACCAGCGCTTCGAATTAATGATACAGACTGGTTATATTTAATGGTGATACCACTTTTATTATGTAATGCATATCAGTTACTTATATTACATCGTTTAATTGGAAAGACGAGTAAGTCGGCCTAATTAGGAGAGTTTTTACGCAGAATAGTTGTACGAATAAAAATATCGGGATGAAAAAAGCTCTATTACCTGAATGAAAGGTAGTAGAGCTTTTTATGTGTAAAGAATTATTGAACATCTTTACTTTTCGTACTTGTGTTGGAAATAAGTTGTGATACGGATATTTGCTCATAGCCGTCACTCTTTAATTTCTGTAGAAGCAGTGGTAAAGCTTTATTTGTTTGAAGGGCAGAATCGGATGCATGTAATAAGACGATATCTCCACCTTTTAAATTATTAGAGACGGTGGAAACGATATTGTTTACGCCAGGGTTTTTCCAATCGTTTGAGTTATTACTCCAATGAACGACAGTGTATCCGAGTGATTCTGCTATTTTAAGTGTTGCCTTGTTAAAGTCTCCACTAGGTGGACGTAATAGTTTGATTTGTTTCACACCGAGTTTTGTAAAAACATCTTGTGCTCGCAGAAGATCTCTTCGTATTTCATTTGTCTCTAGAGAAGTGTAGGACGTGTAATTATAACCCATACTACCAATTTCATGTCCATCTTTTATGATGCGTTCAACAACATCAGGGTGTCTTTCTGCCCATGCAGCAGAAAGGAAGAAGGTTGCATTCTTAATATCTCTTTCTTTAAGTGTATCAAGGATTGGAATTGCTTTTTTGTCTCCCCAACTAATATCAAACGTGAATGCAACTTGTTTTTTAGAGGTGTCGCCTTTGTAAATAACTTTAGGTCCTGTAGCGGTTGAAAAAGCAGACTCGTGTGAATATGTTTTCAAAAAGAGTAGCCATGCTGTAAATAAGGAAAGTATCACTATTAAGCTAATGTGTTTAAAGTTTCTTTTACTCGTAATAAAAAAGAAAAACATAATATTACGCCCCTTTGTCCAATCCTTTTCAGTTACATATATGCTGTAAATATAAAAAAGAGAACAAGGGATTAATATCGTAAGTAGTGGATATAATGGATGGTAGGATTTTGTTAAATGAAAATGGGCTTAATACTTATTGCTCTGTAAGAAATGATTGAGGTGATGATTTGCTTGGGTTTATGTTAACGAAAGAAGAGAAAAAAGAAATGGAATACATATTGAAGAGAGAGTTAGAAGAACTTTTATTTGATTTTGAAGATGAACGTATTCATGACGTTGTAAAAAAGGCGATGGAAGAAAGATATAAAATCATTTTTTGTTTGTTTCGAAGAGTCGCTAATGCAGAGGAATGTATTCGTTATGTAAGAAAAAGAATTTTTTATTAAAAGGTGTTGACGCTAATGGTTATTGTATGATAAATTAATAACCGTCGCTGATGCGGAAACGCAAAAGACGACAAAAAAGAAATTAAAAAACTTAGTTGACATTGAAAAATGAAGATGTTAACATAAGGAAGTCGCAAATGAGCGACCAAGTAGTTCTTTGAAAACTGAACGAAACAAACAACGTGAA
>NZ_JBXUNO010000008.1:80344-102031 GCF_057197025.1 Bacillus sp. LSHTCR4 | reverse complement strand
TAAAGTTAGTTTGTCTAGCATCATAAAATAAAAATTGACGTTTCACGTTGTTTGTTTCGTTCAGTTTTCAAAGAACTAAAAGCGGGTGAAGAGAATCGAACTCTCGACCAGAGCTTGGAAGGCTCTTGTTTTACCACTAAACTACACCCGCGTGGTCGGGAAGACAGGATTTGAACCTGCGACCCCCTGGTCCCAAACCAGGTGCTCTACCAAGCTGAGCCACTTCCCGTAATTGGCGCGCCCGAGAGGAGTCGAACCCCTAACCTCTTGATCCGTAGTCAAACGCTCTATCCAATTGAGCTACGGGCGCTTATTCATGATGTTTTTTCGTCGTTGTATTTTGGCGACTCAATTATCTTATCATACTTGTTTTTCAAATGCAAGTACTTTTTTTAAAAGATTTTTTGATGCGGCCGAGAGGACTTGAACCTCCACGGGGTTTCCCCCACTAGGCCCTCAACCTAGCGCGTCTGCCGTTCCGCCACGACCGCGCGGAAAAAACAAAAGTGAGCCATGAAGGACTCGAACCTTCGACCCTCTGATTAAAAGTCAGATGCTCTACCAACTGAGCTAATGGCTCGTAAATGGCTGGGCTAGCTGGATTCGAACCAGCGCATGACGGAGTCAAAGTCCGTTGCCTTACCGCTTGGCTATAGCCCATCGAAATACTTATCTTATTTTCAAAGACAAATGTTATTGTACCATAATGACCAATAAAAAACAACTGCCAATTAGCAGAAGTTAAAATGGCGGTCCCGACCGGGGTCGAACCGGCGATCTCCTGCGTGACAGGCAGGCATGTTAACCACTACACCACGGGACCATTTAATCTTTACATTAATGTCATTTTACTTTTCATTATAATATTATGGTGGAGGATGACGGGATCGAACCGCCGACCCCCTGCTTGTAAGGCAGGTGCTCTCCCAGCTGAGCTAATCCTCCGAAGTGGTGACCCGTACGGGATTCGAACCCGTGTTACCGCCGTGAAAGGGCGGTGTCTTAACCACTTGACCAACGGGCCAATATGAATGGCAGAGAAGAAGGGATTCGAACCCTCGCACCGCGTTCGCGATCTACTCCCTTAGCAGGGGAGCCCCTTGAGCCACTTGGGTACTTCTCTGTATGGCTCCGCAGGTAGGACTCGAACCTACGACCGATCGGTTAACAGCCGATAGCTCTACCACTGAGCTACTGCGGAATAATAAAGACAATTTGTATCTTATAAAATTTCTCATCGTAAGTCAAGAGGTTTTTTCGCAACATCTTGTACAAACGTGACATGTTTATAATATACTGGATTGCGTTTTCACTGTCAAGATGTTTTCTTTATCAGATTTAGTTTGCCTTTACACTTTCCGCAGACATATCTTTTTGTATTAATTTGACGTCTTCTTACATATTGAAGCAAACACTCCATACATTCATACACATAAACCTTTTTTTCTTTCTCTTCATTCATCATTCGTTTACAAAAGCGTGGTGCATCAACTGCCTTTAATAGTTCTCGAAAATCCTTATCCCGATGCTTATACCCTCGTCCTGTAATATGTAAGTGATAGTGACAAAGTTCATGTTTAACAATGCCAACTAATTCTTCTTTCCCATACATTTCGTAATATCGATAATTCAGTTCAACATTGTGTGTCTTCAATAGATAACGTCCGCCAGTTGTGCGCAACCTACTATTAAACATTGCCTTATGTAAAAATGGCATTCCGAAATATTGTAGTGATACTTCCTCCACTAGCCGCTGTATTTCTTGCTCATCCATTTTCATTCCCCCTAAACAAAAAAATATTTTTACACTTTTCTCCTCTCTTATACATATATTAAATAGTACATATACCCATCCTCATTCAAGAAGCGTGGTTTCTAAAAACATAGCAAAAATAGAAATCCACTCACCAACCTCTCATTAATAGTACCTTACATTTATGAGAGTAGGATCAAACAAGGAGGGATTCCTATGCCTACATGGCTCAAAAAACAAATGCAACGCGCATATTTTGAAAAAAACCGGTATCAAATTAAATTATTAAATGAATGCTGGTTTTATTATAGCAAAATACATCAAAGTTCCTAATCCATTACACATTTTATCCTATAAAAAAAGAGCAGTTTCATCTGCTCTCTTCTCTTACTATTCAATCGGCAACATAGATAATGCAACGCGACCTTTTTTCGTATCAATATCATCTACCCATACTTTGACGATTTGTCCGACAGATACAACATCTAACGGATGCTTCACGTATTGTTTGCTTAGTTTAGAAATATGTACTAAACCATCTTGTTTCACACCTACATCAACAAAAGCACCAAAATCAACAACGTTACGAACTGTTCCTTCCAGTTCCATACCACGTTTTAAATCTTCTAATTTCAAAATCCCTTTTTTCAGAAGTGGTTTAGGCAACTCATCCCTCATGTCTCGCTCTGGACTAATGAGAGCATCTATAATATCGGCTAATGTCGGCTCTCCTACTCCCGTTTCTTGGGACAACTTAGAAATCTCCACTTCTTCTAAACTCTTTTGTAACTGTGGTTGCCCTACATCATCTTTTGATAATCCTAGACTCTTCAATAACAATTCAACATTTTTATATTGTTCTGGATGAATACCTGTACGGTCTAACGGATTCTCCCCTTCTAATATACGCAAGAAACCTATACATTGTTCATATGTCTTCGCGCCTAGACGTGGTATTTTCTTTAAGTCTGTTCGTTTTGTAAATTTCCCTTCTTCTTCACGCTTTGCTACAATATTTTTCGCAACAGTTTTTGATAAACCCGAAACATATTGCAACAACGCAACTGAAGCTGTATTTACATTCACACCGACTTGGTTAACTGCCGTCTCTACTACAAATGTTAATGATTCATTTAATCTTTTTTGAGATACATCATGTTGGTATTGTCCAACCCCAACTGATTTAGGATCAATCTTTACAAGTTCAGCAAGTGGATCTTGCAGACGTCTACCGATAGAAACCGCACTTCTTTCTTCAACCTGTAAATCCGGGAATTCCTCACGGGCTAAATCAGAAGCCGAATACACACTCGCACCAGCTTCGTTCACAATAATATAGAAGACTTCTCGTTTCACATTTTGTAATACATCAACTATAAATTCTTCTGATTCTCTAGAAGCTGTACCATTCCCAATCGCAATCATTTCAACTTGATATTTATCTATAATAGAAAGAACTTTCGCTTTTGCATCTTCATATTTACGCACTGGTGGATGCGGATAAATAACATCAATATATAGAACTTTCCCCGTATCGTCTACGATAGCTAATTTACAACCCGTTCTATATGCAGGGTCTACAGCTAACACAACCTTTCCTTTCATTGGAGGTTGCAATAACAAATTACGTAAGTTCTCAGAGAAAATATGTATCGCTTGTTCCTCAGCTGTTTCTGTTAATTCTTTTCGAATCTCTCTTTCAATAGAGGATTGAATTAATCGTTTATAACCATCCTCAATTGCTAACTTTACATACTGTGCACTTTTTGAATCGTTATCACGAATTACTTTCTTATATAAGAAAGTTACTATCTCATCTACTGGTGGAACAACAGAAACTCTCAATATATCTTCTTTCTCACCGCGATTCATCGCTAATACACGATGCGGCACGACTTTTTGCAACGGTTCTTCATAGCTGTAATACATTTCATATACATTTTTTTCATCTTTCTCTTCATCTTTTACAGCCGAAGACATAACACCTTTTCTAAAAGTAACATTCCGAATCCAACTACGATATGCCGCTTCATCTGAAACGATTTCTGCAATAATGTCTTGAGCACCTTGTAATGCCTCTTCTGCAGATTGCACTTCTTTCTCGGCATTTATAAACTCCATTGCCTTCTGATTCGGATCTTCTTTTGTATATAACAATAACCATTCAGCTAATGGCTCTAGTCCTTTTTCTTTTGCAATCGTTGCTTTCGTTCTTCTCTTCTCTTTATATGGACGATATAAATCTTCTACTTCTTGCAATTTTGTAGCTTTCACAATTTGCTGACGTAATTCTCCCGTCAGTTTCCCCTTCTCATCAATAAGACGAAGAACCTCTTCTTTCCTATCTTCAAGCTGCATCATATATTGCCATCTCTCTAAAATTGTACGAATTTGCACTTCATCTAAAGAGCCTGTCCATTCTTTTCGGTAACGAGCAATAAATGGAACTGTGTTACCTTCTTCTGTTAATTGAATAACATGACGAACTTGCTTTTCGGTAAAGCCTAATTCCTTCACTAACATTTTCATTAACGCTTGTCGATTATCTACCATTTCCATATACAACCGTAACCTCCTCTATAATAAAAAAAGTTGCCCTGCAAAGAGAGCAACTTAAACTGCCGATTTAAAAATCTATTAGTCCTAAACTAATTTGTAGCGCTTCATCTACACGAATCATCATCACTTCATCTAAGTGAGTGATTTTGTCCGTTAAGCGCTGCTTATCGATTGTTCGAATCTGCTCAAGTAAAATAACAGAATCTCTCTCAAAACCGTACTTTTTCGCATCAATTTCCACATGAGTGGGTAATTTCGCTTTTTGAATCTGTGCAGTAATAGCCGCTACAATCACCGTTGGACTAAAACGATTTCCGATGTCATTTTGAATGACAAGAACCGGACGAACGCCTCCTTGCTCAGAACCAACAACTGGGGAAAGGTCTGCAAAATACACGTCGCCGCGTTTTACAATCAAAATATTACCCCCCGCTAACTAAGCGTTCTACTGTATGAGCTGCTTCATACTCTGCTAAGAAAGCTTCAGATGCAATACCAAGATTAATTTTTCCCATTTCAATGTACCCACGTCGCATTGATTCATGTTGGTAGCGTTTCTTCGTCTTATGTTGACGCAATAACAGTTGTGTTGCCTGGCAAATTAGTTCATGGCGATTCTTATTCTCTTGTTTTCCAATTCCGTCCAATTCCGTTACCATTTGCTTTGGTAACCGAACCACGATTTCAGTAGTTACACTTGATTCGGACACAAAAATACACCTCCACCGTCAACTACACACCCAAATATATATATGACACCTATTGTAATAATACCATTGTATGGAGCCTGTTGCAAAGACTTCCTTATTCCTTGCTTATGTTTTCCAATTCACAAACAAAACATTCATATTCTTTTATTTTTATCTCATTACAACAAGAAACGGAAGGGTTTCCGCGCTAAATTCACGTTAAATTACGCTAAAAGTAACGATAAGTAAAAAGCTTCTCGTCAAAAATGAACTTATTCTTAACCAATGAACAGTCCTCTCAAATGACAAGAAGCAAATCATACTACCTTCTATATATTGTTCAAATAATTGATTACTTCTACAACTTTTCCATGCCGTATAAATATTCTCGGCACCCGGAAGCTTATCGTTGCAATAATTTCATAATTAATAGTCCCCGAATATTCAGCAACTTCAGTAGCACTAATATACTCATCGCCTTGTCTTCCAATGAGTGTAACTTTCGTACCAAGAGGCACTTCACAAGGAAGGTGTATCATGAATTGATCCATCGTTACTCGCCCTACAATCGGTACCCTTTTACCATTCACAAGCACTTCAAATCCTTGTAATCTTCTAAGCCACCCATCTGCATATCCAATTGCAACAGTCGCAATCCATTCTTCAGTTTTCGTTCGATAAGTGACGTTATAACTAATCCCATCCCCTTTAATCACCTGTTTAATATGAGCAACTTTCGTATGCAATGATAGTGCTGGTTCTAATTTAAACGGTAAAAAAGGGCGTATTTCTACAGACGGAGATAACCCATACATCGCAATGCCAATTCGTACTGCATTAAATGTAATCCCTTGAAAACGTAGCGTTGCAGCACTATTAGCTGTATGAACAAACTTAGGATCCACTCCGAATTCTTTCAACCAACTTAACTGCTCTAAAAATGTGTTGTATTGCTTATCAAAGTAAGAAGTCTCCACCTCATCCGCTGTTGCAAAATGTGTATAAACTCCTTCTAATTCCAAAAATGGTGCACCCTCTAAACTTTTTAAAAATCCTTTTAATTCTTTACGTTCGCGTATCCCGATTCTACCCATGCCACTATCGAAATTAATATGGTACTTCATTGTAGACGAACCATCCCAAAGTTTGATTGCTTCATCCACCCATTCTTTTTGAAAAACAGTTAACGCCACATCATTTTCAGCAGCTACATTGACATCACGAGGCGGGGAAGGACCTAACACTAAAATTGGCACAGTAATACCAGCCCTTCGAAGCACTAAAGCCTCATCTAAAAAGGCAACTGCTAACCTTGTCGCCCCTGCTTCTAATGCCGTTTTAGCTACCGGTACATAATCGTGTCCATATGCATTCGCTTTAACTACAGCGAAAATCTCTACATCACTTGGAATGAAATTTTTAATATGTGTAATATTGTTATAGATCGCATCTAAATCCACTTCCACCCAAGTGTCACGGTAAAATGGTGCTTCTTCCATAAATACACTTCCTTATACACGATATGCGAAGCTTATTCTTTTATATGCTTCTTTTATGAAATCCACCCTTCACAAACTAAGAAAAGACGTGGTGCACATATATCACCACGTCTAAGAAGTTACTTCACTTGCTTCTCTGTAACTGAACGAGCAACCATTAATAGCTCCTTCGGCTCTAAACCTTTAGACACGAGCATATATTCTACTCCGTTATGCGACCACGTTAAAGAGTCTTTCGTCAATGCTCCAATTGTAAAGCCAAGATCAACCAATTCTCCGCTCACACTTATCGCTGACGAAGCCTCTGCAACTTTTGCCTTTTCTTGTATTAAAGTAAAGGATTTCTTACTTCCAGTGTATGTGAGTATCGCACGCTTGCCACTGTCTGTCTTCAACTCTTTTTCATCTTTCAAAGTCATACCTTGCGGCGTATCACGCGGATACAAAATAGCAAATGGTTTGTCTTCTTTCGCTGTCGTTTGAACATCTACTTGCGCTCTGGACATATTTTGTTTCGTATCAAATGCACCTTTATCAAATTTCGCATCAAATTTCACTTTTGAGAAATCTACTTTCACAAGAACATTTTGATCATTATCCATTAACTTTACCGAAACTGGCGTTAAATCACTTTTCTTTAATGTAATCTCTTGTTTCGGCAACATGTTTTGATGTTGATAGTTTGTTTTTGTTTTAAAAATATAATACTTATCTGTTTTTTCAAAAGCAAGATTTTTCTTATCCTGCAAAATATCTCTCACAAGGGATTCATATAAATAAGCCTGGCTACTATTTTGCGGCCAATCACTTTGGAAACGGAAACTCTTATTAAGTGCTGGCGTTAATACAAATACCCCTTCTTCATTTCTTAAAATAATTTGACTTTGATCTTTTTTCGCATTCTGCAAATTCACACGATAAAAAGAAGGTTCCTTATGCCATATTTCTACCTTATACTCCTGAGGCTCATTCCCTGTTTTAATAGATAATTTCGCTTCAGCTTGATAACTTTTCAACCCTTTTACTTTCGCCTCTAAATCTCTCACAACATCATCTTGTTTCTTCTCCATACAACCGGCCAACACAAAAACGGTTAACAAACCGACAAGAACTAAAAACAGACGCCTTTTCATCACTTCAGCCCCTTTGCCCCTATAAATGAATGGAAGATGTACCTTCCTTATCGCTACCACAAATATATGAGACAAAGATATAAAATATGCAGACTAGCGTGACGAGCTTTCTAAAACAACTTGAGCAACAGCAAATTCTTTACTGTGACTAATTGATAAATGAACAATATGCTCTGTACTTGTAATAAGAATCGGCTTACCTCTATCATCATTTCTTACTTCAATATCTAAAAAACTCACTTCTTTCCCGATACCAGTCCCTACCGCTTTTGAATACGCCTCTTTCGCTGCAAATCTTCCAGCTACAAACTCTGTAAGGCGACTTCCCTTCAGCCCCTTAGCAACATTACGTTCACTTTCAGTTAAAATACGTTCCATAAATTTAAGCTTTCCATCTAGCATTTTTTCAATTCGATTCAATTCAATAATATCGATTCCAATCCCTACAATCATTTCAAAATCCCCTTCTTCTATTTAGCTTTCTTTTTTCATATTGTAAGAATAACAGAGAATCTTTCTGATGCAAAAGGAGTGATACTCAAAACATGCTAATACCATCCGCCCGCATTTCCTTACAACCAATCGTCATCGCTTTACTTCTCATACAATTAATCATGATTATATTAGGCGATTTTTTCCTCTTTCCTATGGCAGCTTATAATGAATATATCGCTAAAGGAGAATGGTGGCGTCTCATAACTTCCCTGCTCGTACATGTAGACTTACAGCATTTTCTTTTTAATAGTACTTGTTTATTCGTGCTTGGCTCTTCTATTGAAAAACAACTAGGGCACTTTTCTTTCATCATTATTTTTTTCCTTTCTGGCATTCTCGGAAATATTTCCTCTTACCTTATTATGCCTCATGAATACATTCATGCCGGGGCATCTGGTGGTATTTTCGGATTGCTAGGTGCACAGTTATTTCTATTGTATAGCCGATATCGTTCTTCCAATACAAGAGACATCGCTATTTTCTCAATCATGATATGTATATTACTACTATTCACTTTCTTCAATCCCTCTGCCAATCCTATCAGCCATTTAACAGGATTGATCATTGGTGGTATTTGCACTCCTTTATTAATAAAGTGAAACTTTAATCAGTGGGGATTTTGTCCATCTCCCACTGATTATTAGCCCACACCAATCGGGCTTTTACGGGCAGTTGATCTCCCATCTCCCCCTCGTATTCACCAAATCTTGAGGTAGGAGTCTTACTGCCCGTTAATGCGGGGCAAAAAAACTCGATGGTGCAGAGCTCATTTAACATAAAAGCTCGCACCATCGATAATTTCCACATCTGTTTGTTCACTTAAATCCCTCATGAGTTGAAATAAAGACTCATCCTTCTTCTTCGCTTCAATCATACAATCAATTTGCGGAACACTTCCCTTTATCTTTTTTAAAAAAGATAAAAAAGTATCTACATCAATAAAGTCCGCATGTGCTCTTGGGTCTTTCCCCTCTCTAGGACTAGAAATGTGCATTTTCACTGGTAACAAAGACGATTCCCACGTATGTACAACACGCGCCCAATCTTCATGCCAATCTTCTCGATCATGATTCATCATATGGTGATGTAAATCAAATACAACGGGAATGTCCAATTTTTCTCCTAAATATAATGTTTCCTCGAGCGTAAAAGTTGTATCATCATTTTCTAACATAATCATTTCCTGAATACCTCTTGGAACATTAGACCAATTCTCTATAAAACGCTCTAATGCGAGCTCTTTATCTTTATATCCGCCCCCAACATGCATTACACATCGTTGCTTATGTTCAATCCCCATACCTTTTAATAATTTTCTATGCATTTGTAATGTCTTGACAGATTGTTTGAAAATATTCTCCTCAGATGAATTGAGTACAACAAAATGATCTGGATGGAAATCAATACGCATATTCATTCGAATGGCGTAATCACCTAGCAATTTTAATTTTTCTTTTAAAGGACGAATGTAGTTCCACTCTAACAAATCCTCATGATTCGCTAAAGGAATCAACTTAGAACTAAGTCGAAAAAAGGATATATCATTACCTTTATTATGTTTTAATAACCGTAAGCAATTTTCCAAATTTGAATTAGCAATTCTTTCAAGTTTACGAATCGCCGCTTCCCGATCATCTATTTTTTGAAACTGCGCGTACGTCATCGTTTGAGACGGAGATGCATTTTTCAAATGTACACTCATCGCAACATACCCAAGTCTTACAAGCATGTAGCACCTCATTTCTACACAAGTTATTATGTAGTATGTACAATTACAGAAATAAAAAAAGAGAATGCCGGAAAAGGGCATTCTCTTTTTTTATTATTAAGCTTGTGGCTTACGGCTATGATGTTTTCTTTCGCCGCGTCCGTTTGAAGATCCTGGGCGACCTTGACCTTCACCACGACGACCACGGTTACCATCACGGCTACCTTCACGATTGCGATCACGGTTACCGTCACGATTACGACCATCACGATTGCGGTCACGGTTACGACCATCGCCACCGCGTCCATCACGACTACGATTACGGTTACCATCACGGTATCCGCCTCCGTTACCGCCGCGTTTTTTAGAACCGCCACCTCTTGAAACAACTGGTGGTTCTGATGTTAAAGCGATTGGAGTTGTATCTGGCTCTTTTGTCATCATTTTTAAAGCAGCAGCTACTACTGTTACAGAGTCGTTCTCTTCTAACATTTCTTCTGCAATACGCTTGTAGTATGCTAAGTTTTCATTTTCAATTGTGCTTTGAAGTTTTTCAGCGATTAAACGTTGTTGACCTTCTAGTGCCTCGTCAAGTGTCGGTGCATCCATACGGTCCATTTTACGTTTTGTTGTACGCTCGATATTTTTTAATTGTCCAGATTCACGTGGTGTCACAAATAGCATTGCAATACCTTTTTTACCTGCACGACCAGTACGGCCAATACGGTGAACGTATGATTCTGGATCTTGTGGAATATCGAAGTTATATACGTGAGTTACGCCTGAAATATCAAGACCACGTGCAGCAACATCTGTTGCAACAAGAACTTCGATAGAACCTTCTTTAAATTTACGTAATACAGACATACGTTTCGCCTGAGTTAAATCACCATGGATACCTTCTGCAGCATAACCACGTAAATTTAATGCTTCTGATAATTCATCAACACGACGCTTTGTACGACCGAATACAATCGCAAGCTCTGGAGATTGAATGTCTAATAAGCGTGTTAATACATCAAACTTTTTCTTTTCTTGCACTTCTAAATAGAACTGCTGAATGTTTGGCATTGTTACTTCTTTTGCTTTTACTTTAATGTGTTGAGGCTCAGTCATGAAACGCTCAGCAATACGACGGATTGGGTCCGGCATTGTCGCTGAGAATAGTAATGTTTGATGTGTTTCTGGCACATCTGTTAAAATTGCTTCAATATCTTCAATGAAGCCCATGTTTAACATTTCATCCGCTTCGTCAAGAACAACTGTCTCTACGTTTTGTAAGCGAAGTGTTTTACGGTTAATATGATCTAAAATACGACCCGGCGTACCAACAATAATGTGTGGGTGTTTTTTTAGAGCACGAATTTGGCGGTTAATATCTTGACCACCGTAAATTGGTAAGATACGAACGCGTTTATGTTTACCAATTTTGTATAGCTCTTCTCCAACTTGAATTGCTAATTCACGCGTTGGCGCGATAACAATACCTTGAACCGATTCTTTATGTGTATCCACTTTATCTAATAGTGGTAATCCGAATGCTGCTGTTTTCCCTGTACCTGTTTGTGCTTGCCCAATAATATCCTTACCTTGCAATGCATGTGGAATTGTTTCAGCTTGAATTGGCGTAGCCTCTTCAAAGCCCATACTTTCAACAGATTGCAGTAAAGAATCACTTAATCCTAATTCTCGAAATGTTGTCAATGTTACTTCTCCTTTTCTATCCTATACTTATCATTTAAAAAAAGGCGTTTTCCGAATTTGCGGAAAAGCCCTTTTCCTGAATGCTCACGTATATAAACGGGCGTATATTCTTCACGAAAATACTTCTAAACGTTATTACACTTTATCAATTATAAGTTTTGTATGTGTAAAAAGCAAACCCAACTGTTACCTTATTTTCATATTCAGAGTTTTTTTCTTCACTTTTATTTTTTTATATTTACTGTAAGCGCTTATTATAAGTTTCTTCTTTTTTCGTAGCTATCATCCCTATTTATATACACCAATTATTTCAACATCGTAATTACTTCTTCCAATTTCATACCGCGAGATGCTTTTACTAATACAACATCTTTTGCATCGACTACTGCTTGCAACTCTTTTACTAACTCTTCTTTATTATCATAAGCCTTTACACGTTCGTTAGGGAAATTAATTTTCGCTCCTTCAGCAATTTGAGCCCCTAATTTACCATATGTGAACACATAGGAAATTTTTGCTGGATCGATTAATTTACCTACCTCATAATGAAACTGCACTTCTTGATCTCCAAGCTCTAACATATCACCGAGAACAACAATTTTTTTAGAGAATCCATCTAAACCATTCATCAGGTGGAATGCTGCTTCCATAGCTGTTGGACTTGCATTATAGGCATCATTGATAATTGTTAATCCACTGTTTGTTTTTACAATTTCCATACGCATGCCTGTCATTTGAAGTGTTACTAAACCTTCTTTCATCTCTTCCCACGTTACACCAAAGTGTTTCGCAATTGCCATAGAAGCAAGCGTATTATAAACATTGTGTTTCCCTAATACCGGTAAATAGAATGAAATATTTGCTTCTCTATTCATTTTAAAGTGTGTCCCAGTTGCTTGTAACGTTACAGTCGTTGGATAGTAATCATTTGCTCTAGCATCACCAAACGTAACTGTTTCAGCTATTAAATTCATTTCAGGAACACGATTCGTTAATAATGGCTCGTCTCCGTTATATACGAATACTCCACCTTCTTGTAATCCTGTCACAATTTCTAATTTCGCTTCAGCAATTGCCTCACGAGAGCCTAAGTCCATTAAATGTGCTTCACCAATGTTCGTAATGATAGCTGCATTTGGACGAGCTAACTTAGATAGGAATTCAATTTCCCCGCGGCTTGACATTCCCATTTCTAATACAGCTACCTCTGTATTTTCTTCTAAGTTTAAAATAGTAAGAGGTAGCCCAATGTGGTTATTGAAGTTTCCTTCTGTTTTTTGAACTTTGAATTTAGTCGCAAGAAGACTTGTTACAATATCTTTTGTAGATGTTTTACCGTTACTACCTGTCACACCAATCACTTTAACATCCAATTGATCGCGATAATTTTTCGCTAACATTTGTAATGCCGATAGCGTGTCTTCTACAAAAATAACAGGAAGATTCTCAGGTGGATTTGCTACATCTTTCATCCATAATGTCGCCACAGCTCCATTTTCAACAGCTTTATCTACAAAAGCATGTCCATCGAAACGTTCACCTTGAATCGGAACATATAGGTTCCCTTTTTCGATTTTTCTCGTATCAATAGACACTCCTTGTATAGTAATTCCCTCATACTGCTCTGCTAATCCCGTACCATTTATCATTTGTTCTACTTGTTTTAACGTTCGATTTATCATGAAAACACTCCTTACATAGAGGAAGCACTATTCCTGCGAATAGTGCCCCCTCCTTTTTTGTTAGATTGTATATTTAATTTTTTGTTTTTCTTCGTGACGCTCAATTGCTAAACGAATTAACTCTTCAATTAATTCCGGATACGGTAATCCAGTATGTTGCCATAATAGAGGGAACATACTAAACGGCGTAAATCCTGGCATCGTATTCACTTCGTTAATATATACTTCTCCATCTTTCGTTAAGAAGAAATCAGCTCGCGTTAAGCCAGCACCATCTAACGATTGGAATGCAACAATCGCATCTCGCTTAATAACATTAGACTCTTCTTCTGTCATTTCAGCTGGAATAATTAACGCTGTATCACCATCGATGTACTTTGACTTATAATCATAGAAGTCTTTTTTAGGTACGATTTCACCTACAACTGAACATTTCGGCTCATCATTACCTAGTACACCAACTTCTACTTCACGTCCAACGATATTTTCTTCTACAATAATTTTACGGTCAAATTGGAATGCCTCTTCAAATGCACTCTCAAGTTCTTCACGATTTTTACACTTATTAATCCCAACACTTGAACCAAGGTTTGCTGGTTTTACGAAGCAAGGGTATCCTAGTACTTCTTCTACTTTTTCATATGCTGTTTCACGATCTTTTTCCCATGCACTACGAATAAATGATGCATATTTTGCTTGTTTCAATCCAGCTTCTGCAAAGATGTTTTTCATAACAACTTTATCCATACCAGCAGCAGATGCTAGAACACCATTTCCTACATAAGGAATATTCATTAATTCTAATAATCCTTGAACCGTTCCATCTTCACCATTTGGTCCATGTAGTAATGGGAAAATAACGTCGATAGCATTTTCCTCAGCATTTGCAGATGGAATGATTTCTGTGCTTAAAGATAAAGGAGAAATCGCATTTTCTGCACCGCTCATTTTTAGAACTTCAACATCTGTTACTTCACCTTCAATACGCTCACCGCGTACCCATTGACCTTGTTCTGTAATATAAATTGGATGAATCTCGAATTTATCTTGATTTAATGCTTTAATAGCAGCAAGAGCCGTTTGTAGCGAAACTTGATGCTCAGCTGATTTTCCACCATATAATAAACCTAATTTAATTTTTGTCACTGAAATCACCCTAACCAATTGTTTTCATTTTTCTATTTTAGCACTTTTTATAAAAATAGGTAGTTCCTATTTGAAATAAAATGCAACTTCCACAAATAATTAAATGACACCACTTATTGGTTTTCTATACTTTTTCCACTTAACTTTCTTGATAAATATATAAAATTGCAATCCAATCTAGTTATGTACCTAAAATATGTAGAAATCCACTTTTTGTGTATGTCATCTACTTATTAAGAAGATTGTTTGGCTAGTGTGCTTTTTTGCCTTTGTCCAACGAGACGATCTAAAGAAGCGTATACAATACCTGCAACTACACATCCTACAGCTAAAATTGTAAATAGAAAGTGGCCAAGTAATCGGTCTAATAAAAAACCTCCAAGAAGTGGACCGAATGCACTTCCTGTAATCCACTGCAAACTTGCAGCTCCCATATAAGTCCCTCTCAAATGCTCAGGAGCCAAATTCGCTACAAATGTCATCTGTACAGGCGACATAATCATCTCACCTAACGTATATATGGTATACACAAACAGTAACGTTATTAAAATAATTGTAGCATTTGTATCGAACTCCCCAAACCACTTCGGTAACCACCCTATAAAAAACAAACCAATCCCAAACAAACATGCACCATATAACATCGTCTTTCCGACAGGTTTATCTGTAGCCCATTTTGAAATTTGAAATTGGAACAACACAACTAATAGTCCGTTTAACGCCATTAAATATGGGTATGGATTGTTAGTTCCAAAAATACCTTTCATTTCATTATCAAAGTGCAGTGGCAACATGCCTTCTGTTTGAGAAAATCCCATCGAAATAATGATACCTGCTAATAAATAAATCATTAGTGCCTTATCTCGCAATACAATTTTCCATACTGCTCCTGATTCCTTTTCTTTATCCTCTTCCTTGTTCGTATTCTTTGGCATTGTCTCTTGAATAAGAACGAATACAAGTAATGCATAAAATAACATTGTAGACGAGGCAATAATAAACACAAGGTTCTTCGACAACATAACTACTGAAGCGCCCATTATCGGGCCAATTGCAGCACCTATATTGTGCCCCATCCGCAACAAACCATATGCTTCTGTTCTTTTTTCTGGCTTTGTTACATCTGCAACCATCGCTGATGCAGCCGGATGAAATAGCGAATTACTTAATCCTAAAAAAATAGATAAAATCGCATATGGAATAAATCCTTCTATAAATAGAAAACCGAGCATTAATACTGCATTGCTCGCCATCGAAAATATCATAATCGGCTTTCTTCCATATATATCAGCAATCCTTCCTCCTATAATTGCTCCAAAGCTTGCAGCAATTGGAGAAAGCGCCATAATCACTCCGACCTGCAATAAAGAATCCACCTTATCTTTTAAATATAATGCAAAAAAAGGCATCAACATCATCATCGCAATTCCATTTAACGTCTCTCCAATAAACCGAATCCATACGTTACGGTCCATCTCCCTTAACTCACGCCATGTATTTTTCATCATTTCACCCCTTTAGTTCGCCAACAATTATCTTATAATACATTCAGAAAAATGTAAATTTTCAAATAAAAAAATCCATTCTAACAGAATTAGAATGGATTTTCCTACTTATAGATTTGCTACATCTTCTTCGTCTTTACTATTATTTAAAGCACTATGTTTACGGCTATATAAGAAGTAAACTGCAATACCGATAACCATCCATATCCCAAAACTAATCCAAGCCGTTCCGGATAATTGAAGCATTAAGTATAAACAAAAAATTACTGTTAACGCTGGTAAAAATGGTACAAGCGGCGCCTTAAATGCTCTTGGTAAATCAGGATGTGTTCTTCTCATTACAATAACAGCAACAGCTACAAGTGCAAAGGCTGATAAAGTCCCCATATTTACAAGATGCGCTAATACATTTAAATCTATTAATCCTGAAATAAGCGCTGCAATAATTCCCGTTGTCCACGTATTTAAAAACGGTGTTTTAAATTTCGGGTGAACTTTAGCAAGACGTTTCGGCAATAATCCATCTCTACTCATTGCATACGAAACACGTACTTGCCCATACATCATAACTAGCATTACTGTCGTGATTCCTGTAATTGCTCCTACTGAAATTACTCCCGCTAAACCATCTTGTCCAATAAATTGAAGTGCAAAAGCAACTGGATCTGATATATTTAGCTGTCCGTATGGAACAATTCCTGTCAAAATAAGCGAAACAACGATATAAAGAACTGTACAAATTAATAACGATGCAATAATACCAATTGGTAAATCACGCTGGGGGCGCTTCACTTCTTCTGCCGCTGTTGAAACTGCATCAAACCCTATGAATGCAAAGAATACTGTAGCAGCTCCAGCCATTACACCATCTAAACCAAACGGCATAAAAGGCGTCCAGTTTTCAGGTTTTACATAATTAAAACCAGCAAAGATAAAAATAAGAACAACCGCTATTTTAATAAATACCATAATATTATTTACACGTGCACTTTCACGAACACCTCTAGATAAAAGAACAGTCATCACTAAAATAATTAGAACTGCAGGTAAATCAATGATTCCACCCTTTCCTGTACCAGGGGCCGAGGAGAGAATGGTAGGAATATGGATTCCAAATCCCTTTAATAAAGATTGGAAATAAGCGGACCAACCGTTTGCCACAGCAGATGTAGCAAGTAAATACTCAAGCATTAAGTCCCATCCAATTAAAAATGCGAATACTTCTCCCATCGTCGCATATGTGTACGTGTACACACTGCCTGAGACAGGAACTGAAGAAGCGAATTCAGCATAACAAAATGCAGCAAAGGCACAGGCTAACGCGGCTATCGCAAATGATAATATAATAGCTGGTCCAGAATGTTTCGCTGCTACCACGCCCGTTAGAACAAAAATACCCGTTCCAACAATTGCCCCGATTCCAAGCATCGTTAAATCTAGTGCGCCCAATGTTCTTGCTAACGTCTTTTGTTTACTCTCTTGCATTAACTTCGCAATAGGCTTCTTTTGAAAAATTTGCTTCATAGCATGCTCCTCCAAGTTTTAAATTTTCTGAAAATTTTTAATTCGCTTTTTTATTTTACTCATAGTACTTTCCCCAGTCAATACTTTTGTCGAAATAAGTAGAAACTCTTATGAATATGCACGATTTTTATCATTCTTTCTATATATCTTTCTATAACTTTCTTTGGTATTATTATACATGTCGATTCCATGAAAGAGGCATGCTCCGTTATTGAGCATGCCTCTTTTTACTTATTTCACAGTATATGATCCCTCTTCAATCCAGCTATACATATATTTTTCATCTTCTGTTTCATGTGCTTGTTTTACAATACGAAGCGGACGGAATGTATCTATCATAACAGCTAATTCAAGCGTTTCTTTTTTCCCTATACTCGCCTCTGTTTTCCCAGGATGTGGCCCATGAGGAATGCCGCTCGGATGAAGTGTAATAGACCCTTCCTCCACACCTTTTCGGCTCATAAAGTTACCTTCTACGTAGTACAGTACTTCATCACTATTCACGTTACTATGATAATACGGTGCCGGAATAGATTCTGGATGATAGTCGTATAAACGTGGTACGAAAGAGCAAATAACGAAATTGTGACCCTCGAACGTTTGATGTACTGGAGGTGGCTGATGAATACGACCTGTAATTGGTTCAAAGTCCTCTACATTAAAGACCCACGGATATAAATAGCCATCCCATCCAACTACATCTAACGGATGGTGTCCTAAAACATGTTTATGCATATACCCTCGCGACTTTGTCATTACGACAAACTCACCTTTTTCATCATACGTCTCTAATTTTTCCGGGCCACGAATATCTCTCTCACAAAACGGACTATGCTCTAACAATTGTCCATACTCATTGCGATAGCGGCGCGGTGTTGTAATTTGGCTATTCGCCTCTACAACAAGAAACTTAGTCTCTCCTTCATCAGGAATAACACGATAAATCGTTCCAATTGGGATTGTTACATAATCGCCTTTTCGATAGTGAATCGTTCCAAACATCGTTTCAATTTTCCCCGTTCCGTAATGAACAAATAACATTTCATCGCCATCACCATTACGGTAGAAATAGTCCATTTTTTCTGTTGGAGTCACTACTCCAATTAATAAATCCTCATTCCCAAGCATAAAGTTTCTTCCGCTTACTGCATCGCCAGTTTTTTTATTTTCTTTCGTGCGAAAATGACGATGAGCAAGAGCTACATCTTCTTCATACTGCAACTGACAAGAATGAGATAATGCCGCATGCCCTACTTCCGTTGGCATATAATGATGGTACAAAATAGATTGCGTACCAGAAAAACCTTTTGTTCCCATTACCTGTTCACGATAAAGCGATCCATCTTTTTTACGGAATTGTACGTGTCGTTTATGAGGTAGCTCCCCCATGTGACGATAAAACATGCCCATCACCTGCTTCCATTTCTTTTTTAACCGTATTACGTAACGTACCTAAACCAGTAATCGTAAGTTCTACCACATCACCATCTTGTAGCCACTCTTCTGTACCCAGTTCTAAAATACAACCTGTTCCTACTGTTCCAGAACCAATTACATCGCCTGGGTATAGCGTAACGTCTTCAGAAGCACGTTCAATCATTTCAGCAAATGTATAGTAAATATCTTGAAAGTTTCCTTTTGATAATAGCTTTCCATTTACATGAGCAGTCATCTCTAACTCATAACGGTCACCATTGCGATAAACATCTAATTCCTCTTTCGTAACAAGGTGTGCTCCTAATGAGGTTGCAAAATCTTTTCCTTTTGCTGGACCAAGTCCTACCTTCATTTCTGTTGCTTGCAAGTCCCTTGCACTCCAATCATTCATAATACAATAACCAAAAATGTATTCCTCTGCTTGCTCACGAGAAATATTTCTCCCTTCTTTCCCGATTACGCAAGCGATTTCTAACTCATAATCAAGTTTTTTAGATTTTTTCGGACCAATTACAAAATCATCCGGGCCAATTACAGCACGGTGGTTCGTAAAATAAAAAACGGGGATATCGTACCATTCAGGTACAACATCTAGCCCTCTTCTACCGCGCGCCGTTTTTACATGTTGTTCAAACGCATAAAAATCCCGGATACTACTCGGATTAGGAATCGCTGCCGCTAATTGCACTTCCTCTAAGGAATAGATTCCCTTTTCCGGCTTGTTAATATTACGCAATACTTCTATATACTCATCCGCTTTCTCTAAAAAGGCGAACATAGAAGAAGGTAATTTTCCATCACTAGCAAGATTCATATCGATTACTTTGTCACCTTCAAGCCATCCAGCTCGCATTTCTTTTGAAGGAAGACGAAATGTAACAAATTTCATCACGATTCCTCCCTATGAAAATGAAATTTCCACCAGCAAAAGAATTCCTGCTGGTGGATATAAATTTTATAAATTTCCGCGACGCTCTTGTTCTCTTTCAATTGATTCAAATAACGCTTTAAAGTTTCCTTCACCAAATCCACGAGAACCTTTACGTTGAATGATTTCAATAAATAGAGTTGGACGATCTACAATTGGTTTCGTAAAGATTTGTAGTAAGTATCCTTCATCATCGCGATCTACTAAAATCTTTAATTCTTTTAACCTATCAATTTCTTCATCGATTTTTCCAACTCGTGCAGTTAACTCATCATAATAAGTATCTGGTGTATCTAAAAACTCCACGCCATTTGCACGAAGCGCTTCTACTGTTTTAACAATGTCATTCGTTAATAAAGCAAGATGTTGTACACCTGCTCCATTGTAGAACTCTAGATATTCTTGAATTTGTGATTTTCTCTTTCCATCTGCTGGCTCATTAATAGGAAACTTAATACGACTTCCATTTGTCATAACTTTTGACATTAGCGCTGAATACTCTGTACTAATATCATCATCATCAAAATGGATCATTTGTTTAAAGCCCATAACGTTCTCGTAATAACTAACCCACTCTTCCATTTTTTCAACATTACCAACTACGTGGTCTACAGCAATTAAACCTGACTCTTCAAATGGAATATTAAAGTCGACCTTTTGGAACCCTGGCATAAATGTTCCTTTATAATTTTTACGCTCTACAAGCGTGTGAATTGTATCACCATACGTACCAATAACTGCTTTTTTCAATGTACCGTTCTCGTCTGTTAACTCTACAGGCGGAGCAATTGCGACGGCACCACGTTTCACAGCTTCTGAATATGCTTTATCAACATCGTCAACAAGTAATGCCACATCTTTCACACCATCACCATGAGTCTTTACAAACTCTGCAATACGATTGTCGCTACTTAAAGCTCCAGACACAACGAAACGCATATTTTTTTGCACAAGAACATAAGATACTTTTTCACGGTTACCAGTTTCCAATCCAGAGTAAGCCACAATTTTGAATCCGAATGCTCTCGCAAGATAATAACTTGATTGCTTTGCATTTCCTACGTAAAATTCCAAATGATCTACATCACGTACTGGAAAAAAATCCTCCATTTGTGCAGCTAGCGTATCCATAGATTTTTGTTTCATAAAATCCTCATCCCCCTGTAAATAGATTAAATGGTCCATAATTAAAGCCAACCGAAAACGCTTCCAACATCAATTAATAGAAATTAGTTAGCAAGCTAACAAATTCTGACCTTTAAAATTTTCTATCTTTTCTGTCAAATTCCTCTTTTTTTTTTACATATAAAATTCGACTTTTTTCTCTTTAAAATAAAGGGGACTATTCATACTTGAAGGGATATATAGAAGAAAAATAAAAAAGACCCCAACATATTAATTACTTACTAATATGCTAGAGTCTTTATTTTTTTTGAATAATTGTATTTATATGTCTCATACTAATACATTTGCAAGGAATAGAATAAATGATGTTAATACTACCGCTCCACCTAATGATCCTAATAAATCTGTTTTTGTTACTTGTAACACTTGTTCACTGTTCATATTCCTCATTCTCCTTTCATTTTGTATAATGTAAAACTTCTATTACACTAATACACTTGATAGAAATACGATTAATGCTGTTAATACTACCGCTCCACTTGCTGATCCTACAAAGTCACCTTTTGTTACTTGTAATACTTGCTCTTTCATTTTGCATTCTCCTCTCATTTTCTTTTGTTACAAAGTTTTTATTATACTAACACGCTTGATAGAAATACGATTAATGCTGTTAATACTACTGCTCCACTTGCTGATCCTACGAAATCACCTTTTGTTACTTGTAATACTTGCTCTTTCATATCTTTCATTCTCCCTTCTCTTCTTTTGTTACAAAGTTTTTATTATACTAATACGCTTGA
>NZ_JBXUNO010000008.1:0-80334 GCF_057197025.1 Bacillus sp. LSHTCR4 | reverse complement strand
ACATCAATTAATAGAAATTAGTTAGCAAGCTAACAAATTCTGACCTTTAAAATTTTCTATCTTTTCTGTCAAATTCCTCTTTTTTTTTTACATATAAAATTCGACTTTTTTCTCTTTAAAATAAAGGGGACTATTCATACTTGAAGGGATATATAGAAGAAAAATAAAAAAGACCCCAACATATTAATTACTTACTAATATGCTAGAGTCTTTATTTTTTTTGAATAATTGTATTTATATGTCTCATACTAATACATTTGCAAGGAATAGAATAAATGATGTTAATACTACCGCTCCACCTAATGATCCTAATAAATCTGTTTTTGTTACTTGTAACACTTGTTCACTGTTCATATTCCTCATTCTCCTTTCATTTTGTATAATGTAAAACTTCTATTACACTAATACACTTGATAGAAATACGATTAATGCTGTTAATACTACCGCTCCACTTGCTGATCCTACGAAGTCACCTTTTGTTACTTGTAATACTTGCTCTTTCATATTATGTATCCTCCTTTTAATAGGTTATCTATATGTAATTTCTAAGAAATGTTTATTTCATAGTTTTTATGTTGATGTTACATTAAATTTAATAACGTAATGTTTGTAACATTAATGTAACATAACTATTGTTACGTTGCAATATAATTACGTAAATTTTATTACACTTTTTTTACGTTTTTTTATAAACACCCTTAAAAACCTTGTTTTAATGCATTTTCTACTAAGTTTATGACTGTAATATTATTGTAACATTACAGTCATATAACGAAATATCGCCATACTCACCTCTACTTTTGTTACAAATTAAGATAAATCCTTCATTAATAAAGTGGAATCTATCAAATTCTTACTGATAGTTCATGCGAGATAAAATACAATCTTTCCAAGATAAGTTTATATGTTTCCTCCATATAACTATGTATAATAAAAACAAAGAGGTGGTCATTTTGAAATTAATCGCATTAGATATGGATGGAACACTACTATCATCTAGTCTTGAAATCTCCAAAGAGAACTTACAAGCTATCCAAACTGCAAAAGAGGCTGGTCATATAGTCATGATTTGTTCTGGTCGTGCAAAAGAGGATGCTTTGAAATTATTGGAAGAATATAAACTATCTCTTCCAGTTGGAGCGAGCAATGGGGCAATTGTTTATGTGGATGGAAAAGTAATTAACTCGCGTTGTTTACAAAACGATAAAGTATACAAGCTTGCAAAATTACTAGGATCTGAAGGTTTTCCTTATAAGCTATATACGAATAAAGGAGTTTATTCTCCATATACATGGCAAGATCAAGTCATGCAAGCGTTCGAAGAGAACAAGCATGCACTAGATGTTACACTTGAGGAACTTGAAAGAATTACAGAGAAACAAAAGAAATCAAACTTAATTACTGATTTTCAAAGGATTGAAGATGTTGTAAATAATCCAGAATTAGAAATATCTAAATTCTTCATTTTGACATTTAATGCAGAGCATCGTGCACAGCTATTAAGCATGTTACAAGAAGACACTGATATTTCAGTTACAGCATCCGCTCCTACTAATGTAGAAATTATGGATAAGCATGGTCATAAAGGGAACGGTCTACAAGAAATGGCCGCTTATTTCAATATACCAATTGAAGATACTATTGCAATCGGGGACAACTTTAATGATGTGCCAATGTTACAAGTAGCTGGCTTATCAGTGGCAATGGGAAATGCTGAAGAAGATGTAAAAAAACTATGTGATGTTGTAACATTAACAAACAATGAACATGGTGTTGCTCATGCAATCGAGCAATTTGTATTGAAACAAACTTCATCTAGTAAATAAAAAAAGGACTCTTTCAACTTCTGAAAGAGTCCTTCTCTTTTATACATGATGACAAGCAACAAAGTGCTCTTCACCAACATTACGGAATTCTGGTACCATTTGTTTACAAATATCTGTTGCAAACGGACAACGTGTATGAAAGCGACAACCTGAAGGTGGATTCGCTGGGCTTGGAATATCACCCTCTAGTATAATTCGCTCTCGCTTCACTGTTGGATCTGGTATTGGCACAGCGGATAACAATGCTTTTGTATACGGATGAAGTGGATTTGTAAATAACTCATCACGTGGCGCTGTTTCCACAATCGTTCCTAGATACATAATTCCAATCTTCGTACATAAATGCTCTACTACGCTTAAATCATGTGAAATGAATAAATAAGATAGTCCCTTTTTCTCCTGTAACTCGCTAAATAAATTAATGATTTGTGCTTGAATAGATACATCTAGTGCTGCCACAGGTTCGTCAGCTACAATAAATTCTGGATTTAATACCATAGCTCTTGCGATAACGATACGTTGGCGTTGTCCACCAGAAAACTCATGAGGGTACCGGTCAATATGATATGGGGCTAAGCCACATAACTCTAATACTTCTGTCACTTTTTCACGAACATTTTCTTTCGTCGCTAATCCGTGAGCTAACATCGGCTCACCAAGCGCTTCCCCAATTCTCATTCTCGGATTTAATGAGCTAAATGGATCTTGGAAGACAAGTTGCATATTAGGACGATGTTTTCTCAATTCTTCCTTAGATAAAGAGTGAACATCTTGCCCTTTAAACTTCACTTCCCCTTCCGTTTTTTGGACGAGACGTAAAATTGTTTTTCCTATCGTCGTTTTTCCGCTTCCCGATTCACCAACGAGGCCGAATACTTCACCTTTATTAATAGTAAAACTTACTCCATCAACTGCTTTTACATGTCCAACCGTTCTACTAAATATGCCGCCTTTAATTGGAAAATATGTTTTTAAGTTTTTTACTTCTAATAATGGTTCACTCATTGTTTCGCACGCTCCTCATATAACCAGCAAGCAACTTTATGATTCTCATCATGTACATTCAAACTTGGCGCTTCTTCTTTACATATTTCCATACAATGCTCACAACGGCCGCTAAAGTAGCAAAACTCATCCAAACCAACTAAATTAGGAACTTGCCCTGGAATAGAATATAGTTTATCTATTCGTTTTCCCATCACTGGTTTTGATTTTAACAAACCTTTCGTATACGGGTGTTTCGGATTTTGGAATATTTCTAGTACTGGTGCTTCTTCAATAACTTTCCCGCCATACATAACGACAACGTAATCCGCCATTTCTGCTACAACGCCTAAATCATGTGTAATTAATAAAATGGATGTTTTAAATTCCTCTTTTACTTGTCTTAATAAATCTAATATTTGAGCTTGAATCGTAACATCAAGAGCCGTTGTTGGTTCATCCGCAATTAATAACTTAGGATTACAACTAAGTGCAACAGCAATCATAATTCGTTGTAACATACCACCACTTAGTTCATGTGGATAAGAATGGACGATTTCATCCGCACGAGCTATGCCGACTTTACGAATTAACTCAATTGCCTTCTTATATGCTTCATTTTTACTAAGCAGTTCATGCTCCCTTAACGTCTCTACAATTTGTTCCCCTACAGTAAAGACTGGATTTAGCGATGTCATCGGTTCTTGGAAAATCATCGCAATATCATTCCCTCGTAAACTACGAAGCTCTTTTTCTTTCATTCCTAAAAGACTTTTTCCTTCATATAAAATGTCTCCACCTACTACACTACCTGATTCAGCAATAAGTCCCATAATGGATAAAGCTGTTACACTTTTCCCGCAACCTGATTCACCTACAACACAAACAGTTTCACCTTCTCGAACAGAAAAACTAACATGATTCACAGCTTTTACTGTCCCTTCTTCTGTCTGAAAGTGTGTTTGTAAATCTTTCAGCTCTACTACCGCTTTACTCATATTCCCTCACCTACCGTCTCATCTTTGGATCTAACGCATCACGAAGTGCATCACCAAGTAAATTAATGGATACAACAGTTATAAAAATTGCGAAACCAGGCGGAATCCATAACCACGGACGCTTTTGAAAATCAATTAATGAGTTCGCTGCGCTAATCATATTCCCCCATGACGGTGTAGGTGGGACAACTCCGAGACCTAAGTAACTTAGTGCGGACTCACTTAAAATAGATCCAGCCACACCCAAGGTTGCTACAACAATAAGCAACGGAAAGACATTAGGAATTAAATGATGAATAATTTTTCGAGAATCCTTTAATCCTAATACATCTGCCGCTTGCATAAAGGCTTGCTCCCGCAATGTTAAAATTTGTCCTCTCACAAGACGAGCAAGTCCTGGCCATCCTACTAAACTCAAAATAATCATTACAACATATAAACGGTATTCTGATGGTAATTTCCATTCTGATAAAATTGCTCCCATTATAATAAGTAGCGGTAATCCCGGAATGGACATTAACACATCCGCAACACGCATAATTAAATGATCCACAACCCCTCGATAAAAACCAGCAATTGCTCCTAATAAAGCTCCTAGTATAACGGATAGTAGCATCGACGCTAAACCAATTGTTAATGAAATACGCCCTGCTTGCATAAGTCTAGTTAAAATATCCCGTCCCAACTGGTCTGTTCCAAGCCAATGTGACAGGCTGGGCGGTTTATTAATTTGTGTTACTTGTACTTTCCCATCTGCATACGGTGAAAAGATTGGACCGATAAAACTAAATAAAAACATAAATATTAAAACGTATAAGCCACACAGCGCCATCTTATTTTTCTTGATTTTTTTATACGCTTGGCGCCATGGTGATGATTCATTTCTCTTTTTCCGTTCTTTCTTTTTCTCTATTATTGGTGTAATAGTCTCCATATCTTTCCCCCCTTACTTCAATCGAATTCTTGGATCAACAAACGCATATACAATATCAGCTAAGAAATTAGCCATAATTGTTAAACAAGAAAGAAACATTGTAAACGCCATTAATACCGTATAATCACGGAAATTTAATGCTTCTAATTGAATACTCCCAATCCCTGGCCAATTAAAAATCTGTTCAATAATAATAGCTCCTGAAAATAAACCCGGTAATTCAAAAGCGAGTAATGTAATTGCTGGCAAAATTGCATTTTTCAATGCATGTTTATAAATAACGGTTCTTTCTTTTAAACCTTTTGCACGAGCAGTACGAATATAATCTTGTCTAATAACATCCAACATGCCGGTTCTAAAATATCGTGTTAACGATCCTACACCAAGAAGCGTTAAAATAAATACAGGTAGAATCATATGACGTAATACTTCTAATATGTATGCTATCCCTGTTGAGTTACTACCAATATCAATCATGCCACCAATAGGTAATAACTTTAAATCAACTGCTAATAATTTAATTAAAAATAGTCCGATAAAGAATGATGGAAATGACATTGCTGCAAAGACACCGATTGTTACCAATCTATCAAACCAAGAGTGCTGCTTTGTTGCAGAAATAACCCCAATAATAAGAGCAATAATCCAAGTGAAAAATAAAGCTGCAACAGCAACAATAAATGTATTCCAAATGAATTTATTAAGTAATGAAGTTACCGGTTCTTGGTACTGTAAAGAAAATCCAAAATCACCATGCAAAGCATTCACTAACCAATGAAAATACCTTTCAATAATTGGTTTGTTTAAGCCGTATAATTCCCTTAATTCTTGGGCTCTCTCTGGTGTTAACTTCGGATTTGAATCAATATAATCTCCCGGCAAAAGTGCAAATAAGAAAAAAATAATAATAGATGTACCAAACAATGTAGGGATCATTTGAAGGAACCTACGAATGATATATGTTTTCACCTTTTGTCTCCCCAATCCTATTTACTTAAAAATAGAAGAACATTTTTTCAAAACAGCTATCATTCCATTGCTGTGTGAAAAAACGTCTTCTATTATTTAGGTCAACCCTTATTGTTCAATAGATAACACTGGTAAGTTGGAACTGATGCCATCGTACTTTTCTGGATCAATTCCTTTTATACGCGCATTATGAGCATAAAGTAGTTTACGATAGTTTAATAAAATAACTGGTGGATCATCACTCAACTCTTTATACAGCTCTTTATAAATCGCTTTACGTTTTTCAATATCTGTCGTTCCTATACCTTTTACAATCAAATCGTCTACTTTCGGATTATTATAACCCGTATCACTTTTTGGATTAGTTGATAAGTACTCACTTACAACTTCACTTGGATCACTAATCCCTGGTGTTGAAACTGCTGCTAAATCGTAGTCACCTTTTCCTACTTTTGAAAGCATCGTATTAAAGTCCATCAACTCTGGATTTAATTCAACACCAATTTCTTTGTAACTTTCTTTTGCAATCGGAATAAAGATATCATTTGTTTTACCTGTATTTGATGCGTAGTATGTTAATTTTAATTTTTGACCATCTTTTTCACGAACCCCGTCAGAACCTACTTTCCAACCAGCCTCATCCAATAATTTTTTAGCCTTTTCTACGTCGTGCGGATATTTATTAATACCTTCTTCTGTATATGCCCATGAAACTGGGGCAATTGGTACGTTAGCAACAGATCCATATCCTTGTAAAGCTGTATCCACATACTTCTTACGGTCTAATCCATAAGTAAGCGCTTGGCGTACCTTTTTATCTTTCAAATACGACTTCTTATTATTTACATAGATATAAGCAATATCACTTGATGATTCAAGATTAATATTTGCAAACTCTAATCCTTTTAATTGGTCTATATTTTCAGGGTTCGCTCTAAATCCACTATAGTCCAGTTCACCTGTTTGGAATAATTGGAATCCAGTATCACCTGATGTGATTTTATAAATAAAGTTTTTAATTTTTGGTTTACCTGCATAATAATGTTCGTTAGCAACAAAGCGTACTTCTTGACCTGGAACATATTTTTCAAATTTATATGGACCCGCTGCAATTGGTTGCCCATATAATGCTTTTAAATAGTCTAAACTTGTATTTTGTTTATAATCTTTTCCATAATAAGCTTTTGATAGCACTGGGCCACCTAAATTAGTTAGCGCCTGTGAATTAACTTTTTCAGTTGTAATTTTAATTGTCTGTGGATCAACAACTTGAATCCCTTCAATAGAAGTTGCTTTTCCTTCTTTATATTCTTTCCCACCTTTAACAGCATACTGAGCAATATCCAATCCACCTTCATACGCTTTATCATGAAGTAGTGTTAATGTAAATGCTACGTCATCCGCTGTTAAAGGCGACCCATCACTAAATTTTAAATTTTTACGTAAGTGGAATGTATATGTTAACTGGTCAGCAGAAATATCCCATTTTTCCGCAAGATCCGGAACAGGTTTACTTTGTTTGTCTGTTGTTACTAGTGACGCAAAAATTACAGACGTTACATTTCCATCCCAACCATTCTCTTGGAAATATGGAAGGAAAACTCCCCCTGGCTTAGAAATGGCCGTAATAAAAGTATCCTTTCGCTGATTTGCTTTCTCTGGACTTTTCTTTTTATCTGTAGCTGGAATTGATTCGATCTTAGCGTCTTTTAAGTCTTGCTTTTTTACTGGTTCTGTAGAAGCCGTATCCTCCTGTCCCCCACAAGCAGATAACACAAGCGAACTACTCAGTAATACCGAAAATACACCAGCCCATTTTTTTGTCTTTTTCTTCATTGTCCCCACCCTAACTTTTTAATAGTGATACCCTTTGAACTTATTAGCTTATGTATGCCTCCCACAGCACATTTATAGCCAATCGGAAAAGTCGGTTTTAATCGTAAAAAAATAGATGTTTTTGAGGGGTAACAATCCTATTCCGACCTTTCCGGTAGACTTTATGGTTATTAGCTTATATCTTCCGTTATATTTTGTCAATTCTTTCTAAATAAATATTTTGAGAATTTTTTAAAAATTATTGTTCTATCTTTAATTTAGGTAAACTTAACAAGATACCGTTATAGTTATCTTCTTGTAATCCTTGAATGCGTGCATGATGTGCAGACACAACTTTACTATTATTTAAGAAGATTACAGGCGGATCTTCACTCAACTCCTGGTACAACTTTTTATAAATTTCTTTTCGTTTTTCAATATCTAATATTTCTAGTGCCTGCTTCGCTAATTCATCTACTTTCGGATTATGGTATCCATCATAGTTTCGTTTACTTGTCGAAACAAACTCCTCAATTGTTCCACTCGGATCATCAATCATTGGTGTAGATACCATTGCTAAATCATAATCACCTTTTATCACTTTTGAAATCATCGTATTAAAGTCCATATATTCTGGGTTAAACTCTACACCAAGCTTTTTATAATCCTCTTTCATCACCGGGATCATTACATCATTTATTTTACTTGCAGAAGAAGCAAAATAACTTACCTTCAATTTTTGGCCATCTTTTTCGCGGATTCCATCTGAACCTGGTTTCCATCCAGCCTCATCCAATAATTTCTTTGCTTTCTCTAAGTTATACTCATATTTATTAATACCTTCTTCTGTATACGCCCAAGAAACTGGCGTAATCGGTACATTAACGAGTGAAGCATAACCTTGGAAATACGTATCAATAACCTTTTGACGCTCTAATCCGTAAATAAATGCTTGGCGGACACGCTTATCTTTAAAGTATGGTTTCTTATAATTCATTTTAATGTAGCCGTAAGAACTTCCTGTATACACATTAATATTAGCAAAACCTAAATCTTTTAATTGTTCGATCGTTTCTGCATTTGTAGAAAATCCGTCGTAATCTACTTCTCCCGCTTGAAATTGCTGCAATTTCGTATCACCTTTTGAAATCTTATAAATAAAGTGCTCAATCTTCGGTTTTCCTTCAAAATAATTTTCATTAGCTACAAATCGAACCTCCTGACCAGGAATATATTTATCTAACTTATAAGCTCCTGCTCCCACCGGCTTTCCATACAACTCTTTTAAATACTCCAAGTGTCCTTGTTTATACTCTTTCCCGTAATAAGTCTTAGATATAACCTCTCCGCCGATTAATGATAATGTTTGAGCATTTACCTTTTCAGTCGTAATCGTAATTGTTTTCGGATCAATGACTTGAATTCCCTCAATAGAGGTTGCCTTTCCTTCTTTATATGCTTGACCACCTTTTATTGCTGTTTGACTTATATCAGTGGCACCACTATAAGTTGGGTCGTGTAATAGCGCTAATGTAAATGCTACATCCTCTGCAGTTAACGGTGTACCATCACTAAACTTTAAATCATCTTTCAAATGGAACGTATATGTAAGTTGATCCTCTGAAATATCCCACTTCTTCGCTAAAATTGGAATTGGTTTCCCTTCCTTATCCAGTCCAACAAGAGGTGCAAAGATAGCTTGCGTTATATTACCATCCCATCCATTCTCCATAAAGTGCGGAAGGAATATCCCTCCAGGACTCGGCATTCCAACTACAAAAGTATCTTTTCTTTCTTTTGCTTTTACGGGACTTTTTAATTTGTCGCTTGCCTTAATAAATTCATCTCTTACTTTTGGTACGTTCCCGGCTTCGTTTGTACTCACTTCCTCTTGACCACATCCGGCTAGTAATACTGATACACTAAGAAATGTAGCAATTGCTCCTTTAAAAACATTTTTCATTGCACTCTCACCTTTACCTTCCTAATTTTTAACGATGGAGGAACATAGGACTCCTTTCTGTAACTTTATTCATTATTCCTATAAAAATAGTATGAATTAATTTCAAGATTATTCCTTTCCTTTAAACATGTCAACCGTTCTCTTTTATTTCGTATTAAAAAATTAAAAATTCACTTCTATTCGTTCCGTATGAAACATAGAATACTAATAACCAATTACCAAAAAGGGGGCGAAAACATGGACAACCTATTCCAATACGTCCTTCACTACGTATTATTAACAATTATGATAGTTGGGGCGCTATTACTATTCCCGTTCTTCCCAAAGTTCGTCCTCTTTTTAGCTTTTTTTATTATGCTCGGGATCGCTATTATCATTTCAACAAAGGAAGATACCACACAAAAAGAAAACAGAGTTCAGCGTGTAAAGCTGTAACTCTGTTTTTTTTCAGTCGTAACGTATTCTTGTTAAACTAATTATGAAAAAGACTCCTGCAAATAAAATGAGTATACCAATATATCCTCCTATATCTGCCAATGTACCTCCCCTTACAATTAACTCAGTAAAGCCACGCATCGCCCAAGTTTGCGGAACAAAATTTGCTGCCGTCTGCATCCATGCTGGTTCAATTTCAATTGGCCAATACAGGCCACCAATCATGCATGTTGAAATCACAACGATATTACCTAATGCAGACTGTTGTTCTGTTGTTTTCACGATACTTGCTAATAATAAGGCTAGACCAATGACAGCTAATAATAATACGGAAACGAGTATCATAACCCCTAACAAATTTCCCCACTGCACATTAAATAAGGAATGCGTTAATATCATTAGAACACCAAATTGAATCCATCCTATTAAGAAGAATGAAAGAATATATCCCGTTAGTATTTGAACTTTTGAAACTGGCGCTTCTAATAAACGAGACCAAACACCAAGTTGTCTAGCTTTCAAAATAGTCCCCGTCGCACTTAACATAACAATCATAACGAATAGAATTGAAAAGCCTGCCGCTCGCCCTGTAACGTTATTTAACTTTTGATCATCATGTGAAATTGACTCTTTTTGAATCGAAGCAGGTTCTACTTTTGTATAAATTTCTTTATACATAGGTTCCCACGAAGCGTTACTTTTCTTCTCAAAATCTCTCGCTGCACTAACTTCTATCTCCATTTTTTTTAATGCACTTGCCAATACTTGCTCTACAGAAGTTCCACCAGTAAAATCAGCACTAGCTTGAAACTGAATATTTTCTACCCTTCCATCTAACATATTCTTTTGAAAGTCTTTCGGAATAAGAACTATGCCGGATGATTTTTTGTTTTCAATCTTCTGTTTGCCTTCCTTATACGTTACCTTCTCTATAGAAATTAAGTCACTTTTCTTTATGTCCTCGTAATACTTGCTAGATAATACAGAACCATCTTCATCTACTAAGCTAACATTTACTTTCTTATTCCCACTTCCACCTAAAAGTCCGCCGAAAATGAGTGTGAAAATAATAGGCATTCCAAACATAAGTATATAACTTTGTGGTTTTATTAAAAGTTGTTTTAACTCTAGCCAACAAAGTGCCCAAACTTTCTTCATCATTTCTCCCTCCTATCTCGTATGTAAACGTAATGTTCCTATCATAACGGAGACAATTCCTGCACCACATAAACTAAAAATAACAGGGAGTAACACATCCCAAGATGTTCCCGACATAATATTTAAAAAGCTTGTAAGTGCCCATTTATTCGGAGCAACATTCGCAATGGTTTGAAGTGTATCAGGGAATACGTAAATTGGTAACATCGACCCTCCTAATATAGCGAGTATTTGAATACCGATTCCTCCCATTACATCTGCCGTTTTTTCCTCACGAATAAAAGAGGCAATTAACATAGATAAACCCGAAACACAAATTGCATAAGACATTCCCACCGCTACTATTTGAGATAAGTCTCCGCCCCATTCCACATGAAACATAAAGTGTGTAGCAACTATAAATATCCCAAATTGTATACAAGCAAATAATAATGTACCTAAAAACTTCCCGAATAAAATTGAAAATGAACTCGTCGGTGTACTGAACAAACGCGCCAACGTCTCAGTTCGTTGCTCTGTTACAACTGCCTTTGCACCTACTGTTATGTTATATAGTAAAAACATGACTAACATCGCTGCTGCATAATATTGCATCGCTGCAACTGTTTTTTTACCTATCGTTCCTTTTTCAAGGTTATCTGCACCCGAAGTTGCTACTGCTTGTAAATCTCCACTTACTTCTTTTGCAACTTGTTCCACATTACTATGCTGAGAATTTGCTAATTCCATCACAACACTTTTAGTAGATACCGCAACTGTTTGAACACGCTCTGAAAAAGAGCGGACCATTGATTCAGCGATTTTCGCTTGTATATCTTTTGATGGGTCTATAAACACCTTTGGTTCTTTTAATTTTCCATCTTGTACTTGTTCGCTCCATTTATTCGGGATGACGATTCCCACATCGATTTTCTTTTCCTTTAACATATCTTCGAGCTCTTCCTGAGAATTAACTATCTTTACTTTCACATCATCTTTTAATTCTTTAGATTGCAATACGTCTTTTTGAAAGACATCTGCAAACTCATCATTTCCTACTTGATAATAGCCAATCACTGTTTTGGGTAGTCCACCATTATCAAATATATTACTTAACGCTGAACCTAAAATCGCTGTTAATAAAAGCGGCATAATTAACATCATCATAAATCCGCGCCGATCAATTAAACGTATTTTTAAATCTTTCCATGCAATAATAAAACTTTTCATCTCGCACTAACCTCCTTAATCACGAAGTGAACGTCCTGTTAATTGTAAAAAGAGTGCCTCTAAATTCGGTTCTTGCACTTCAAGCTTTAAAATTTGAGCGTTGTTCTCCACAACTACTGACACAACTGTACCAATGGACTCGCCACCATTTAGCCCAATATCAATCGTACTATTATCTTCATCAAAAATAATTCGTTCAACAACAGATAGTGCTTTCAACTTTTGTAGCAGTTCCGTACTATAACGATTTAATTGCAATCTCACTATAAACCCATCCGCCAGGCGATTACATAGCTCCCTTTTCGTTCCTAATGCAATTACCTTTCCATGATCAACAATTGCAATTCTTTCACATAAATACTCTACTTCTTCCATGTAATGACTCGTATAAATAACTGTCATCCCTTTTTCATTTAACTTTTTAACAGTCTCTAAAATATGGTTTCTCGATTGCGGATCAATCCCAACTGTCGGTTCATCCATAATTAACAACTCTGGCTCATGCATAAGTGCTGCACCAATATTAATACGCCTTTTCATTCCACCTGAAAATGTTTCAATTTTATCTTTTCCACGGTCCTGTAAACCGACGTAAGCTAATACTTCCTCCGCTCGCTCTTTTGCAACTTTTCCATTTAAACCGTACATTTTTCCCCAAAAAACCAAATTTTCCTTCGCTGAAAGTGTTGGATAGAGCGCAATGTCTTGTGGAACAATACCAATTTTCTTTTTCGCCTCTAATGGATATTCTTTTACAGATTTCCCACCAACTTTTATATCACCACTGTCGTATGAAATTAACCCGCAAATCATTGATATCGTCGTTGATTTTCCCGCTCCATTTGGACCAAGCAATCCAAATGTTTCCCCTTTCTTCACCTCAAAAGAAACATTCTTTATGATTTCCTTCTTACCAAGTGATTTCGTAATATGATCTATGACTAACATACTGATTCAGCCCCTTTGCATTCATCTACACTTTCATTGTAGATAAATTTCTTCTTCTCTCCATCATCCTTGAGATAGAAATGCAAAATAAAAAAGCAGCAAATTCTGCTGCTTTTTCACACTTATATATGCCAAAAGTCATGTGTACATCGTGATGCCATACCTTACTGCGTATATGGCTGCTTGCGTTCGATCTCTCAGTTCTAACTTACTAATTAAATTAGAAACATGATTCTTAACAGTTCCCTCTGTAATAAATAACTTTTCCGCAATCTCTTTATTATTTAACCCAAGTCCAATTTCCCTTAAAACATCTACTTCTCGCTCAGTTAATTGCGCTAATTGTTCTGGTGTGGTGCACTCTACTGCTACTTTTGTCTTTTTTAATTCTTTTATAATTTGCGCTGTTATATCCTGAGGAAGCACAGCCCCTCCACTATGCACCGTTAAAATTGCTTGAGCGATTGCATCTGTCTCCATGTCCTTCAATAAATAACCACTTGCTCCTTGCTCCAATGCTTCAAAGATAAGCTCACTATCACTAAAAGTCGTCAACATAAGTACCTTTATATGAGGGAACTGTTCTCTAACTAAACGTGTTCCTTCAACACCATTCATACGGGGCATCCGAATATCCATCAAAATAATTTCAGGATGTAACTCTTTCACCTTTTGTATCACTTCGTCTCCATCTGTAGCAGTTCCCACTACTTCAAGTTCCTGACGTAAATTTAATAACATCGCTAAGCCATCACGAATGAGTGATTGATCATCAACAATCATAATCCGAATCATACAGTTCCCCCTATTAACCACGTTTTCTCCTGAAGTGGAAATTCAATCTGCAAACGAAAGCCTTTTTCTATCTCACTCTCAAATTGAATAGTTCCACCATGTTCCTCTACTCGTTCTCTCATATTAAGTAAACCAAAACCTGGGCTTACCTCGTTAACTCCCACGCCATTATCCAAAATACATAGTTTAACTTGTTTCGCCGAACAAGTTAAACTCACTTCACATAAACTCGCCTTGCCATGCCGCTTTGCATTTGTTAAAGACTCTTGCATAACCCGGAGCAGTGTAGGCTGTAGTGACAGCGGAATCACAACCGGATCTCCTTGTAATTGAAACGATACTTGTACTTTCGTCGCTTTAGAATATCCATGTAACATTTCACGCATATTCTCTATTATGTTCCCTAGTTTACCTTCTTCTTTTAAGGCATGTACAGACGCTCTCACCTCTTGAAGTGATTTCCTGGCTAGCCCATGACATGTATGTAAAACCTCTTCCGTAGCGTCCGACTTTTGTTTCCACAAAGCCTCTGCCAGTTGTAATTGGACAAGTAAGGCTGTCATATTATGACCGACAGTATCATGAATTTCTCGGGCAATATCATTTCGCTCTCGAACGGCTGTCAATTCTTCTACCTCTTTGGCATATAGACGTAATTGTTCATGCGCTTCTTTTAGAGCTGTATGAGACAATGTCAATTCCTCATATTGCTCATCTACCATTTTCCGAGCAGCTGTAAGCTTTTTTATTAAGCTTCCAGCTAAAGCACTAAAAACGATGAACATAAAATTAATGGCATTACTCTCCAATTCTAAACTACCTGTATGTTGATACGCATGTAATATATTTATAAACCAACAAAGAAAGAAAAAAGTAATAAAAAAGTACATCATACTTCTACGAAATTCATGAATAAATAGCCCTACTGCATCAATTCCAAATATAATTAAATATAAACATGTCTCGGGAAATAAAAAACCTAATAAAGCTGTGACGATCCCATTTGCTAATAGTGTATAAAAAACAAGTTTTTTACCTCCATTCACTTTTACTAGCAAAATATGATTCACAATATAAATAAAAAGTGCTGTACCTACAAAAAATTGCAAATGTGCTGTTTCACGTGAAACATGGTTTGCATAAACAAAACAAATCATGACGATTGTAACAATTCGCGCGTATCCTAACATAAAATTCTCCTCACATTTTAATAACCTAAAATGCATCTCTTCATTATAATAACAAGAAAATTATACCAATTACTTCTCTTTTCTTACACAAAAAAAGCAAGCCCCCCTCAAAACATGAGAAAACAACTTGCTCTTTCATTCTAATCTCTTTACTCCATGATATTCTCTAAAGCATTATATAAATCCGCTCGTAACAACTCTTTCTTCGTTTTTTCTTCATACAATTGTTCAAGCATTTCAACATCAACTACATGTTCCATCCTACACTCAAGCGTATATATATCTTCTTCAACATGCATTAACTCGGTTTCAATCTCCTGAATATTCCTAACTTCTTTCTTTTTTACAGGGACTGTTTCAATATTTTTTCTTCCTTGGCGTTGCTGTTTTATTACTTGTGTCTCGAGCTTTTCCTCCCACTTTTGACGCGCCCATGCATAGTTCCCTGCAAACTCAAATAATTTACACTCATCAATCCAATACGTCTTTTCAAATAACTTATTTAAAAAATATCGATCATGTGAAACAGCTAAAATCGTCCCATTATATTGTTCAAGAGCTTCCTCTAAAACTTCCCTTGATTCAATGTCGAGATGATTTGTCGGCTCATCTAAAATTAAAAAATTGATATCTTGATACATAAGTTGCGCAAGTCTTAACCTCATTTTTTCTCCACCGCTCAGTTGCGTTACTTTCTTAAAAACCGCTGGACCATAAAATAAAAACTTAGCTAATATATGTCTCGCTTCTCCCTCTGTTACAGCTACACATTCCCTGAAAGCCTCCAATACATTACTCTTCATATTTCCGTACGCATGCTGGGATAAATAACCGATTTTCACACTACTTCCAATTCGAATTTCTCCAGCGTCTGGTTCTATTTCTTCTAATAATAACTTTAATAGCGTTGTCTTTCCTGTACCATTACGCCCAACGATAGCCGCACGCTCTTGAAAACGAACATGTAAATTTGCTTCGTTAAATAAAAGATGTTCAGCAAATCCTTTACTCACTTCTTTCATTACAACAACATCTTTTCCACTTCTCTCTTGCCCTTCAAACTGAAGTCCCATTTGTTTTCGTTCTAAAATAGGTTTTTTTAATTTCTCCATCCGTTCCAGTGCACGTTCCATACTTCTTGCTCTCTTATGCAATCCTTCATTCGGAGGATTCGCCTGATTTGCCCATTCACGTAATCGCTTAATTGCTTCTTTCATTTTCTTTATTTTCTTTTGCTGTTCTTGATAAGCCTGAAACTCCTGAAGTAACCTTTCTTCCTTCTCTTCAACAAACCGAGAATAGTTTGTATGATACACGTGAATCTCTCCATCTTCTAAATCAAAAATCTTCGTTACAACTTCATCAAGGAAATAACGATCATGTGAAATAACCACAACCGTTCCATTGTATTCTTTCAAAAATTGCTCTAGCCATTCTACGGCAAATAAGTCTAAATGATTGGTTGGTTCATCTAATAAAAGTAAATCTGGTTTCTGCAACAGCATGTATGCAAGGCTTACCTTTGTTTGTTCCCCACCACTTAACTCCAGAAATAATCGAGGGAATAGTTCTATCACCTGTAGACCATTTGCTACCTTCATAATATTCGCTTCGATTTCATAACCACCAAGGAATGCAAACTTTTCTTGGATTACTCCGTATCTCTCCATTAATTTTTGTAAAACAGAAGATTCCTGTTCTTCCGCCATATGTTTTTCTAAAGTACGCATTTCTCTTTCTAATTCTTTTTCTATTTTAAAAGCGGAACTCAATACTTCATATACAGTCATACTCTCATCAAATTTCGGAATTTGTGCCACATGACCAATACGTGTACCTTTCTTCATATGAATGGCCCCTGCATCCAAACTTTCCATTCCAGTTAGAAGCTGAAAGATTGTTGTCTTCCCACTACCGTTACGACCAACTAATCCAACACGTTCACCATTCTTTATTTCAAGCGATATATTTTCAAATATGATGTTTCCACCAAAAGATTTCGTTACATTATTTACACTACAAATTGTCATTTTCCGTACTCCTTTCAATATAAAAAACCATGGGAAAGAAACATTCCCCATGGTTTTCGACATAGAAAAAGGAAGCCAAATAGCTCCCTTTTCACACGTTTATTAAAAATGGGTGAAGAGATTTCTATCGTTCAATAGCTACTATGCAATTGTTAAAAAAGGACAGACGTATCCCGTTAACAACTACATCATGAAAAATCGCACGACAAAAATAGATAAAATCTAAAAATTTGGCACGTGCAGCTAAAGAACGTTTCATCTCATTCACCTCTTTCGTACGGAATTTAATACTTACTTCTTTATTATACTTTCCCATTTCATGTTTGAATAGTCATTTTTCTGAAAATAATGAAGATAGACTAAACATTTCAATAAATGACATCCAATCTTACAAAACTGTTATGTTCACGTAATGGAAAGCGATAGTACGAAAAGATGCCTCCCTATACAATAAAGATGTAAACAAGAGAGACAACAAAAGGAGGAAACAATCATGATGAAAGAAATCGTAAAAGCAATCTTTGAGGTATTAGTGAACGGACAAGCAGTTGTAAAAGAATTAAACGAACTATAAAAAGGAGTGAAAGAATATGATGAACATGGTAAAAATGATTTTACACGCTTTAGTTGATGCGAAAGCAGTTAGTCAAGAATTAAACCAACAATAAAAAAGGGGTAAATGAATATGAAGAAAGCCATTATTGTAATCGCAAGTACAGCAATTGCCTTTTACACAATAAAAAATAGAAAAAAGAAGCACAATAAAAACGATTTATATTATCCATACACATTATTAAGGAAAAAATAAAAGACAAGGTACCCTATCTTAATGAGGATATCTTGTCTTTTATTTTTCCCATTCCTTTTAAAGGATTTCCTTCTCCTTTTCCCGAATGTATTAAGCGGGATTTTTACACATATTTTAAAGGGGCATATATACAAATGGATACACAACAACTATACTTTTTAAACGATATCGGTAAACAAAAACCAGAAAGCATCCGGAATAGAAGCGCGGCATGTCCTTTTTGTGACAGAGAAAATTTAACAGATATTTTAGCAACTGAAGGATCAATTATTTGGCTAAAAAACAAATTTCCTACATTAAAAGATACATTTCAAACGGTGCTAATCGAAACAGATAATTGTGAAGACCATATTGCGACATATACAGAAGAACATATGAAATCGCTAATTCATTTTTCCATTAAACATTGGTTAGATTTGCAGAAGAATGAAGAATTCACATCTGTGATTTTATACAAAAATCATGGTCCATTCTCCGGCGGAAGTTTGCATCATGCACACATGCAGATTATCGGAATGAAATATGTAGACTATCTCGATAACGTTGAACAGGACAACTTCCAAGGAGTCATTGTACAAAAAAACGCACGCATTGAACTCAATATTTCAGATCGCCCTATTATCGGTTTTACCGAATTTAATATCATCATTGAAGATGTTGAATTCATCGATGAACTGGCAAATTACATTCAGCAAACTGTACGTTACATACTGACAGATTTCCATAAAGGATGTAGTAGTTATAACTTATTCTTCTATCACGTAAACGAAAAAATCATTTGTAAAGTTGTTCCTAGGTTTGTCGTTTCACCATTGTATGTAGGATATAAAATACCGCAAGTGTCCACCAAACTAGAAGACGTGAAAATACAACTAGCAGCATATTTCACAAAACAAAACGACACGATTATCCACAAAAAAATAGAGTAGGTATCAAAAACCTACTCTTTAATTACACCTTTATTTCGATAGTACACATCTTCTAATCCAATGTTATACTTCATGTTATTATCCGTCCACTCTGGCCCTAAATTCCCTGGCCATCCAGATGTATTTGCTATATATTTTAGTAATGCAAAATCCGTCAAACCTTTTTGCACCCCGCGCTTATATCCCTTCATTAAATGCGGCATTGCAATTTGCGCATTTGTACGTGGATCTTTCAGCTCATCATCAGTTAAATGATCCGGTGCAAGTCCACCACCGCGATGCAATTGAAACAATCCGAATGAAGTTCCGTTATCTCCAACACTTCTTGGATTTAATCGACTTTCATGTTCGGCAATTGTAAGAGGTATCCATTCTGGAAGATTGACTTTCTTTGCTTCCTCTATAATAATTTGTTTCATCTGTTTTGCTTCTTCTGAGTCAACATAGCTTGTCTCACTTACTAATTTGCCCATTCCTTCAGACTTTCCTTGGAAATATAAGTACACCCCAAGAACAACTAAAAATCCTACAAAGAATTTCTTCACTTCCTCTACCTCTTTCTCCGCTGAAATTTGTCCCCTTTCAGCCTTCTTCCCTTTACAATTACCCACATTTCATCATTCTCTTACTCTTTTATCATAGCAAATAACTATACATATTATCATCATGCTTTAGACCGATTTTGTGAAAAAACAGCTGGTAAATACGTGAAAAAATGTAACTTTCATAGACTGAAACGCATTTTTTGTATATAATTGTAAGCTGAATTCTAAATATAAACTAGGAGAATAATAATATGAAAAAATGGTTGCTACTCTTATTCAGTTTACTACTATTAATTCCTGTCCCTATTTCCGCACAAAAAAACGAAAATCCAAAAGTCCTTATTTTATACAGTTTGAACGATGATCAAATTACAAATGATACCCAAATACTTAATACACAAGTAGGACATTTTACTAATAACATAACAATCAAAAACATAAAACAGTTAGCTGAAATAACTGATAAATCTTCATATACACATGTTATTTACTTAGGTGAAAAACAAGAAGAACTTTCTACTGAAACAAAAGAATTTCTAGAAAGTTTCTCAGGGCCACTACTAGTTTTAGGTCAAAATATAGAACAATTATCCAATCGTTTTTCATTTATCACACTAAAAAATGAAGATATAAACTCTGATACAATTGAATATCCAACACGTAAACTAAAGAATACATTAGAGGACGAACGATCCATTAAAAACCTTGATACAAATGGAAAAATTCTTGCCAATGCTTTAAAAGGAAGTACTACTTATCCATTAATTGTGCAACAAAATAATTCTTATTATGTTGCAACTTCTAACCTCTTTGATTGGATATCTTATTATATTGGCGAAAGCCTATTTTCTTACTTCGGACAAAAGCCAACGACAAATAAAGTGGACGCTTATTTACGTCTTGAGGATGTTCATCCGGCCGCAGATATAAATCAATTAAAAGAAATTGCTGAATTACTAAAAGAGAAAAAGATGCCATACATGATCACTGTTATTCCTGTATATACGGATCCAGATACAGGTGAAACACTACATTTAAAAGATAAACCCGAACTAGTCGATCTTTTACGCTCTATGCAAGATGATGGTGCAGCAATTATTATGCATGGTTATACTCACCAATTTTATGACAGTGAGACTGGTGAAGGTTTTGAGTTTTGGGATGTAAAAACAGACCAACCAATTCGTCAACCGAAGCACGAAAAACCAAAAGCAAAAGATGATTTTCCTAATATAGAAGCATATAATGCATACGTAAAAAAAGGGGAAGAATTTGAAGAAAAATATACGACTGATCATATTGAAAAAGGCATTCAAGAACTTGTAGATGCTAAACTATATCCTGTCGCGTTTGAAGCACCTCATTATACGATGTCTCAAAAAGGATATGAAATATTATCAAGGTACTTTTCAACTTATGTAGGACAACTACAATTAAGTGATACAACTTGGAAATCCATGCACTCTCCAGCATACAGAAGTACACCATCATTTTTACATGGAATGAAATTAATGCCTGAAACAGTTGGATTTATCGAAGAGGATAAACCACACGCTATTGCTAAAATGAAAGCAAATGCTGTATCTGTTGCCAAATTATCCGATGGAGTTATTGGTGCATTCTATCATCCTTACTTAGGTGTGGAACCATTAAAAGAGGTACTAAAGGATTTAGAAAGCATCCCAAATATAGAATGGATTGATTTACAAAAAGAAACAAATGAAGTAAAAATGAAGGATATTCATATTACTACTAATAAAGACGGCATTCACGTTGAAAAACCAACAAGCGCAAGTGACGTAATGGATTATATAAAACAATATGGATTCTTCCTTATACTTGGTTTCTTCGTCATTGTCTTTCTCTTATTATTAAGACGTGCGAAAAAATTAGAATCCTAATACAAAACCACCAAGCAGAATGCTTGGTGGTTTTTTTTAACTTAAACCAAAACGTGGCATATTATTAATAACCCATTGATTATGTTCATAAATAAATTCAACTTCTACTTTTTCCGTTACATTATCATAGTCATTATACGTTTCTACCTGCGCTTTTATTTTCCCATCCTTTAACTCGGCAGAAATAATTTTTGTAAATTTAGTTGCTGCTTTTGAACCTGGATCTCCAATAGCATAGTGCATTTTTCCATTTAACTCTTTAATATACTTACTCTTCATATACTCTGCTATAAATGATTTTGAGAAGTACGTAGATAGCGTAGTCTCTAAATTATCCTTCGTATTATAAATAGGGTTTACTAATTCCCCGTATGAAAAATCCCCTACTCGTTTTGGGTTTCCTGTTAGTGCAGCCATTTGAACATTAGTCAGTTCCTTCTGTGCATTCCATACTTTCTGTAACATAACGTCATCTGCTAGCTTCTTATCTTTTACTTCATTTGATTTCTTTGTATCCAGATTCATGATAGTTCCATTATCCGTATAGAGATACATATCTCCTGCTACAAAATATAAATAAGATTTAGTTGGTTCAACCGCTTTATTATAAATTACTTTTTCATTTCCTCCATTCATTTTCTTCTTATATACTCCATCCTTTTTTATATAATAAAAAGTGTCCCCTTTCACATTCATCTGCAAGGCATCCTTTACCAATAACTTTTCATTATTTTGTTGAACGTCTATTTCATATATGCCATGCTCAGCTTCATTTGTTTCAAAAGGTAACGAAAAGTCGACAACAGCATACAATTTTTCATTATTATACGTAGCACTAGATATTGTCGCATAATTTTCTTTTGACCAAGTTTTATTATCTTTTGTCACTTGTGTTCCACGATTTTTATTCCAATGTAGAATACTATCATCTATCATTCGAGACCAACCAGAATTTTTAAATGCCGCTTCTTCTTCCTGTCCCGTTTTTAAATCCATTTTTACAATCCCTACAATATCAAAACCACCATGCTCAGAATATTTTTTCGGATAAAATAAAGTTTGATCTTTTATATAAACATAATTTGTATCTGCCTTTAACGTATCTAACTTTTTATTAGATATATCATACTTCATTAAAGAAGATAATCCCGCATTCTTATCTTCATCCGTATGAATAAAATATAAAGCTTTGTTTTTTATATTTATGTAAGAAGCATTCACACCTTCCACTACACGTTCTGAAGTCTGAAATTGATCTTTCGTACGATAAATGCCCCCTGTATTTTTATCACCATTTACCGAATAGTAAATCCAGCCGTTACTCTCTGCCATCTTCCCTTTATTAGAACTGTTTCCAACCGTATTTCCATGTTTCTCATTTTCTTTCATCTGTTTTTCAACTACTGGATCAATTTGTTCTTCTTTATTTTCTTGTGTTGCGTTTGGATTTATAGCCTTTTTTTCTGCTTCACACCCAAACGCTGCAAGTGAAAGTGCACCAATCATCATTGTAATAGCTATTTTTTTATATGCTTTCCCCATTTTCTCCCCTACTTCCTTCATCAAATTAAACATATCATAAATTATAGAAAAAATTAGAAAAAATATCCATAACAAAAAAAGGATAAGAGTAACTCTCCTATCCTTTCAAATAAAGTGGACCCTTAATCAATCAGAGTCTTGATCCCCGGCAAATAGCGGGGTAAAATCGAATGGTATTTTCATATATTGTTTCTGCAACCTTATCAACAGATACGTTTTTTATAACACTAATTTCCTTTAATACCTCTCGAATCATTCCCGGATGCGTCATAACATCGTCTTGAAATTCCCACGGTCCATCTGTTTCTACCATCATATATTCAAGAGGATAATACGAAACAATTTTTCTAATCTTCTCCTTATGCAAAACATCTGGTGTAATAGAAATATAATAACCGTTCCTCATCATCCGTTTCATTGTCGTTTCACTTCCTTTAAACCAATGAAAGTGTGCACGCGAAACTTTATATTTCTCCAGCAAATCACATACAATATCAGCATCTTCATACACTGCGTGCAATATAATTGGTAAATTATATTTGCTAGCTAGTTCAACAAACCGTTGTAACACAGATATATATGAATTGATAACAATACGCTCATCTTCTTTTCTTAAATAATACGGTAAGCCAACTTCACCAATCGCAGCTATGTCCTCTACATGATCTTCAATTAATTTATAAATTTGCTCACATTCTTCTTTATGAATCGGTTGCTCCGGATGAAAACCTATCGCTGGATGAACAAAGGGATATCGCTTTGCTAAGGATAAAGTTTCTTTACTTGATTGATAATTCATAGATACCGCAATAAGTCCCTTTATCTCTTTACTATTTTCCACATCTTTAAGTAATCTACTTTTCTCTTCATCCTTATATTGGTCAACATGTATATGACTATCAATCCATTTCATCTTTATTCCTCCATAAAAAAAACAAGAAAGGATCTCCCTTCTTGTTTTATCATCTATATTATTTAACAATTAAGTTTGTTATGATATCAAATAATCCAATACATACTACGGCAACAGTAAAGTAGCTACAGAAATCTTTAATTGGAAACTTCACTACTTCTTCTTTAAACATCCCATTCTTCTCCCTTCTTACTATATCCCTAATTATTTTTATCTATTTGTATCTATTATGCAAAAAATATGACAATTTTACTATCGAATTAGCTTACGTAAACCTTACAATGTTGTAAGGTTTATAAAAGGAGCCCCATCTATATACAGATAAGGGCTATTAAAAAGTAGTTGGTTTTTCATTCTTCATTACAAACAGAAAGTAATACAGTGCGACTTTCTAATTACACTATATAAAATTCACTATCTTTTAACCATCGAATTACATTACAGAAGACTTACATGTTTGTAAGCTATGTGTAATGTAATTCGATAGTTTTCCTTATCTATATTTCGTACAATAAAGTTAGCAAGTAAGCTAAATAAGAAGAACACTCACATAACCAAATTACATTGCTAGTAGCTACTCTTCTTATCCCTTTTACTCATGCTACTACAATGTACCCCCTTCCCCTTTATATAATAAAAAAAGCCTTAGTCCATATGGACTAAGGCTTTTTCATACGCCCTAAAATACCCCTACCTAGTATTTTTATTTTCGACAAAAAATAGGCGGGGGTATAATCCGCTATCTCGTCGCTAAAAGTTTACTCTTTGCATTAATAGGAATATTTACAGCTTCAATTTCTTCAATCGCCTCACCGTAGCGTCCTTTTGCGTACACCTTTAATGCTTCGTCTCTCTTTAACATATGCTTAACAGTCTTCTTTATTTTTTGTTCTTTTCCACGTTCGTCAAATGCAATAAATTCATATTCATACCACTCGTCACCAACATGTTGACCAATTGTATTCACAACTGTATAGTATTCTTTCGTCTTATAAAGCGGATTATATTTATCGATAACTGGTCCAAGTTTTGTAGGCAATAACATTACTACTATCACTAGCATCGCTATTATAGTAGTGATCATTTTTTTCTTCATAATAAACATTCCTCCTCTGCAGGATATATATACATCCATTTTAAAAAGAAGAAATAAAATCTACTATTGAATCTCCTTACATTACACTTACATTTTTGTAAGAATAAAAAAAGGTGAACGAATTTACTCGTTCACCTTTTAGCTCGCTTTAAAGCCACCGCCAAGTACATCACGCACATCGTGAATTACAACGAAAGCATCTTCATCTACTCTGCTAATAACTTGCTTTAACTTAACAAGCTCTTGTTTATTAATAACAACATATAAAACTTCTTTATTTTTACCAGTATATCCGCCGCGCCCTTCTAATACAGTGACACCACGTGTCATGTTTTTCGTAATAGTCTCACGTATTAAGTCTGGTTGATTTGAAATGATTGTAACAGCCGTTTTTGTATCCATTCCTTCTACAATGAAATCAATCACTTTTGCTCCGATGAATACTGCAACAAGTGTGTACATCGCTTTTTCTTGCCCTATTATAAATACAGAACCAGCAATTACAACGATATCAATAATAAGTACGCCTTTACCAACACTCCAGCCTAAATATTGATTTGCTAACTGCGCTAAAATTGCCGATCCTCCTGATGTACCTCCAGCTTTAAACATACAGCCTAATCCGATACCTACAAACAAACCAGCAAATAAAGCTGCTAATAGCGTATCACTATTTACATGATACTCAATATGTTCTGTAACATATAAAAACAAGGATGTTTCTACAATCCCTAAAATTGTATAAACCATCGTTTTTTTATCAAAAAACTTATAACCAATAGCTAGTAAAACTGCATTTATAGCAAAGTTCACAATCCCTGGTGACCAATCAAATAAGTAGTACGTAACAACCGTTAAACCAATAATTCCACCTTCCGATAAACGGTTTGGAATTGCAAAGTAATTAATACCAATTGCGAATAATAATGAACCAATTGTAATTAGTGTTATTTCCTTTATACGTTGATTAACCATAGTTCATACCCTCCCCCCATTTGACATTGTATCACTATCTCCTAGAGGTTTAGAAGTTGTTTTTATTCCGCATTTTTCCTCTTAAAGATCTAGATATTATGTTTAAACAAAGGGGTGATTAATTATTCACATTCGCTCTAACTGTACGAATAAATCGCTTCACATTCCCTTTCTGAATATACTTAGCTCTAACCGTTTCTTGATTACAAGTAAACTCAAAGTACGGCTGACAATCTATGCTATCTATATGCAAATATGAGTACTCTTTAAATTTTGAAGGATAGTAAGGAAATTTCCCGTAAAACAGGAGACGTCTAGTAGTGGCAACGAAAATTCCATGTTGATAACATAATGTGAAATTATCCTTCTCAAAGATCCCTACCACAAAGGCTAAAAGCTTTTCGTCATCTTCTATATACTTCTTCATACTTAATAAAAGCTCATTCACGCATATCCCTCCAAATACTATTCTTGAAAAGAATCCATGGATTGTTACAAACCGGTTTAACTCCTTTATAAAGTATGAAACGCGTTTCCTGTCAAAGATATTTCAAAAAAATAATCCGTTATGCACTTATACACATAACGGATTAAAATTACACTGTAGATCGCTCCACAAGTTCATATGGAATTTCCACCTTTTCTTGTTTAGAACTCTCGTCACTTATTTGCCGGTAAAACATTTCAAAAGCCGCTTTCCCTATCCCCTTCAAATTTTGATCAATAGTTGTAAGTTGTAACACTTGCGAAATAGGTTGGTTATCAAATCCAATAATCGCTAAATCTTCAGGAACTTGAATACCTAATTTTTCAGCTTCTGTCATAACCCCAATTGCAACCTCATCTCCTGCTACTATTAATGCTTCAGGAAGATGCTGCATTCCCTTTAATTTATGAGCCACTTGCACACCATCTTCTAACGTAAAACACTCTGTAAAAATCCACTCTTCATTCACTTCTTCATCTATAGATTGCAATTGCTGTTTATACACATCAAAACGTTTTTGGCTACTCGGTCCCAATTTCCTTCCCGTACAATAACCAATTTTTTTATAACCTTTCTCAATCAAATAATCCATCCCTAATTGAAAAGCTGCTGAATGATTCGTATATACACTTGAGATATTTGAAATATCATTATCTTCACAAGCAATGATTGTGCCGTAAGAAGCATACGGTTCTATCATTTCCCAATCATTTGCACGTGAACAAATAATAAGACCATCCAATTGTTTTGTTTTTAACATATGTAAACTTTTCATTTCTTCTTTTTTATTATAATTCGTTTGGCAAAGTAGCACCCTATAATTATGAGTTAACGCTCCCTCCATCATTCCCCCTACCATTGCATCAAAGCTCGGGTGATTAATGTAAGGTAGAATTACACCAACAATATTCGTCTTTCCTTTTGATAAATGAACGGCATTTGCGTTTTGCGAGTAATTCAATTTCTCAACTATCTCTATAACCGCTTTCCTTTTTTCTTCACTTACATACGGATGATCATTCAATACTCTTGAAACAGTCGTAACGGAAACTCCCGCCATCTTTGCAATATCTTTAATATTAGCCATACACTCACCTCTACTTTTAAATTAATAAATTCCATGAACATATGTCAAACCTTCTCATCATTACACCTTCATTCGTTTTTCTTACAAAAGTGTAATTTTCCTGTAAGCTAATTCGATAGTTACTCTCCGCTATTTTTCATACAATTAAGTCAGAAACAGGGCAACAATTATTCGAAAAGGAGCGGATTTATATGATGAACAAAGTGAAATCAAACAATTTTTTAAATACAATGGGCATGGTATTTTCCGCTCTTATCGATGCAAAAGCTGTTGCTTCTACATTAAACAAGTAAGGAGAATATACAATGAACAACATTACTTTTAACAAATTAGATTTTTTAGGACTAGCTAGTGGCTCGATTCTTCTTACGGCTTTTATCTACGCCACTACGCTTGTATAAATTTCGTGTCCCCTTTCCCCTTTATCCCACTTTAATGGGCAGTAAGACCCCCACCTCAAAATTCAACGAAAGCAAAGAAGTTAGGTAGGGGATCAACTGCCCATAAAAGTCCGATTGGTTCAACTAATAATCAGTGGGGGATGAAGACCCCCCACTGATTAAAGTTTCACTTTATTATAAATAGTAATAGAAAAGACGACCGTCTATGCCCGGTCGTCTTTTCTTATTTTTGATTTGATTGCAAAGCTTCCTTTAGCTCCTCAAACTTCTCATTTAATTGATCTGTCATCATTTTCATAGCTGTTTTTCGATCTATTTGTTCTTCAGCATCAATTTGAATTGGGTCTCCAAAAATCAATTGCGCCCTTTTCCCTTTTATTAATTCTTTTACACTTGATGGACCAATATAAGCTGCCGGTACTAGTGGAACGTTAGAACGCATCGCAATTGTCACAGCACCAGCTTTTAACGAAACATCTTCTGACGATCTCGTTCCACTCGGGAAAATCCCTACCACTTTTCCTTCTTTTAATAAGCGTGATGGAATTTTAAGTGTACTCGGTCCTGGATTTGCACGATCTACAGGGAATGCATTTACATTTTTAAAGAACCAGTTTTTGAATTTCCCTTCAAATAATTCTTTTTTGGCCATGTAATGAATTTCCGTCGGGTACATCCCTGTAGCTAACATTAATACATCCATAAAACTTGTATGTGTACACGCAACAACATATGGACCACCTTCTGGTAGCTTTTCTCTTCCTTGCACTTCTACTTTCCCAGCTGTTTTAAATATATATTTCAACAAAAATGTAATTGGTTTATACATTTGTTTCGTTCCTTTCTGAACATCCGAAGTATAATCATTTTCTTACCACAATTATAACACTAAGTTTTAGGAGTTGGTAATAAAAAATGAGTATTAATTGTTACATTTCAATTCTTACAAAAGTGTAATTTTCTTGTAAGCTAATTCGATAGTTACTTCTTGCGATATTTCATACAATTAAGTCAGAAAGAAACAACAACTATTCGAAAAGGAGCGGATCAATATGATGAACAAAATGAAATCGAACAATTTCTTCAATACACTGGGCATGGTATTTTCCACTCTTATCGATGCAAAAGCTGTTGCTTCTACATTAAACAAGTAAGGAGAATGCATCATGAATAACAAATTAGATTTTTTAGGGTTAGCTAGCGGCTCTCTTCTTCTTACTGCTTTTATTTACGCTGCTACGCTTGTATAACTTTGTGTCCCCTTTCCCCTTTATATAGAAGAAGACGACCGTCTATGCCCGGTCGTCTTTTTAAATGTTTTTTTCTTTTAACTCTTTTAAAAGCTGTATCATTTCAGCTTGTTGTTTTATCTTCTTACGACCATTTCGATTAATTGCTGCAAGCTCACAAGCAACTCCAACGGCGAAGAAAAACAATAAACTTTCTAACATGTGAAATCCTCCAATTGCCTATTAAACAGCTTGACGTAATTGCTCTTCTTGTAAAACCTTTTTATTTATATTTTCTTCTTTTCTCTGACAAACGTTATTGCGAATAAGCGCTGCAATAACAAGTAAAGTTCCTACAATATCAAACATCGTTATTTTGTATCCTTGCATCATCATAATAACTAAAGTCGTAATAGGTACAAAGTTAATAAATAAAATCCCATTAATAGATGATAAAATCTTCACACCGTAATTCCAAGCGAGTAATGCTACGATTCCTGGTAATGTCATCATAAACAATAAATCATATTTCACAATAGAGATCGTTCCCATACTTGGAACTGAAACATACCCAAGCGACGTAATAATTACAGTTATAATTCCTGTAACAGTCGTACCAAATACACACGTCAACGTAGAATAACGTAATGTTGACCAATCGCTACACGTTTGACCACCCATCGTATAAATCACCCAACCTACAACTCCAACAAATATATATGCTAGCGAAAACATGTTATCTTTCAACGTTAAAAAGAAACTCATATCACCTTTTGTAATAACAAATACAGCCCCTATAAAAGCGATAATCATGCTCGTTATCATATACTTTTTCGGTTTTACATGCTTATATCCCCATAGGATACAAATAGAAATCATCGGCATAAGTGCTTCCATAATGGAGGCTACCATCACGCCTGATTTTCCCATTAACATTTGACCTAAAAATATAAGTACATTATATACAGTAAACGCCATCGTTCCGAAAAAGACGAGTAACTTTCCTCTTCCCTCTAAACGAAATGCCTGTTTCCCTTCTTTCATTAACAACAATACAATCAGCATTATCGCCACCGCTCCATAGCGAATAAGCGAAAAATAAAACGGATCTATGTATTCTAACGCATGATCAGCAACTGGAAACATCGCTCCCCATGACATACTTGCAATTAAACACGCTAAAGCCCCTATTATCATTTGACCTCTTCTCACCACAATCCCCCGCTTCTTTCTATTTGCACAAAGAGAATTGTAAAAGAAAAAATACATCACGTAAAATGATTCAAAATGATGTTAACTATCATTTATAATGATAGTTAACATCAAGGAGGACAGTATTATGGAATTAAGAGACTTGCAAATCTTCCAGAGCGTTGCTGACCAAGGTAGTGTAAGTAGCGCAGCAAAGGAATTAAATTACGTACAATCAAATGTAACAACGCGTATTAAACAACTAGAAAACGAGCTGAAAACACCGCTCTTTTATCGTCATAAACGAGGCATGACTTTAACAGCTGAAGGAAGAAAAATGCTCGTTTATGTTAATAAAATTTTGCAAGATGTTGAGGAGCTAAAACAAGTATTTTTAGATAGTGAAACACCCTCTGGCATATTAAAAATCGGTACTGTCGAAACAGTAAGTACATTACCTACCATTTTATCTTCTTACTATAAAAGCTATCCGAACGTCGATTTATCATTACAAGCAGGTCTAACAGAAGAATTAATTAGAGAAGTACTCGATCATCAATTAGACGGTGCTTTTATATCAGGGCCAATAAAACATCCCCTTATTGAACAATACGATGTTAGTACAGAGAAATTAATGCTTGTAACACAAAATAAAGCTTTTCATATAGATGAATTTACAACAACGCCTTTACTCGTTTTTAACCAAGGATGTGGATACCGCTCCAAACTAGAACGATGGCTGAAAGATGAAGGTTTGCTACCAAAAAGAATTATGGAATTCAATATATTAGAGACAATATTAAACAGTGTTGCACTCGGCCTTGGAATTACACTCGTACCACAGTCTGCTGTCCATCATCTTTCTAAAGCAGGTAAAGTGCATTGCCATGCAATCCCTGAAAAGTACGGTAGTATTTCAACGGTTTTCATACGCCGTAAAGATAGCTATATGACAAATTCAATGCGTAGCTTTTTAAAAACAATCGAAGAGCACCACCACATTAATATGCTTTAAAAGACATTCTTACACGAATGTCTTTTTTTCTTACAAAAGTGTAAGTCTTCCGTAAGCTAATTCGATAGTTGCCGGCGATCATATTTCCTATAATTAAGACATAAAGCAGGGCAACAACAATTCGAAAAGGAGCGGATACGCATGATGATCAAAATGAAATCAAACAAATTTTTAAATACAATGGGCATGGTGCTATCCGCACTTGTCGATGCAAAAGCCGTTGCAACTACATTAAACAAATAAGGAGAGATTATAATGAACAACATTACATTTAACAAATCAGATTTCTTCGGACTTGCAAGTGGAGCGACTCTTCTTACAGCTTTCATTTACACACTTGCTCAAGGTCTTGTTTAACACTTTGTTTCCCCAAACCCCTTTATATATAGAAAAAGCTGCTCGTCTTATAGACAAGCAGCTTTTTAGTTTGTTTCATATACAATTTGACCTGTTTTCGTCATATCATATCCGCCAATCGCCTTTAATTCATTATGAAATTCTTCCGATTGCAGAATGTCTTTCACAACTCCGATCAGCTCTTCATTTTCTTTATTCTTCAAAATCACTAAATCATACTGTTCTTTCATGATTGGAACAAAGTCTACATTTACAATTTGCGAAAACTTTTCTGATCCTACTCCGACGTCAGCTTTTCCATTCGCGACTTGCGTGGCAACACCAAGATGGTTCGACTCTTCCCATTCATATCCACTAATACGTTCTTTATTTAAATTTTGAATGCGCAATTGTTCATCGACTAACACCCTAATACCAGAACCCTTTTCTCGATTTATAAATCGTATAGATGATTGAGATAAATCAGCCCATGTTTTTATATTTTTAGGATTCCCCTTTTGCACATAAAACCCAACGTTCCTCGCTAATAAATTAATCATAATACATGGCTGTCCTACTAAAATGCGTTTTACATAAGGAATATTATATGTACCCGTTTCCCCATCAAACAAATGCAAACTAACGATACTTCCTTCTCCTTGATACATTTTTACTAGACTCGTTAAACTACCTTGATATGCCCTTAATATAGTTGAACTTGGCAGGCGATTTTCTATACGCTTTGCCAACATATCTAACGTTAGTTCTTGTCCGCTAATAATACATGTATTCGAGATACTATTACTGTCATTCTTTACAGGGGTAACCTGTATCTTACCTGTTTTCATTTTCTTAATATATTGTTCTAAATCTGCTGCATCAATGCGCATCTGTCTACCAACTCTATAAGAAGGCAGCTCCCCTTTTTTAATCAAGTCGTATACAGTTAGTTTTGATACCTTTAATCTCTTTGCTACTTCTTCCGTTGTGTAGGAATGATGATCCATAGACGATTCCTCACTTTCTTCCTTCATTGTAACAAAGAAAAGAATATTTCTCCTATATTTTAAAAACAACTACATGTTCAAATTATATTCAATTATAACTAGTTATATTTAGTTATATTTAGTTATAATTAATTATGTCAAAACGAAAGGGGATTTTTTTATGAATCAGTTTACATTACGATCCATCAAGGCACTTATCCTTTCTTTTCTTCTTATATTTAGTGTTGCATGTACAAGCGGAGATAAGAAAGAGAAATTAACTGCTAAAGAAGGAACAGCAGTTGAACTTACTATATCAGCAGCTGCAAGCTTACAAGATGCGCTAAAAGAAATTGAAACAAAATATAAAGAAAAAGAACCTAGTATTAAACTTTCTTTTAACTTCGGTGCTTCTGGTGCACTTCAACAACAAATTGAACAAGGTGCACCTGCTGATTTATTCTTCTCAGCAGCCGAAGATAAATTCCAAACTCTCGTTAAAAAAGGATTCATTAATGAAAAAGAGGGGAAAAATCTCCTTGGAAACGAACTCGTTCTAGTCGTCCCAAAAGATAGTTCTCTTACAAAAATTCAAGATTTAAAAGGTGAAAAAATAAAAAAAATCGCACTTGGTACACCTGAATCTGTACCTGCGGGAAAATACGCAAAAGCTTCTCTCACACATGAAAATCTTTGGAATGACGTTCAAAATAAAGTCGTATTTACAAAAGATGTTCGCCAAGTGTTAACATATGTAGAAACAGGTAATGTTGATGCTGGTATTGTATACAAAACAGATGCTCTTATTTCAAACAAAGTAAAAATTGGTGAGACAGCAGTGGCTACTTCTCATGAGCCAATTCACTATCCTTTAGGTGTTATAAAAGAATCTAAGCACAAGAAAGAGGCGACTTCATTTTATGAGTATTTGCAGTCAAAAGATGCACAATCTATCTTTAAAAAATATGGATTTACAGTCCTACCATAATTGCCATGAGCTTTGATGCTATTTTGTCACCAATCTTTCTATCTTTACGAGTAGCTGCATGTGCCACCATTATCGTTACCATTTTAGGAACGATAATCGGACGAGCGCTAGCACGCTCCTCATGGAGATATAAAGTAATATTAGAAACTATTTTCTTGTTACCAATGGTACTTCCGCCAACTGTAATCGGCTTTTTTCTCATTATCATTTTTGGAAATAACAGTCCTATTGGAACGTGGATAGAATCAATATTTCAGCAATCTATTATGTTCACATCTACTGCTGCTATCATCGCTTCTACAGTTGTTGCATTTCCGCTTATGTACCAATCAGCAAAAACAGGATTTTCTATCGCGAATGTACAAATTGAAGAAAGTGCTCGTGATCTTGGTGCAAGTGAATATCAAGTTTTTCTGCACGTCACACTTCCGCTTGCATTTCCTGCCTTACTAAGCGGAATGATTTTGAGCTTTGTTCGTGCGCTCGGTGAGTTTGGTGCTACACTCATGTTTGCTGGGAACATTCCTGGTAAAACACAGACTATCCCAACAGCCATTTACATGGCGATTGATGCAAGTAATATGCAGCTCGCCTGGACACTAGTAGTTATCACTATTAGTATGTCCCTCCTATTTTTGCTATGTATTCAGCTTATTAATAAAAGAATTACTAACTCGTAAAGCAGCTTTTTTAAAGCTGTTTTTTTATTTCTTAGGAAATAAAAATACACCGTCGGGAAATAACTGAATTTTACCTTTTATTTAAATATACATTCTATTTGAATTTACTTTCTAAAATAGGCAATTTCCTGTTATTATATGGAGGTGTTTCAAAAATTGAAGAAATGAAAACGCATTTATATCGTGAATTCTTCATCCTGTTTTAGCGATCGGTAATCTTCTACTCTATTAGTGGGGCATTACCGATCGTTAGAACGATATGTAATTATATTGGTATAGCAAAACGAAGGGAGTCTTGTAATGGACATTTTATTAGCGCTTCTTCCTGCAATTGCATGGGGAAACATCTTATTAGTAAGCGTAAAAATGGGCGGTGGTGCATATAGCCAAACGGTAGGTATGACAATCGGTGCTCTATTCTTCGCAACAATTATGTATGTATTTACTCAACCCGCTTTAACAATGACAATCTTGATTGTTGGTTTTATTTCAGGTTTATTCTGGGCTTTAGGACAAGTAAACCAATTAAAAACAGTTGAAAAGTTAGGTGTTTCTACTACTGTAACGATTTCTACTGGTATGCAACTTGTTGCAACTTCTATCTTTGGGGTTATCGCTTTCCGCGAGTGGACTACTACTACAACGATCATTCTGGGAACGATTGCAATCCTATTAATCGTAGTTGGTGTTGTATTCACATCATTAGATGATAAAGAAAATGCTCAGCCACCAGGACAATTGAAAAAAGGACTTCTTACTTTAATTGTTTCTACTTTCGGCTATCTTGTATATGTAATTATTATTCGTTGGTATAACATCGATGGTTGGTCTGCTATTTTACCACAAGCAGTTGGTATGTTTGTTGGGGCGGTTGTACTGACATCTAAACATAAACCATTTAACAAATATGCAATCCGTAATGCTTTATCTGGTTTACTATGGGGAACTGGAAACTTATTCTTACTTCTTTCACTACCACGTGTCGGAGTAGCAACAAGCTTCCCATTATCTCAAACTGGAATCGTTATCTCAACATTCGGTGCGATTGTATTCTTAGGTGAAAAGAAAACAAAACGTCAATTGATCTTTATTGCACTAGGTAGTGTTTTAATTATCGGTGGCGCTGTATTGTTAGGTATGACAAAAGCATAAACTTATAAATTATTAATCTCTGAAGCAGTTATGCTTCAGAGATTTTTTATTACAACTGTTTTTTAAGTATAATAATTTTTATAACCTTATTTGTATTAAACCTCTTCCCTCCATTTTCATCCTTCTCACAATAAGCCTTTTCTTTTTACAAAATTCTCTTAAAAATGGTATCGTTTTTTATAACATATCTCCACTAGAAAGGAATAGAGGATATGCTAACTAAACATCGAATTCTATTTATTGGTGCTGGTCGTATGGCAGAAGCTATATTTTCCGGATTACTTAAAACAAGCAAAGAATACATCGAAGAAATTATCGTTTCTAACCGAAGCAACGTAGAAAAACTGGAACAATTACAAGCGCGATATAATGTGTCTACTACAACAGATTGGAAGCAGCATGTTACATCTGTTGATACGATTGTTTTAGCAATGCCGCCTTCTGCACATGAAGAATTATTAGCAGAATTATCTCCTTTACTATCGAATCAACTTGTCGTAACGGTAGCCGCTGGCATTGGCCCATCTTATTTAGAAGAAAGACTTCCCATTGGGACACCTGTTGCTTGGATTATGCCAAATACAGCTGCTGAAATTGGCAAGTCTATCTCCTTATATACAATGGGACGATCAGTAAACGAGATGCATCAAGAGACCTTGCAACTGCTTTTAAGAGGAATTGGAACTTCGCAACTTTGTACCGAGGAAGAAGTTCATCAGCTTACTGCAGTTACTGGAAGTGCACCAGCCTTCCTTTATTACTTTGCTGAAAGCTTAATTGAAGCAACAAAAAGTTATGGAGTCGATGAAGCAACCGCAAAACACCTTGTCATTCAAATGATTTCCGGCTCTGCTTCTATGCTTGAACAAACGCAAGATCCAGCTAACCTCCGCGAACAAGTAACAACACCCGGTGGTTCCACAGCTGAAGGTCTCAAAGCTTTATATGAATATAATTTTTCAGAGGCAATTCAAAAAGCAGTAGAAGCAACAAACAAAAAAGCTAGGGGGAAATAATATGAATTTAACAAGTTTAAAAGACTATACAACATTACATAACGGTGTAAAAATGCCTTGGTTCGGTTTAGGTGTTTTTAAAGTAGAAGATGGTTCAGAAGTAATTGAATCTGTAAAAGCAGCAATTAAAAATGGCTATCGCAGCATTGATACTGCAGCAATTTATCAAAACGAAGAAGGCGTTGGACAAGCGATCTGTGAATCAGGTATTTCACGTGAAGAATTATTTATTACATCAAAAGTATGGAATAGCGATCAAGGGTATGAAACAACACTTCAAGCATTCGAAACTACATTAGAGAAATTAGGTTTAGAGTATTTAGATTTATATTTAGTACATTGGCCTGTAAAAGGAAAATATACTGAATCATGGAAAGCGTTAGAAAAGCTTTATAAAGATGGCCGTGTTCGTGCTATCGGTGTGAGTAATTTCCACATCCACCACTTACAAGACGTATTTGAAATTGCTGAAATTAAGCCAATGGTCAACCAAGTGGAATACCACCCACGTTTAGCACAAGAAGAGCTACACGCTTTCTGCAAAGAACATAACATCCAGCTTGAAGCTTGGTCACCATTAATGCAAGGCCAACTACTAGACAATCCAACATTACAAGACATTGCAACAAAATATAATAAATCAACTGCACAAATTATTTTACGATGGGATCTACAAAACGAAGTTGTAACAATCCCTAAATCTATTAAAGAACATCGCATTATTGAAAATGCAAACATCTTCGACTTTGAATTAAGTGCTGATGATATGAAAGCAATTCAAGCTTTAAATGAAGATCGTCGCGTTGGTCCAGATCCAGATAACTTTAACTTCTAATAGAAAAACCACTGCATATGGCAGTGGTTTTTTCGTTAAATAAAACTGAAAATTTAAACTATATTTCATTCGGTTGACACTTCATTATTCAAGGTGTAAGATTTTGAATTATCAAAGAAACACAAAAATTAATAAAGTTTATTCGTTTACTCATTGTATCAAGAGAGGTGGAGGGACTGGCCCTTTGAAACCTCGGCAACAGGTTCATTTTGAATACTGTGCCACTTCCTGCAAGCTTTGTGCTTGAAAGATAGAATGAGGGACTTCGTTTATATACGGGTGCATAACTTGTACGTAAAAATCCCTCTTTCTCAATATGAAAAGAGGGATTTTTTATTTTTCATTTCCCTCATCATCATCCAAACTTAATTATTTAGGAGGAAAATCAAATGAAAAAGAAGTTTGTACCCGGTATTGCATCAGTTGTAGGAGTAAGTATTTTATTAACTGGTTGCGGTAGTTATAAAAACGAAGCAAGCGGAGCAAATGCAAAAGACGAGGCACCTAGTAAACAGGTTTTAAACTTATCTTCACCTACTGAAATACGAACAATGGATACAGCTCGTGCTACAGACACTGATTCTGGCCAAGTAATGAGAAACGTATTTGAAGGCTTGTATAATCTTGGTGAAGGTAACAAACCTGTCCCTGGTGTTGCAAAATCTCATGAAGTAAGTGGCGATAAAACGAAATACACATTCCATTTGCGAGATTCAAAATGGTCAAACGGCACACCTGTTACAGCGAAAGATTTTGTCTTCGCTTGGCAAAGAGCTGTCGATCCAGCAACAGCCTCTGAATATGCATTTCTATTCTTTGATATTAAAAATGCAACAAAAATTAACAACAAAGAACTTCCAGCCGACCAACTTGGTGTAAAAGCAATTGATGACCATACGTTTGAGGTAGAATTAGAGCGTCCTGTTCCGTATTTTATTAGCTTAACAGCGTTCCCAACATTTCTACCAATTAACGAGGAATTCTTTAAAAAACAAGGTGATAAGTACGCTTTAGAAGATAATACAATCTTGTACAATGGAGCTTTTACACTAAGCGATTGGAAGCACGAACAAAGCTTTAAATTCAAGAAAAACCCTACCTATTGGGATAAAGATACTGTCAAACTAGAAGAAATCAATTTTAACATCGTAAAAGAAAAATCAACAGAAGTAAATTTATTTGAATCAAAACAATTAGACCGTATAAAATTAACATCTGATTTCGTTGATAAATATAAAAAGGATGCGAACTTTAAAGAGCGCCCGAACGTAGGCGTACAATTTTTACGTATGAATCAACAAAACAAAGTACTTCAAAACGTTTCTGCACGCCAAGCAATCGATCAAACAATTGATCGAAAATCTTTTGTAAATACGTTATTAAATGATGGATCTACACCAACCTTTGGTCTCGTTCCAAAGAACTTTGCAAAAGGGACTGATGGAAAAGACTTCCGTACTATAAACGGAGATTTAACCAAAATTGATACAAAATCTGCACAAGAGTTATGGAAAAAGGCTAAACAAGAGCTTGGTTCTGAAAAGATAACATTAGAATTATTAACAAGTGATGCTGACCTTGATAAGAAAACTGGTGAGTTCTTAAAAGGACAACTAGAAAAGAATTTAGATGGATTAACAGTAAATGTGAAACCACAACCACGTAAACAACAAGTTTCACTTTTATTAAAAGGTGACTATGAAATCGGTATTGACGGCTGGAGCCCTGACTTTGCTGATCCAATTACATTCCTTGAATTGTTTACAACGAATAACCCTTACAACTTGGATCATTACTCTAATAAGGAGTTCGATGAAACAATTGAAAAAGTTAAAACGACTTTAGCTGGTGATGAAAAAGCTCGTTGGGAAGCATTACTAGCATCCGAAAAAATATTATTTAAAGACTCTGTTATCGCTCCCCTTTACCAAAAAGGCGAATCTTATTTAGAACGTTCTTACGTGAAAGGAATTGTGCAAGTAGACTTTGCAGGTCAATTAAACTTCAAATGGGCACAAATTGAAAAATAAAGTGAAACTTTAATCAGCCCTAACCAATCGGGCTTTTACGGGCAGTTGATCCCCCACCTAACTTCTTTGCTTCCGCTGAATTTTGAGGTGAGGGTCTTACTGCCCGTTAATGCGGGATAAAAGGCAAGCTGAATTGAAGTTTTTCTATCTACAGTAATTATTTTATTGAAAAAATGTATTAAAAGCGGATTCTCAATAAGAGGAAATCCGCTTTTTTAATATATTATTTTAAAAAATTAATGCTCAACTTTTTATTATTGACATATAGTTCTCTCCAGTGTTAACATTCTAAATAATCAAAGAAACGAAATATTTAACCATCATAATATAACGTCTACTACGTCGAAACATATAATAATAAATTATAGTTCAACATGTATATACATATAGAACACCTGATTACCTACATGTACATATTTATAATAGGTTTTCTCTTCTTCTATAGATACACTTCAAGACATGGACATTATGACGTTACGAACAACACATTTAGGGAGGAACGAACAATGAAGAAAAAGGTTGTACCTGTTGTTGCATCTGTTTTAGGGGCAAGTCTATTACTAACTGCTTGCGGGGGAAATAAAGATAACGCAAGCGGAGCGAAGGCAAATGATAAAGCACCTGATAAACAGGCAATTAACTTATCATTTGCTTCAGAAATTCCAACAATGGATGTTGCAAAAGCAACGGATGGGGAATCCATGAACGTAATGCGTAATGTTTTTGAAGGGTTATATGCAATGGGAGAAGATAATAAACCGATTCCTGGTGTCGCTGAGTCGGTTGACGTTAGTCCCGATAAAACGAAATATACATTCCATCTGCGTGATTCAAAATGGTCAAACGGGACTCCTGTTACAGCAAAAGACTTTGTCTTCGCTTGGCAACGTGCCGTAAACCCTGATACAGCAGCTGAATATGCATTCTTATTCTTCGATATAAAGAATGCGAAACAAATAAACCAAAAACAATTGCCGATTGATCAACTAGGGGTCAAAGCTATTGATGACAAAACGTTAGAAGTACAACTAGATCGTCCTGTTCCCTACTTCTTAAGTTTAACGACATTCTCAACATTCTTACCAATTAATGAAGAGTACTTAAAGTCTCAAGGCGATAAATATGGTTTAGAAACAAATCATTTAATTTACAACGGTGCCTTCACATTAGATAACTGGAAACACGAGCAAAGCTTCCAATTGAAGAAGAATCCTAACTATTGGGATGCTAAAACGGTGAAATTAGAAGAAATCAACTTCAATGTCGTTAAAGATAAGTCTACAGAAGTTAATTTATATGATTCAGGACAAATTGATCGCGTTGCTTTAACTGCGGAGTTTGTTGATAAATATAAGGGCGATCCAAACTTCAAAGAACGCGCTGAAGTTGGCATTCAATTTTTACGACTCAATCAAAAAAATGAAACATTAAAAAATCAACATGCACGCCTTGCTATTAACGGAGCAATGAATAAGAAAGCATACGTAGAAACAATTTTAAATAACGGCGCTGTTGCAGCTGAAGGAATGGTTCCTGCGAAATTTGCAAAAAGTCCTGATGGCAACGACTTCCGTAAAGAAAATGGAAATCTAGTGAAAGACGATGTGAAAACAGCGAAAGAAAACTGGAAAAAAGCGAAGCAAGAACTGGGTACTGACAAAGTAACAATTGAACTCTTAACAAGTGATAATGCTTTAGCTAAAAAGACTGGTGAATATTTAAAAGGTGAACTAGAAAAGAACTTAGATGGATTAACAGTGAATTTAAAACCACAACCACGTAAACAACAGTTAAAACTACTGTTAAGTGGTGACTATGAAATCGGTATTGATGGCTGGGGCCCTGACTTCGCTGATCCAATTACATTCTTAGATTTATTTACAACAGATAGTGCTTACAACTTCGATAAATACTCTAACAAAGAGTACGATGAGCTAATTCATAAAGTAAAAACAGATTTAGCTGGTGATGAAAAAGCTCGCTGGGAAGCAATGAAGCAAGCTGAAAAAATTCTATTACAAGACGGTGCTGTCGCTCCTTTATACCAACAAGGTCGTTCTTACTTACAACGCTCTTTCATTAAAGGACTTGTAACAACTGACTTCGGTGGTGAGTTTAACTACAAGTGGACAAAAGTTGCAAAATAATAAGTGCTAATAAAAAGGTATCCCACCGAGGATACCTTTTTATTTTATGCTTCTTTAACTACAGAGCTTATTCTTCCCTTTACCATTCCTTTCATAGCTAAAGTCATCACTGCTACTGATTGTGTAACCAATACAATAACTAATAATGAAATAATATTTCTCTCTAAACTAACTCCTCCAAATATTATTGTATAATAGCCATTCGCTGCATATGTTGCAGGAAATAATCCGCCGATTGTTTGATATGTTTTAGAAAGCATTTCAGTACCTCCTCACAACTTCAATTTACCATATACATACAAATCGTTTTTGATTTAAATTGCGGATTAGCCCTTGTGACTACGGAATAATAATTTATTTTCAACACATACATAATTACATGTTTTTGGGAAACACTTGTATAGAACGAATTTACATAAGGAGGAATTTATAATGAGAATTCTACTATCAGTTTTATTAGCTCTTATGCTAGTACCTGTATTAACAGGATGTAAAGCTCCTGCAAAAGAAGATACAACTTCTAATAAAAAGACGACTGAAGAAGCAAAAAACGAGGCTCCTGCAGATTTAAAACTAAACTTCAATGAATTCGATTTAAAGGCAGACTACCAAGATACAAAGAAAGACTACGAAGCAGACTATAAAAATGTAGCAGCTGATAAGAAAATGGAAGCAAAAATTGAAGATCATAAAGCAGATGTAAAATTAACAGGAGACGAGGCTATCACAAAATTAAGCCCACTTCTACAAGAATTAAAATTTGATAAAGATACTGCTGACCAAGAAGTAATCGATCAAGTAGTGAACGTGTTCAAACTTGATAAAGACTATCAAAAATTTGATTTAGAAGTTGTCTTCTCTGATGGAACGAAAAAAGAATATAAGAGAGAAATAAAATAAAGAAGTAGGCGGTTGCCTACTTCTTTATTTTTGCATATCTTAAATCTGGTTTAGATCCAACATAATATTGAAGTCCAGATACCGTTTGTTTTTGTAAATAGGAATCCGACGGGAATATAATTGGAATTAATGGTGAATCTGTAAACATAATATCTTCCGCTTTATGCAATAAGTCAAAACGCTTATCTTCATTTTGTTCAACTTCTGCTTCCTTCACTAAAGCATCAAATTCTTTATTATGCCATTTTGCATAATTGTTTGGACCATCACCTGCATATAAATCTAATTTAGTAATTGGGTCTAATAGAGAACCGCCCCATCCCATATAAGCTAATTGGAAATCACTTTGCTTATATGTGTCGATATAACTCTTCCACTCTTTATTTTCTAATTTAATATCTACGCCAAGGTTTTTCTTAAACATTTCTTGCATTGCTTCTGCTACTTTTTTATGTTGTGTATCTGTAGTGAACTTTAATGTTACTTCAGGTAATGTAGACCAGCCTTGTTCTTTCATGCCTTCTTCTAATAATTTTTTCGCTTCTGCTGGATCAAATTTAACGTAACCACCTTTTTCTTTACGGAAATCACGCCCACTTTGTGTTTTTGCTCCTTCTGGAACGAATGCATTTGCTTCTTGTGCATTGTTTTTATACAGTTTTTCAACAATAAACTTACGATCAACTGCTAATGAGAATGCTTTACGTACCTTTGCATTTGTGAACGGCTCTTTTTCTACGTTAAACGAATAAATATAAGATGAGAATCCTGCAACACGCTTGTATTCTTTATTTCCTTTTTCTTTCTCAATCATCTCTTGTGGTAAACCACTTAGTAAATCTAATTCTTTTGATTTGTATAATTGGTACGCTGTTTTAGAATCTGGAATAATACGAAACTCAATTTCTTTTAATGTTACCTTTTTATCATAGTATTCTTTATTTTTTTGTACTGTAATAGCCTGATTGTGCTTCCATTCTTTTAATGTGAATGGTCCGTTCGTAATTAACTCTTTTGGATCTGTTTTTAATTTATTATTATCATCAATTGATTTTTTAGATAATGGAATGAATAATGAGCTTGCTAATTTTTGTTTAATGGAAGACACTGGGTGCTCAAGTGTTACCTTTAATGTTTGAGGATCAATGACTTGAATGCCAACTTGTCCTTCTTCACCTTTTCCAGTATTGTATGCCTCTGCCCCTTTAATAAAATACATTTCTGTCGCATTCATAGAACCCGTTTTCGGATTTAATAATCGCTTCCATGCAAATTCAAAATCATTTGCTGTAATAGCAGAACCATCTGACCATTTAATATCTTTCTTTAAATGAATTGTATACTCAGTTCCATCAGCATTTACTTCTTCTTTCTCTGCTAATTCATTTTGATATTTCCCATCACTATCTTGCGTATATAAGCTTGAGAATAAATGTCCAATTACATAACCTGAAGTACTATCTGTCGCGATAGCGGAATCAAGTGTATATGGATCGCTACCAATATTCGTTACTAATCGATCTCCTTCTCCCTTACCAGCACTCGCCTTTTGCGTCTCTTTCTTACCGCAAGCGACAGAAGTAATTGCTAAAACAGTCATAATGACAAACAGTAAAAACTTCTTCATCCTACATTCTCCTTTAACCTGAAATTTTTGGTGTTGATGCCAATAGTGTTTTTGTATAAGAATGTTGTGGATTACGGAATACTTCGTCCGTATTTCCAAATTCAACAAGTTCTCCTTTGTATAAGACAGCTACTTTTTCACATAAATAGTGAACCATCGGTAAATCGTGAGCGATGAATAAATATGTATAACCTTGTTCTTTTTGGATTTTTTGCAGCAGATGTACAATTTGAATTTGCAATGAAACGTCTAATGCTGAAATTGGTTCATCAAGAATCAATACTTCTGGCTCACACAATAACGCTCTTGCAATAGCAATTCGTTGACGTTGTCCTCCGCTAAATTCGTGCGGATAGCGATCAATATATCGTCTATCTAATCCCACACGTTCTAGCGCATCACCTGCTACTTTATCCTTTAATCCTTTATCACCTAAACCGAATGAAATATAACCTTCCGTTACGCTATCGCGTACTTTCCAGCGCGGATTTAATGCTGCTGTGGAATCTTGAAAAATAAACTGTACTTTCTGTAAGAAATCACGTTTATGAGCTGCCTTCAACTTGTGAACGACTTGACCGTTATAATCAATTTCACCAGACGTTGGGCTCTCAATCCCAGCTATGAGCTTACCAAGTGTTGTTTTTCCTGAACCACTTTCTCCAATAATGCCAAGCGTTGTTCCTTTCGGGATCGCAAGTGATATGTCTTTTAACGCTGCGATTTCTTTATTTTTACTTCCATACGTTTTCGTTACTTGCTTTACAGTAATTAAATCTGTCGTCATGAGGCATTCACCTTCTCTTTTGATTTCGCCTTATTATGCTCCAGAACATGTTGCCAGCAATGTGAACTATGCTCCTTGGAATATGTTGTTCTCTCTGGGAAACGATGAATACATTCTTTTATCGCTACTGGACAACGATTTACAAAAGGACAACCAAAGCTATTTAACGTCTCAATGGAAGGTGTCGTCCCTTCTATTGCACGTAATACTTTTTCGGAATCATCCATATTGGGAATTGCTTGTAATAAGCTTTTTGTGTATGGATGTTTAGGGGAACCTATCACTTCCTCTATCGTTCCTTTTTCAACAACACGTCCTCCATACATCACAACTACTCGATCCGCTACTTCACGTACAAGTGCTAAATCGTGCGTAATTAGTAAAATACTCGTATTTTGCTTTTCCTTTCTTTCCTTTAATAACTCCATAATTTGCTTTTGAATTGTTACATCTAATGCTGTCGTAGGTTCATCCGCAATAACGAGTTTTGGGTGGCAGGCAAATGCAATTGCTAAACAAATACGTTGCCTCATGCCTCCGCTTAATTGATATGGATACTGTTCAAAGCGTTTCTCTGCTTCATGTATCCCTAAATCATTTAATAAGTTAATCGCAATTTCTTTTGCTTCTTTTTTCGATTTCTTTTCGTGTTGCAAAATCACCTCTGTAATTTGCCTTCCCGCCTTCATCGTCGGATTTAAAGATGAAAGTGGGTCTTGAAAGATAAAAGCAATATCTTTCCCACGAATTTGATTCCATTCTGATTCTTGTAGATTCGTTAATTCCTCTGATTCAAAAGATATATTTCCATCATCAATATGAATTGATTCTTGATTTAAGCCGATAATAGATTGTGCTGTAACACTTTTCCCCGAGCCACTTTCTCCTACAAGCGCAACTATTTCACCTTCGCTAATAGAAAAGGAAACATGCTTCACAATTGCTTGTTTACTATTCTCTTTTTCAACGGCTAACGTTACGTTTTCTAAAGATAAGAGCTGTCCCATGTTTTTTCTCCTTTCGATTCCGTTTTACGATTTTTGGATCAATTGCATCTTGTAAACCATCACCAATTGCGTTAAACGCGAACATAATGAGCGCAATCATGATTGCTGGGAAGAATAGCTGCCACCATTCCCCGCTTAGTAATGTCCCAAGTGCATCATTCGTCATCGTCCCCCAGCTTGCTGCCGGTGATTGCACTCCTAGTCCGATAAAGCTTAAAAATGATTCTGAGAAAATAGCTGCTGGAATTGTAAATGATAAATTTACGATAATAATGCCTGTTAAGTTCGGAATTAAATGCCCGTATATAATTTTCATATGTGATGTACCTAATCGCTCCGCTGCAATAACAAACTCTCTTTGTTTTAAAGATAAAACTTGCGCCCTAACGAGACGTGCCATACCAATCCATCCTGTTAATGCAAGGGCGATGATAATGGTAAAAAGACCTGGTTTCATAACAATTAATAGTAAAATAACAATTAATAAATATGGGATACCATATAACACTTCGATTCCTCGTATAATCCACTCATCAATTAATGTCCCAAGGCGATTGCGCCCTCTCACATATCCACTAAATCCTCCGATTAGCACACCAAGTCCTATATCAAGAGCAGCTGCCACTAATCCAACTGTTAATGAAATTTTCCCGCCAGCCCAAGTACGCGCCCATATATCTCTTCCCAAATCATCTGTTCCGAACCAATGCTCACTACTAGGTGGTAAGTTTGTTGCCTCTTTTACTTGTTCACTCGCAGTAAATGGCGTTAAACTTTCACCAACAAGTGAGAAAACAATAATGAGTAATAACGTCACTGATCCTAAAACTGCGATTGGATTCGATACAAACTTACGAAACACTTCTTTCTTTCGGCTAATCTTTTGCTGATCTTTATTTATTGTTAATTCTTTTTTCTCTTCATTTGTTAATAACTGGTCATTAATTTCATAAGCCCCCATCTAAACATCTCCCTCCTTACGTAATAGAACGAATACGTGGATCAACAATACGATGAATAATATCTGTAATAAAAATACATACAATTAAAAGTGCACTATAAAAAATGGTTGTTCCCATAATCACTGGATAATCTCGATTAAAAATACTATCTACAAAATATTTTCCGAGACCAGGAATTGAAAAAATCTTTTCAATAACGAAAGTACCTGTTAAAAGTCCCGCCATTAATGGTCCAACAAATGTAAGTACCGGAACAATTGCATTTCGAAGAGCATGTCTTATAATAATCTTCTTAATCGGTATACCTTTCGCTCTCGCTAACTTAATATAATCACTCTGCAGTACTTCGATCATATTAGAGCGAACAAATCTTGTAATCACTGCGATTGGTCCTAACGCTAATGCAAAGGATGGCAATACCGTATGTTCAAATGTACCCCAAGAGGCTACTGGTAAAAGCTCGAATTGAATAGCGAATACTTGTATAAATAGTGGTGCTAAAATAAAACTCGGAATAGAAATACCGAGGATGGCAAGTAAACTTACACCGTAATCAATTACCTTCCCATGATAGAGAGCAGCAAATGTACCTGCAGCAATTCCGACTAGCAATGAAATAACAAGTGCTTGTAAACCAATAATTGCTGATGGACCAAAACCAGTTGTTATAATCTCTGATACACCTTGCCCGGTTGATTGAACAGATTCACCAAAATCAAAATGAACTACGCCGTCTAAATAAGCAACATATTGATTCCATAACGGTTCATCAAGGTGATACTTCGCTCTCATGTTTTGGATCACTTCTTCAGGAAAGATTTTTGCATCTGATGAAAATGGATCCCCCGGAATAATATGCATAATTAGAAATGTCACCGTCGTAATAACCCATAGCGTGAACACCATAACTGATAATTTTTTAATTACATACACTTCAATAACCCCCTAAACACATATATTTACTTAGTTTTATAAACGTACTTTTTCCATTACTCCCTTTTCTCTTTTTAGAATACAAAAAGCCTTGATCTTAAAAAATAAGATCAAGGCTTAATAAACAAAGGCCCATCACTTATCTTTCAAGACTTGCTTGCTGGAATTAGCACGGTGTTCCTATTAAAGAACCCGCTGCTGAGGTGTCATAGGGCCAGTCCCTCTACCTCTCTGGATAAGTAAATTGCTATATTATTATTTGGTTCAAATTGTATATTTCGAATTATAATTCTGAAAAAATGAAAAGTCAATCAAATTGGATATATTTAGAAAAATCAGTTTTAATACTTTTATTTATCTATATCGTATTTCGCTTATGATAAAAAAGATATGAAAGGAGTTATAAGATGGACCCCTTACTTCTAGCTACTATAGGATTACCCTTAACAATCGTTATACTTGTCATCATCGGCTTCTACAAACTCTTCATCAAAAAGAAAAGTATAACTTCTTTTTATACCCCTTTCGATAAAATTACCGGGCAAACTATTTCCGAATTTCACGAAGAACAGAAGATATTAGTATCCGAGGATGAAGACGAAGATGGCAAGAAGAAAAAATAACCTTGCATAGGCAAGGTTATTTTTTCGTTTCTGCTTGAAAACGTTTATAGTATGTCGATGCTGTTGCAAAATTAATTTCTATATCACGAATCAACGATGAATCTTCTTCTTTAGCTAACTTCTGTAATTTTTTCATTGCTTGTTCCGATTCATTCAAGAAACCGACATATACCTCATGTTCTTGCTCTTTCGACTTCGGAACACGAATTTCTTTTCGGATATGATCAATATCTTCTAACATATTTGTCGTTACCTTTTGCACATTTTCTTTATATGTAGCAGTCGTTATTTCCTTACCGCCCTTTTCCTTTGCCACTTCAAATAGCTGCAGTGCGTTATTAATTTCTTTATTCATTTTCATATCGTATTTTTCATGTACTGCACGGTATTCTTTCATCTCTTCTGTTTGCTCTGTAGATTGCTCTACCTTTTCTTTCGGTTCTTTCGTATCCTTATTTCCATTACATCCTGCTAGAAGGATCATACTTCCCATTACAGCAATACCCAAAACCTTCTTCATCTCTTCTTCTCCTTTTATCTACAGCTACTACTCATTATAGTTTCTTTTATCTCCACTTGTTATTATACCGAGAACATCCTACTTTTTACACTTAAGACGACATCGTAATATATATACCAACATGTTTGTCACAGTATCGTCACTTTATACAAATAACTTTTGCACTGCTTTACTACAGCACCTTACAAAACTGTAAGCACACATAAAGAACAAACCATGCTAGACTTACATATGCATAACGCAAACATATGTAAGTTTTTAAGGAGAATCATCTATGTACAATACAATCCCTTTTATGGGAGAAGATATTCGTGTCCTTATTCGCGAAAAATCACTTCATATCGAAAATACAGAGAGCCTTCGCCGCGTATTAAAAAAGAAGCATGCTCCATTTAAGTTAGCCCAATATTTAAAACAACAACATACAAATCAATTTCATACAGTGCTAAATATATCAGATAAATCATTAACAATCGAAATCATCGATCATGTCTACATTGGAAACTTCGCAGATATCTTAAAAGAAATCCCACGTATACCGAAAATTGCTCCTATTGTCGTTAAAAAAGCGTATAAAATTACCGACCATACCGATATTATCGACTGCGGGGAAAAAGAAGTTGATAGTAATCGCTGGGTGTGGGATAAACTTGCTGTTTTATATGATACGATCATGAATAATATGTATGAGGTATTTCAAAGAAATAAAAAAAAGAACTGATTCAAATATTCCCTTTGAATCAGTTCTTTTTTGTTAAGCCTCTAAATTTTGTCTTGCTTGCAGTTCAAACTGCTTTTCACTTCTTCTAGCCATAAATAAATAGCATAGTACCGCACCAACTTCACAAAGAGCTATCACAACACCCATCGGTAATGCGGTATTACTTCCACCAATACCTACTAGAGGTGCAACAAGCGCTCCTGAAATGAACTGTAATAAGCCTAATAAAGCTGATGCTGTTCCTGCAGCTTGTTTTTGATTTCTCATCGCTAATGAGAACCCAGTTGTTGAGACAACCCCAACACTTGATACGACAAGGAATAACGAGCATAAAACACCAATTAACCCTATTCCTAGTAAGATTGTCAGTAGTAAAGATAAACCACCAACAGCTGCAATAATGATACCAGAGACAAATAATGTCTTCTCATTCACTTTCCCCGCTAAACGACCCGTAACCTGACTAGCAATAATAATACCGATACCGTTGATTGCAAAGAATAAACTAAATTGCTGTGGTGATGCTCCGTATATGTTCTGCAACACAAATGGTGAACCCGAAATGTATGCAAACATTGCCGCTGTTACTAATCCTTGTGACAATGCATATCCCATAAACAGACGGTCCTTTAACAATTTTCCGTACGTCGCCAAAGTTCCTGACAAACCACCCGTTTCTCTTTCTTCAGGAGGTAATGTTTCACGCAATACGAAAGTGGCTGAGATTAACATGAATACGCTAATTGCTCCAAGAACGATGAAAACACCGCGCCATGTTGTAAACTGTAATAATTGTCCCCCAATAATCGGTGCCAAAATAGGTGCTGCTCCGTTTACTAACATAAGCAGTGAGAAGAACTTCGTCATTTCAGAACCTGAATACATGTCACGTACCATTGCACGTGATATAACAATCCCGGCTGATCCTGAAGCTCCTTGTAGGAAGCGTAATAACACTAAAGTCCAAATAGATGGCGCAACAGCACAAAGTAAAGAAGAAGCAACATAAATAATGAGAGCAATAATAAGAGGTTTGCGTCTTCCGTAAATATCACTAATTGAGCCAACAAATAATTGTCCTACTGAAAGCCCAAGCAAACAAGCTGTTAATGTAAGCTGGGCTAGGGATGCACCTGTTTGCAAGTCATCCGTTAATTTCGGTAACGAAGGTAAATACATATCAATAGATAATGGCCCAATCGCCGTAAGTGTTCCTAATACAAGAATCATCCATAACCTGTTCATCTTTACAGGCTTATATATTTCCTGATTAACTTCATTCACTTTTTTCGTTCACCCTTTCCTATACATACTAAATCGTAACAATTATAGTTACAACATAAACATACGTCAAGTATAGCGCATTTTCCTGTTTAATTCTGTAAAAAAAGCGATAGAATTTCTATCGCTTTACTTGTTCAAATTACTATTTGTAAATTTAGATACGGAAGACATCGCCTCTCCTGTATCTAAATATGTGATTTGAATTGGATCTCCCACTTCTGTAAACATAGCATATGGGAATTTCTTCACAGGTATCATAAATACTTTTTGTTCATTCTCTAACAGTACGTACACGATTGTATTTTCACCTGATTTTTCTTTATATACACGTTGTACAGTGCCTTCTTTTTGCGCCTCTTTTCCATTTGAAGTCGGTCTAAATGAATCTCCACTTCCATTCAGCGCATTTTTATAATTCTCAAGCGCTTCTTTTTGCGTCGAACCTGTTGCAAATATTTTCGCATTAGAAGCATAGATAACAGTATGGGCACGTACTAATCCTCCGTCATCAATAACAGGTACAATCCAAGAAGGTTTACCGTATACGTTATAAATAACCGGCATCGTTCCATGCCACTTTTCTCTCTTAAAGGAATTATCCACGACTTCCGAAGCAGCCGAACCATCCATAATTCCCTTTACTTCTTTTCCGTTATAGTAATACAACTTACCTGTACGCGCATCGATAAGTGAATAACCTAGTGCAGAATCTACTCCTTCTTTCGGAGAAGTGAAATCAGTAAAGTAATATAGTGTTCCATCCTTACCGAAAATCGGTGTGACTCCTTCTTTCGTTCCCCACTCAGTCGGGATCTTCATATCAGTTTGCGAGAATTTTGTATTCCAAAATCCGTGAATGTATTTACCGAAGTACGTATTTAACGTAGATGCAGTCTCGTGATTTAATACGCCATCAACAAATTTAGGTGCCTTTCCTTTATCGTATCTTTTCACTTCACCTGTTTGTGCATCTACTACTACAACGCCCTCTACCTCAAATCCAGATCTTCCTGAAATAAATTCGCCGTACGTCATTGTGTAATACGGTTTCCCTTTATCATCAACTTCAAATTTAGGTTTTCCTTTAAAAATTAAATTTGGTTCTGCTTGCCTTACCACACGCTCTAAATTATTTCCGAAAAACATGCTTGGCACGTATTTCATTTTATAACCAAGGTGCAGTTTCGCTTCTGCATCAGGATTCGTACCTGACATCGTGACGTACCCTGGAATTGTCTCCGCTTTACGAGCTTTAAAAAATCCTGAAACTTCAATCGGTGCTACGTATAAAGCCTCACCATTTACCATTTGTGGCGTTAATTCTCCTAGCTCAAAATAAGCTACTTTCGGAATATCCCCAAATACTTTTTTCATCTTATTCTCCGCTGTCTTTGGCGGCACTGTAAACGGCTGATCATTTTCAGTAAATGGCTCTGAAATATCTTTCTCTACCTTTACAACAGAATCATATTTCGTTTGCGAGATTACTATATCGTGCAAATAACCAAAGTAGCCGTAACTTGCGAGTAAAACAAACATTAGAATTCCTTTTAATGTGCCTTCTAATTTTCCTATTTGATCTTGTGAAAATAAAACAAGCCCAATTAAAATTGCTACTGCAACAGAATAATGAGTAAGAATTGAATCTGCTCGATCATCAATTAGCCAAAAATATTCATAGATTGCAATACCTATCCAAAATAAAACTGGAATAACTAAAATGGATGATTTCTTACCCTTTACAACCTTCTCATCCCCTTTCTTATCCACTGCTCGAAGTTTACTACCGCTTCTTCTTGTCCATGGAATCAAAAACAAAGTGAGAATAGCTAAAATTAAAAATTTCATCAAAGGCAATGTCCCCTTTTCTTTTGTCTTCCCCTTTAGTATAACAAATAAAGGTTATTCAGGTAAAAATGGGAATCGTTATATTTTTTTACTACTTAATACAACTCCGCTTACTACATATAAGATAGATGCAATATAAAAAATCGTGCCGATCGTAAAGAAATCTACTAAATATCCTGTTGCAATAATTGCTACTGCTCCCCCAATCGATGTCCACACATGATATTTTCCAATCTCATAACCAGCATTTTCTTGTACAACTTTTCGTGCTAACGACGTCTTCTCTGTATTACGCTGCACAGCCCCTAAAATACCCATTAAAATTTGAAGAATGTATACATGCCATACTTCTGTTGCAATAGGAAAACAAAGCATTAATATTGCTATAGACCAGGCGTATATAATTAGTAACTTTCTATCACCTACTCTATCAGAGATTCTTCCAACTAACGGATATACTAGAGCTGAAGTTAAGGCAAATAAGCCATATGCCCAGCCAAACTGTGAGAAGCTATTTCCAACATTCCGAAGCAATAGAATGTAAAAAGGAAATACCATACTTCCTGCCATCATAATGATGCTTTGTGAAGCTACAAATCTTCTATATGTCATTTCGTATACTCCCTATAAAATAAATTCACAAATCTCTCTTTTGGATCCGCTTCTTTTTTCTTCTGAAGAAACTCTTCTATACGAGGATATGCTCTCTTTAACTGCTCTTTCGTTGGATAAGAATAATACGGTAAATAATAACTACCATTATGTTTCAAAGTAACATCGACCATTTTCTGAATGACATCTTCTGTTTTCTTTATCTCACCCTCTGAGCGGCCCTGGTTAATTAAAAGGACCAACGCAAACATATCATCTTTCGCATATGATAAAACTGCATTTTCATTCTTTTCCACGTAACGAATCGTAATATTGAGCAAATTAAACTCTTCCTCATTTAATACGTTACGTAAATCATCTATGTATTCCGTGAAAGAATCTATAGGCACAAAATATTCTTGTAACACCTCTGTCCTATTCGGATTTTCATATTCCATAAAGGCACTATCTGACCTCATAACATTATTTCGCGTCTCATACTTTCCATCTGTACGTTCGAAATAACTTCTTTGTATATCCCAGAACGTATCTTTTCCCCAATCACTATAGCGTGATAATCCAAGTAAAAATTTAGGCGCTGCTATAATAGTTTCTTCTTTTAATTCACTATACTCCTCCCTCATATTTTGGTTTTGTGCCAATGTATAATCTGTCACATACATTTCTCTTAAAAATGAATTTGGAGCAACAGAAATACGAGCTAAGTGCATACGAACATTTTCATCTTTTTTCACTTTCTCTTTGAAATAAGACATGTATTCTTTATAATCTAGCATTTTCGTGTGCGTTTCATATAATTCATCATTTGTTAACTTTAAGGTCACATCTAAAATGACACCAAATAACCCGTAACCGCCAATGACATAAGGAAATAAATCTGCATTCTCTTCTCTACTTACATTACGCACCGTACCATCCGCCATTAGCAATCTAAACGACTCTACTGTATCAATCAATGCTTCATGACGAATATCACGACCATGTACATTTACACTTAATGAACCGCCAACCGTAAAAATATTTTGAGATTGCATAACTTGAACCGCAAGACCATATGGATTTATTTTCTTTTGAATATCATTCCACGTGACACCACTTTGAACTGTAATGCGCTTCTTCTCTGGATCAAATTCTAATATTTTATTATACCCTTTCATATCAAGCATCGTACCATGTGGATAATACGTCTGCCCGCCCTGACTATGTTGCATACCAGCAATAGAAATCTTCTCTCCAGAAACATTTGCATCTTGCACTAATTTTATTAACGAGTGCTCATCCGTAGCACTTTCAACACGTTTTATTTTTGTCGGAAGCAATTTACCTACATCACTTATAATAGGATGATCCAGTTGTTTTTTATATGTATATACAGACGTTGCAAGCAAAACGGTATACGCTACAATGGCCACTACTATCTTTCTTTTTTTCAAATGACACTCTCCTTGTTTGAATTTCTTTCACTACATATTGTACCTATTTTTCTAAGAAGAAAATATGTTAGTAACGAAAAAAGAGAGATGCCCTTACTTTTTTGGGGCATCTCTCTGCAAATCAATCAATTCGTTGCTGGCAACTGTATTGGATCAAATTTTTCATACGATGTATATTTTATATCCGTCATAAAATGTGCTTTCTCCTTACTATTTCTACTCACAACTATATCCATTCTCAATGACTCATATTTAAAATCTTTTGTAATCATATATTCTGCATCTATCTCTTCTACCTTTGCATTCTGTGCTTCTAATGCTTTCTTCTGCGTTTCACCTATACTACCTAAAATACTCTCTGCATCTTTTCCTTTTAACCTGAGCTTTAATTTATATTTGTCTCCGCTTTTTTCTATATTCATTTTTTGTACAATTTCTGGCGGGATTTCTACATTCTCTTTCACACTCTTGGCTGCATTCATCCCACTAATATTTAATTTCTCCTCTGGTATAGATATAACTTCACCCGTATTAGGATTCTTCACTTGACCAACAATTTTATCATTTACACCATAAATGATAATATCAGTACCCGAAACATTCATTTCAGCACGAGAACTCTTTGTTTTTGGCTCTATTTGTATTTTAGCCTTCACTATACTCAGTTCTTGTCCGTCAGCCTTTATGTCCATATTCTGCATCAACGTTACATACTCTTCATTTTTTAAGTTTTCATACGCCTTATTAAAAACATCCTTTGCGGCTAATTCCTTCTCTTTCTTTACTGATGCCGTTTTGGGTCCATCCGTCTTTGATACTTTATCACTACTACACCCTACCCCTAAACCAATTGTAAGTAACAAACTAGAAGCTATCATGATTTTCTTCATAAAAATCCCCCTTTACCAAATAATACCACTGTTTTTTCTTTTAAATCCATATGATTTTCAATTTCATTATTTAACATGTTTGATGAAAATTTTAAATATGATATAAATAACAACAACTCATTTCAGGAGGTCATTATGAAAGCAATTATTTGCACAAAGTATGGGCCACCTAACGTTCTTCAGCTTCAAACTATAGAGAAACCTATACCTAAAAAGAACGAAGTATTAGTCAAGATTCACGCAACGAGTGTAACGACTGGAGATTGTAGAATACGTGGGTTTAATAGCCCTCTCTTATTTTGGATTCCTATGCGAATCATATTAGGTTTTAGAAAACCGAGAAAGCCTATACTCGGTGTAGAGTTATCCGGCGAAATCGAAGAAATAGGAACAGATGTAACTCAATTTAAAAAAGGAGATCAAATTTTTGCATTAACAGAGCTTAATGTCGGTGGTTATGCAGAATATACATGTGTACATGAAAGTGGATTAGTAGCATTAAAACCTACCAATGTAACGTATGAGGAAGCAGCAGTTATTCCCTTTGGCGCGACTTCGGCACTACACTTCCTAAGAAAGGCCCGTATAAAAAGGGGGCAACAAGTACTAATATATGGCGCATCTGGATCAGTAGGAACAGCTGCCGTACAACTTGCTAAATATTTCGGCGCAACCGTTACAGCTGTTTGTAGTCATTCAAATTTTGAACTCGTGCAATCTTTAGGAGCTGACAAAGTAATCGATTATACGAAACAAGATTTTACTAAACGGGGGGAAGACTATGATGTTATATTTGATGCAGTTGGAAAATATAAAAAATCCCTTTGTAAACAAGTATTAACACCTAATGGAATATATGTATCTGTTAATGGAATGATGGCAAAAGTAAGTAAAGAAGATATGTTTCTACTAAAAAAACTAACTGAAACAGAAAATTTAAAGCCTGTTATTGATAGAACTTACCGGTTAGAAGAGATTGCTGAAGCCCATATGTATGTAGAAAACGGGCATAAAAAAGGGAATGTTTCAATTACCTTAAAATAAAATATATAAGGATTAAAAAAGAAGGTATCTCACCAGGGCGAGATACCTTCTTTTTATCTTTTAAATCCACCTTCTGAGTGAATAACTTGCCCTGTAATCCACTCTGCTTCTTCACTTACTAAAAACTTAATGAGCCTCGCTGCATCCTTTGGTTCACCAATTCTTCCAAAAGGAAACATCGGCTTTAATCCCTGCTTTATCTCTTCAGTCATCCATCCTGTACTAGTTGGACCTGGGTTAATTGCATTCACTGTTATTCCTAAATGAGCTACCTCAGCTGACAACGTACTAGTAAGAGCATCAATAGCTCCCTTCGTTGTTGCATACGCTAGTTCCCCCGCCATAGGACCTTGGAATTGTCCCGACGTCATATTCACAATTCTACCACCAGATTTCTTATCAAATCCTCGGGCAAATTGACTACTTAACAATGTAGTCGCACGAATATTTACCATATAATGCTTATCCAGCTCTTCAGCAGTCAAATTAGAGAAATCATTATTCTTAGAATACGCTGCATTATTAATTAATATATGAGGGTAGCCTAGTTGTTCAGTAACTTTATTTATAAGCTCTTTCGGTGCATCATTCTGAGTTAAATCTAACTCCATACTTGATACCTTCACACCGTTTTTTAGTAATTCTTCTTTTAATTGTATTTGTTCACTTTGATCAACGCCCCAAGGCATCTCTTTATCGTAAGCTGTCCAATATGTAAAAAATATATCGTATCCTGCTTCAGCTAATTCTTTACAAGTCGCTGCACCTATACCATCTAGACGACTTACACCTGTAATAACTGCTACTCTATCTTTTAATTGATTCATCATATACTCCTCCAATTTTAAAGGACGCATATTTCCTATAAGAGATATAAATTTCCCCACATAAGTATCCACTCTTACAAAAGGGATGTACAAGCCAAATATGCAGTCCTTGAATGATTTACAGATAGCTAAATAAACCCTCACTTATGAGAGAAAAATTCATCTATCTAATTTCTAATCATTACAAGTTCATCCACATATTCAGTCCTTGTCTCCTTTCCATATATCTCTATTTCTATCATACCAATATAATGTAATATTTCAAATGATTTAAAAATACAAACCAATATTCCATTCCAAACTTCTATCGATTTTATTACATTATAATATTTAAATAATGGAAATAATCAGAAAAAACACTGGTAAATATTGACTAGTCTTCTTATAATAAAATGTGGGGCTAATGTGAGAGTTTAGTTTTAAACAAATAGGGGGAAGAAACATGTCAAAAAAATTACTTTCTTTATTTTCTGCAGTAATCGTAGCAGCTTTTGTAATAACCGGCTGTGGTCAAAGCGATACGACAAATAAAGAACAAAAAGAGAATGCAACAAAAGAAAGCAAAACGGAAAAAACGGATACAACGAAAGAAAATAAACCTGAAGATAGAAAATCCGAAAACAAGAAAACTGAAGATAAAAAGACGGAAAATAACGCTACTAGCTCCAGCGATTACTCGAAACTTATTTCCTATATGGAAAAAGAAACAGGTGGTAAAACAAAGGTTCTTTTTGAAAATAAGGAACCACAAGTTTATAAAGCTGAAGATGTTTCAGTATCAATGAACAGTTATACATTAGTTGAATTAAATGGATTCCATACGGACTTTAACATTCCATTTAACCGTCAAACAGAGGGCGGAGTCATTCTTGTGAACTATAGCGTAAAAAATAGTTCAGCTAAAGATATTTATTATATGCCAGCATTGGACATATCATTTACTGGTGCTCAGAAAGTATATAGTAACTATAAAGACTTAATTCCAAAAGAAGATCAGCTACCAACTAAGCTTGCTCCAACGAATGATTACTTAGTAAAAGCCGGAGAAACCATTTCTGGTTATATCGCGTATCCATTCGGAAAAGATGATCTAGCGAAAATTTCAAGTCTCTCAACAGTCTCAGTCACAGTCCCAACTGCACAAGCTAATAAAGGAAAATTCGATGCTCCAATCGGAAGCCCTGGAAGCTTTTCATTAAGTTTAAATAAACAAGGTGCTGAGAAGGTTGCAACAGATAAAACTTTCTACCAAGATAAAGCTACGGCTAATAACATGGGCGATAAAAAAATGTTAAAAGAGAAATCAAGTATTAATAGCAGCCAAGAATTAGGTGCTGTTCATGTTACATTAGACGGATACCAATTTACTCAATTCACACCAAATTCCGTCGAAGCTCCACGCTTTGCAAATTTCAAAAATGGTATTGTTCTATTAACAGTGAAATTCAAGCTTGATAACAAAGATACTCAAGACGTTTCACTATCTCCTATAAGCTCTACATTAAGAGTGAATGATGGTACACAATATACGATTAATGAAGGTATGCTACTAAATTACGACTATAACGCTGCAGTCAAAACGGGAACATCTGGAGAGTTACTACAAGTATTTATTTTAGATCAAGAGCAGTATGAAAAAATTTGGAAAGACAAAAGCTTTGAGATTGAGCTAGGACCTATGAGAAATAAAGAAGCTAAAGATATTTCACAAGGTAAAAAAGCTAAATTTACATTACCTAAATAAATTACTAAATATATAATAGAAAAGGCATATAACATATGATTGTTATATGCCTTTTCTATTTGTATCAAGAACAAAACTTTCATTTAAGTGTATACATTTATGATTACCTATCCGTTGTATAAGTATAGGGAGGAAAAATGATGGGAAAAGAAAATATATTGACCTCCTATCTTATCAATTTAGGGGAGGAAGTGTTCAAACTATTACTAGCGAAAGGGGCTATAAAAGAAGACGCAGAAGACATCATCCAAAATACTTTCTATAAAGTATATACATTGCTAGATGACCTAACAGAGAATAACATACGTCCATGGTTTTTTAGGGTTGCATTAAACGAATACATTGACTTGAAAAGAAAAAAAGAGCAGCAAAACATCTATTTAACTGAAGAGATTTATTCAAAACTACAATATACAGACCGAGAATTAGATGCTGTTTTAAATAAAGATGAGATTTTCTATCTATTAAAAGATATAAAACTAGAATACAAAGAAGCCTTCTTTTTAAAGTATTATTACGATTTTACATATGAAGAAATCTCACTAATACTAGATATTCGAGTAAACAGCGTTAAACAAAAGTTACATCGCGCACGTAAAACAATTCATTCTACAGTAGGAGGAAAACCTTAATGGATACTTCTTTAAAAGATGCATTAAAAAAAGCGAAAAGGAAACAGTTACTTAAAATCATCATTACTTCTATTATCGTTGTAATCATGCTAATTCCTATAATGTACAAGGTGGGCAATTACTTCGCAGCGAAAAGCTCTACGAAGCTTCATGAACATCTCTTTTTACATAACGCAATTGCAGAACCGAATGTGCAAATTGATTCTCAAGTAACGAGTAATTCTTCTATGTTTGGCGGCAATATCGTATCTAATCGCTCTAAAAACATTAACGGTTACGTAGTACGATGGAATACACTGACAAGCTCTTACGATTGGTTTCGCTCTAATATCGATTACAACGAGTTAATACCAGGATCCTATTGGTCTAGTTCTAGTAAAGAGGCTTATAATTATGATAAACAAACGAAAAATAAAGTTGCTACATTTTATAATCCAGCCATCAAAGAATATCATAATGGAGTCAAAAATGAATTAAGTGCCGTTTCAACAATGGAAAACTATGTAGCAGAAGTCGCTATCTCTTTCAATCAGCCTTATACATTAAAAGAAATTCGAACAAAAATACCAGATAACTTAAATATCGTATGGCTATACATGGTCTCACCTATTAAATATGAAAACAGAGGTCCTTCTGGTATGCCAGTTTACGGATTTGATCCAGAAAAAGAACCTGAAGAAGCGTACAAAAGATTCTTTGATTCCCTTAAACAATACGATGACGATGAATATGACGAAGATATCCAGAAGTTTTTAAAGGCAAACAAGGACAAACCATTCGATCAAGTGAAAATTTTAGGTGTTATGCTAACAGGAAAAACCGAAAACTTTAAGGTATTAGAAAACCAAGACTTTATTCGCGGTGCCTCTGTAGGAGTGACTGCGCAAGTTGTTCCTTATATAAAACCAGAGAAATAATAAGGAACCCCCATATGAACTTAAAAAGTATACATGAACCTGTTTACTACGGGAGCTATCCGCTACAATAGATAGCTCCTACCTCTCATTTATTGCTTAATTTCCAAAAATAAACTTCACAATATTTTATGTACAATTTTATAAATAAAAATCATAAATTTGTTCACATTATATCCATTGTGAATTTTTTCACAATGGATATATAATAAACTTGTAAATACAATATTGGAGGGATTTCAATGGTTATCAATTTTTTAAGAACTGATAAACGTGCTACTTTCATATTATTATTTTTACGACTTTACATAGGGTATACATGGCTCGCTGCTGGAATAGGCAAAGTCTTTGGACAATCTTTTGACGCAAGTGGTTTTCTAAAGGGCGCTATTGCTCAAGCATCAGGTGACCATCCTGCAGTGCAAAGTTGGTGGGCAGATTTTCTTCAACATTTTGTCCTTCCAAACGCAGACCTATTTAGCTTTTTAGTTCAATGGGGAGAAATTTTAGTAGGTCTAGGTTTAATTTTAGGCGGATTAACAAAAACAGCTGCATTTTTCGGAATCATAATGAATCTTTCATTTTTATTAAGCGGAACTGTTAGTGTAAATCCAAACCTGCTTATTTTGACTATGTTCATTTTAGTTGCAGGACAGAATGCTGGACGCATTGGATTAGATGGCTATGTTTTCCCAAAACTTTTCCGTAAAAACAACCACGGAACATATAAATTAAGTAAAACTGCGTAGTAACGGTTTACTCTTAAAATATAAATAAGAAAAAGAGCCTGCGTATAGGCTCTTTTTTATTTACTCCAAATTTAAACTCTTAACGAGCCACGAAAACCTCTGGCAGCATAATAAGAGTCTGCTCCATTGTGGTACACGAAAACATGTCCGAAGCGATAATCGCAAAATAGCGCACCACCGAGTTCTCTAATATCTGAAGGTGTTTGTACCCAGCTTGATGATTTCATATCAAAATCTCCAAGTTGTTGTAACTCTCGATATTGTTCTTCAGTTAATAGTTCAATACCCATAGCGGCTGCCACATCAATAGCGTTATTTTCTGGTTTATGCTTCTTTCTTGATTCTAACGCTTCAAGGTCATAACAAAGGCTTCTACGACCTTTAGGACTCTCCTTTGAACAATCATAGAAAGTATACTCGTCCTTCTCTTTGTCATATCCAACAACATCCGGCTCACCGCCTGTTACTTCCATTTCATTAAGTGACCATAATTTTTCAGCATTAGCTTCTATCTTCGCTTCAACTTTAGCCCATTCAAGACCTTCATGGCGGTTCATGTTTTTCTCAAAACGAGCTTGTAATACTTTTATTAGTTCTTCACGTTGTTCTACAGATAACTCATTTTTATTCGCTGTCATATTTGTCCTCCGAATTACGTTTCTTTATACTCACTTAAATCTCTTCAATAATAGTTTAGTTTACAACAAATTATATAATTTGTTGTATCTCTTTTCCAACAATCTGACCCGATTACCCAACGGAAAATCCCTACGCGGATATCTATTATATAGTTCTAAAATCTTTCATACTTTCCCCAAGTATATAGTGTGAAAACCACATCAAATTCTGCTTCATAATAGCTACATTCATTCCTGGCTGATCAGGACTATATGCCATTCCTTTAAATATCATTAATTCTGTATCAACTTCCATATCTCTTAATCCTTGATGTAGCTCATATGCATTTGTAATTGGTATTCTTGCATCCTTTTCGCCATGTTGGATTAAGGTAGGCGTACAGGCTGATTTAATATATGTCATTGGTGATGTTTTCCTATATATATCTGGATCATTCCATGGAGTATTTCCTAAATGCATTCTAATAAAATAAGGGATATCTGTATTTACATAATGGGTAATCCAGTTCGTAATTCCGCCCCCAACTGAAATCGCTTTAAATCTATTACTAAATGTAGAACAAAACGCTGATATATATCCTCCATTACTCCATCCCATTACTCCTACTCTCTCTTTGTCTACCATCCCTTTTTCAACTAGTTCATCCACTCCAGATATAACATCATCGTAATCAGCAATTCCTTGTTTTCTATAGTTCGCTTTTAAAAATTCATTACCATAACCAGAACTTCCTCTATAGTTTGGCTCTAAAACGATACAGCCTTTTTCAACAAACTGTTCAATCGGATATTTCTCATTGAAGCAGTCTGAAAATATCGGAAAAGATGCCCAAGCCGGACCTCCGTGAATTACTACTAATAAAGGATATTTTTTATTTGAGTCAAACTCTACTGGTCTTGATAAAACACCCTCTATTTTAAGACCATCACTACTTTGCCATGAGATGATTTCCCTGTTGCTTTTAAGCTTCCCTTCGAAAAAGCTATTTTCATTCGTTATTTTTTTATCATCCAAATAAATTTCAAAAGTTTCATTTGTTATAGCCTTATTATAGGTTATATGATTGCCATCTCTTGTTATAGAGGCATCCATTATAAATCCATCTACTTTTTCGCTTAATGTTTCTACAGTGCCACCTTCAGCTAGCACACCAATAAGGTAATTCGTCTTATCCTGCCATCGAATTAAAATTCCTTTAGCTGTCCACTGTAATGGCATAACTGTACTATCAAAGTTTGTTAGAGGCTGAAGTACCTCTCCCGTATTCATATCATATATCTCTAATGTACTCTCTTGTATATGGTTTCTATAATACTCCTTCTCTCTTATGCTTGCTGAGTAACATATTTTGCTGCCCTCAGGAGAAAAGCAAACGCTCCCGCCCAACAACCTATCTACATTCATCTTTTGCAGTTCCTCAGCTTCAACATCTAATATATATAGATCACCATTCATATAATCGTTTAGGCTTGGTGTAGCCATACATACAACTTTTTTCCCATCATTTGAAATATCAAAGTCATGGATATAAAAATCCTTACCATCAGTTAATTGATAAACACCGTTAATCTCTCGTTCCTCTTTATCATTTTGTATCACTTTTTCTATTTCAATGTAGCATAAACAATTATTTTGATGTTCCTTACCTACATGTTGAAAATCTCCATATAGCTCCTTACGTTTCTTTATTTCCTCACATTCTTTTGACTGTGTAATATAATAAAAACCTTTACCAGTATGATCCCATTTGAATGTACTGATCCCTTCTTCCTCATCAGTAATTTGCACCCCACCATAACCATCTAATGACTTAACGAAGATTTGATTTTTCCCATTACCACCAGGGCTAAGGTATGCAATATCCCTAGAATTTGGAGACCATAACGGGCATGTACTATCTATATCCCCATTTGTTAATGGATAACTTTGCCCTTTACCTTTTTCATATATCCATACATGATTTCTATATGTATTGTCTTTCCAGTTAGCTGTCCTCTTAACAAATGCTACATTTTTGCCATCATCACTTATGTTTGTACTTGATACGGCCGGTAATGAAATAACCTCTTCTATACTTAAATATGTTTTTTCACTCACTTTCATCCATATGCCCCCTTGTAATGTCCATAAATCTCTCGTCCCTTTTTGTCATAATAAAGGAAATTGTTCACGGCTACTTAAAATAGTAACGGAAAATTCAGATAAATAAAAGTGAAGTTGATAAAGTAAAACTTTAATCTATAGAGTTCTATCCACTCAAATTAAAGATTATGTGGTTTTCATCTAAATGGGAAAAATAAACGCATTTTGATTCATACATTCGTTTAAAGCGAACTTCCATCAGTGGGAGTCTTATAGCCTACGAATTGTGGAATAAAAAATGGACTAAGAATTTAATCTTAGTCCATTTTTTATTTTATATCCATTTTGTATGGAATGTACCTTCTTTATCTACTCGTTTATACGTATGCGCTCCAAAATAATCGCGCTGCGCTTGCAACAAGTTTGCAGGTAGTTTGGCAGTACGATAGCTGTCATAATAAGAAATTGCTGCTGAAAATGCAGGTATCGGAATGCCCTGTTGTACCGCCATTGAGATAATTTGGCGTAATCCACCTTGATATGACTCTACAATTTCTTTAAAGTATGGATCAAGTAAAAGGTTCGGTAGGTCAGTGTTAGTCTCATAAGCCTCTTTAATGTTCTGTAAAAAGGCAGCACGGATAATACATCCGCCTCTCCAAAGCATAGAAATGCTGCCAAAATCAAGGTTCCAATCATATTCCTCAGAAGCTGCCTTCAATTGCGTGAATCCTTGTGCATAAGAACAAATTTTACTCATATATAAAGCTTGGCGCACCGCTTCAATTAATTCGGCTTTTTCAACTCCAATTGCCGTTTTATCTTTAGGGCCAGATAAAACTTTGCTTGCGTTCACACGCTCTTCTTTTAAAGCAGAAATACAACGTGCAAATACAGATTCCGTGATAATAGGCAGAGAGATACCTAAATCAAGTGCGCTTTGACTTGTCCATTTCCCTGTACCCTTTTGTCCTGCAGTATCAAGAATAACATCCACTAATGGCTTACCAGTTTCTTCATCTTTCTTCTTGAAAATATCGGCTGTAATCTCAATTAGATAGCTGTTCAGTTCACCTTTATTCCATTCAGCAAATATTTCATGGAACTCTTCTGCAGTCAAATCTAGTGTTTGTTTCAAGAAGAAATATGCTTCACAAATTAATTGCATATCTCCATACTCAATACCATTGTGAACCATCTTTACATAGTGTCCTGCCCCATTAGGTCCGATATAAGAACAGCAAGGCTCGTTATTCACTTTTGCAGAGATGTTTTCAAGCATATCCTTTACTTTTTCGTATGCATCCTTCTGTCCGCCTGGCATAATAGATGGTCCCTTCAATGCACCCTCTTCGCCGCCTGACACACCTGCCCCGATGAAATTGATTCCTTCTTCGGCAAGACGTTTGTTTCGGCGAATTGTATCGACAAAGTATGTATTACCACCGTCAATTAAAATATCACCTTTATCGAGGTGAGGGACTAGAGAATCAATCGCTTTATCTGTAATTTCCCCCGCATTAACCATTAATAAAATCTTTCTAGGTGATTCAAGTGAGTTAACAAACTCTTCAACTATATGAGTACCAACTAAGTTTTTACCACGGTTTTCCTCAATGGTTTCATCAACTTTTTGCTTTGAAATATCATATAGGGCAACAGAATACCCTTTGCTCTCAAAGTTAAGTGCGAGGCTTTTTCCCATAACGCCCACACCAACAACTCCAATTTGTAACTTTTCCATATTCTATCGTTCCTTTCCATGTATGTTACTCTGTATTATAGTATATATACCTAAAATAATACTTTAATCAAATAATCCAACTTTTTCATTTCAATAGGCTCTGCCAGTATTCGTGCAAAAGGTTAAAGGGACACGGCACATCACTATCAAGTTAAAAAATAAAGAGAAATTTTCATCCTTATTAATCAATCATGAAAAATAACTGGTTAATTATGAAAAATCACATTAAGCAGCTTCCGTATCCCTTTTACTGTTTAGAAAGATCTATACAAATAAACTTAATAATAAAGTAAACCCTAATCCGGCTACAGAAACGATAGTCTCAAGTAAAGTCCATGTTGCAAATGTTTCTTTCATGCTTAAACCAAAGTACTCTTTGAACATCCAGAAACCAGCATCGTTCACGTGTGAAGCAATTAAACTACCAGCCCCTGTTGCAAGGACAACTAAAGCAAGGTTAACATCAGATTGGCCTAACATCGGAATCACTAAACCGACAGTTGTTAATGCAGCAACCGTAGCAGACCCCAATGAAATACGTAAGATGGCAGCGATAATCCATGCGAGCAAGATCGGTGATAATGAAGTTCCTTTGAATAATTCGGCTACATAGTTACCAACGCCGCCATCAATTAATACTTGTTTGAAAGCGCCGCCTCCACCAATAATTAAGAGCATCATCCCAATATTCGAGATCGCTGTTGTACAAGATTCCATCACGTTTTTGATTGGAATATTTCTTGCCAATCCCATTGTATAGATCGCAACTAGTAAGGATATCAACATGGCAGTATCCGCATTCCCAATAAACTCAATCGTTGCTAGTAAACTATTATCTTTGAATCCCATTGTTTTTTGCAACAAAGTAATAATTGTAGCGACTGCCATTAAAAGAACAGGCAGTAAAGCGGTAAAAACACTGATTCCAAAACCAGGAGTTTCTTCAAGTTTAAATACTTTCTGCTCACCTAATGATTGGATATTACCGGTTTTTGTGAACGCCTCAGGTACTAGTTTTTTTGCAAGTTTAGTAAATACAGGTCCAGCTAACACAACCGTTGGAACCGCTATCATAAAACCGTAAAGTAATACTTCACCGATGTTTGCATGCAATTCACCAGCGATAGCAGTTGGTCCTGGGTGTGGTGGTAAAAATCCGTGTGTTACAGATAAAGCAGCTGCCATCGAAATACCGAGATATAAGATAGAAACTTTTAATTCTCTTGAAATTGCAAATACAATCGGAATTAATAATACTAATCCTACTTCAAAAAATAATGCAATCCCGATAATAAATGAGGCAGTCACAACAGCCCATTGAATGTTCTTTTCACCAAATTTTTTCACAAGGGTCATGGCAATGCGTTGTGCACCCCCAGAATCTGAAAGCAACTTACCTAACATCGCACCAAGTCCAAAAACGAGTGCTAAGTGCCCAAGTGTTCCGCCTAATCCCGCTTCAATGGTTTTAAAAATCTTTTCTGGTGGCATTCCAAGTGCTAACGCAACCCCGACGGATACAATGATTAATGAAATAAAGGTATTTAATTTAAAGCGCATAATCAGTAAAAGTAATGCTAAAATCCCAATTGCTACAATGACTAATGGCATCGTAGTTCCCCCCTAATCTTAGCTGTATTTGTATTGATCCCGCTATTCGTGGGCAGTAAGGCCCCCCACCTCGAGATTTAGATAGAAGCGAGGCATGGGGATTACTGATGAAAGTTTTACTTTATTAAATTTCTTTGATAATTTGCAATTCGTGTATAATCGTCTTCTAGCGCCCTTGATAGGTTAATAAATATAGGCAGTAATTGTCTGTATTCTTTTGTTGCTTCTTCTTTCGGTGTATGTTTGTAGGTACTGCCAACCATTTCGGAAACGATTTCAAAAGAATCAATTTTTCCTGTGGCATAGAGACCTAATATACATGCACCTAGACAAGAGCTTTCGTAGCTCTTTGGAACAACGACTTCAGATGCGAAAATATCGGACATCATCTGTCGCCAAACGTCAGACCTTGCGAAGCCGCCTGTTGCTTGAATACGAGTTACAGGACCATCCATGCATTCTGTTAATGCTAAAAATACAGTGTATAAATTATATATAACGCCTTCTAAAGCTGCACGAATCATATGTTCCTTCTTATGTGACATCGTTAAACCGAAGAAGGAGCCACGTACATCTGGATTCCATAATGGTGCACGTTCCCCTGCGAGGTATGGATGGAATAATAATCCGTCTGCACCAGGTCTCACGCGTTCAGCTATTTTAGTTAATACATCGTATGGATCAATTCCTAGTCTTTTCGCAGTTTCTACTTCTGATGAAGCAAGTTCATCACGAATCCAACGAAGGACCATTCCTCCATTGTTTACCGGTCCACCAATTACCCAATGCTTTTCCGTTAAGGCATAACAAAATATTCTTCCTTTTTTATCTGTTTGTGGTTTATCAATGATGGTCCGAATAGCACCACTTGTTCCAATTGTGACAGCAATCTCACCTTTTCGAATTGCATTCACACCTAGATTAGAAAGCACCCCGTCACTAGCACCAATGACAAACGGTGTTTGGGAATCGATACCAATCTTTTGGGCTAAATCTGGATTGCAGTTGCTAAATGTTTGGGTGGTCGGTACGAGTTCAGATAATTGACTTGATGTTATACCAGCAATTTTTAAAGCTTCCTCATCCCAACCTAGTTTTTTTAAGTTCATCATCCCCATGCAAGAGGCGATGGAATGATCAACAACATATTGATCAAAGAATTGTTTGAAGATATATTCTTTGATTCCAATATATTTCTTTGTTCTAATCGCAATTTCCGGATGATCATTCACAATCCATGTAATTTTACTTAATGGTGACATTGGGTGAATAGGTGTTCCTGTTCGTCTATAAACTTCATGGCCATTCAGTTCATCTTTGATTTTATGTGCCCATGCCTCACTGCGATTATCTGCCCAAGTGATACAAGGTGTCAGCGGTTGATCATTTTCATCCATGGCAATGACACTATGCATAGCACTGCTAAATGAAATAAACGATGGGTTTTTATCTGAATGCTGTTTCGTTATATTTGATATTGCTTGTAAAACTGCTTGAAAAATCTCTTCTGGATCTTGTTCCGCTGTGGATATATCCGGTGTGCGAAGTGGATAACCAATATTCTCGGTTTGGATGACTTCGCCTTTTTCAGTGAATAAAACTGCTTTCGTACTTGTTGTACCGATATCTATACCTAACATATAGCTACTCATGTCCTTGCTCAACTCCTTTAGATAACATTTGTTGTGACATCCAGAGGTCTTCGACTTTCCCTTGAACATCATCAAAGTTTTGATGTAAGGCCTCAATCATGAGGGCTCGATCTTTTGATTCAATTGCTTTTATATAAAGCTCATGATTTTTAATAATCCGTTCAAAGTCTTCGTACTTTTCCTTGAAACGAGTACGCATTGATAAAAGGATTAAGCTTTCCATAACAGGCTTTAAATTATTCCAAATCATCAGGATGTAGGAATGCTCAATGGTTCGAATAATCGTTTCATGGAATAAGAGATCTTGATAAGAAAATTCATCAGAATCATGATATTTAATGGCAATTTTCATCATTTCCATTATTTTATTTAGTTCTCTTACTAAATCATTTGTGTCTATCTTTCCAAGTCGCTCAAAAATAAACGTTTCTATAAGTAAACGAACATCATATATTTCTTCGATTTCTTTCTCGGTTAACCCAATGACAACTGCGCCCATTCTTTCTAAACGAATAATATTTTCAGAAGCTAGTAATTTTAATGCTTCACGAACGGGTGACCGACTTACAGAAAAATCGGCAGCTATTTTATTTTCTGACAATATGGTACCGCTTTCAATTACACCTGCAATAATGCGCATTCTCAATTCGCTCGCAACACGATCACCTGTAGAAGCTTTTGAAAGCCATTTTTCAGGATAAAGAAATTCCATTGATTTCGTCATAAACCCACCTCGTGTTAATCAAGTATACTTGTATACAAGTATTATAACTCGGATTTTTAATTATGCAAGCGCTTTTATTGTTTACTTTGGTTCTATTAGAGGAAAGCCCATAATTATTAAGCTCACAAATCAAGTCACCCCAAAACTATTATTGTTGATAAAGAAGATTTAGGGAATGGAAAACTAAACAAGTGGTATGAAAGACAAATAATTATAGAATCTATGTAAAAAGAAGCAGCTACCTTTAAATGGAGAGGTAGCTGCTTTTTTTAGTTGTTCATATTCTGCTAATGCTTTGAAATAAATTTAGACATATAGACAAAATCCTAAATTACGTATTGTCTTGTAACTCCATGAATATCTATTCGCGCTATTGTGTTTATACACTGCTCATTGATAGTTTCCCGATTAATTCTCAATAACATCATGTAACCTCTCAGCAAACTCTTTATGATGCACTGTGTTATAACCCACATGATGTCCTGGAAACTCTGCGAATTCTGTTCCGAGGTGTTCTGCTAAGTTGAATGCGCAATGATAAGGAAAAGATTCTCGTGAAATACTTCCACCGGCTGGAATTACCTGTATCGATGCAGGTTTTAATAGGGACTTTAATGCATCGATATTTAAAGTATAGCTGAGAATTCCCGGGATTTCATACTCAGTGAAATACATCGAATTGCCGAGTAGTCGCTCTGTTAGCATATCCTTCGATGGTTCGGAATTACTATCATCAATATTTGACAATAACTTCATGACCTCACTTTGATGATTCACTTTAAGGTCTTCCATGAAATTTATAGCCTGCTTCAATTCATTTTCAGGTAAAAGTTGTAATAAAACCGGTTCGTGTGGGATTAGTAACTGTACCTGCTCAGGATGACGTATGCACAAATCAAGTCCGATAACAGCACCAGAACTACTTCCGAATACATAAGCCGGTTCTTTGGTCAGATTAGCTAGCAACCGATGAGCATCTTCGCTATGCGTGTGCACATGGTAATCCTCATTTTTATTGACGAGATTGCTACGGGAATGACCACGACGATCGTAAGTAACAACGGTATACCATTTAGCAAGATGGTCGGCGACATTATGGAACTTGTCGGCATCACCACCCCCACCATGAATCAAAAGAAGAATTGGACCCGAGCCACGCACCTCATAATAGATGCTTGCTCCAATTACTTGCAATGTTCCGTTTTTTACTATACTCATTTGTACATTCTTCCTTTCTTTTGTCATCTCCCTTAACATTACATGATTGATGAATGATATAAAATGCAGGAAATAACTAAGAAACAAATTCACCATAAGAAAAAGCAATGTGTGGCTTTAAAATAAAGTTTGATTAAAAATACTGTGTTAAACCGTATTCTATGATGAATAAAAAGAAACCATTTTGAAAAAGTCTAATCAAAATGGTTTCTTATCCAACAGGTTTATGTTTATGTTTTATAAAAAGGTTTGATCATAGCTTATTTACAATTCTTTGATTAAAGAGATAAAGCATCGCACCTTTTTTATAAACGTCTTAACTTTATTTCAAAACTACACTATATTTACTAACCTACTAATCTCCTACTCAACCGTAACAGACTTAGCTAAGTTACGTGGCTTATCAACATCACACTCGCGGTGAAGTGCTGCGTAGTATGAGATAAGTTGTAATGGAATAACGGCTACTAGCGGTGCTAGTGCTTCGTGTACAGCTGGTAATACGAAGCTGTCACCCTCCATTTCTAAGCCTTTCATTGAGATAATACATGGGTTAGCTCCGCGTGCTACTACTTCTTTCACGTTACCACGAATTCCAAGGTTTACGTGTTCTTGTGTAGCAAGTGCGATAACTGGTGTACCGTTTTCGATTAAGGCGATTGTACCGTGTTTTAATTCTCCTCCAGCAAATCCTTCTGCTTGGATGTAAGAGATTTCTTTTAGCTTTAACGCTCCTTCTAAACCTACGTAGAAGTCTACGCTACGTCCGATGAAGAAACAGTTACGAGTTGTTGCTAAAAATTGTTTTGCTAATGCGTCCATTTCTTCTTTTTGATCACAAAGTTGTACCATTGCATTTGCTACAAGTCCTAATTCGTGTGTTAAATCGAAATCAAGAACTTCACCTTTTGCTTTAGCAATGTCTGCAGCTAAAATTGAAAGTACTGCAAGCTGTGCTGTGTAAGCTTTCGTTGATGCAACTGCGATTTCTGGTCCCGCGTATAACGGAAGTGTATAATCAGCTTCACGAGAAAGCGTAGAACCAGGTACGTTTGTAATTGTTAATGCTTTATGACCCATTTCATTTGTTTGTACAAGTACTGCACGGCTATCAGCTGTTTCACCACTTTGTGAAATGTAAATGAAGAATGGTCTTTCTGTTAATAATGGCATGTTATAAGAGAATTCACTTGCTACATGCACTTCAACTGGCATTTTTGCAAACTTCTCGATAAATTGTTTTCCAACAAGACCTGCATGATAACTTGTTCCACATGCAATGATGTAAACACGATCACTATCTAAAATCGCATTGCGGATGTCTTGATCTAATTCAATCTCGCCATTTTCATCTTGATACTTTTGAATTATATTACGGATTACAAGTGGTTGCTCATCGATTTCTTTAAGCATGAAATGAGGGTATGTTCCTTTTTCAATATCACTTGCATCTAATTCCGCTGTAAACGGTGCACGTTCAATCGTTTCACCTTGTAAGTTTTTAATTGTAATACTTTCTTTTGTTACAATTACAATTTCTTTATCCATTAATTCAATAAATTGATCTGTAACTTGTAACATCGCCATAGCGTCGCTCGCCACAACATTAAAGTTGTCACCAACACCTACTAATAGCGGGCTTTTGTTTTTAGCAACATAAATCATGTTTGGATTTTCAGCATCAAGTAATCCGATTGCATAAGAGCCATGTAAAAGAGATAGCGTATTACGGAACGCTTCTTCTACACTTAGTCCTGTGCTCACTTGTTGTTCCATAAGCTGTACGATAACCTCTGTATCCGTTTCACTTACGAACGTTACATCTTGTAAATATTCCTTTTTTACTAATTCATAGTTTTCAATAACACCGTTATGAACTAGTGTAAAACGCTTTGATGTACTTTGATGCGGATGCGCGTTTACTTTACTTGGAACACCGTGTGTAGCCCAGCGTGTGTGTCCGATACCTACGCTTGCTGCTACGTTCTCATCTACGATTTCACGAAGTTTTGCGATACGGCCTTTTTCTTTGTATACAACAACACCGTTCTCTGCTTGTACTGCAATACCTGCTGAATCATATCCACGATATTCTAGCTTTTCTAAACCTTTTAATAAAATTTCCTTTGCATCTTGCTCTCCAATAAATCCTACGATTCCACACATGTTTAGTCGCCGTTACAAATGCTTACACTGCTCTGCGAACATGTAACGACATAGTCCGATACCATTTTTATTTATACTAAAAAACGGATTACATATTGCTAGCCCTGTAAGCTTGTAACGGCTTTCACCTTCCTCTCGATTGGGTTTAAGTCCGTATATACTTATACAGCTAGTTTGTATCCGTTCCTTTTCTCTCATCACACTTTTACCTTTGTCCACTAAGTCACCTTAATGATTTAAGTAAAAGCTTGCGGTTGTGATGAACAACCGGGAGTCATCCGCCGAAATCTCGATAAACCCCACCTCGTCAACTACACTACTTGTAGTTCTGGCGCTTCTATAATTTACAATATTTCCTTTGAGAAAAAGAACAAGACCATCTTATAACAAACATGGATCAACCGTCAATGAAATTTTTTTCATCTTCTATAAAACATATGAAAAAGGAGCACTTCTTGTGCTCCTTTTTCAATAAATTCATCAAATTATTCAGCGCCAACTTCCGCTTTCACAACTTCTACAATGCGATGTACATATGCATCACAAACTTCTTGTGTTGGTGCTTCTGCCATTACACGAATAAGTGGTTCTGTTCCAGATGGACGAACAAGAATGCGGCCATCACCGTTCATCTCTTCCTCTACAACACGAATAATTTCTTTAATTTTTTCGTTTTCTAATGCTAGTTTTTTATCTGTTACACGAACGTTTACTAGTAATTGCGGGAATTTTGTCATTTCTCCTGCAAGCTCAGATAATGGTTTTTTCGTCATTTTCATGATATTTACAAGTTGAAGTGCACTTAACATTCCATCACCAGTTGTAATGTAATCAAGTAAGATAATGTGACCTGATTGTTCTCCGCCCAGGTTATATCCCCCGCGTTTCATCTCTTCCATTACGTAGCGGTCACCAACTGCTGTTTTATCACTTGTAATACCGTTAGCTTCAAGTGCTTTGTAGAAACCTAAGTTACTCATAACTGTTGAAACAACCGTATTGTGCTTTAGTTGACCAGTTTCTTTCATGTACTTTGCACAAATAAACATAATTTGATCGCCATCAACGATGTTTCCTTTTTCATCTACAGCGATTAAACGGTCACCATCACCATCGAAAGCAAGACCAATATCAGCACCTTTTTCTTTTACTAATTCAGCTAATACTTCTGGATGTGTAGAACCTACTCCATCGTTAATGTTCATACCGTTTGGTGAAGTTCCCATTGTTGAAATATCAGCTTCTAAATCAGCAAATAAGTACGGAGCTAAAGAAGACGTAGCACCATGCGCACAATCTAAAGCGATATGTAAACCAGAGAAATCTTCCTCTACAGTTTGTTTAATGTATTGTAAATACTTTTGTCCACCTTCAAAATAATCACTCACTTGTCCAAGGTTAGTACCTGTTGGACGTGGTAATTCATCAACTTCTTTGTCTAATAAAGCTTCGATTTCTGCTTCTTGCTCATCTGTTAATTTAAAACCGTCTGAACCGAAGAATTTAATTCCGTTATCTTGTACTGGATTATGAGATGCAGAAATCATAACACCTGCTTGTGCATCTAACGCTTTTGTTAAATAAGCAACACCTGGTGTAGAAATAACACCAAGACGCATTACTTCTGCTCCAGTTGATAATAGACCTGCTACTAAAGCTCCTTCTAACATATGTCCTGATATACGTGTATCACGGCCGATAATTACTTTTGGACGATCTGTATCTTTTGTTAATACATAACCACCAAAACGTCCAATTTTGAACGCTAATTCAGGTGTTAACTCCTGATTCGCAACCCCGCGCACTCCATCTGTACCAAAATATTTACCCATTATGATTCGCTCCTTTTTCTGGCTCTTTTTGATTATCTACTGTTGGCTCTTGGCTAGTTTCTTTATCTTTATTTTGTTCCGGTTCCTTCTCTTTTTCCTTCTCCTTTTCCGGATCAGGCTTAGGTTCAGGTTCAGGATTTTTTGGTTTTTCAGTTTGATTATCTTGATTATTGTTTGAATCTGGTTGTTCACCGTTACCCTGTACTTCTTTATCGGGATTTTCTTTCTTCACAATTGTGACTTTAGCACTTTTTTGTTTTGGCTCTATTGAAATATTACCAGGGCCACTCACTTGAATAGCAACATCCTTCGTACCAGGAGACACATTTTGTAGATTAATCACTGCTGTTATTTGAGCAGCTGTTATTTTATCTACTATACTTGTTTCTCCTGAAATATCAACGCTTATCTTCCCATCTTGCGGCGAAAGTAACTGGGCCGTAACGTCTTTAGAAAGTCCGTTTTTTTGAATTGATATACCATCAATCGTTCTTGTTTTCGTTTGTTTTGTTTTTTGTACGCCTACTGAAACCTTCACTTGATTTGGTTTCGCACTTGTTACACCCTTTGGTAATAAAACAGAGGTATCGAATGTTGTAGATTCTGTCAATTGACTAAGATCTACTTCGACCCCCTCTATCGATTGTATATTATCCAATATATCTTTTGGACCTGCTATCGTTACTTCTCTCGGCTCAACACTAATATTTGTAACGGCCAATCCTTCTGGTAAACTCCCCTTTTTCGTATATGCTATAGGAACAGTTCTTTCAGTATTATTGGCCGTAGCTTGCGTCGCCACATTTAACGTTACACTAATTTTAGATGGACTTGTTCTTACATTTAAACGTTTTCCTTCTTTATTGTATAGTGTAACTTCGGCTGTTTTTGTAACAGTTTTATTAACACCTTTTAAATCAATATACGCTTTAGCAGATGAAATACTTTCGATTTCTTCTTTCGTCCCAACTACCTCAACGGTATCAGGTTTAATGTTTGATTTTTCGAGAGTAGCACCCGCTGACATCTGATCCTCATTTGACAATTTCAAGTCTACATGAACATATTTTCTTGCTTTTTCATGAAGAGTAATTTTAATTGTCGATGGCTGAACTGTTCCTTTCACATCATCTGGAAGCCCGTTCGTTTTCAAAGAAACTTCATAAGTTCCTGTTTCGCTATCTCTCAAATCAACTGGTATATCAAATTGTTTTTTTGCTTTTGCTGTAGCAACTGCTGCTTTTGGACCCTCTAACTTTACCTTAACGCCCTCTGCCGGAATACCACTTACAATATATTTCTCTTCATCATACTTAAGGTTAATATCATAATTAGTTAATGTTTCTTTCGCATCATTTGCAAAAGGCAGTATCCCTGATGTCGTATTTTTTTCAGTTAAAGTTGCTGACATAAAAAGCATACACGCCAATAGTAATGAGATTCCTTTTAAAAACCAATGATTCTCCATTAACTTATCCATGACGCTTTCTCCTCCAATTCCATAAAGACGAAGAAGTCGTTTTTTCGTTCGCACTAAACTCAGCTAACAACATATCTTTCAGTTGTTCTGTCTTCAAATCACGATGCAACTTACCATTTTTCGTTAAAGAAATTTGGCCTGTTTCTTCCGACACAACTACTGTAATACTATCAGTAACTTCGCTAACTCCCATTGCAGCGCGATGCCTAGTTCCTAACTCTTTAGAGATAAATGGACTTTCCGATAACGGAAGATAGCAAGCTGCTGCTTTAATGGTACTTCCTTGCATAATTACTGCTCCATCGTGAAGAGGTGTATTTGGAATGAAAATATTAATGAGTAATTCCGATGATACGTTTGCATTTAGCGGGATACCCGTTTCTACATAATCACCCATACCGGTCTCTTTTGACAAAGTAATTAATGCACCAATTCTACGTTTTCCCATATATTCCGTTGCTTTCGCTATCGCTGTTGCAACCATTTCAGGCTCATCATCCTCATGAGTTCCAGTACGCGAAAATAAACTCCCGCGTCCTAGCTGCTCAAGTGCTCTTCGCAATTCTGGCTGGAAAATAATAATAACGGCTAAAAATCCCCACGTTAATACTTGTTCAGTTAGCCAATACAGCGTTCGCAATTCAAGGAAAATACTGATCATCCGAACGACAATAATAACTGTAATCCCTTTTAAAAGTTGAACAGCTTTCGTCCCTCGGATTATGAGAATTAGCTTATATATAATAAACCATACAACGGCAATATCTAATGCCGTACTAAGATATTTCAAAATGGTCGTATCTTCAAAAGGCATGCTAACCCTTCCTCCTACTTACGAGCAATTCTATCCATATATTGAAATATTGTTTTATGCTCTATCTGTATGTATTTCCAACAACTAGTTAATTATACCATACATGAAACAAACGACAATTACAAACAACCCCCTTTAGTCTAAATTGGTAAGATGTCAAACATTCTTATCGTACAGTATAATATAAATCATTATTATACGCCTATTTTCAAATAAAAAAAGCAACTTCTCAGTTGCTTTTCTTACATTTATTTTAGTTTTTCACCGAATAAAGAACCCATTAAAGCAACCGCTGTTGTTGCCGTTCTATTTCGCTCATCTAAAATCGTATTTACCTCAACAAACTCGGCAGATGTAACAATATCAGCTTCCGCTAACATCTCCATTGCTAAATGACTTTCACGATAAGATAAGCCACCAATTACAGGTGTTCCAACTCCTGGTGCATCATGAGGATCAAGACCATCTAAGTCTAATGATAAATGCACACCATCAGTATGAGATAAATACGCGATTGTTTCTTCCATAACAGCCGTCATACCCATACGATCAATCTCGTGCATTGAAAATACTTTAATACCTTCATTTCGAATAAAGTCTTTTTCTCCTTCATCTAATGCACGTGCACCGATAATTACAACATTCTCTTTTTTCACCTTTGGATATGCCCCGTATAAATCTACAAGCGTCGGATGTCCATACCCCAAACTTGCTGCAAGTGACATACCATGAATATTTCCAGATGGTGAAGTTTCTTCTGTATTTAAATCGCCATGTGCATCATACCAAATAACACCTAAGTTTTTATAATGTTTCGCAACACCAGCTAATGTACCAATAGCGATACTATGATCTCCACCTAATACAAGTGGAAAACGTCCTTCTTCTATAATATGATCCACCTTACTTGCTAATTCGTTACATACAGTTGCAACTTGTGTAAGGTTTCTTAAGCTTGTATTTACATCTACTTCTTTTTCTCTCTCTATACATATATCTCCCATATCTTTAACGTCATATCCAATTTCTTCAATTCTTTCAATTACCCCTGCATAACGGATTGCGCTCGGTCCCATATCAACGCCACGACGCATCTGCCCTAAATCCATTGGAACTCCAATAACTGAGATTTCTTTTTTCATAGATAGTATCCCCCTTCTGTGCCTTCACTAAATATTTTAAATCTTTTATATAGTCTGACTCAACTCGACATTTTTCTGTATGGATATACAAATTATTCACTTATATCCGCTTCAAAATCCAAATGTTAAGACTATTCTATGTATAAAGTTAACTTAATGAAACAACTACCATCATTATTATTAGATAATAATAAAAAACACTCCTGTATTTAGAAGTGTTTTTCTGATGCTATTTTCCACACTGCTGCAATATTCTTTGCTGTCATTTCGATATTCTCTTCTGCTACTTTATATGCCTCCTCTAACGTCATCGGACTTGTTGTAATACTAAATACTGCATCAATTCCTTTTTCATGAACAGCCGAATAATTCGGAGATACCGATCCCCCAATAGCAATGACAGGAATATGAAAATGCTTTGCACGCTCCGCAACACCTACTGGGGCCTTTCCATATGCTGTTTGTTCATCTATTCTCCCTTCGCCAGTTATAATTAAATCTGCACCTTCTATATGCTTATCAAAGTTTGTATAATCTAATACAATTTCAATTCCTCTCCGCAAGTTTCCCTTTAGCACTGCAATAACAGCTGCTCCCATACCTCCTGCAGCTCCTGCACCAGGTATTTTAGATACGTCGCAAGATAGGTATTGTTTAAGGATATGCGCATAATGCTTTAGATTCTCATCCAGCTCTTTCATCATCTCTTCATCCGCACCCTTTTGTCGCCCAAATACGAAAGATGCTCCTCTTATCCCAACTAACGGATTATCTACATCACATGCTGCCTCTATCTTTATATGCTTTAAGCGTGAATCCATTTGTGAAAAATCAATAGAGACAATCGAATGTAACGTTCCACCAGATGGCTCTATTACTTCTCCTTTTCCATTTATAAATCTCACTCCTAAAGCTGACAACATACCCGCTCCTCCATCATTTGTAGCACTTCCTCCAAGTCCTAAAATAATATGCTCAGCTCCTTCGTCTAGCGCATGTAGTATAAGTTCTCCTGTTCCTTTCGTCGTCGTAATAAGTGGGTTTCGTTTTTTAGCCGGAACATGTTGTAAGCCTGATGCTGCTGCCATTTCAATAAACGCTGTCTTTTTATCTTTAGACATACCGTAAAAGGCTTGTACGCTCTCTCTAAGCGGTCCTGTCACACGAAATGATATAATCCTCCCGCTTGTGGCATCAACAAGGGAATCAACCGTTCCTTCACCTCCATCTCCAATTGGTATTTTTACATACTCTGCTTTAGGGAAAATTGCTCCAAAACCTCTTTCAATGGCCTCACATACTTCTATAGCTTTTAAGCTTTCTTTATATGAATCAGATGCAATAACAACTTTCACAATTATCCCCATCCTTTATTTTCACGTTTTCTCCATTTTAAATGAAAAATATGAAAGTTGTCTTTTCAAACACAAAAAAAGCTTACATCATATGATGTAAGCTTTCTCTATTAGATGGAGCCTAGCGGGATCGAACCGCTGACCTCCTGCGTGCAAGGCAGGCGCTCTCCCAGCTGAGCTAAGGCCCCTTAGTAATTAAGCGGAAGACGGGATTCGAACCCGCGACCCCAACCTTGGCAAGGTTGTATTCTACCACTGAACTACTTCCGCAAAAA
>NZ_JBXUNO010000007.1:8315-147227 GCF_057197025.1 Bacillus sp. LSHTCR4 | reverse complement strand
TTCCGCAGTAGCTCAGTGGTAGAGCTATCGGCTGTTAACCGATCGGTCGTAGGTTCGAGTCCTACCTGCGGAGCCATGGCCCGTTGGTCAAGTGGTTAAGACACCGCCCTTTCACGGCGGTAACACGGGTTCGAATCCCGTACGGGTCATAAAAAAAGAGTCAGCATATTGCTGACTCTTTTTTATTGTGCGTGAATCCTCCTTTATCAATTGATTTTCCTGAAATAAATAAAGGGATTTAGGAAAAGCTATGGTATGTATAAAAAGGAGGAGATAAAAATGACACGAGTGAGAGACTTTATGAGTACTCATATTGTGCAGTGCACACCGCTAGACAATGTATATGAGGCTGCTGTAAAGATGAAAGAAGAATCAATTGGGTTAATTCCGGTTGTTGAAAATGAGCAAGTTGTTGGTCTTGTTACGGACCGAGATTTAGTTGTTCGAGGAATTGCTGAGAAACATCCTGGATCTAATAAAATTACAAATGTAATGACAACAAACATTGTTTCAATTGCTCCAGATGATTCTATTGAAAAAGCTACAGAGTTAATGGCGCAGTATCAAATTAGACGATTACCAGTAGTTGAGAATGGTCAACTCGTTGGGATGTTAGCACTAGGTGATTTAGCCACAAGAGAATCGGCAGATGATCAAGCAGGATTTGCTTTAGGTGAGATCTCGGAACATACGGAATGAAGAAAGACTTTAATTAATGGAATATGTTACGTATAAAAATCAGATGCATTATTCTAGTATATAGGATTAAACTAATATGTTAGCATGATGCATCTGATACATTATATAATAAGTACATAGTTATTAATTTCGACAGTTTATTTAAATTTGTCATTCCTAATTTTAAATAAGAGAAAAAATGATATACTGATAGATATAAGTATTATGATAGATTTCGAATATAACAATATTTATTGTTAATGATGTAATAATGGATTAATATTTCCTATGTAGACAAAAGGGAAGGGGAATTATATGAAAGCTGTACAGCGCGATCCAAATTGGAATTTGGTTACAGATACATATATAGAACCAAATAATTTCGCTGAATTATTTTCTTTGCTTGTACCTTGTCATCCAAAAGGTGAAGGGAAAGAACGGACTATATTAGTGTGGAAAGAAAAAGAATTTTATAAAGAAGAAAATTTAGCGGCATTTATCGTATATGGAATGCATAAAGTAAAGACTTTACCGCAGTTTCATAGAGACGAAATTCCAACTTTAGTACGTATTCTTCGCTTATGCCAAGAGATTGGTTGGTATGAAGAAGCAAATGCTTTTATGATAACTCAAGGGCTAGCTGAGTTTGTTCACACTTCATTGGAATATGAAACGTGGGATCTTTTGACGCAGGCGGTTGCTTTAAATTATTTAATTATTAAATATCGTATTGGTGAATTAACTGATGGGGATGTAGAAATTTGGGATAGAGTTAAATTTAATGAGAAATGTATAACAGACTGTAAACATCTATTATCCCATAAAGAAGTATTAGAATTTACATTCTTTTATATGTGTAAGAGAGCTAAGTCACTATCAAAAGAGCAATTAAATAGTGATATGATGAGTCTAGCGATGTATTGTAATACTTTTGTTTATGACTTATATACATATGATTTATTACGAAAGTATCGTAAGTGTACAGACTTTCTATCATATTATGGACCTAGTCAAGCGGTGTTAGCTTGCCAAAGAGCTGTACTTTCTCAAATTTCAGATCGATTAGACCCACTCAAGACTACTCATGTAGATGATTATTTATATGTAATGAAAGATATGATGGAGCATATGACGATAGGAATAATGGATCGATATGATCATTTTATCGGAAAGTTATTATCATATGTGCCATTTTTCGAAATGATCCAAGTTCCACAACATGCATATTATTGTGAAGAATTATTATATATTTGTAAGGGCATTAAATATAAAGAAGAAATATTACGCAATTATATATTTATACAATTACATGATTGTTTACCATCTTTCTTTAAACTGTTTCTTAAAAATAAGCGTTATGCAACGATTCATGATATTCTATTCTATTGGTGTGATGATGAACAAAGAATGAGCTTAGAGAAAAAATATAACCTTAGTTTTATTTATGAAAAATATGCTTGCGGGTAAAGAGCATTTTCTATATAAAAATTTATATAAATTAAAAAGGATCTCAAGTTTATGTGAGATCCTTTTTTTGTTAGTAAAGTAAGGAGAATGTAATTAAGACGAGAAATAACATTCCATAAAGGAGAAATTGTGCCGTATAGCTTCCTTGTATACCAAAAAAAGTATTTGTTTTTTTATATAAACTCAATATATATTTCATCGGATTATCTTTGAAAGATTGGTACACAGTGTCTCCTCTTTCTAAGCTTCTTGTTCTTGTTTTTTGTTATTAGGGACATGAATGTATCTAGCTATGATTAATAAAACAGCCATAAAGAATACGGGAAATACGGTAGATAAATAAAAACCATTACTAATAATATTTGTTATTAAGGCACTTAATAGAAAGATGGCATTATAAATATGGGCAATTTTTTGTTTTAGTTGAACTTGAAAAGCTTCCATCATAATTTCTAAAGCAACAAAAGCAATGATAATAGATAAAAATACAGTATTTGTATTATAAATTACTAAGCAACAGATTAAGCCTAAAAAGGCTAAGTATTCAATTAAGAGAGGTATATTGCGTGGCATACAATTTACCTAACTAAATATGGCAGTGGGTTTACTGCATTTGTTTTTTCAAAATTCCATTCTCCATTGTGTAATTCAAAATGAAGATGTTGCCCGTATGAATGACCTGTGTTTCCCATATGACCTACTAATTGTCCAGCTTGTACTTGATCACCAGCTTGTACAGTGCGATCTTTCATGTGAGCATAGACTGTTGTATATAATTTCCCGTTTATTTGATGGGCGATGAACACAACATTGCCATAGCTAGCTGAATAATATGACTTCACGACTTTACCTGCAGCCGCCGCCTGGATAGAGACATTACCCTGAGCTGCGATATCTATACCATAATGCATTTGTTCCCAGCGTATATCAAAGGTTGAGCTAATTCTTCCTTGAGTAGGGAATTTGAAAACTGCTGGAATGGAAGTAGGTTGATTCGTTTGAGCTTGTGATTGTGTTTGATTGTGCACCACATAATGCTTTGCCACATATCCGTATCCTGTGCCAAAACGAATTTTATACCAAGTTCCTACAGTTTCCACTACTTGTAATTGTGTACCATTTTGCAATGAACCAAGTAGTGCGCTACTTGTACTAGCGTTGCTACGTACATTAAGCTTAGGTGTTGCAACTGTGTACTTCGTATTATTTTGAACTGTGATGCCTTTTACTAAAGGCTGTGAATCATTAGATACGAATGCTTTTTGTACGTAACCTGTTTTGCCATTATGTAAAATTTTATACCACTCGCCTTGTTCTTCTTGAATGGTAACGAATTTTCCATTTGGTAATACATCTAAAATTGAAGATTCTAAATTAGGTTCAGAACGAACGTTTAATGCATTGGCATTGACGATATATTGATTATTAGATTGAAGTTTGTTTTTTAGTAGAATAGAATCTTTTTGTACGTAACCTACTTTATTATTAACAGATACTTTATACCAGTCATTAGTTGTTTCAAGTATATTCACTTTCGTATTAAAGCGAATTGTATCAATTGATGAGCTATTTGTGTTATCTTTTGTATGTAAGGCTACTTGATCGACTTTGACATATCCAGTTTTCACAGTAGATAATTGTTCAGCGTTGGCTGTTTGTACATTTGTTTCTCCCATAGAAGGAAGTAAAGAAGCAATTGCGACAGTAGTTGCTGTTAAAGCAGTAGCTTTCATATTCATATAATAGAGACCTCCTCTAGTTGTATAGTTGTAATTTTATTATAGTATAAAGATATAATATAGTGGGTGTATTCACATAAATGTAATATGAAATCAATATAAAAATAAATTTTTTGAGGATAATGATTCCTTTTTATCCAATTAATTAGGATAATAATTCCCAAGATAGAATATAAGTATTATATGGCTTTGTTGTTTTGTTGACAATTGAGAAAATTAAAATAGTTGATGGTGTCTTATTACGGTGTTATACTGACAGTGATAATTTTATAGTTTGCTAGGAGAGCTGGTGTTGCCAGCTGAGAGTAAGACCTTAAGTCTTTGATCCTTTTTATTACCTGATCTAGATTATGCTAGCGTAGGGAAGCAATTCGGACACTAATAATGAGTCCCCGTTTCTTTGCGTATAGAAACGGGGCTTTTTTATTTGAAAATTTCATATTGAAACCACTAGGGGTGCTTGTTGTGCTGAGAGAGGAATAATCCTTAACCCTTACAGACCTGATCTAGATAATACTAGCGAAGGGAAGTGGAACAACGAATAAATTATAATTTTATTTGCTGTAACCACTTCTTATAGATAGAAGTGGTTTTTTATTTATATCATATATCGGAAGGGGATAGAGAAATGAAATTTTGCGATAGATTATTAGAAACTGTACAACCAGTTTGGGAGATGAGTCATAATCATCCATTTGTTGTAGGTATGGGGGATGGCACGTTAGAAAAAGATAAGTTTCAGTATTACATTATCCAAGATTATTTATATTTGTTAGATTATGCAAAGCTATATGCGATCGGTGTTGTAAAGGCAACGAATCCACAAGTAATGGGGAAATTTGCTGAACAAATTGATGGAATATTAAATGGAGAAATGACAATCCATAAACAGTATGCAAAAAGACTTGGGATTTCTATAGAGGAGATAGAGTCTGCAAAGCCATCTGCTAAAAATCTAGCTTATACAAATTACATGATGTCTGTATCTCAAAATGGCACACTTGCAGAATTAATAGCAGCACTTCTTCCGTGTATGTGGAGCTACTGGGAAATTGGAAAGCGTTTAAATGATATTCCTGGAGCAAGGGATCATGAATTCTTTGGTGAGTGGATTCAAGGGTATAGTTCTGAAGAATACGGTAACCTTTGTATTTGGTTAATAGATTTATTAAATGAAATGGCAGTTGGAAAGTCTGAAAAAGAGCTAGATCGATTAGAGGAGATTTTCCTATATTCCAGTCGATTTGAATATTTATTCTGGGATATGTCCTATCGTAAGGAGATGTGGGGATTTGAGGAGCAAGAACATACTACAGTTTCATAATGTTTCTTTTCATTATGATGAAAAGCCAATCATCAATGAATTAAATGCTGCTATACAAGATAAAGAGTTTGTAAGTATTATCGGACCGAGTGGATGCGGGAAAAGTACTTTATTTCGCCTTATTACTGGTTTAGAAGAAGCAAGTACGGGACAGATAGAGCTAACAGAAACAAAGGGCCATCCTGTAGGGTATATGCCTCAAAAAGATATGCTCCTGCCATGGAGAACGATTATTGAGAATGCTGCCCTGCCGCTAGAGTGCCAAGGTGTACAGAAGAAAGAAGCACAAATAAAGGCAAAGGAACTGCTACATAAATTTGGCTTACAAGGGTATGAGACAAAATATCCGAAAGATTTATCTGGTGGTATGAGACAACGCGTATCTTTTATTCGAACTTTATTAACAGGTGGCGAGATATTGCTGTTAGATGAACCGTTTAGCGCGTTGGATGCTTTAACGAAGGCATCTTTGCAGGAATGGCTGTTTGAACAATGGAAAGAGTGGGAAAAAACAATTTTATTTATCACTCATGATGTGGAAGAAGCATTATTTCTTTCTAATCGAATTTTCGTTGTAGAAAATCAACCGATAACTACTTTAACTGAGAGGATTGTACCACTTGATTGTAATCGGACAAGAAAAGATTTATATAAGCCTGAAGTGTTAGCACTTAAAGATGAGCTTCTTAGTATGTTACAAAGGCAGGTACTCGTATGATGAACCGGTTGAAGGAGCTATTACCTGCTCTTACGCTTTGTAGTATTTTACTTGCACTTTGGGAAGTAGGCGCAAGAATTGTAGATGAAATGTACATTTTACCGTCACCATCTGCAATTGTAATGAAAATATGGAAACTAAAAGATATATTATTTACGGTTCATTTGCCGGCAACATTATATGTCGTTTTAATAGGGGTGGCTATTTCTATCGTACTTGGGGTAGGGCTAGCGATGTTAATGAATGCGAGTAATTGGATGGAGAGAGCATTTTATCCATTATTAGTGGCTTCACAAACGATTCCTATTACCGCGCTTGCTCCACTTTTCGTTTTATGGTTTGGATATACCATCTGGAGTAAGGTTGTTGTCACGGTTTTAATTACGTTTTTCCCAATTGCGGTTAATACGTATGATGGACTACGTAGCACAAAAAAAGAATGGGAGGAGCTTTTAGTTACATACGGGGCAACGAAAAAAGATGTTTTTCTTAAATTAAAATTGCCGTCTGCTCTTCCTTATTTTTTCTCAGCTTTAAAAATTGCAGTACCGCTTAGTGTAATAGGGGCAGCGATAGGTGAATGGCTCGGTGCACAAGCGGGGCTAGGATATTTCAGTAAGAGAATGATGACGCAGTTAGACGGGGCAGGTGTATTTGCACCCATTGTATTGTTATCATTATTAGCTATTTTCTTCGTCATACTTATTTCGGTATTAGAAAAGAAATTCATTAGTTGGAGGAAGCATTCATGAAATTTTTAAAACGCATCTTTGTGTTTACATTATTAATTGCAATGGTTGCTGGATGTTCTAGTAATTCAGCATCAGATAAGAGTAAAAAAGAAAAAGAAATAACGGTCATGCTTGATTGGTACCCAAATGCGGTACATAGCTTTATTTATGCAGCAATTGAAAAAGGCTACTTTAAAGAAGAAGGAGTAAAGGTGAATATTAAATTCCCTTCCAATCCGACTGACCCATTAACGTTAGCAGCTGCAGGAAAAGTAACGGTTGGCTTATATTATCAGCCAGATGTTGTCATGGCAAAAGCAAATGAACAAATTCCAGTGAAATCAATTGGAGCTGTCGTACGTTCACCATTAAATCATGTTGTATCACTGAAGTCAGCAGGCATTCAATCGCCAAAAGATTTAGAGGGAAAAACAGTTGGATATTCTGGAACACCTTTAAGTGAGATGTATTTAAAAACGATGGTAAAAGAAGCTGGTGGTAATCCAGATACAGTGAAAGTAGTCGATGTTGGTTTTGATTTGGTACCAGCATTAATCACGAAAAAAGTGGATGCGGTAACAGGAGCATATATTAACCACGAGGTACCTGTTATGCGTCATGAAGGCCATGAACCAGCATACTTTAATCCAGCAGATTACGGTGTACCGAATTATCATGAGCTTGTATTTGTAACAGGTGATAAAACGTTGAAGAAAGATAAAGAAGCGTTGCAAGCCTTCTTACGTGGTACGAAAAAAGGCTATGATTTCATGAAGAAAAATCCAGATGAAGCATTAAATATTTTATTAAATCATCAAGAAAAAGAAAACTTCCCGCTTGTACCAGAAGTTGAAAAAGAAAGTATGAAAATTTTATTAGAGAAGATGGAAACGAAAGATGAGCCATTTTTATCAGATTCAAAAGAGTCATGGGAGAAACAAAATAAATGGCTGAAAGATAAAGGAATGACGAAAGAAATCGTTCCGGCCGATGAGTTATTCGAAAACATTTTAAAGTAGGCGAATGAATATGAAAAATGAGCTTCATGTAATCTCAAATGGTCACATGTCATTCGAAGAGTTAGTGAATGTAGCGATGCAAATTGAAAGTGAAATAGATTATTTGCATATTCGTGAGCGTGAGAAAAGTACGAAGGAATTGTATGAAGGTGTGGAAAGTCTTTTGAGGAAAGGCTTTCCAGCATCGAAAATAGTGATAAATGATCGAATTGATATTGCTATTTTATTAAACATTCCGCGCGTGCAGCTAGGATATCGAAGCGCAGATGTAAGGTCAGTGAAAGAAAAGTTTTCTTATTTGCATGTCGGTTATTCTGTGCATTCTTTAGAAGAGGCAATCGATGCATTTAAGAATGGAGCGGATTCACTTGTCTATGGTCATGTATTTCCGACAGATTGTAAAAAAGGTGTTCCAGCGAGAGGGCTTGAAGAAATTTCAGACATTGCAAAGTGTTTATCCATACCGATTACAGCGATTGGAGGAATCACTCCGGAAAACACTGGAGATGTTCTTACTAACGGCGTCAGTGGTATTGCTGTTATGTCTGGGATTATAAGTAGTAGTAACCCGTATAGCAAAGCGAAATCTTATAAGGAATCAATAAGAAAGTGGGCGGAAAAACATGTGTAAGAAGTATGATGTAGCGATAATTGGCGGTGGTGTAATTGGTAGTTCAGTTGCACATTTTCTAGCAGAAAGAGGACATAAAGTAGCGATTGTAGAGAAGCAACAGATTGCATCTGAAGCCTCGAAAGCAGCCGCTGGTTTACTTGGGGTTCAGGCAGAATGGGATGAATATGACCCTCTATTTGAACTTGCTAGAGAAAGCCGTGCTATATTTCCACAACTTGCAGAAGTTTTACGTGAAAAAACAGGCATCGATATTGGGTATGAAGAGAAAGGCATTTATCGCATTGCTCAAAATGAAGAGGAGAAGGAAAGAATTCTTCATATTATGGATTGGCAGCAGAAAACCGGTGAAGATTCTTACTTTCTAGCGGGAGATCGTTTACGAGAGAAAGAGCCGTATCTATCTGAGTCAATTATAGGGTCTGTATATTATCCGAAAGACGGTCATGTTATTGCACCAGAGCTTACGAAAGCACTCGCACATTCCGCATCATTCTCGGGTGCTGATATATATGAGCAAACAGAAGTATTTGATATCCGTATTGAAAATAATAAAGTGACTGGGATTGTGACAAGCGAAGGGATTATCACATGCGAGAAGGTTGTTATTGCGGGTGGCTCATGGAGCACGAAGTTACTAGGTTATTTTCACCGCGAATGGGGTACATATCCAGTTAAAGGAGAAGTAGTAGCGGTAAGAAGTAGAAAACCACTTTTAAAGGCGCCTATTTTCCAAGAAAGATTTTACATTGCACCAAAGCGCGGCGGACGTTACGTAATTGGAGCAACGATGAAGCCGCATACGTTTAATAAAACTGTGCAACCAGAAAGTATTACTTCTATATTAGAGCGCGCGTATACAATATTGCCAGCTTTAAAAGAAGCGGAATGGGAAAGTGCATGGGCAGGATTAAGACCACAATCGAATCATGAAGCTCCTTATATGGGAGAGCATGAAGAAATAAAAGGTTTATATGCTTGCACGGGCCATTATCGAAACGGCATTTTATTAAGTCCTGTTTCTGGTCAATATATGGCTGATTTAATAGAAGGAAAGCAGGAGAATCACTTGCTAGATTCATTGCTTTCTAAAACAGTTTAGAAAGGGGATGGAAGTTTGAATTTAAAAATTAATGGTAATCAAATTGAAGTGCCAGAGAGTGTGAAAACAGTAGCTGAGCTACTTACACATTTAGAGTTAGATAACAGAATTGTTGTAGTAGAGCGTAATAAAGATATTTTACAAAAAGATGATCATACAGATACATCTGTTTTTGATGGAGACCAAATTGAGATTGTAACTTTCGTAGGAGGCGGTTGATTATGTTAAACATTGGACCATTTTCATTTCATTCTAGACTTTTATTAGGAACAGGAAAATTCCCTGATTTTGATGTGCAGCAAAAGGCAATTGATGTATCTGAGGCTGAGGTTTTAACGTTCGCAGTACGTCGTATGGATATATTTGATGCAAAGCAGCCTAATTTATTAGAGAAACTTGATGTAAAAAAATATACGTTATTACCGAATACAGCCGGAGCAAAAAATGCTGAAGAGGCTGTTCGTATTGCAAAATTAGCAAAAGCTTCTGGGCTTTGTGACATGATAAAGGTAGAAGTTATTGGTGATGATAGAACGTTATTACCTGATCCGGTAGAAACGTTAAAGGCATCTGAAATGTTACTGGAAGAAGGATTTATCGTACTTCCGTACACATCTGATGATGTTGTATTAGCACGTAAATTACAAGAACTTGGCGTGCATGCGATTATGCCAGGAGCATCTCCAATTGGATCAGGACTTGGTATTGTAAATCCATTGAATTTGAGCTTCATTATTGAACAAGCGAAAGTACCAGTTATCGTTGATGCTGGTATCGGTAGCCCGGCTGATGCGGCATTTGCGATGGAATTAGGAGCAGATGGCGTGTTATTAAATACAGCTGTATCAGGAGCAAAAGATCCTATTAAAATGGCACAAGCAATGAAATTAAGTATTGAAGCAGGTCGTTTAGGATTTGAAGCAGGTCGTATTGCACGTAAGCGTTGTGCGACGGCAAGTAGTCCTTTAGAAGGAATGAGCGTAGTTGAATAATCGATATTCTCGCCAAGAACTATTTTCTCCGATTGGGGAAGAAGGCCAGCAAAAAATAAGAGAAAAGCATGTACTCATTATCGGCGCAGGTGCATTAGGTAGTGCAAATGCAGAAATGTTTGTAAGAGCTGGTGTTGGTACAGTAACGATTGTTGACCGGGATTATGTTGATTGGAGTAATTTACAAAGGCAGCAATTGTATGCAGAGAGTGATGTGGAAAATAATCTTCCGAAGGCTGTAGCAGCAAAGAAGCGTTTGGAAGAGATTAATAGTGAAGTAAGAGTAGAAGCGCTCGTTCAAGATGTAACAGCTGAGGAATTAGAAGAGCTTGTTACAGACGTTGATGTAATGATTGATGCAACTGATAATTTTGAAACACGTTTTATTGTGAATGATATAGCACAAAAATATGCTATTCCATGGATTTACGGAGCATGTGTAGGGAGTTACGGCCTTTCTTACACAATTCTTCCTAGTAAAACGCCATGTTTATCATGTTTATTACAATCGATTCCGCTTGGCGGTGCGACATGTGATACAGCTGGCATTATATCGCCCGCTGTATCTCTCGTCGTTTCTCATCAAGTAACGGAAGCTCTTAAACTATTAGTGGAAGATTACGAATCACTTCGAGAGGGACTTGTGTCGTTTGATGTATGGAAAAATGAATATTCATGTATGAATGTGCAAAAGCTTCGTAAACACAATTGTCCTTCGTGCGGAGAGAATGCATTATATCCTTATTTAAATAAAGAAAACACATCGAAAACAGCAGTTTTATGCGGGAGAAATACAGTTCAAATTAGACCACCTCATAAAGAGGAAATGGATTTTGAACGATACAAAGGGCTGCTGAATGATCGTGTGAATGATTTAAATGTAAATCCATATTTATTATCATTTTCTGTGGAAGAAAAGAGATTAGTTGCTTTTAAAGATGGTCGTGTACTTGTACATGGAACGAAAAATATAAGCGAAGCAAAAACAATTTATCATCGCTATTTTGGATAGAAAAGGATGAGTGGGATGAAAGTAAATAAAGCTTTAACAATTGCAGGTTCTGATAGCGGAGGCGGTGCTGGAATCCAAGCAGATTTAAAAACATTCCAAGAGCTTGGTGTGTACGGAATGACGGCTATTACGGCAATTACTGCTCAAAATACGCTTGGCGTTCAAGGGGTATATCCAGTTCCTTTAGAAGGTATTACGGAACAGTTGAATTCAATTGGTACGGATTTAACACCAGATGCTGTGAAACTAGGAATGTTATTTAGCAGTGAAATTATTCAAATTGTAGCAGAACAGATTAAGAAGTTTGGCTGGAATAATATTGTACTAGACCCTGTTATGATCGCTAAGGGCGGGGCATCATTATTACAACAAGAAGCAGTACAAGCATTAAAGGAATATTTATTACCAGTAGCAACGGTTATAACACCGAATGTTCCAGAAGCAGAAGTGCTAACTGGGCTGGAAATTCATAACGTTGAAGATAGTAAAGAGGCTGCAAAATTACTGCATGAATTAGGTGCGAAATATGTACTTATGAAGGGCGGACATGCAGAATATCAAGGTAATGAAGTAATCGATTTACTCTTTGATGGAGAAGAGTTTATTGAATTTAGAAGTGAGCGAATTCCTTCAAAACAAACGCACGGAAGCGGCTGTACATTTGCTTCAGCAGTTACAGCAGGACTTGCGAAAGGCTACTCGATTGAAGAGGCAGTACAAGAAGCAAAACGATTTATTAGTATAGCAATTGAAGAGCCGCTACATATTGGAAGTGGTCATGGACCGACGAATCATTTTGCATATAAAGTGAATAAAATGCGTGTGTAAGTAAGTGAAAAGTCAGTTTTATAACTGGCTTTTTTTCTATTTACTTTTTCCAATTACAGGAGTAATATATCAGCCAGAATACATTTTTTGTAATACGCTGAGTCCAATTATATGGAGCGGAGGAACCAATTTGTGCAGTGTCACTTGGGGTGAATCTTTCAATTTTGAAAGTAGGGCTACTCTCAAAGCCCGAATCCGACAGCTAACTTCGTAAGCGTCTTGAGAGAGGGCGGTGCCATGATGGATACATCACTTCATCGATCTGATTAGTATAGGGGAATATCAATCTATATTTGAGTTCTTTTATGCTAAGGAGGATGAGGTACATGGAACTAACACTTATTTGTGTTGGAGAAGAAAGCAAGGTAAATAGTTTAAGAGATTTAGTAGCATTTCAACATGAGTTAATTATTTTTACAGCAAATGAAGAGATAGCGGCTGAAGTTAGGGATTGTGGATTTGATTGGACGTATAGTTGTAGTAAGGAGCAGGATTTTACTAGTATTTGCGAGTGTATTAAGAAGGTGATTTTACTAGGGGATGAGCTTCCGATTATTAGTTTCTTTACAGAACACATTCGCTTTTCTTTTCAAGCACCTATTACTGTTGTTACAAGGAATAAACGCTATCCAGCGAGGCTCTATGAAACAATTGGAGCTACCTTTGTCGTGTTTACGAATTGTGATAATATTTCTTTTTTATTTTTTGAATAGGGCGGGGGAAAAGAAGATGAAAGTGTTGTTACTAGGAGATATAGCGAATCGTTGGGCGGTATCGGTAGAGCGAGTTCAAGAATTGGTGGTACTTGATCCTATTTTTCCAAGGCCCTATATTATATTGCCATCGAAAGACGCTTTATATTTAAAAACAGATGTTATCGAATATGAGCAGCTACATGCAGAATTGTCACAAGTTTATATTCGCGGGAGAAATTTGCGCGCATTTTTGCGTGGAGAATAAATAGTCGATGAAAAAAGAGCGAATGCTGAGTGCAACAAGCTATGCACTTCATGTCATTCGCTCTTTTTATTTCATATTTAAAAGGTCATTTCTGTGAAAAAGAAAGAAATAACGAGAAAACAGGTGAAAGAATATTAATAACACTTAATGTAAGCGTTTAAATAGGTGTATATTTTCTTATTTTAGGTAATTTGCCTCTTTACAAGTTAAATATAGAGGAGTATATTTACTCTCATAAATCATTCATAAAATTTCCAAAAAAACCTAAAATCGCTGAGTTCCAGAAATGGAGCGGGGGAACCAATTTTGTGCATTGTCACTTGGGGTGAATCTTTCAGTTTTGAAAGTAGGGCTACTCTTTAGGCCCGAATCCGACAGCTAACCTCGTAAGCGTTTAGAGAGGAGGTTTACTTTTTGTTGTTCATTTTTTGAACACTGAGTAGAGCTCAGTGTTCTTTTTTAATATTTTAATGGTAAATTTTTACAAAAGAGAGAGGGATGGCTATGTTAGATGTTGTAATGATCGGGATTTTTGTTGTATTAGTCGCATCGATGGCAAGTCTTGCAAGTTGGTCAGATAAAGTTGTGAAAGAAGGGAAGCGATCATGACGATTGCCTTATCGGTTATTGTTGGAGCAATTACGCTGTACTTAGTGTATGCATTACTAAATCCGGAAAAGTTTTAATTAGGGGGAGTCATTCATTATGATCTGGGTCGCAGTCGTTATTACAATGCTGTTGTTTATTCTTGTGGCAAAGCCAACGGGAATTTATTTAGAGAAAGCCTTTCAAGGTAGTAAAAAGCTAGATAAAGTATTCGGGCCTTTTGAAAAAATTATTTTTAAAATTACGGGTGTAAAAGAATACAATCAAACGTGGAAACAGTACGCGTTGTCATTAGTTTTATTAAATGGATTTATGATTGTTGTCGTATATTTCATTTTCAGACTGCAAGGAGTATTGCCATTAAATCCAGCACACATTGAAGGAATGGAGCCTACGCTCGCTTTTAATACAGCAATTAGTTTTATGGCTGATACAAACTTACAGCATTATAGCGGTGAAAATGGTTTATCTTATTTATCACAATTAATCGGAATTACATTTTTAATGTTTGCAGCACCGGCAACGACGTTAGCACTCGTTATGGCATTTATAAGAGGGCTCGCTGGAAAAGAACTCGGTAACTTTTTCGTTGATTTTACGAGAGCATTAACGAGAGTATTTCTTCCTATCGCATTTATTGCGGCGCTAGTCTTTGTCGCATTTGGCGTACCACAAACGTTAGACGGTGCAGTTACGGCACAAACGATTGATGGCGCGAAACAAAGTATATTACGCGGGCCAGTTGCATCATTTGTTTCCATTAAGGAACTTGGAAATAACGGCGGTGGATTTTTCGGAGCAAACTCTACACATCCTTTTGAAAATCCAGGACAAATGAGTAATATTTTGCAAATGATGCTTATGATGTTATTGCCAACAGCACTTCCATTTACGTACGGACGAATGGTAGGAAATAAAAAACAAGGTCGTATTCTTTTTGTATCACTATTCATGGTGTTTTTACTAGGGTTTATAACGATTACGACATCTGAACTACATGGAAATCCAGCGTTAAATGGAATGGGGATTGAACATATACAAGGAAGTACTGAAGGAAAAGAGGTACGATTTGGAACAGTATTTTCTTCCCTATACGCAACAGTAACGACAGCTGCCGAAACAGGTGCTGTGAATACGATGCATGATACGTTAACACCAATTGGCGGGTTAGTTCCACTCGTAAATATGATGTTAAATACAGTATACGGCGGCGTTGGAGCAGGCTTTGTGAACATTATTATGTATGCGATTATCGCAGTCTTTATATCTGGATTGATGGTTGGACGGACACCGGAGTTTTTAGGTAAGAAAATTGAAGGTAAGGAAATGAAATTAATCGCAGTAACGATACTATTTCATCCATTGCTTATTTTAGGATTTTCAGCATTAGCTCTTTCAACAAATTTAGGAACGGATGCTATTTCTCATTCCGGTTTCCACGGTTTGACGCAAGTGGTATATGAATATACATCGTCAGCTGCGAATAACGGATCTGGATTTGAAGGATTATCGGATAATACACCGTTTTGGAATATTACAACTGGTTTAGTGATGTTTTTAGGCCGCTATTTCAGTTTAATTACGATGCTAGCTGTTGCAGCTTCGTTGAAAGAAAAGACGGTAGTACCAGAAACGATCGGAACATTCCGTACTGATAATAGTTTGTTTGGTGGTATCTTCATCGGAACGATTGTGATTGTCGGTGCATTAACATTCTTCCCGATGTTAGTACTAGGCCCAATCGCAGAATTTCTTACATTGAAGTAATGGAGGGTAAATGATGAGACCGGTAGTAGTAAAAGAAAAAAGAGTAAATGAGTCACAAATACATGCTGTAGAAGATGAAGTTAGACAAGCGAAAACGATGGATCGTGATATCGTGAAACATGCGATGAAACAGTCCTTTGCGAAATTGAATCCGAAAGTCATGATAAAGAATCCGATTATGTTCGTTGTAGAAATTGGATTTATCATTACGTTCATTTTATCTTTTCTTCCAAGTCATTCTAGTAGTGTACCAGGATGGTTTAATATAACAGTTTCTCTCATTCTATTATTTACAGTTTTATTTGCTAACTTTGCAGAAGCGTTAGCGGAAGGGCGGGGGAAAGCGCAAGCCGATTCTTTAAAACAGTCGAAGAAAGATGTGTTTGCCAATGTTGTAAAAGAAAATGGGGACATTGTTCAAGTTTCAGCAACTGATCTGAGAAAAGGTGATGTTGTTATTGTAAAACAAGGAGAAATGATTCCAAGTGATGGGGAAGTCATAAAAGGATTAGCGTCTGTCGATGAATCTGCGATTACGGGGGAATCAGCTCCTGTAATAAAAGAAGCGGGCGGTGATTTTTGTTCCGTGACAGGCGGTACGATGGTTGTAAGTGATGAGATCACGATTGTCATTACGAGTAATCCTGGTGAATCATTTATTGATAAAATGATTTCGTTAGTAGAAGGAGCTGCTCGTCAAAAAACGCCGAATGAAATTGCTTTAAATACAGTATTAACGAGTTTAACGCTTATCTTCTTAATCGTTGTTGTGACGCTGCCGATTTTTACAAATTATTTAGGATTTCAAATTGATACAGCTGTACTTGTCGCTTTGTTAGTTTGTTTAATTCCAACGACAATTGGTGGATTATTATCAGCGATTGGTATTGCCGGGATGGACCGCGTGACAAAGTTTAATGTGTTAGCAATGTCAGGGAAAGCAGTAGAAGCTGCGGGTGATATTAATACAATTATTTTAGATAAAACGGGTACGATTACTTTCGGGAACCGAATGGCTCATACATTATTACCTGTAGGAAATGAAACGATTGAGCAAGTTGGAAAATGGGCTGCTATTAGCTCAGTTTTAGATGAAACACCAGAAGGTCGATCTGTTATCGAGTATGTGCAAGCAAAATCTATATCATATAATAGAGAACTTGCAGAACAAGGTGAGTTTGTTCCATTTAAAGCAGAAACGAGAATGAGTGGTGTTGATTTACAGGACGGAACGAAAGTGAGAAAAGGTGCTGTCGGTAGCGTGATTGAGTGGGTTCAGTCACAAGGTGGAACGATTCCGAAAGATGTAAATCAAAAAGCAGATTTCATTTCGAAAGAGGGCGGAACACCACTTGTAGTTGCAGTGAACAATCGTATTTACGGTTTAATCTATTTAAAAGATACAGTAAAACCTGGTATGCGTGAACGTTTTGAACAGTTGCGTCAAATGGGGATTAAAACGGTTATGTGTACAGGGGATAACCCATTAACAGCAGCAACGATTGCAAAAGAAGCTGGAGTAGATGAATTCGTTGCCGAGTGTAAGCCAGAAGATAAAATTGCTGTTATTAAAGCGGAGCAAGATAAAGGAAAACTCGTGGCGATGACAGGTGATGGTACAAATGATGCGCCGGCATTAGCACAGGCTGACGTTGGATTAGCGATGAATAGTGGTACAACAGCTGCGAAAGAAGCAGCCAATATGATTGATTTAGATTCGAATCCAACGAAGATTATTGAGGTAGTAGGAATCGGTAAGCAATTGTTAATGACACGCGGTGCGTTAACGACGTTTAGTATTGCAAATGATATCGCAAAATATTTTGCAATCATTCCGGCGATGTTTACACTTGCGATTCCGCAAATGGAAGCATTGAACATTATGAAATTAACATCACCACTGTCAGCGATTCTATCAGCATTAATATTTAACGCTGTTATTATTCCATTACTCATTCCGTTAGCGATGAAAGGTATCGCATATAAACCGATGAGCTCGAATGCACTACTTAGCCGAAACTTACTTATTTATGGGCTTGGCGGAGTTATCGTTCCGTTCATTGGGATTAAGGTAATTGATATGATTGTCGGCTTGTTCATATAAGGAAGAGGGGAAAAAGATGGAGAAGAAACAAAGTATACTATCACCAATCATCCGTATTACTTTTACATTTTTAGTGTTGTGTGGACTTGTATATCCGCTTATTGTTACTGGTATTGCACAAGCAGTGATGAAGGATAATGCGGATGGAAGTCTAATATATAATGATAAAAATGAAGTGATTGGTTCTAAATTAATCGGTCAAAATTTCACAGATCCACGTTATTTTCATGGGCGTGTCTCTAGTATTGAATATAAAGCAGAAGCGTCTGGTTCAAATAACTATGCACCGTCTAATCCAGATTTAGAGAAACGAGTAGAGAAAAGTATTGAAGAGTGGAAGAAACAAAATCCGAGTGTTCCAGTTACAGAAGTACCAATCGATTTAGTGACAAATTCAGGTTCAGGGCTTGATCCTGACATTAGTCCGCAGGCAGCTTCTGTTCAGGTGGATCGTATCTCTAAATTAACGAATATTCCGAAAGAAACGCTAAATCAATTGATTAAGGATCAAACGGAAGGTGCGGCACTTGGTTTATTTGGAGAGACCCGCGTAAACGTCTTAAAGTTAAATTTAGAATTACAAAAACTAATGAAATAGTAACAGTGCTACCTCAATCTAACGGATTGAGGTAGCGTTGTTTCGAATGAAAGGTAGTGTTTATTTTGTATGCAGATGATTATGAACCGAAGTTTCAAAGGCGAACGCCAGAGGAATATTTAGAATATATTCGTCAGCAAAATCGTGGAAAGTTAAAGCTATATGTAGGAGCAGCTCCAGGTGTAGGGAAAAGTTATAAAATGCTCTATGATGCTAGAGAAATGAAAAAGGACGGTATGGATATTGTAATTGGTTTAATTGAAACGCATGGAAGAAAAGAGACGGAAGACGCAATTGCTGATTTAGAAAAGGTTCCTTTAAAAGAAATAGAGTATAAAGGGAAAGTGTTTTATGAACTTGATGTGGGAGGAATTATAAAGCGTGCGCCGCAAGTAGTGGTAGTGGATGAACTTGCGCATAGTAACGTTCCTGGTTCTAAAAATAAGAAACGTTATATGGATGTACAGGAGTTACTAGAGGCTGGTATATCCGTATTATCAGCTTTTAATATTCAACATTTAGAAAGTGTTCATGATATTGTAGCTCAAATTACGAATGTAAAAGTAAGAGAACGAATTCCAGATTTTATTTTACAAAAAGCAAATGAAATTCAGCTCGTTGATGCAACGCCCGAGGTATTAAGGAAGAGACTAGTAGATGGAAAAATATATAAAGAAGAAAAAATTCAGCAAAGCTTACAAAATTTTTTTACGCTTAATAATTTAGGAGCACTAAGAGAATTATCACTTCGGGAAGTCGCTGACGATATGGACGAAAAGATTAGTCAAACAGTGATAGAACCAATCGGAGTGAAAGAAAAAATTCTCGTTTGTGTACAGTACAGTTCAACGGCAGAGAAATTAATAAGACGGGGATGGCGCATGGCTGATCGGTTAAACGCTGAATTGTATGTATTAAATGTTGAAAGAGAAAATATAGATTCTCTTTCAGCGGGGAAAAAGCAAACGATTGAAGAGTGGAAGTCGCTAACGAATCAATTTGATGCAAGTTTTGTATTAGAAGAAGCAAAGGGAAGAAAGCCAGCGGATGTTATTATTGAAGTCGCGAAAAAACTACAAGTAACGCAAATTTTACTTGGACAATCAGCAAGAACAAGGTGGGAAGAAATTCGAAAAGGGTCAATTGTAAATGAAATTATGAGGCAAACAAAGTATATTGATATTCATATCGTTGCGGATCAAAGAGTCTAGAATAGAGACCATTGGTAGGTCTCTATTTTGCTTTTTGTACAGCCTGAAAACTTATCATTTTCAGTGAGTATAAAATGATAAATAGAAATGTAATTGCACCTAGGAAGAAAATCCAAAAGTAATTTTGGTTAAATAAAAGAAATCCACCTATAAGTGGCCCTGTGCCCATACCAAGATAGCGGATGAAGTTGTACATACCGATAGCAGTTGCGCGTTCTTGTACGAATTCTTCCGTTAATAAAGTAGTGTGAGTTGGCATAGAAAGTCCCATACTAAAACCGTACAAAGATGTAACGATAATGATGAATGGGATATTGATGCTATATGTGAAAGAGAATAAAACGACACATATAATATTGAAGAAACTCGTAATAAATAAAGCTTGCTTTGTTGTGAGGCGTTTTTGCAAAAACTTGTAGCAAAAACTTCCTAGCATGATAGAAAGAGACATTGGTACAAACATAAGACCAATTTCATTTACAGTTAAATGAAATGAATTTGTTAAAATACTCGGTAAAAAAACGAGGAAGCAAAAGTAAATACAAAATTGAATAAAGCCAATAAGAGTAATAGAAAATCCAGTTTTATTTTTTAAGATAAACTTGTAATTCTTTTTTACTTGTGGTTGCTTAATTACAGTTGGTTTTGTTTCTGGAAGTAGTGAAATATTTATCATTAATAAGAGAATGCCAAGTATAGATAAAAAGAGAAATACGGATACGTGGCCATTTATACTGCCGAGATAACCACCAATGAGAGGGCCAATCGCAGGTGCGAGAGCAAGTAACATTTGATACAGGCTCATTGCTTCTCCTCGGTCTTTTCCTTCAAATAAATCGCCAATAATTGTTGCTGCAACTACAGGGATAGCTGCTATTCCTATAGCTTGAACAGCCCTAAAAAAGAGAAATAAATAAATGTTCCCCGAAAAAGCACATCCAATTGAACCAATTGTACTGATGATTAAACTAGGGATAAGGACAGATTTTCTCCCTTTTGTGTCAATTAAAGGCCCATATACGAGCTGCATAATTGCAAGAACGAATGTGAAAAGTGAAACTGTTAAATTGACAAGATATAGAGAAGTGTGAAAAGAACCTTGAATCATAGGCAAGATAGGTGTGTAAATATTTTGAGCGAAGGAACCGAGTAAGGCACTCATACAGACAACATATAAAATGAAATGTAGTTTGGATTTTTTCATCATGTTAACCTCCTTGTAATTTAGTTTCCTTGGAAACTAAATTTATTTTAACATGTTTTTCTCACTTGTAAATATGAAAAAATGATTTTAAAATGGTATATAGTTAAATTGTTTCTTTGGAAACTTAGGAGGCGAACGGATTGGATTATGCAACGAAACAAATGGAGATACTTTCAGACATTCGTACACTTTTGCATAAAAAAGAAGAACATTTGAAAGGACAAAATGAGAAATTTCTTCGTGAGACAGGTGTAAGTGGTATGTCTTTATCTGAGTTACATGTAATCGAGTGTATCGGGAAGAATGGTCTGATGAATGTAACGGCAATTACGATAGAAATGGGAATGACGAAGGGCGCAATCTCTAAAGTTTGTACAAAGTTGTTCCAAAAGAAATTCGTTGAGAAGATGCAAATGTTAGACAATCAAAAAGAAATTTTCTTTCGCTTAACGGAAAGCGGAAATGAAATATATAAAGCTCATGATAAATTGCATAAACAAGCTGAAGAAAAGTGGCTGTTACTCTTAGATAGATATACGAAAGAAGAACAAGATTTTATTCAAAGGTTTATAAAGGATGTCTCCGATCATTTGGAAATATAATTGGAAGAAAAAACTCCTTTATTTCAAGCCTTTTGAATATAATTTCTAAAGGAACTCATATATAATAGAAACAGATACTTAACATAGTGAATAATTAAAGAGTCAATATATAAAGAGGAGAGAATAACATGCTTGAAAATACGGGATTAGTATTAGAAGGCGGCGGTATGCGTGGTGTATATACGGGCGGGATATTAGAATACTTTATGGAACAAGATTTATATTTTCCATATGTAATCGGTGTATCAGCTGGTGCTTGTCATGCAGCGTCGTATCTTTCCAGACAAAGAAATAGAAATAAAACAGTAAATATTGATTATGCATCACATCCGAAATATTTATCGTATAAAAATTTATGGAGAAAACGCCAGCTATTTGATATGGATTTCATTTTTCATGAAATTCCAGAAAAGCATGTGCCGTTTGATTTTGAAACATACTTTAATAGCCCCGAGCGTTTTCTTGTAGGAACGACGGATTGTGAAACAGGACAGTCTGTTTATTTTGAAAAAGAGGGAACGAATGACGATGCACTAAATTTATTACAAGCTTCTAGTTCATTACCTTTCATTGCACCAGTAGTAAATTACCGTGGTAAGCAATTATTAGATGGCGGGATTTCAGATCCGATTCCAGTTCGTAAAGCACAGGAAGATGGATTTAAAAAATCAGTCGTAATTTTAACAAGAAATCACGGTTACGCAAAGAAAAAATCAAGATTTGGATGGGTTGCTGCGAAAGCTTATAAAAAATATCCGAATCTTGTTAACACGATGCTAAATCGTTATGAAGTGTATAATGAAACACTTCACTACATTGAAAAAGAAGAACAAGCGGGTAATTTATTTGTTATTCGTCCAGAAGTACCGCTTCAAGTAGATCGTATGGAAAAGGATACGGCTAAATTACAAAGTTTATATGAGCAAGGTTATGAAGATGCAAAGAGACAATTTGCAGATTTAAAGGCGTTTTTGCAAAAATAAGTATTAGGCTGTGGAGATGGGGTTCTCTGCAGTCTTTTTTGTATTGCTTGCTTATCCGTTACTTTTTAAAAATGTATAAATGTTTAAGTGTTTAAAGAGTTTGTAAAACATAGGGGTGTCTTATTGAGGAGAATTTATTTGAAGGATATTATGATGATGTAGCGCTACTAAAGTATTAAATTTATGAGGTGATTGTTAATGAAAGGAAAAGTTTTTTCAATTACGACTTTAGTATTATTAGCAACATCAATCTCAACAAGTGCATTCTATCCAACTCTAAGCGGTCACAAAAGCGGTAACCTACTATCTTACAGAGCTCAAACTACTACGAATCAAAATGCATCTCGTTGTTCAGTAGCAATTTCTTTTATTAAATCAAATGGAAATAATTCATATATTGAAAGCGCTTCAGATAAATTAGGATCCCATGAATCTGGAAGAGCATTAAACGCAACTGTGAGTAATGGTGCATATAACGCCTTTGGTGCAAAAGGACTATACTCTGAGCATTATGCTAATGAGAATAATGACTATCAAGAAGATACACACAAAGGTACTTTTGATAGTAATGGTAACTTACGATTACAGTGGTAAAAAGCATTAAAAAGTTGTCTTTATAAATATTTGGATAAGGAGAAGGGGATGTTCATCATCTCCTTCTTATCTAAAAGGAGCAGAGACATGTATTTAGCTTTTAAAAATATAAAAAACAACAAACTGTTTTCAGTCATTCTTCTTATGGCATTTTTTATTTCTTTTCTTTCTATATCAATAGCCGCACTTTTAACAGAGTCTAAACGAAACTTTATATCTGCTTTTCAAATCGGTTTTCCAGAGAAGAATCAAATTTTAACTGTTCCGATAGCGAATGCAACTGAATTGGAAGAGATAATTCCCTTCATACAAGATACTTTTGTTAAAAGTGATATTTACGTAGAGCATTTAAAAGCATTAAATAGTTCAGGGGCAACAAAGATCATAGCTGTGAACTTAAAAGATGATTATTATTGGAAGCCATATATTTCTGAAGGACAATATTTTCATCGTGAAAATGTAAACGATATGGTTGTTGGCGATCAAACGAATGTAGAGGAGTTATATGAATTTGATGATACATATAAAAAAATAGGAACTATATCGAGAAAAGACAGTGACGTCGGTGTAGCAGGCATATACGTTCCACTTCAAAACTTACCTACTATATCTAAAAAAGGTATTATCGCGAGTAAACAATTACAATTAACAGTTGTTAATCCTACATCATCTATTCATAACGAAATAAAAAAGTTTATGGGTAGGAGTAAAGAAGTGCTTTCGGGAGATGTTCAAATACTGAATGAACGAGATCTTCAGGAACTACATGTGACACATATAGATCCAGCAAATAAGTATTATTATAAATTCATTCTTGTTGCAATTGTTTCTGGAATTTCTGCGGTTTTATTTTGGATTTATAAAAAAGAAAGAGAGATTTCATTAAAAAAAGCAGTAGGTGCTTCTAATATATCTATTTACTACGAACTATATATTCAAATTTTGTTTATTTCTTTCGCAGCGATGTTCTTAGTTTTTATTACGTTAGAAATATTTTCGGGAACAATTCATACTTATTTTCAGACATACTTAGTAAAACCGTTAACACTATATGTATTGATATGCAATGTTGTTTTTGAAATTTTTCTTACAATTTTTGTTACTGTAATTCCAATCAAGCACATTATAAATATATATCCCGGAAAACATTTAAGAACGTAGGAGGTCTTCATGTTTTTTATATTTGATTCTATACAGTCTGTAAAAAAACGGTTGTTACCAAGTTTGATTATAGTAATTTCTTTAATTATTGCATTTTCTTCAGCAATAGAATTTGTTAGTAATCTTTCGGGATATCGAAAAATGATGACGTTAGCAAATAATTTATCGACTCATAAAAATTTCTATGAACTTTATGCGACGCAAGATATCACATTGTTTAGCGAAGAAAAAGCGAAAAGTGATTATCAACATTTCATTCAAGGGTTATCTAATACGATACCAATAACAAATAAAACTAATTATTTGTTCCGTAACTATTCACTTAGTTTAAAAGAAGAAAATGGAACGATAAAGACTCTTATTGTTGATAAAGATATTAATAAATACTTTCATATACCAATTTCACAAGGAAGATATTTTGAGGAATCGGAATTTCATAAATCAGTATTTGATAGTAGACCTGTTATATTAGGTGCTAATTATAAAGGAAAGGCATCTATTGGTGATATCATACCATCTGGAAAAATGAAACTAAAAGTAATTGGCTTTTTAGAAAAAAATTCAGCATTTACATATCCTCGAAGCGGTGAAATATCGGATAATCGTATTACATTATTAGATGACATGGCGATTTTACCAATTGGAACAGAAGAAATAGAGTTCTATAGTGTAGAACTTTTATACAATGGGTTAATTATAGAAACAAATGGGAAGATAAATATAAATGAATTTCAAAAGAAAGTATTAAAGGTAACAGAAGGTAAGGGCTATTCGTATTATGTTACAAATCCGAATAAATTATTAGAAAATGAAAAGCAAGGCATTGATAATATGTCATATCCCTTATTATTAAGCGGTACAGTCTTATCTTTTTCATTTATATCTATTTTATTAACATTAATGGCCACGCTTTATATGGAACGTAAAAATATTTCTATTAAATCAGCATTAGGAGGAAGTACTTTTCAACTATGTCTTCCGTTTGTTATTGAGTATATGTTGTTATTCGTTTTATCTATATGTATAGGAATTTTGTATTTTCAATGGGAGAATAGCGGAGTAATTGAAATTCAGAAAGGGCTAGAAAATAGTATAGTATCTTTCTTTGGAACGTTACAAGTCTCTATAGAATCATTGGTTGTTATAGGTGCTTTATCACTTGTAATGATCTTCGTTATATATGCAATCATTTATTTCAATGTACTAAAAATAAAAAATACATATATGAAAGAGGTGTTATAGATGATTCAGCTCGCAAATGTGGCTAAGGGATACGGAAAGAATAATTTTAGTGCTTTAAAAGATATTAATATTACAATAGAAAAAGGCGAAATGATAGCCATTATGGGACCATCTGGTTCAGGGAAATCAACCTTGCTTAACATTATTGGCTTAATTGATAGCCCCTCTACTGGAAAGTATTTTTTAGATGGCGTGGATACGAGTACATTAAAGTCAAACTATCATAAGTATAGAAATAAGGAAGTTGGATTTGTGTTTCAAAACTTTTCGCTACTCGATGATTATACAGTTGTTGAAAATGTAATGCTTCCGCTTGTATATAGAAGAATTTCTCATAAGAAACGTATGAAAATATCAAAAGAAATGCTGAAAATGGTAGGGCTTGAGAGGCATATTAACCAATATCCTTACGAGTTATCAGGAGGAGAACAGCAAAGAACAGCAATAGCAAGGGCTTTAGCACAAGATACAAAAATTATACTTGCTGATGAACCGACTGGTGCTCTTGATCAAGAAAATGGGGAAAAAATTATGAGTATTTTACAAGAGATTAACAAAGAAGGAAAAACAGTGCTAGTTGTTACACATGATCAAAAGGTAGCTGCATATTGTCAGAGGACGATCCAGTTACTTGATGGTTGTATAGCATAATATGGATGATGGTATGTGAAGAGGTGATACATATGGAAAATGTATATAAAAGGCTTAGACATACCGGATTTACTGCAATGCTTATTTTTGGAGGGGTATTTCTACTTCGCTGGCTCATACATGATGAGATGCTACTGAATCAGCTTATTGGGTGTAGCGTAGGGATGGTAATGGTTATTTCGTCAGTTTTCATTCAAAAGTATAGTAAAGAATTACAGGTGAATAAGAAATATTAAAGGTTCCTAATCTCTTTTAAGTAGTTTGGACGTAGAGGAGGCTTGCATATGATTTTTTTATTCGCCGTATATTTTGTTTTCATTATGACGTTGGTAATTACGTTTCTTCTTTCACAAAAGTCATATAAGAAGCCAGTTATTAAATATATACCAACGTTAATATTGTTTATTTTGGCTTTCATTTCTTCTGTTATGTTTGTATTGAATAACGGAATGGGAGAGCTGATGATAGCCGTCTCTTTAGGGATTGCAGCGATAGTGAACGGTCTTTTACTTCTTGTTTTGAAAGTAGTTCGTGTGATTGTTGCAAAGGGAAAAGAGAGCATCGAATTCGATGCTCTCTTTTTATTTAAGCTTCTTTTTAATAAATGAAAAGGCTAAAGCTGTAATTAAAATACTGCCTTTAATGATATCTTGTGCATAATAAGGAACGTTCATCATTGTGAGGCCATTTAGTATAATTCCGATTAATACTGAGCCGAGGAATGTTCCGACTATATTTGGTTTCTTAGCACCGAACATTGCGTAACCGATATAGGCAGCTGCGACTGCATCCATTAATAATGGAGCGCCAGCTGAAACTTGTCCTGTTCCAACGCGGCTGCATAGAATAATGCCGCCAATAGAAGCTAGTAAACCACTAATCATATAAGCATATACCCGGTAACGATTAGTAGGAATACCAGCTAATCTAGCAGCTTCTTGATTCCCACCAGTCATATAAAAGAAACGACCGTACGTTGTTTTTTCTAAAAATAGATGTGCAATTAAAACGACGATAAGCATGATAATGACAGGGACTGGAATTCCGAAAATAGAACCCTGACCGATAAATAAAAAGGAGGGAATAAAATGTCCTTTGGCGCCAGACATTCCTTCATAAATTGAAGATCCTTTTGAAAATGTTAAGTGTAGTCCATTAACGATATACATGATACTTAATGTAGCTAGTAAATCTGGTAGTTTAATTCGGATAACGAGCAGTGCATTTAGTAACCCAACTAATAGTCCACAAAGAATAGGAACAAGGAGTGTGACTAATAGTTCTTGTCGATATAAAACGAGACAAGAAGCAGCGGCAATTGTTGCTAAACTAGCGGTAGAGCCGACCGATAAATCAAATCCATCTACAATCAATGTAAAGGTAACACCGATCGCAAGTAACGTTACGATAGAAATAGAACGTAAAATATCACTAATATTGTTGTAGGTTAAAAAAGAATCATTGACGATAGAGAAAAAAATTGTAACACCTATAATAATAGCAATTGTACTGAATTGATAAAAAAGATGAGTAGGTAAATCTGGTTTTTTAGTTTTATGAACGAGATTCAATGGAATAACTCCCTTCAGATAAATGTAAAAGCTGTTCAGGAGATAGTTCGTTTGGTAAGTATTCACCTACAAATTCTCCGTTCGCCAGTATAAGAATGCGATCAGCGATATGTAGTGCTTCATCTTGTTCTCCTGTGAAATAAATTACGGAACTTCCGTTTTCTGTAATGCTGCGAATGAATTGAAAAATGTCTTGTTTTGCAGCGATGTCTACACCTTTAGTTGGTTCATCCAAAAGAAATAGATTAGGTTTGAATCCATCCCACTTTGCAATTGAGACTTTTTGTTGGTTTCCACCACTAAGTGAATGAATAAAGGCTTTTGGGTCATTTGGCGAAATGCTGAAAGAAGAAATTGCCGTGGTGGCATTATTTAATTCGGTTTGTTTTCTTCGCCAACCTGATTGGTGTAAATTTGTGTGACTTATAATATCTTCCGAAAGGAATACCCCTTGCTTTCTTCTTTCTTCTGGTACAAGTGCGATTTTCACTTTAATCGCGTCTCTGGGTGTTTTAATTGTTATATTTTGGCCATCCATTTCTGCACGATAAGTATAACGAGCACCAAATAACGTTTCAGCAAGTGTTGTTTTGCCGCTTCCAATTAATCCATATATAACAACAGTTTCTCCTTTTCGTATTGTAAGAGAAAGGGGAGAATGATCTTCGCGTAATTGAAGCTCTTGTACTTTAAATAATTCTTCGCTCCCGCGTTTTGGTGCTGTATTAATAGGGAGTGTAAGTTGTTTTCCAGTCATTGCTTCCACAATTTGCTGATCTGTAATCTTTGTAATAGCTTCAGAAAGGGAAACCTTCCCATTGTGTAATACAGTTACATCATCTGCGAAATTTCGAATCTCGGATAAACGATGAGAAATTAAGATAATGCCAATACCTTTTGCTGTTAAATCTTTTAATAGTTTCCCAAAGGTTTCAACCTCTTTTGGTCCAAGAGAAGAAGTAGGTTCATCTAATAAAAGATAATTTGTATTGTTAGATAAAGCTCTTGCGATAAGGAGTAATTGTTTTTCATGTAATGAGCAGTTTGAAACATCTTCCGAAACATTTAAATTTACCTGTACAGTTTGCAAATGTTGTTTAGCAAGTGCGACTAATTTGGACTTTGAAAATAGTAGTTTATTTTGCATTGCTAAATGATCGATTAGTACATTTTCTAATACAGATAATCCGGGAATAAGTCCGTGATCTACTTCTTGTGTTACGAAAGAAATACCATGCTTTTTTGCATCTCGAGGTGAAGTAAAGGAAACAGACTGATTATCAATTTTTATATCGCCAGCAACTGGTTGAATTTCACCAGTTGCTATTTTTAGTAAAGTACTTTTTCCGGCACCGTTCATACCTAGTAAAGCGTGCACTTTTCCTTTTTGAATATGAATAGAAACATCTTCTAGAACAGGTGTAGCGATATGATAAGAATGTGTAATGTTTTGAAGAGAGAACGTCATCATTTTTTCTCCTTCTCTAATTTTTTCATCCAAGGGGAATATGCATCTTTTGAGTCTCCCCAACCGTTTATATATTTTGATAACTGATCCATTGTTATATTTTCTTTCGGTAAACTATTTTTCTTTACTAAATAAGGTTCTAGTGAATAAATATCTGGCGTTTGTTCACCAGCAATTTTTTTGTATAAAAATCGTACTTGAACCTTACCTACTTCAGCTGGGTCAGTTGCCGCTGTAGCAGTCCAAGGTGAGTTTTCTTTTTGCATGAGTTGTAAATCTTCATTACTTAAGTCAATGCCATATACTTTTATATCTGTACGGCCAGCTTGTTCAAGTGCTTTAACAGCCCCTTTAGCAAACTCATCCCACGAAGCGAAAATAGCTTGTAAATCGCCTTTTTTCGGATATTTCTTTAGTAAAGCTTCTACTTGTGTTTGTGTATCAAGCGGTGTGTTATTACTAGCAGTACCGAATCTTGCAACTTCTTTTATATTTGGATACCGTTTATAAAAGGCATCAATGATAACGTTGCGGCGTTCCATTGGAGCAAATCCGCCAACCCATACGACTGCGATATTTCCTTGTCCATTCAAATCTTCCGCTAACGTTTTTAAAGATTTCCAAGCAAGACTATAGTCATCTTGATCGATAATTGTCACACCCGGCAAGCGTAGATCGTTATCGAACGCAACTACGGGAATGTTCGCCTGTAATGCTTTTTCTACTCCGTGTTTTAGTGCTTCAGAACGGCCATGATCAATTAAAATACCATCCACTTTTGAATTAATAGCAGTATCTAAATTTGCAGCCATTTTTGCTAAATCATTATCAGAATTGTAGACTTGTACACTGCCGCCAAATAGCTCAACTTGTTTTTTGACGCCCTCAATATATTGAGAGGAAAAAGTTCCGATGGACATTTGCATAATTAATGCGATTTTTAATGGCTTCTTCATTTGGATTGGAACTTCTGTTTGTAATTGTTTTTCTACCGTTGTAGTTGCCTGCTTCACAGTTTGTTGCTTTTGTGAAGAGATAGCATCTTGTTCATTTGTACAAGCTGTTAATGTAAATAAGAGAAAAATAAGTACGATGGAACATAGTTTTTTCATAAAAAAATCCCTCCTAAACTAAGAAGAGAGAGGAGGGAGTGAAAATAAAAAACGCCTTTTCATATAGAAAAGACGTCTTATCATATTACTCTTATCTTTCAACACAATGTGTTGTAAGAATTAGCACCGTGCCCATAAATGGGTCGGTTGCCGGGCTTCGTAGGGCTCATCCCTCCACCTGCTCTTGATAAGACATCGAATATTTAACTATTTTGAATTATTCCATGATTCTGTATGGTTGTCAAATGTTTTTTGTAAATAAAAAAACCCTCAGAAAGAGGGTTTTTAATGTGGTAAGAAAATCAATTGATAAGCAAACAAAATTCCAAATACATACACAAGTGGGTGAACAGCACGGAATTTACCTTTTGCCACTTTCATAAGTGGATATGAAATAAATCCAAGTGCGATACCTGTTGCGATACTTGATGTAAGTGGCATGCTTAAGATTACTAAGAATGCTGGGAATGCTTCATCAAATGCGTCCCAATCGATGTGGCGAACTGAACCCATCATAAGACTACCAACGATAATTAGTGATGGTGCAGTAATAGCTGATACACCAGAGACAGCACTTACTAATGGTCCGAAGAATGCTGCTAGTGCGAATAGAATAGCTACTGTAACAGTTGTTAAACCAGTACGACCACCAGCTGCAACACCAGCAGATGATTCAATGTAAGCTGTTGATGGTGTTGTTCCGAACATAGAACCGATTGTTGCTGAGAATGAGTCAGATAGAAGAGCTCGTCCAGCTTTTGGAAGCTTTCCGTCTTTCATAAATCCACCTTGTTGTGCAACGCCAAGTAATGTACCTGTTGTATCGAAAAGTGTAACAAGGAAGAATGAGAATACAACGCCGTATAATCCGTAGTTAATTACGTCAGATACAGCAGTAATTGGATTTGAAACGATAATTCCTTCTGGTAATCCAGGCATTGATGTAACACCGTTTGAGAATGATAATTGTCCTGTGAAGAAAGCGATAATACCAGTTAATAGCATTCCGATAAAGAGTGCGCCATTTACATTTAGAGACATAAGGATAATAGTAATTCCAAGCCCAGCTAATGCTAGTAGTACTGGAGCAGAGTGAAGGTCACCAAGTCCAACTAAGTTTGCTTCATTTTTTGTAACGATACCTGTTAAACGTAAACCGATAAAGGCGATGAAAAGACCGATACCAGCAGTAATTGCATGTTTTAAGTTTTCAGGAATTGCTTCCATTAATTTTGTACGGAAAGATGTGAATGATAACAAAATTAAAATCATACCTGCTACGAATACAGCAGAGAATGCAATTGCGAAAGTCATGCCTTCATGAGCTTTTACAACAGAGTAAGAGAAGTAAGCATTTAATCCCATACCTGGTGCAATTGCGATTGGTAAGTTTGTAAAGATCGCCATAAATAATGTTCCGACAACAGCAGCAATAATTGTTGCTGTAAATGCTTGTTCAAATGGAACACCTGCATCTCCAAGGATAACAGGGTTTACGACAATGATATATGCCATTGTTAAGAAGGTAATAATACCTGCCATAATTTCAGTTTTAATAGAAGTTTTATGTTTTGAAAGGTTAAACATATAAACATCCTTTCTGTTTACGAATAATTTTCACAACAGTTATATATAATATTCGTTTTTTAACTATTTTGCAATAGTTTTGCATAAAAAGTTTACAACAATTCATATTTTGTGTCTTAAATTCGAATATTAATCGTAACATGATGTGTGAATTTCAGTTTTTATTATGCACATTATAAGGAAAAGGAGTTGAAAGAAACTATGCCGCAGCAAAAAAACTTTGTAACAATGCCAGCGCAACATCAAAATAAACAGCCTGGTATTGAATCATTAATGAATCCACTTCCGCAGTTTGAAGATCCAAATTATAAAGGTAGCGAAAAGTTAAAAGGAAAGAATGTATTAATTACAGGGGGAGATAGTGGGATTGGACGAGCTGTTTCCATCGCTTTTGCGAAAGAGGGAGCAAATATTGCGATTGCTTATTTAGATGAGGAAGAAGATGCTAATGAGACGAAACAACGTGTTGAAAAAGAAGGTGTAAAGTGTGTATTGTTGCCGGGGGATTTGAGTAATGAACAGCATTGTAAAGATGTTGTTCAAGAGACCGTTCAGCAACTAGGTAGTTTACAGGTTTTGGTAAATAATGTCGCGCAGCAATATCCGCAACAAGGGCTAGAGTATATTACAGCAGAACAGCTAGAAAAGACTTTTCGTATTAATATTTTTTCTTATTTTCACGTTGCGAAAGCCGCACTTTCTCATTTAAAGCAAGGGGATGTCATTATAAATACCGCGTCTATCGTTGCATACGAAGGAAATGAAACTTTAATTGATTATTCCGCAACGAAAGGGGCAATTGTAGCTTTTACAAGATCACTTTCTCAATCGTTAGTGCAAAAAGGGATTCGTGTAAATGGTGTTGCGCCAGGACCAATTTGGACACCACTTATTCCATCAAGCTTTGATGAGAAAAAAGTATCACAGTTTGGAAGTAATGTTCCGATGCAAAGACCTGGTCAACCATATGAATTAGCGCCAGCATACGTATACTTAGCGTCTGGCGATTCATCTTATGTTACCGGACAAATGATACATGTAAATGGGGGCGTTATTGTAAATGGATAGTTTTCATTTATAAGAGCAAAGTAATGTTAATTCCACTTATTATAGTGAGCGCTGAGGGGGGATATAGCTGAAAAAGTTATGTTTCGTCATACTATTACTTTTCATCCTACCGGTTAGTGCTTTTGCTAATACAGATCATTTAATATTAGTGAATCTTACGACAAATCAGTTGTCCTTTTTTGAAAATGGAAATTATACAAAAACATTCTCCGTAACAACTGGAAGAGATCGTACACCTACGCCTGAGGGTAACTTTTGTATTATAACTAAATTTAAAAATAAAGAATATCATCGAAAAAAAATAGCTGGGGGTGCACCGAATAACCCTCTTGGTACGAGATGGCTTGGGCTAGATAAGAATGAATATGCGATTCACGGGACAAATCGAGAATGGACGATTGGAAGTAGGGAATCAAACGGTTGTATTCGCATGCATGATCGGGATATACAATGGTTATACGACCGAGTCCAATTACAAACAAGAGTAATCATTTCTCGTTTTCATACGAGCCCCGAATATGAAGCGAATAAGCTTGGTTATCGTGTTGTGAGCTGGAATGGTCGTAAAGTAGAAGAAGAGCAAATTGGTATGCTTACGTTAGTAGACCGTGTGGATATATATTGGCAAGAACCAAATGGGCAGTTAACGAAAGTGAAGACGGTACTGCCGAATGAAAGATATGCAGTGTACTCAAAACGAAAAGATGGAATATATTATATAGGAAACAATTTGTATATAGTGGATGAAACAGGAGAAAAAATTCGTTATGAGCAAATTCCTTCTTCGGCTTTAAGTAATATATATAAACGGAAATATAATGTTCCGTAATAGCTACCGTATTATAGACGGTAGCTTATTTCTCCTTCGAGTTTAACTGCAACTATTGTATTTTGCTGAATATAATACAGTACAGATAGGGGGCGGCTACATTATGAAAAGTGAATTTGCGTTTAAAGTTTTCTTAGTAACGACCTGTTTATTTATCGTGTATTTGTATGCGTTTCTCGTCTTTTCGTTTTATGTTCCATATGTTGATTTAATATTGTTCTTCGGATTTATTTGGGCGTTTGTTAAGGCGAGAGAAGGGGAGAAGAGTATATATCGGCGTATTACATTATGCGGGACAGCAGTTCTCGTTATTTTGTACTTTTTTATTATGCATGATTTTTGGAGGGGAATGTAAAAAAGCATACGATTAGTCGTATGCTTTTTATGTTTAATATTTTGGCTTAAATGTATGGCAACAAGTTTCTACACTCGTTGTTACAGAGCTTTCTAGCGTCTCGTTTGTTAAAACAGCAGCTGTATATGAATCATTTTCAACTTGACCAGTTTCATCTGCATCAGGTTGAACAATGATTGCACTTGCTTGACAAAAGTTACCTTGTCCCCAAAATGAGCAATTGGAAACAGAACATTTCACTTCTGGCATAAAACCCCCTCCTTATACATTAGTTTGGAATTTTACGTCCATTTCATGTGTAGAAGGAGTTTCCTTTTCTCTTTATTTTTTCGTTTGTTCAAACCATTCTTTGAACTTTTCTTTTGATTGTTCGCCGCTAATACGGCTTACTTCTTTACCATCTTTAAAATGAATAATTGTTGGTGTTCCTTGGATATTATATTTATCCCAAGGCTCGTTTAAATTTTCAATATCAATTACTTTCATATCAACATTTAAATCTTTTGCTAAAGGTACAACAGTAGGAGAGACCTTTTGACAATGAACGCAAGAGGTTTGATAAAAGTAAATCGTTTGTTCTTTTTTATCTTCTATATTTTTATTGAGATCCTCAAGAGAAATTTTATTTGAGTAGTAACCTTTTTCATCTGTCGATGCATTTTTCTTTTCCATTTGTGTTACAGCAAAGATTGCCGCAAATAAGACGATAATAATACCGCCAAATATAAGCATTTTTTTCATTCTTTCATCTCCTTATTTGTTTTTGATGACAATAAAGCTACAAACAGCGATTGTAATAAAGCCGATAAGTGCTAAAAACGGGATTGTCACAAAGCCGAACCAGTTTATGTATTCTCCCGTACATGGTACGCGGCCGCAAGCTGCCCCTGCAGCTGAAAATGCTGCGACTTTTTGAATTGCATAGTGATATAAAGAAATACAAGCACCAATACTTGCGATTGGTAAAGAATAACTTGCGATGCGATAGTCTTTTTTTACTACAGCGATACCGAGCCATAAAACGAATGGATACATGAAAATACGTTGATACCAACAAAGGACACAAGGTTCAAATTTCATGATTTCGGAAAAGTATAAACTTCCTAGTGTTGCAATAAAAGAAGCTCCCCACGCCGTAAATAAAGCATATTCTTGCTTTTTTTCTCGTCCCATATTTTATACCTCACTTATAATAGTTACATACTAAATTATAGTATGAAGTGGCACAGAAAAGAAAGAAAAAATATGTTTATCAATAAAAGTTTTATAAGGGGAAACTTTTATTGATATGAACATTTTAAAAAAGCGCTATTCTCCAGAAGAGAATAGCGCAATAGTTTACATTTGAATTTGCTCTACTTCTTCTATATGTGACTTTTGGGATGCGTGGTCAATATATTGAAATAGGAGCTGCAATTGTTTATCAACTTCTGGCAGTTCTTTACTGTATTGATAAGCGTGTAAAAAATGCTCAATACGCTTAGAAAATAATTGATCGTTCGTTTGAACCATGAGAACGAGTAATTTATCCCAATTACAGCAATACGTGTAATAGAGAGCTTTATCATAGTCATTATATGTTTGCACTGTGTACCCTCCTTACCGAGAGTTATATATAGTGTGTGATAAGTAAGGAGAAATACACTTGAAAGAATTTGTTAAGAAAAAAAGTGAATGAAAAAAAACGAGGTGCTTCCTCGCTTTTTAAGCTTTTGGCATTGGCGTAGGTGTTGGTTTGCCATAGCCTTCTTTGTATTTATTATCGATATAGTTACGAATTTCAAGCGTTGATTTTCCTTTTTGTTTCATGGAAGCAGATTCAACTGCGATTTCTAGGCAATTGACGCAAGTCGTTGCATGGGAATCCCAAACAACTTCACCATTCTTTTTAATTTCACGAATAAAGCAGTTTTTATTATTTTTATGCCCTACACTTTCACCGCAACCGCAGTAACATGGAATCCAATCTAATAGCTCTGCATTTTGTCCAGCGACAGTGTAGATATCTTTCATTTGTGGATCAAGCTTGTCTAGGAAGGTAGGAAGTGTGTCGACTCCTTTTGTTTTCTCTTGAATGTCAGCTTGCTGAGTGTGCGATGCATGGTCGTGCTCTTCTGTTGATTCAGATGATTTTTTTTCATTTGTGCTAGTAGCTCCGCATCCAGCAAGAATTAAACTCAGTACTGCAAATAAAGAAAATACATATTTCTTCATACGCTTGTCCCCTTTACAAATGTATTAATCAAATTGTATCAGAGATTATGGTGTGTTGGGTGAAGATTTTTTCGACCGATTTTTGAAATGCCATCGTAATGAATGGAATAGAAATAAAATCGGGATATAAGCGTATACAATATATAAGCCAGCTTGAGAAAGCACTGTATTTAATGTATTGATACTTTCGCGGTTTGTGAAAAATAAGGATGAAATAAATATGACTGCGATAAATAATGGTAGTGTGATTTTAAATGGTATGTGAAACGATTTTTTACTAATGCAACAAGAAGACCAAATGGTTAAACAAAGATTAGGTAAAATAATAAGATACCATAGGAAAATAATAATGTACTCAAACCTTTGGATAAAAGGAACTTTAATGATTTTTAGCATCGTTAATGTTGGCCAAATGGTATGGTGTAGCTGTCCAGGACTATAGTACATAAGGGAAACAATTGCCAGTACTACGTATAAAACAGTTGAAAAAGCAATACCACCATGTGCCCATTTATTTATCGATTTTCCTTTTTTAATAAACGGATAAAAAATAAGAATCGCTTCGAATCCAAGAAATTCTAATGCAGATGCTTTCGTTGCCTTGAGAATTTCTAAAGGTGAATGAGCGAGTATTGGGAAAATGTTACGGACATGTGCATATTTCATTGGGAAAACTAAGAAAAATAGGACGAAAATCGGTATGATAACGCCCCAAAAACATATTCCTGTTACAGACCGCAAGCCACCTCTAATTATGTAATAAGCTACCAGTAAAAATAGTAAGGTTAATTTCCACGGTTTAATTGTAGGAAAGACCCAAACTTGAATCACTTCAATATATGAACGAAGAACAGTAAGGCAAAATAATAAAAGATATGCGGCAAAGCATACGGAAAAAAATTTTCCAATCCACTTTCCGAAACATGTCGTATGAATATTCATTAAATCATTATCTTTTTCTAACATTTTAAGCATACAAAATAAGACGATATGAGTTGCAATACCAGCGATAATAAGAGAAATCCAAGAATCATAACCGGCAAATTGCGCAATAATCCTTTGGTATCCTAACACACCTACTCCAATTTGAAGAGAGTGTAATAGAAGAAATGTGAAATAAGGGGAAACAGTATGTGTTTTATCTTGTTCAGCCATGATAGCACCTCACTATTCTCCGATACCAGATTGTACGACATTAATCTTTACATTGACAGCAACGTCTACGTTAGGATACATGTTCTGAATTTGTTTTATGCTCCATTGTCTCGAGTGACTACGAATTTCTTCACGTATACCAATTGGATCGATTTCATTTTCTTGGAATTGTTTTATTAATTTGTTTAAATCCTTCTCAAGCGATTTTTCTACATGTCTTTTTACGTAAGTTACATTTTTGCTCTTCGATAAATCAAGCCAGCTGGGAGCATTTTTTACGAGTCCATTTAATTTTAAGTGTATGTTAACTCTTGGAATATCACCGTTTTGAGAAAGGGAACAAACACTATTTCCAGATAAGTTTTGGGTCGCGATTAAGCCTTTATGTTTACCCTGACGTATCGGAACTTCGTAACGCCCATTTTTAGTTGGATTAATGAGTAATTTAAATAAAAAAGACCTTTTCTTATCTGTATACATAACCACTTTATCTTTTTTTAAAAATGCGAGCCCTTTAATGGAAGCAGATTTGTCTTCTGATACTTGAATGTAAGGCAGAAATGGATCGCATCCAGATGAATAGAAGTTATATAAAAAAATATTTAAAGCTGTCCGTGGGATTGTCTCGTTTTTTATATTTTGTTCCAGTAATTCAGATAGATATAGCGATCCATTTGTTTTGACATGTTTAAGTAATTCTTCTGCTGAACCATCTACAAGCGCTAATTGCACATCTCGGCCAATGTTAGGATCACGTTGTAAGTTGTTAATAACATCTCCAAGTCCATGTTCACCAAATGCTTTTCCAAATAGGACGGCACGCATTTGACCTACAGCGATCGTATGTGGCGATTTGGCGTTTAGAAGAGAAGAGATTGTTTCAATTGTACCTGCATTAGTGGATTGAGTTTCTGGTTTAGATTGTACTCCTTTTGTGTAATCGGGATATAAAATTGTCCCGCGAAAATTTTTATCTTTCCTTATATCGAATCCACCTACGTGAATCATTCGCTGTGTATCGACTATATTTGCTTCTGTACAACCAGATTGGAAAATTAAAATGATAATGAAAAAGCATAATAAAATATTTTTCATTTTTCCTCACCATCGCGTTTTTCTTTCGCCTTGTTTGGATCATAGCGCCATTTCTTTTTCGGTCTTAGAAAAGAAGCACGTCCTGCAGTTTGACTAAATGGAAGGCGAAGGAGTCCTTCAGCTGTACCTAACCCGCGAAATGGGTATAAAGGTAATAAATAAGGTGATCCAAGTGATTTTAAGCGAATTAAATGAGCCAATATGAATACAAATCCGACAATAAGACCTACACCACCAAATGCTCCGGCTAAAATGATGAGAGGGAATCGTAATATCCGGATAGTAGAAGACATTTTTACTGTCGGTGTTGTAAAAGAAGCTAGTGCAGACAGCGCAACCGCAATTAATAAGATGGTGCTTGTTAAAGCAGCCTCAACTGATGCTTGCCCAATTACAATTCCGCCAACAATACCAATCGTTTGGCCGACTTTAGTCGGTAAACGAGCCCCAGCTTCGCGCAGTAATTCGATTGTAATTTCTAAAAAAAGTGCCTCCAAAACAGGTGGGAATGGTACGTTGGCTCGAGAATAAATAATTGGTCCAAGTAAATCAGCCGGAATCATTTGATAGTGATATGTTAATACAGCTGTATAAATAGCTGATGAAAATAGAGAGAATGCTGCTCCAAAAAAGCGAACTAATCTAAGAAATGAGCCAGCTATCCATGGTAAATAATAATCTTCTGGAGAGACGAAGAAATCGAGTAATGTCGCTGGTCCGGCTAATGCATATGGTGAACCGTCTGTTAAAATGACAACCCCTCCATTCAGTAATGCATAAACGGAGCGATCTAAACGCTCTGTCGGTAGTAAAACCGGGAAGGGGGAGTTGCTATTATCACTAATAAGCTGTTCAACTAGAGTTGCATCAAAAGGGTAATCAAAATCAATATCTTGTAGACGTTGCGTTGCGGTGTTAATATGCTGTTCATTTGTAATTCCTTCGATGTAAGCAACTACGATCTTGGTTTTTGACATAGAACCAACGCTAACTTCTTTGAAGATTAATTGCTCGGTTACGATATTTCGGCGTAATAAATGTATATTTATATCAACGTTTTCAACGAAGCCAACTTTAGGGCCAATAACACTATATTCATTTTCCGTGTCATTTACTAAACGAGTTCCTAACACTGTACTTTCAGCGCGTAGAAGTGCATACGCTTCTTGCTCTGAACCTTTTTTTAGCTGTAATAACACATACCCACTTAATAATTTTTCGCGAATATCATCAATGGAAGGAGAGATGATGATGTCTTCAATAGATACAATATTTAAGATATCATCAATATGTTGAATTTCGTCCGATTTATCTTTTATAGGTGCTAAAATGAATCGCTTAATAATAAGTGATTCTACTGTCGATTTATAATAAAACAAACATAATGTGCCATTTTCTATAATGTTATAAGAAGAAAAGTCGCTCGATTCTGTCATAGTATGGATAAACTCTGGAATAGAACAGTCGGTTTGTTTTTTCTTTTTAGATGATAAACGAAACATTTTCGCACCTCCTAACATATATCATTTACTTATGTTAGTTTTTGGGAAAGACGGGAATTTATACTTGAAAATTGAAAGTTCATAAAGAAAAGGAAGAGTATTAAAAATCTCTTCCTTTTTGGTGTGTTAATTTGTTTTCTTTTCCTTAATCGATTTTACTAATTTAATCATTTCTGCTCGTATATCTTCTTTTTTTACATTTAATTTTTCGGCAATTTGTTTCATATCCATTCCGTCTTTTTTCATTTTTAGCACATCATCAAGGGGAGTATTACTTTTTTGAGAGATGATTGTTAATACCGTGAGCTGACGTAATCCAATATTATATTCTTTCATTTTTTGTTTTAGCCCGTCTGGTGTAGATTTTTGCATATTTGCTAATTCTTGCAGTAGCGCCTTTTTCGTTTCTTTATTCATATGATGCTTTTTCAACTTACTTGGATCTACCCCGAAATGCTCAGCTGTTTTCTCCCAAGATTTATTTTGCTTATAGTAAGCTAAAACATCTTTAATTTCTTTTTTACTCATTCTTGCAATGTGAGCAGCTTTCCAGATTTCATGTTTGTTATAGCCAAGTTTTTCGAGCGATTGCATTTCTTCTTCTGAAATTGGTTTATGATGATGCAATGTTACTTCTTTTGGCGTAGCGGCGAAAGTAGGGAAGACGGTTGCCCCGAATAATAATGTTGCCATAGTCATACTTACTGCGATTTTTTTGTACATATAAACTCCTCCTAGATGGATAATGTGGAAAACTGTACACATATCATTTCCATAAAATGTGAAATACTTGTGAACAAATCAAGTTTTTTTATTCAAAATATGAAATAACGTTTTTGAAAGTTTTCCAACATAAAACATTGATTAATAGTAAAAAACTAAGGTATAATCGAAATTGAAAATCAATATCAATAATAAGCGTATACATATAGATAAAAATAAGGGAGAGAAAAATATGACTACATATACTTCCATCGCAAATGTGATTAAAGAAAGACGTTCTGTTCGTACATTTACAGATAAAGCAGTAGAAAAAGAGTTATTAATTGAACTATTAAACGACGCAACATGGGCACCAAATCATAAACACCGTGAACCATGGAATTGTAAATTATACATTGGAGAAGGCCGTAAGAAATTGGTAGACGCAGTATTAAACTCTTTCACAGAAGAAGAAAGAGCGAAACGCGGTAAAATTTTATCTGATCGTTTCTTAAGCACGCCAGCACAAATCGTTGTATATATAAATGAAGACCCACGTCAAATTCAACGTGACGAAGATTACGCTGCAACATGTGCATTTATGCAAAACTTCCAACTTCTTGCTTGGGAACGCGGTTTAGGTTGTGTTTGGAAATCAGGTGGATTAAACTACAATCCATTATTTATAGAAGGACTCGGTTTAACAAGAGGTCAACGCATCGTTGGAATTCTTCACCTTGGCTATTTCGATAAAGCACCAGAAGGAAAAGCTCGTACACCGATTACGGAGAAGATGGAGATTATTGAAGGTTAATTTCATATTTATTTATAAAAGAAGCACATTCCTAAAATTAGGAATGTGCTTCTTTTATAGTTCATTGGAATATGTATTAATTCGGTAGCAATAGAGAAGCACGGTTTAATTTTAAATATTGTCCTTCTTGAATCGTTAAATAGCGCTCTTCTTTAAAGTTATCATTGCTAATGATGTTTTTTAAGCCATTTACAGTACTATTTGCATGTAGGGAGTAGTATCCTGTTGCTCCATCATTTGGAACCAACTTATACTCACCGGCAGGAACATCAATTCCTACTCGGTACATGCCTGGAATTAGTTCTTTACCGTCTAATGGGATTTTTTCTACTTTAATTGCAGGTAACATTTGAGCACGTTTTAGCTGTAAATATTGTCCATCTTCTACAGTAAGAAATCTAAACGTTGCAAAATTATCATTCTGTAAAATGTTGTTAGAAGATCCAGTACTATCTTTTAGAACTGCAAAATAAGCACTTTGCCCTTGTTCGGCTAAAAGAAAGTATTCACCAGCAGGCAAATCTGTACCAACCTTATACATACCAGATTTAATACTTTCATCTTTTTTCGGTTCGGGCTTTGCTGTATCAGCAGTTGTAGTTGGCTTAGATTCAGAAGAATTTAGCGTTGTTTCTTCTTGTTTTTTGGGTTCATTTGCTTTTTGTGTTGTTTCTTTTGTGTTTCCTTCACATGCTGTTAAGAGAATAAGGAAACAAGCAAGACATAAAACATAACATTTCTTCATGTTGTAACTCCTTGATGTGTAATATTTTTATACTCTAATAGTATAACTTTAGGATATTTAAAATACTAGTGTTCTGTGAATAAATGGTATTTAATGAAGATTGAGTTTATTTATAAAATGAATGAACAATGCTATTTTATTATGCAATCAATCCTCATGAAAGCTTGTTCTCAATCATACACTTTCTTAAGGGAAAGTGTAAGGAGGGAAAATAATGAGAGCAAGTGACGATAAAGCACTGCAATATGCGATTGCGGAAATTACGGAAATTGCGACTGGATTTGGGCTTGATTTTTATCCGATGCGTTATGAAATATGTCCAGCGGAAATTATTTATACATTTGGTGCATATGGGATGCCGACGAGGTTTTCACATTGGAGTTTTGGAAAACAGTTTTTCAGAATGAAATTACAATACGATTTAGGTCTTAGTAAAATATACGAACTCGTTATTAACTCTGATCCATGTTATGCCTTTTTATTAGATACGAACTCGTTAATTCAAAATAAATTAATCGTAGCGCACGTGTTAGCGCACTGTGATTTCTTTAAAAATAATATTCGTTTTTCAAATACGAAGCGAGATATGGTAGAAAGTATGTCAGCAACAGCTGAACGGGTGAAAGCATATGAGCATAAGTACGGGAAAGAAGAGGTAGAAACATTTTTAGATGCCGTACTTGCCATTCAAGAGCATATTGACCCGTCGCTCATGCGTCCGAAACTAGCGTGGAGTATTGATGATTTAGAAGAGGAAGAAGTAGAAAAGAAAAAGGCATCGCAATACGATGATTTATGGAATTTAGATGATCGCAATAAAAAGAGGGAACGGCCCAATGTACGTAAAAAGAAGAAAATTCCGCCGCAACCAGAGAAAGATTTACTCCTCTTTATTGAAGAATATAGCCGTGAGCTAGAAGATTGGCAGCGGGACATATTAACGATGATGCGTGAGGAAATGTTATATTTCTGGCCGCAGCTTGAAACGAAAATCATGAATGAAGGCTGGGCATCCTTCTGGCATCAACGCATACTTCGCGAAATGGACTTAACATCTGATGAAGCAATTGAATTTGCGAAATTAAATGCAGGTGTCGTACAGCCATCAAAAACAAACATTAACCCATACTACCTTGGTATTAAAATGTTTGAAGATATTGAAGAACGCTACAACAACCCGACAGAAGAAATGAAACGACGCGGCGTCAAACCAGGATCTGGTCGAGACAAAATCTTTGAAGTACGCGAAATCGAATGGGATGTATCGTTCCTAAGAAACTATTTAAATAAAGATCTTGTTATGCGAGAAGATATGTACTTATTCCAGCGTCAAGGAAAAGAATATAAAGTAATAGATAAAGAATGGGAACATGTACGTGATCAGCTTGTAAATATGCGTACAAATGGTGGTTTCCCGTACTTAGTAGTAGAAGACGGAGACTACTTAAAGAACGGAGAATTGTACATTAAACATAGTTACGAAGGAATCGAGCTTGATTTAAAATACTTAGAAAAGGTATTACCATATCTTCATCAGCTGTGGGGAAGAACGGTGCATATGGAGTCAATTGTAGAGAGTAAGGGCGTTGTGTTTTCTTATGATGGGAAGATGGTGCATCGGAAGTATGTGTGATGAAAAGAACGGACATAGAATGCTATGTTCGTTCTTTTTTATTTGGAACAAGGTTAAATATGCTATTCTTGAAAAAGGGAGTTATATAGAGAAATGGAGAGGTTCAAATGAGCAAAGTAGGGGTAGGTAAGGTGGATATTACGCCGCCTATAGGTATTGATTTTGTCGGATACCATAGAGAGACAGGAATAAATAATATTGAAGAACGTATTTATGGAACGGTTTTTGTATTTGAAAAAGATGAAATGAAAACTGTGTTTATAAGTATTGATAATATTGGAATGTTAATAGAAGATACGAATATGATTCGTGAGCGAGTAGCAAGAGAACTTCATGTTCCATTTGAGCAAATAACAGTTGTTTATACACATACCCACTCTGGTCCAGAAACGGTCGGTGATAATCCGCTCGTACAGTCGTATAAAACGATTTTAGTAAATAATGTAGTACACGGTGCTGTTACTGCGAATAAAAACTTGAAGCGATGCGAAGTAGGCTGGGGTGTTACGACAGGTGATATTGGGGTCAACCGAAGAGAGCGAACATCTGATGGAAGAGCAAAGATGGGCACAAATATAGATGGTGTTGTAGATAAACGAATTGGCATGTTAGCAATAAGAGATGCTGAAACGAAGGAGTTATCTGGGATTGTAGTATTTTGTACGGCGCATCCGAATGTTTTAAAAGGTGATAGTGATGTATTATCAGCAGACTATCCGGGGATGACAAGAAAGATTCTTGAGAAGACCGTAAATTGTCCTGTTATGATTGTTCAAGGTGCTGCTGGAAATGTGAATGCGAAGTATCGCGGTTCAAGGGAAGCATTAAACCAAATGGCTTACATGCTTAGTGGACATGTATTAACGATGTTGCCAACAGTTACATATAGCCCAATTGTAAATGTAAGGACAGTTTCAAGTACGATGCAAATGAAGTTGAAGGATATCCCTGAAATTGATGAGATAGGAAGAATGGCTCGGTTCGCCGAGAAGCAGTGGGGCGTGAATACGGATGAATGGCTTACTATCGTTTTAGAGAAATATAAGCAAGGTATTCGGCAGTTACGTATTGATTTAGAAGTTCAACTGTTTCAAGTTAATGATGGTATGTTTTCAGGTGTACCGATGGAACCTTTTTCAGAGACTGCGTTAGAAATGAAAGAGCGTCTTCAAAATGAATTAGCTTTCTTTGGTGGATATATGAATGGATATATTGGTTACTTACCGACAAGGGAAGAGTTTGAATATGGTGGATATGAAGTGGAATTAAGCCCTGTTGTGTATGGATCGGTTACGAATTTATTGATGCCACCGGGGGAGAATACTGCGGAGTTGGTTGTGAAGAGAGTTATGGAATTATATAACGCGTAAAAAATATATTCAGTAGAATAAAATGTAAAGAAATTAATGATTTTTAATACAGCTATAGAAAAACGAATCCATTTTGAAGAAGATGAATCAAAATGGATTCGTTTTTTGTTTACCAGACAGGTCGTATATTTGACGATAATTTCTCTGTATTTTCTTTAGTAACGAATGTTGTTAAATCTTCTTTTAGCATTTGCATTCGTTCTGTACCTATGTTTTCAATCCATCGCTGCTCTATTTCAGCTACTATTTCTTCTTTAGCTTTCATTACTGCTAAACCACGTTCGGTTAAAATAATGATTTTACCTCTTTTATCAGTAGGGTGTGTTTTACGTGTAACGTAGCCACTATTCTCAAGAGAATCCACCATTTTACTTACAGCTTGTTTGGAAATCCCTAAATACTCAGCTAGTTCTATACCAGTTGCTCCATTAGGTAGAATGCGTTTAAACATAAATCCATGTGCTGGTCTAATATCCTCAAATCCCAATTCACTTAATCTGTCATGTAGCTCAGTAATTAATGTACTAAAGGATAATGATAAAAGTGAAGTAAGATCTAACTCGTTAAATGTTTGATTCATGTATATAACCTCCGCACTTTTAGTCAATTAAGTTGACTATATATAATACTTATTGTACTATACACATTATAGTCAATCAAATTGACTATATTATGTTGGTAGAACAAATAATGATTTATATAATATAGAATCAATGGAGGTTTCACATGGTCAATATCGTAAAAGTTAGAGGGAGTGTCTTTGCACCATATGCATCGCTGGAACCTATTAAGGATCCTGCAACAGGAAGATCATTTGAATATGCTGGAGATGCACGTGAGTTTACACCATACGCAGCGAACGCAAAGCGTTCAAGATTAGAACAAGAAGTGAATATTGATTTTTATAAAAGAAAAATTTTCACATATGCAGATGCTTGTATCGTCACAGTGAAGATTACAAATCCAGATGGATCAACTGAGTATCAAAAAGGAGAAACAAGTACAGAAAACATTGTATGTACGAATATCGTATGGGGCGAGGATGAAGTTTCATTTGAAATGAGAGCAAGTGCCAGTAATCCGTTAAATGCGGCAGCACCTGCAGCTGATTATTTGTTGGCTATACGAGCTAATAAAAGTGGTACTGTGCATGTTGAAGGTGTACATGATGGTTTTCCTTGCTATGAATTTTATAAACAAGTAGATTTTGGTTCGTTTGAATTAATATATACACATGATTTTAGAGAAACAAATGATACTCCAGCAGCACTAGCTGGAGAGATGGAATATAGCTTTAAAATGACAGTCTAAACATAAATATAGCGCTATTTTTTAGAAGGAAATAGAAAAGTAAAAGAGAAATCTATTGGTTTTAGGATTGAAATTATGGTCTGTTTTATTTAATAGCATTCAGTATCTAAAATAAAATTATAGAGGTGTTTCTGATGATTAATATCGTAAAAATTAGAGCCAGTGTCTTTATTCCAATGTCTTGGACAGAAGCTAAGAAGGATATGGAAACAGGAAAAATAATTCAATTCGAAGGTGATTCGCGTGAATTTACACCACATGCAGTAAATACGATGCGCTCTAGAGTTGAGCAAGAGGTAGTAGTTGATTTCTATAAAGAAGAAGTGTTTTCATATGCGAACACGGGTATTACGACCGAGAAGGTTACAAGTCCAGATGGTTCTGTGAGTAAAAGAACAGGGAAAGCAAGTACAGAAAATATTGTTTGTACTGATATCACATGGAATTCTGAAGGTGTGCAATTCAAAATGAGTGCGAGTGCAAGTAATCCATTAAATGTATATGCACCTCCTGTGGATTATGTATTACATGTATGTGTGAAAAAGGACGGCAGTATTGATGTTCAAGGAGAGCATGATGGTTTCCCTTGTTTTGAATTTTATAAGCAAGTAGATTTCGGTCCATTTGAAAAAATATATACACATGATTTTAGAGAAACTGGTGATACAGCGGCAGCGCTAGGCGGGAACATGGATTATAGTTTTACACAGAGATTATAGGAAGTATGGCAATGGAATGATGGGTTGCTTCATTTGTAAAGAACTTGGAGAAATCTAAGTTCTTTTTTATCCCGCTTTAACGGGCAGTAAGACCCCTCACCTCAAAATTCAGCGGAAGCAAAGAAGTTAGGTGGGGGATCAACTGTCCGTAAAAGCCCGATTGGTGAGGGCTGATTAAAGTTTCACTTTATTTGTTTCAAATTTGTGAAAGAAAGATATATTGATTGAAATTAACTTTTTTATAATTTATTATATACCCATACAGGTATAGGTTTTGTGTATGTGATACATGAGAAAATTAAATAATAAATAATATGGAGGTTTGAAATATGTCCAGAAAAATAGTTGTAGTAGGTGGAGTTGCTGGCGGGGCATCAGTGGCTGCAAGGCTTCGTCGTTTAAGTGAAGAAGATGAAATTATTATGGTTGAGCGCGGTGAATATATTTCATTTGCAAATTGTGGATTACCATACTATATTGGCGGTGTCATTACAGAAAGACAAAAATTATTAGTACAAACTGTTGAAAGAATGTCGAAGCGTTTTAATTTAGATATACGTGTATTGAGTGAAGTAGTAAAGATTAATAAAGAAGAGAAAACAATTACGATAAAGAATGTAACGACAAATGAAACATATAACGAGGAATATGATATTGTAATTCTTTCACCAGGGGCTAAACCAATTGTCCCATCTATCCCGGGTATTGAAGAAGCGAAGGCGTTGTTTACGTTACGAAATGTACCGGATACAGATCGTATTAAAGCGTATATTGATGAGAAGAAACCACATCATGCGACGGTTATTGGTGGCGGATTTATTGGAGTGGAAATGGTTGAGAATTTAAGAGAACGTGGGATTGAGGTTACTCTTGTAGAGATGGCAAATCAAGTGATGCCACCAATCGATTATGAAATGGCAGCATATGTGCATGAGCATATGAAAAATCACGATGTTGAGCTTGTTTTTGAAGATGGTGTAGATGCATTAGAAGAGAGCGGGAATGTTGTACGTTTAAAAAGTGGCTCAATTATAGAGACGGATATGATTATTTTAGCAATTGGTGTACAACCAGAGAGTAGTTTAGCGAAGGATGCAGGATTAGCATTAGGAGTTAGAGGGACGATAAAAGTAAATGAGAAATTTCAAACATCGGATCCACATGTATATGCAATTGGTGATGCGATTGAAGTGAAAGATTTTGTTACAGAAACAGAAACGATGATTCCGTTAGCGTGGCCAGCTAATCGTCAAGGTCGCATGTTAGCAGATATTATTCATGGTCATACGGATTCTTTATATAAAGGTACGCTTGGAACTTCTGTAGCTAAAGTTTTCGATTTAACAGTTGCTTCGACGGGAGTAAATGAGAAAATATTAAAACGATTAAATATACCCTATGAGGTAGTACATGTGCAGGCGAATTCTCATGCTGGATACTATCCGAATGCTACGCCAGTGCTAATAAAATTAATTTTTAATAAAGATAGCGGAAAAATTTATGGAGCGCAGGCGTTAGGGCGTGACGGTGTAGATAAGCGTATGGATGTTATCGCAACGGCTATAAAAGCAAATTTAACTGTAATTGATTTGCCAGATTTAGAATTATCATATGCACCGCCTTATTCTTCTGCAAAAGATCCAGTAAACATGGTAGGGTATGCGGCAAGTAATATAGTAGATGGTTTTGTGGAAACAGTCCAATGGCATGAGATAGATCGTATTGTTGAAAATGGTGGATATCTTATTGATGTTCGAGAGCCTAATGAACTAAAACAGGGAATGATTAAAGGTTCTATTAATATTCCTTTAGATGAATTACGTGATCGTTTGGATGAAGTGCCAGTGGATAAAGAAATATATATTACTTGTCAACTTGGTATGAGAGGGTATGTGGCAGCACGCATGTTAATGGAAAAAGGGTATAAGGTAAAGAATGTAGATGGTGGTTTTAAGTTGTATGGAACGGTATTACCCGACCGTATTGTATATTGATGTTTTTTCATCTTCCACTTCAAAATTTGGTGGAAGATGAAAGCCTATAGATGAAGGTTTCGCTTTGTGTTTTGTGAATGTATAAGATAAAATTTTAAAATAGGGGTTTACAATATACCCTATAGGGTATATGATATTGTCATAAGTTATAAATAGTGACATAATGGTAATGAGGTGATTATACAATGGAATATAATCAAGATATGAAAAATAGATTGAAACGTATTGAAGGTCAAGTTCGTGGTGTGCTTCGTATGATGGAAGAAGGAAAAGATTGCCGAGAGGTTATTACACAGTTAACGGCATCTCGTTCTGCACTTGATCGTACAATTGGCCTCGTTGTTGGGACAAATTTAGAGCAATGTTTGCGTGAACAGTTTGAAAGTGGTAATGGCTCAAATGAAGAGTTAATTAAAGAAGCTGTTCAATTACTTGTAAAAAGCCGATAATCTGTCAAACGTAAGTGTTGACAGATTTTCAAAAACATTTTAATATACCCCTACAGGTATATGTATATAAATTATGGAGGAATCGACTATGAGTATAAAAGTGGATATGAGTTTAGATTGTAAAGGTTTGGCTTGTCCGATGCCGATTGTGAAAACGAAGAAGGCGATAGAAGGATTGGCGTCAGGACAAGTGATTGAAATTAAAGCAACAGATAAAGGATCTACAGTAGATATACAAAGCTGGGCGAATAAAGTTGGGCATCAATATATCGGGACGAAACAAGAGGGCGATATTTTAATGCATTACGTTAGGAAAGCACATGAGCATGAAGTGAATAAAGTAACGAAGTATCCTCATACAATTACGAATACGGAGTTGGAAGAGATATTATTAAGTGATGAAGAGTGTATTGTATTAGATGTTCGAGAAGCAGCGGAATTCGCTTTTGGTCATATTCCATCGGCCATTTCGGTGCCGTTAGGAGAGTTAGACAGTGCAGCTTTAGATCAGACGAAGCAAATTTATGTTGTTTGCCGAACTGGTAACCGTAGTGATGTTGCTTGCCATATGTTGAAAGAGAAAGGTTATGCAAATGTGAAAAATGTCATTCCAGGTATGTTAGAGTGGCAAGGGAATATAAAGAATTAAATTTTTTTAAATGTAAATATACCATAGGGGGTAAAAAGATGAGTGTTAAATCATTACAAGCAAAAGATGTGGCAGAGAAAGTTTTATTCGGAGAGTTGTTTATTTTAGATGTTCGTAATGAGACGGATTATGAAGATTGGAAAATTGAAGGGAAAGAAGTTACTTCAATGAATGTGCCGTACTTTGATTTATTAGAGGGTGTAGATCATATTGTAAGTGAATTACCTAAAGATAAAGATGTTTTAGTAGTATGTGCAAAAGAAGGGTCTTCTATATTTGTGGCAGAGCAATTAACAGAGGCTGGATTAGAAAATATTTATTATTTATCTGGTGGTATGAAGGCTTGGAGTGAATATGTAAAGCCGTTAAAAGTAGGAGATGTACAGGGCGGAGGAAGTATATATCAATTTAACCGTCTTGGAAAAGGCTGTTTATCTTATATGGTCGTTTCAAATGGTGAAGCAGCAGTTATTGATGCAGTAAGAACAGTTGAAGCGTATGAAGAATTTGCGAAAGAGCATGCTGTTTCGATTACGAATGTAATGGATACACATTTACATGCAGACCATATTTCTGGAGGACGTAAGTTAGCGGAAAAAGTAGGTGGTACGTATTGGTTACCGCCAAAAGATGCGGAGGAAGTTGTTTTCTCATACAAACCGCTCGTTGAAGCATCTGTTATTACGGTGGGGGGTACTAAAATTGAAATTGACGCATTATACTCGCCAGGGCATACGATTGGAAGTACATCATTTATTGTAGATGATTCCTATTTATTATCAGGCGATATTTTATTTGTAGATTCAATCGGGCGTCCGGACCTTGCTGGGAAAGCTGAAGATTGGGTAAGTGATTTACGTAATACTTTGTATAGCCGATATAAAGAACTATCTCAAAGTTTAATTGTGTTACCGGCTCATTATTCAAAAATAAGTGAAATGGACGAAAGTGGTATTGTTAGTGCAAAATTAAAAGATTTGTTTGCGAATAATGCAGGGTTAAATATTGAGGATGAGGTAGAGTTCCGTAAAACTGTAACAGAAAACTTACCACCTCAGCCAAATGCATATGAAGAAATCCGTCAAACGAATATGGGTAAAATTCATCCGGGTGTGGAAGAAGAGCGTGAAATGGAAATTGGTCCAAATCGTTGTGCAGTTCATGATTCATTATAAAATAAAGCTTGAATTAGTAGGGGTATCCCGACTATAACCTAACGTTTTTACAGATGAAATTTGAAATGGAGTATTACTACCCGCAAATAGCGGGATAAGAATAACAAACTGGAGGAATAGATGATGAATGTAAAACAAGTATTAGATGCGAAAGATTTAGCATGTCCAATGCCGATTGTAAGAACGAAGAGAGCGATGGATACTTTGCAAACGGGAGAAGTGTTAGAAGTACAAGTAACGGATAAAGGATCGCTTAAAGATATTCCAGCGTGGGCAAATAAAAGTGGCCATGACATCTTAAAGCGCGAAGAAGAAGGCGATGTGCTGAAGTTTTGGATTAAGAAGGCGTAGGAAAAAATAATGTTATAAATGCAGAGAGGTTGGTTATATGAACACAATATTAAGTACGCTTTTCATTGTACTTGCTGCATGGTTTGTTATGTCACGCTTTTTACCCGTGAAAGGTGTCCAAAATATAAATGGAAAAGAATTAAAAAGTATAGTGGATAAAAAGGGGAAACAATTTATCGATGTTCGTACAGTAGGTGAATATAGAGGAAGTCATATGAAGGGATTTCAGAATATCCCGTTAAATGAGTTAGCTAGTAAAGCAAATCAATTAGATAAAAATAAGGAAGTAATCGTTATTTGCCAGAGCGGGATGAGAAGTAAGCAAGCAGCAAAAGTATTAAAGAAATTAGGGTTTCAGCACGTTATCAATGTTTCAGGTGGTATGAATGGTTTGTGAGGAGGAAATGTAAAATGAAAGAAATGACAGCAAAAGAATTAGAAGAAAAATTGTTACGTAAAGAAGCAGTAAATATCGTAGACGTACGTGAAGTAGAAGAAGTAGCTGAAGGGAAAATTTCAGAAGCGTGTAACATTCCACTAGGACTGTTAGAATTTCGTATGCATGAGTTGGATAAAAAGAAAGAATATATTATCGTTTGTCGCTCTGGCGGAAGAAGTGCAAGAGCAGTTCAGTTTTTAGAAGGTTACGGTTTTCGAGTGGTTAATATGGTAGGTGGTATGTTAGCTTGGGAAGGTAAAGTAGAATAGAGCGAACATAAACGATTTTTTATAAATTTTAAAATACCCCTATAGGTAATTCGGAGGAGAAAAAAACATGGAACAGAAGAAAACAACAATCGTTTTATTTAGCGGAGATTATGATAAAGCGATGGCTGCTTATATTATTGCAAATGGTGCAGCGGCGTACGATCAAGAAGTAACAATTTTTCATACTTTCTGGGGATTAAATGCCTTAAGAAAAGATGAACATGTAGAGGTAAAGAAGACTTTTATAGAGAAAATGTTTGGAAAAATGATGCCACGTGGTGCTGATAAGATGGGATTATCGAAAATGAATTTTGCAGGTATGGGACCAAAGATGATTAAAGGTATTATGAAAAAACATAATGCGATGCCTTTACCAGATTTAATAGATTTGGCGAAAGAACAGGGGATTAAACTTGTAGCTTGTCAAATGACAGTAGATTTATTAGGGTTAAAAGAGGAAGAGATTATGGAAGGGGTAGAGTTTGCAGGAGTAGGAGCGTATTTAGCTGATGCTTCGGATGGGAATGTAAACTTATTCATTTAAATGACCTTCTTTTTAGAAGGCGGGGGATATAAGATGAGTTTAGTCATATTACTTTTTATAATTGGGTTTATAGGATCGTTTATATCAGGAATGGTTGGAATTGGCGGTGCGATTATTAATTATCCGATGATTTTATACATTCCGGTATTGCTAGGATTTTCTGGCTATACATCACATGAAGTGAGTGGTATTACAGCGGTGCAAGTATTCTTTGCAACTTTTGCAGGGGCATGGGCCTATCGGAAAAGTAATGATATGGATAAAACGCTAGTTGTATATATGGGAGCTAGTATATTAATAGGAAGTTTCATAGGGAGTTTTGGTGCTAACGTATTAGCGGAACATACGGTCAATGTTGTTTATGCAGCGTTAGCAACAATAGCTGCTATTATGATGTTCGTACCGAAACGAAATAACGGTGATGAAATGAAATATAATAAATGGTTAGCAAGTTTGTTAGCATTTATTGTAGGAGGCGCATCAGGTATTATAGGTGCTGGAGGTTCGTTCCTGTTAGTTCCGATTATGCTAGTTATTTTAAAATTGCCGATACGTACAACGATAGCAACATCTATCGCTATTACGTTTATTTCCTCAGTAGGGATTACGACTGGAAAAGTAATAACTGGACAAGTAGTTGTAATTCCAGCTCTTATTATTGCGATTGCAAGTATCTTTGCCGCGCCGCTTGGAGCGCGAGTTGGGAAAAAGATCAATCAAAAAGCACTGCAATATATGTTATCGATTTTGATTGTAGGTACAGCTATTAAGATGTGGATTGATATGATATCGAAATAAAAGGATGGTGCTGCTTGCAGCCCATCCTTTTATTTATGCCCAAATCACTTTCATTAAGTTTTTGTATTCGTCATTTGCTAATTTATATAGCATTCTCGTATGTTCAAAGACAAGTGCTGGATTGAAATTTGGTTCTGAGAATGCAAGAGATGTTGAAATATCAATTGCATTTTGCTTGTTTAATGTGAATTTTGCAAATCGATAAGATGTGTTTAATTCATTAATAACGTGCAAAATATCATTTGTTGCTGTAGCATCAGGTACGTGAGCAACATTGAAGCAATATATATCTACAGTAGGATGTTCGTTTTGGAAAGCAGCGATAAGTTGGATTTTTGCGCCAGCTTCTGTCTCTAACCCTACTGAAAAATGAACAGAACCATCATTCTCATCTATATTTTCTTCCATGTATATATCGTTGGATTTTAAGTAGTCTTTAAAATCAGAGATGTTATGTTTTACTGCAGCTTTCATATGTATGAGCCCCCTGTTAATTGGAATAGATTGCTACTATTTATTATAATTTAAAAATATTAAAAAAGATAGTTAGAAAGTTCTGATTTTTAACTATGAAGCAATAAAAAGAAGCAGTTCTCTACCTCCATAGAGAACTGCTTCTTTTTTATTCATTGTCGTTAGACGATGTTCCTTTGTCTTCATTGCTATTTTTTGATTTATTGTTACTTGATTCGCGTTCACTTGTATTGTCAGACTTAGATTCTTTTGTTTTCTCTGTACTTGTTTTCTTTGAATCAGAGTCTGTTTTTGTATATGCAGGTAATCCAAGATGAGTACGAAGATCGTTTGTAATATTTGCTAATTCTTTTTTATCTGGATTGTAGTAATATGTTCGGCCGCCACCAGCAGATTTGCTACATGTATCGTCACCTTTTTCCATATAGCAGTCTTCACCTTGAATTTGTAATTTCTCAATTTCTGAATCCGATCCATACTTATAGAATGAAAGCATATCATCGAATGTTAAGTTTGTAACGAATTGTCCGTTAATATCATCAATGATGTTACCAACTTTTGTTACAGATCCAACGCTTGTTAGTTTCTTTAAAATCGCTTCAATAACGAGTTGTTGACGTTGTCCACGCATTGCATCACTATCGATGTGGCGCGTTCTAGCAAGAGCAAGAGCTTCTTCACTATTTAGCTTTTGAACACCTTTTTTCAGATGAATTGCATTAGCATTATCATTACTATCTTGTTCAGTAAATTCAACTGGTACATCGACTTCTATCCCGCCTAAATCATCGACAATTTTCATAAATGATTTGAAATTAAACTTTACAAAGTAATCGACAGGAACATTCATTAATTTTTCAACTGCATCGATACTTGCTTGTGGTCCACCATCTTTTCCGTTTTTAGTAGAACCGTATGCATGAGCGTGTGTAATTTTATCTTTTTTCTTTTCCACTGGAATATACGTATATGTATCTCGTGGAATACTTAATAGTTTTACAGTTTTGCTATCTTTATTAAACGTTGCAAGCAATAGTGCGTCCGTTCTTATAGCTTCACCATATTCTTTTCCTCGGACATCGCTTTCATCAACACCCATTACTAAGACAGAGACATTGTTTGTAATAGGTTTTACAGCTTTATCACGTAAATCAGATTTATCACCGCGTGCTAAATCGTGTGCGGCATTTCGAACAGCAGAAGATGCTTTATTTACTAAAAACCAAGTATAACCGCCACCTACTATTAAAAAGAATAGAATAACGCTTATAATAATTTTTATTTTTTTCTTACTTTTTTTCGGTTTACTGCGTGTATTTTCTTGCAAAGATGGGTTTTGCTCCATTTCCTGTACTCCTTCATTTGGATTGAAATACGACACTCATATCCACTTATTATAATGAAATTTAGCGAAAAAAAACATTACAAAACATTTACATTTCGTAAAAATTCAATATATTTATAAAAAGTCAGATTTTCTATATTATATTTTTCAGATGTAGAATAAGTATAAGTTGTTTTAGTAGAAATGAAAATATGTATTGTGAGAAAGTGATAGAGAAGTAAGATTTGTTGAAATATAGCCAAGAAGAAACGAGTAGGTTTACTTATTTCTTCTATATAATAAAGAAGAATGTTACGGATAAAGGAGAGAGCGTAATGAATCATACATCATTCCGAGCAATTGTTGTGAACGAAACAGAAAATAAGCAGTTTGTAAGAAACGTTGTAGTGAGAGAAGTAAGTAGTTTACCTGAAGGGGACGTATTCATACAGGTTCATTATTCTTCATTAAATTATAAAGATGCTCTTTCAGCCACAGGCAATAAAGGTGTTACGAGAACATATCCTCATACGCCAGGAATTGATGCAGCAGGAGTGGTTGTGAGTAGTAAAGATGAAACCATTAAGTCAGGAGATCAAGTCATTGTAACGGGATATGATTTAGGTATGAATACTTCTGGTGGTTTCGGAGAATATATTCGCGTGCCGGCGTCTTGGGTTGTCCCTTTACCAGAGGGAATGTCATTAAAGGAAAGTATGATGTACGGGACCGCCGGTTTTACCGCCGCTTTATCAGTATATAAGCTTATTAGAGCAGGAGTAACGCCTAGTATGGGCGATGTTTTAGTAACGGGTGCTACAGGCGGCGTAGGAAGTGTAGCTGTTAGTATTTTAAGTAAGTTAGGGTTTAGCGTAGTAGGAGCGACAGGAAAAATGGAAGAGGAACAGATGCTACTACGTCTAGGAGCGAAAAAGGTGATTCATCGCGCAGAATTGAATGATGAATCAGGAAGACCAATGCTTAAAGGAATATACGCCGGAGTTATCGATACTGTAGGTGGGCACATGTTAGAAACAGCTTTAAAAACGGTAAAGTATGGCGGATGCATAACGACATGCGGTAATGTGGCAGGCCATGAATTACAAACAACGGTATATCCGTTTATTTTGCGAGGCATAAGCCTGTTAGGAGTAGATTCTGTACAGTGCCCAGTAGATGTGAGAAGAGATGTATGGACGCTTCTAGCAAATGAATGGGAAAACAAAGAGTTACTATCTTATACAGAAGAATGTACATTAGAAGAATTAGATGAGAAGTTTACACTTATATTGCAAGGAAAGTTAAAAGGAAGAACGGTTGTAAATATGAAATGAAAAAAGAGACGCTAACGTAAGCGTCTCTTTCTTATTATAATGATTGTTTTAAATTGACTTTACCTTGTTCACCTAAAACACCATCAGCGATATTTACAGCGTGATCACCGATACGCTCTAAGTTACTTACCATATCAACGAAGATGATACTTGCATCACCTGAACAGCTACGTTCGTTCAGACGTAATACGTGACGTTTACGAAGAACACGTTCCATTTGGTCGATTTTACGTTCTTTTGCAATAACTGTTTGAGCTAGTTCAGTATCGAAGTTTGTTAAAGCTTCAACTGCGTCTTGTAATGTTGAAATTGTTAACTCAAGCATTTCATTTAATTCAGCTAATGCTTCGCTTGATAAAGAAACACGATTTGAAATTTGGAAATCTACAAGCTCTACAAGGTTTTCTACATGATCACCGACACGTTCAATATCTCCAACAACACCTGCTAGGACTGAATGCTTCTCAGAGTCTGTCGGGGAAAGTGGTTTTTCTGATAGTAAAACTAAATACTCGGTAATTTTTTTATCTAAATTGTTAATAGCTCCTTCTAATTGAGTAGCCATGTTCGCGTGTTTTTTGTCTTGTGTATTTAAAAATTGATTCGCTTCTTTTAATCCATGTAATGAAAAATCAGCCATACGAATAATCTCTTTTTGAGCTTCTGTTAAAGCGATAGCTGGAGATTGTTCAATAAAGATTGGATTTAAATGTTGCGGTTTGAAATCAATAGCAGCATCTTCACCACGAATAATTTTTGTTACAATCCATGCTAATACAGCGATGAATGGGAATTGAATAATTGTATTCGTTACGTTAAATGTCCCGTGTGCGAATGCAATTGTCATTTCTGGATTTAAGTTTAATGACGTTTGGAAATATTGGATTAAGCTTGTAAATGGTACTAATAAAATTGTAAAGATGATTGTACCGATAATATTAAAGATAACGTGAACTAATGCTGCACGTCTTGCGGCAATTGAAGTACCGATTGCTGCTAATACGGCTGTAATTGTTGTACCGATATTATCACCGAATAATACAGGAAGGGCAGCTTGTAAATCGATTGCACCTTGACCGAATAGTTCTTGTAATATACCGATTGTTGCACTTGAACTTTGTACGATTAAAGTGAAGACTGTACCAACAACAATACCTAAAATTGGATTGTCACTCATGCTAACCGTTAATTCTTGGAATGACTCTAAAGAACGAAGAGGCTTCATACCTGCGCTCATTAATTCTAAGCCGAAGAATAACATACCAAAACCGAATACAACTTGACCTATAGAATGTACTTTTTTATTTTTAAAGAAGAATAGTAAGATTGCTCCAACTGCCATAACTGGAAGTGCGTATTCTCCGATTTTAATTCCGATAATAAATGCAGTAACTGTCGTACCGATGTTCGCACCCATAATAACACCAATTGCTTGTCTTAATGTCATAAATCCGGCACTTACAAGACCGACTGTTAAAGCGGTTGTTCCTGAACTTGATTGGATTAATACAGTAACTAACATACCTGCTAGTACACCCATCAGTGGGTTTGTTGTAAAACGATCTAGAATATCGCGAAGACGATCTCCAGCTGCTTGTTGCAGTCCATCGCCCATGTATTTAATCCCGAATAAGAAAATACCTAATCCACCAATGAACTGGAAGATCATATCTTGAACATTATATTCCACGCATTCCACTCCTTAAATTTCATGTACGATGTAATTATTAACTGAACCGTGAGGCACTGTAAACGGTTTGCTAGTAAAATTTACACTAAATTTACAAAGAGAAGAAAAGTTTACAATTACTTAAAGAAACAGCTGTATTTTATTGGTTTTTATCTTATATAAATCTTAATTTTGTAAAGAAATCACACTTTTTAGAATAGTATTGTTCGGTTGAATTTCAAGGAAAGCGTCTGCGAGTTCATCGTATATTTTTTGATGAAAATTAAAAAAATATGTAGGAAAATGCATGTAGTTTTATAACATCAAAAATAAGATAAAAAAGCCACTGGAATTATCCAGCAGCTTTTTCTGTGTTTTTATTTCCATGCTTTTGTCTTCTTACACTTGTGATGTAAATGAACAGGAAAGCAATAAGTAATAGAGAGGAATAGCGATATACAGTTGCGTAGTTTGTAAAATGTGCAATGAATCCAAAAATAATCGCGCCAGCACCAATTCCAAGGTCAAATGCTGAGAAGAATGTAGCTGTTGCGACTCCTCGTCGGTGAGGTGCTACTCGGTCGATCATCCATGCTTGTAGAGCAGGTTGGATCGCTCCAAATCCACTTCCGTAGCATGCTGCCGCAATAATTAAACTCGGAATTGTAGTTGTATACGACAATAAAATAATACCTGTAAACGTAATAATAACTCCTGGAATAATAACGAATGTATGACCTTTCGCATCATATAATTTTCCAGAAAATGGCCGAGTGACGGCGATTGCAAGTGCATTAAATAAGAAGAATAGGCTTATATCAGCAATGCCGACTTCCGTAGCAAATAATGTAATAAAGCTCCCGATTCCTCCGTACATTAATGTAATACATAATATTAATAATGAAGGAAGTAAAGCTTTACGTTCAATAAATCCATCAAGGAAGGTACCGGATGTTTGCTGTGGTGATTGCGGCGATTTTTTGATTTGAAGTAGTTTCGTTAATATTAATGAAACAATTGTACAGGAAAGTGCACATAAAAAAAGAATCGTGAAGTTATATGTTTGCATAAGCCAAAGTCCGATAAGTGGACCGAGCGCCATTGCAATTGTTCCAGAAAGACCGAAATATCCCATGCCTTCACCGCGGCGAGCTTGCGGAATTAAATCTGAAACGACAGTTCCATATGTAGTCGTTGTAATACCAAAACCAGCTCCGTGTAAAATTCGAACGGCAAGCAATAGGAAAACAGTTGAAGCAAAAAGATAACTACCCATAGCGAGTAAACAAATAGCAGTACCGATCATTAAAATGATTTTTTTGCTGAATTTTTGCAAGGCATTTCCAGTTAGCGGTCTAACAAAAAGTGCCGCAACAGTAAACATGCCGACAACAAATCCGATATTGGAACTTGTACCTCCTATTTCTTTCACATAAACAGGTAAAGTAGGAATTAACATTTGAAACCCTAAAAACATACATAAGTTTGCTAGAATTAGCGCGACAAATTCTTTTGTCCATAACGGTTCTCGTTTTACGAGTATTGCTTCTCCCATGTATTCATCCCCTATATAAAAAATTTCTCTTTTCTTTCGAGTATATGTATTGGCCAATGTAACAGTCAAGGAAGGTGCCTTGAAAACGTACAACAATTTTCGAGGTAAAAAACTGACAAATTTGTGTAAAAGCTACACAACTATGAAAAAAAGTTGTAAAGTATAGATGTATAGACTGGTAGTTGTTATGAATGATAGAAATTATTTTTTCTTTAAAGAAAGCGGATTCAAAAGGTAGTGAATGAGAAGGGGATATATACTTTTTCACTACATATATTTGAAAAGGTTTACAAAATAATGAAGAAAGAGGCGTGTACATATGAGACGATTAGGTATTTCTATTTATCCAGAACATTCAACAGTAGAGAAAGATAAGGAATATTTAACATTAGCAAGTAAATACGGATTTACACGTGTATTCACATGCTTATTGTCTGTAGATGGAGAAAAAGAGAAAATTATAGAAGAGTTTAAAGAAACGATCTCTCATGCAAATGCATTAGGATTCCAAGTATTAGTTGATATTAGTCCAGCTGTTTTTGAGCAACTAGGTATTTCGTATAATGATTTATCGTTCTTCCATGAACTAGGTGCGTACGGTATTCGTTTAGATGTTGGTTTCTCAGGATTAGAAGAATCAATTATGACGTACAATCCGTATGGCTTAAAAATTGAGATTAATATGAGTAACGGTACGAAATATGTAGATAACATTATGAGTCATAGACCAAATCGTGAAAATTTAATTGGTTGCCATAATTTTTATCCGCATCGTTATTCTGGATTATCATACGATCATTTCATTAAATGCTCGAAACAATTTAAAGATTACGGTATGAGAACGGCTGCTTTTATTTCATCATTTGATGCAACATATGGACCTTGGCCCGTAACAGAAGGATTATGTACGTTAGAGCAGCATCGTGAACTACCAATGACAACACAAGCGAAGCATTTATTTGCGACAGAATTAATTGATGATGTCATTATTGCGAACGCTTATGCATCAGTAGAAGAATTGCAAGCACTAGGTGCATTAAATAAAGAGAAACAAACATTTGATATAGAGTTATATGATACAACGACAGAACTAGAAAGAATTATCGTATTAGACGAACCTCATTTTTACCGCGGGGATGTATCTGAATATATGATTCGCTCGACACAAAGCCGTGTGAAATATAAAAAAGAAGAGTTTAAACCTCATCATACACGTGAAATTAAGCGCGGCGATCTTTTAATTGATAATGAGCAATATGGCCAATATAAAGGTGAATTACAAATTGCATTAAAAGATATGGTGAATACAGGAAAAACAAATGTAGTTGGTCGAATTGTAGAAGAAGAGATTTTCTTACTAGACTATTTACAAGCATGGGATAAATTCGGATTTACATTAAAGAAATAGATAAATTAAAAAAGGAAAAAACTACTGACCTCAGCAGTTTTTTCCTTTTTATCCCGCATTAACGGGCAGTAAGACCCCTACCTCAAAATTCAGCGGAATCAAAGAAGTTAGGTGGGGGCGGGCTGCCCCTAAAATCCCGATTGGTTCAACTAATAATCAGTGGGGGATGAACAAAACCCCCACTGATTAAAGTTTCACTTTATATAAGTGCGAGAGGAAGAGCTATGACAAAGGTGCATCAGCGATTAATTTCTATTTTAGAGGAGTTTTTAGAAGAGAAATCGATGTTAAATCGAGCTTTTTTAGCGAGCCGTTTACATGTATCAACGAAGACGATTCAAAAAGATATAAAATTATTAAATGATATATTGGAAGAAAACGGAGCGAAAATTGAATCGCAAAGAGGGACTGGATATGAACTAGAAATTATACAAACAAAGAAGTTTGAAGAGTTTTGCGTGAGTCTATTTCAAAAACAGACAGAAAAAATCCCAACTTCTTATGAAGAAAGGGTAGCGTACATTCTGCAACGTATTTTAACGACTGAGGGATATGTGAAGCTTTCACAGTTAGCAGAGGAGATTTATGTAAGTAAATCGACAGTAAATTTAATTATGAAAGATGTTACAGATATATGTGGTCGCTATCAATTACAAATTGAAAAGAGACCGTATTATGGTATACGTATTGTGGGAGAGGAGTTTCATATTCGTTCTTGTTTATCACAATACGGTTTACCGCGTTATGATCATACTCCGTTTCATGAGCAATTTGAGCAGAATGATACATACTTATCGTTACCTCATATACCGCTTATCCGTTCGATTATATTAAAGTATATCGAAGGAGGAACGATATACTTATCAGATATAGAAATTGATAATTTAGTCATTCATATTGCAATTGCATTAAAGCGTTGTGAAGAGCAACATTATATGAAAGGACTAAATGCGGAGCAATCAGAACTCATAATAAAGAAAGAATATGCAATTGCGAAAGAGATTTTAGGAGAGTTAGAGAAAGAGTTGCATTTTTCATTCCCAGAAGAAGAAGTTTTATATGTGACGATGCATTTATTAAGTACTGCTGTTACAGCGAAAGATCGTTATGAAAATGTGGAAGAACTATTAGGAAAAGATCTATATGCATTCATGCAACATATTCTTTTTAAAGTAGCGGAAGAACGGAATCTTATTTTTTATTATGATGAAGAATTATTATTTGGGTTTGGTGTTCATTTAAAAACGTTATTAAATCGTTTGAAGTATAAGTTAAATACGAGAAATCCTCTTTTGGCAGAAGTGAAAAAGAATTATCCATATGCTTTTGAAATTGCGGTTCTCGTTGGAGATATAATTGGTGAATATACGGGAGAATCGATTCCGGAAAGTGAAATTGGTTATATTGCGATTCACTTCGGCGGAGCGATGAGTCGTTTACAGGAACAGAATCAAAAGAAAAGATGTTTATTAGTTTGTGCAACTGGTCAAGGAAGTGCCCAACTATTGAAATATAAAATTCTATCACAGTTCCGAGATAAATTAGAGATTGTGGGAATTACCGGTTATTATCAATTGAAAGTAGAAGACCTTTATAAAGATAAAATAGATTGTATTATTAGTACGATTCATATACCAAGTGGTTTACCTGTGCCTGTTATAAAAGTAAACTCAATATTTGATGATAAAGAGATTAAGTCAATTGGTCAGCAGTTATTTACGCATGTGAATACTAGTGTACAGCAATATATGAAGGAAGATTTAATCTTTTTAAATCACAGTGCTTCTACGAAGGAAGAGGTTATCCGATTTTTATGTGAGAAAGCTGCTGAGAAAAACTATGTACCAGAACACTTTTATGACTCTGTTATGGAAAGAGAGAATACATCCCCTACAGCGGTTGGGAATTTAGTTGCGATTCCACATCCGATGCAGTTATTAAGTGAGAAAACATTTTTGATGTTTTGTACACTTGAGAAGGCTGTTGATTGGGGAGATAAGAAAGTACAAGTTATTATTTTATTTAGTGTAAAGCGCAATAATAATGAAGATTTACAAAAGCTTTATGATTTTTTATATGATATTATGTCTAGTCAAAGTACGATAGAGAAATTAACTCATGCTGAAGGTATTGAAGATTTCCAAGAAGTATTATTATCTATATAAGAAAAGTATGTAAAAACTTCCGTTATACAACGGAAGTTTTTTATGTTTAATTGTATGCGTTTTCATAATAAGATGAAAATATAGAAAAAAGATAGCTTGGGGGAATTTAAAATGACTGATATGCAAACTCCATTTGCGTTAATTTTACATGGTGGCAACGCGAGAAGCGCGGCACTTGAAGCAATCGCTTTTGCAAGACAAAGAGATTTTGAGAGTGCGAGTGAAAAGATGAAACTTGCTAGTGAAGAAATTTCAGCAGCTCATCGTATTCAAACGGACTTAATTCAAGAAGAAGCAAGAGGAAATCATGCAGAAATCAGTTTACTGTTAGTGCATGCACAAGATCATTTAATGAATGCAATTACAGTGAAAGAACTTGCTGAAGAATTTATTACTCTTCATAAACGAGTAGAAGAGAAAGTGACAGTATAAGATGTACATTTTATTATGTTGTGCAGCAGGCATGTCAACGAGTATGGTTGTAAGAAAAATGCAAGAAGAGGCAATGAAACAAGGGAAGGATTATAAAATTAAAGCAGTTGATTCAGAACTTGTGAAACTGGAAATAAAAAATGCTGATGTTGTTTTAATTGGTCCGCAAGTGAAATATTTATTTCCAGCCGTAGAGTTTCTTGCAAATTCATACAATATACCAGTTGCGATTATAGACCAACGAGATTATGGCATGTGTGATGGTTTGAAAGTACTGAAACAAGCAGAACAATTAGTTTTAGCATAATTATATTTTTTTAAATATAAACATTATAATGTTATAACTTTATTTCATCCTTTCATAGAAAAGAGAAAGAGGAGGGGTTTTGATGAATGGATTTATGAGTTTTATGGAACAAAAGATTATGCCAACAACACAAAAGATTGCCGGACAGCGACATTTATTAGCAATTCGAAACGGGGTTATTTCTACATTACCTTTAACGATTGTCGGATCATTTTTCGTTATCTTTTTAAACTTACCAATTGATGCATATATGGAGTGGATTGCACCGTTTCGCCATATTTTAGATATCCCATTCCGATTTACAGTAGGACTAATGGCGTTATATGCAGCATTTGGGGTAGGGGCTTCGCTCGCGAATTTTTATCAGCTCAATCAGTTAAGTGCAGGGTTATTATCTGTACTCGCCTTTTTACTAGCATCAGTTGAACCAATTCAAATTACGAAAGCTGTACCAGGTGTTATTGATGCAGGTAGATATATTTCAGTAGGAACATTAAGTGCCACATCTTTATTCGGCGCAATTGTTACAGCTTTAATTGCAGTAGAAATTTATCACTTTATGATTAAGCATAATATCTCAATTAAATTACCAGATAGTGTACCACCAGCAGTTTCAAATTCGTTTGCAGCATTAATTCCAACGTTAGCAGTTATTCTTTTATTCTGGGGCATTCGCTACGGTTTGAAATTTGATGTAAATACAACAATCACATATTTAATCGCACCACTAAAATCAGTATTAGTAGGAAATAATTTATTCGGCGGTTTATTAACAGTATTCTTAATCGTATTTTTCTGGTCATTCGGTATACATGGCCCTGCGATTTTAGGACCGATCATTCGTCCAATGTGGGATTCGGCAATTCTTGAAAATATGGAAGTATTCACAGCTACAGGAAATGCACATCAATTACCAAACTTATTTACAGAGCAATTTATTCAATGGTTCGTATGGATCGGTGGATCAGGATCAACGTTAGCTTTAGTTATTATGTTTATGTTCTCTAAATCTAAGTTCTTAAAAGAGTTAGGTAGATTATCATTCGTGCCAGGCTTATTCAATATTAACGAACCAATTATTTTCGGGGCACCAATTGTAATGAACCCAATCTTAATTATTCCGTTCGTTATTACACCGTTAGTGACAACGACAGTATCATATTTCGCAGTTGTTTCAGGAATGATTCCACTTATGATGGCGAAATTGCCATTTACGATGTTAGCGCCAATTGCAGCGGTTATTAGTACGGACTGGACAATTATGGCCGGTGTACTTGTACTTGTTAACTTTGTTATCTCATTCGTTATTTACTATCCGTTCTTCAAAATGTATGAGAAACAACAATTAGCAGGAGAGGAGAAAGAAAAATGCTCGGAGCAATTATCATCTTAATTACATTTGTAGTGGGGCAGTGTATTGCACATTATTCAAAATGGGTACAAAGTAAATCTTTATTAGTTTTACTACTAGTATCAATTGTATTTATCGGTAGTTCAATGGGTGCCTATGTAATGCTAAGCTTACAATCACCGTACGTGATTATTGTACCAACGATTTTATGTGCAACATGTTTATCTGCAAAATATAGATTTACGAGCATGGCATTAATACAACGTGTGAAGGAGATGCAAAAGCATGGAGCGTAAATTAGGAATTTCACTTTATCCAGAACATTCAACGAAAGAAAAAGATATGGCATACATTTCGGCAGCGGCACGCCACGGTTTTTCAAGAATATTCACATGTCTATTATCTGTGAATCGTCCGAAAGAAGAAATTGTAGCTGAATTTAAAGAAATTATTCATCATGCAAAAGATAACAATATGGAAGTTATTTTAGATGTAGCTCCGGCAGTATTTGATCAACTTGGTATTAGTTATAGTGATCTATCATTTTTCGCAGAGTTAGGTGCAGATGGTATTCGATTAGATTTAGGGTTTGACGGATTAACTGAAGCGAAAATGACGAATAATCCGTACGGCTTAAAAATTGAACTAAACGTAAGTAACGATATTGCATACTTAGAAAATATCCTTTCGCATCAAGCGAATAAGTCAGCTTTAATTGGTTGTCATAACTTCTATCCGCAAAAGTTCACTGGTCTTCCGTATGATTATTTCATTCGCTGTAGTGAACGTTTTAAAAAACACGGTATTCGCACGGCGGCCTTTATTACGTCACATGCAGCTGAAATCGGTCCATGGGATATTAACGACGGACTATGTACGCTAGAACAACATCGTAACTTACCGATTGAAGTACAAGCGAAACATTTATGGGCAACAGGGCTAATCGATGATGTGATTATCGGAAATGCTTATGCGAGTGAAGACGAGTTAGAGAAACTAGGAAACTTAAATCGTTACATGTTACAGCTAAAGGTACATTTTGTAGACGAAGTGACTGAAGTAGAGAAGAAAGCGACACTGCAAGAATTACACGTAAGACGCGGCGACATAACAGAATATATGGTACGTTCTACAGAAGTACGTAAAAAGTACAAAGACTATGACTTCCCAGTGCGCGAAAGTGTACGACAGGAAAGAGGGCAAGTTGTAATAGGTAACAACTCATTCGGAAAGTATAAAGGTGAACTACAAATCATTCTAAAAGAAATGCCGATAGATGAACGGAAAAATATTGTCGGTACAATTGCAGAAGAAGAGTTATTCTTACTAGATTATGTAGGAGCTTGGACACAGTTTACTTGTGTGGAATAGGGAAGAGAAGGAGAGGATGCTGTGGCATCCTCTTTTTTCTGTTGAAATAGTAATCTATTGTATATAGAATGCAAAGAGATAGACTTAATTTGGACGGGAGAGAAGGAGATGGAAGAGTATATAGATGATTTATTAAGGCGGATGGCTGATGAAGAAACAGAGATTTGGCATCGTGCGTATGATGAAGCAAAAGCGTTAAATGACTTATTAACTTTTCCATATTTACAGCAGAAGGTAATCAAAGCAAAAAAAATAGCTATGAAGAAAGATATATATTATGTAATGACGAAACTCGCTATCAATACGAAGAAAATCTATATTGCTGATTATCTTATAGATCGTTTGGAATGTGAACAAAGCCCGACTTTGTTAAGTGAACTGCTTAGTAATATTTATACATTGCCAGAAGTAAGTAGTACAAATAAAATCATTCCGTATATTTATCATAAAAACGATAGTGTTCGTTATTGGGCAGTTTCTTCCTTAAAGTTATATAAATCGTTAGAAGCGGAAAGTGCGTTACTAAAGTTGCTGGATACTGAAGAAAATAAAGATGAGATTACAAATATTTGTTATACATTGTTTGAGATTGGAACGAAGCAATCGATTCTGCCGTTAACAAAGCTTTTATATAGTAATAGTGCCTATGTTCGTTCAACTGTTATTGAGGTGTTAGCAAAAATAGGGGGATCGGACTTACAAATAGTTTATATTGAAGCTTTACAGGATAGAAATGTGATGGTGAAATATGAAGCTGTTCGAGCTATTTATACGTATGGCGACGAAATGGCAATGAGACCAATTTGCGAACGTGTGAATAAAATTGTTGCTAGAAGCCGTAAAAATGAAGTAGAGCCTACGGATGAAGCAGAGATTATCATTGCTCTTCGTTTCTTACATAAGTTTGCTAATCATGAAGAAGTTTTAAAGATATTTGATAAAGTGTACAAAAAACGTGGAAACTTGTTTATGTCGGAGAGGAAGTGGCTTCGAGACAATATTACTTACTTTCAAGAGAAAGAAAGAATGTAAGAATCATAAAAAAGAGCCAGCCTCGATGATGAGGCTGGCTCTTTTTTTACTAACTAGTTTAATACTTTAACTGTAACTGTTTTACGTCCCCAGTTACTTGATGTACCTTTATCTGGCATTAAAACGTCGATTTTATTACCTTTAATAGCTCCACCAGTATCACCAGCGATTGCTACTCCGTAACCTTCAACCCATACTTTTGAACCTAATGGAATGACACTTGGATCAACTGCAATTAGTTTCATGTTTGGATTAGCTGTTAAGTTGTGGCCTAAAGCTGATTTTACTTGGTCGCCTGCTTTATAACCATTTTCAAGTGGATCTGCTGTATAAGCTGTTGCTACAACTTGGAACTCACGAGAAGAAGATTGTGTGTTTTTCTCAGTTTCTTTTGTAACAGGTTGTTGTGTAGCTGGTTTTTGAGCTTTAGCCGCTTCACGAGCTTTAGCTGCCTCTTGAGCCTTAGCTGCCTCTTGAGCTTTAGCTGCCTCTTGAGCTTCAGCTGCTTCTTGAGCTTTAGCTGCTTCACGAGCTTTAGCTGCCTCTTGAGCTTTAGCCGCTGCTTGAGCTTCAGCTGCTTCTTGAGCTTTAGCTGCTTCACGAGCTTTAGCCGCTGCTTGAGCTTTAGTTTCTGCTTGAGCTTCAGCGTCTGCCTGAGCTTGAGCTTCTGCTTGAGCCTTAGCTGCTTCACGAGCTTTAGCTGCTTCCTGAGCTTTAACTTCTGCTTGAGCTTCTGCCGCTTCACGAGCTTTAGTTGCTTCCTCTGCTTTAGCTTTTGCTTGAGTTTCAGCTGCTTCTTGAGCTTTAGCTGCTTCACGAACTTTAGCTGTATCTTGATCTTTAGTTGTTTTTTCAGCTTTAACTACTGGTTGTACTTTAATTGGAGCTTTACCTGTTAAGTAAGGAACATGAACATAAGCTGTTTTTCCGTTATATTCAAATTGGATCCAATCATTTTCAACTTGGTGTGTTGTTTCAATTACATCATCTTGTTTCAATTTACCAAGAATTTCTGAGTCTGTGTTTGCACCAGCACGTACGTTTAATACGTTTGCTGTTACGTAGTAAGTGTCTTTTGTGTAGTCAGCGCTAATGAAAGCTTCTTTACCGCTATTCAATTTCACTTTTGACCATCCGTTTTCTGTATGTAAAACGTTAACTTTATATCCATCTAATAATTTTCCTACAACTTTTGATTCAGTAGTTGGGTTTTCTCGTACATTTAGTACATCAGTCGTTACGATTGTTTCTGCTTTAGCAGATGTTGTGAAAATCCCAAGACCAAAAACCGCTGCTGTTGCTATACCCATAAATTTTTTCATAATAGCCTCCATTGCATTTGTTTTCGTTGACCTCATTATAGCAACCATTATTTTCTTATTTGCGAAAAACATAGAATTACAAAGCTTTCGTAACGGGTCATTAATATTCTGTAATAATTCCAGTAATATCCTAAAAGCGCTTTCTTATAGTTTTTAGGGGAGGTTAGAGCATACGATACATAAAAAGGGGAGTATTTCAATTTCTAATAGGTTAATAATATTTCTAGAGTGTTACGTAATTATTTCTTAATCGTTACAAAAACAGCTTATCTTGCTGTTGAAACAGGTGATTAGTTATGTAAAAATAACTATTTTCGCTGTGGAGGAATATAAATGAGGTGAAATTTAATAAAAAATCGCCATAATTGTTACAAAATAAGTCGAGGTATGGAAAAAATTACGCCTTGATTTTGGTCTGTCACATAGTATTTTTGCAATAATAGGATTCTATAATAGCTTTAGTAGGTTAAAATAATGAAAGGTGTTGATAACGTGAAACATATATAATAGAAGAAACACGATTTAATAGATAAAGTGAAACTTTAATCAGTGGGGTTTTCTTCATCCCCCCACTGATTATTAGTTGAACCAATCGGACTTTTATGGGCAGTTGATCCCCACCTAACTTCTTTGCTTTCACTGAATTTTGAGGTGGGGGTCTTACTGCCCATTAAAGCGGGATAAATAAAAAACGTAGGAGTGTAAACTCCTACGTTTTTGTTTATTCATATCGTAAACATTCAATTGGATCTAGTTTTGCAGCTTTGTTAGCTGGCAGTAAACCGAATATAATACCGATTAACATTGAGATACCTACTGCAAGAAGTCCAAGTTCTTTTGAGACAACGAGTGGCCATCCGGCAAAGATTGAGACAATCCAAGCGAAGAAGATACCGAGCATGAAACCGATGAAACCACCGAGTCCTGTTAAAATACAAGATTCAATTAAGAATTGTGTTAATACTTTACCACGGGTTGCACCAAGAGCTTTACGAATACCAATCTCACGTGTACGCTCTGTTACAGATACAAGCATAATGTTCATTACACCGATACCACCAACAAGTAAGGAAATAGCGGCAATACCACCGAATACCATTTTCATCATACCGATTGATTCATCTAATTGCTTCGTAAATTCACCTAAGTCTTGTGCTTCGAATTTGTGCTCAAATTTAGGAGCTTTCATTTCGTTTAAAACAGAAACGGCTTGTTTTTCTACATTTTTACGTTCTGTCGGAGAGGTCATTGTTAATCTTACAGAGTCATACTCAGTTACTCCTGAAATGACAGGGGCGTTTTCAAGTGATGTATAACCTTCTGACATAGCCATTCCAAATTCGTTTTTCGTTTCGTACACACCCACTACTTTATACGGCTTTCCTTTTATATCTGTGTATAAATTTGGTTCCCAACCATTAAACAATTTATTGAAAGCTTCTTCATTTAATATAACAGCAGGGATTGCTTGATTTAATTCGCTGTCATTTAATTCACGACCGTGAACTAATTTTATTTTCGAATCTGTCATAAAAGCGCCTGTTCCACCTTTTAAATCAAGATTTACATCTTTTGAACCGGCAGATGCTTTCACTTTCATACTTACATCTGGATACACATCTTTAACGCCTGACACAGTTTGAAGACGGTTTAGCATATCAGGTGTGATTTTTGCACTATCTGTTCCGTAATCAGGATTGTTGTAGTAAATCGTTACTTCATTATCTTTTCCCTGGCCTAACTCTTTTTTAAACTTTGCATTTGTACCATCACCCATTGAAATGATAGTAATAATGGCACTAATACCGATAATAATACCTAGCATCGTTAAGATAGAACGCATTTTATGGGCAAAGATAGAGGAAAGGGCCATGCGTATATTTTCACTCGTGTTCAAAATTAACCTCTCCAATCTTGGACGATATTTCCGTCACGAATTACAATTTGACGTGCTGCAGCTTCCCCGATTTCACGATCATGGGTAATCATAATGATTGTTGAGCCTTGTTTGTTTAATTCGTAAAAGAGGTCCATAATTTGTGTACTTGTTTTCGTATCAAGTGCCCCCGTTGGTTCATCGGCTAAGATAAACTTCGGGTTATTTACGATTGCGCGTGCAACAGCGACACGCTGTTTTTGTCCCCCTGATAATTCGTTCGGTAAGTGAGTAGCACGATCAGCTAAACCTACTTTTGTTAAAGCGGCTAATGAGCGCTCACGTCTTTCTTTTTTATCGACTCCAGCGTAAATAAGAGGTAGCTCTACATTTTGAAGTGCTGTAAGTCTCGGTAATAACATGAAGTTTTGGAATACGAACCCGATCTCTTTATTACGAACGCGTGCAAGTTCTGTCTCAGACATGTTTGAAATGTTTTGACCAGCTAGTTCGTATGCACCTGTCGTTGGTTTATCTAAGCAACCGATAATGTTCATTAAAGTTGATTTACCAGAACCAGATGGTCCCATAATAGAAGTAAATTCTCCTTGGTTAAGTGTTACGTCGATTCCGTGTAATATTTGAACGGATTCTGTACCATTTTGGAAGGATTTCGTGATGCCTTTTAAGTTAATCATTCAACGACAACCTCCATACCATCTTTTAAGTCTTTTTCAGGTTTAGAGATAATTTGTTCTCCTTTTTTCACTCCAGAAACTTTGGCTTCGCTATCAGTCTCGAATTCAACAGTAACCGCTTGTTCTTTCGCTTTACCGTCTTTTACGATGAATACAACATTTTTGTCACCTTTTTTCACGATGCTGCTTTTCGGAACAATTGTACCAGTTGCTTCGCCAGATTTACTTGTTACGTAAACGTGGAAGCCGTTTTGTAATTCTTCACTATTATCTAAAGTGACAGTGAATTGATAGTTAGAAACTGTTTTGTTTTCGTCCATACTCTTTAATGGAGTAGAGCCGATTTCTGTGACTTTTCCTGTCCAAGTCTTACCAGCGACTGTTTTTGAGGAAACAGTTACTTCTTGCCCAACTTTCATACTAGCAAGCTCATATTCAGAAAGTTGACCTTTTACTTTAAATGGACCAGCGTGACGAAGTGTAATACCGCTCATACCTGTTTTTTCATCAGCAATTTTTACGATATCATCAATTACGCCATCAGCAGGACTCGTTACAGAAAGTGTGTTTACTTTCTCTGATGCTGCTTTAATCATTTCATCAGATTTTTCAACTTCAAACTTTTTCATTTCAAGCTGTGATTCTAATTGTTGTACCTCGATTTCTGATGCTTTTAATGCTTCAGCCGGAAGACCTGCATTTTTATCTTTTTGTAATTTTTGTTTCGCTGTATCAATTTGTTTTTGGAACAATGTTACTTCTTTTTGTGCGATTTTCTTTTGCATTTCTGCTTCTGTTACACCTTGTTTAGCAGTAGGGTCATTGTATTTAAACAGAAGCTGCCCTTTTTTCACTTCATCGCCTTTTTTAACTGCTAATTCATACGTTCCTTTTGTTGGATCAAATGAAATGGTTTCGATGCCGTTTGGAATAACTTCACCGCCAAATTTTTGCGCGTTTTCAATTTGTTTTTCTGTTACTTTATATCCGCTATATGCCATTGCAACATCTGAGCCACTACCAGCAAATGCAAAGTATGATCCAGCTGCAATTCCGATTGCTACTACACTAGTAATTAACACTTTATTTTTCTTCTTCATCTATTTATCACCTTTTCGTTCGTTTTAGTATCTACATTAAGTATAGAAGAGGTAAAGAATCTGACAAATCGTTTTAGCTTACAATAACCTTACAGTTTTGTAAGGTATGAATATGTAAATGTAAGGTAGAGCTTGTCCCAGTGTAAGCAAATGAATTGACGCGTTGTTTCATTCTTACAATAATATTGTATGAAGGAGAGGAGGAAGGAAGATGGAAGCTTATTTTAGTGCGCATCCATTAAAACCGTTTATTCCCTACTCAAGGCAACATGCCATTATATTATTTATTATGTTGGTGGGAATCGTTTTTTTATATCAATACCAAGATGTATTACGTCAAAATGAGTGGAATATAACGGTTCGATATGCGATTGCATTTTTATTTATAGGGAGTGAAATTGGACTGCATATGTGGGAGTGGAAAGCAGGGATTTTTGAGCTAGCCACTTCATTACCGTTTGAGTTATGTACGATTAGTTTGTTGTTAGCGTCGATTATGATTATAACGAAAAGTTATCGCATATATGAGATTGTATTTTTCACAGGAATTATTGGTGCATCACAAGCCATTTTAACACCGAACTTGCAGTATGCTTTTCCTCATTTTCGTTTCATTGAATATTTCATCGCGCATATATTGCTCATTTGGGCACCGCTCTTTATGACTTGGGTAGAAGGATATCGTCCTACATTACAATCTATTAAACGTACGATGATATTTTTAAACATATTGATTCCGATTGTTTCGTTTGTAAATTACAAAACAGGCGGTAATTATATGTTTTTAGCTCATAAGCCAGAAACTGCTTCATTACTCGATATGTTAGGGCCGCATCCTTACTATATTATTTCATTAGAAATAGCTGCGCTTATTGGATGTTTTATTTTGTATATGCCATTTGCGAAAAGAGAAAAACAGTTACACAAAGAATCGTTAGGGTCATAACCTAGCGATTTTTTATATATTAAATATTTACAATTCAGAAAATTAAGAATAAAATTAAAGGGTAAATTAGAGAGAGAGAAGGGCGAAAATGGTCAAAAAAGTATTTTTGAATGGGATGGAAGTGACGATTCAATTTCTTATTTCGATTTTGGGTATTATTTGTTTAGGGACATTGCCGAAACTATTTTATGGATTTGAGCTGCATGCATCACAGTACATAAAGAGTTTACAAGAAGTCTTTGTGAATTTAATGGGCATCTCCAATTTTAAATATGTGGGAGATAAATTTTTATTTCCACAGTTGTTTGTCCATTATAAAGAAACAATTGTTATATTTTTAGCTTCTTTTTTCATTTCATTATTTGTAGCATTTTGTATTGTTTATGTAATTATGAGTAGTTCACCGCGTATACAACATCGAATTAAATCATTTCTTATCTTCCTAGAATCCATTCCAGATATTCTTCTTATTTTAGTATCACAAATTTTAGTTGTATGGTTTTTTAAACAAACAGGTTTTTTACCTTTTCAAATTGCTTCAATTGGAGGCGAGTCGATTAGAGGGTTGCCAATATTGTGTTTGAGCATCCCGACTACGATTATGTTTGTAAAAATGGTCGTGCTTCGTTTTGAAAATGAACTAGAAAAAGATTATGTACTATTTGCTAAGGCGAAAGGGCTGGGGCGCTTTCATATTTTAAATCGTCATATTTTACGAAATGTGTTGCTTAGTACATTATTCTTTGCGAAAACGAATATCTTTTTTATGTTATCTAATTTATATATTATAGAATGGATTTTTAATACGGGTGGTATTTTTATGTTTTTGAAATCGTATTTCGGTATTAGAGTTGAGGTTTTCATTGTTAGTGTGCTTCTTATATATATTCCGATTTTTATTTTATTTAAATTGTTTCATTATCTCATTCCGGCTGCGATGAAGGAGAGATTATAATATGTGGACGTATATAAAACGTGATAAAAGATTTTGGATAAGTATTGGGTTTCTTCTCCTATTAGTTCTTTTGAGCATCGGAAATACGTTATGGAATGATGGACATATTAGACAAGTTACATTGCAATATGATGCGGATGAAAATCCACAAGTGCCACCGTTTCCACCTTCATTACAATTTTTACTCGGGACAGACCGGAAAGGGTATGACCTGTTACATTTAGTCATTGAGGGCGCGAAGTGGACGATTGGTATATCTATTTTAATTGCGGCACTTAGAATGGTAATAGGTGTGTTTTTCGGTGTCGTACTCGGAACGTATATAAAAAGAGGATTTTCAAAAATTGAGGCTTTCTTTGATAGTTTTACAGTTATTCCGACAGTTATGATTGCGTATTTTTTTCTTCAATCTGCAAATACATTTGGAAGCGGAGAGGAGACAACAACCTTTTTTGAAAGGGCTTCGTTTCAAGTGGTATTACTTGTACTGCTTGTAATGCCAGTTATTGCACTGTATGTTGCGAAGGAAGTTCGTAAATTGCGAACGGAAGAATTTGTTGATGCCGCACGCATATTAGGTGGATCGAGAAGACATATTGTTATAAAACATCTTTTTCCGCACCTCTATATGACGTTTATACTCGTATTTCTTCAGCAGTTTACGCAGACTCTTACTATTTTACTGCACTTAGGATTACTTGAAGTGTTCTTTGGTGGGACTGTAATGTTTGGTGGACAAATAAAAGAGGTGGAATCTTATACGCATGAATGGTCAGGTTTAATTGGAGTATACTTTAGGTCATTAACAGTGAATCCGTGGATCCCTCTCGTTCCGATTACATTTTTTGGACTTACTATTTTTTCAGGAAATATGATTGTAAAAAGTATCGAAGAGGCGATGATGAAAGTAAGGTTAGGAGGAGAGCTAAAGAAGGATGTTGTAGAAGAGGAACAATCTGTTGTGCAGTCGAAAGAAGAGTTATTTACTTTTAAGCATACGATGTGAAAATAAAAAGAAGCAAGCATGTATTTCATGCTTGCTTCTTTTCTTTATTTTGTAGAAACTTCGCCTTCAGCTTCTGTTTGCGGAATAAAGTATCCGATTATACCACCAATTATTGCTGGAACGATCCAGCCGATTCCTAAGTTATAAAAAGGAATGGTGTGTACGATATTCGCAATAAAACTTGGTATCATTCCCACATTATCAAGTGCATGAATACAGCTAATAAGGAATGCTGCGATCATTGCTCCGATGTAGACAGAAGGTTTACGTTTCGTATATTTATCGATAAATGATACGAAAATTAAAATAATCGTAATTGGATATAAAATAATTAATACAGGTAATGTAATTTTGATTAATAAACTTAAACCTAAGTTTGAAATCACGAAGCTGAAAATACAAACGTATAGTACGAGCTTTTTGTAAGAAACATTTGTTAGTACTGTTGCGAAATAGTTTGCGAATGCACTTACAACGCCGATTGCTGTTGTTAAACAAGCGAAGATAATGGCGATACTTAATAAAACATTACCGCTTGTCCCAAAGAATTGGTACATAACAGTCGCTAATAGTTGACCACCGTTTTCGAATTGTCCTAGATTGCCGTTTGAAGCGCCGATATAACCGAGTAAGAAATAAACAATTGTTAAAAATAGAGCTGCAATGCTACCGCAAATAATTGTATATTTCGCAATCGATTTCTTCTCTTGTATACCGTTTTGGCGAATTGCATTTACAACAATCGTTGATAATACAAGTGCACCGATTGCATCTAACGTTAAAAACCCTTCAAGAAATCCTTTGAAAAATGGAATTTCTTTATAGTCACCAACAGGTTCTGCAAACGTTCCAGGTGAAAGAATTGCTTTTGTTGCCATAATTGCAATAATTCCAAGTAAAATTGGCGTTAATATTTTTCCGATATGATCTACTAATTTTGATGGATTTAATGATAAGAAGTAGACGACTGTAAAGAAAATCGCACTAAAAACTAACATAGAGTACCATTGGTCCGGGAAAAGTGGTGCAATCCCAATTTCGTAAGATACAGATCCAGTTCGTGGAATAACAAATAGTGGGCCGATTGAAAGATAAATAATGATAGCGAATACTGCTGCGAATTTTGGATGAACACGGCTTGCTAAAGTGTTGAAACTACCACCGGCAAGGGCAACAGCGACGATAGCTAGTAAAGATAAACCGACGTCTGTAATAATAAATCCTGTAATGGAAATCCACATATTTTCTCCGGAAGAAAGACCGAGAAGGGGCGGGAAAATCATATTACCAGCACCGAAGAACACTGCGAATAGTAATAAACTAATCGAGAGTATTTGCGCTGGTTTTAAAGTTGTACGCATATAAAGAAAATCCTCCTAATGAGTGTTTTTGTCGAAAATTCAAACAATTTGTCGAGTAACTGTTATTATTTTAAAGGTCTGATGACTAGAAAGCAATAGGGAATTTTGAAAAAATTAAAAAATAATGCATTAAATCGAATAAATATACTATTTATATGTTTAATAGGAAGGATTTAACTTTAAACGTAAAAAAACACATACCGCTAGGATACGTGTTTTAAAAAAATATTTTTTTATCACGTTCTTCTTTTAAAATTTCTACCGCTTCTCGGAAACGTTGTGAATGAACGATTTCTCGTTCACGTAAGAAGCGTAGGCTGTCATTTATATCTGGGTCGTCTGATAAGTTAATGAGCCATTGATATGTTGCGCGTGCTTTTTCTTCAGCCGCAATATCTTCGTATAGGTCGGCAATTGGATCACCTTTAGCTTGTATATAGGTTGCAGTAAATGGAACACCAGCAGCGTTATGGTAGTGGAGTGCACTATCATGATCAGCGTAATGTGGGTCAAGGCCAGCAGCTTTCATTTGCTGTGGAGTCGCATCTTTCGTCAGCTTATAAACCATCGTAGCAATCATTTCAAGATGTGCAAATTCTTCTGTACCAATATCGGTAAGGAGGCCAATGACTTTATCAGGAATTGTATAACGCTGATTTAAGTAACGGAGTGCAGCAGCTAACTCTCCATCTGCACCGCCATATTGTTCAATCAATAATTTTGCAAGTGCTGGATTGCAAGTTCCTACTTTAACAGGGTATTGTAATTTTTTTTCATAAATCCACATAGTTTCTCTCCTTTATATTTGCCATGGCCAAGGACCTTTGCTCCATTCCCAAGGGGCATTAGAATAGCTATTTCCAAATTGTTGGAGTGGCCCGTATTTTTCTTCCATCTTTTGTTTTAATACTCTTCGTTTATAGGAAAAGTCATTAAATTGATTAATAGCAGCAGTGTCATCTGGATGTGTATCTAAATAAAGAGTGAGTTCGACTAGTACAAAGTCTAGTTCTTGAAGCTCCAGTAACAGCTGATAATATTCTTCTGGTAGCGATTGAGTCACGTCAGTAGTCACCGCCCTTTTTTATAAGGATTTTCATAATAGTCATAAAAAACAGGCCATAAAGTTCCTTTTTGGAGTGCTTCTTTTGGCGTGAATTGCGGTAAGTTTGGCGGTTGAAAGCCTAAAAATAAATTAGGAGGAGTAGAATAATATTTTTTTCCGATAGGAGGACAAGGATCGAGAGGACTATGATAGGGCACAAATGATCTCATATATTTATTCACGAATAAACCTCCTTACATGTTCATTACTACGTATTGTATTCAGACATAATGAGCATTTATGACACATATAAAAAAGTAATAGGTACGGGGGGAATGAATGTGGAGACTGTGAAACAATTCATTGTATTGGAAGTGAAAAACTTAAAGGAAACGTTGTATTTTTACGAAGGGATTTTAGGAATCAAACCTAGTTTAGAAAGACCGCAATTAGATACAACAGGGGTTTGGTATGATTCTGATTCAAAGAGAATTAGTTTTGTCATGAATCGCATGTTAGGCGGGCGGGAAAAGAGTGTTACAGATTCATGTGAGGCGTTAACATTTACGATTTCTAACATAGAGAAATTGAAAAAGAAACTAGCGTTTTATGAAATTTTATATACAGAAAATGAATGTGCGAGGAGTATTGTAGTACAAGACCCAGATGGATATAAACTTCAAATAGTAGAGAAGGGTGAATAAATGGAGGGGATGTAGTGGAGAGAAATTATGAAGAAAGTGCGTTGTTTGAGCATCAATTTTGGCTAAAGGTACTTAGTGATCATGCGCAATTTTTACTTGATGCGTTAGCTCCAAAGGAAAAAGAAGATATAAAAAAAGCTACTTATTTTGTTGAGACGTTTATGGACTTTCTAAAAAAAATTCATACTGTTAATCTCATTGCATTTTCAAAAGAGGCAGAACAAGCTGCTAAGGAGATTCGGACGTTTAAATTAAATATTATACAGAAACAGTTGGAAGGAAAAATTACCATTCATTTTACGCCAACTTTTATTAATCATATGGTAAACGAAGTGGAAGAGTATATAACGGTTTTAGAGTTTTTGAAGAAGGGGGAAGTTCCACCTGTTTTTCATGAACTGCATTATCATCTCGTTTGGTTAACGGATGCGGCTGGTCATGCGGGTTCTATTTCTGGTGGGCTAGATCTTGTTGAAAAAAGATTAAAAGAGAAAAGCGAAGAATTTACGAAGCATTTTGAACAATTTTACTTAAAGGCAGTTGAGATGACTGGATATTTACGAACGGAGCTGCATCATTTTCCAGCATTAAAGAAGTTTACAAAAGATGTTTCACTTGAACTAAAATTATTTTCACATTTCTTACATGAAGTGGAAGAATTGGAGTTATCGAATGAAATATTAAGTGCATTATCAGCAAGAATGGCAGATCATATGGCAAGAGAGGAATGTTATTATTTATTAAAATTAGCTCAATCGTCTGGACTTGAAATGCCGAAGTGTAATCCGCTTTAAAGAAAAAGAGGTCAATTTTATTTGGCCTCTTTTTCTGTTTTATTGTCTCTTTTTATTTTTGCTTGTTCAATACTTGCCTGTAATGTCTCCATAATATTAATGATGTTTGGAGCTGGAGAGATTGTTTCCGTTTTTTCCTGTTGTTCAATTTTATTTTCGATTAATTCGGTAAGGGCTTCTTTATATTCATCTGTATATATTTTTTGTTCAAAAGGGTTTGTAAGGTGGTGAATTAAGTTGATTGCTGCGGTGAGTTCTTGTTTTTGAATCGGATAATTTTCATTACTTGGTAAGTTAGGTGTATTTGTTATATCGCGAATTTCATTAGGATAGTGAATAGTTTGCAACATAAGCCCATCTTCAAAGTTACGGATAATAGCTAAATGTTGTTTTTTTCTAATAGAAATATGAATAAGCCCAAGTTTATTTGTACGTTCAAGAGCTTCTTTTAATAATAAATATGATTTTTCATGTCCCGGAGTAGGGCCTATAAAATAAGAGCGGTCATAAAGAATAGAATCAATTTCGTTATTTTGGACAAAAGATATAATACGAATAGATCGTGGTTCGTGAGTTTTTTGCAACGCAGCTAATTCTTTTTCATCTATAATAATGTACTTATGAGGTGCGTATTCATAGGCTTTTACAATATCTTTATCATCAATTTCTTCATCCGTACAATTAGGAGCAAATTTTTTATATTTAATAGGTGTTAAGCATTCTTTATGGAGACTTAAAAATTTGATATCGTTTTCTTCTACAGCGCTATATAGTTTAATTCCTATATTTAATAGTCCAAGTGAAAGTGCACCTTTCCATACGGTATGCAAATGAAGCCTCTCCTTTCCTTAAAAATGATTATGTATATTATGAGATAGTAAGAAATTTCCTATACGTTTTTTGTTTTTTATGGAAGGGTAAGCAGGAGGGCTTGGGATATAAAATATATTGACAAGCCCTCCAAAATATTTTAATGTGATTGTATAAAATTGTGTATATAAAGGGGAGTAACTTATTACAGTAAAGTCGTCATTACAGGGAGAAACCCTCGGCTTTATTGGCAACGTTTCGTTGTTAGTGAGACCTTTACCAGCAATGGTAAAGGCCCCTTATTGTCTTTTTTAGGACCCTTACCATATTTGGTAGGGTCCTTTTGTATACAAGGAGAGGAGATATAAAAATGAAAAAACTTATTAGTAGATTAAGAGTTGTATTTCATGTTCGTCGTTTCGTTCCATTCCTATTTGACTTTTTTACTTCAAAAGAGGTTTCAATAAAGAAGAAAATCTTATCTATTGCTTTTTTAGTTGGTTATGTAGCGATGCCGCTCGATTTAATTCCAGACTTTTTACCGTTCATCGGTATTTTAGATGATATTGGGATTGTGTTATTTATTCTGAACCGAATTGTAAAAATGGCGCCAGTTCAATTACAAGAAAAGCATAACGTAAACGTAGGATAGGAGTTGGAGTAGAAAATATGGAGCAAATGATTTTAGATATAATCGAGTTTTTAAAGCAGTTTTCTTATTTTGGAGTTGTATTAGCTTTAACGTTTGAATTTATTCCAGCAGAGGTAGTTTTGCCTATGGTTGGGTATTGGGTGTACGAGGGCGATATGAATTTTTGGCTAGCTGTATTAGCTGGAACACTTGGGGGAACGACAGGACCATTAACGTTATATGCACTCGGTTATTACGGTGGTCGTCCTCTATTAATAAAATACGGGAAATACTTCTTTATTAAAGAAGAACAAATTCAAAAAGCAGATGATTTCTTTGAGAAATATGGACCAGTTGTAGCATTTGTTGGACGCTTTGTACCGGGAGTTCGAACACTTATTTCTGTTCCATGTGGTATGGCAAAAATGAATATATGGAAATTTAGTATTTATACATTTGTAGCAATGTTCCCGTTAACGACTTTATATGTCTATTTTGGAATGAAATTAGGTCCGCATTGGGCAAAGGCTGCGGATGTTGTTGGACAATATATGCTACCGATATTAGGAGGCGTTATTCTTATCGTTGCTAGTATCTTTGTCTATAAATATATGAAAAAAAGAAACAAAGCGGAATCTATGTAGTCACATGAATATTTTTTGAAAATAGATGAATAGTACAGGCAAAAGAATCTAGGGGACATACACATATAGGGAATATAAAAGAGAGAGGGGAAACAACTATGTCTTGTGAGTGCTCAGGGTCAGCATTAACTTGTTGTCCAGATAAAAATTATGTGCAAGATAAAGTGTGTAGTCCGTGGTCTGCTACTGTAGTTGCAACAGCAATTGATAATGTTCTCTATACAAATAATATTAACCAAAACGTAGTTGGTACTGGTTTTGTTAAATATGATGTTGGACCAGGCCCGATTACTGTAGAAGCGCTTGATTCTGCTGGGGGTACAATTGATACACAAACATTAAACCCAGGAACGAGTATTGCTTTTACGTATCGCCGCTTTGATAGTATACAAGTTGTGTTACCTGCAACACCTGCTGGAACGTATCAGGGAGAATTTTGTATTACAACACGTTATCCACTTTCATAGCAGAATAGGAGAGGATCGAAATGGGAATGAGAGGTTCCAGTTTGTCTTGTTGTTCTAATAAAACGCTTGTGCAAGACCAAGTATGTACAGACTGGTCTATTACAGGTGCTGGTACTCAAATTGTATATACAAATAATATCACGCAAGAAGTATATGGTTCAGGTTACGTGAAATATGATGTAGGTGCGGCTCCAATTACAGTTGATTTTTTAGTAGGTGCTACAGTAGTTGACACAATTACTGTACAACCACAAAGTAGTGGTACTTTCACTGTACGATATTTTACGACTGTTCGAATTACTACAACAGGGACAACTGTTAATCAAGGCGAGTTTTGTATTACAGTACGTTATCCGATTTCATAAAAAAGCATACCGTAAATGGTATGCTTTTTTAATTAAGAAAGTAATGAAATTGGTATTCTATAAGCGACATGTAAATTGGCAACAGTACTTGCCTTCTAAATATAGTGAAGGATTATTTTGTATATTAGTAAGATTGACTGACTGTAAGTCTTTTCCTGTGTACGATATTGTATTACCAGGAAACACAGTGAAAATATTGGTTACTGCTCCAACAATTTGAATTGTAATTGCTTCGGTGCTGCTAGTACTATTGTAAACCGAGACAGTACCTGATATAAGTAGTATCCCATCACTTTGCCACAGTATCATTGATTGTGATGCACCTTTGGCAGAGGGGATGGTGTTATTCGTTATAAGGAAATTTCCTGCAAATTCATTTGTTACTCGCTCGCAATCTGGATCTGGAGGAGGGGGTGATGGACAAGGGTCTGGGCAAATGATAGACAAAGGAGCAAAACAGCCAATGTTTTTTTTATTCTTCAATACAACCCCCTCCTTTTTAAGTAGTCTTTTACTACTATTAAATGTAGAAGCATGGCCGATGTGTTAAAAAAAGAAGAAATTGTTAAAAATTAAGATTGTCTAATAGGCTGAACACTTAAATTATTATTCATGTTATAGAAAAGATTATATGTGAATAGACATGGGAAAAGAATGCTCAGACTCTTTTAGACAAAAAGTGGTTGTATACAATAGTAAGAAGAATGTTGAACTTAACCTTTAATTAACTGTATATTTACAAAAATCTAATAAAATTTATTTGTTATTTAAACGACATTAATATGCTTTAGATAAAATATCCCTTGTAATGAATCAATTATTATGAGGAGGATTCACGTGGACAGAATGGTTTTGCGAAAAGTAAAAGGTCTTATTGGATTATTAATGGTTTTTGTATTAGCATTTGTATCATTTCCGTGGAGTACATCAGTTAAAGCGGAAGAGAAGAAGCAAGAAAAGGCACCGAGTGAGAAGAAGATAGTTTTTCCGGTTGTAAGTGATGTACATATTAAGAATAGTGGAACAGATGATACGTTTCGCTGGAAACGAGCAATCGAGCAACTGAATACACTTGCGCCTAAACAAGATGCGTTTGTAATTGTGGGAGATTTTACTGATTCAGGATCACTGCAACAATATGATCGTTTCATGCAAGTGTATAATGAAAATGCAAATAAAGATGCAGTACGAATGAATTCTCTCGGTAATCACGATTATTGGAACGGTTTATCTGTAGAGGGGGCACAGAAGCGTTTCTTAGAAAAGACAGGAATGGAATCAATTTATTATCATAAAGTGGTAAAAGGGTATCACTTCCTTGTTATGTCTCCAGAGGACGGGACAACTCATGGATATTATTCGGACAAGCAAATTAATTGGTTAAAAGAAGAAATGGCAAAGGCACAAAAAGATGATCCAGAAAAATCAATTTTCGTATTTTTACACCAACACATTAAAGAGACAGTTTACGGTAGTCATGAATGGGGAACAAAAGATAGCGCAAAAATTAATGCGGTATTAAAAGAATATCCGCAGGCTATTACGTTTTCAGGTCATTCACATTATCCGTTAGATGATCCAAGATCGATTCATCAAAAAGACTTTACATCAGTTGGTACATCTTCTATAAGTTACATGGAAGTTGAAGGTGGTAAAGTACAAGGGAATATCCCGCCAGGAGCTAGCACATTAAGCCAAGGCTTATTAGTAGAAGTAGACGATAAAGAAGTAACGATCAATCGCCGTGATTTCCATACAAATTCTTGGACAGGCGAACCTTGGAAAATTAAATTACCAGCAAAGAAAGACACATTTACACATGTAGAAGATCGTGATAAAGAAAAGCCATACTTTGCTAAGGATGCAAAGCTTGCGGTATCAAATGTAACAGAAAATGCGGCAACAGTAACATTTCCACAAGCATTGGACAACCTTCTTGTACATTCTTATCGTGTACAAGCTAGAGATAAGCAAACGGGAGAAATAAAGAATAAATTGTTAGCATTCTCAGAGTTTTATCGTGATCCAGTGCCGAAAGATCTTACGTTTACGCTTGCAGGGTTAGATGGCGGGAAAACATATACACTTGAAGTTGTTGCAATTGATTCATTTGGCAATGAAAGTGTACAACCGTTAACGGCAGAAATTACTACGAAAAAAGATAATATTGACCCGAATGTAAAAGTGCCAAAGGCTGATGTTTTCGATGTGAATTTTGCAGATGTTACATTTAAAGACAATTCACCATTTGGAACAAAAGGTGATGTGAAGGGCAATGTGACTATTGAATATGATAAAGCATTGAAAAAGAATGTTATGAAGTTAAACGGACAATCTAATACATTTGGATACCTTCCATTTTCAGCAGCACAAAAAGAGAAAGTAGCAAATACGTTCACGCTAGAAACCGTATTTTCAATGAATGAAATTCGTGGCCAAGGTATTTTGCAAAATACAGAGGGTGGCGGAATTGGCTTTGAATCTACAGGAAGTGGAAATGTTGAATTGTGGGCTCATATTGGTGGCAGTTATAAACGTGTTGGCGTTCAATTAGAAGCAAATAAAACGTATCACTTAATAGGAACGTATAACGGAAGTGAAGTAGCTATTTATGTCGATGGTAAAAAAGTAAATAGCCAACCAGCTACAGGGAAAGTGTCTCATCCGAACGTACCATTTGCATTTGGAGCTGACCCTGATAGCAAAGGAAATGGTGGTATTCCGTTGAACGGACAAATTGCGCTTGCGAGATTATATAGTAAAGCGTTAAGTTCTTCAGAAGTATTAGCGGCGTACAATGAGTTTTCTAACCGCACAAAGTTAGAGCAAGTGAACGCGTTATATGAAGAGCTTGGAAAAGTGAAAGAAGTGTTAGCTGGTACGTATGAGTTTGGTGATAAGCCAGGTCAATATTCAAAGGAAGCATTTCAAGAATTAGAGAAAAGCTATAATCATGCAAAACAAGTGTTTGAAAATGTAGCGAGTACGGGAGAACAAATTGTTCAAGCGTATAACGAATTAAAAACTGCAAATCAAACATTTATACAATCTAAAGTAGTAGAGCAACCGAAAACATTGAAAGAAAAATTACAAATTAATATTGAATCTGCAAAAGCAGTATTGAAAAAAGCGCAAGCTGCAAATGTAACGGACGGTTCAGTGAAATCATTGAGTCAAAAAATTACAGTGGCAGAAGCTGTATTAAAAGATGCGAAAGTAAAAGATGCACAAGTAGAAACGATGAACCGTACGATGGAATATGCGATTTCACTCGTTGAAAAAAGCATAAACAAATAAGAGTGAAGAAAAGAAGCTTATCATGATAGGCTTCTTTTTTGTTATACTAAAAGTAGCATAGAATGAAGGAGCGAATAATTTGGAAGAGAAAAAGCTAAAAAGAATTCTTGAATATGTATGGATCGCGGTTGTGCTCCTTGTAGGATATTATTTCTTAAAAGAAAAAAGTATATGGGTTCTATTTTTAATGACGTTTTTATTAGCGGGTTTAGGCACGTTATTTATTAATTTCTTCTTTGATAGTTTAAATGCATGGAAGAAGAAAAAGAAGGGAACGAAGTAAAGGAGGGAATATATGCAAAAGTGGAAGCTCATATATCAGGTGATTATTTTCCTATTACTTGTAGGTATTGGAATTGTGAAATACGCAACGCCAATAGGAAGTTGGGCATCGTTTACAGCTTGCATCGGCATATTTTTCATTTTACAATCGTTAACGAAAAAATATAATAGTACAGAAAAATAGCTCGCCGTTTTAGCGGCGAGCTATTTTGTTATGCTTTTTTCTTTTCATCATTCGTTTTTTCGGTAGCCAAGTGACTATGCTTTCTAGAGTAGAAGAAATAGAAGCATAAGCCGACTATAAGCCAAACGGCAAAGCTAATCCATGTTGTTTTAGACAAATTGATCATTAAATATAAGCAGCAAAGAATCGCGACAACTGGTAGTACAGGTACGAAAGGTGTGCGGAATCCGCGTTTTAAGTCAGGGTGTGTTTTTCGTAAAATAAGTACTGCGCAGCAAACGAATGTAAAGGCTGTTAACGTGCCGATGTTTACTAAATTCGCTAGCAAATGTAAGTCTAAAAGGCCTGCTAATAAAGCAGCAACAACGCCAGTAATCCACGTATTTAATAAAGGGATTTTTACTCTTTTATTTACACGTGCTAACGCTTTTGGAAGTAAACCGTCACGGCTCATCGCATACGAAACGCGAACTTGTCCATACATAACGACTAAGAGAACGGTTGTCATTCCAGTCATCGCTCCAACAGCGAGTAGTCCTGCAATTGTATCTTCGCCAACGAAATGTAAGGCAAACGCAACTGGATCAGAAACATCTAATTGCGTATACGGAACCATACCTGTTAAAACGAAAGATACGATCATATATAAAACAGTGCAAATAAGAAGAGAGCCAATAATGCCGATTGGTAAATCACGCTGTGGTTTTTTCGTTTCTTCCGCAGCGGTTGCGATTGCATCAAATCCTAAGAAGGCGAAGAATACAGTAGCAGCCCCAGTAATAATACCGTCATATCCGAATGGGATGAACGGTGTCCAATTTTCAGGTTTTACATATTTTGCACCTGCTACGATAAAGGCGATAATAACGGCTAACTTGATAAGAACCATAATATTATTAATACGTGCGCTTTCGCGTATACCAAAACTTAAAAGGCCAGTAATGATGAGTAAAATACAAACAGCTGGTAAATCGATGAGACCACCTTTTCCTACGCCAGGGGCCGAGGCGATTATGGCGGGAAGATGGACGTTAAATCCTTGTAGTAAAGATTGTAAATAACCAGACCAACCGACAGCTACTGCTGCGACTGCTAGTAAATATTCGAGCATTAAACACCATCCGACGATGAAGGCGACGACTTCTCCGACTGTCATGTATGCGTAAGTATACACACTTCCTGAGACAGGAATAGAAGAAGCAAATTCGGCATAACAAAAGGCTACACAAGCACAAGTAAATGCAGCAATAAGAAATGATAGCATAATACCAGGACCAGAATGTTTCGCTGCAACAATACCTGTTAATACAAATATCCCTGTCCCAATTACGGCGCCAATTCCTAAAAACGTTAAATCAAGTGCGGTTAATGTTCTCTCTAACTGCCGTGGTGATTCAGTACTAAGCGCTTTTTTTCGTAATAATGACTTCACTTTGGACTCTCCCCCCGCTTTTTCATTTCCATAACTGCGAATGTAGTATGAGCCCACTAGAAAAGAGTATGTAAGTAAATGGAGGTACAGTTATGGTATGTAGTTTTTAAAATTGCTGGATTAATCTTAATATAATTCAGAATATTTTGTCAAATAAAAATATGACAAATAAAATGCGGATGAATAGGAGAAACTACTTGCAGGAATGGACGAGGGTTAACGACCCACTGATCAAAGTTAAAGTAGGAGAAGATGTTATGTTATTTTATTTTGAACTTGTCGTCATTTTACTTTGTACGAAATTAGCTGGTGATATTAGTGTGAGGCTTGGCCAGCCTTCTGTACTTGGTAAATTAATTATCGGTATTATTATCGGTCCAGCTGTACTTGGTATTATAAATAGTTCTGAATTAATCGATGAACTGAGTGAGATTGGTGTTTTGCTACTTATGTTTATGGCTGGACTTGAAACAGATTTAGAAGAGTTAAATCGGAATTTGAAATCATCATTTGCAGTAGCAGCTGGTGGAATTATTTTTCCTTTCATCGGTGGTTATGTAACAGGATTGCTGTTTGGATTAATACAATCTCATGCAATTTTCTTAGGTTTATTACTTTGCGCAACGTCAGTTAGTATAACGGTGCAAACGCTAAGAGATTTAGGGAAAATGAATACGAGAGAAAGTACAACGATTTTAGGTGCTGCCGTATTTGACGATGTTATCGTCGTTATTCTATTAGCGTTTGTTATGAGTTTTTTAGGAACGCAAGATGTGAATATAACACTAGTTATCGTAAAGAAAATTATTTTCTTTGTCAGCATCGTTTTTATCGCATGGAAAGTTGTTCCTTGGATTATGAAAATGCTCGTGCCGCTTCGTGTAACAGAAGCACTAATTAGCGCGGCTCTTATTATTTGTTTTTCTTTTTCGTATTACAGTGAAATGATGGGAATTGCAGGTATTATTGGAGCATTTGCAGCCGGAATTGCCATTTCTCAAACAGAGTATAAGCACGAAGTAGAACATAAAATTGAACCGATTGCTTATGCGATATTTGTACCGGTGTTTTTCGTAAGTATTGGAATGGAAATTACATTTCAAGGTATCGGAAGCCAGCTTTGGTTCATTATCATTATGACGCTCATTGCGATTTTTACAAAGTTAATCGGATCAGGTTTAGGAGCAAGATTAACAGGATTCAACCTTCAATCTTCTATTAGTATTGGTGCGGGGATGGTATCGCGCGGAGAAGTAGCACTTATCATCGCAGCAAATGGACTTACGGCGAATTTACTAGCGAAAGAAAATTTCACAGCGATCGTTATTGTTGTTATATTGACGACGATTATTACACCGCCACTTTTGAAGAAATATTTTGTATAGAGAGGAAGGGCTTATCTGATGTAGGTAAGCTCTTTTTTTATTCCTAAAAGCAATGATCATATAGCATGAAGGGTTTGTAATTATGGTAAAATCTATGTATGTGATAGGGCGAGGAGAGGGAAGTGTGAAGATTACGAAGGGGAAGGTTATCAGTGTAATCGTACTTATTGCAGTATGTATACCATTTACTGCATGGAAAGAATCAAAGGTGAAAGATTTTCCGGTTTCTATTTTTTCTTCTTATGTAGAAGACGAAAACCCGAAAGACTATAAGTACACTGCTTTTGTACCCGACTTTGCAATTTGGATAGGTGGATGGGAAAAACAGCGATCTGAAGGTGAAATAACGTCATATAAAAAGGGGGATCGAACTGTAATTGTTCACCATCCACCTGGTAATGATGGTTTTTATCTATATGATACAAATGATAGTAGAGAATATACGCAACCGTAAGAAGTGGAGGTTAAATAGTGAAAGCTTCAACGTTACTATTTAAAATTGAAAGTAATATGGATCAATTTTCACCAGCTGAAAAGAAGGTTGCCATGTACATAATGGAGAATGCAGAGATTGTTCCGAACTTAACGACGAAAGAAGTGTCAACGAATGCGGGCTCAAGTGAGGCGAGTGTTGTTCGCTTTTGTAAGTCGATTGGAATCGGAAGTTTTAAAGCATTTAAAATCGCGCTCGTTCGTGAATTAACGATTGCTGATTATAATATTAACGATTTTTCCGTGATGAATACGGAAGATGGTCCGTACGACTTGTTTAATAAAGTTACATATGTGAATAAAGCTGCAATTGAGGCGAGCGTTACGGCGATAGATAAAAAAGAACTTGAAAAAGCTGCAGATCGTATTGTAAATGCGGATAAAATTATCTTTTACGGAGTAGGCGGATCAGCTACTCCGGCGATGGATGGGGCTTATAAATTTACAAGGCTCGGATTTACAGCGATGATGCTATCTGATTTTCATATGATGTTGCCGCTTGTGACAAATTTAAAAGAAGGCGATATATTTGTGGCCATTTCAACATCTGGTCGTACGAAAGATGTACTTGAAATGGCGCAATATGCGAAGAGACAAGGTGCAACAGTTATTGCGATTACGAAGCTTGATCAATCATCACCGTTATATAAAGAGGCAGATATTCGTCTTTGTATGCCAGATGTAGAACAAGATCATCGCATTGCAAGTATTGCTTCGAGAATGACGCAATTGAATATGATTGATGCTTTATATGTGATTACTTTCAATCGAATTGGTAATAACGTATTGGATCAATTTATGGAGACAAGAGAAGAAGCCTTGCGATTACGGAAGTTAAAATGAAAAGATGGGGAAACCCATCTTTTTTTGCATACGGACATAAATTCGTCATGAAGAGAAATAAAATTTCATAAAATAATAAAGTAATATTGATTTTAAATTTCTTGAAGTTATAATAAAAGTATGAAATTAAATTTCAAAGTAGGTGGGAATATGTTAGAAAATTTATCGACAGAACACCGTAATGAAAAGACGATGAATTTAGATGAGATGAGCATAAAAGAAGTTCTGCAAAGTATGAATGAAGAAGATCGAACTGTTGCGTTAGCAGTTGAAAAAGAGATAGAACAGATTGAACAGATTGTGCAAACTGTAATCCAATCATTTGAAAGAGAAGGGCGACTCATTTACATTGGGGCTGGTACAAGTGGTCGTTTAGGTATTTTGGACGCAGTGGAATGTCCGCCGACATTTGGCACGGATGATAAAATGGTGCAAGGATTTATAGCAGGTGGATTGAAAGCGTTTACTAAGGCGGTAGAAGGTGCCGAAGACCGCGAAGAGTTAGCGGGAGAAGATTTAAAAAGTATTGGATTAAACGAGAAAGATACTGTAATTGGAATTGCGGCAAGTGGTCGAACTCCTTATGTCATTGGCGGCTTGAAGTACGCAAATAGCGTAGGAGCGAGTACAGCTAGTATCTCCTGTAATAAAAATGCTGAAATAAGTAAATATGCAAAACTAAATGTGGAAGTAGAAACAGGCGCAGAAATTTTAACAGGTTCAACGCGGTTGAAGGCTGGTACAGCGCAAAAATTAGTACTGAATATGATTTCAACAGCTTCTATGATTGGTGTAGGGAAAGTATATAAAAACTTAATGGTAGATGTGCAATCTACGAATGAAAAGTTAGTAGAACGATCAAAACGAATTATTGTGGAAGCAACAGGGGCTAGTTATGAAGTAGCATCAGAGTACTATGAAAAAGCAGAACGTAACGTGAAAGCTGCGATTGTTATGGTGTTGTTGCAGTGTGAGTATGGGGAAGCACTGGGGAAACTAAAAGAAGCAAAAGGGTTTGTGAAGAAGGCACTATAAATAATAGGGAGGGGGATTCTATTATGAAGAAAGAAGAGAGAATGGCGAAAGAAATTTCAGAGCAACTTGGGGGAGTAAAGAATATTCGTGGCATTGCTCATTGTATGACGAGACTACGGTTAACGCTTCATGATGAAAGTAAAGTGAATATGGACCTTTTAAAAAAGGTTGAAGGGGTTATGGGCGTTATTGAAGATGAGACGCTTCAAGTTGTTGTTGGACCAGGGACAGTAAATAAAGTAGCAGCTGAGATGGAAGGTTTAACGGGACTGCGAATTGGTGAGGTGGCAGATCATCACCTTGAAGATCTTGGGCAAGAGATGAAGTCAGAGATAAAGAAGAAAAATAATACACCAGTGAAAAACTTTTTACGAAAAATAGGAAGTATTTTCATTCCGTTAATTCCAGGTCTTGTTGCATCAGGGATTATAAACGGGGTCGCTAACTTTGCGAAAAACGCAGGTGCTGATCCGAATGCAACGTGGCTACAAATGCTACTACTCATTGGTGGCGGTATCTTTACATTTTTGGGGATTTTAGTCGGCTGGAATACAGCGAAAGAGTTTGGCGGGACTCCAGTTCTTGGGGCGATTGCTGGTATTTTAATTTTTAACCCGGCGATGGCGAATGTAAAATTATTCGGTGAAGCGCTCGTACCCGGACGGGGTGGATTGTTTGCAGTTATTTTTGCAGCATGGCTTATGGTTGTAGTGGAAAGACAAGTTCGAAAAGCAGTGCCAAATGCAGTTGATATTATTGTAACGCCGCTTATTACTGTGTTAGTCGTAAGTATCGTAACGATGTTAGCCATTCAGCCGGTAGCAGGTTTCTTATCCGAAGGAATTACGAGCGGAATTAATGGTATTTTAAGTATTGGCGGCGCGTTTGCGGGAGCAGTACTTGCAGGAACATTTTTACCGCTCGTTATGGTCGGATTACATCACGGTTTAACACCGATTCATATGGAGTTTATTAATCAAACGCACGTAACACCTTTATTACCAGTACTCGCAATGGCTGGAGCTGGTCAAGTAGGTGCAGCGATTGCCATCTATGTAAAAACAAAAAATAAACGACTTCGTAACGTAATTAAAGGGGCATTACCAGTTGGATTTTTAGGAATTGGCGAACCGTTATTATACGGGGTTACATTACCACTTGGGAAACCGTTTCTTACAGCTTGTTTAGGTGCAGCTGTCGGCGGTGCATTCCAAGCAGTTATGAAAACAGCTGCACTCGGAATCGGTGTATCAGGATTATCATTAATTCCGTTAATTGCTGATAATAAATATTTATTATATTTCCTTGGATTAGTAGTGGCATATACGTTCGGATTCATCTTTACGTACTTCTTCGGATTTAAAGAAGAAATGGCAGAAAACATATAGAGAAAGGGATTCCTTTCTCTTTTTCTATTCATAGAAAGGGAGATTCATATGCTAGGAGTATCAATTTATCTTTCAAAAGAGCGAGTAAAGAAACAAGAAGAATGGCTAAAGGTAGCGAAGAAAAACGGGTTTTCATCTATTTTTACATCACTTCATATACCAGAAGATGATCCAAATACGTATAAAGAGTTAATTCAAATACTTGGGAAGCAGGCTCTTGAAAATGAAATGGAATTAATGGTCGATGTTTCTCCAAAATCGTTACATCATTTAGGAATGACGTACGAAAATGCGGAAGAGTTAGTAGAGTGGGGCATTACTGGCTTACGAATGGACTATGGCATCACGCCGAAAGAAATTGCGCGCGTATCCCATAAAATGAAAGTAGCCTTAAATGCGAGTACGATTACAGATTCATTTTGGAAAGAGTTAATTACTGAAAAGATACGGGTCGAGAATGTAGAAGCGTGGCATAATTTTTACCCGCGTCCAGAAACAGGACTAGCAAAATCATTCTTACAAAAACAAAACGAATACTTACATGCGTGCGGAATAAAAACAATGGCATTTATTCCAGGAGATGGGGAAAAACGTGGCCCGTTATATGAAGGCTTACCAACGCTAGAAAAGCACCGTAATATGCGCCCACTTGAAGCGTACTTAGAACTTGTACAACATTGTGCTGTCGATAAAGTGTTAATCGGGGATATAAGTGGAAGTGTAGAAAGCGTACAAGAGATAGCGAGTGCGAGTAGAGGGGTTATTCCGCTGCGGTACAAATCGTTTATAACTGATAAAGAAGTATTAAAAATAGTGGAACGAGTGCATACAAATAGGCTGGATCCAGCTCGTGATGTCATTCGTTCTGTAGAATCAAGAGAAGAAAATAAAGTGATTTTACAGCCGATGAATGCAACTTTAAGAAAGAAAGGCAGCATTACAATTGATAATGAATTGTACGGTAGATATGCAGGAGAGATGCAAGTTGCTATACATGATTTGCCTGTAGATGAGAAAGTGAACGTTGTTGGCATGGTTGTAGAAGAGGATATGTCTTTATTGCCGTTTGTTGGTGCTGGAAAAATGTTTCAACTTTTTTTGTGCGATAGAGTAAAAGCTTGAAGTAACGCTACTTTGTAGGAAAACATTATCCGTAAAAGGGATAATGTTTTTTGTTTTCTTTAAAAAAGTATTTGACGAATGGAATGAAATACCGTATTGTTTTGACTTGTAAATAAAAGTTCACCATAACAAAACAAAAAAGGAGAGAAAAAAATGAATCAATATATTGGGAATTTAATTATTCGTATCGTGTTAGGAGTGACGTTCTTTGCACATGGTTTAGCGAAGTTTCAATCAGGTATCGATAACGTAGCAGGCTGGTTTACAAGCATCGGCTTACCAGGTGGTCTAGCGTATGGCGTAGCAACTGTAGAATTAGTTGGTGGTATATTATTAATTATCGGTTTAGGTGTACGATATGTAGGATTGTTATTCGCTCTTATTTTAGCTGGAGCTATTGTAAAGGTAAATGGAGCAGCTGGTTTATTAGGAGATGGAAAGAATCCAGGATATGAATTAGATCTTGCATTACTAGCAATGGGGGCGTATTTATTTGTTGTAAAAGCAGAAGGATATGTAGATCGTTTCTTAAAAGAGAAAGTAATGAAAACGAAGTAGATTTTATTTATAAATTGTTGACTTGAATCATTATTGTAACTATAATAATTACAACGTGTAGATTAAGAATAAAACAATTTAAATATTTTTTTACGCAAGATGTAACTATGAAAGTTACATCTTGCGTAAAAAATAAATAAACGGGAGGAAGTCATATGCCTAAAACAAATTTAGAAATGATTCAAAGCACGTATGAAGGATCAGCTTCTTCAAATGCAAAACATTTAGCAGAAGCCCTCTCTGAAAAAGCAGAATGGACAGAGGCAGAAGGGTTCCCGTACGGGGGAACTTATATAGGTGTAGAAGCAATAATGGAAAATGTATTTAGCCGATTAGGATCAGAATGGGATGATTATAAAGCAAGTGTAAATACGTATCATGAAGTAAACGGAAAAGATGTAATTATTGCTGAAGGTATGTATTCAGGAGTTTATAAAGAAACGGGAAAATCATTTGAAGCAGAATTTGTTCATGTATGGCAACTTGAGAACGGGGAAATTGTGAAATTTAAGCAGTATGTAGATAGTCATCTTGTTAGGGAAGCGATGAAGAGCTAATGCTTTTTAAATGGATCGTAGGTATATGCATTACAAGTATAGTAATTATCTCGTCTATAGTTGGTGGAAAGAAATTGCTTGCATATGTGGAACAAGAAAATAAAAATATTCAAACTCAGCGAGTGGCAAATGAAATAGAGAAAAAAGCCGCAGAAGAAGTTCCGCAAATTAGTGAAGGTGAAATTATTTCTACTATGCATAAAATGGTGCACCAAAAGATAAAATCCTCTGAAAAATGGGGATTTGTAGAAATGACAAACAAGGAAATTTCTAATGTGAAAAGAGATATTGAAAATAGTACAGGTTTTCAATATAAAATGAGGTTATTTTCTATTATAAATAGATGGGAAAAAGGAGATTTTTCTCAAACTGTTGAGGAGCACAACTTTTTATGGAGGCTTCAAGGTGGAGATACTGGCAAGGCAACAGAACGTTTATCGCCAGAAGAGGAAAAGCAGTATATAAAAGAAATGAAGAATAAATAAAAACATCGCCAACTCAGATGACGATGTTTTTTCATTAAGAATGTTTTCGTATTAAAGCTCCAGTTGGCTGAACAGCAACTGTTTTGAAATGAGAAAATAAATAACATCCTGTTACAACGATTATTGTCCCTAAAATTTGAATCCACGTTAATTCTTCTCCGAGGAAAAGGAATGCTAAAATAGCTGTGAAAATGGGATTGAAGTTTAGAAAAATGCCAGATGTAGTTGCTCCTAATTTTTGTACGCCAACATTCCAAAATACCATACAAAGAACTGTGGAAATAAGCCCAGTATATAAAAGTGATGTTATAAAAGAAGTGTTGATATTTGTAACAGTGAAGCTTCCAATGTTAAATGGCAGTAATAAAATAACGCCGAAAATACCAGAGTATAACGTCGCCATGAGTGGTGTCGTTGTTTTTGTTGCCCATTTACTACAAACAGAATAGATTCCCCAAATACAAACTGCTGCAATCATCCATAAATCGCCGCTATTAAAATGTAGTGAAAATAAAAGGGCAAAGTTACCTTTTAATAGAACGAGAACAACCCCGAAGAATGAAAGAGTCATAGATAAAATTTGAAGTGTATTTACTTTTTCTTTTAGAAATAAGACGGAAAATAATGCGATTGAAATTGCGTTTAATGTAGAAATAAGCCCTACATTTGTTGCGGATGTTTTTTCTAATGCCAAAAATTGAAAGATGTTAAAAAGAGCAACCCCTGAAATTCCCATCAATATTAACGGGAGTATGGCAGCACGTGGTGGAATGATTTTCTTCTCTTTAAACCATACCATCGGTAATAAACAAACGATCGCAATCATCCATCTTAAACTTGTAAGTGTCATTGGAGATGCGTGATCAACAAGTGATTTTCCAACGACAAAGTTTCCTCCCCATAATAAGCTCGTTAGTAATAGTAAAAAAACATAAAAATAAGGCATATTAAAATCCCCTTTGTTGTAATCAATATGAATTGTAAATAATTTTAGCATTTTTCTTTATTGTGTAATATATTCTTTTGTATAATGGATAAAAATCGATAAATTGTTTTGTTATAAATGACATTAACAGAAAAATATTCAGTTTTATATAAGTTATAAGGTGTTTTTTCGAATAATCATCGGTAATAAAAAGGAGGATTTCGATGGAGTCGTCTGTTATTAAAGTGTTGGATGATTTAGATGTACAAATTTTAGATATATTACAGAAGGAGTCACAAGTAAGTAATGCAGAGCTTGCGCGACGTGTTAATTTATCACCAGCTGCGATGCATGCGAGAATAAAAAGATTAGATGGAGAAGGATTCATTGATAAGCAAGTAGCCATTTTAAACCAAGAAAAGCTTGGTTTTGATTTGTTATGCTTCATTTTTATGAGTACGAATATTCATCAATCGGATAAACTTGAAGTGTTGGAAAAAGAATTAGAAGCGATGCCTGAAGTGTTAGAATGTCACTGCTTAACAGGAGAGTATGATTATTTATTAAAGGTCGCAAATCGTGATCGTAAAGAATTAGAGCAGTTTATTAGAAAGCTGAATAAGCTTGGTATTACAAAGATACAGACGAGTTTAGCACTTCGTGAAATTAAATATTCGACGGTATTACCGATACGAAATGAGGAACCGAGCATCGATTAGATTGCTTGGTTTTTTGTTTGTGTAAGGGTAAGAAAAGTGATTGACGAGGGGGAAGGAGAGATGTATTATTATATGAAATTATGTATTAAAATTCATTTGAAGTTATAAATATTAATATTGGGGACAAGGGGATAGAATATGAAAATCTTTAACGCAGTTACGAGTGATGTGAAAGAAATTTATAGTCTTATTGAGATTTATGCAAAAGAGGGAGTGGTTTTACCGCGTTCTCTTTTATCTCTCTATCAATACTTACAATGTTTATATGTTATGAAAGATGGAGAAGAAATTGTTGGAGTTGCTGGTTTACATGTATTAGGGGAGGATCTAGCAGAAGTCCGGTCGTTAGTCGTTTCGCATACATATGCAGGAAAAGGGATTGGACGTATGTTAGTGAATCATGTCATGAATGAAGCTGCGAAAATAAAAGTGAGTAGAGTTATTTCTTTAACATATGAAACGGAATTTTTTCAAAAGTGCGGGTTTGATTTTGTGAATAGAGATGCATTGCCAGAGAAAGTATGGATTGATTGTAGGCATTGTCCAAAGGTTGATTATTGTGATGAGGTGGCGATGATTCGGTATGTTGGGTGAATTTTTCAGACAGAAAAAGTCCCACTATTATTTACGTAATAGTGGGCATCTATGTTTTAGGGGAAATTAAGAACTTGAATTCGTTTTTCTTACTGCAAACTTAAAAATGGGGTTTTTAAGTTCATAGTTATAAGTAGAACCATCGACAAGCCCTACAAATTTATCGCTATCGTAAAGATCGAGCATAAATTGTGCCATTTGTTTTGCAGTGTGGAATTTCGGTACAACATTATCGTATTGGAATTCATCAATATCAAATGAACGCTTTGCAAATTCTGTTTCAGTTGCACCAGGTGCTAAAACTTTTGCCTGCAATTTTGCGCCTTGTTCCTTCAATTCGTGAGACAACCCTTCTGTAAATGCACTTACATAGAATTTCGTAGCGCAATACGTAACAGCATCAGCAACAATTGTGTATCCACCGCCTGATGAAACGTTAATAAGTTGTGTGCCATCAACCATGGAATAATCTCGAACGAAAAGAGAAGAAAGTATCGTTAGTGCTTCTATATTTACATGTAACATCGTTTCGATTTTATTTAAATTTTGTTCAGCAATTGAGGCGAAATTACCAAAACCTGCGTTGTTAATCCACGTTTCAATTTGAAAAGTTTGTAGGCCTTCATAAAGCTTATAAACATTTTCTGTGATGGACAAATCCGTTCTTCGAATGACAACATCCAATGCTGGATTCATTTCGTTAATTTTCAATTTTAATTCGTTTAATTCTTCTTGTCTTCGAGCTACAAGTACTAAATTTTTTCCGCGAGATGCAAAGGCTAAAGCCGCTTCATAACCGATTCCAGAACTTGCACCAGTAATAACCGTGTATTTCATATAAAATCCCCCTAAGTTCAAATGAATTTATTATGGTTAGATTTTATTTGTTAGAGTATACTCTAAGTCAAATGTTTTTTTATAAATTTGATAAGGCCGTAAAATATATGAGGGTAAGCATGTGGAGGGAGTTTTAGTATGTACACAATTAGCGAGGTAGCAAAATTATTAGGCGTGAGCACACATACACTACGTTATTATGAAAAGGAAAACATATTAATTGCAAATCGTGATACAAATGGAAATCGACTTTACGAAGAGTCACATATAAAGTGGTTGCAGTTTGTAATGAAATTAAAACAAACGCAAATGCCAATAGCGAAAATAAGAGAATACGCTAGATTATATACAGAAGGGGAGCATACAACAGAAGCTCGTTTACAGCTCCTAGAAGATCATAGGAGATCTATTCAAGATCAAAGAGAAAATTTAGTAATTACAGAGAAGATGCTTGAGAATAAAATTATTGCATACAAGGCCTCTTTGGAAAATAAATAGAAAACAAAATTCGCTCCTTAGTTATAGGATAAACATGGATTTGATCTCATAGTGTGTTGGCAAATAAAGAAGAGCAGCTAGCAAAAGCTAACTGCTCTATTCAAGGGATCTCTCCAAGGGGGAGTGGAGAAAATATTATGTTACTAGCAGTATTGACAGATTATTAGGAAATATACAAATCTGATGAAAGAAATTTTAAATAAACTTTCGGCATTGACAGTTTTTAAAATATTCATGTACAATATATATATGAATGACATTCAGTCATTTTTCTATGACAGGATATAGTTAGTTTGGAAACGGAACAAATATAAATGGTAAATGAGGATGATAGTTGTTTATATATAGTAGTAATGAAAGAGCATATTTTTTTAAAATAAAAATGACTGATAGTCAGTCATAAGAGGTGAGAGGTATGAAAAATAAAGCTTGGTTATATGTCATATTAACATGTATCTTTGAAATTTTTTGGGTGTTTGGTTTTAATACAGCCAATACTTGGTGGCATTGGATTATTATTTTAGGAGTTATCGCTGTTGATTTTCACTTCCTTTCTAAAGCGTGTGAACATCTTGCAACAGGGACTGTATATGCTGTTTTCGCCGGAGCTGGTACGGTAGGTACTTTCTTAATGGATGTATTCCTTTTCGGCGGGAGTTTCAGTGTAGGAAAATTATTCTTTATCGTGATGGTTGTAGCCGGCGTTATCGGTTTAAAACTAGCTGATAATAAAGAAGAAACTATGGAAGGAGCTGCTTAAAGATGGGTTGGTTTTTCGTATTTTGTGCTGCCATTAGTGAAATAGTCGGTGTGATCGGTCTAAAAATGTATAGTAAAGATAAAACGTTAGCAAATGGTGCGATTTATATAGGCGGATTTGCTACATCCTTCGCATTCTTGTATACATCTTTCTTATTCTTACAAGTAAGTGTCGCGTATGCTGTTTGGATTGGTATTGGAACAGCGGGAGCCGTTTTATTAAACATGTTCTTGTTTGGTGAGTCGAAAAGTAAAGCACGTATCATTAGTGTGGCTCTTATTGTATGTGGAGTGACAGGATTAAAGGCTCTTTCTTAAAGATATTTGGCATTTTTATCTCCTAATTTTTTGTTAGGAGATTTTATTATGAAAAAATGATTTCCTCGCAAAGTTCACTATCATTGACAGTACAATCGATTATCTTATAAAATGAGTGACAGTCATTCAATACGTGTTTGAAAGGATTTAGATGATGAATAAAAAAGAGAAAATTGTCTATGCAGCGATTGAAGTGTTTCAGGAAAAGGGCGTTGAAAAAACGAAGATTTCTGATATCGTGAAATTGGCTGGCATTGCACAAGGAACTTTCTATTTATATTTTCCTTCTAAGTTATCTGTTATGCCTGCAATAGCAGAAGTGATGGTTGAAAAGATGATACTTGCGGTGAAAGAGAAAGTGCAAAATGATGCGCCTTTCTCAAGTAAAGTTACGCAAGTAATAGATGCGGTGTTTCACTTCATAGCTGAATATCGTGAAATACAAGCTTTAATGTATGCGGGTCTTGCATCTACAGAACATATAAAAGAATGGGAAGCTGTGTATGAGCCTCTTTATATGTGGCTAAGTGAATTTTTAAGTGAGGCGAAAGAAGCCGGTGAAATTCGTGAGTCGGTACACGCAGAGCGAACAGCGAAGTTGTTTATCGCTCTAGTTGAATCAGCAGCGGAACAAGTGTATTTATATGATCATAAAGATGATGAGCAAGTTGAGCTACAAAAGGCAGAAGTACTAGATTTTTTAACACATGCACTACATATAAAGAAATAGTGGGATGAACCTGTCTGAAAAGGTAGGTTCATTTTTGAGGAAAACTGAATGATAGTCATTCACCTAATGCGTATGTATGTGTGGAAGAATACAGTGAAATTCTAACGAGTAGGGGGCATCTCTACTCATGAATAGCCCACAAATAGTAGGATAAAGAAAAAGGTTTTTGGGCATTATTTTTTGATAGGAATTTACGGGAAGAGGTGTTAAAAGTGAAGAAACCGATAAAAGAACAAAAGATGGTATTGGTCATTCTTTTGAGTAATATATTTATCGCTTTTTTAGGGATTGGATTAATCATTCCGGTTATGCCGTCTTTTATGAATGATATGGGTTTAACAGGGAAGACGATGGGATATCTCGTTGCAGTGTTTGCAATGGCTCAGCTTATTGCTTCACCTATTACAGGCCGGTGGGTCGACCTTTATGGTAGGAAGAAAATGATAATCATTGGATTATTTATTTTTGGCGTTTCAGAGCTTCTTTTTGGATTAGGAACAGATGTATGGATGCTCTATGCAGCGAGGGTGTTAGGCGGAATTAGTGCTGCGTTTATTATGCCTGGTGTTACGGCATATGTTGCGGATATTACATCTATGCAGGAACGTCCAAAGGCGATGGGATATTTATCTGCTGCTATTAGTACCGGCTTTATTATAGGACCTGGAATCGGCGGATTTATTGCAGAATACGGTATACGTGTGCCGTTTTTCGTTGCAGCTGCAATTGCTTTTATAGCATGTGTCATTTCGATCTTTATTTTAAAAGAACCGTTAACGAAAGAAGAACTTGCAGAGATTTCTTCTAATACGAAAGAATCAAGCTTTATTGGTGATTTAAAGAAATCATTACATCCAATGTATGCAATTGCATTTATTATTGTATTTGTACTTGCATTTGGTTTATCGGCGTATGAAACTGTGTTTAGTCTGTTTTCTGATCATAAGTTTGGATTCACACCGAAAGATATCGCAGCAATTATTACAATTAGTTCAATCTTTGGGGTAGTTGTGCAAGTATTTATGTTTGGTAAATTGGTTGATATGTTTGGCGAAAAAGTGTTAATTCAAATCTGTTTAATTGTAGGTGCAGTATTAGCATTCGTTTCAACTGTAGTCTTTAATTATTGGATTGTACTTCTCGTTACGTGCTTCATTTTCCTTGCATTTGATTTACTTCGTCCAGCTTTAACGACGTTTTTATCAAAAGCAGCTGGAAAAGAGCAAGGATTCGTTGCTGGTATGAACTCGACTTATACGAGTTTAGGAAATATCGCAGGACCAGCGATGGGTGGAATATTATTTGATATGAATATTCATTATCCATATGCATTTTCAGGAATTGTTTTAATAGTTGGTCTCGCTATTACATTTATGTGGAGAGAGAAGCAGCTAGCTGAAAGTTTTGCGAAGTAATAAAACCCCTTACGACGGTAAGGGGTTTTTGTTTTATAAACTTAATCCAAATCGTTTTAATTCAATAAAAATCCCCTCTAATTGCTTTCCTTTATCCGTTAATGTGTACTCTACACGAGGCGGAACTTCTGGATATACTTTTCTCGTTATAATGCCTTGAGCTTCTAATTCTTTTAGTCGAAGCGATAATGTTTTCGGACTAATGCCGTCCATTGATTTTTGTAAATCACTAAAGCGTAATGTTCCTTCGATAAGAAGGTCACGGATGATTAAAAACGTCCACTTTGTACGAATTACATCAAGCGTTTTAGCGATGGGACAAGGTATGCCAGGTAAACCTTTCGTTAATTCAACTGGATCTATATTGTTCATGGAACTAGCCTCCATAAAATTTTTTTGAATGAATTTGCTTTATAGTATCACAAAACTATACTTTTGGTAACTATATGAAAAAAATATCACTACTTCCATAAAGGAAGTTAGTGCATATACAATAGCAATACGAAATACAAAGGGTTTAGATGAGGAGGTGGTGATTTTTATGGGGATAAAAAAGTTGTTTGGATTCCTTAGTTTGTTTGTTGTTTGTATTGTACTTGTAGCATGCAGTGATGAACAAAAAAACGAAATTCAGTTATTAAAAGAAATGCCTAAGCCAAAAACAATGACAATTGATCCTTCACTAAGTAAAATGGAAGCGACCGAAATCGTTCATGCAGCGCAGCGTTTTTACGAATTTTGGGATACAGGTAAAGAGGAGCTTATTCCGCAGACTGTTACTGAAAATTTTTCCGATCATACATTGCCGAAAGGGCGACCACAAGGTGTTGAAGGATTAAAATTTGCGGCACAAAATTTTCGTAAAGTCGTTCCAAATATACATTGCGAGATTGAAGATTTATTAGTCGTCGGTGATAAAGTAACCGCTCGTCTTTCTTTTACAGGAACGCATAATGATAAGAAAATCAATTTTTTTGCAATTGATATTTTACATGTGAAAGATGGAAAGATTACGGAAGACTGGCATTTAGAAGATAATCTTACGTTGAAACAGCAACTTGGGTTAATAAGCGAGGAATAGAGTAGGGGAGAGAAAAACGATGAAAAATATATTTATTATAAATGGACATGAAAAATATGGTACAAAGGAAGGACGATTAAATAAAACGTTAGTGGATCATATGGTAACGGTATTAAGCGAGAATCATCATGTGAAAACAACAACGATTCAAGATGGATACAATATAAAAGAAGAACAAGATAAGTTTTTATGGGCGGATGTTGTGATTTATCAAACACCAATTTATTGGTTCAGTGTTCCAGGATTATTTAAAACGTATATGGATGAAGTATATGAATACGGTTTGTTCTTTGAAGGCGCAGATGAATACGGAGCAGGTGGTTTATTAAAAGAGAAGCAATATATGTTCTCTACAACTTGGAATGCACCTGAAAAGGCATTTGGAGATAAGACGAAGTTCTTTGAAGGGGAAAGTCTAGAATCAACGCTTAGTCATTTACACCGCGTGCAGAAGTTTCTTGGGATGAGTCCGTTAAAGAGTTTTGCTTGTTATGATGTGGTAAAGAATCCGGATATTGAGCAGTATTTATTGAACTTGAAAGATCATTTAGATGGAGTAATTAAATAGTAGTTTATATTTGTATGTGAAGAAGGTACTACTAAGGAGGTAGTACCTTCTCTTTTTATAAAAACTCACACTTTAATACGTGGATGGCTGTATCCATAACTTCGCAAAATTTGCCCAGCCGAATGAATCAATTGTTACGTTTTTTAAAGAAGAAGGGTATGTTTTTCTTTTTAAAACGTGATAGTTAAATAAAATGATGTGTTCTGTTTGTAAAAATTCTTCGATTTCATACATGAGCTCGTAGCGCTTTTCTTTATTTTCTTCTAATAAAAAGGTATCAAGTAAACAGTTAATTTGTTTTTCATAGTGCGGGTCCATGAACCGGTTTACGAAGCAACTTTTATTTTTAAATACATTTAAGAATGCAAGTTCATGATCGGCAGCAAACACTTCTCCCATGAAAATAATATCGGCATGTTGATCGATAGAACGGTTCATATAATCTGAAACGAGAAAGGGGTGAAGCTCTACTTGTATACCTAAACTTTCACACCGTTCTTTTAGGAAATATGCGTCATTTGCACTATCTTTAAATGCGAAGAAGTAAATATGTATCGTTTCTCCATTATAGGTGCTCTTTTTTAAATACTCTTTTGCTTTTTCTAAAGAGTAGGACCTTTTAGAAACTTGGCGGCTTCTTTCAGGGAAAAAGCTTGATGCAGCAATTGTTCGTCTACCCTCTACGCTACGAAGTATCGTTTCAACATCATATAGTTCTCTCCAAGCCTTTCGAAAGTACATGTCGTGATGGGGACCAGGTTTTGTAAAGTTGAAGCTAGCATAAATACAACCTATTTCTTCTATTTGTATATCATGCCTTTCATTTTCCTCTTCATTTGGTAGTTCATAATCAGCATCGATTTGCACATGATCGGGAATACCCCAAAATTCAATACGGTCTAATAAAGCCCGCTCTTTAAAATAATGGGTGAATGCTTCGAGTACGATATTATCTTCAGAGTAATGAGCAAGTTTGAAAGGTCCAGTACCTATATAATGATGATTTTCAATACTAGCATCATGTGGCAAAATTGCTAGTTGTATGGAACTTACATAGTGTAGGAAAAATAGATTTGGTTTTGCTAAATGAAATCGAATTTGCAGTGGTGACGGTGTTTCAATTTGAACAATTTCTTCTGTTAACCATTCGAAAGGAGAGTGAACTTCTTTTAGTCTTTCAAAAGAAAATTGTACATCTTTAGAAGTTAAAACAGTTTCGTTATGAAAATATACATCCTTTCGTAAATAAAAAGTCCACGTAAGCCCGTCTTCACTTAATTCCCACGTATGGGCAATGTGTGGTTCCATTTTTTCAGTAACATTGTTATAAACGACTAACGTATCAAAAATTTGACTCGTAAGATGGCTCTCTGTAGTTACAGCCACAAAAGCCGGATCTAATGGGAATATCTTTCTCGATATAGGAATCTTTAATATGTCGTACATATCATTTGAAGGTTCGTATCCAAAATGATGATGTAGTTTATTTTCTATCTTTTTTTGAAGTGCAAGGGGTAGGGGTTCTTTTAAAAGAAGAAAGATATCTTTTAATTTTTCTTGCGCTAACAGTTCATCTATATAGGACTCAATCGCTTCTACGAAATTATGTATAAATAGAATTTCCGTTTTATTTCCGCGGCCTCGCCCTGGAGTCCAGCTAATTAATTGCTCCTCGCTCATTTTCTTTAATAAAATTTTTACGTTTTTCGTACTGCAATATAAAACATCCGCTAATTCTTGTAAGCTATTTCGCATATGTTGTTGATCTTGTGCGTGTAATCTTAGTCTAATGTAATAGTCCATAATTTTCATATATACACTTCCTTCTATCATAAAAGGGGAAACTCTTTAGAATATTCTAACCTTTTTCTTCCTCTTTTTCAAAGTAAAATAAGTAACCATAAGGAGGGGGAGCCAATGGGATTTTGGAGTATGCATCGAAATATAAAAATTAGAATTATAACTTCGTTTTTAACACGTACTGTGTCCACGATGATTTTTCCATTCATGGCGATTTATTTTTCAATAAAGTTAGGTAGTGCGATTGCGGGTGCGTTACTACTCATTAATGTCATAGCTTCATTAGTAATTGGTTTGTACGGTGGATATGTTGGGGATCGACTTGGACGTAAAAAAGTAATGATTATCGGTCAAAGTATACAAGTTATTTCCATTGCTTGTATGGGAGTTGTAAACTCAGATTATGTAGATTCACCGTGGCTAACATTTGTATTTATGTTAGTGAATAGTTTAGGATCTGGACTTATGAATCCAGCGACAGAGGCGATGTTAATTGATGTGAGTACACCGGAAAATCGAAAAGTGATGTACAGCATTAATTACTGGGCGATTAACTTATCCATTGCGATTGGAGCGATATTTGGCGGATTATTATTTGAAAACTATAGATTACAATTGTTTATCGTATTAACGCTTGTTGCAGTTATTACTCTATATGTAATGGCAGTATATATGGAAGAAGTGTATGTAGCTAGAAAAACAGTAGAGAAGAAAAATGTATTAAAAGATATGGCGGATAGTTATAAAGTCGTAATGAAAGATAGAGCGTTTTTAATTTTTTGTGCAGCAAGTATATGTACATTATCTTTAGAGTTTCAAATTAATAATTATTTAGGAGTACGTTTGCAGAAGGAATTTGAAACGGTACACTTTTTATTCGGGAATGGTGTTACGTTTGATTTAACAGGTATTCGCATGCTGAGCTGGATTTCTGCAGAGAATACAATTTTAGTTGTGTTATGTTCAGCACTTCTTATGAAAATGCTGAAAAGCTTCAACGATTTGAAAATCTTATATGTAGGCTTATTCATTTATACGATTGGTTTTACAATACTCGGAACGAGCAATAGTTTATGGATTTTATTAATTGCAGGGCTTTTCCAAACAGTAGGCGAGATGATGTATGTGCCAGTGCGTCAATCTATTATGGCGGATATGGTGCCAAACGAGGCAAGAGGTTCTTATATGGCGATTAACGGGATGGTCTTTCAAGTGGCAAAAATGAACGGGGCATTAGGTGTTATGCTAGGTTCATTTCTTGCATCTTGGGGCATGAGTGCTCTGTACTTTATCGTTGGTATGAGCAGTATTGTACTATTTATGAAGGCGATAGGGAAAGAGAAGTATGAGGATGAGAGAAATGCTTCTCAGATTGGATGAAACTATATAAAAGCGAACCAGTTATACTGGGACTCGCTTTTTATATAATTTTTAGAACGGATCAACTTCAGCTAAATTTGGAGTGGTATTCGGATGTAGCAAAAGATTTTTTAATGTGCCTACTTCAGAAAGAGCGACTAATATGTAGCCACTAATCAGTACAATAAGCCCAATGACGCGTAATGTTTGTAAGCTCACTTCATTATTATTCGTTTCCGTTGGATTTGGGGGCGTTGAAGGTGGATTGTTATTCATACATAAGGCTCCCATCTTTTGTATTTATATATGTGTAAAATCATTATTTAACTTATGGATAGGAATTGTATAGTCATTTTCACTATATGAGAATTGCCTATGAAAAGTGATTAGAAATTTTGGGACGAGAAAAGGAGGGATCCAAAAGATTATTAAAACTGAACTTTTGGATTCCCTTCTTTTTATTTATCCTGCTATTTTGTGGAGGTCGGATTGCATGTAAACGACCAGTTGGTGAGGGCTAATAATCAGTGGAGGATGAATAAAACCCCACTGATTCATTATTTTCATGTAAATAAAAGGAGGTTAGTTAACCAAAATAGCTATCCTAATATACGCAACGATTCTTCAATAAACGCCGGGATGTCTTCTGGTTGTCTACTTGTAACTAATTGATTTTGGCATACGACTACTTCTTTGTCATGAAAATTTCCGCCAGCGTTTCTTAAATCGACTTCAATAGATTTATATCCAGTTACATCACGCCCTTCAAGTGTTTGGGCAGTGATGAGTAGCTGAGGTCCGTGACAAATAGCGAAAACAGGTTTTTTCGCATCCATAAATGCTTTGCTAAAGCGAACAAAACGCTTATCTGCACGAAGTATATCTGGGGAAAATCCGCCTGGTATGAAGAGAGCATCAAAGTTTTCTGGAGAAACATCATCAATACTTTTATCAATTACGACTTCACTTTTTCCTTGTTTACCGTGTACCGTTTTCCCTTTTTCAGTTTCAATAGTTGTTAATTCATATCCCTTTTGATGAAAAGCTTCTACTGGCTCTGTGTATTCTGTATCCTCGAAATAATCCGTTATTAAAATAGCAATTTTTTTACTCATTGCAGTCAGCTCCTTATATTATCGGTTCTAGAATTTTCTTTGAGCAATACGTCGTAGTGTCTGTTTCCTTTTAAATTTCTAATCCCCCCAGTTCGTTTCCCTTGTTAATTTAATACATACCCTGTTTATTAGGACGTAAACATGTATTATCGTTTTTGTATGTAAAAATCATAAAATATCGCTTATTCTGGTGATTCTTGTTTGAGAGAGAAAAAGAAAAAAGCCAAGGAGAGAAAATTTATTCGCTCCTTGGCTTTTAAGATATTTCTTTTCGTTAAAACGAAGAAACGCGTTGCTTCGTTTTTGGTACAATAATAAATTTGATCCAAAGTAACCCGATAATCATAATGATAAGGCTATGTAAAAATTGTCCCGTAGCAATGAGTATAACAATTGAAAATACAATGAGCTGAATGCTTAGCAATATAAAGATTAAGTGAAGAAATTGATTCATTCGTTTCTCAGTATCAATTGGATATAATGCTACAATAATATTTCCCGAAAAATATTTCCATAGGGAACGGAGCTGCATAGAGATCATATATAGGACGATATATGCAATAGCGCCTTTTACATATATGTTTGGTATAAAATATAAGGCGAAGGCACCAATCAGCCCTAAGCGAATATATATACCGAAATAATCATTCCCGCGTAAAAATGCTAGTGTATATAAATAGAAGAAAGTTGTTCGTTTTTTATGTAATAAAGGTTCAATCCAAGTTGTAAGCCATTTTCTTTTATTTACTTGCTTATTTAGTTGCGGGACATCGGTGAAGATGCTAGCAAATTGATAGAAACGAACGTTCATTTTTTCTTCTTGCTCGATTATGTAATCCCACGGTATTCGTTTTGTAGGCTGTTTTTTCGTATATAGAAGCAGGAAAGCAAGTAGTAAGAGTAATCCGCCCAATATGAGAACATTTGCCGCATAAAACAGCATGTAAATAAGGAGTGCGTTACAAGCAATACGAATGATTAGCCATATGTTTTTTTCATGACTATCACGCCACATCCAATGTATGTATATGTTCCAAGCTTTCGTAATCATTAAAACGATAAAGATTGTACATAAGAATGGTACAGTTAATTGTAATGATTGCATGGCAAGTGGAACGAGAATCAGAAACGTAAATAATAATGGGAAAAGCTGAATGATATAATTGTATAGAAGAGATTTTTTGAAATAAGATGTTAATTTCTCTTCTAGTGCTAGTAAATAGACAGCATCAGGTTTTTGAATAAATGTACGGATAGGGCATCTCGTTATAATGAATGTAAGTACAATCGTGATGAGTAGTAAAGATATTCCTTTAGAAGGAGATGCTTTTAGAAACTGAGCATAGTAGTATGCGCCAACGCATGAAATAAAGATAAAGCTATATAGTAAACCGTTAATCATACGTGCAAAGTATGTAATGATATTTTGAATATGTTGTTGGAAGCGGCTGCTCCATAGTGATTCGATTGACATGTTTTTCACCTCTTTGTTCTATTATATATGTTTTACAAAAGAAAAAACGAGCAAATTGCGTTATGCAACTTGCCCGTTTTTCTTTTCGTTATTTTTTTTCTGATCACGATTCATTAATGGATAGAAGGCAAAACCGATTACGAATAAACCAATTCCGAGAAGGAACGTTTTAATATCGGCTGCGCCGGTTTTAATAACCCATAGTGCGTAGCAAAGTGCGATCACTGCGACTATGCCATCTGTAATTCTTGCCCGCATTTCATTTTTATACGTTTCACCAGTAGCGACTAGTTTTAACTGGAAGATTGGTGAAACGAGATATGGAATGAGGTAGGCCAGTGTTGATACGGTAATAACGAATGTATAAGCTTCCGCAATTGTTCCTGATAATGTTGAGAATAAGAACACTTGCGACATAATGTTTGTTAATCGTAATGAATAAATTGGACTTCCTTTTTTATTTGTTTTCGTGAAGAAGGAAGGGAAGAAACCTTCTTTTGCTGCTTGATATGGTACTTCTGAGCTTAATAAAATCCAGCCTAAGATAGAACCGAACAGGGAAGTAAGAGCAAGTAATGCCATCAGTTTCCCGCCGCCATGACCCATTGCAGCATTTAGTGCGTCTGCTAATGGACGTTCAGAAGCTTGTAATGTATCAACGTGAAGTACACCCATTGTTAAAATTGTAATTCCTAAGTAAATCGCAACTGTAATAAGTAATCCCGCAACTGTTGCGCGTTTTACCGTTTTTGGAGAAACAGCACGGTTTGATAAAAGAACCGCGGATTCAATTCCGATAAATGCCCAAAGTGTTGTAAGAGCAGCTAAGTTTACTTGTGAAAGTAGGCCGTGTGATACACCTGATTTATCGATCATCGGTGTGTACCATTGTCCAAACTTAGAAGCTTCGAATGCAAATAACGTAACGACGATGAATAAAAGGAATCCAGTTACTTTCGTTGTTGTTGCTAAGAAGTTTAGTTTTCCAGCTCCGCTTACACCGTTTGTTAATATAATATGAGTTCCCCAAAGTAAGATGGAACAAATCGTAAATGTAATTAGTTTTCCGACTTCTATGTTAAACGAACCGATTGAAAATAGTAGTCGTGTATCTTTCATAATTGGGAAGAAAAGTGATAAGTATCCCGCAAATGATGTAATGATGGCAACGTTACTTGCCCAGTTTGCAACCCAATATCCCCATACCATACTGAAACCAGCCATTTTTTTCTTTTTTGGTGTTGAGAATAAAGCATATGCATGACTTTGTGGTCCTGTCGTTAAATCAGGACGACGAATTGCTAAATTACCGAAAACAAGAGCTAGCATTAAAACACCAAACCCTGTTGTTAACCAAGCTAAAGTGACACCGAGAGGGCTTGCTGTTTGTGCCAACGTACTTGGCACCATGAAAATACCAGCGCCAACCATGTTACCGACAACGAAAGCTGTGAGTACCCAAAAGCCCCATTTTTTTTGTTGCATAGAAAATACCTCCAAAGTTAGTATAACCAAGTCAAGCGAGGAGATATGTATGTCTTCCTGAGTCAGGAAGAGAAGTCCCAAACAAAACAAAAAAAGCACGTAATTTGCCGCTACATGCTTTCTATCTTATAAGAAACCCACGACATACCTCTCGATAGCTCTCCACAAACGAAGTGTTTGTGACAGTTCTGCACTTATTAAATGCAGACCCAGCAAGTGTGCATGGTGGACACGACTTACTTCGGCAACCATTCCTTTCTCATTCCTTCATCAATGCCACTACATCTCCGGAAATGATACTCTTAATGATTGCAACCTCTACCTCACCGAGATACGAATGAGGATTTAAATATTAAATTAACGTATTTAAGAGTAACAAATGAATTTTTATACGTCAATGGATATAGTAATAATCAGATTATAGAGAAGAGTTTGTGATTAAAAGTAAGAGGGATTAGTATGTAATATTGAATTTTCATAATATAATAAATGTTATTGGCGCTAGATGATTGAAAAGGGGATGAAGCATATGTCTGTATGTCATAAACATTCAGTAATAGGTGTGTTAGATTCGGGAGTTGGGGGAGTAACAGTTGCGAGCGAAATTATAAGACAATTGCCTAAAGAGAGCATTTATTATATTGGTGATAATGAGCGTTGTCCGTATGGGCCAAGAAGTGTAGAAGAGGTACAATCTTTCGTATTTGAAATGGTTGAGTTTCTCGAACAGTTTCCGTTAAAAGCTCTAGTGATAGCATGTAATACTGCTGCAGCTGCTGCATTGACTGCGCTGCAAGAAGCACTTTCTATTCCAGTTATTGGTGTTATACATCCGGGAGCAAGAGCAGCAATTAAGGTGACAAAGAAAGGGAAAGTCGGAGTAATTGGAACTGTAGGTACGATAAAATCTAATATGTACGAAAAAGCATTGCATGAGCTTGATACATATTTGAAAGTGCATAGTCATGCGTGCCCGACTTTAGCTACAGTTGTAGAAAATCAATTAGAAGATACAGCATATGTAACGGAGCAAGTGAAACAAGCTTTATTGCCATTAACGAAAGAAGATATAGATACGTTAATTCTTGGATGTACGCATTATCCACTTTTAGAGTCTTATATAAAAAAGGAACTAGGAGAAGATGTAACGATTATTAGTTCTGCAGAAGAAACAGCGATAGAGTTAAGCACAATTTTACAGCACAAAGGAATTCTGGCTGACAATCTGAATCCGAAGCATCGCTTTTTTACAACAGGCTCTGCCTTATCATTTGAACATATTGCTGAGCGTTGGCTAGGATATCACATTTCTGTAGAATGTGTGGATTTACCCGTAAAGAATGCTCGCATCTGTAATTAGACTGTATTAAAGTGCTTTTTGTTCAATAAATTAGGTTAGTTGCATAAGAAGGAAAAAATGTACTTTTAATTGAAAGGATTAAGGTTATTTCAATTAAAGGGGAGATTGGATTATGGAATTATCAAGGTCTCAATTATTTGCTTTAGAGTATATTTCAAAATATGCAGAGAACGAAAAAAGTGAGGCTAAAGCAACAATTAATCATATACTTAACATGTGTAATATTACAGATGAAATATTTGAAGAAGCTGTCGCTAACTTAAAATCTCATGCAAGGATCGCTTTACACTTTCATCCAGATAGACTCGATTCGAGTATGAAAAGTGTTGCTGAAGCATTGTTTGAACAAGGAATATATAAAAGTCAATTTGAAACATTGCTATCTAATGGAAGCGTATCTGCTTATCCTGGCGGTGAACGTGACCTTTGGGAAAAGAGAATATTTGGAGGAGCATATCAACTCGAGGGTGTAACGAATGATCAACGGCCAAAGTATGGGGCGCTAAACTTGATGTTACATCCAGATGGGCCTGCTCCGCGTTTTGGATCCTGTTATTTTCTCTTATCTCCAAAAGTTTCTTCTCGCTCTACATATACGTATTTAGATTCGCATCAAGATCCGAAAGAAAAGGGGACTTATGAAGAGTTTGATATGATTTTAGCTGCTCTTTTAGAAGAGACATTCGTAAGAGAGTGTGCAATTGGTGAAGGCAATTTGACTCCAACAAGATTAGTTAATCATTTACTGGCTAACCTGGAAAGGCCGTTTATAGATTTAGTAAACAAAGAGTCAGCCCGTAACCTTAATCATTATATTGAAGCGCAAGTTCATGGAGATATTTCTCTTAAAGAAGACGTGGAAGCGCTTGTTGTAGATCCTTCATTTAAAGGTACGGATGTAGGAAGAACATTAGAAGAAATTTGCCTGAAGTATGCTATTGATTTGTATTGGCACATCGGTTTTGTACTTAAGGTAGACGAAGTTCCAATGGATTTTAGAGGTTCAAAAATGCCATCTTTAGCAAAACATATTGCACGGAATAATTGTATCGATGCAAATATAATTGGCTCTGCTGTAGTGGATTTGAAACGCAATCCATTATCGTGGAGTGATCGTGGAGCTTATGAAGAAGTGCTTCAGGAATTAAAATTATTATGGCATGTTTTAGTTCGATTTGGAAAACCAAATCGGAAGTAGAACTACATACTTCGTTTTTGGGAAGTATCTATATAGAAAAGAAGCTGATCTAAAAATAGATCAGCTTCTTTTTATAAGATTAAACTAAGTTTAATACAGTTACTTTTTCACGTGTCATAGACTCAAGGCTCTTACGAATACCTTGTGCGCCCATACCTGAACCTTTTACACCGATGAATGGGAAGTGGTCAGGGCCGCGCTCTGTGCGTCCGTTAATTTGAACAGAACCAGTTTCGATTTTGTTAGCAATTGCAAATGCTTTGTTAATGTCTTTTGTGAAGACACTTGCTTGTAAGCCGAACTCTGATTTGTTAGCAATTTCAATTGCTTGCTCATCTGAAGAAACACGGATGATTGGAAGGATTGGGCCGAATGGCTCTTCCCAAGCAACTTTCATTTCTTCTGTTACGTGGTCGATTAATGTTGGGTAAATTAAGTTACGCTCACGTTTATTACCGATAACAATTGTTGCACCTTTTTCAACAGCGTCATCAACTAAACCTTGAACGAAGTCAGCAGATTTATCGTCGATTAATGGAACGATTGTACTGTCTTGTTCAGGAGATCCAACTGATAGTTCAGCTACTTGCGCTTTTAATAAGCTAACAAGCTCGTCTGCTACGTTTTCGTGTACAAGTACACGTTTAATAGCTGTACAACGTTGACCAGAGTAAGAGAATGCACCGCTTACGATGTGGTTTGCAGCATCTTGTAAGTCAGCATCTTCACGAACGATACCAGGATCTTTACCACCAAGTTCTAATACAAGTGGAATCATTGCAGCTTTTTTCGCTAAATGTTTACCTGTGTTTGTACCACCTGTGAACGATACCATATTGATGCCTTCGTGTTCTACTAAGTAGTCACCAATTACAGAACCGCGTCCTGTCGCTACGTTTACTAGGCCTTTTGGAAGACCAGCTTTATGAAGTGCTTCAACCATTTTAATACCGCTAATTGCACCTTGAGTTGCTGGTTTGAAAATAACAGCGTTACCCATAATTAATGCTGGTGCAAGTTTTGCAGCAGATAAGTTTACTGGGTAGTTAAATGGTGCGATTGCTAATACAACACCAAGTGGTGCGCGTTGGATAATCGCAAGTTTCGATTTTGTACCGCCCGGGAAGCTATCGCCCATCATGCTTTCTCCGTGCATATGTAAAGCTTCTTCGATTGTGTAACGAATGAAGTCAGCTGTACGAACAACTTCTTTCTTCGCATCTTTATATCCTTTACCGACTTCTTTCATAATGATATCGGCAATTTCATCTTGCATATTTACGAGCTCATCAGCCCATTTATATAAATACTTTGCGCGATCTTGTAGAGAAGCTTCCGCCCATGATTTTTGAGCTTCTTTTGCAGATGCAATTGCTTCATCTACTTCTCCGCGAGTAATTGCTTGTACTTGTCCAATTACTTCGTGTAAGTATGGAGATGGAATTTCGATTGTTTCTCCTGAAGAGCTTTCTCTCCATTCTCCATTTAAATAAAATTTGTACGTATTGCTAGTTGTCATGATTAGTCCTCCTAAAATAGCAACTTGTAAGAGTGAGTATAAGGTGATTGTAGGGGGTTTGATAACATTTTTCAAATGAAATGTTTGTGAAAACGATTTCTTATTCCTTTTTTATTTTGTATGCCCTTTCTTGCAGAACATTCTCTTATTTCAAACTGATGCATCATATATTTTTATTCCATGTGTAAAAAAAACAATTGACAGAATACTCAATAAAGTTGTAAGATTATAAATGGAAAATAAATGAAGGGGGTGTGCGTAATGATTGTAATCGTAAATGTAATGGGTTTAGCTCTGTTAAATGGCAGAAAACATTTATATCATTACGCAACCCGTGCGGATATATAGGGCATCTTTGTCTTATAAAAAGCGTACGTTGCGTATATCGTAACGTACGCTTTTTATGCATTTTTGTGCATATCGTCAAGCGGCGGTATGCTTTTTTTTGTTTATTTTCCATGCTACTATATAAAACTTTGGAAGGTGGAAAAATGTGATGAGATTGTATGGGTTACGAAATGTAAATGTGATGGGTCTGGATAGTGGATAAAGAAATGAGAGGTAAACGAGAACGAGAAGGGAGAGATTACATTGTTTTCAGTATTACTAAAGTTAAAGTGGTTTTTTAAAGAGCATTGGAAGAGATATAGTATCGCCATTGGAGCTCTTTTAATTGTGAATATAGTTGAAGTTATTCCCCCGAAAGTGTTAGGGGTTACGATTGATAATATAAAAACAGGAACGTTATCAAACGAAGCTATTATACAGTCTATTCTTATTTTAATTGGGGTTACGATAGTTGGATATGGTCTCACTTTCGTATGGCAACATCAATTGTTTGGCGGTGCATTCGTGCTTGAGAAGACGATGCGCTCTAAATTTATGGGCCATTTACTTAAGATGACGCCGACTTTTTATCAAAAAAATCGTACTGGTGATTTAATGGCGAGAGCGACAAATGATTTAAAAGCAATCGCTATGACAGCTGGTTTCGGTATATTAACGCTCGTAGATTCGAGCTTATATATGCTTACGATTGTCTTTATGATGGGATTTACAATTAGTTGGGAGCTTACATTTGCGGCACTTATCCCGCTTCCAATTATGGCGTATGCGATGAATATATATGGAAAGAAATTGCATGAAAGATTTACAGTTGCGCAAGATGCGTTCGGTGATATGAATGATAAAGTACTTGAGTCAATCGCTGGTGTACGCGTGATTCGTGCATACGTACAAGAAAATGCAGATCAAGAAAGATTTCATCATTTAGGGGATGACGTCTACGAAAAGAATATGAAAGTAGCTAGAATTGATGCACTATTCCAACCAACTGTGAAAATGCTTGTCGGTCTTAGTTATTTAATTGGTTTAGTGTACGGTGCATATCTTGTATTCCAATCAAAGGTGACACTTGGTGAACTCGTTTCCTTTAACGTGTATTTAGGGATGATGATTTGGCCGATGTTTGCAATTGGCGAATTAATTAATGTTATGCAAAGAGGAAATGCGTCACTCGATCGTGTGAATGAAACGTTAGCGTATGAACCGGATGTTAAGGATCCGAAACATCCAAAGCTTGTACAAGAGCCGGATTATATTCAGTTTGATGACGTTACCTTTTCATATCCTTCATCAACTGAAACAAATTTAAAAAAGGTTTCGTTTACATTAAAACAAGGGGAAACGCTTGGGGTTGTTGGAAAAACAGGAAGCGGAAAAACGACGCTCGTACGTCAGCTTCTTCGCCAATATCCGCTTGGAGATGGGGATATTGCAGTCTCTGATGTGACGTTAGATAAAATAACGAATGAAAATGTACTCGGCTGGATTGGATATGTACCGCAGGAGCATATTTTATTCTCAAAAACAGCGAGGGAAAATATTTTATTCGGAAATCGAGAAGCGACGGAAGAAGAACTCGAGAAAGCAATTGAAATTGCGGCGTTTAAAAAGGATTTAGAGTTTTTACCAGAAGGATTAGAGACGCTTGTCGGAGAGAAGGGTGTTTCTTTATCGGGAGGGCAAAAGCAAAGGATCTCGATTGCGCGAGCTGTTATTCAAAATCCAGAAATTTTAATTTTGGACGATTCTTTATCAGCTGTTGATGCTCGTACGGAAGCAGCGATCATTGAAAATATAAGAACAGAAAGAAGTGGAAAGACGACAATTATTACGACGCATCGTTTATCTGCTGTACAACATGCGGATTGGATTCTCGTTATGGATGAAGGGGAAGTAGTGGAAGAAGGTACGCATGATCAGCTTATCCAAAAGGGAGGCTGGTATGCGGAGCAGTTCGAAAGACAACAAGGGGAAAGTGAAAGTGCGGATAGTGGGGTGAAAATATGAGCGTTTCAAAACGATTGTTTCAATATGCAATGAAAGTGAAAGGGACGATTTTTGCAGCGATGCTAATGTTATTTATTTTCGTCATCGCAGAGCTTGCTGGTCCTTTCGTCGCGAAAACGATGATTGACGATCATATCGTCGGGATAGAGAAACCTTGGTATGAAACAGAACAGAGTGAAGATGCTGTTTCGTATAATGGGGCTTTTTATAAGCGAAGTGATCGCTTTGAACAAGGCGAGAAAAAAGGAAAAGAAGTACGCGTGATGCAAGTCGGTTTTCAATATTATTTTGTACCGAATAAAGTAAATGTGGAAGGATCACGGACTGTAAAAGGGGATATGATTACTGTTCAAAATGGTAAGGCGGTGCAAGTGTATAAAGCGAAAGCATTGACGAAAGAAGAAGTGTTTGCGTTTTATAAACCAGAAATAAACCGTTTACTCCTACTTGGTGGTGGCTATTTTGCTTTATTAGTAGTCGTATCATTGTTTGCATACGGAAAGCAGTTTTTCTTACAGAAGGCAGCGAACAAAATTATTCAAATTATGAGGGAAGATGTCTTTTCTCATATTCAAACGTTGCCGATTCGTTATTTCGATCATTTACCAGCAGGGAAAATTGTGTCGCGTGTAACGAATGATACGGAAGCCATTCGTGATCTATACGTAACGGTACTTGCGACATTCGTTTCAAGTATCATCTATATTATTGGGATATTTGCCGCGCTATTTTTACTTGATGTAAAATTGGCGACGTTATGTTTACTCATTATCCCGATTTTAATCGTTTGGGCCATTCTTTATAGAAAGTATGCGTCTGTATACAATCATAAAATGCGTTCGCGTTTATCTGATATTAACGGAACAGTGAATGAATCCATTCAAGGGATGCCAATTATTCAAGCGTTCCGTCAAGAGCGTGAAACGAAAAAAGAGTTTGAAGAATTAAATGGCGATTATTTTAAGTATCAAAATAAAATTTTGAATTTAAATGCAGCAACTTCTCATAATTTAGTATCCGTATTAAGAAATATCGCTTTCACAGGTGTGATCTGGTATTTCGGTGGTGCTTCATTAAGTGCTACAGGCGTCATTTCTCTAGGGATACTGTATGCGTTCGTGGATTATTTAACACGATTGTTCTCACCGATTACAAATATGGTGAATCAGCTTGCTAACTTAGAACAATCGCGTGTTGCATCAGAGCGTGTTTTTGAATTGTTAGAGGAAAAAGGAGAAGCAGTAGAAGAGGAACGTATGCCTCGCTTACAAGGAAATGTGAAGTTTGATAATGTGTCGTTTTCTTATAATGGGAAAGATGAAGTGCTAAAAAATATTTCTTTTGAAGCGAAACAAGGGGAGACCGTGGCACTTGTCGGTCATACTGGATCAGGAAAAAGTTCTATTATGAACGTACTCTTTCAGTTTTACGAGTTTGAAAAAGGAAAGCTTACGATTGATGGTCATGATGTAAAAGAGATGCCGAAACAAGCAACTCGTGAACATATGGGAATTGTACTGCAAGATCCGTTTTTATTTAGCGGAACAGTAGCATCTAATGTAAGTTTAGAAAATGAAAAAATTTCAAAAGATCGCATCATAAAAGCATTGCGTGATGTTGGTGCAGAAAGATTTGCGAACAATATAAATGAAGAAATTACGGAGAAAGGAAGTACTCTTTCAACCGGAGAACGTCAGCTTATATCGTTTGCTAGGGCGCTCGCTTTTGACCCAGCCATTTTAATTTTAGATGAAGCGACATCTAGTATCGATACAGAAACAGAGGCGATGATTCAACAAGCGCTAGAAGTTGTGAAAAAAGGAAGAACGACATTTATTATCGCTCACCGACTTTCAACAATTAAAAGCGCAGATCAAATTATCGTGCTTGATAGAGGAACGATTTTAGAAAAAGGGTCTCATGATGAACTTATGAAAAAGCGCGGACGTTATTACGATATGTACAAAACGCAAATGGAAGGTAATCAGAGTGCTTAATATGTGTAGAGAAGAACTTGCGATTTTCGCAAGTTTTTTTTAGTGAATCAGGACAGTTAAATAAGAAGTATTATTTTACCTTTCGTACAATAAATGCTATATTAAAAAATGTTACTTATTTTTTGTATGTAGCATTATTTTTCCCTTTTGTTTGATTATGAAGAAAAAGGATAAACTAAATAAGAACATTTTCATTGAAAAATTGTTCAAGATTGCATACAATCAATATAGTTTTTAAATTCCTATCAGAATACTTGGAGGATTACTATCATGAAGAAATTATTTTCAGTGCTTGCAGTAACTACATTAGCGATCGGGATTGTAGCCGGCTGCGGTAAAGAAGAGAAAAAAGATACAGCTAGTCAAGACGCATTACAAAAGATTAAACAAAGCGGTGAACTTGTAATTGGTACAGAAGGTACATATCCACCATTTACGTTCCACGATTCAAGCAATAAATTAACTGGATTCGATGTTGAATTAGCAGAAGAAGTTTCAAAACGTTTAGGAGTAAAACCTGTATTTAAAGAAACACAATGGGATAGCTTACTTGCTGGTTTAGATGCAAAACGTTTCGATATGGTTGCGAATGAAGTTGGTATTCGTGAAGATCGTCAAAAGAAATATGACTTCTCTAAACCATATGTTTCATCTTCAGCGGTATTAGTTATTGCAAAAGATAAAGATAAACCTGCTACATTTGCTGATGTAAAAGGATTAAAAGCAGCACAATCTTTAACAAGTAACTATGCAGATATTGCTAAGAAAAATGGTGCGGAAATTACGAATGTAGAAGGCTTTAGCCAAGCGGCAGAATTATTAAACACTGGCCGCGTTGATTTCACAATTAATGATAAATTATCAGTGTTAAACTATTTAGAAACGAAAAAAGATGCAAAAATTAAAATTGTAGATACAGAAAAAGAAGCGTCACAAAGTGGATTCTTATTCCGTAAAGGTAGCGATAAGCTAGTACAAGAAGTAGATAAAGCGTTAGAAGATATGAAAAAAGATGGTACGTATGACAAAATAGCGAAAAAATGGTTCGGTGAAAATGTATCTAAGTAGTGCATTGGTTTCAGATCGATTGTCTACTTGGATAGATATTATGCAGTCTTCCTTCATGCCTATGCTGAAGGAAGCTGTGTTTACGACAATTCCATTAACGCTTATTACATTTATTATCGGGATTATACTTGCGACGTTAACGGCGCTTGCACGTATTTCAGGTAGTCGTATTTTACAATGGATTGCTCGTATCTATGTATCTATCATTCGCGGAACGCCACTTCTTGTACAGTTATTTATTATTTTCTATGGTCTTCCAACTCTTAATGTTGAGGTTGAGCCATATACAGCAGCAGTTATTGGATTTTCATTAAATGTCGGTGCATATGCATCTGAAATTATTCGTGCTTCTATCCTTTCGATTCCGAAAGGGCAGTGGGAAGCAGCTTATACAATTGGGATGACATACCCACAAGCGTTAAAACGTGTCATTTTACCGCAAGCAACGCGTGTATCAATCCCGCCGCTTTCGAATACATTTATTAGCTTAGTGAAAGATACTTCATTAGCATCTTTAATTTTAGTAACAGAAATGTTCCGAAAAGCACAGGAAATTGCGGCAATGAACTATGAATTTTTAATTGTTTATTTCGAAGCAGGTCTTATTTATTGGGTTATTTGTTTCTTATTATCAATCGTACAACAGATGTTAGAAAAGCGTTCAGAACGCTACACATTAAAATAATCCTTTCACAAAAGGAGTTTTTGTTTTTATGATTTCAATTCAGCATTTACAAAAAAGTTTCGGAGATAATACCGTACTAAAGCATATAGATTTAACAGTTGAGAAGGGCGAAGTTGTTGTTATTATTGGGCCGTCTGGATCTGGTAAAACGACATTCTTACGTTGTCTTAATGTATTGGAAACGCCGAACGCTGGTAATATTCGTATCGGTAATAAAGAGCTTAACTTCTCTCAAAAAGTATCGAAGAAAGATATTGTTAACCTTCGTACCCAAACAGGTATGGTATTCCAGCACCATAACTTATTCCCGCATTTAACAGCACTTCAAAATGTAATGGAAGGGCTCGTTACAGTGAAAAAGATGGGGAAAGAAGAAGCGAAGAAAAAAGCAAACTATTTCCTTGAAAAAGTTGGTTTAGCAGATAAAGTGGACTTATATCCGTTCCAATTATCAGGCGGACAACAACAGCGCGTTGGAATTGCTCGCGCGCTTGCGATGGAGCCTGAGGTGTTACTATTTGATGAGCCGACGTCAGCACTTGATCCTGAACTCGTTCAAGAAGTTCTGAAAGTAATGAAAGAACTTGCTAAAGAAGGTATGACGATGGTCATTGTAACGCACGAAATGCGCTTTGCACATCAAATTGCAAACCGCGTTATTTTCATGGATGGCGGTGTCGTTGTCGAACAAGGTACACCAGAAGATGTATTTACAAATCCAAAAGAAGAACGTACGAAGAAGTTTTTACAAATGTTGCAATAAATTAAGGAAGGTCTCAAGGCATATGCCTTGAGACCTTTTTGCCATATATATTTATTTGTGGAATCCGCCAAGGCTTTGCTCAGCCATTGCAACTAGACGTTTTGTAATTTCGCCACCAACAGAACCGTTAGCACGAGCCGTAGAATCTGCTCCTAATTGTACACCAAATTCTTGAGCGATTTCGTACTTCATTTGGTCGATTGCAGCTGTTGCTCCTGGTACTACTAATTGATTTGAAGAATTTTGGTTTGCCATAGGAATATATCCTCCTTAGAGTTATAAAAATTTTTTTTGGTTGGACTAGCTGGAGTTGAACCAGATTATCGCCCCGTTTGGCGCTAATCCATCGGTAATTAAGTTTGTACTCATAGTATGGATGTTACCTAGAAAGATATACGAAATAATAATTTGTAAATTTTGTAAAAAAATCTTAGTGATTTCGTAAATTATGAAATAAGAGTAATCGTTGTATTTTTTAGAAAGAAGGCTAAACTAAAGGCAATATGAAATATGTTTTTTTGTATCCCGATATTTTGGGGCAAATCATTAACTTCTTATTTATGACGTATTACATTTAGTGTTCTATTTTGAGTAGGGGCGGGACAGACGCTCTTACGCATGGCTAGATGCTCTCTTCAATCAGATAACGTATGGAGGAATCGTGATGGGAATTTGCCCGCTTTGCAACGCATTAGAATCACAAACATATTCTTGTCAAAATTGCCAAGGTATACTCCAAGACTATGGGAAGGCTGTAGATTACATAGACGATTATAGTGCGTATATGGACCAAGAATTATTGAGTGCAGTAGATGGTTTAACACATAATAATTCAAATGAATATTGCAATCATATTTTTTATTGCGGAGTATGTAATGTGGAAACAGAGGTTGTAGTAAAACTTGTGTAAATAGAAAACTTCCACCTTATGAATGAGGTGGAAGTTTTTGTTTTTGTATTTGTAAGTGAATCATAGGGGACGGGATATGCTCGTTGTTTGAGGAAGTCTCTGATTTTATTTGGGACATTTTTTCTTTTGTATCGCGCAAAGAATGTTCAGTTAAGTAGATGGCATATTCGTAAAATAATTGGCGCGTTAGTTCACTTTGTTCTTTTAACTTGGCATCTTGGAATACAGTACGCCCTGGTTTAGAGTTTGCTTCAAAGAGCCATGGGTTTTCCTGTGTGTCTAAACCGATATCAAAACCGATTTCTCCGATATTTCCGGTTACTTGTTCATCGAGCGCGTAACTAATTTGTAAGGCGGTATGTTTTAACTTATTTTCAATTTGAACTTGTTTCGTTGAATCTGGAAAAAGTTCTTGAAGTAATTTGGTATCGCCACCGCTATTTACATGCGTTGTTAAGCTACCTTTGCCAGCAATTTTTGCCACGATTGCACTGACCATCCATTGACCAAAATGATTTTTGTTTGTATGAATGCGGAAGTCAACAGGTTGACCGTCGAAGCGAAGTAAGGAAATACCTTGTTGTACGATAAACTTTTTTAAATCATGTCCTTTCAATACATGGTTCAGAAGCGTTTCTAATGATTGGTACTTTCTTAGTTTATTTTCTTCATTTTCGCGATAACGACAGTAGTAGCAATTCTCTGCTTGAGAATAAAATAGTTGATGAATATTTCTACCGAAGCTACCATGAATCGGTTTCATGTAAATTGATTTATACGTTCCGAGAAATCGTTCCACTTGTTCGAAGTGCTGAAATGTTTCTGTGTTTGGTAATAACGGTATGATGGATTCATCTTTCATAAGAAGTTGATGGACTTCCCATTTATTAAAAAAACCTGGGTTAAACCATGGAATAGCATAGTCATGCTCTAGCTTTCTTTTTGCTCTTACGATCGGTTTATAATTTTCGGCTTTCCGATTTGGTAATCGATCGTAAATGACATTCGGTAAAGGAACTTTTTTCTTTATCCACTTTTCCTCTTGAAAGAAATACCCTTCAATTGTTTCGTCTTCCCAGTCTATATGTTGCACACCAAAAACGAATACAAATGGTCGTAAGGTGAATGGTGGCGTTAGTAACTCGCCAAGAGAAGTGGAACGGTTCCCTAAAGGATTAGAAGCGTCATCGTTAAAACCAGTTGTGAAAATCCCGATTAATGGTCCGAAAATAATCGTTTGGTTTTGTGTGAATGCATGGATAGTAGTGGAATGAGGAAGTAAAAGTTTCTCTGCAATTTGTTTTCCAATAATGATTTCGCGAGCAAAGGAATAATGAATTTTTACATCTTCACTTGCAACATGGCGTAGGCCGAAGGAAAGGGATGTAATTGGTGGTGTGATGGAAAAAATATAAGGTAAAGTAATACTATTTGGATGCTCATCTGAAATATTTAATGTATATATATGCTCTTTCAAAATAGATTTACCCCCTTTCATTATGGTGTAAAGCGACTAAATTTTAATGGTCCGTGATATATTTTTTCGGCTAATGAATCACTATGACGAATGTAATGTTCGTACGGAGGAATCGTGTTGACATACATAAGCCAAATTGCCCCTTTTTGATCCATAATAGTGGAAAGCTCTAGCTCAAATAACGAAGAATAAGATTGATCTAGTGTTTGAAACACTTCATTTATAATGTCTTGTAAAGCGTCCTGTAATAATTGTACACCGGTACTAGATAGTACGTATTTAATTTTTGAAAATGCATGCAGCGAGGAATCATCGGTTGCCGAAAGTAAAAGTTGATTCGGAAATGAACTTTTTTGTATAAACTGACCGATAACGTTCCACTTCTGTTCTTTATTTTTTTGTAAAATAGTCCGAATATGAAGTGGGTATGTTAATTGATTTGGTGGTTGCAGCATTGTATGGGTGATGTAACGTGCTGATCGTATATTAGATTTGTACCAAGATATAAATTCATCAGTCCGTTTCATTGGAGTAGAATCATGATAGGCGTCATTTATCGTATCAATATGAAATGTTTTATTTTTATAAGCGACCCGGTACAGACTTTCATTGGAATGCGTGTTAGTAGGACGTATAATAATATCTTTTGTTTTTAATAACAGTTTGAAAACGTTGTGTATCGTTGCTATTTCAAATTTTGGTATATAAGGTGATAATTTTTTATTCGTGAGAAATATATCATGTAGTTCGCTTAAGTCAATGAGTGTGTTATTTAAAAAGGTAGTGGAAGGACGGTTGTGTAATGAGTGAATAATTGACTTTGCTTTTTCGATGTCTGTTTCCTCGTTAAAAGAAGAACGATCGTATATATAAGAAGGAATAGGGAATGTTTGCTCTTTCCATTTTCCTGTATCTGTATCATAAATCAGACCAGAAATAAGATCTGTTTTAGGATCAATACCAAACGGCGTAAACTGTGCAACGACATTATGATAAAGCCGAGCGCGTTTAGCGATTTCGGTGTAATATGTTTGCTCATAATGAGGCTGAGAAGTTAAAATACCGAGAACCAACGAAATCACTCCTTTACTAACAAAATGTTGGCATAATAGGCGAAGCTATATATTGCAAATACGTTTTTATACCATTATACTTTTGTCCGTATGATGATATGCTATGGTTTTGGAGAAGCGAAAGGTTGATTGTAATGAATATATGGTTAAGTATGTTAACAACGACAGGGCTCGGAGCGATTATTGGAGGATTTACAAATCATTTAGCGATAAAAATGTTATTTCGTCCTCATCGTCCTATTTATATTGGGAAATTTCAAGTTCCATTTACACCAGGATTAATTCCGAAGCGCCGCGATGAGCTTGCTGTTCAATTAGGGAAAATGGTTGTTGAGCATTTGTTAACACCAGAAGGAATCGGAAAGAAGTTAACAAATGAAGAGTTTCAAAAAGGTTTAATCCACTGGGCACAAGTAGAAGTGGATAAAGTAATTATGAATGAACAGTCACTGCGACACATGTTAGAAAAATGGAACATAGCGCATGTAGAAAAAGAAGCGACCGAGAAAATCGAACAGGTAATTACAGAAAAGATTCAGGCATTTTTAGAAGAGTACTATACATATACATGGGAACAGGCTTTACCTCAGTCTGTTCATGAAAAAATAGAGAGTGCGATTCCAAATGTTTCAGTATTTATTTTAGAACGAGGAATCAGTTTTTTTGAAAGTGAAGAAGGGAAAGCTCGTCTTTCAAAAATGATTGATGATTTCTTTGCTTCTAGGGGTACATTGCTTAACTTAGTCGGAATGTTTTTAGGAAATGTAAGTGTAGTGGATCGTGTGCAACCAGAAGTCATTAAGTTTTTAGGGCAAGATGGCACAAAGCAGCTTTTAACTGATGTACTGCAAAAAGAGTGGGAGAAGTTAAAAGGAAGAGATGTAAAAGAGTTAGAAACGTTTGTAGAAAAAGAAATGATTGTAAACTCCATATTGTCAGCTGTTAAAGTTGAGGAAACAGTGAGTAAGTTTTTAAACCAATCTGTACAGCAAGTATGTGAGCCAGTTCGAGAAACAATTATGGAAAAGGTAGTTCCAAGTGCAGTAATGAAAGGCTTGAAGTGGGGAGCAGAAAACGTAGCGAGTATACTAAATAATCTCCACTTGGCTGAAATTGTCCAGCAAGAAGTGTCTACATTTTCAACGGAGAGACTAGAAGATTTAGTTCTGTCCATTACAAAAAATGAACTAAAAATGATTACGTATTTAGGTGCCTTATTAGGCGGAATGATTGGAATCGTGCAAGGGTTATTACTGTTGTTTCTTAAATAATAAGATATGTACATACAAATAAAAGTGAAATTTCTTCACATCTCTTGCATAGTTTGATATGGTAAGAAGAGGTGCGTATGTAAATGCACGTAAAAGGCAGTGCGTATGAAAAGCGCTAGCCTTCTAAAGGAGGAAAAATAAAATGACAAAAAACATTCATGATGTAGCATATGAATTACAAAAAGCAATCGCTGAAAACGATGACTTCAAAACGTTAAAAGAGAGCTACGCATCAGTTCAAGCTGATGCAGCTTCAAAGAACTTATTCGATGAGTTCCGCACAATGCAACTTAGCCTACAACAAAAAATGATGCAAGGTCAAGAAATCACTGAAGAAGACAACCAACAAGCACAAGAAGTTGTAGTTCGCATTCAACAAGATGCTAAAATTACAAAGTTAATGGAAACTGAGCAACGCTTAAACGTTGTAATCGGCGACGTTAACAAAATTATCATGAAGCCACTTGAAGAATTATATAGCGCGCAACAACAAGCGTAATGAGAGAAGACGCCCTAGTATAGGGGCGTCTTTTTTGTTTGTTATTTCTTGAAATACTCAGTCTCAATATTTTTTTCCTTCAAAAACTTTTCAATTTCTTTTTGCTTTCTGCCATTAACTTTCTCAAAGCGTTTTGTAAAAGAAAAATCAGTTTTGAATAAGTTACCATCTTGAGCGAATTTTTCTATTTCCTGATCTAATTCTACTGAAAGTGCTGTAGATGCTGAAATATAATTATGAATTTCCTTTGAAGGCTGTTTGTAGTTAGAAGGAATCATATTGTTACTAATAAAATGATGGAAGTTCGCATCATTTTGTTGTGCTAAATCTACTAGTTGTTTTAATTTCTCCCGGTCGGATTCAGTAACCTTCTCGTCAGACATGGCTGACGAAAGTGGAACGATGTTTTCGTATAACTCTCCGCTATAATCTAAATAAGTTTTTATATTTTGTTTCATTTCGTCTTCGTTAATCGTTTCATTCTTTTTGGAGGAAGTGAATATAGTTTCCGGAATTTTAATCGTAACATCTTTAATAGATTGTACATCGTCTTCTTCCCTAGGGTGTGAACTGTTTGAACAAGCTGGTAGTAATAAAACTGTAAGTAGCATGAGTGCGTATAAAATATACTTTTTCATATGGATCTCCTTTTATATTCAGTAGTGTCTTTGTAAAATAGCCACATTCCATTTCAAATACTTTACTAAAGTTGCGTATAGATGTTTTACCATTTGGTAACATATGACGGATATAAGTAAACCACTGCAAAAAGCGATGAACACATTATAAACATCGGAATAGCTAATTTGATGAAACCCTTTAAAAAATCCTAACCCTATTAATAAAATAGGTGAAATGATTAAGAATGGAGTGACAATGACCAGTGCTAGAAGAAAAGGTAATAAAAAGAGTAGTACGAAAAAGGCGATAAAGATAAATGCAAAGTTTAAAACACTTAAGCTCATAACAGAAAATAGTGCGGTTATCATATTTTTAAAGCTTCGTTTCTTGTCAGCATTGCTTATTGCATAGGAAACAGTAAGTTCTTTAGCGATCGTTTTAGGGTTTCCTAGCTTTCTAGCAATTTCTTCTTCACATTTGCCATCTTGTTTACCACTAATAAAATGAGTTTCGTACTCTGAAATAATATCTTTCTTTTCTACATTAGGCATATTCCGTAGAGAAGAACTAAGTTGTTCCAAAAATTCATTTTTGTTCATAACAATCACTTTCCTTTATAAAATAATGAAAGCTGAGAATCTTATCTTTCGAAAAGGGGACTCGAATTACAAAATACATTCCAATTAATGGGTATTCCATTATTTACAAATATATCATTTGGTATTGTTCTTTGCAAGGTACTGTTATTTTTAAAATACTGTGATGAGATGGCAATTTTTTTTCAGTTTTTTTGAGGAAATATAAAAATATTATTTTAGGATAAATAAAGGGTTGTAAGCGTATTCCTTAATCGGTGTCAAAAAACTGTCAAATTCATATCGTTGGAAAAATAATGCATTTGTAATATAATGATAAATAATACTTCACCACATTAATTAACTAGGTGAAGTTAAAAATCTTTATTACACACATTATGAAATAAAGGAATGATTAGTTTGAGTACAGGTGTAAAAGCAAACGACGTGAAGACAAAAACAAAAGGAGCAGATCTTGTTGTTGATTGTTTAATTAAACAAGGTGTTACACATGTTTTCGGTATTCCAGGAGCGAAGATTGACTCTGTATTTGATGTACTGCAAGAAAGAGGACCAGAGTTAATTGTTTGTCGTCATGAACAAAACGCAGCATTTATGGCAGCTGCGATTGGTAGATTAACAGGGAAACCGGGTGTATGTCTTGTAACTTCAGGACCAGGGACATCAAATTTAGCGACAGGTCTTGTTACTGCGAATGCGGAGAGTGATCCCGTTGTTGCTTTAGCTGGTGCAGTTCCACGTACAGATCGATTAAAACGTACGCACCAATCTATGGATAATGCTGCACTATTCGAACCAATCACAAAATATAGCGTAGAAGTAGAGCATCCTGATAATGTGCCAGAAGCATTATCAAATGCATTTCGAAGTGCGACTTCCACAAATCCAGGCGCTACTTTAGTCAGTCTTCCGCAAGACGTTATGACTGCGGAAACGACTGTAGAGTCTATCGGTGCGCTTTCTAAGCCACAGCTTGGAATCGCTCCCACACGTGATATTACATACGTAGTAGAAAAAATAAAAGCAGCGAAATTGCCGGTTATTTTACTCGGTATGAGAGCAAGCACAAATGAAGTAACGAAAGCTGTTCGTGAATTAATTGCAGATACAGAACTTCCTGTCGTTGAAACATATCAAGCAGCTGGTGCGATTTCACGTGAATTAGAAGATCATTTCTTCGGCCGCGTTGGATTATTCCGTAACCAACCAGGTGATATTTTACTAGAAGAAGCGGACCTTGTTATTTCTATCGGTTATGACCCAATTGAGTATGATCCGAAATTCTGGAATAAACTTGGGGACAGAACGATTATTCATCTTGATGACCATCAAGCAGATATCGATCATGATTACCAACCAGAGCGTGAATTAATTGGTGATATTGCCTTAACAGTAAATAGCATCGCAGAAAAATTACCGAAACTTGTGTTAAGTACGAAATCAGAAGCAGTATTAGAACGATTACGTGCGAAATTATCAGAACAAGCAGAAGTTCCAAATCGTCCTTCAGAAGGTGTTACGCATCCACTTCAAGTGATTCGTACACTTCGTTCTTTAATTAGTGACGATACAACCGTTACATGTGACATCGGTTCCCATTCTATTTGGATGGCGAGATGTTTCCGTTCTTATGAACCACGTAGATTATTATTTAGTAACGGTATGCAAACGTTAGGTGTTGCACTTCCTTGGGCAATCGCAGCTACTTTAGTAGAACCAGGTAAAAAAGTAGTTTCCGTATCAGGTGACGGTGGTTTCTTATTCTCAGCGATGGAGTTAGAAACGGCGGTACGTTTAAATTCTCCGATCGTCCATCTTGTTTGGAGAGACGGCACATATGATATGGTTGCATTCCAACAAATGATGAAATACGGCAGAACATCAGCTACAGAGTTTGGTGATGTTGATCTTGTGAAATATGCGGAAAGTTTCGGGGCATTAGGTCTTCGTGTTAACAAGCCTGATGAATTAGAAGGGGTATTAAAAGAAGCATTAGCAGCAGACGGTCCTGTCATTATTGATATTCCAATCGATTACCGTGACAACATTAAATTAAGCGAAAAATTATTACCAAACCAATTAAACTAATGGAGGCAGATTTGAGATGACTGTTGCGCAATTCATTGATATTGATGCAAAAAAAACGAAAATGAGTAATGAAGTATATCAAACATCTACAATGCTTGCACTATTAGATGGTATATATGATGGTGTGATTAGCTTTGAGGAACTAAAGGAACGTGGTGATTTCGGTATCGGCACATTTGATCAATTAGATGGTGAAATGATTGCGTTTGATAATGAATTTTATCATTTACGTTCAGACGGTTCAGCAGAAAAAGTAGAGCCAGAAGAAACAACGCCATTTGCGACTGTAACGTTTTTTGAAAAAGAAATGAGTTATACGGTAGAGCATCCGATGAATCGCGAAGAAGTGGAAGCATTATTACATGAATTAATGCCGAGTAAAAACTTATTTTATGCGATTCGAATGGATGGTACGTTCCGTGAAGTAAGAACGAGAACGGTTCCAAGACAAGAAAAACCGTATACACCGCTCGTTGAAGTGACGAAATCACAACCAATCTTTTCATTTAAACATACAGAAGGTACGCTTGCTGGATTTTGGACGCCAGATTATGCGCAAGGTATTGGTGTAGCTGGATTCCACTTACATTATATTGATGATGAAAGAAGCGGAGGCGGACATGTTTTCGACTATATTGTTGAAAACTGTACGATCCAAATTTGTCAAAAAGCTCATATGCATTTAGCACTTCCAGAAACAGCTGATTTTATGGCAGCTGAATTATCAAGAGAAAATTTAGAGGATAATATTGCAACTGCGGAAGGTGCAGAGTAAAAAGGGAGAGACTGTTCCATTTTGGAACAGTCTTCTTTTATTCGTAATGTCATTATTTGTCGGTAAGTCGATATTCCTTGTCGAATCGTTGATATATTTTGAGTTATGATAGATATATTTGAAAAATCGTTGATATATTGTAAGTTACGATAGATATATTCGGAAAATCGTTGATATCGTTTATTTCTTTGAAACAAACGGATGCCCTTCATAATAAAAACGCCACGGATAATGTACAGCTTCTTCTGCATAGTCGATATTAATACGAGGTCCTGCTGTTATTTTATATTGTGATGATATGTGTTCTTCTTTTGGAACTAATTCAATATGTAACGTATCACTTTGTAACGATACACCGCGTTCTTTTAAAGTGATGCCAAGTGCACGGCATAGTTTGCCAGGACCGTTCGTTAAATTTTTGTACTGCGCTTTTGTAATTTCGGTCTTATTGTAGCGTGCTAGTTTTATTTCTTCGATTCCATCTACTGGCTCAAGAGCTCGAATGAGAACACCTTGCGGGGTGCCCACTGGCGCTGTAATAACGTTAAAACAATGGTACATACCGTAAATTAAATATACGTAAGCATGTCCTGGTGCACCAAACATGACTTCTGTGCGGTCCGTTCGTCTGCCGCCGTAACTATGTGCGGCCTTATCATCGGGACCTTTATATGCCTCTACTTCAACAATGATTCCACTTCGCTTTATTCCGTCTACAATATGAACAAGTTTCTGTCCGAGTAATTTTTTTGCTACTTCTAACGTATCGCCTTCATAAAAGGAAGGAAGTGCTTGCATTGTACTATCTCCTTTACTGAGTGTATATGTATATAGTAAACCAAATTTTCAGTAGTAATTCTAACTCGTTCTATTTGCTACATTTATTTCATAAATTATGGATAGAGTACAACAGCGAAGAGGGGGAGTGCGACATGATTTATCGCTTACTAGCTCTTAACATAGATGGGACACTACTATACAACAACGGAAAAATTGCAAAAGGATTAAGAGAAACAATTGAATTTGTGAAAAGAAAAGACGTATACGTTACATTATTTACGAGCCGTAATTTTCAGTCTGCTCATAAAGTAGCAAAGGCGTTAAAATTAGATTCTATATTAGTGACACACGGTGGTGCTTTCATTTCAGCAACGTTAGATAAGCCGTACGTTCAAAGAAGGTTATCGGAAGAGAAGACATTTAATATTGTGCAAGTATTAGAGCACTTTGATTGTAACGTCCGCATCTCTCATGAACGATTTTCAATTGGAAATCGTGAGAGAAATACACCAAATTTAATTGCGCGTACTGTGTTATCGAGTGCAGATCCGTTATTTTATCCAGTTCAATTTGTAGATTCATTAGGTGATGCGCTTCGTGATCATCCGGTAGCGGCGCCAAAAATTGATGTTCTTTTCCAAACGAAAGGTGAAAAAGAAAGAGGGCTCAATACATTAAGAAAAGCGTTTCAAGATATAGAGTACGTTGAGTGTGATTCAAAACGAATAGAAATTTTGCCGCAAAATGTATCAAAATTACGCGGATTACAATTGCTTGGAGAGCATTTAAATATTTCGTTAAACGAAATGGTTGCGATTGGAGATAGCACGGAAGATTTAGAGGTCATTGAAAATGTGGGTCTCGGGGTAGCGATGGGGAACGCACCTGTAGAGGTAAAACAAGCAGCCGACTGGATTACACGTTCAAATAGTGAGAACGGCGTAGAATATATGATTAAAGAACATTTCCGCAAGCAATTCCCGCTTCCGTTTTTGAAGAATCATAAAAATACACCGAAACGATAAAGGAAAAACGTAGCTTTTGGCTACGTTTTTTTGTTGTACTGATTAAAACGTATAATAACGTTTTAGATTATGAATTGTTTATGAAATCTATACAATTTACTTGAATACTCTGGGAAATTATTGTAAAGTGAATGATGTTGCCAAAATAGTTACACCATATGAAATATTCTCCAGATTAATTTTGTTGAGCTCCATATGCAAAAAAACACTCCCGCATGATAGTTTCATTCACGTATTATCTCAAAAATGAATTGTAGTAATTTTATTAATGAGTTGTAGAGTTTCTTTGGTTTATTTAAATGGATTATTTTAAGTTAATGTGAGTAAGGATTGGTACATATGAAAAGTACTTCTTTTCATAAATTTAGGAATTATAAAAGGGGGAATGAATTTTTTGAGGAAATCATTTAATCAAAAAATAAAAAAATTAAGTAGTAGTTTTATAGTCGTGTTATTAGTATGTATGAATTTTTTAATCCATTTACCATATAAAGCAGAGGCAGCTACAACAGAATTAAAAGGTTTAGGTGATGTATCTTATTACAATGCAATCATTTTTGGAGATCATAGTGCAACGAGTGCGGATATTGAGGGTGCGATGGCTATTCAAAAAAATATGAATGCATCAAGTTATACAGTCTTAGCGGCTGCAACTGGAGCAAATAACTTAGCAGGAGCAACTTGGGTAGATGAAGGATATCCATCATTATTACTAGGCGGTCAATTTACGAAAGCGGGAGCAGGACAAGTAATTATTCAAGATGGAACAGTGGCGATGACAAAAGACGGTGATCCAGATGGTGCAATGAAAACGTCATATGACCGTATCTCTTATAAAGAGCAAGCAGAGATTGATGCTAAGTTTAAAGAATTTAGAAAAGACGTTGATGGTGTAATTGGGGATGCAAGTAAACTACAGACTGATAAGCCAAAACCTAATATGAGCTTTGGAATCGGTGAAGATGTAAACAACCCTAATATTTATGTCTCTTCAGGCCAAACGGGAAAGAAAGCATTTGATGTAACAGACGTTTTTCTTCCGAATGTAGAGAATAAAGACTTTATTGTTATTTATTCAGATGCAGAAGAAGTGAGTTTTGGTAGCGGTGCAATTTTGTATGATACAAGAAATACTGGGATGGCGACGGATTTAATTAATACATCTCAAGCATACGACCCTAATTCATCTTTTACTGAGTTAGCTAGTAAGGTAATTTGGGTATTTCCTAATGCTACAAAGATAACAACTAAAGGTTATGGTGTAGTAGGTAGTGTGTTTGCACCTAATGCAGTTGTAGAAACAAAAGGTGGTTCTATTAATGGACAAGCCTATGTTGGTGGATTACACCAAAGAGATGGATTTGAGGTTCATAATTTTAAATTTAACTGGCCAAAGTGGAAAAAGCCAGCAGCTGAAAAAGGAAATTTACAAATTAAAAAAGTTGATGAAAACGATGAAAACATTGTTTTAAAAGACGCAAAATTTGATGTTATAGATAAAGAGAATAATGTTGTAGATACGGTTACAACAAACGAAAAGGGTATTGCGGAAGTTAAAGATTTACCATTTGGTGATTATTTTGTAAAAGAAATTAGTGCACCAGAAGGATATATAAAAGTTGATACACCAGTCAAAGTAACAATTGATAATACAAACGTAATTGAATTTGTTATGAAGAATACGAGAAAAGTAGAGAATGGCCAATTTAAATTATTGAAAAAAGATAGTGAATCTGGTCAACTTCTACCAGGTGCAAAATTTGATGTTATCGATAAAGATGGGAAAGTTGTGGAAACAATTGTTACAGATGATAAAGGTGAAGCCTTATCGAAACAACTTCCAGTTGGAAGCTATACATTAAAAGAAGTAGAAGCACCGAAAGGATATGAATTATCATCTAGTTCAGTTTCTGTTGATGTAGAGGCTAATAAAGTAGTGACTGTAGATGTGGTGAATAAAAAGATCCCCGAAAAAGTAACAGGTCAATTCGAAATCGTAAAAGTAGATGCAGAAGATAAAGCGAAAGTATTATCAGACGCAGAATTTGAAGTGTACAAAGATGGTAAAAAAGTAGAGACGTTACGAACAGATAAAACAGGTAAAGTAATCTCTCAGAAATTAGAGCCAGGAAAGTACACATTAAAAGAAACGAAAGCACCACAAGGGTATAAATTGCTGAAAGAAGAAATTGAAGTCGTTGTGGAAGCAAACAAAGTAGTACAAGTACAAGTAGAAAATGCGAAAGAACTAGGAAGCTTACAAGTAATCAAAAAGGATGCAGAGAGTGGAAAAGTTCTATCAGACGCAGAATTTAGACTAAAGAACGAAAATGGTCAAGTAGTTGGAGAAACGAAAACAACGAATAAAGACGGCGTTGTGAAATTCCAAAACTTAGTGCCAGGAAAATATACGTTAGAAGAAACGAAAGCGCCAGAAGGCTACAAAGCAGTCGAAGTAACAGTCGAAGTAAACGTAGTAGCGAATGAAGTAGTAAAACAAGAAGTTATGAACGAAAAGTTAACAGGTCAATTTGAAATCGTAAAAGTGGATGCAGAAGATAAAGCGAAAGTATTATCAGATGCAGAATTTGAAGTGTACAAAGGTGGTAAAAAAGTAGAGACGTTACGAACAGATAAAACAGGTAAAGTAATCTCTCAGAAATTAGAGCCAGGAACATACACATTAAAAGAAACGAAAGCACCACAAGGATATAAGTTGTTAAAAGAAGAAATTGAAGTCGTTGTGGAAGCAAACAAAGTAGTACAAGTACAAGTAGAAAATGCAAAAGAACTGGGAAGCTTACAAGTAATCAAAAAGGATGCAGAGAGTGGAAAAGTTCTAGAGGATGCAGAATTTAAGCTGAAAAATGAAGCTGGTCAAGTAGTTGGAGAAACGAAAATAACGAATAAAGACGGTGTTGTGAAATTCGAAAACTTAGTGCCAGGAAAGTATACGTTAGAAGAGACGAAAGCGCCAGAAGGCTATAAAGCAGTTGAAGTAACAGTAGAAGTAAACGTAGTAGCAAACGAAGTAGTAAAACAAGAAGTTACGAATGAAAAAGTAACAGGTCAATTTGAAGTGGTGAAAGTAGATGCAAATGATAAAACGAAATTGTTATCAGGTGCAGAATTCGCAGTGTATAAAGATGGTAAAAAGGTAGCAGAACTGAAAACAGATGAGAATGGAAAAGTGATGTCACCAAAATTACCATTAGGTGAATACACAGTGAAAGAAACGAAAGCACCAGAGGGCTATAAGCTTTCGAATAAAGAATGGAAAGTAACAATTCAAAATGAGAACGAAATTGTAAAATTAGAGGCAGAAAACGAAAAAATCTTAGGTTCTCTACAAATCATTAAAACGGATGATAAAGATCAAACGAAACGTTTAGCAGGCGCAGAATTTACATTGAAAGATGTGAAAGGCAATGTTGTAAAAGAAGGAATTACAACAGATAAGTCTGGAACTGTTAAAGTAGATGGACTTGTGCCGGGTGAATATACGTTAGAAGAAACAAAAGCGCCAGAAGGTTATGAGTTAACTAAACAAGTAATTCATGTAACAGTTGACGGTGAAAAAATTGTTGATGTAAAAGTAACGAATAGTAAGAGTCTTGGTCAATTCGAAATCGTAAAAGTAGATGCAGAAGATAAAGCAAAAGTATTATCAGACGCAGAATTCGAAGTGTATAAAGGTGGTAAAAAAGTAGAGACATTACGAACAGATAAAACAGGTAAAGTAATCTCTCAGAAATTAGAACCAGGAACATACACATTAAAAGAAACGAAAGCACCACAAGGATATAAGTTGTTAAAAGAAGAAATTGAAGTCGTTGTGGAAGCAAACAAAGTAGTACAAGTACAAGTAGAAAATGCAAAAGAACTGGGAAGCTTACAAGTAATCAAAAAAGATGCGGAGAGCGGAAAAGTTCTAGAGGGTGCAGAATTTAAGCTGAAAAATGAAGCTGGTCAAGTAGTTGGAGAAACGAAAACAACGAATAAAGACGGTGTTGTGAAATTCGAAAACTTAGTGCCAGGAAAGTATACGTTAGAAGAAACGAAAGCACCAGAAGGTTATAAGGTAATAGAAGTAACAGTAGAAGTAAATGTAGTAGCGAATGAAGTAGTAAAACAAGAAGTTACGAATGAAAAAGTAACAGGTCAATTCGAAATCGTAAAAGTAGATGCAGAAGATAAAGCGAAAGTATTATCAGATGCAGAATTCGAAGTGTATAAAGATGGTAAAAAAGTAGAGACATTACGAACAGATAAAACAGGTAAAGTAATCTCTCAGAAATTAGAACCAGGAACATACACATTAAAAGAAACGAAAGCACCACAAGGATATAAATTGCTAAAAGAAGAAATTGAAGTCGTTGTGGAAGCAAACAAAGTAGTACAAGTACAAGTAGAAAATGCAAAAGAACTGGGAAGCTTACAAGTAATCAAAAAAGATGCGGAGAGCGGAAAAGTTCTAGAGGGTGCAGAATTCAAGCTAAAAAATGAAGCTGGTCAAGTAGTTGGAGAAACGAAAACAACGAATAAAGACGGTGTTGTGAAATTCGAAAACTTAGTGCCAGGAAAGTATACGTTAGAAGAAACGAAAGCGCCAGAAGGCTATAAAGCAGTTGAAGTAACAGTAGAAGTAAACGTAGTAGCAAATGAAGTAGTAAAACAAGACGTGTTGAATGAAAAATTGAAAGAAAAAATTACAGGGCAATTAGAAATTACAAAGGTAGATGCTAATGATACAAATAACAAATTAGCAGGCGCAGTGTTTGAAATTTGGAAAGACGGAACAAAAATCGATACATTAACATCAGATGAAAATGGTAAAGCAACTTCGAAAGAACTGGATCCAGGAGATTATATTTTAAAGGAAGTTCAAGCGCCAGAAGGTTATGAGTTATCTGATAAGGAAATCGAATTTACGATTTCTAATCAAAAATTTGAAGTTGTAAAACTTCAAATTACAAATAAAAAAGAAACAAGCGAACGTCCAGAGAAGCCAGGTGAAGAAACAGAAAAGCCAGGTGAAGAGACAGAAAAGCCGGGTGAAGAAACAGAGAAGCCAGGTGAAGAAACAGAGAAGCCAGGTGAAGAAACAGAGAAGCCAGGTGAAGAAACAGA
>NZ_JBXUNO010000007.1:0-8215 GCF_057197025.1 Bacillus sp. LSHTCR4 | reverse complement strand
GGTGAAGAAACAGAGAAGCCAGGTGAAGAAACAGAGAAGCCAGGTGAAGAAACAGAGAAGCCAGGTGAAGAAACAGAAAAACCAGGTAAAGAAACAGAGAAACCAGGCGAAGAAACAGAAAAACCAGGTAAAGAAACAGAAAAGCCAGGCGGAGAGACAGAGAAACCGGGGGAAGGAATGGAAAACCCAGATAAAGAAAAAGAAGATCCTACTTTACCAGAAAAAGGACAAGGTACCTCTCATGCTCAACAGCTTCCAGCCACAGGACATGATATGAATTATCTTCCATTCGTTGGCTTTGCTCTTATTTTATTAGGGATACGCTTAAGATTTATGACTAGAAATAACTAATATGTTTTATAAAAGGCATAAGAGAAATATTATCTCTTATGCCTTTTATTTTTTTATTTAAGCTTCCATAACTTTAAGCATTCGATTTAAAAATGCGGCTGATTCAGCGCGTGTTGCTGTGCCTTTTGGTACGAATTCATTTCGTTCGTTCCCTTTTACAATTCCGTATGCATAAACGTTTTGTAATGCTTTTTTATCGTATGCTAAGTGTTGGTCAGTGAATGGTAATTTCACTTCTTTTCTATAGATCCATTTATATTCTAGTGCACGGTCAATCATAATAACAGCTTCATCACGTGTTATTGTAGCATTGGGATCAAATTTATTATTCCCACGACCATTAATGATACCTGCGCTAGCAGCACGTTTAATTCCATCTACTAAAGATGGATGTGCTTCGTTTAAGTCTGTAAATTTAGCGTTTCCAGCAGGTAGTTTTAAAGCTCTCGACATTAAATTTGCAAACTCAGCTCGTGTTACGAGGCGGTTTGGCCAATAAGAACCATTTCCATCACCGAACATGATTTTTCTAGCTGCTAACTGACGAATGTCTTGCTCATACCATCCACCTGTAATGTCGTCTTTTTCATGAGGGACTTCTGGCGGAATAACCTCTTTACGATGTTCATTATAGTAAGCGTTCGTGCCTTTTAAGAAAGCATCCCATTGTCCGCGTTGAATCATAAATGCAGGGCAGTTTTTTCCGCTCCAAAATTGATGTTTTTGAACGTGATCGAGGGAGATATTTAATTCGTTCATTAAATAGGCTGCTAATTTTCGTGCGTTTTCTACTGCTTTAGCATAATTTCCATCACTATTCACAGCAATTTCAATACCGATAGATTCATAGTTTCCGGTTTTATTTCCAGCATGCCAACCAACTTCATTTAATGGTAAATGTTGATAAATTTCTTTGTCATCTACTGTGAAATGCCAAGATGCTGAACGATCAGTATTTCCGCGGGCTTGATTATCTAAGTACTTCGCATGATTTAAAGCGTTCGCACCTTTACTTGTATTGGCAGTTTCGTGAATTGTTATGTATTTTGGTTCCATTGCGTAGCCAGGACGAATGTTTTCATTACCTTTTGGTACGATCATTTCTTTAAATGTAACACCATAAATATTATTTGTAGGTAAATTAGATGGTGTTTTGAAAAATGTTGCACTTCTATTTTGGGTAGTACTTGGCTTTTCGAATAATGATGCTTTCGTGCCTTCGAATGTAGCTGAAGGAGCATAAATCCACTTCTCAGTTTCGTTCATTTGAATTTTAAACCAATTCCCAGCTTGTTCAGTAGGAGCTACTGTTTGTGGCTGTAATTTCGTTTCTTCTTTAAACGATTGGAAAGGGAAGGAATATATTGATGTTTCTTCTGATACAATTAGCTTTTGATTCGAGAGTTTATGAATCTCTTGTACTTCTAAACTATTACTTTCCTTATTAACCCAGCCAGAACCAAACGTAGTTTGTATGTAGTATGCATTCCCTTTTTTCTTTGTTGCCTTTACTACTGGTTCAGCAATTTCAATATTTGTTTTGGTTTTTAAGTCATTTGAATCGTATAGTGGCAGTTTTGTTGATAAGTGGAGAAGATATTCACCCGAGATTTCAAGGTCGTTTTCTTCGTCATGTCTATGCTGTTTTGCATGTTCTTCAATGCTTTTTAAAGCTTGTTCATCCATAGACAATTCCGCAGTTTTCTCTATACTTTCTGCGAATGAATGGGTAGGTGCTACAAATGTTTGTAATGCCAAAGATATTGCTAAAATGTTGTAAAGCTTTTTTTTCATAGTTGTTTTAACACGTGATAGTCTTTCTTGCGTGTTAAGAGTCCTCCTTTATATGTATTTAAATTAGTAGCAAGTACTAATACGTTCTAGATTGTAACAAGAGTATATTGTAATGTCTATACAACTAGAGAAAGTTCGTTAAAAATCAATATTCAGTTTGTTTTAAGTAGGATATTAAAATAAGGTAAAACCTTCTGTATTGACCTGCAAACGCCCTTCAAGTAAACTAAAGAGAGTTTGCAAATGAAAAGGTGATAATGTTGTTAATTTCAATTAAAACGTTACAAGATGATCGTTTTTTACGTCCGCTACAAAATATTGGCGGCTTATTTTTTGAAGATAGTACGATTGGATTTGAACAAGAGGAAGCAAATCTTATCGTTGATATACACATTGAAGAGAATGTGAAAGCATCTGCTCGTTTAACAGATGTTGCGACTGGAAATGTGTATGAAGAAACATTCGCAAAAGATTTATCTGCTTTTACAGATGAAAAAGAGCGTATGAAGCAAGTGAAACACGTTGTTTCTTATGTATATCTTTCAGTTCTTCAGCAGTTAACAGGCCTTGAACAAAGCTGGGGTATTTTAACGGGAGTTCGTCCGACAAAACTTCTTCATAAAATGCTTCAAAATGGTATGTCAAAAGAAGAGGCGCACCAAGAACTTCGTGAAAGTTACTTAATTCATGAAGAGAAAATTGAACTTCTTCAGCGTATCGTTGATTGTCAATTAGCGGTAGTTCCGGATTTATACCGTTTGAAAGAGGAAGTAAGTATTTATATCGGTATTCCATTCTGCCCAACAAAATGTGCATATTGTACATTCCCGGCGTATGCAATTAACGGACGCCAAGGCTCTGTTGATTCATTCTTAGGTGGATTACATTATGAAGTTCGTGAAATTGGTAAGTTTTTAAAAGAAAAAGGTGTAACAGTTACGACGATTTATTACGGCGGCGGTACACCGACAAGTATTACAGCAGAAGAGATGGATATGCTGTATGAAGAAATGTATGAAGCGTTCCCAGATGTAAAAAATGTGCGTGAAGTAACAGTTGAGGCAGGTCGCCCAGATACAATTACGCCAGCAAAACTAGAAGTGTTAAATAAATGGAACATTGACCGTATTAGTATTAATCCGCAGTCATACCATCAAGAGACACTAAAAGCAATTGGACGTCACCATACTGTGGAAGAAACAATTGAGAAGTATCATTTAGCTCGTGAAATGGGAATGAACAATATTAATATGGATTTAATTATTGGTCTTCCTGGTGAAGGGCTAGATATCTTCAAGCACACGTTAGATGAAACAGAAAAGTTAATGCCAGAATCATTAACAGTTCATACGTTATCATTCAAACGTGCTTCTGAAATGACGCAAAACAAACGTAAATATAAAGTAGCAGGTCGCGAAGAAATTACAGCGATGATGCATGAAGCAGAAGAGTGGACGCAAAAGCATAATTACGTACCATATTACCTATATCGTCAAAAGAATATTTTAGGTAACTTAGAGAACGTTGGTTATGCAACGCCGACGCAAGAAAGTATTTACAACATTGTTATTATGGAAGAAGTACAATCGATTATCGGACTTGGCTGTGGGGCATCAAGTAAATTTGTTCACCCGAAGACGGGAGCAATTACGCACTTCGCAAATCCGAAAGATCCAAAATCATATAACGATGGCTTCGTAAAATATACAGAAGACAAACTGAAAATTTTAGAAGAGCTATTTGCATAAGATGAAGGGGCTGTTCCAAATTGGGACAGCTTCTTTTTTATATTGTCTGTTTTTGTCGGTAAGTCGATATATTCGAAAAATCGCTGATATAAATTGAGTTATGGTCGATATATTTTAAAAATCGCTGATATATTTCAAGTTACGATCGATATATTTTAAAAATCGCCGATATAATTTCACTGACCGCCAAGTAGAACTGTTTGTAAAACTATGTCGATAATAATCAGAAAAATTAGTCAAATCATTAAAGGACAATGTCTACTTATGGACGAAATGATAGATTTATGAAAGAGAAAAGGGGGAAATTGTTGGCATGTACATGACGATAGGGAGAATTTTCGATTTATCTGTTGGTAAGTATCCGAATAAAGAGGCATTAGTGGAGCCGGAAAAAAATATTCGCTGGACATATAAACAGTGGGATGAGCAAATAAATAAAACCGCGCACGCTCTATTAGAAGAAGGGGTAAGAAAGGGAGATACTGTATCTGTTTACTTATATAACTGCCGTGAATTTGTAAACGTTTACTTAGCCTGTGCGAAAATTGGTGCAATCTTTAACCCAATTAATTTCCGCTTAAAAGCAAAAGAAGTATCTTATATTCTCCAGGATGCATCCTCGAAAGTAGTTGTTTTTGAAAAAGCAGTTGAGCCAACTGTCGCTATCATTGAACGAGATTTTCCAAATTCGTCTTTTTGGTATGTAGAAGACGATACACCTTCTTATGCTAGCTCCTACCATGAAAAAGTAAATGAGGCATCTTCCGAAAAAGTAGATATTGAAATTGGTGAAATGGATTATTGTTCTATGCTGTATACGAGCGGTACGACAGGTCATCCGAAAGGCGTATTACATCGTCATCGCGAAATGGCTGAGCATAGTATGATTTGTACGTATTTCCTAAAATATAATCGAGATAGTGTTGGGCTTGTTGTAGCACCGTTATATCATTGTGGTGAGTTGAATGCTGGAATTATACCGCGTATTCAAGTTGGTGGAAAGAATGTTATTTTACATCATTTTGACACAGAAACAGTATTACATACAATTCAAGAAGAGAAGATTACGACGTTTTTTGCAGCACCGACGATGTGGAATATGCTGTTGCAAAAAGATTTAACAGAGTACGATTTAACTTCGATGAAGATTGGTATATACGGCGGAGCAGCGATGGCTCCAGCGTTAGTGAAGGAATGTAAAGAACGTCTTTATATTGATCTTGTACAAATTTATGGAATGACAGAAATGGGACCTGTTGTTGCGTTTCTCGTAGAAGAGGATCAAATTACGAAAGCAGGCTCAGCAGGAACACCGTGCTTTAGTCATGAAATTCGAATTGTGAAACCGAGTGAAGATGCACCGGCAGAGCCAAATGATGTATTGCCTCCTTATGAAGTAGGGGAGATTATTTTGCGCGGTCCAACTATGATGGCTGGTTATCATAACCGAGAAGAGGCAAATGCAAAATCGATGTATAAAGGGTGGTATCACTCTGGTGATTTAGGTTACTTCGATAAAGACGGTTATTTATTCGTCGCAGATCGCGTGGATGATATGGTGATTAGTGGCGGCGTTAATATTTATCCACGTGAAATTGAAGATTTCCTCCATAGTCATCCTGGTATATTAGATGTTGCCGTACTTGGTGAGCCCGATGAATTATGGGGAGAACGTGTTGTGGCAGTCGTTGTAAAGAAAGATGAACATATTACAGAGGCTGATTTAGAAACATATTGTAAAGAAAGTGACGAATTAGCAGATTATAAACGTCCTCGTCATTATTTATTTGTGGATGAACTGCCTCGTAATGCGAGTGGAAAATTACAAAAATTTGTCCTGAGAGAGTCGTTGAAAGGCGCAAAACAATAGGAAGTAGAGCAGTTGTCTATACAGATAAAGCTATCTTTTCTACTACGAAAAGGTAGCTTTATTTTTTAAAAAACGATTAAAAAAATGGTATGTATCTTCTAGGCAACCTCCTTTTATTATTATGTTAATATACTTTTGGAGCGTTGTGCTTTGAGTGAAAATGCCTTATATTTCGCTTTAAATAAGGGTTTAGTAAATTAATTAGGTGATTTTTATAGATGTTGAAATAATAATTTTAGTTAGAGTGGAAGGAAGTTATGAAGGAGAATTATCGGTAAAGGATAAAGAAATCCAGTCATCAGATGACCTGATGAACAAAATGGTCATTTAGTATATTTTGGTAGTATGAATATAGTAACAAATTAATATGTAAATGAACAGTCTTGTAATGTATTTTTATTGGGACTAGTATTTATTGTTGGCTGCCCGAAAAAAGTAGAAATGAACACAGTATAGTTAATGAATTGTGCTGTTTATTACTTTATGTTTTAGAACTAACGATGGTTTGATGCTGCAAATAATCTTTAGTCCGTACCCCCTTGGTTTAAGGGGTATTTTGGGTGGAATGGATCTCACGGCAAAAAGGATTAACAATTAATATTGGAGGTTTTATGAGTACATATTTAAAAAGAATATCTGTGATTTGTTTTATTTTTACGGTTCTTATTGGACAAATCTTTATGCCTATCATAGGGCATGCTCAAGAATTAAATACGACAGGATTTGTGGATAGTTTTTCATTTGAAAAGACGAAATTAAATTATGGAGAAAAGACTACGATACATGTAAACTTTAGTGAAAAACCTGGAAAGAAGATGAAGTCTGGGGATACATTAACGTTAGCACTTCCGCCAGAATTAAAAGGTTATAGTGGCACAATTCCATTAAAGGATGATTCAGGGCGTATTTTTGGTACGTGCCAGATTAATGCAAATAATGTAGTTTGTACATTTAATGATACGGTAGAAAAGCTTGAAAATATTAGAGGGAACTTTAATTTCACTGTTCAAGGTACGAATGTTGAAGCCGGAAAGACGAAAGATGTACAAACGAATTTAGGGACAGATTTAGAAAAACAAATGGTAAGTATTACGCATCCAAAAGGAGAGGGTACAGAACCAGGGATCTTTTTCTATAAGTCTGGTGATATTCAGCCGGACAAAAGTAATGAAGTGCGTTGGTTTTTAAATATAAATTTAAAGAAACAATATTTACATGACAACATCGTTTTAAAAGATACGTTACAAAAAGGACAAACGCTAAATAAAGATAGCTTTACCATTACTATCAATAATAAAGAGTATTTATCTCTTAAACAATTTCAAGACCGAGGTTATGGATACATTAAGCTTACTAGTGATAACTCATTTGAAGTTTTAATTTATAGACATATGGCGAACGCTACGTCGTTTACCATTTTCTATACATCAACGATTACTGATAGTGGGAAAAAGTTGAAACATCTACAGAATGACTACAAGCTTGATTATCAAATTTTATATGAGAAACCGATTTCTGAATCTAATAGTGTAAAGGTTGAAAATATATCATTTGGCGGCGGGGCTGAAGGGGTTTTACCTGCGAAAGGAACGTTGCAGATTGTTAAACATATTGAAGGAGACGAGAATAAGTTTATCCCAGGTGTTTCTTTTAAATTGTTTACAGAGTCAGGTCAGCAAATTGGTGATTCCTATACAACAAATCAAGACGGAATAGTTGAAGCACCAAACCTTACTCCAGGTAATTATTACGTACAAGAAATTTCTGCACCGAACTATGTAGAGTTTGATTCACAAGCGAAAATTCCTTTCACAATTAAGACGGATGCTACAAATGGAATAAAACTTATGGTGCCAAATAAGTTAAAAACTACATCTGTTGCAGGAACGAAAACGTGGGAAGGCGATAAAGTAAATGATCGCCCAAAAACGATTAAAGTAGATTTACTGCAAAATGGTAAAGTCATTGCAACGAAAGAAGTTACGGCAGCAAATGATTGGAAATATGAGTTTGGAAAGTTACCAGCAGTTGATAATGCTGGAAAAGCTTATACGTATGAAGTGAAAGAACAACCAGTATTAGGATATCAATCGAAAGTTAACGGATATGATATTACAAATATAAAAATCCACGAAGTAACAGAAGTAGAAGAGCAAGGTAAAGAAGAAACAATAGAAGAACTGGAAGTCCCAAGTGAACCGCAAGCACCAAAAGTAACAGAAGAGCCAAATGTGCTAGAGAAGCCAGAAGTTACAGAGAAACCGGAAATTCATGTAACACCAGAAGAAGAGCAAACTAAAGAAGAAACAACAGAAGAGATAAAAGAAGAAAAACCGGAAGAACCGAAAGTAACAGAAGAACCAAATGTGCTAGAGAAGCCAGAAGTTACAGAGAAACCGGAAATTCATGTAACACCAGAAGAAGAGCAAACTAAAGAAGAAACAACAGAAGA
>NZ_JBXUNO010000006.1:184623-201519 GCF_057197025.1 Bacillus sp. LSHTCR4 | reverse complement strand
CTCGGTAGCTCAGTCGGTAGAGCAGAGGACTGAAAATCCTCGTGTCGGCGGTTCGATTCCGTCCCGAGCCACCATTTATCTTAATAGTATACGCCGGCTTAGCTCAATTGGTAGAGCAACTGACTTGTAATCAGTAGGTTGGGGGTTCAAGTCCTCTAGCCGGCACCATGTAAGTTTCGGAGGGGTAGCGAAGTGGCTAAACGCGGCGGACTGTAAATCCGCTCCTTCGGGTTCGGCAGTTCGAATCTGCCCCCCTCCACCATTTACATAGGGGCATAGTTTAAAGGTAGAACTGAGGTCTCCAAAACCTCCAGTGTGGGTTCGATTCCTACTGCCCCTGCCAAATATATTTACACAACATGGCGGTTGTGGCGAAGTGGTTAACGCACCGGATTGTGGCTCCGGCATTCGTGGGTTCGATTCCCATCAGTCGCCCCATTTTTATTTTAAAAATTATAAATAATCTAATGGATACTTACATATAATTAAGTAAGAATTCGATGGGCTATAGCCAAGCGGTAAGGCAACGGACTTTGACTCCGTCATGCGCTGGTTCGAATCCAGCTAGCCCAGCCATTTTTGCGGAAGTAGTTCAGTGGTAGAATACAACCTTGCCAAGGTTGGGGTCGCGGGTTCGAATCCCGTCTTCCGCTCCAGTAAAATTTTATATGGCGGCATAGCCAAGTGGTAAGGCAGAGGTCTGCAAAACCTTTATCACCGGTTCAAATCCGGTTGCCGCCTTTTCTTTTGTGCCGATGTGGCGGAATTGGCAGACGCGCACGACTCAAAATCGTGTTCCTTCGGGAGTGTCGGTTCGACCCCGACCATCGGTATCAAGAACGGCGAAAAAAACTCTATACTAGTTGTATAGAGTTTTTTTGTGTTTTCTTTTCATTACGTGATAAAATAAGCACAAAAAGTGTACGGTGAGTAAACGGCGAAACATTAAAAGGATAAAAACAAACATTCATTTTTATCCTTTTAATTGCGGTATTCTATAAAATTCCAGCAGAATATTGTATATATAATATTTCCTTCGAGCACTCTAGAGAGAACTTCTCCATCCCGGTGACATGAAGTTAAATCCGACACCACCAATAGATATTAGTACATGATCAGCTGTTAATTTCGTAATTTCTAAAAACTTCTTTTCAAACTTTTCTCTGTTGTATTTGTACATAGTTGAGTGGCACGACCACATGTGCGTTGAAGTACTCAACCAGTCTCCTAATTCCTTTAATTCAGGAAACGAATCAAATTGAATCGGTTCATCTAATTTCATGAATCTCACTTGATAGATAGTTGGGTTTAGTTTTTCTCCTATCCCTTTAAGCCCATGTGCCTTTTTCTCATTTGAATGTGTCATAATAATTCCCCCTATACTTTTTCAAATTTTTTCCTATTTTAATTATACAGCAATAGAAAGTAATAAAGGGAATATTATGGAAATCGGTATCGGCAATATAAAAAAATCTAACAGAAATGTTAGAGTCTTTTTTTGTTAAATTATACTATGTGCCTCTAAAATTCGTGATAAATGTAGGAATTCATGTATAATATAACTTGTCGAAAGAACAAAATGATAGTGATTTATATTATGTCTGTAATATGAATCAAAAATGAACTTTTTATATTTCTTTTAAAAATGTGTTGAATACACATTATATTTCATATTAATATTTTTATGTAGATTTAAAACGGGAAAGAGAGTGGAAAGTATGGGTCGTAAATGGAATAATATTAAAGATAAAAAAGCATCAAAAGATGCAAATACAAGCCGTATATACGCGAAATTTGGACGTGAAATTTATGTGGCAGCAAAACAAGGTGAGCCAGATCCAGAATCAAACCAAGCGCTTAGAGTTGTATTAGAACGTGCGAAAACATACAATGTTCCAAGAACAATTATCGATCGTGCAGTTGAAAAAGCAAAAGGTGGTTCAGAAGAAAATTATGACGAGCTTCGTTATGAAGGATTCGGACCAAATGGATCTATGGTAATTGTAGATACACTTACAAATAACGTAAACCGTACTGCAGCAGATGTACGAGCTGCATTTAGCAAAAACAGTGGTAACATGGGTGTAAACGGTTCTGTGGCTTACATGTTTGATGCGACAGCTGTTATCGGCCTTGAAGGGAAAACATCAGATGAGGTTCTTGAAATTTTAATGGAAGCAGACGTAGATGCACGTGACATTCTTGAAGAAGAAGATGCTGTTATCGTGTATGCTGAACCAGATCAATTCCATGCAGTACAATCTGCTCTTAAAGATGCGGGTGTTGAAGAATTTACAGTTGCTGAATTAACAATGCTTGCACAAAGTGATGTAACACTTCCTGAAGATGCACAAGCACAATTTGAAAAAATGGTTGATGCATTAGAAGATTTAGAAGATGTACAACAAGTTTACCACAACGTAGACTTAGGAGAATAATACGATAGAAGTCCCTGTTCGTTTAACGAATAGGGGCTTTTTTATGAATATAATTAAGGTGAGGAATTAGTAAAGGTATTTTGGTGTAGACAGGGAATATGCTTATAGGGATATATGAAATATTCATTATTTCTAGGAGGCGTAATATGGAACATAAAACACCAAAACATATCGTTGCTGTAGCAGGCTATTTAATCAACGAAAAAACTGAGGTGTTATTAGTAAAGGTACACTGGCGAGCTGATACGTGGGAGTTGCCGGGAGGACAGGTGGAAGAAGGGGAAGCACTCGATCAAGCAGTTTGTAGGGAAATGCTTGAGGAGACGGGATTAACTGTGAAGCCTATCGGAATTACAGGGGTCTATTATAATGCTTCTATGCACATTTTAGGTATTGTATTTAAAGTGGCATATGTGAGCGGTGAAATAAAAATTCAACCTGAAGAAATACAAGAGGCTAAATTTGTGGCTTTAAACGAAGAGAACATAAATGAGTATATAACGCGTCCTCATATGAAATCCAGAACGCTTGATGCGATGAGAGCAACACATTTTATTCCGTATGAAACGTGGGAAGTGCAGCCGTATAACTTAATAGGAAGATTGTAAAGAAAAGAGTAGTCGATTTGAGACACAATCAAATCACTACTCTTTTTTGTATACTGTTTAAGAAAAAGGTCAAAATAATAATAGCGTTAGTATTGATTTAAAGAACGTTTGTTCTGTATAATATATGATATATTATGTACATTTAGATTACTAGATACTCAAAATTATATATATTTGTAGATGATATAATGAAAATAGGGTGCTTTAATAGAGAAAGTATAATAGCCTTAAGATTTAATCTGCTATTGATTTAGCATAATCTATATTCAATATTTCAGATGAATAGTAGATAAAAAAGGACTGTGATACAATACTTTTTTATTCCGCTATTTGCTGGGCAGCCAGATTGGTGCAGTCTAATGAAAGTTTCAATTTATACCTTACAATGATGTAAGGTACGTGTAAGAGAAATCGATGGGATATTTTTTTACGACAAGGTATTCTTAAAGTAAGAATTATACGCTGTGTGGAAAAGAGGTGTTCAAGATGAAAGAACGAGTATTATCTAGGGTGAACTACCATCAAAAAGTTGCATTAAATCCAATGACTAAGTTTTTTTATAAAGCCATTATTTTATTATTATTGTTAAGTTTTACGTTATTATTCATTGGAAATGTAATGATCGAGCAAAGTGATATTAGTAAATTGCATGTACCAGCTAAGTTAGAGGTGCCAGAATCATTAACACATGCATTTATTGCGACAGAAGATAAAAGGTTTTATCATCATAACGGTTTAGATTATATAGCAATTGTCAGAGCGTCTGTTGAGAATATAAAAGCTGGTGGTGTTGTGCAAGGTGGAAGCACAATTACACAACAGTTATCCAAAAATGCTTTTTTAACGAATGAACGTACATTTTCTCGTAAGTGGAAAGAGATTTTCTATACGAAAAAGATTGAACGTACATTTACGAAGGATGAAATTTTAAAATTGTATGTAAGTAATATTTATTACGGAGAAGGAGCATGGGGAATTGAAAAAGCGGCAAACCTTTACTTCGGTAAAAAGGTGAGTCAATTAACGTTGGCTGAAAGTGCAATGATGGCTGCTGTAGTAAAGGCACCCGCTTATTACTCACCTGCCCAAAATTATGATAAGGCCGTAGAGAGACGGAATGTTGTTTTGAGATTAATGGAGAAAGAAGGCTATATCAATCATGATGAGTATGTGCAAGCAGTTAGTGAGAAATTAGTCATTCGTCATGATATAAAAACAGATCAATCAATGCTAAATAATGCGCGTGCAAAAGCAGTAAGCTAAGGGAAGTTCCTACATAGGAGCTTCTTTTTTTGAATAAATTGTGACAAATTGTGACACAATATCGTCACAATTGTTGTATTTTTGTAATTTATGTGAGCGTGTTCATTGCGTGACAGATGTAAGTATTGATATTATGTGTATTGTGTACAATGCTGTATACAGAATATGAATTTAAAGAGGAATGTATATGAAATCATCGAACAAACTCATGGCTCTCGGTATAGTTTTTTCCATTGCAGTATTGATTGTGATCGGAACGATTGCGTATAGCATCATAAATGACAAAAAAGATAAAGGGAATGAGATGTTTGCTTATTCCACACAACAATCTTTAGGGAAAGATGATGCTCCGGTTAAGGTAGTTGAATTTGGAGACTTCAAATGTCCTGCTTGTCGTACTTGGGATGTAACAGTATTGCCACGATTAAAAGAAGAGTATATCGACAAAGGTAAAGTGCAGTTATACTTTATTAATTTCCCATTTATCGGAAAAGACTCTGATTTAGGTGCAGCAGCTGGTGAAGCAATTTATAAACAAGATAAAGATTCATTCTGGATTTTCTATGATGAGATTTATCAAAGTCAAAAGAAAGACACGGAAGAATGGATTACAGAAGAATTACTTCTTAACATTGTGAAAGAGAAGCTTCCGAAAGTTGATATAGCACAATTTAAGAAGGATTTACACAGTAAAGAAATAAAAGAAAAAGTACGTAAAGATTCAGATCGTGCTCAAAAATTAAAAGTTCAAGGTGCTCCTTCAGTATATATAAATGGAAATCTTGCAAACCCTGATTTTGATAGTATGAAGAAGGCAATTGATAAAGAATTGAAAAAGTGATGAGGACTCTCATCACTTTTTCGACTTTTTTCGATAAAATTCTTGCTTCTGCTTTTTTTACATGCTATACTACTTTACATAAGTTATTCTAATATCTTATATTTATTTCATATTTGCGGGTGTAGTTTAGTGGTAAAACAAGAGCCTTCCAAGCTCTGGTCGAGAGTTCGATTCTCTTCACCCGCTCCAAATTTTATTAAATGTTTTTCTATAAATTGTGATCAACGCAGTGTTTCGTTTCCGAGATAAACGAGGCATTGCGTTTTTTAATGTTTGAAAAGCGTGATTGTATGCGAAAATAGAAGTAAAGAATAGTATTCCAAAAGTGAATTGCTAACCAATAAATCGTTACATAAGGGATGGGTTCATCTGAGGAGGCGATTAGGAATGGATTTTGAACAATTAAAGCAAGATGTAATTGCGTATAGTAAAACAATTGGTATAGATAAAATAGGCTTTGCTAGTGCTTCACCATTTGAGGAATTAAAGCAGCGCTTAATCCAGCAGCAACAATTAAATTATCAATCTGGATTTGAAGAGCCTGATATAGAAAAGAGAACGAACCCACAGCTTCTATTACCTGGTGCAAAATCAATTATTGCGATTGCATTAGCGTATCCTTCCAAATTAAAAAATGCACCATTAAGTAAACGCGGAGAACGCCGCGGGATTTTTTGTCGCGCCTCTTGGGGACAAGATTATCATCTCGTTTTACGAGATCGTTTGCAAAAATTAGAAGCATATTTAATCGAAAAACTTCCCGATATAGAAGTTAAGTCAATGGTTGATACGGGTGAATTAAGTGATCGAGCTGTTTCAGAGCGTGCCGGTATTGGATGGAGCGGTAAAAACTGCTCTATTATTACACCTGAATTTGGTTCGTATGTATATCTAGGAGAAATGATTACAAATGTTCCATTCCCACCAGACCAGCCGATAGAAGACCAATGCGGAAGCTGTACAAAATGTATTGATATTTGTCCTACAGGTGCTTTAATACAAGGAGGACAGTTAGATTCGAAGAAATGTATTGCATTTTTAACACAGACGAAGGGATTCCTACCGGAAGAATATCGTGACAAAATAGGAAATCGTATTTATGGATGTGATACGTGTCAGACAGTTTGTCCGAAAAATAAAGGAATGGATTTTCATAATCATCCTGAGATGGAACCAGATCCTGAGTTAGTTAAGCCGTTATTAACACCGCTTTTAACAATTAGTAATCGTGATTTTAAAGAGAAATATGGAATTATGTCTGGTTCATGGAGAGGTAAAAAACCGTTGCAACGAAATGCGATTTTAGCACTTGCACATTTTAAAGAAGCATCAGCAATTCCAGATTTAATAGGTGTTATGAAAGATGATCCAAGACCAGTACTTCGCGGAACAGCAGCGTGGGCGCTTGGGAAAATTGGTGGAGACGGCGTCGGCGAAGCTATTGAAAAAGCGATGCAACGTGAGAAAGACGAAGAGGTTCTTCATGAAATGAATCGCGGACTTGAATTGTTAGCGCAGAAAAAAGAGTAGATAATATCTCCCTTTTTCATATTGTAATATGGGAGGGAGACGAAATGGTTGTAAAAATAAATATTGAAAAGCAAGTACAACAATTTTTAGCATATATAACAGAGAAGCGAACAAATGTGGATGGTATTGCTGAAGATTTATTACAAATAGCACAGAGAAAGAGACAATTATTCCAAAAGCGTAGTGCAGATATAGTGAAAGCAACTGCGGACGTTTCTTTTATGAGGCAATTAAATAATAGCAATCATCAAGAAATTGATTATCAAATTCATTTTAAATATTTAATTAAGCATAAAGAATTATTTTATATTGAAGAGGAACAATTAAAACGAAGAGTTTGTTTAAATAATAGCCGGGTAGTAGATGATTATGCTCTTGAAGTGCCAGAAGCAGTTGGAATGAGTGAGACATTGGAGAGGGAAGTTACAAAAGAGAAATACGGTTCATATCAGTATAACCGTTTAGAGGCAGTTAAATATGCAGAGCGTTGGTGGGATGATCGAAATCCTGTATATCGTAATTTCCCTGATAATTGTACGAATTTTATTTCTCAATGTCTTCATACTGGAGAAGTACCGATGAATGGATACCCTAACATTCGTAAAGGATGGTGGCAAAGGGAGAATCAGTGGAGTTGGAGCTGGGCTGTCGCACACTCTTTTTATTGGTATTTGTCAGGTGCTACAACAGGACTTCGAGCAGAAGCTGTAGAAAGGCCTGAGGACCTTATTCTTGGTGATGTCATCGCTTATGATTTCGAGGATGATGGTAGGTGGAATCATACGACGATTGTAGTAGCAAAAGACGCAGATGGTATGCCACTTGTAAATGCACATTCAGCGAATAGTCGTCGGCGTTATTGGAACTATGAAGATTCTAGTAAATATACACCACAAATGAAATATAAGTTCTTTCATATTATTAATGGGTAGAGATTTTTCGCTCAAGTGGTATAATACGTAGTAGACAAAAAACAGAGGTGAATATCGCGTGGGAGTACATGTTGTTTTATATCAACCAGAAATTCCAGCAAATACAGGGAATATTGCTCGTACTTGTGCAGCAACTGGAACAGAATTACATTTGATTAGACCGCTTGGATTTTCAACGGATGATAAAATGTTAAAACGTGCAGGATTAGATTATTGGCAGCACGTGAAAATTACGTATTATGATTCAATTGAAGAATTTTATGAGAAAAATAAAGATGGTGAATTCTTCTATTTAACAAAGTATGGCGAGAAGGCTCATACAGCGTTTGATTATAGTAAACGTGAGAAGGATTACTATTTTGTATTTGGAAGAGAAACAAACGGCTTACCAGCTAATGTAATCGAAGAAAACTTCGATCATTGTTTACGTATTCCAATGACTGATAAAGTGCGCTCATTAAATTTATCTAATACAGCAGCTATTTTAATTTATGAAGCGTTCCGTCAACAAAATTATCCAGGATTAGATTTAGAAATTGTTTATTAAAAGTCGCCATATGGCGACTTTTTTTCTAAAAATAAAAATAAATATGTGATCATACATTTAAAAAAGGGTACATATTCATATAGAATGGGGATATATGAATAAAAATAGATTAGACAGGTTGAGATAAATATGAAGGAACGATATAGTAATCAAAATACCTTTTTAAGTATGATAGATATGGATTTAATAAGAAGAGGATTATTACATGCTATTCAAGATTTAGTATTTATTGTGAAAGTTATTGATGATGAAACCTTTAAATATATTTATGTAAATAAATTAGGTATGGATTATGCGAAGCTAAGTGAAGAATGTTATGGAAAAACTTTTGCAGAAGTATTACCGGAAGATACGGCGGAAATATTGCAAGTGCAATATGCAAAAGTAGCGAGAGAAGCGAAAGCACATATCTTTTGTGATGTAGTTAGTTTACCAAAAGGTGAGCTACATTATGAATCTTTACTTAATCCTGTATTTGACGAAGAAGGAGTATGTCAGTTTATTATTTGTATTACGAGGGATATTACAGCTCAAATAGAGGAGAAGATTGAGATAGAGGAAAAACAAATGCTGTTTAAGTCATTACTAGAATATAATAATGACTCCATTATATCTATAGATTCTATAGGAAGAATTACATATGCAAATCCAGCAACGTATGAAATATTTGGATACCGATATGAAGAATTAAACAATAAATTTATTTTTGAATTTATTAATAAAGAATATAAAAAAGATTTTCAAATTATATTTAAGAGATCCATGCAAGGAAAGGCAAAGCAAATTGTTTCAAAGAAATATGTTCATAAAGAAGGGTACGAGCTCTATATTTCTTTGAGAACTATTCCTATTATTGTAAATGGTGAAATTATTGGGGTATATATTGTTACGAGGGATGTTACAAGACAAGTATTAAATGAAATGCGAACAGAATATTTAGCTTATTATGATCAGTTAACAGGATTAATGAATAGAATTTCATGTGCAAATAAGTTAAATGATTTTTTAAATGAGAAGATAGATTTTGCGTTTATCTTTATAGATTTAGATGAATTTCACCTTATTAATGATACGTTTGGTCATAAAGAAGGAGATAAAGTATTACAAAAAGTTACAGAATGTTTAAGCAGTTTTCAAATACCTGGTATGCACTTATTTAGAGAACACGATGATCAATTTGTTATGTTAATAGAAAACATAACGAAAGAACGTGTAGAAGTAGTTGCAAAAAGCATACAAAAAAAGATTAGTGAACATTTTGTAATCGAAGAAGAGGACGTGTATTTAAGTGCGTCAATCGGAATTGTAATGGCTCCAAGAGATGGAGAAGATGAAAAAATATTATTCCAAAGAGTTGATGCTGCTTTGGAAAAAGCAAAGGATAAAGGAAAAGGGCATTATCATTTTTATTGCAGTGGATTAGATAGTGAACGTGAACAAAGATTTATAATAGAAAACCAATTACATCGTGCTATAGAAAAAAATGAATTCTTCTTACATTATCAGCCGCAAATTAATATTGAAACGAAAAAAATAGCTAGTATGGAGGCTTTAATAAGGTGGGAGAATAAAGAATTAGGATTTGTCCCTCCCAATCAATTTATTCCGCTAGCAGAAAGAACAGGATTTATTATTAAGCTTGATGAATGGGTAGTAAATGAAGTATGTCGGCAAATACGTGAATGGTTAAATAAAGGATATGAAGTTGTTCCGATTGCAGTTAATATTTCAGCTAGGCATTTTCGCTCTATTACATTAATAGAGATGATTACACGAGCTTTACATAAGTACAATGTACCAGCTCATTTATTAGCGATAGAGGTTACAGAAGGAGCACTTATACATAAAGATATATCGAAAAGAGTATTGCTACAATTAAAAGAACAAAATTTAAAGATTCATTTAGATGATTTTGGGACAGGATATTCATCTTTAAGTTATTTAAAAACGTACCCAATTGATACCTTGAAAATTGATCGTTCTTTTATGGAAGGTATACATGTAGATGAACGCGATACGAATATTACGGCTGCAATTATTCATTTAGCTCATACTTTGGAATTGAATGTAATTGCAGAAGGAGTAGAAAAAGCGGAACAAATACAATTTTTGAAGGAAAAGAATGTGAAGTTTGTACAGGGTTATTACTATAGCCGACCACTATCCAAATATGATATGGAAAATATGTATTATAAATAATGCATAAAAAAATGATGTGCTAAAAGCACATCATTTTTTATGCGTACCGGGTTTATCATTGTAACCAGATGTAAAAATAGCGGTAAGAAATGTGAGTGATACACCTAAAATTAATAATAATTTCATACTAATATCCCTCCTGTTTTTTCAGTTTACGAATTTGAAATGTATGTAAGGTTCTTGGAAGAAAAGAATTTATTTAAAATGAATAGCGGTGTAAAAACTTTAATACCTATATTATACAGAATTTTCTTTGAATTTTGGAGAGAATTTTATAGCACTACTGTATATTTCATTTTGATTTAAAGAATGTTTGAGGACATCCTAGCATACCTTTTATAATAATCCGATTGAACAAGGAGATGGGGGAGGAGCTATAATGGATATTCTAAAAAAAATTGAACAGCATCGAGAAGCAGAAGAACGCTTACAATGGGAAGGTACGTTTGCGGAGTATTTGGAGCTTGTGAAGGAAAGACCATGGGTGGCTCAAACAGCACACTCTCGCATTTACAATATGATAAAAGATGCTGGAATTGAAGAAGTAGATGGTAGAAGAAAGTATAACTTCTTTAGTAATCAGTTATTTGGTTTAGAGGATGCTTTAGAACGTCTTGTAGAGGAATATTTTCATCCGTCTGCAAAACGATTAGATGTTAGAAAACGTATTTTATTATTAATGGGTCCTGTTAGTGGAGGGAAATCAACATTAGTTACGATGTTGAAACGAGGATTAGAAACATATTCAAGAACAGATCGCGGAGCAATTTTTGCCATTAAAGGATGCCCAATGCATGAGGATCCACTTCATTTAATTCCGCACCATTTACGGGATGATTTCTTTGATGAGTATGGAGTTAGAATTGAAGGGAATTTATCACCACTCAACGTTATGCGTCTAGAACAAGAATATGGTTCACGAATTGAGGATGTAGTTGTAGAGCGTATTTTCTTCTCGGAAGATCGCCGTACAGGGATTGGTACATTTAGCCCGTCTGATCCTAAATCACAAGATATTGCCGATTTAACAGGTAGCCTGGACTTTTCCACAATCGCAGAATATGGTTCAGAATCAGATCCACGAGCGTATCGCTTCGATGGAGAATTAAATAAGGCAAACCGTGGAATGATGGAGTTCCAAGAGATGTTAAAATGCGACGAGAAGTTCTTATGGCATTTATTATCGCTTACGCAAGAAGGGAATTTCAAAGCGGGAAGATTTGCGCTTATTTCAGCAGATGAATTAATTGTAGCGCATACGAATGAAACGGAGTATCGTTCTTTTATTGCAAATAAGAAAAATGAAGCATTACATTCACGTATTATCGTAATGCCGGTCCCATACAATTTAAGGGTTAGTGAAGAAGAACATATTTATGAAAAAATGATTCGTGAAAGTGATGTGTCCAATGTTCACATTGCACCACACACACTTCGAGTTGCAGCAATGTTTACGATTTTAACTCGTTTAAAAGATCCGAAGCGTCCAGATATTGATTTAATTAAAAAGATGCGTTTGTATGATGGAGAAACAGTAGAAGGTTATAATGCGATTGACGTAGAGGAGCTGCAACGCGAATATCAAGATGAAGGTATGAAAGGTATTGATCCTCGTTACGTTATTAATCGAATTTCTTCTACAATTATTCGAAAAGAGGTACCATCTATTAATGCATTAGATGTACTTCGCTCTTTAAAAGATGGATTAGATCAGCATCCATCGATTAGTAATGAAGACCGAGAGCGTTATATGAATTTCATCTCATTAGCGAGAAAAGAATATGATGAGATTGCGAAGAAAGAAGTACAAAAAGCATTCGTGTATTCATATGAAGAATCAGCGAAGACACTTATGGATAATTACTTAGATAACGTTGAGGCCTACTGCAATAAGTCAAAATTACGTGATCCGTTAACAGGGGAAGAAATGAGTCCAGATGAAAAATTAATGCGCTCGATTGAGGAGCAAATTGGAATCTCAGAAAATGCTAAAAAAGCATTCCGAGAAGAAATATTAATTCGCATCTCTGCTTATGCACGTAAAGGAAAACGTTTCGATTATAATTCGCACGAACGTCTTCGTGAAGCAATCCAGAAGAAGCTATTTGCTGATTTAAAAGATATAGTGAAAATTACAACATCAACGAAAACACCAGACGAAAATCAGCTGAAGAAAATCAATGACGTTGTTGCACGTTTAATTGATGAGCACGGCTATAATTCTTCTTCAGCAAATGAATTATTACGCTATGTAGGTAGCCTGCTAAACCGATAGTTTGATAACAAAACGCTGTCTCTTGTATTTTGCGGGACAGCGTTTTATTATCCGTTCATATGTGTAAAGTGTCATACCTTGTCCAAATATAATAAATTAAGATGCAATTTCATGAATTTATTGTCAATTATTTTTACAATATGCATATGATAGAGTAACCAACCATTCATAGGAAAAAAGCCAACACAATACAATATGTTGCAAAGTGTAAATGTGTGCAACTATGCATTGTGTTTCTTTCTTATCAACGGCTGAATGTTTCTTTCTAGTATGTGAGTGGAAAAATTTTGTTTAGGATGCTCGGAGTATTATATGAAAAACGTTATATATGTTTATGGGATGATTTTTGATGGGCAGTTACCTTTCATTCTAGCTTGCACAGTATAAAACAAACTTTCTAGCTTGCTGTTCATATAGGAAGACAATTACAGTAAGGAGGGAAAGAAATGGGTGAAGAAAACCAACCAAATTATACGATCTCACAGGAAAACTGGTCCCTCCATCGCAAAGGATATGACGACCAACAACGCCATCAAGAGAAAGTACAAGAGGCAATTAAGAATAATTTACCCGATCTTGTAACAGAAGAAAGCATTGTTATGTCTAATGGTAAGGATGTTGTAAAAATACCGATTCGTTCTTTAGATGAATATAAGATTAGGTACAATTATGATAAAAACAAACATGTTGGGCAAGGAAATGGTGACAGCAAAGTTGGTGATGTCGTTGCGAGAGATGGATCAGGTGGTCAAAAGCAAAAAGGACCAGGAAAAGGGCAAGGAGCAGGGGATGCGGCTGGAGAAGATTATTATGAAGCTGAAGTCTCTATTTTGGAATTAGAGCAAGCATTTTTCAAAGAATTAGAATTACCTAATTTAAAGAGAAAAGAAATGGATGAAAACCGGATTGAACATGTTGAATTTAATGATATTAGAAAAACAGGATTATGGGGCAACATCGATAAGAAAAGAACGATGATATCCGCATATAAACGAAATGCGATGCGTGGTAAAGCATCTTTCCATCCAATTCATCAAGAAGACTTAAAATTCCGCACTTGGAATGAAGTATTAAAGCCAGATTCAAAAGCTGTTGTATTAGCGATGATGGATACGAGTGGATCGATGGGAATATGGGAGAAATATATGGCGCGTAGCTTCTTTTTCTGGATGACGAGATTTCTACGCACAAAGTATGAAACAGTAGATATTGAATTTATTGCCCATCATACGGAGGCAAAAGTAGTTCCAGAGGAAGAGTTTTTCTCAAAAGGAGAAAGTGGCGGAACAATTTGTTCTTCTGTATACAAAAAAGCACTTGAGCTAATCGATAATAAATATTCACCAGACCGCTATAATATTTATCCATTCCATTTTTCAGACGGTGATAATTTAACATCAGATAATGCTAGATGTGTAAAACTTGTTGAAGAATTAATGAAGAAGTGTAATATGTTTGGGTATGGGGAAGTGAATCAGTACAACCGCCATAGTACACTTATGTCAGCCTATAAAAATATTAAAGATGAGAATTTCAGATATTATATTTTAAAGCAAAAAGCAGACGTATTTCATGCGATGAAAAGCTTTTTTAGAGAAGAATCAGGTGAAAAAATGGCATAACCTCTTTTAAAGAGGTTCTTTTTTTGTAAACTTTTTATTTTTTTAGTTGACAATGATAATGAAAATCATTATCATTTACTCGGGATATAGTTATATTTAGATTTGTATATTTTGGAGGAGATGTAAGGTTGAAACAAAATAAAAGAAAACGTATAAATGCAATGATTATAGCGGCGACGTTATCACTTCCGTTTGCTGTTTATTCAACACCTGCTTTAGCAGCAGTGGCAATTGAGGCGAATAAAACGGGACAAGGTTTAGAAGATGGTACATATGAAGCTGTTATTAAGGCGTATAAAGATAAAACGAATGAAGAATCTATGGCAGCTGTGTATATAAAAAATCCGAAATTAACAATTGAGAATGGAAAGAAAATTGTAACAGCAACGTTAAGTGATAGTGATTTCTTTCAATACTTGAAAACAGAGGATATTCATACTCCAGGTGTGTTTCATGATGTGAAAGTAATATCAGAAGATAAAAAGAAAAATGGGACAAAAGTAATTCAGTTTGAAGTAGGGGAATTAGGAAAAAGGTATAATATGCAAATGCATATTTATATTCCGACAATGTTTTACGATAATAAATACCAAGTGCAGTTTGAAGTGAATGCTTTAAATTTAGAAAATAATGTTCCAAAAGAACAAAAGGAAAATAAAGAGGAAAAAGTGGAACAACAAGATGAAAGTGGAAATGTAATATTAGATAAGCAATTACAAAAATATATTAATAAATATAACTTAGATAGAGATAATGTAGATGCGCCAATCACAAAGAAAGATTTATTACAAATTAAAATATTATCCATTTATTCAGGTAAAGGAATAAGAGAAATAACTGGTTTAGAGTATATGACAAATTTAGAGAAGTTGACGTTACGAGAGTCTAATGTAAAAGACATATCAGCCATCTCGAAATTGAGAGGTTTGAAGTACGTTGATTTAACGTCTAATTCAATTGAAAGTATTCACCCAATTGAGCAGTTAGAGAATATTAATATGCTTTTTTTAAGAGATAATAAAATTTCTGATCTTACACCATTAAGTAAAATGAAAAAAATTAAAACATTAGATTTAATCGGTAATAACATTAAAGATATCCAGCCATTATTTACATTATCAACTATGAAACAATTATACTTAGCAAATAATCAAATCAGTGATCTTACGGGAATTGATCGATTAAATAATGTGAAATTATTATGGATAGGGAACAATAAAATTAATAATGTTGAACCTATTAGTAAAATAAGTAACCTTATTGAACTAGAAATTTCTGATAGTGAAATAAAAGATATATCACCATTATCTCAATTAGGAAATTTACAAGTGCTGAATTTAGAAGAGAATTATATCTCTGATATATCGCCGTTGAGTACCTTAACAAATTTATACAAGATAAATCTTGGAGCAAATGAGATTTCTGACGTAAGGCCTGTTGAAGAATTAGGTAAGCGAATTTCAATTGACATTCAAAGACAAAAAATCTTTTTAAATGAAGCAAGCGTAGATGAAGAAATAAAAATCCCAGTATACAACCTTAAAGGAGAGCCACTTCAAAATATTAATTTACAAAGTGAGGGGGCTACTCTGAATAACGGATTTATAAAATGGAATAGTCCTGGAGAAAAAATATACGAATTTAAACTAGATACTAATTCTACTGAAAGTAAAATAAGATTTAATGGTACGGTTATACAGAATATAGTTGAAAAACAAAAAGAAATTGCAAATGTAATTCTCGATAAAACTTTACAACAACATATTAATAAAGAGAATTTGGGTAGAGAGAATTTAAACGCTCCTATCACCAAAGAAGATTTATTACAGATTAAAAAATTAGAGATACTTAAAGAAAAAGGAAATGAGATAAAAGATATTGCAGGTTTAGAGTATATGACGAACTTAGAAAAACTCACTTTAGAAGGAGTAGGTTTGAAAAATATTGAGTTCATCTCAAACTTGAAACAATTGAATAATGTGAATGTATCTCATAATCAAATTGAAGATATAACACCGTTATCTTCATTGGAAAATTTACAATGGTTAAACCTTACAGATAATCGTATTAAAGATGTGTCGGTTCTTGGATCAATGTTAGACCTACTTAGCTTAAAATTAGCTGAAAATGAGATTCGTGATGTAAGGCCGTTAATACAATTAGGTCAGTGGGGAACAATTGATGTTAGAAGGCAAAAAGTCATTTTGGATGATGCAGAAATAAATAAAGAAGTGATAATTCCTGTATATGATTTAGAAGGAGAGCCAATTGAAAAGATTACACTAAAGAGTGAAGGTGGAACACTTACTGATGAGGGAATTATTTGGAGTACTCTAGGGGAAAAAATATATGAATTTGATTTAGATGCAGATCATTATGAGACTGGCATATTATATAGTGGCATTGTCGTGCAGAATATAGTAGAAAAATTAATACCGAAAGAAGAAGTAAAAGAGCCAACAAAAGAAGTTGAAGAAGAGAAAGAGGAAGTGGATGAGCCAACAAAAGAAGTTGAAGAAGAGAAAGAGGAAGTAAAAGAATCAACAAAAGAAGTTGAAGAGGTAAAAGAGGAAGTAAAAGAATCAACAAAAGAAGTTGAAGAGGTAAAAGAGGAAGTAAAAGAATCAACAAAAGAAGTTGA
>NZ_JBXUNO010000006.1:0-184608 GCF_057197025.1 Bacillus sp. LSHTCR4 | reverse complement strand
AAGAGGTAAAAGAGGAAGTAAAAGAATCAACAAAAGAAGTTGAAGAGGTAAAAGAGGAAGTAAAAGAATCAACAAAAGAAGTTGAAGAAGCAAAAGAAGAAGTGGACGAGCCAACAACAGGAGTTGAAGGGTCGAAAGCGGAGATAAAAGAAACAGGAAAAGAAATTGAAGGTTCAAAAGACGCAGTAAATCAATCCACAGTAGTCCAAGAACAAAACGTGAATAATCAAGTTGTGAAAGAAAATAAACCAGTTGTTAATAAACAGGAAGAAAGTAAGAAATCATTAGGAGCAACCGGTGGACAAGCGAATACGTCAAAGTTACTTTCAGGCGTGGCATTAGTTCTTTCAGCACTTAGTATGCTTGTATTTAGAAAGAGATTATTTAAGAAGTGAATAACGTTTTATCTTATTATATTGCAAAATAATTATGTAAGTTTTTGAGAAGACATTATCATGGCATTTTCATTTTGAAATAGGCTTATGATAATGTTTTTTTAAAGGAGGATATAAATGGAAAAGGTGTAAATGTATTAGAGAAGGAGGAGAGGTTATGTATGTCAGTTCTATTTTGAAAATTGAAGAGGTAGCATCATTTATTGCGAATATGAATAAAGATGCTACTCATCATGTTGGGTATTGTGGAGATGAGAAAGAGGAGTTGTTACAGACAATTATCCATGATTTTTCGGATATAGGGTGGGAACAATCTTTTGTTGCTACTTATGAGAATAATAACTTAATAGGTGTATTAGGATTTGATGTGGATGAAGTAAAGAAATGTGCAGAAATATGGGGACCGTTTATTCTTTCAGCGAATTGGGAAGAAGTTGCGTTACATATGTGGAAGGAACTTATAGAAAAGGTACCTGTTCATATTGAGAAATTTTATGGTTTTTATCATGTGGAAAATAATAATTGTTCCCGCTTAATGAAGGATTTACATGCAAAAGAACAAGAGCTACATAGTATTTTCAGGTTAAGTAATAGTGGCGTGAAACAACATACTATATGTAATGTAGAAGAAGCTTTACCACAAGTATTCGAGCCATTTATCGCTTTACACAATCGTGTTTTTCCTAATACATATTATGAGGGAAATGAAATTATCGAACGTTTAAGTGATACGAATAAATTATTTGTAAGTATGAAGAATGATAAGTTAGAAGGCTACGTATATGTTGAAGTAAATCCGGAGTTTCAAGAAGCAAATATCGAATTTATTGCAACCGCTGAAAATAGTAGAAGAAAAGGTGTCGGAGAGTGTTTATTGCAAGCTGCAATTCAGTATATTTTCTCCTTCCAAGGGATGAGAGAGATAGAACTATGTTTGAATACGAATAATGATCGTGCGATGAAGTTGTACAAGAAAGTGGGTTTTGAGGAGAAGGCATGTTTACAACACTATATAAAAGAGTAAAAAACCCATTCATATGAATGGGTTTTATTAATCTACTTTTTTCCTCATCCATCAAGGATTTAGGAGTGATTTGAGGCGCCAATCGTTACATAACCTTTTTTATTTTTTGGGGAACTTCTTTTGTTTGTGAATTAACATCTTCCTTTTGCAACTCTTTAAAGAGCGAAGTAACCATAAGAACGACTACGATAGAAAATGGTAGTGCTGCAATGATAGCTGCAATTTGTAGTGCATTTAATCCTCCAGCTTGTAATAAAATAGCTGCGATTATCGCGATTGTTAATCCCCATATAAGTTTTAAACTATTTTTCGGTGATAAGCTTCCGTTACTCGTTTGCATGGAAACAACAAATGTTGCCGAGTCGGCAGAAGTAACAAAAAATGTCGCTACTAAAATTAATCCGATAATTGTTAAAAATGTAGAGAATGGTAGGTGTGAAATAACAGCAAATAATCCAATCTCTGTACCGTTTTTTGCAATTTCATCAGCTATTCCAAGCGATTGGAACATTTCCATATGGATAGCGGTACCGCCAAATACCGCAAACCAAAATGTACAGATAAGAGTTGGGACTAATACAACTCCAAAAATAAATTCTTTTATTGTGCGCCCTTTAGAAATACGAGCGATGAATGTACCGACGAATGGAGACCAAGAGATCCACCATCCCCAATAGAAAATAGTCCAGTTTTCAATCCAAGAAGAAGATTTTTCATTAAATGCTCCTAAATTTAATCCCATACTAGGTAAAGCTCCAATATAAGAACCGAGTGTAGATGTGAAATATTTCATAATAAATACAGTTGGTCCTAAAAGTAAAAAGGAAATGAGTAAAATACCTGCAAGAGAGAAATTTAAGTTACTCAAATATTTAATCCCACGATCTAAGCCAGTTTGTGCACTTGTTAAATATAAAACAGCGAAGATGGCGATAAGTATGAGCTGTGTAAGTAAAGTGTTATGAATAGAAGGGAATAAATAGCTTAATCCTCCGGCGATTTGTTGAGCACCAATCCCAACAGATGGTACAATGCCAAATACTGTGGCTAAAACAGCTAAAATATCAACTGTTTTTCCGATACGAGAATTTTTCGATCGATTAAATAATGGAGTAACTGTAGCCCCGATAGTGCTACCTTTTTGTTTGCGGAATGTGAAATATGCAATTGTTAAAGCGACCATTGCGTATAGTGACCACGGAAAGAGTCCCCAGTGAAAAAATGAATATTGCATAGCAAGTTTAGCGCTTTCTTCTGTACCTGCTTTTCCTGTTAACGGATCTGTAAAATGTGAAATCGGTTCAGCGATTCCATAAAAGAGGAGTCCAATTCCCATTCCTGCCCCAAACAACATGGATAACCAAGATGGATAATTATATTTTGGCTTTTCTCCATCTTTACCAAGACGAATAGAACCGTACTTAGAAAATGCTAAATAAGCAGCCAAAATAATCATTGTAGTCATAAGTAGAGAGTAAAACCACCCAAATTTATTGAGGATAAATGAGTTTAAAGAAGATGTAACACTTTGTAAATCGTAGCCTTGTATCCAACTTGCTGGGGTAATTCCCCATATAATGAATAATGTTGTTAGCAAGAAGGAGATATAAAATACACTGTTTTCTTTTTTTATCATAGAATCCCACCCTTGTTTAATAAAGTTAACAATTATAATAATCATAACAATTAAGTTTTTAATTGTCAAAAAATTCCCTTTTTATAATATGAAAGGATGCAATTTGTTTTAGGGAGGTACAGAGCAATGCGTTCACGATATGTACAAATTATAGGAAGAAATAATATGAAATATTGCATTTTATATTGTTGTATCCAGATTTTATGTTAAATTCTTGGATGGAATATTAAAATAGGGGGCAAGGATATGAACAAGAAATCAAAGATCAATAAAGTGATGCTTAGCATTAGTACAATGGCTTTATCGTTAGGTGCACTTCAAACTCATGTAGCAGCGGAAGAAAAAGTACCGTATAACGTGTTGAAAACGAAACCGGTTGGAATTGAAAAGTCGGTAGATGAGATTGGGCACGTTTCTAAAGCGGAGGAAACATTATCGTTTCAAGAACGTTTAAAAGTAGGAGACTTTTCACAGCGACCAGCATCTATTCCGAACAAAGCAGCAGTAAAGCAAGTTAAAGAAAGTTATTCAATGGCTGATTTAAACAAAATGAATGATCAAGAATTAGTTGAAACGTTAGGCAGTATTAAGTGGCACCAAATTACAGATTTATTCCAGTTTAATGAAGATGCAAAAGCTTTTTATAAAGATAAGGGGAAAATGCAAGTCATTATAGATGAATTAGCTCATCGAGGTAGTACGTTTACGAGAGATGATTCAAAAGGAATTCAAACATTTACGGAAGTGTTACGTTCAGCTTTTTATCTGGCATTTTATAATAACGAATTAAGTGAATTAAATGAAAGAAGCTTTCAGGACAAATGTTTACCTGCTTTAAAAGCAATCGCAAAAAATCCAAACTTTAAGCTTGGTACAGATGAACAAGATACAGTCGTATCTGCATACGGAAAATTGATTAGTAACGCTTCAAGTGATGTTGAAACGGTTCAATACGCAGCTAATATTTTAAAACAATATAATGATAATCTTCATACGTATGTAGACGATCGTATGAAAGGACAAGCTGTATACGATATTATGCAAGGGATTGACTATGATATACAGTCTTACTTAATTGAGGCTCGTAAAGAAGCGAATGAAACGATGTGGTATGGAAAAGTAGATGGGTTTATTAATGAAATAAATCGTATTGCTCTTCTAAATGAAGTAACACCAGAAAATAAGTGGCTCGTTAATAATGGAATTTACTTTGCTAGTCGTTTAGGGAAGTTTCATAGCAATCCAAATAAAGGATTAGAAGTTGTGACACAGGCAATGCATATGTATCCACGTTTAAGTGAACCGTATTTTGTCGCAGTAGAACAAATTACAACAAATTATAACGGAAAAGATTATAGCGGGAATACAGTAGATTTAGAGAAAATACGTAAAGAAGGAAAAGAGCAGTACTTACCAAAAACGTATACATTTGATGATGGATCTATCGTATTTAAAACAGGAGATAAAGTATCGGAAGAAAAAATTAAGAGACTATACTGGGCTGCAAAGGAAGTAAAAGCGCAGTATCATCGTGTAATTGGGAATGATAAAGCGTTAGAGCCGGGCAATGCAGATGATATATTAACGATCGTAATTTATAACAGTCCAGAAGAGTACCAATTAAATAGACAACTGTATGGATATGAAACGAACAACGGTGGAATTTATATTGAAGAAACAGGAACATTCTTTACATATGAACGCACGCCAGAACAAAGTATTTATAGTTTAGAAGAATTATTCCGCCATGAGTTTACCCATTATCTTCAAGGGAGATATGAAGTGCCAGGTTTATTCGGAAGAGGAGATATGTATCAAAATGAAAGGTTAACTTGGTTCCAAGAAGGAAATGCAGAGTTTTTCGCAGGGTCTACTCGAACAAATAATGTAGTACCGAGAAAGAGCATCATTAGTGGATTATCATCTGATCCTGCAAGCCGTTATACAGCAGAGCGTACATTATTTGCTAAATACGGTTCTTGGGATTTCTATAATTACTCGTTCGCATTGCAGTCTTACTTATATACGCATCAGTTTGAAACATTTGATAAAATTCAAGATTTGATTCGTGCGAATGACGTAAAAAATTATGATGCATATCGTGAAAATCTAAGTAAAGATCCTAAGTTAAATAAAGAGTATCAAGAGTATATGCAGCAGCTAATCGATAATCAAGATAAATATAATGTACCGGCAGTAGCAGATGATTATTTAGCTGAACATGCACCAAAATCGTTAACAGCAGTAGAGAAAGAAATTAGTGATACATTGCCGATGAAAGATGCAAAAATGACAAAACATAGCTCCCAATTCTTTAATACATTTACATTAGAAGGTACGTATACAGGTAGTGTAACAAAAGGTGAGTCAGAAGATTGGAACGCAATGAGTAAGAAAGTAAATGAAGCTTTAGAACAACTGGCGCAAAAAGATTGGAGTGGCTACAAAACTGTTACAGCATACTTCGTCAATTACCGTGTAAATAGCTCAAATCAATTTGAATATGATGTAGTCTTCCACGGTATCGCAAAAGATGACGGAGAAAATAAAGCTCCAACGATTAATATAAACGGCCCTTATAATGGACTTGTAAAAGAAGGTATTCAATTTAAAAGTGATGGCTCAAAAGATGAAGATGGAAAAATCGTTTCTTATTTATGGGACTTTGGAGATGGAAGCACAAGTGCAGAAGTAAATCCAGTGCATGTATATGAAAGAAAAGGTTCATATAAAGTAGCGTTAATAGTAAAAGATGATAAAGGGAGAGAGAGCAGAAGTGAAACGACGGTTACGGTTAAAGATGGAAGTTTAACAGAATTGGAACCAAATAATCGTCCAGAGGAAGCGAATCGTATTGGGCTAAACAATACGATAAAAGGTAGTCTTATCGGCGGAGATCACACTGATGTTTATACATTTAATGTAGCATCAGCGAAAGATATCGATATTTCCGTTTTAAATGAGTATGGAATCGGGATGACATGGGTACTTCACCATGAATCAGATATGCAAAATTATGCTGCTTACGGTCAAGCAAATGGAAATCATATAGAGGCAAACTTTAATGCAAAACCAGGTAAGTATTACTTGTATGTATATAAATATGATAATGGTGATGGAACATACGAATTATCAGTAAAATAAGTGCTTTTCCAATGTATGTTTAACTTTACTTTTTGTGGAAAATAGTATACTATATAGATATATAATATATCGGTTATTTTCTAGGAGGAGCCTGTCACAATGGGTTTCTCCTGTTCTTTTTTAGAGGCCTGTACTGCAGGCTTTTCTTTAAAGGTTAAATAACTGAAAATTAAGAACAATAATCTTTGGAAGAGGTGGGGCATACACATAACACAAAAGGGATTGTTTAAGAGAGGGGGATAAGAAATGGTTTTGTTTGGTTATCCACTTGAGACAATTTATTTATATGGATTTATTATTGCTACTATACTCACTGTGATTTATATCTTTTTTGGGGATATATTTGAATCCATATTTAGTTTTGGAGGCGGATCGGTATCCGTTGTTACTTTATTACTTAGTTTTTTCGCCATGTTATGTGGACTTAGTTATATAGGAGAATATTTATTTTCCTTTAATAGTATTCTTATTTTCGTGGCTGCATTTGCTATATCCTTTATTGGTGTATTCATAATGAAAATATTAATTTTAAAGCCGATTGCAGAGGCTGAACAAAATACTGTGCAACGTATGGATGAATTCATTGGTTGCAAGGGAGAAGTCATTACGACAATTCCTACAGAAGGATTTGGTGAAGTATTAATCTCCTCCCAATTTGGAAGTAATGCAATTCCAGCTAAAACAATTGGGAAAAAAGATATTTCACAAGGAACTGAAGTTATTATCGAGGGAGTCCAAGATGGTGTTTTGCTTGTACAAAACATCGCTTATTCTTTAAAAAAACCAAAATTATAAGGGGGAATTTACATGACGATTCCATTAATTATTGGTGGAGTTTTACTCGCAATTTTAATTCTACTCATTTTAGTATTCATTACGAAGTATCGAACAGTTGGACCAGATGAAGCGTTAATTGTTACAGGGAATTGGCTTGGTGGTGGGAAAAATGTAGTTACCACTGATGATGGAAAGAAGATTAAGATTATTCGCGGTGGCGGTACATTTGTAGTGCCAATCATGCAAAGAGCAGAACCTTTAAGCCTACTAAATTACAAGTTAGAAGTGGGTACACGTGATACGTATACGAAGCAAGGTGTTCCGGTTACAGTAAATGGTGTTTCGATTATTAAAGTAGGTTCTACAATTGAAGAAGTATCAACAGCAGCTGAGCAATATTTAGGAAAAGAAACAGAAGAGTTAAAAGTAGAAGCAAAAGAAGTTTTAGAAGGTCATTTACGTGCGATTTTATCTTCTATGACAGTAGAAGATGCGTATAGTAATAGAGAGCAGTTTGCTCAAAAGGTGCATGAAGTAGCTTCTACAGATTTAAAGAAAATGGGTCTTCGCATCGTTTCCTTTACAATTAAAGAAATCATGGATAAGAACGGTTACTTAGATGCACTTGGTCAGCCGCAAATTGCGACGGTTAAGCGTGATGCAACAATTGCAAATGCAGAGCGTGAAAAAGAAGCTCGTATTGAAAAAGCTCGTGCTGAGAAAGAAGCGAAAGAAGCTGAATACCAACGTGATGCCCAAATCGCTGAAGCTGAAAAACATAAAGAATTAAAAGTACAATCTTATAAGAGAGAGCAAGAACAAGCTCGTGCAGATGCGGATCTTTCTTACGAATTACAACAAGCGAAAGCGCAACAAGGTGTTACAGAAGAGCAAATGCGCGTTAAAATCATTGAGCGTGAGAAACAAATTGAATTAGAAGAAAAAGAGATTGCGCGTCGTGAAAAGCAATACGATGCAGAAGTAAAGAAAAAAGCAGATGCAGATCGCTATGCTGTTGAGCAATCAGCGGAAGCAGAAAAAGTAAAACAAATTAAAAAGGCAGATGCGGATCAATATAAGATTGAAGCAGAAGCGAGAGCGCGTGCGGAAGAAGTACGTGTGGAAGGTTTAGCGAAGGCGGAAATCGAAAAAGCGCAAGGTCAAGCAAAAGCGGAAGTACAAAAAGCACAAGGTACGGCAGAAGCCGATGTTATTAGGTTAAAAGGTTTAGCAGAAGCAGAAGCGAAACAAAAAATTGCAGAGGCATTTGAGTTATATGGCCAAGCGGCAATTATGGATATGGTACTTAAAATGCTTCCAAGTTATGCGAAGGAAGTTGCAAGTCCACTTAGCAACATTGATAAAATTACAGTTGTAGATACAGGCGGCGGTGGTAAAAATAGCGGCGCTGGAAAAGTTGCAGGCTATGCGACTGATTTAATGGCAACGATGCAAGAAACATTAAAAGCTTCTTCTGGTATTGATTTAAAAGAGTTATTAGAAGGGTTTGCTGGAAAAGGAGCAGTACAACAATTATCAAACGATAAACCTGTTGTATCTGTAGTAGAAGATGAGAAAAACGAAGTAGAAAAAGATAAAGAATAGTATAGTGGGAAGAACCTCTAGTAAGTGAGATACTAGAGGTTCTTCTGTGAATTATTCGAATAATATACATTTTAATATATTGTTTTAATTATTTAATTTATATAGAATGAAAAGGGTATGTATTAATTCTTTAATAGAAAAAGAGATAAAGAGTTGATACATTTTAATCGTATAATTTATATAAAGAAATTAAATGTAAGGTAATTACATTTAAACGGTATGGAGGGGTAGAAATATGCTTCAAGGGAAATTAAGGAGAAGTAGTTTAAAAGCAAAGTTACTTGTATCATTTGTTATTGTTTTAATTCTTCCAAGTATTGTAATTGGTTGGACGTCTTATCAACAAGCGAAGACAAATTTTAATGAAACAATTTTACAATCAGCGGAAGATAACGTAAAGATTTTAAATAATGTTATTAACAAAGAGATAGACAGTAAAAAGGTAGACGCAGTATATTTTACAAAGTTATTTAATGGAGTAAGTTACGGAACTGATCAGCTTCAAAATGTGCAAAATAAATTAGAAGAATATAATAAATTACATCCAGAAATAGAAGCAATTTATACGGGGTCTAGTACGGGACAATTTATTCAATCACCGTCTATTCAAATGCCAGATGGGTATAATCCTACCGAAAGAGATTGGTATAAAGAAGCAGCGAAAAAAAGCGGAGAAGTGGTTATCACAGCCCCATATAAGTCAAGTACAACAGGGAATATTGTTATTACAATAGCAAAACAAAATGAGGATAAGAGCGGTGTTCTCGGTATTGATTTAATTATTAATGATATTGTAAATACTTCAAAAATGGTCAATATCGGCAAAAAAGGATATATAGCAATCTTTGACCAATCTAAACATGTAATAGCACATCCGACGATAAAACCAGGTGACAAAATAGAAGAAAAACTTGAGAAGGAATTGTACAAACAGGAAACAGGTGAATTTAAATTCAAACTCGATGGTGATGATCGCAATATTACCTTTATAACAAATAAGCAGACTGGATGGAAAATAGCAGGAATTATGCCTTCAAAAGAAATTATTGAAGCAGCTAATCCTATTTTCTATAAAACGCTAACTGTTATTGGTATTTCATTAATAATTGGTGGGATTTTAATTTACTTCATAATTGCTTCTATCATTAGTCCGTTAAAACAACTTGTTATATCATCGAAAAAGATTAGTGAAGGCGATTTAACAGAAACAATTACAGTTCATTCTAAAGATGAAATTGGACAGCTAGGAGAAAGTTTTAACGAGATGGCGACATCATTACATCAGGTCATTTCTAATATAAATACTTCAGCAAGTCATGTGGCGGCATCTTCAGAAGAATTAACAGCTAGTATGAAGCAGACAAGTGAAGCGACGGAACAAATTACACAAGCAATCGAGCAAGTGTCAAGCGGATCAGAAATACAAACGAAAGAAGTTGAAGAAGGCGCAACATTATTAGAAGAAGTTACAGAAGGAATTCAGCGTGTTGCAGACAGTTCTTCATTAGTATCCACAGCATCTATGTATACGAAGAAAAAGGCTGAAGATGGTGGAAAGTTAGTTGAACAAACTGTAAATCAAATGCAATTAATCCATGAGTCTGTTTCACAATCAGATAAAGTTATTGTTTTGTTAGATGATAAATCAAAACAAATTGGAGCAATCCTTGAGGTGATTCAACATATTGCAGAGCAGACAAATTTATTAGCGTTAAATGCGGCAATTGAGGCTGCGAGAGCTGGAGAGCAAGGAAGAGGATTTGCAATTGTAGCAGATGAAGTACGAAAATTAGCTGAGCAATCAGGACAGTCTTCTACGGAAATTGGAAAACTAGTGAAAGAGATCCAATTTGATATAAAAGAAACGGTAAGTTCTATGAAGCTAGTTGGGACAGAAGTACAATCAGGGCTTGTAGTTGCAAATGAAACGAAGCAAAGCTTTGCTGAAATATTGAAATCTACGGATGATACAGTTGTACAAATTGATAACATGGTAGGTGTAGCGAAGCAAATGACGGTAGATGCAAGACAAGTAAGTGCATCTATTAATGAAATTGCAGCTACGATTGAAGAAAATGCAGCAAGCGTTCAAAATATTGCTGGTTCCTCTGAAGAACAATTAGCTTCAGTAGATGAAATAAATGCAGCAGCAGTCCATTTATCACAAATGGCAGAAGAATTACAAGAGATGATTGGTAAGTTTAAAGTGTAATAATGATTGTTAAGAAACGGGGTAATAATTTTACTTCGTTTCTTTTTTTATGAAGAGAAAAAGAAAGAAATATAGAGTAACCGTGTTATGATTAAGTATAATTAAAGAGACTGTATATTCTTTAAATTCTATCTTTAATTATGTTAGGGGAATGGTTTTGAAATTTAAAAAATTAAAACTCCAACCGAGAATTACATTAACTATTAGTACACTTATTCTTGTTGTACTTATGCTAACGAGTTATTTATTTTATTACATATTATCTGAAACGGTAGAAGAGCAAATTGGTAAAAGAGCTTTGCATGTTGCAAAAACAGTTGCTGCTATACCTGAAATAAAGGAAGCTTTTCAAACAGAAAACCCAGCTTCTATCATTCAGCCGATTGCAGAAAGAATTCGAATGGATACAGAGGCTGACTTCATTGTAGTTGGAAATAAAGAGGGGATTCGATATGCACATCCTGAACGAGATAAAATAGGAGAAGCGATGATTGGTGGAGATAACAAAGGAGTTCTATTAGAAGGAAAATCATATGTTTCGAAAGCAACTGGATCATTAGGCCCTTCATTACGCGGAAAAGTTCCAATCCGTAATCAGGAAAATGAAATCATTGGTGTGGTGTCTGTTGGATTTTCAATGGATGATATTCATGGAGCGGTAGAAGTGTATGGAAAGCGTGTATTTTGGATTACAATAATAGGTCTATTAATTGGAGTAATCGGCTCTATATATTTAGCTGGCAGTATAAAAAGAATGATGTTTGGGATGGAGCCAGAAGAAATTTCATCTTTATATGAAGAGCATAGTACAGTGATTCAATCTGTACGTGAGGGGATTATTGTCATTGATCAAAATGGCATAATTAGTTTAGTCAATCAAGCAGCCTATGATATTCTTTCGCTAGATGAACAACAAAATATTATTGGAGAATTTATTTTAGATGTAATTCCTAATTCAACGATATTAGATGTACTTCAAACTGGTGAAGAACAGTTTGACCGTCAATTAAATATAAAAGGACAGGCTGTTATTGCGAACCGTCTACCTATTAAAGTAAAGAATAAAGTAACTGGCGTTGTATCGAGTTTGCGTTTGAAATCTGAAATGGATCAGTTAACAGCAGAATTATCTCAGACGAAGCAATATACAGAGGCATTACGAGCGCAAACACATGAATATAACAATTTGTTGTATACGCTTTCAGGTCTTATCCAGCTAGAATTATATGAAGATGCTTTGGAGCTTATTCATAAGGAAACAGCGGTATATCAAGATTTTGTTCAATTTATTATGAAACGAATTCAAAATCCATGGTTAGGTGGGATTTTAATTGGATTCTATAATAGAGCAAGAGAGTTGAAGATTGATTTTATGCTAGATAGAGAGAGTAGCTTAGACAAATTAAGCCCGCATATTGAGAGTAATTATGTCGTTTCTATTTTAGGAAATTTAATTACGAATGCATTTGAAGCGATTGAAAGAAATGAAGAACATGATAAGAAAGTAAGAATGTTTGTAACTGATATCGGAGAAGAAATAGTAATTGAAGTGGAAGACTCAGGACAAGGGATTGATGATGAGGTCATTACTAGCATATTCTATAAAGGCTTCTCTACGAAAGAAGGCGAGAAGCGAGGATATGGATTAGCAAAAGTGAAAGAGTTAGTAGAAGATTTAAATGGAAGTATTGCAATCGAAAAAGGGGATTTAGGTGGTGCGTTGTTTATTATTGCATTACCAAAAGAGAGAGGCGAATTGTAATGGGTGAGGAAATCGAAGTATTAATTGTAGAAGATGATATTCGAATTGCGGACATTCATCGTCGTTTTACAGAAAAAATTGAGGGGTTTAAAGTAATTGGAACAGCAACGACTGGAGAACAAGCGAAGGAATGGCTAGAGCTTGTGAAGCCACAGCTCGTTTTATTAGATGTGTATTTACCTGATATGCAAGGAACGGAACTTGTTACATTTATTAGGCATAATTTGCATGATACAGATATTATTATGATTACAGCTGCATCGGAAACAGATGTAGTGAGGCATGCTTTACGAGGCGGAGTAACAGATTATATTGTAAAGCCACTTATGTTTGATCGCTTTAAAGCGAGTTTGGAAAGTTATCAAAAAAAGATTATGCAGTTAAAGAAAACTAATCAATTATCTACAGAACAAATAGAACATTTATGGTCTCAAAGAGGCGTAAAGGGAATTGAAATAGAATATGCCCCGAAAGGGATAGATCCCTTAACTTTAGCAAAAATAAAAAATCATATGCTAACAGTGAATGAAGAAGGTATTACGGCAGAAGTGCTAAGCTCAATGGTCGGAGTAAGTAGGTCAACAGCAAGGCGCTATTTAGAGTATTTGATATCTGGGAAGAAAGTTCATGCGGAGCTTATATATGGGAGTGTAGGGAGACCAGAAAGAAGATATTTTCTTGTTTCTTCATAATAAAAAACAGTAGAGGCTATGTGCCCTCTACTGTTTTTTTATCTTATATTGGAATAATCCCAATTACAATTCCAGTAATCAACATCACCATTGTCGTTCCAACTGCCCACAATAAAGTAAAGCGTTGATGTTCACCAAAATCAACTTTTGCCATTCCGACTAATAAATAAGTGGATGCAACAAGGGGGCTTAATAAGTGAACAGGTTGTCCCAGTAAGGAAGCGCGTCCCATTTCAGCTGCACTAATTCCATAAGTAGCAGCAGCTTTTGTTAAAATGGGTAGTACACCGAAATAAAATGCATCATTGGACATGAAAAATGTGAATGGCATACTAAGAAGTGCTGTAATAATTGGTAGTTGTGGGCCAAGAGCGTCTGGTATAAGAGTTACTACACTTTTAGCCATTGCATCTACCATTTTTGTTCCTGATAAAATTCCAGTGAAAATCCCAGCGGCAAATACGAGAGAAACAACCGCTAATACGTTTCCTGCGTGAGAAGCAATACGCTCTTTCTGTTGCTCTAAGTTTGGATAGTTAATCATAACAGCAATAGCGAAAGCGATTGTAAATAAAACAGGTAACGGCATAACTTCTAGTATGAGACAGACAAGTAAGGTAGCAGTTAATAAAAAGTTAATCCATAGAAGTTTAGGACGTTTATGAACCGCAGCTTCTACTGTTGCAGCTTGTTCATCCATTGTTTGCATTTGTTTTAAATATTGTACATCCATAATTCCTAAACGCTTTCTCTCTTTTTTTCCAAGATAGTAAGCAACGAAAACTACCCAAAGTGCACCAGCAATCATTCCTGGTATAAGTGGTGTAAAGAGCTCTGATGCGTCTAGTCCAAGTGCACTCATAACACGAGCTGTCGGTCCACCCCACGGTGTAAGATTTGTCACCCCTGCACCTAACATAACAACCCCAGCTAATATAAGTGGATTCATCCCAAGGCGTTTATATAGTGGGTACATTGCGGAAACAGTAATCATATACGTTGTCGTTCCATCCCCATCTAATGAAACGATAATAGTAAGAATTGCTGTGCCAACAACAATTTTTAAAGGATCTCCTTTTACAAACTTCAAAATCCTACTAATGACAGGATCGAATAACCCGCTATCAATCATAATTCCAAAATATAAAATAGCAAACATAAGCATAATACCAGTAGGTGCTAGTTTTTGAATTCCCTCTAACATCATAGGCCCCATATTTGCATAAAATCCTCCAATTAATGCGAAAGTAATTGGAATTAATATTAATGCTACTAGTGCTGACATACGTTTCGTCATAATTAAAAACATAAAGACAAATACCATCGCAAATCCAAGTAGTGCTAACATGTAATCTCCCCCCAAAAATGATTACGCTTTCAAAATAAAATAAAAATTCAGAAAAAAGTTTTTTTGTTTATCATAAAAGCATCTATTTGAAAGGTAAATAATTTGAAAAATAACATCATTAGAAGCATAATTTTTATTTTGGTCATTTTGTTCACGGTAGTTAATTTGAATTTTTAAAAAGTAAGCTGCTCTCCATAAGAATGGTAGAATAAGATGAAAATATTGAAGTGTGAAATAGGGAGTAGATTTTATATGAAAACAAGAATGGAAGAGATTTGTAGTTCTTATGAAGGAAAAGTAGAAGAGATTTTTGTTAATGAATCTTCTTACGTATATGAGTGGGAAAAATTAATGATGATCCGAAAAAGTAACGGTGAGCTTGAAAAGGTTGCAGTCGGTATCAGTGGAAATATAAGATTAGTAAATGTAGTTGTTGGGCAGCAAATTCATACAGATACATTATTAGTTAGACTAGAAGATGATTTATTAATTACAGGTTGTGAATGATGAGAGATGTGTAGATATGACTACACATCTTTTTTGTTCTATATATTACAAAAGACACATTGTTTTTTCACAAATCGCACACAATTTTTTGATATGCTCCTTGTAGAAGATAGGGTTAGGGAGGAAATAATACAATGAGAACAAAGTATGTGATGTTTGCTATATGCTTATTCTTTGTCTTTACAATTGTAGGATGTGGTAAGAAACAAGCAGATGCTATGGCAATTGATGAGAAACATGATAAGTGTGATATTTGCCAAATTGGGGTAATGGATAATCAATTTGCAACAGAAATCATTTTAGAAAATGGAAAAGCATTAAAGTTTGATGATATCGGTTGTATGTATAAATGGATGGAGATTAATCCAGGTGAAAAGACGAAAGAAAAATTTGTTCGAGATTATGATTCGAAAGATTGGGTCTCGTTAGAAGATGCTACTTACGTATATGATAAAACAATAACGACACCAATGGCTTATAATGTCATTTCATTTAAAAACAAAAAAGATGCAGAGAGCTTTGTATCTAACTATAAGGGGAAAGTTCTTTCGTATAAAGAGCTAGCAGAGCATAAATGGGAAATGAATAAAGAAATGATGGGGAACCCGAAAAAGGGAAATCACGGTGGACATCATTAATACTAGAAAAAGACAACTGCACAGTTGTCTTTTTCTAGTATTATTCAGGTGCAAATATAGAAAAGGTGTAAAATTTTTAGAAGAACGGTTACAATGGAATATAGTGACCTAAAGCAATCATTTACCCCGTATTAACGGGCAGTAAAACTCCCACCTCAGAATTAGGCAGGAGCAAAGAAGTTAGGTGGGAGATCAACAGCCCGTAAATACCCAATTGGTTCAACTAATAATCAGTGGGGTGAATCCTCCCACTGATTAAAGTTTCACTTTATGTACTTTTTAGAAATGTATACAAATGCGGTAAAAACGTGCTAAACTAATTGCTTCATAATGTTAATGATGAGGCCATCAGGCGTATCATGCCAATAGGTTGAGAAACATAGTATAAGTTTAAGATAATCCAATTAAAGAAGGAATATAAAGAGCTTATGGATAAATGTACTCAAGAAGAGTTATTGTATGTGATGGAGGAATGGTTAAGAAAACATTATCTTTCATAGGAGCTGTAGTTGTGAGAAAACAAAAAATTTTATTATGTATTTTATTAGGACTTTTAATGACGGTAGTGGCTTGCGATAAGCAAGAAGAGCCAGAATCGAAACCGGTTCATGTGAAAAACGAAAAGAAAAAAGAAAAGCATAAAGAACAGGAAGAATCCAAAGAAGAAAAAAGTATAAATTTAATGGACAAACAGTTGCTACTTTCTGCAACTCTTGGAGACACAGAAACAGCTATGAAGTTGATCCAAGATGGAGCGAATATAAATGTAGAAGGTGACAACGGAGAAACACCCGTCCTTGCAGCAACGTACCAAAATCATGTAGAGACAGTGAAAGCATTAATTGGTGCAGGTGCTAATATTGAAATTAAAGATGAGAAACATAGCAATCCACTTCTTTATGCAAGTAGAGAAGGATATACGGATATTGTAAAAGTATTAATTAATGCAGGAGTTAATACGAAAGAAACGACTAAGTCAGGTGGAACAGCACTTATTTCTGCATCTGAGCGTGGCCATGTAGAGGTCGTAAAAGAATTATTAGAGCATACAGATATTGATGTGAATTATACAAATGCTCGTGGTGGAACAGCTTTAGTAGAAGCAATCGTATTAGGAAATGGTAGTGAAAACCATAAGAAAGTAATTCAAATGCTTATTGACCACGGGGCAGATGTAAATATGGCCAATAAGGAAAATATTACGCCATTGCAATATGCTGAAAAAAGAGGTTTTAAAGATATTGCAAATATGTTGAGGGTAGCTGGAGCGAATGAAGTAGTACAGCCACAACCGCAACCGGTAGAATAACAAGTATGAAATAATCCCATTTAGATAGACAGAATGAAGAAGTCATTGAGTATGATGGATTCAGTAATGTGTATTTGAATGGGATTTTTGTTTGTAAAGAAAACCGTATCCTGAAAAAGGATACGGTTTTTTTACAAGGAGATAAGGGATCAAAAAAATGAAGAAGTCTTATCTCTTTTATATGAGTAAAGGATCTATAATGAATCTTTCCCTTTTCATTATTTGTTTAACTCCATTGCAACTTGTTTGCCATTTACGAAAACCTCTGCCACTGCTACCATAACTTCCATCACTTTTTTCATTTCTCATCTCTCCTTATTTTTTGTTTCATTTCTTACTTTTAGTATAAGGAAATATAGCAATTGCAACTATCGAATTGGATGACAAGAGACTTACATTGTTGTAAGGATAATCGTTGTATTTGTAATAAATGTGATTTTGAATATGAGTTCAAAGGATTCTGTTGTTTTGAAATATAATTAGAAAGAGAGTGCTTTAGAAAGAAGGGGATAATATGAAAAGAATTCTTGTTATTAGTGATATTCATGGAGAAATAGAAAAGTTCGAACAGTTACTGGAAGAAGCTCAATACGATGCAAAACAGGATCAATTAATTTTACTGGGAGATTATGTAGATCGTGGTCCAAATGCGCGTGCAGTAATTGAAAAAGTAAAAGAGTTAAAAGAAGATGGAGCCTTCGTTCTAAAGGGCAATCATGAAGATATGATGATTAAGGCGTTAACGACAGATGAGGAACGTTCATGGAACCATTGGGTAAAAAGGAATGGTGGAGATAAGACGTTATACAGCTATGGATTTGTAGAAGGAGATATTGTGGTTAATGAGGGGAATTTCCAAAAACCGATTTTACAATCTCGTGTATTAGATGAACATGTAAAGTTTATTCAAGAATTAGATCATCACATTGAAACAGAAGAATATATATTTGTACATGCTGGTGTTGAGCCATTGAAGCAGGTTTCGGAATGTGAACCATATACGTTAATGTGGATTCGTAATGAGTTTCATAGTGGGTATAGTGGTGAAAAGGTTGTTATATTTGGTCATACGGAAACAAAAACGCTTCATGGTAGTGAGAATTGTGGCGTATATTTTGGGAGTAATCGTATTATAGGAATTGATGGCGGTGCTGTATATGGCGGCCAGCTAAATTGTTTAGAATTGCCGAGCAAAAAGGTATACGTAGTAAAAAATTGAAAGAGATAAGAGGAATCTTATTTCTTTCAATTTTTTATTAAGCTAAATTTAAGGAAGAGCTTGTACAATAAGTCTTCCAAATTTTATGTCGAGAAAAACGTTAAAATGTAATTGTGAATAGAATTGAACAAAATGGTGGAAGGTGAGAATATGCGCTTACTTGTAGTAGAAGATAATGCTTCTCTATTAGAGTCCATCGTCCAAATTTTACGCGATGAATTTGAAGTAGATACAGCATTGAATGGAGAAGATGGATTATTTCTAGCGTTACAAAATATATATGATGCTATTTTGCTTGATGTGATGATGCCAGAGATGGACGGGTTTGAAGTGATTCAAAAAATACGAGATGAAAAGATTGAAACACCAGTCCTGTTTTTGACAGCGAGAGATTCTTTAGAAGATCGCGTGAAAGGGTTGGATTTTGGTGGTGATGACTATATTGTTAAGCCGTTTCAGGCTCCAGAATTAAAAGCAAGAATTCGTGCATTGTTACGACGAAGTGGTAGTCTAACAACAAAGCAGACCATTCGCTATAAAGGGATTGAACTGTTCGGAAAAGATAAAGATGTTCAAGTAGATGGACAAGGTATGAAGCTAACGTTAAAACAATATGAGCTTCTAGAGTACCTTGTTCAAAATAGCGGAAAGATTTTAATGCGTGAACAAATTTTTGATCGTGTTTGGGGATTTGATTCAGATACGACAGTAGCGATTGTAGAAGTGTATGTGCATCATTTACGTAAAAAACTAGAGCCATTCGGTTATCAGAAAGACATTCAAACCGTTCGAGGTATTGGATATATATTAAAAGAACAATGAAAAAGGGAAGTATGTTTCAGAAGACGCGCATTCGATTGACTATAATAAATTCGTTAGTATTTATCATTTTGATAGGCGTATTAGGCAGTATTATTTATTCGTACACGTATAAGCGTATTTATAATGAAGTAGATCAATCTATAAAAATGATAGCTCAGTATAGAGGGAAATTAGATGTTAAAGTACCACCAAGAAAGCGTATGGAGAATATTCAAATTGGAGATCCCCGGGTAACTGAAATAACCTGGAAGGGGGAAACAGTGGAAATAGTGGGTGATAACCGTAAATTCCGTGCTATTTTTGAAGAGAATTTGGAAAGGTTTTCGCCCAAAAAGTTAGAGACTTTGCAAGATATTGAAGTACAAGGCCGATATTTTAGAACATTATCCCTTCAAAAAAATGGAGAGATAGTTCAAATCGTACGAGATATAACAGCGGAAGAAGGCATGTTAAATACTTTATTTTTAATTCTCGTTATAGGCTGTAGCATAGGAAGTGTATGTGCAATCGGTATCGGCTTTTTCCTAGCTGGTAGGGCACTCGTACCCATTCAAAATTCATGGGAAAAACAGCAGCAATTCGTTTCTGATGCATCACATGAACTAAGGACACCGCTTGCAGTTATTCAATCAAAAACAGATGTTTTATTCCAGTCACCATCCGCTACGATAGAAGAAAAAGCGATGGATATTTCTACAATTTCAAAAGAATGTAGGAGGTTATCAAAGCTCGTTAGTAATTTATTATTGCTAGCACGTTCTGATTCTAATCAAATTGAGATGGATAAGAAAACATTTGAACTCGATAAATTGTTAGAAGAAATAGTAGCTCCATATAAGGAGATTGCTTCTTATCAAGAAAAAGAAATGATACTAAAAGTAGAACGTGGCGTATCTTTTATGGGTGATAGAGAGCGAATTCATCAAATGATGGTCATACTGTTAGATAATGCGATGAAGTATACGAACGAAGGCGGGCAGATTCAAATCAATTGCACGCAAACGAGTAGTTCAATTCGTATACAGGTGAAAGATGACGGGATAGGAGTGAAAGAAGAAGATATTCCGAAATTATTTGATCGTTTTTATCAAGGGGATAAAGCAAGAAGTACGTCAGAAGGAGCTGGATTAGGTCTTTCAATCGCAAATTGGATTGTAGAAAAACATTACGGAAAAATATCAGTAGAGAGCCAATTGGGAGAGGGTACTTGCTTTGAAGTGATTCTTCCTAAAAACCAAAGAATATAAGTGAGAAGACGATCTTGTTTTTACAAGGTCGTCTTTTTTTAAGGGAAAGTTAAGAAACTAGTTATAACATGTATTATATACAGAAATTTCGCCCTATAAAGAAGCGATTATAAAAAGGTGTTTGAGCAGATTATATCAATCAGAATGTTATTTCGATTATGTATAGTATTAAAAAATTTATGGGCATGATGGAAAAGAAGTTGTAAGAGGGAGGAATTAATTTTGAAAAAGAAAATGATGATGGTATTCACTATTGGAGTAATGAGTTTAAGTATATTAGGGGGTGCCTCTCCTTCTGAAACATCAAAAGGAAAGACAGATTACAAGCAGCGCAGCAAAGAACAATTAAACAATGGAAAGATACATGCTGTGCATACAGAAGAAAAGGCGGAGAATTTAGGGATTGAAACGGCAGGGAAAGAACAAATTACGCTAGAAAAAGAAATCCATGAGACGGAAGTAGGAAGGGAAGCAGAACAGTTAGGAATTTCGATTGAAGGAAAAGACGTTGGAACTCTTTCAGAAGAAATCTATGAAACGAAAATAAAGCAAGAAGCGTTAAAGCTAGGCATATCTATAGAGAATACAATGATTGTAAATTTAATTAATCAAATTAATACGATTAAAATTAACGATGAAGCGGATAAATTAGGCATTTCGACAAATGGAAAAGAAATAGAGGACATTGAGGAAGAAATCTATGGAACGAAAGTAAGAGAGGAAGCAGGGAAGTTAGGGATTTCCCAAAAAGGAAAAGAGATAGAAACGTTAGCACAAGAAGTGTATGAGCAAAAAGTACAGGAAGAAGCCAAAAAATATCATATTGATTTGTATGGTAAAGATATATATCAAGTATTAAAAGAAATTAATGAACAAAAAGTATTACAAATGGCAGATGAGCTTAATATGGATAAAACGAATATGAACGTTCAAGAATTAGCCGAAAAAATAAAAAAAGATCAGCCTGAAAAAGGAAAAGAACTAAATTTTGTACCGGTGATTCGCACGGATGCTGAGGCGTTTTATTCGTATTTAACGAACTAAAAAGGGCGTGAGAGTGATACGGAGATGGAAGTGGTATATATGTATGGCTTTACTAGCTATAGCAGTATGGAATGTATATACAAATGGAATTACAAAGTATGTGGAGAAGTTAACATTCTTCAATATACAAAGCGGAAAAGAAGCGGAGTTTAGTAAGGATGGTGAAAAGGTCATCTTATCAAATGTACCTTTCATTCAGCAATTACCAGAACTAGATAGAGGCTGCGAAGTAACGAGCTTAGCGATGATGTTACAATACGCAGGCATTACAGTGGATAAGATGAAATTAGCAAATGAAATAAAGAAAGTTGATTTTATGAACGATGGTGTACGTGGGAATCCAAATGAAGGATTTGTAGGAAATATTTATACCTTTTCTGAATCAGGATATGGTGTATATCATGGACCACTTTTTCAATTAGCGAAAAAGTATTTACCTAACAAAGCTGTGGACTTAACAGGGAAGAGTATAGAAGAACTTTATAAGAGTGTAAAATCAGGACAACCGGTAGTCATGATTACAAATGCAACATTTGCGCCATTAGATGAAGAGGAATTTACTACATGGGAAACAAATAGTGGAGATGTTTCTATTACGTATAATGAACATTGTGTTGTACTTGTTGGATATGATAAGGAATTTGTATATATTCGAGATCCTCTAAGTGACAGTTTAGATGTAAAAGTACCGAGAGAGAGTTTTGAAAAGGCCTGGATGCAAATGGGGAGTCAGGCGGTTAGTTATGTGAAAAGCAATTAGTAAGGAAAGGGATGTAAGGAATTGTAAGCGGAGTTTTTGTGGGGGCTTTTTGTTACGAAATAAGAGAACTTCAGCATATATAATAAGCTGAAGTTCTCTTATTTTTTATGCTTAAATCTTTAGAAGTAGTGAATATGTAAAAATGCATAATTGACAAAAAAATTACATGTTATCATTATATATTGTTTTATATATGTTACTTATATAAAATTACACAAGTATTCACATTACATAAAGGAGGCTTATTATGCAAAAAATATTTAACTGGGTTAAATGTATGAGTATCAAGAAAAAATTAATCATTTCATTTTTTCTAATTTTAACTATACCAGGACTTATTATCGGTGGTGTTTCATATCAAACTGCCAAAACAAATTTTGAACAACAAATCACAGGTAAAGCAAAGGAAAACATTTCAATTTTAAATACTGTTATTTCTCAAAATATAGAAGAGAAATTTGTTGATGCAGCATACTTTGCAGACATCTTAACAGAGGATACATATCCAAACGGACAAGAAGAAATAGTAAGAACGAAGTTAGCGCAATATATAAAACTTCATCCAGAAGTAGAAGGTATTTATATTGGAACGCAGACAGGAAAGTTTATAAGAGAACCATTTATCCAAATGGATGATGGGTATAATCCAACAGATAGATCTTGGTATAAAGAAGCACATGAAAATAAAGGGAAAGTAATTGTTACTGCACCATATCAATCAGCATCTACAAAAAATATGGTAGTGACAATTGCAAAAGAAGTAAAAGATGGTAAAGGTGTTATAGGAATTAACTTAAATCTAGATAACATCTTGAAAATTTCCAAAATGATTAACATTGGTGAAAAAGGTTATGCAGTTATTTTAGATCAAAATAAGCAAATTGTTAGTCATCCATCTAGAAAACCAGGTGCAAAAGTTACTGATCCTTGGATTAAACCGATTTATGAAGAAAAACAAGGAAATGTCTCTTATACAGAACAAGATGATAAAAAGAATTTAATCTTTGCAACAAATGAGAAAACGGGCTGGAAAGTAGTTGGAGTTATGTTTGATGAAGAAATTATCCAAGCTGCGAATCCAGTATTTTATAAGACTTTTATTGTTATTGCTATCGCTATTGTATTTGGTAGTGTATTAATTTATTTCATTACAAAGTCTATTACAAGACCATTAAGAAAAATAGCTGACTCGGCACATAAAATTAGTAAGGGAGATTTAACAGAGAAAATTACAATCCATTCCAAGGATGACATAGGGAAATTAGGGAATTCCTTTAATGAAATGTCTGCCTCTTTACAAGATGTGATTACTCAAATTAGTTTTTCAGCAGAACATGTCGCTGCATCGGCTGAAGAGTTAACAGCGAGCGTACAGCAAGCAAATGATGCGACAGACCAAATTACAATTGCAATGGAACAAGTATCAGGTGGGGCTGAATCACAAAGTCAAGGTGTTGAAGAAGGTGCGGCTACATTGCAACAAGTAAATACAGCAATTCAAGATGTAACTGGAAGTGCAGAGTCAATTTCTATTTCCTCATTACATGCGCGAGAAAGAGCCGAAGAGGGAGAAGATTTAGTTGAACAAACAGCAAAACAAATGCAGTCTATTTCTAGGTCGGTATCCGAGTCAGATGCTATTATTAAACTTCTTGATGAAAAATCAAAGCAAGTAGGAGCTATTTCTGAAGCAATCCAAAACATTGCTACTCAAACGAACTTATTAGCTTTAAATGCGGCTATTGAAGCAGCAAGAGCAGGTGAACAGGGACGAGGATTTGCTATTGTAGCAGATGAAGTTAGAAAATTAGCGGAGCAGTCCGGAGAATCATCTGGAGAGATTGCAAATTTAATTGCAGAAATTAAGGCTGATATTGAACATACTGTTAAGGCGATGGATAATGTGAATGGGGAAGTCCAACAAGGCCTTGATGTTGTAACAAAAACGAAAGTAAGTTTTACGGAAATTTTAAGTTCTACTACACATATTGTTTCTCAAGTGAATCAAATGGTAGAAACAACGAAGAGAATTGCTGGAGATGCAAATGAAGTGACAAATGCTATTGATGAAATTGCGGCGGCTGCAGAAGAAAATACAGCTAGTATGCAAAGTGTTGCTGCTTCAACAGAAGAACAAATGAATTCAATGGAAGAAATTAGTTCAGCTTCGCAAAATTTAGCTGAGATGGCCGAAGAACTACAAGCGATGACTAGTAAATTTAAAGTATAATAACAGCAGATAAGTAAGGTGAAAATAATATCACCTTACTTATTTTTCTATTCAGCAATTAGGGGAGTCATTAACGGGATGAAAAAAAGAAAAAGACTATGGAATTTATGGAAAACGATTACATTGTTAGTTTGTACAGTTGTAATTTTTTCTTTACTTGTGACAGATATATTAATTAGTCATAATGTAGAACGGACGACGGAGGATAGCCAAGCAGAGAAAGCAAAAACAATTGCACACATTGTGGCGAATGAGTCGATTGTAATCGATGGTTTAATTGGGAAAGCAGATGCTTCTGCAATCCAAACGTATACAAATAGAATATTAAAAAACACAGGTGTTCAATTTATTGTAGTTATGGACATGAATGGAATAAGAAAATCACATCCAAATCCTCAAAAAATAGGTCATCATTTTATTGGGGGAGATGAAGGGCCTGCATTGAAAGGAAAGGAACATGTATCGCTGGCAGAAGGAACTTTAGGTATTTCAATGCGAGTGTTTGTACCTGTATTTTCTGAAACAGGTGAACAGCTTGGAGCGGTGGCCGTTGGTATTTCAGCAGATAATGTAAAAGAGAGAGTTAAGGAAAGCAGACATATCATTTATATTGGAGTTGGAGTTGGAATACTAGTCGGAATTATAGGAGCAATATTACTAGCTAGACATATAAAGAAAAGTCTATTTGGTCTTGAACCTCACAGGATAGCGAAAATTCTCGAAGAAAGAAATACGATGTTACAATCTGTAAAGGAAGGTATTATTGCTGTAGATAAAGAGGCCAATGTAACTTTAATAAATAATGAGGCAAAACGATTGTTTAAGAAAAGTGGTCTTGAAGAAGATTTTATTGGTAAAGATGTTGAGTTGTATATGCCTAATTCACGTATAAAAGAAGTATTACAAACGGGAGAGGTACAATTAAACGAAGAACAAAATATTTATGGAATTACGATTGTGACGAATCGTGTTCCTTTATATGTAAAAGGAGAAATAGTTGGTGCGATTGCAACATTTCGTGATAAAACAGAGATTAGAAAATTAGCAGAAGAATTAACTGGTATTAGACTATATGCGGAGGCATTACGGGCACAATCGCATGAATTTATGAATAAAATGCATGTCGTATTAGGGCTTACACACATGAAGCAGTATGAAGAATTACAAAAGTATATAAGCGGTATGGTATCAGAGCATCAATATGAAATTGGTGGGATTATGAAAAGAATAAAAAGTCCAGTATTTGCTGGTTTTTTACTCGGGAAGCTTAGCTATGCTAGAGAGAAAAATATAAAATTAATCATAAGTGAAGATTCTTACATGCCAGAAATAGAGGATGAAAGTATTACTCATGAACTGATTACGATTGTCGGAAATTTAATTGATAATGCATTAGAGGCAGTGACGAATTGTGAAAAGAAGCAAGTTGAAGTTGAGATACAATATGGGGATACACTAATTATTACAGTACAAGATACGGGAAAAGGTATACCAGAAGAAGAAATAGGGGCATTATTTAAGAAAGGTTATTCCACAAAGGGGGATAACCGTGGTTATGGTTTGTATCTTGTAACAGAAAGTATACAGCGAATAAATGGGGAAATTTATGTGTATTCATTAGTAGGACAGGGAACAACGATAACAATTGAAATACCTAAAGGTAGGGATGAGAGGCAAATATGATTAAAGTTTTAATTGTAGAAGATGACCCGATGGTAGCAATGTTAAATACGCATTATTTAGAGCAAGTAGGAGGGTTTGAACTTGTTCAAGCAGTTAATTCGGTAAAATCGGCGATAGAAGTATTAGAGGAATCACGAGTAGATTTAGTATTACTTGATATTTTTATGCCTGAAGAGACTGGATTTGAGCTTTTAATGTATATTCGGAACCAAGAAAAAGAAATCGATATTATGATGATTTCAGCTGTACATGATATGGGGAGTATTAAAAAAGCATTACAATATGGCGTAGTAGATTATTTAATTAAGCCATTTACATTTGAACGATTTAAAGAGGCGTTAACTATATATCGAGAAAAACTTACTTTCATGAAAGAACAACAAAAAATTAGTCAATCGGAATTAGATTCGTTAATTTTGCAAAAAGAAAAAAGAGAACCTACTGTCACTAAAGAGCTTCCGAAAGGATTAACGAAGCAAACGATGCAATTAATTTGGCAGAAGATCGAGTCGCTAAATGGACAAGCGTTTACAACAGATGAAATGGCGCAATTAGTTGGTGTTTCAAGGGTTTCTATTCGAAAGTATGTAATGTTTTTGACCGAAATTGGAGTGTTAGAAAACGAAATGGTGTATCAACATGTAGGAAGACCAGTGAGTAAATTAAGATGTATTGACCAAAATAAAATAGAGTTTTACGTATAAGCGACTTATTATAAGTCGCTTATACTTTTTTTAATTACAAAATCAATTACAAAACTTACAAAAACTATTTTTACTATTGAAAGCGTTTTAATATTGTTATTAAGAAAACAAGGGGGTGCCATATGGGAATTCAAAAGAATGTGGAAGCGGTATCATTTTCTGGAGGAAATGAAGTACAAAGAGAATCTTTCGCTTCTAAAATTATGAATGTGAAAATCGGTGTTATACCTTTACCGTTATATGTAGTATTGGCTGCTATTATTTATGGGGCATCTGTATATAATAAATTGCCAGCAGATATGATTGGTGGATTTGCAGTTATTATGATCATGGGTATTTTCTTAGGAGACATTGGGATGAGAATTCCAATTTTAAAAAACATCGGTGGTCCAGCAATACTTTCGTTATTTATTCCATCATTACTTGTATTTTTTAACTGGATGAATCCAGCTTCAATGGAAGCTGCGACTATGTTAATGAAAAAATCGAACTTTTTATATTTATATATTTCTTGTTTAGTAGTCGGAAGTATTTTAGGAATGAATCGTAAAGTATTAGTGCAAGGTTTCGTTCGTATGTTTATACCTTTAGTGGTAGGGACGTTAGCTTCTGTAGTAGTAGGATTATTGGTCGGTTCACTATTTGGATTTGAAATGAAGCAAACATTCTTCTTTATCATCGTACCAATTGTGAGTGGTGGTATCGGGGAAGGGATTTTACCATTGTCGCTAGCTTATAGTGATATTTTAAATGAATCATCAGCAACATTTGTATCACAGCTTATTCCAGCGGCTATTATTGGAAATATGTTCGCTATCGTGAGTGCAGGGTATATGAAGCGTTTAGGTGAGAAGAAACCGGAGCTTAGTGGTAACGGTGTATTAGTAAAAACAGACAATCAAGCCGAGTTATTAAAAGAACAAAATACAGAGAAGCCAATTGACTTCTCATTAATGGGAGCGGGTTTATTAATTGCGTGTACATTCTTCATCTTCGGAGGATTTGCTTCTAAGTTCATCGGTATTCCTGGGGCAATCATTATGATCTTCTCGGCAGCACTTGTGAAATACTTTAAATTAATGCCAGCAAAAATGGAGCAAGGAGCATTCCATCTATATAAATTCATTTCGAAGAATTTAACTTGGCCTTTAATGGTTGGACTAGGATTACTATATATTCCGCTAAAAGACGTAGCAGCAGTTCTTTCAGTAGGATATGTTGTCGTGTGCGCATCAGTTGTTCTTACAATGGTAGCATCAGGTTTTCTTGTAGGGAAAGTGATGAAAATGTATCCGGTTGAATCAGCAATTGTAACTGGATGTCATAGTGGTTTAGGTGGAACGGGAGATGTTGCAATTTTATCAGCTTCAAATCGTATGGAATTAATGCCATTCGCGCAAATTTCAACACGTTTAGGCGGGGCAGCAATGGTTGTAACAGCGACAATTTTATTAAAAATGTTTTCATGATCAAACAAGCTAGCTATATTCATATAGCTAGCTTGTCAAATTAAGGGGAGATTATAAGTATGTTAGAAAATCAAATTAATGAAAGATCATTGTTATTGCATAAAGAATTAGTAGGAAAAATTGAAATTACAAGTAAAGTAGAAGTAAATTCAGCGGATGATCTAAGTCTGACATATACACCAGGTGTAGCGGAGTCTTGCAAAGCAATTGCAGCAGATGAAGACACAGTGTATGACTATACAGCACGCGGTAATATGGTGGCAGTTGTCTCAGATGGAACAGCGGTACTTGGTTTAGGGAACATTGGACCGAAAGCAGCTATGCCTGTTATGGAAGGGAAGAGTATTTTATTTAAGAAATTTGCGAATGTAGATGCTTTCCCGTTATGTTTAGGTACGACTGATGTGGATGAAATCGTTACCCTTGTGAAAAATTTAGAGCCTACGTTTGCAGGAATTAACCTAGAAGATATTGCGGCACCACGTTGTTTTGAAATTGAAAAGCGATTAAAAGCAGAAACAAATATTCCTGTATTCCATGATGATCAACATGGAACCGCTATTGTCGTCTTAGCAGCTGTTATTAATGCATTAAAAGTTGTTAGCAAACAAATGGATCATGTGAAAATTGTTATTAACGGTGCTGGTTCGGCAGGAATTGCAATTGGAAAATTATTATTAAAGGCTGGTGCAAAGCACATTACGTTAGTTAGTTTAGAAGGTATTGTTTGTGAAGGTGAAGCATGGATGAACGAAGCGCAAATTGAGGTTTCAAAAAAGACAAATCGAGAACATGTACGTGGAACGTTAAAAGAAGCGATTTATCAAGCTGATATTTTTATCGGTGTATCTGCTCCTAATGTACTAACGGAAGAGCTTGTAAAGACGATGAATGAGAAAGCAATTGTGTTTGCTATGGCGAATCCAATTCCAGAAATCTTCCCAGAGGATGCATTAAAGGCTGGGGCAGCTGTAGTAGGAACCGGGCGCTCGGATTATGCGAATCAAGTAAATAATGTATTGGCGTTCCCAGGAATATTCCGCGGTGCGTTAGATGTGCGCGCGACTGATATTACAGAAGAAATGAAATTAGCGGCAGCGTATGGGATCGCTAACATCATTACGGACGAAGAACGTAATGCGAATTATGTAATCCCAAATCCATTAGATAAAAGAGTTGTTCCAAGTGTTGCTGAAGCTGTGGCGAAGGCAGCTATTGATTCAGGCGTGGCGCAAATTACGAAAATACCAAGTTATTAATAGCTAAAAGCAGTGCCTAAAAAGGTACTGCTTTTTTGAGATAAGAAATCAAAATAAGGAGAGTGTGTTTTAGTTCTGTCACTTTACTCAGCAGTAATTACAAATTGATCATAATATCTTTCATTCATATATATATTTAATAGCCATAGTCCAGATGAAGGTAGCGATATAGTGAGAGGGAGTTCGTTTGTAGTAGAATCTATTGCATTTGAAGCAGTCCAAGTTTGTTTGGAATTTTCTTGTTGAAAGAGGACTGGTGTTGGCGTTACTGACCCTTGTTTTAGTGCAATAATAGAGAGTTTTCCAGTTGGCCTTTCAGGATCTAAAAAGTACCACATTATTTCATTTGGTTCATTTGAGATAATAGAGGTATCAGCCATTGCGATTTTTCCTTCGATGCCTTTTAAAGGTATTTTTCCATCTACAAAGGATGGAGCTTCTTCCCAATTCACATCTTTTAAAACACTAAGATGAAAGAAGGAAGGTGCGTTAGCTTGAGTTGATGATGTTGAGATGGCTTTTTTGTTAGGTACTTCGGAATCGGGTTGAGCTTGCGAGCATCCAGCGATGAGAAAGGAGAAAAGTAGCATAGTTCCGATTTTTTTCATGGTGCCACACTCCTAATTTTTATTGTTAGTGTAATTGTATTTGCTAGAAAGCAGGACAATTCCTTTAAAGTATAAAAAGAGATCGTAAATTTTGTACGACCTCTTTTGACATTTTCTATACTTGTTCAGTTGTAAAGGTTGGCTCATTCTCTTTTTGCGGCATCGTTAAGAAAATAACAGAAAGAATGATACATACGCCGCCTAATAATTGATAGGCTCCAAAAGATTCATTTAGCCAAGCGATTGAAACGATGGCCGCTACAAGTGGTTCAATACTAGATAAAATGCTTGTTTCTGTTGCTGCTAAATATTTCAGACTACCGATATAAAGAAGGAAAGAAAGAGTGCCGCTTATAATGATAAGGATAAGCATAGAAAAAGTTGTTGGTGTAAAGGTTTGTGAAAGCTGACTCCATCCAAACGAGTGATTACAAATAAGCAGGGTGATGCCGCCGATTAACATCCCCCAGCCAATTACTATGGTTGTTCCGCATTCTTTAATAAGAGAAGCTGGATGGAGGGTATAAAATGCAAATCCAATTGCTGTTAATAGGCCAAAAATAATGGCTTCTTTCGATAAAACAATATTTTCAATTGAACCGTTTGTAATAATAAAGTACGTTCCCGTTAATGCAGTTATAATTGCGAGTAGTTGCATAGAAGCAGGGAATTTTCGTTGTTCAAATGCGACATAAATGGTAATAAGAACAGGACCTAGAAATTGAAATAATGTCGCTGTGACCGCGTTACTAATATGAACTGTTTCGATAAAGGCGTATTGCGCACCGAGCATGCCGAGAATAGAGAAAATAATAAGTTGTATAGAATGTCTAGGGTGTTTCCAAATTTGAAATATGTTTTGTTTCTTTATCAGTAAAAAAGATAAAATAAATAATCCCGCAAGCAACAAGCGAATTGTTAAAAAATCAATTGATGATACGTTGGTATGTTGAAATAGCCACTGAATCATCGGGCCAGATAATCCCCATAAGGTAGCTCCTGTAATAATCATAATGAGTCCAATCCGTCTACCGTTGTTCATAATCATGCATCTCCTCTCGAGTATTTGATTTTTTATGTGTGACATGATAAAAGGAATTATATATAACTTCTGGTACTGTAAAAAGTATCAGATTTCAGTTTTATTGAGGGGTCAGATATTATGTTAGAATTAACGCCTAATTTAAATGCGAAAAGCAAAATAGCATTGTATGTGCAATTGTATGAGTATATAAAAAAAGAGATTAAAGATGGAACGATTCCGGCTTTTACAAAATTACCTGCAAAAAGAAAACTGGCAAGCTATTTACAAGTGAGTAAGAATACAGTAGAAGCGGCTTACGAGCAATTACTTGCAGAAGGTTATATTGAGTCGGCATCGAGAAAAGGTTATTTTGTATGCAAAGTTGAACAAATGATTTATGTAGAAGGAAGCGATGCGAAAGTAGAAGAAGTACCGTTTCGGGAGGAGAACTATAAGTTTGATTTCACCCAAACAGGGGTTGATACAAAAACTTTTCCGTTCACTATGTACCGCAAGCTTATAAATGATGTATGGCAGCCACATAATAATGAGTTACTTTTTCTTGGACATCCTCAAGGGGAATTGAGCTTAAGGGAGGAAATTGCGAAATATTTGTATGAATCTAGAGGTGTGCGTTGTTCAGCTAGTCAAATTGTATTGGGAGCGGGAACACAAATATTAGTGAAATTACTTTTTCAATTGTTGAAGGGAAGTAATTATGCAGTTGAAAACCCAGGTTATCATAGGAAAATGGTTGTTTTTGAACAGGGAGAAGAGAAGGTTCAAATGTTGTCTTTAGACAGGGACGGAATTTGTATGGCAGATTTAGAAAATAGCGATGCAAATGTTGTATTTGTAACTCCATCTCATCAATTCCCATATGGAATGATTATGCCTATTACGAGGAGGACGCAGCTTTTACAATGGGCGAAGAAAGAGAAAGACAGGTATATTATTGAAGATGATTACGATAGTGAATTTCGCTATTCAGGAAAGCCAATTCCGGCACTACAAGGATTAGATACAGAGGGGAAAGTTATTTATATGGGGACGCTATCAAAAGCTTTATTGCCCTCGTTACGGATGAGCTATATAGTATTACCGAAGAATTTGATTATAAAATATCAAAAGGAATATTTGTTTTATACGCAAAGTGTTTCAAGAATGGATCAAGAAGTGATAAGAAGGTTTTTAAATGAAGGCTATTGGGAAAAACATATTCATAAAATGCGTGTCGTCTATCGAAAGAAGAGAGATCGACTTGTTTTTGAAATAGGAAAGTATTTCTCTAATCGTGTTGAAGTGATAGGAGAAGATTCGGGATTACACATTTTATTAAAAGTGCATAATGGAATGCGAGAAGAAGAACTAATTAAAGAAGCGGCAAAATATAGTATTAAACTATATCCTGTTTCTACGTACTACAAAGATGGTACTGCACCTGAAAATGTAGTTTTACTTGGGTTTGCGATTTTATCAGAAGAAAAAATTGCACAAGCGATACAACTATTAAATACAGCGTGGTTTTGAAAAAAGTAAAAAAACATCCTCATACACGAGAGGATGTTTTTTATTATTTATTTTCATCTAAGAATAAGACCATATGCTCTTCGTCCCAATATTGTCCGTTATATTTTAATGAACGTTCTTGCACACCGAATGTTTTAAATCCTAATGATTCATAAAGTTTTTTTGCTCCATCGTTGCCAACAACAACATCAAGCATAACCTGTTCTACTTCTAAAGATTTAGCAAGTTCAAGACATTCTTTAATAAGTGCTTTTCCTGCTCCAAGTCCGCGTGCTTTTGGAGACACATAGACAGAACCGATTTTAGCTTTATGTTCTTGTTTTACATATGGTTTCGTTTCCAGTGTCGCAACCCCGATTAATTTTCCATCTTTAAATGCACCTAGCGTATAGTTTTCATCTTGTGCTAATTTTTGTGCTTTATATTCAATTGCACACTCTTTATTAATAATATCTTCATAAGAAGAGCTAAAAGCTTCAGGGTTTTGCTTTAATCCTTCTACACGAAGTTCTAAGTAAATTTCCGCTTCGTCTTTTGTTAATACATGGATATCCAATTATATCACCCTCCAAATCTTTGCAAATGTACCTTTATTTTATATTGAAATAAGAATAATTTCAAAAGCTTAGCTTATATGAGCTGATTTTATGAACAAAATAACACCAGTAGTGTTTACTACTACTGGTGTTTTCACACACATATTATTCAAAAGGTAGCTTGATTATAAAGTTTGTTCCTACGCCTAATTTGCTTGTTACTAGAATGGAACCATTATGCAATTCCACAATTTCTTTCGCAACAGCTAGCCCGATACCTTTTCCTCCAGTAGCTCTCGTTCTGGATTTGTCAACACGATAAAAACGATCGAAAATATGCGGGATATCTTCTTCAGGAATACCTTCACCTTCATCTTGTACACTTATTGTAAAAGAATTTATTTCTGTGAGTACGCGTATTGTAATAGTGGTGTTTTCTAGCGAATGTTGATAAGCATTGTGTAATAAATTTAACATAACTTGTTCCATACGTCTTTCGTCTATGCAAACTTCTAAATCATCTTTACAATATACATGGAGTTGCATTTGCTTATTCGTTAATGTTGTTTTTGTTTTTTCAACCATTCGCTCTAAAAAAGGCCTAAGAAGCACTTTTTGTTTCTTTATAACAAACTGGTGTTGTTCTAATTGTACAAGCATAAATAAATCTTGAACGAGATCGGTTACACTATCTGTTTCATCCTCAATGATTTGCAAGTATTCTTCACGCTCTTCTTTCGTTAAAGAGTCTCTCTTTGCCACTTTCGCATAACCTTTCATATAAGTTAATGGGGTTAATAATTCATGAGCAACACTAGCGAGAAACTCGTTTCTTTCTTTTTTCATATAAGTCAGTTCACTGGACAAATCTTCAATCGTTTTTGCTAAGCTTCCAAGTTCATCATTCCGTTTAATACCTAATTGAATTGGTTTATTTAATTTTGACATTTTTTCTGTTGCCCTCTTCATTTTTATAAGCGGTTCTGTAATAACACGAGAAAAAACAAAGACAGAAATAGTTGTTAAAATAACTGTCAAAACACTAATGATAAGAAATTGGTTCATGAGTTTAAGTAACATATTTTCTAAGAAAGATGTTTTTAATAACATATATAATTTTCCTTGAAACTCTTTTGTATTAATTGGGCTTACCGTTGTGATGAATTTTGATTTTTTCCAGTTCTTCTCGACGATTAATCCATTTTGGGGGATTTGTTCTGTTTTACAAGTAAGTTGTTTTTGCATAGTCTTTGTTACAGGTTCTGAAGTGGAAATGATTTTTCCATTATTGTCCGTTATAATGATAGCTATATCAGAGTTAGCAATTGATTCTGATTCAACTAAGTGTTCAGCCTCATCCGCGATATCGAACTCTGGGTATATAGGACGGTTAGGATTTTTATTGTATTCAGCACGTTCGATGTTTGTCTTTTCTTGAGCATGTACACTCCACTTGGAACGTCTTGTAATTTTGTTACTATAGCGATTACCTTTTTCTAAAAGAGCAAGTGTTTCTTCCTCAATCCGCATTGTTGAAATGCTTTTGTAAAAAGATACGAAAGCAATTGTTTCAATACATAAAGCTAATATTAAAAAGTATGTCCCAATTTTAAGTGAAAGTTTACTCATTTTCTCACCATACCTTATTTCATATAAAGGGTCAGTGATATACTATTGCTCACTGACCGAAATAATTATTCACTTTTCCATTTATATCCGACTTTATAGACAGTTTCTAAGTAATTTTCAACTGGAAATCCTTTTTTGCGTAGTTTATCACGGATATTGCGAATATGTGAATCGATTGTTCTATATTCAATGTCTGTTTCATAACCCCAAATTTTTTCAATTAAATCATCTCGGCTATAAGCACGGTTTGTATTTTGTAAAAATAGTCCAAGCAACGAGAACTCGATAGGAGTTAGTGAGATTTTTTCATCATATACTGTGACGGTATGTTTCGTTTTATCCCACTCAATACCATTGAAGCTAACGAATCCATCCTTCTTTGTACGGCGTAATATAGCCTCAATTCGTGCAACTAATACATGCTCATCAAATGGTTTTGTAATATAGTCATCTGCGCCCATAGTAAGGCCCTTAACCATATCGTAGTTTTGATTACGAGCTGTTAGCATAATGATTGGAACGTTGGAAATTTGACGGATTTGATAACAAGTATCCCAGCCATCCATATTCGGCATCATTACATCTAACAAAATAATATCGAAGTCTTTTTGTTCTATTAACTTTAGTGCTTCAAGGCCAGAGGTAGCTTTCATACAAAAATAGCCACGAGGACTTAAGAACAGATCTAATAATCGTAACATACGTTCTTCATCGTCTACTAATAAAATTTTTACCATAATCTTGTGCACCCCAAACTGTTCATTCTATTTGTATAGTTTACATGAAAATAATAAAAAACTCTTTTTATGTGATTGAGTGGAAGAGTTATTTCTCGCTCAGAGTAATTGACATAAAAAATGCACTAGTTTTGCACAACTATTTTTTATAATAGAAAACGTAGCGACACAAAATACCCTATGTTGCGACATAACGTCATGTCATTTTATTTATAAAATGACAATTCCATTCTATTGTGTATGTGAGATAGAGAGGGTTTTCGTATTCACCTCGCATCGGATAAGAAAAATTTCCTATCTCACACTTTTTTTAAAAGGAGATCATACACATGAATCCAAAAGAAGAAATTTCAAAAAAAGAAAAGCAAGATCGTAATACGGTTGTCATGTGCGTTGCCGTATCTATGGTTATTATTATAAGTTGTGTAAATAAAATTTTGGGGATTTTATAATATAAAAAAAGCTTATTGCTTCTTAAGAAGCAATAAGCTTTTTTCATTGTTAAGGGGGATATTTCTATATAATAAACCAGGGTAAAATTGCTAATCCAGAAGTTACAATTGCTGTAGTAAATATTAAAAGCATAGCTCGTTTGTTTTGTTTCATGTCACATTCTCCTCTACATATCAAGTACATGCGATTAGCGTGGGGTGTAGTTCCCCACTGAGTAAAGTTTCACTTTATCCCGCATTAATGGGCAGTAAGACTTCCATCCCAAAATTTAGTAGATGCAAAGAAGTTAGATGGAAGGTCAACTGTCCATAAATGCCCGATTGGTTCAACTAATACTCAGTGGAGGTAAAGCTTTCCACTGAGTAAAGTTTCACTTTATATTTTTAGTATAATGAATGGAAAGGTTTGGTACGATCGATAAAGGTGACATGAAGATTACATTGTTGTAATGAAAAAAGCATCTTTCTTAATAGAAAGATGCTTTTGGAAAACTATATTGAAGTATTAATCATTTAAGAACAAAACCATGTGTTCTTCGTCCCAATATTGACCGTTATGTTTTAATGAACGCTCTTGTACGCCGTAAGTTTGGAAACCTAATGACTCATATAATTTTTTTGCTGCATCGTTACCAACTACAACATCGAGCATAAGTTGTTCTACATGTAATTTATCGGCATTTTCAATAATTGCTTTCATAAGAGCTCGTCCTGCTCCAAGGCCACGTGCTTTAGGGGAAACAAAAACGGAACCGATTTTTGCTTTATGTTCTTGTTTAATGAAAGGCTTTGTTTCTAAAGTAGCAATGCCGATTAAATCGTTATCTTTGAAGACACCTAGAGTATACTTATCCGGATTGCTTAATCGTTTTGCCATAGCAGCTACAGGATTCTCATGTTTAAGAACATCTTCATAAGAAGAGCTAAAAGCTTCCGGGTTCTTCGTTAAACCTTCCATACAAACTTTTAAATATATTTCTGCGTCCTCTGTCGTTAATAAGCGAATTTCCATAGTTGTAACCTCCTTGGTTGATTTCAAATAAAGTGAACCTTTTATAAGATTGTATATGTGTTTTGTGAGCAGTCTCTTTTAATTTGTAAAAGAATGAAAAGATATATGCTACAATGTTTTTGTTTTTAATATGTAATGAAATTATATATTAACTTTATTAACTATTCAAGTGTTTAATATATTACATTTTTATAACTAAAATAACTCCTCGATTGAGGAGTTATTTTAGTTATTCGATTGATAACCATCAATTCGATGTGGATGCGTGTAAATATTACAAGAGTCATTTCTAATAAATCCTACGACTGTAATGCCTAAATCGTGAGCGAGTTGCAATGCTAGTTTTGTTGGAGCGGATTTAGATAGAACAATTTCACATCCGATTTTTGAAACTTTGAGTAAAATTTCGGATGAAATACGCCCGCTAAATGCAATGATTTTTCCTTTAACAGGTATATCGTTGCGCAAACAATGACCGTATATTTTATCTAATGCATTATGTCTTCCAATATCCATTCTTGATAGGAGGATATTGTTTCGATCACATAGCGCAGTATTGTGAACACCGCCGGTTTGGCGAAAGGTAGTGGAAGATTGTTGTAAAGTATTCATTAAGTAAAAGCATTCTTCAGGAGTAATTTTTACATGTATATCATGTAAATCTTTTGCTTTTGCGGCATCGTTAACGAAAATAAAGCCTTGTCTACCTTTTCCGCAGCAAGAAGTAATGTATCGTTTATTATATAAAGTGTGGTAGAGCGGATTTATTTTTGATGATGTTACATGAACAATTCCGTTGTCTTTTTGGATCCATAGTTCTTCAACATCTTTATAGGAAGAAATAACTCCTTCAGAAATTAAAAAACCAATAACCATGTCTTCAATATAATTTGGTGTACATACAACTGTTACATATTCTTCACCATTTAATTTAATAGTAATAGGAGATTCCGTAACAATCTCATCAAGTTGTTTTGAAAATGTACCAGATTGATAACGTACAATTGTATAAGTCTCTTGCGTAGGCCCCATATTAAATTCCCCTTTTATATGTATTTTCTCCCACATTCATCATAAAACATTGAAAAAATAAAAACATCTGTTAGAAGGAAGGTATCAGATTATTTTGGTTATTATTGTATATATACGATATAATAGAAATGTAGAATAGTGAAATTTTTAAGCTTTCGTAGTGATGCCTTATCAACATCTAGAATCGACTTCAAAAGAAAAGTATTTGGGCAGGACGTTTCAAAAATATGTACAGTAATGCATTTGTGAAAACGGATTCATAAATATATTGTACAGTTGGTTGTAAGGAGAGGGGAAACTATGGCAGAACAGACAGTCCGTGTAACCGTAGATGGTAAAGAATTTTCAGCATCAGGTGAAAAGACAATACTACAATTATTTAATGAGAGTAATTTGGAACATCCTCAAATTTGTCATGTACCAGAAGTAGATCCAATTCAAACTTGTGATACATGTATTGTAGAAGTAGATGGGAAGTTAATGCGTGCTTGTTCAACGCAAATAGAGAACGGTATGCATATTGAAAGACAGTCACAGCGTGCGAAAGAGGCACAGACTGAGGCTATGGATCGAATATTAGAGAATCATTTATTGTATTGTACCGTATGTGATAACAATAACGGTAATTGTAAGGTTCATAATACAGTACATATGATGGGAATTGAAGAGCAGAAATATCCGTACGAGCCGAAAGTAAGTGCTTGTGAAGTGGATATGTCACATCCGTTTTATCGGTATGATCCAAATCAATGTATTGCTTGTGGACAGTGTGTAGAAGTATGTCAAAACTTACAGGTTAATGAAACGATATCGATAGACTGGAGCTTAGATCGTCCGCGTGTTATATGGGACAATGGTGTAAGTATAAATGACTCATCTTGTGTAAGTTGCGGGCAGTGTGTAACGGTATGTCCATGTAATGCGTTAATGGAAAAATCAATGTTAGGTGAAGCTGGATTCATGACAGGATTAAAATCAGATGTGTTAGATCCGATGATTGATTTTGTAAAGGATGTAGAGCCTGGATATAGTAGCATTTTAGCAGTTTCAGAAGTAGAGGCTGCGATGCGTAAGACGAAAGTGAATAAAACAAAAACAGTTTGTACATTTTGTGGTGTCGGTTGTTCATTCGAAGTATGGACGAAAGATCGCCATATATTAAAAGTGCAACCTGTTTCAGATGCACCAGTTAATGGAATTTCCACATGTGTAAAAGGTAAATTTGGATGGGACTTTGTAAATAGTGAAGATCGAATTACGAAGCCATTAATTCGCCAAGGAGATATGTTTGTTGAAGCTACTTGGGAAGAGGCATTAGAAGTTGTTGCTTCTAACATGCAGCATATTAAATCTGAATACGGCAGCGATGCATTTGGATTTATTTCTTCATCGAAAGTAACAAATGAAGAAAATTACCTTATGCAAAAACTAGCTCGACAAATATATGGAACGAATAATGTGGATAATTGTTCTCGTTATTGTCAATCTCCAGCAACAGACGGTTTATTTAAAACTGTCGGTATGGGCGGAGATGCTGGAACAGTGAAAGATATAGCTGAAGCAGGCCTTGTCATTATCGTTGGTGCGAATCCAACAGAAGGACATCCTGTGCTTGCGACGCGGGTAAAACGTGCTCATAAATTACACGAGCAAAAACTGATTGTAGCAGATCTTCGTAAACATGAAATGGCAGAGCGTGCGGATTTATTTATTCATCCGCGCCAAGGTACGGATTACGTATGGCTTGCTGGTATTACGAAATATATTATTGATCAAGAGTGGCACGATAAAAAGTTTTTAGCTGAAAATGTGAAGAACTTTGATGAATATAGCACAATGTTAGAAAAGTATACGCTTGAGTATACAGAAGAAATTACGGGGATTTCGAAAGAACACCTGAAAGAAATGGCTCGTATGGTATATGAAGCAGATGGTACTTGCATACTTTGGGGAATGGGTGTAACGCAAAATACAGGAGGAAGTACAACATCTGCTGCTATTTCCAATTTACTGCTTGTTACGGGGAACTATCGTCGTCCTGGTGCAGGCGCATATCCATTACGAGGTCATAATAACGTACAAGGTGCTTGTGATATGGCGACATTACCAAACTGGCTTCCAGGTTATCAAGCAGTATCAGATGATACGCTTCGTGCTAAGTTTGAAAAAGCATACGGCACAACCATTCCGAAAGCACCAGGATTAAATAATATTGCAATGTTACTTGCGGCAGAAGAAGGAAAACTACGTGGTATGTATGTCATGGGTGAAGAAATGGCTTTAGTCGATTCCAATGCGAACCATGTGCAACATATTTTAGCGAATTTAGACTTCCTCGTTGTTCAAGATATGTTCTTATCAAAAACAGCTCGTTTTGCTGATGTTATTTTACCAGCGGCACCAAGCTTAGAAAAAGAAGGAACGTTTACGAATACAGAGCGCCGTATTCAAAGGTTATATGAAGTATTGAAACCGCTTGGTGATTCAAAACCAGACTGGTGGATTTTACAAAAAGTTGCTCGTGCACTCGGCGGGGATTGGAATTACGAAAGTCCAAGTGAAATTATGGATGAAATCGCATCACTTGCACCGTTATACTCTCAAGCAACGTACGACCGTCTAGAAGGTTGGAATAGTTTATGTTGGGGTAGCCATGATGGTAGTGATACACCGCTATTATATGTAGACGGATTTAACTTCCCAGATAAACTAGCTCGTTTATCATTAGATGAATGGGTACCACCAGTTGTAGCGCCAGATGAGTATGATTTACTTTTAAATAATGGACGCATGCTAGAACATTTCCATGAAGGAAATATGACGAATAAGTCGGCTGGTATTTTATCTAAAGTATCTGAAGTGTTCGTTGAAATCTCGCCGGAACTTGCCCTAGAGCGTAATGTGAAAGATGGTGGTCTTGTAGAATTAGCATCACCATTTGGGAAAATTAAAGTACAGGCACTTGTTACAGATCGTGTAACGGGGAAAGAGCTATACCTACCGATGCATGCAACGATAAATGAAGAAGCGATTAATATTTTAACTGGGACGGCAACAGACCTTTATACGTGTACACCGGCGTACAAACAAACGATGGTGAAAATGCGTGTATTACGTGAAAAAGGAAATCGTCCGTTACCATCTTCAAACCCGCGAGATAAAAAGCGTAATCCGCAAAATGGTGTTGAAATCGAGCAAAAATGGCAAAGAAAACAATACGTATCACTTGTGGACTAGGGGGCGGAGATAGTGGCAAAAGAAATTACTTTAATTAAAAAGAAAGTTGTAACAGAAGAAGAACAGAAACAGCAAGTAGCAGATGAACTTCTAAATGAGCTATCTAATAATCGTGAAGCAGTAGAAGAAACGATGCAGCTGTTAGCGCAGTTGCAGAAGGCTGGTATATTAGATGCGGCGATTAGTTTACTTGCTGCGAAGGAAGATGTTTCAAAGATCGCTGTGGAGCAATTAAATCGTGAACCAGTTAAAAATGCACTCAACAATATGATGGGGGCAGGAGAAGCTTTATCTTCAGTTGATCCGGAAGTAACGAAACAAATTACATCCAGCTTAGTTACTGGATTACAATTTGCAACAGATGAATTAAATAGTGGTAAAAAAACAAAAGTGATGGATTTCTTTAAAGTGTTAAAAGATCCAGATATCAATAGAGCCATTACATTCGGTTTTAGCTTCTTGAAAGCATTTGGACAAGGATTAGAGAAAAAATAGAGTAAGTGAAAAAGTGATGGGGAGTAACCATCACTTTTTTCATTGTATGTATAAGAGTGTTCATGTTAAGCGGAATATATTATTATTAAAAAGATGGATTAGAAATGGAAATATGGAATCCATCTCAAATATCGTTTTAGAATGTGGAGGAATATATGCAACACCGTAAAAGACTATCTATACCAGGAGTAATAGGACATTCCTTTCAAACAGTTAAATTTGCTTTTTGGAATGTATTAACCTTTCAACTCGCTTATAAATTATTAGCAGCGATTGTATTTGTCCCGCTATTTGGGATCATTTTTAATAAGTTATTGTATTTTGGTGGTTATGCAAACGCGACAAATGATGAATTATTAGCGTTTTTAAAGACGCCTTATGGCATTTTGGCAATTGTAATTTTATCATTGTTAGCGCTGTTTCTTATCTTTACGGAATTTGCGGTGCTTATTATTATTTCGTACTTTGCTCATAAAAGGCAAAAGGTGAGATTACGTCCAATTTTGTATAAAACAGTAACGTATTTACCTACCCTTTTCACATATTGCTTACCGGGATTTATTTTATATGCTGTCGTATTGTTACCTCTTTTAAATATGGGATATGAAACAGCATTAATCCCGCAAATTCAAATTCCTAACTTCATTACAGGAGAACTGTTCAAGACAACCATGGGACAAGTTGGTTATTACACATTCTTTGCTGTAGTTGCGTATTTGAACCTTCGCTGGATTTTTGTTCTACCTATTGTTGTTTTAGAGCAAAAGCCATTTCGCGTGGCAGCACGTAAAAGTGCAAAGTTAGTAAAAGAAAGCTTTTTTAAAGTACTACTCTTTTTAGTCGGATTTTTTATTTCAATAGGAATTGTGTATATCCTATTTTTAGGAATATATTTATTGTGTCTATGGGGTGTTTATGAATTTACAAATCCGAAAGGAACATTTGCATTATTAGCGGAATCTACAATGTCTGTATTTTTAACGAGTACATTGTATTTATTTAGCTTTATCGTGACACCATTTTATATTATGGCGATTACGCGATTGTATTTACAAAAGGTGCCAGTTGAAGATGTTTTATTAGAAGAAGGGTTAGATTATTCGAAAACGAAAGCAGATAAATGTTTCTTCCAAAAACATCGTTGGAAATTTATTGGTGTATATATTGTAGGAATTATTACTGCCGGGATGGTTGTTGCCTTCATAGTAACGTTTATTTCAAATTCATATAAAGAACCGATTATTATGGCGCACCGTGGGTATATATCAAAAGGAGTAGAAAATACGAAAGAAGCCATTCAAGGTGCTATTGATGCAAAAGCAGACTATGCTGAAATTGATGTATTACAAACAAAAGACGGTGAATTAGCAGTTATACATGATTTGAAGTTGAAACGCCTTGCTAATGCTAATGTTCATGTGTCAGATTTAACGATGGACGAGTTAAGACAACTTACTCTTAGTCAAGATGGGTTTTCAGGACAAATAAGTACACTTGATGAGATCATTAAGTTGGCAAAGGGAAAAATCAAACTCAATATTGAAGTGAAGCTTCATGGTGGCGAAAAAGATTTTGTAAACAAAGTATTAAAAGCGATTAAAGATAATGAATTTGAGAAACAATGTGTCATTCAAACGTTACACTATCCGCTTATTAAAGAGTTTAAGCGTGCAAATCCAGATATAAAAGTAGGATATATACTGTATGCGAGTAGAGCTAACTTAAAAAATGTGAAGGCTGATTTTTATGTAGCAGAAGAATATATGTTAAATAAGAAATTAGTAAAAGAAGCAAGGAAGTTAAACAAGCCAATTTACGTATGGACGGTAAATGATATGGAAAGTTTAAAGGGATATTATAAATTAAACGTAGATGGTATCATTACCGACTATCCTGAAGATGCACGTGAAACAATTAAGATGTTAAAAGAGCAAGAAGAGGAAGAAAGTGATTTGTTTGATAAAATTACTGAGACAACAGATGATTTATTTTCCAAGTTATTTATAAGTTATCCAGCTGCTAGCTAAATGCTAGCAGCTGTTTTTTATGAAAAGAATATATCCCTAAAGTATTATGTAAATTCACAACTGTATATGTATACGGCGTTATTGGGGTTTCTTACATTGTTACATTATTGTCGAATAATAAATGGTCGGTACTCATTTTGGAAGAGTATAATAAAAATAGAGTGATAGATAATGGAATGGAACGAGAATCCTAATAGAATCAATGTTTTATATATTTACACTATTCTAAATATATAAACTTTAAAAAAATGGTATGTTAGCGTTTTCATAATTTTTAAGTTATGCTAGAATAAGGACATAAGTTATTAATTATTAAAAAAAGAAAAAAGACTTTCTTTTTTCTGTTAATTATAAGGGGGCATTTCATTATGCGTATTGGGGTACCAGCAGAAATTAAAAACAACGAAAACCGTGTGGCAATGACACCAGCAGGTGTTGTACATTTAATTCGTAACAATCACGAAGTATTCATTCAAAAGGGTGCAGGTTTAGGATCTGGTTTTACAGATGCTCAGTATGTTGAAGCAGGAGCGAAAATTGTTGATACAGCTGAAGAAGCTTGGAACATGGAAATGGTTATGAAAGTTAAGGAACCAATTGAAAGCGAATACAAACACTTCAGCGAAGGTTTGATCTTATTCACATACTTACACTTAGCTCCAGAACCAGAATTAACAAAAGCATTAATCGAAAAGAAAGTTGTTTCTATTGCATATGAAACAGTACAGTTAGAAAACCGTTCTCTACCATTACTTGCACCTATGAGTGAAGTAGCTGGTCGTATGGCTGCACAAATTGGTGCACAATTCCTTGAGAAAAACAAAGGCGGTAAAGGTATCTTACTTGCAGGTGTTCCAGGGGTTAAACGTGGTAAAGTAACAATCATCGGTGGTGGACAAGCTGGTACAAATGCTGCTAAAATTGCAGTTGGACTAGGTGCGGATGTAACAATCATCGACTTAAGTGCAGAACGTCTTCGTCAATTAGATGACATTTTCGGAAACCAAGTAAAAACTTTAATGTCTAATCCTTACAATATTGCAGAAGCTGTAAAAGAGTCTGATCTTGTAATCGGTGCAGTATTAATCCCAGGTGCAAAAGCACCAAAACTTGTAACAGAAGAAATGATTAAATCAATGGAACCAGGTTCTGTTGTTGTAGATATCGCGATTGACCAAGGTGGTATTTTCGAAACAACTGACCGTATTACAACTCATGATAACCCAACTTACGAAAAACACGGCGTGGTTCATTATGCAGTTGCAAACATGCCAGGTGCGGTTCCACGTACATCAACTCTTGCATTAACAAACGTAACAGTACCATATGCAGTACAAATTGCTAACAAAGGCTACAAAGAAGCTTGCCTAGGCAACTCTGCGTTACTAAAAGGTATTAACACATTAGATGGCTATGTAACATTCGAAGCAGTTGCAGAAGCTCACGGTGTAGAGTACAAAGGTGCTAAAGAATTATTAGAAGCAGAAACAGTATCTTGCTAATAGAAGCATTATACAAAACAAAATCGAACAATATATAAAACAACATGATAAGAGCTAAGAGTGAATATCTCTTAGCTCTTCTTGGCAAAAGGGGGCATACATCGTGGCCAACCTATTTAAAAAGAAATCCGTTACGCAATTGTTAGGGGAAAGTAAAAGTAAAACTTTAACGAAAACGCTAGGGGCATTTGACCTAACAATGCTAGGGATTGGTGCGATAATCGGTACAGGAGTACTAGTATTAACAGGATTAGTAGCAGCAAGAGATGCTGGTCCAGCAGTTATTTTTTCATTCATGATTGCAGCGATTGTTTGTGGATTTGCAGCATTATGTTATGCAGAAGTTGCATCTACACTGCCGGTTTCAGGTAGTGTGTACACATATTCATATGCGACAATTGGTGAGTTTATTGCCCACTTAATGGGATGGACATTACTATCTGTATACGTCGTAACAACTGCCGCAGTAGCTGGTGGATGGACAGGTTATTTCAATAACTTAGTGAGTGGATTTGGATTAGAAATTCCAACAGAGCTGTTAAAGATTCCATCACAAGGTGGAATTGTGAATTTACCAGCAGTAGTCATTACTTTAGTTTTAACTTGGTTATTATCAAGAGGTACGAAAGAAAGTAAACGTGTGAATAACATAATGGTATTAATCAAAATTGGTATTGTTATTTTATTCATTGCAGTTGGTGCGTTTTACGTACAACCAGAAAACTGGACACCATTTGCACCATACGGTATGAGCGGAATCTTTGCCGGAGGCGCAGCAGTGTTCTTCGCTTTCTTAGGATTTGATGCATTAGCAACTTCTGCTGAAGAAGTAAAAAATCCACAACGTGATTTACCGATTGGTATTATTGCTTCGTTAATTATTTGTACAATCATTTATGTTGTAGTTTGTCTCGTGATGACAGGTATGGTTTCTTATAAAGAGTTAGATGTACCAGAAGCTATGGCATATGTGTTAGAGGTTGTGGGACAAGATAAAGTAGCAGGTGTAATCGCAGTTGGAGCTGTAATTGGTATTATGGCTGTAATCTTTGCTTACATTTATGCAACAACACGTGTATTCTTCGCGATGAGCCGTGATGGTTTATTACCGAAATCATTTGCGAAAATTAATAAGAAGACAGAAGCGCCAGTATTCTCAACTTGGTTAACAGGTATTGGTAGTGCTTTAATTGCTGGATTTATCGATTTAAAAGAATTGTCGAATTTAGCGAATATTGGAGCATTGTTAACATTTGCGATGGTAGGTGTGTCAGTTATTATTCTTCGTAAAACACATCCGAACTTAAAACGTGGTTTTGTGGTACCGCTTGTACCAACGCTACCGATTATTTCAATCGCATGTTGTCTATTCTTAATGTTTAACCTACCATTAACAACATGGATCTACTTCGGTATTTGGTTAGCAATCGGAGTGGTTGTATACTTTGTTTATTCGAAAAAACATAGTCATTTAAAAGACGATGGAAGTTCGCAGGATAATTTAGAACAAGCTAATTAAAAGCTTAATTAAAAGGGATATAAGTATAGTAAGCCTTGTGCGTCTAGGGAACGCGCAAGGCTTTTTCTTTTGTGCAAAGTGTACATCCTTTTTTGTATGAGAATGTAATTGATGCGGAAAATATGTGTAGATCTTTTTAAAATGTGAACGAAATGTTCAAAAAAATGTATGAGATTTCATTGACACATATGAATGGACGCTCATATAATAAAAGTATAAGATATATGAATGATTGTTCATATGTTCAAATAAAGAGGTGAGCTATGATGGCTGGAAATAAAGTAGAAACACCACAAGAGACATGTTCTCAAACGATAATCCATGAAGAAGTTGTTGATCAAGTAAAACAAACAATTCCAACTGATGAAAGTTTAAGTAAAGTAGCTGAATTATTTAAAGTATTAGGCGATCGTACACGTACGAGAATATTACATGCGTTATTTGAAGCTGAAATGTGTGTTTGTGATTTAGCGTATTTATTAGGAATGACACAATCATCTATTTCACATCAGCTTCGTGTGTTAAAGCAAGCGAAACTTGTAAAGAATCGTAAAGAAGGAAAGGTCGTTTATTACTCGTTAGCTGACCAGCACGTAATTCATATCTTCGAGCAAGCGTTTGAACACGTAAACGAAGAAGAATAAAAAGAATGCGAGGAGGGAGAACGATGGCTGAAGCATTAGTGAAAAAGAAACTGATGTTAGAAGGTTTAGATTGTGCGAACTGTGCAATGAAAATTGAAAAAGGTGTTGGGAATATAGAAGGAGTAAATTCTTGCTCTGTAAATTTTGCAACAAAAACAATGGTTTTAGAGACAGAACAAAATAAAGAAAACGAAGTTGTTACAGAAGCAAAACAACTCGTTACAAAATTAGAACCGCACATTAAAGTACAAGAAGAAAAAAATACAAAAGTAGCAAAAGAAGTATTTATATTAGAAGGTTTAGATTGCGCAAATTGTGCGATGAAGATTGAAAATAAAGTGAAAGAAATGCCGACTGTTTCAACAGCAACTGTTGATTTCGTATCAAAGAAATTACGAGTTGAGGTAGCGAATAAAAGAGAATTAGAAGCGACTGTAGCCAATATAACAAATGTCGTTCAAAAGTTAGAACCAGATGTGAAAGTTGTTCGTGAAGAAAAGGGTGGTCATGACCATGGACATAGTCATGATCATGGTGAAGCAAATGTGAAAAAGATGGTAGGACGATTAGTGGTTGGCGGAATTTTGACAGCAATCGCTGCATTAGCTGGCTTACCACAAATGATCACAATTCCATTATTCGTCCTTGCGTATTTATTAATCGGTGGAGATATTGTTTGGAGAGCGGTAAGAAACATAACTCGTGGTCAAGTGTTTGATGAGAACTTCTTAATGGCAATTGCCACACTAGGAGCTTTCGCGATTCAACAATACCCAGAAGCGGTTGCAGTAATGTTATTCTATCAAGTAGGGGAACTATTCCAAAGTATTGCGGTAAACCGTTCTCGAAAATCAATTACTTCATTAATGGATATTCGTCCTGATTACGCGAATGTAAAGGTTGGTAATGAAACGAAACAAGTATCACCAGAAGATGTACAAATCGGCGATTATATTATCGTGAAACCTGGTGAGAAAGTACCATTAGATGGGAAAGTAGTTGAAGGAACATCAATGGTAGATACTTCAGCATTGACTGGTGAATCTGTACCACGTGAAGTTGAAGTTGGAAATGATGTACTAAGTGGTTTTGTGAACCAAAATGGTGTATTAACAATTGAGGTTACAAAAGAATTTGGTGAATCAACTGTATCAAAAATTTTAGATTTAGTTCAAAATGCAAGCAGTAAAAAAGCGCCAACAGAAAACTTTATTACGAAGTTTGCGCGTTACTACACTCCAGTTGTAGTAATTACAGCAGCGATCATGGCGTTTATTCCCCCACTTATTTTAGAAGGAGCTACATTCTCTGATTGGATTTATAGAGCTTTAGTGTTCTTAGTAATTTCTTGTCCATGTGCGTTAGTTGTATCTATTCCTCTTGGATTCTTTGGAGGTATCGGTGGTGCATCTAAAAGTGGTGTGTTAGTAAAAGGAAGTAACTATTTAGAAGCTTTAAATGATGTGAAATATATTGTTTTTGATAAAACAGGCACATTAACAAAAGGTGTCTTCAAAGTTACAAAAATGGAACCGAGCGAAGGCATTACAAATGAGGAATTATTAGAGTATGCAGCATTTGCTGAAGTGTATTCTAACCATCCAATTGCACAATCGATTCGAAATGCATATGGAAAATCAGTTGATGAAAAAATAATCGATGGTTATAACGAAATTTCTGGTCACGGTACAGTCGTAAAAGTACAAGGAAAAGAAATTTTTGCAGGTAATGCTAAATTAATGAGAAAAGAGAACATTACATTTAAGCAACCAGAAACGGTAGGTACATTAGTTCACGTTGCTGTAGATGGAAAATATGCAGGTTATATCGTTATCTCTGATGAGGTAAAAGAAGATTCAAAACAAGCAATTCAAAAGTTAAAAGAACTAGGTATTAAGAAGACAGTCATGTTAACTGGTGATGCAAAACCAGTTGGGGAAGCTGTTGGTAAAGAATTAGGTTTAGATGAAGTTCACGCAGAACTATTACCGCAACAAAAAGTAGAAGAGATTGAAAAAATTGATGCAGCGAAGCATGGAAAAGAAAAAGTTGCTTTCGTTGGTGATGGTATTAATGATACACCGGTATTAGCGAGAGCCGATGTGGGTATTGCAATGGGTGGTTTAGGATCGGATGCAGCAATTGAAGCGGCAGATATCGTTATTATGACTGATGAGCCATCAAAAATTGCAACAGCTGTAAACATTGCAAAACGTACACGACGCATTGTGTGGCAAAATATTATCTTTGCATTAGGGGTAAAAGGATTAGTTTTACTACTTGGTGCTTTCGGTATTGCAACAATGTGGGAAGCTGTTTTCTCAGATGTTGGTGTGACACTACTGGCAGTGTTAAATGCAATGCGTGTACTACGAGTGAAAGATTTATAAAGTGAAACTTTAATCAGTGGGGGGTCTTACTGCCCGTTAATGCGTCCTCTTTTTTAGGTTATTCTGTTGAAATTGACTCAATAAAATAATAACAAATATTATTTTATAAATAAATAACTAAATATTTAAATTTACAAATAAAAAAATATTTGTCTTATTATTTTAATATATTTTTCACAAAGATATATAGCATTGAAAAAAACAGAGAAGGAGGAGCTTCTCTGTTTTATTTTTGTATATTTTTTTCGACTTGTTCTCGAACAGTTTGAATGTAATTCATTTTATGATCCCAGCATTCTTGACTTAAATCGACAGGGTACTCTTCAGGATTTAAAGTTCGCATATACTCCTCCCAAAATAGTGCGAGACTTTGTTCATTATATTTTTGAATATCTAATATGCCTGGTAGTTCATATGTTCTTTCACCGTTAACAAAAATGTCTTTATGCAGTTCGCGTGCTTCAAAGTTTGTTACAAATTTACTTATATACGTGTGAACAGGATGAAACATTTTTAAGCGTTCTTCTTTTCCTGGTTCTTCACAATCTAATGCAATATAATCGCCTTCAGCATGATCGTTCACTCGATTGATAATGCGATAAATTCGTTTCAGTCCTGGAGTAGTAATTTTTTCAGGGTTAGATGAAATTTTAATTGTATCATTTAATTTTCCATCAGTATCTTCAATCGCAACTAGTTTATAAACAGCTCCTAGAGCTGGTTGCTCAAAGGACGTAATCAATTTTGTTCCAACGCCCCATACATCAATTTTTGCTCCTTGAGATTTTAAGTGCATAATTGTATATTCATCTAAATCGCTAGAAGCAATAATTTTTGTATTTGTAAACCCAGCTTCATCTAGTAGTTTTCTTGCCTTTTTAGATAAATAAGCCATATCACCACTATCGAGGCGAATTCCGTAAAAATCGATGCGATCTCCAAACTCTTTCGCGACGCGAATTGCATTTGGAACGCCAGATTTTAATGTGTCATATGTATCAACGAGAAAGACGCATTTTTTATGAGTTTCAGCGTATTTCTTAAATGCGACATATTCATCGCGATATGCTTGAACGAAAGAGTGCGCATGTGTGCCGGCTACAGGTATTCCGAAGCGTTTCCCAGCCCGTACGTTACTTGTAGATGAGAAACCACCAATAAAGGCAGCTCGTGTGCCCCAAAGGGCTGCATCGAACTCGTGGGCACGTCTTGTGCCGAACTCTAAAAGTTCATCGTTATTTGCAGCGTGCTTCATACGAGCTGCTTTTGTTGCAATTAATGTTTGGTAATTCACAATGTTTAACAGGGCAGTTTCAATAATTTGTGCTTCGCCAAGCGGTGCATCAACACGTAATAAAGGCTCGTTATTAAAGACAACTTCACCTTCTTGCATACTTCGAATCGTCCCAGTGAATTTCATATTTTGTAAATAATGAAGGAATTCTTCTTCAAATTGTAATTCTGCTAAATAAGCGATATCGCTTTCGGTAAAGCTGAAATTTTCTATGTACTCTACAATTTTTTCAAGACCAGCAAAAACAGCATAACCATTCTCGAATGGAAGTTTTCGAAAGTATAAATCAAACACCGAGCGGCGATTGTGAATACCATCTTTCCAATATGTATAAGCCATATTAATTTGATATAAATCTGTATGTAAGGCATAGCTATCGTCTTTATAATAAGTCATCGCGAAAACACCTCCATAATTTGGTTATAGTATACCAATTTTTCACCGCACGTAGCAAAGAATGGATATGAAAGTGTAGTCAAGAGGGAAAAAAATGAAATAATGCATATTTTTTAGAAAATTAACATTTATCAATTTATATTTCTCAAGATTTTATGTATTATTAGAGTAATGGGGGTAAATGAGAATGGAGGAGGACAATGCAACAAACATTAGAAAAAATAGGCAAACAAGTCTTTTACAAACGGCTACAGCAAAAAATGACACAAGAAGAATTATGTCAGGGCATTTGTTCTGTCTCATACTTAAGTAAAATCGAAAATGGAAAGATCGAAGCATCAGAAGAGATTCTACAATTGCTCTGCGCAAGATTAGAAATTGCCGTGACGGATTTGAGAGATGTAGAAGAAGATGTGAAGGGGAAGTTGGAGGATTGGCATAAAGCTATCGTCCATTTAGAAAGAGAACGCATTGAGCAAATATATGCTGATTTACAAGAACAAATAGAGCAAGTAACGGATTTTGAAATTATGAATTATTATGAGCTATTATATGTACGTTATCTTATGATTAAACGTGATATTGATAACGGAGTGGAAAGATTAAATAAATTAAAAAAAGGGTATAAAAAATTATCCCCGTTTCAAAAAATGTTATTCACATATAATGTTTCGTTGTTGAATTGTTTACAAAACAAATGGAAGATAGGATTGGAGAGTTTAATTGAAACAGAAAAAATGGCGAAAGAGCTAAATTATCATGAGAATGGTATTTATTATAATTTAGCATTAGCGTATAGTCATTTAGAAAATCCGTATAAAGCTCTGCATTTTGCCAACATTGCAATAGAGGGATTCCGTAGTGAATATAAATTCCGTAATGTGATAAACTGTCAATTTATTATTGCAATTTGTTTTGTAAGGCAAGGGCAGTACAAAGAGGCTTTGGATATGTACAATAGTATTTTACGTGAAGCGAGTTCGTTTTCTGAAAATGAGGTAATTATGAGTATCGCATTAAGTAATATTGCCGAAGTCTATGGTAACCAAAAACAATATGAAAAGGCTAAGGAATATTATTTGAAAAGTTTGCAATATCATCAACATGAAGATGATAATTACTTAGATACTTTATATCATACAGCATTACAGTGCATTCATTTAAAACAAATGGATGAAGCAAACCAGTGGATAGAAAAAGGTATCTCTATTGCTCAGCGCCATGAAAAGCATAAAAGGGTATTATATTTATTAATTATTTTACAATATAAATATTTCCGCACATCGGATGAATATAAGAAATTTCTAGAATTAGAAGCTATACCATTTTTTAAAGGTGAAGGTAATTTAGTGTATTTAAAACAAGTATATTTAGAAATTGCACATTATTTCGAAGGGATTCGTAACTTCGAAGAGAGTAGTCGCTACTATAAAGAAACTATTTCATTACTGGAAAAAGGGGAGGAGAAATAATATGAAAAAGTTGATGTTTTTAGGTATGGTAATTGGGGTTGTATTCTTGACACAGTTTATTGAACAGTATTCATCAAGACCAGATGTTTTGACGCAAGGAACACAACAAATAGTTGAAACAATTGAATCGTAATGAAAAAACCCCTTTCCAACCGGAAAGGGGTTTTTCAATATTTGTTCCTCAAAATTCTACAAAACTTGAGAAAATAATTATTTGAATTTTTAGTATATTAATAGTGGAAACATAATGCTAATATGAAACTACTCTTTTTCAAAAAATAATTTATTAGGGGGAAGATTCATGAAAAAGAAAAGTTTAGCGTTAGTGTTAGCGACAGGAATGGCAGTTACAACGTTTGGAGGGACAGGCTCTGCATTTGCGGATTCTAAAAATGTGCTCTCTACTAAGAAGTACAATGAGACAGTACAGTCACCGGAGTTTATTTCTGGGGATTTAACTGGAGCAACTGGTAAGCAAGCAGAATCTGTTGTGTTTGATTACTTAAACGCGGCAAAAGGTGATTATAAGTTAGGGGAAAAGAGTGCGCAAGATTCTTTCAAAGTGAAACAAGTGAAGAAAGATGCTGTAACTGATTCAACAGTATTACGTTTGCAGCAAGTATACGAAGGAGTACCTGTATGGGGTTCTACACAAGTAGCTCACGTAAGTAAAGATGGTTCTTTAAAAGTATTGTCTGGAACAGTTGCACCTGATTTAGACAAAAAAGAAAAGTTAAAAAATAAAAATAAGATCGAAGGCGCAAAAGCGATTGAAATTGCGCAAAAAGATTTAGGGGTTACACCTAAATATGAGGTAGAACCAAAAGCGGATTTATATGTATATCAAAACGGTGAGGAAACAACATATGCATACGTTGTAAATCTAAACTTCTTAGATCCAAGCCCAGGAAACTACTACTATTTCATTGAAGCAGAAAGCGGTAAAGTATTAAATAAATTTAATACAATCGATCATGTGACGAATGATGATAAGTCACCAGTCAAACAAGAGGCTCCTAAGCAAGATGCAAAAGCAGTTGTAAAGCCTGTAACAGGAACAAATAAAGTAGGAACTGGTAAAGGTGTATTAGGAGATACGAAGTCGCTTAATACAACGTTATCTGGATCATCTTACTACTTGCAAGATAATACACGCGGAGCAACAATTTTCACATATGATGCGAAAAACCGCTCGACATTACCAGGAACATTATGGGCAGATGCAGATAATGTTTTCAATGCAGCGTATGATGCAGCGGCAGTAGATGCTCATTACTATGCAGGTAAAACATATGATTATTATAAAGCTACATTTAATAGAAACTCTATTAATGATGCAGGAGCACCGTTAAAATCAACAGTCCATTACGGAAGCAATTATAATAATGCATTCTGGAACGGATCACAAATGGTATACGGAGATGGTGATGGTGTAACGTTCACTTCTTTATCGGGTGGTATTGATGTAATTGGTCACGAATTAACGCATGCTGTTACGGAAAATAGCTCGAATTTAATTTATCAAAATGAATCAGGCGCATTAAATGAAGCTATTTCTGATATTTTTGGTACTTTAGTAGAATTCTATGATAACCGTAACCCAGATTGGGAGATTGGTGAAGATATTTACACGCCTGGTAAAGCAGGAGATGCACTTCGTTCTATGAGTGATCCAGCGAAATATGGTGATCCAGACCATTATTCTAAGCGTTACACTGGTTCAAGTGATAACGGTGGGGTTCATACAAACAGTGGTATTATTAATAAACAAGCTTATTTATTAGCGAATGGCGGTACGCATTACGGTGTAACTGTAACTGGTATCGGTAAAGATAAGTTAGGTGCAATTTATTACCGTGCAAACACACAATATTTCACGCAATCTACTACATTTAGCCAAGCTCGTGCTGGTGCAGTACAAGCTGCAGCTGATTTATATGGTGCAAATTCTGCGGAAGTAGCAGCAGTTAAGCAATCATTTAGTGCTGTTGGTATTAACTAACGATCTAAAGGATAGCTATTAATAAAATACCTCAAAAATAAAGAAGGAGCCTATGCTCCTTCTTTATTTTTTTCTCCATTTTTTCCACAAATAATATAATCCGATACAACCTGCGATTGTCACAATCCACTTTGCTTCATTTGTTCCATTCATAACATGATAGGCCGAATATACTTCGATTAACAAAGCCGGTATTTTCCCTATCGTACTGGCAATACTGAAGGATAGTAATGACATTTTACCTAGAGCGGCAAATAAAGTCACGATACTTGATGGGATGAAAGGTATGAACCGAAACGATAGAACGAGTAGAAAGGCCTCTCTACCTTCTACATAAAGTAGGCGTTCTACCTTTGGGTACTTATTTACTTTGCTGTGAGTGAATCTCTGAAGGCCTATACGATAAATATAAAACGAGATAATAGCCCCTAATGCCTCACCAGCGATCGAAATAATGGTTCCGTTTGTTACACCAAAGAGCTGTATGTTAATAGCGGTCAAAAAAATACTAGGAATAACACCTAAAAGACTAATGACTATGTTGATTAAGATACTAAGTGGAATTGCGATTGAATAATAGTCTGTTAAGAAGTTTTGAATTGTTTCAGCCATTGTTTAAAATCCTTTATCTTTTTTTGCATTACACCATATTTCCATTGTGTAGGCAAGTACAAATTTACATAATGTAGAAAAACGTTAAAAAACACCAACTGTATACCTTATATGGGTACTATGTATACGGGAAGAGGGGTATATTTAACTTTTTTAAAAAACACCAATAAAATCCCTATTTTAAAGGGTTTTATTGGTGTTTCGATAGGTGTTTTAACTTGGGAAATAATTATAAAAACATAGGGGTATATTTATGTAAGAGGCAAAAATAGCGGTTTTATGAAAAATAGGTGGTAATATGGCAAAATAGATGAGGAATTTAAAAAATGTGTATGTTTTTTCGGTGTGAAATTGACTTTTAGTGGAGTTACGATAATAATCATGAAAGAGGTGATATGATGAAACGAATAAGTAGTCTTTTCTTGAGTAGTTTATTGGCACTCATGCTGATCTTAAGTGGATGTGCAGGAAAAGAACAAAAAACAGAGAAACAAACAGGGAATCAATCGACATCAGTAGAAAAAATTAGTGATAATATTTTAGATGAAATGGAAGGGCCACCTAAAAATGGTCACACGATTGAAAGACATGTAGGCAAATCAGAAGAAGATTTGAAGAATCGCTTGAAGACAGATAAAGTATCAGCAGCAAGTACATACTATGACAAGGAAACAGCGACGAAAGCTGTAAAAGATAGTTTGAAGCAGCATGATAAGGAAATTCAAGATTGGTTAAAAAATTCTAAAGAGGCTCGTCTCGTATTAAATACAACGCATTCATTCCCAGTTGGAAAAACGGTAATAAAGAAAAATATGAATGTAAAAGACAAGTTAGTAAAAACTGTTACTGTTTTAGCAAGAGATAAGTCAGGAGATTTAGGATATAAGATCATTACTTCTTATCCATCTGATAAATAAGAAGGGGGAGTAAATATGTATACGACATTACAATATTTTTTCAAATCGTATTGTACGTTAAGTATCCATGAAGATGAAATAGTAGGCGTGATGGAAGAGTTTATAGGGCAAGAAGACGAAGAAATTGTTTTGAAATTACGCGATGAATTATTATATATGAAGAAAAAGGATGCTTGGGAAGAGGCGTGCGTATTAGCTGCGAAGCAAGGGAATCGTATGTGGTCGTTAGAAGAAACGAAAGACCATCTTGCAACCTTTTTATTATTATTGCAAAAGAAAAAGGCGTGAGTAGATCACGCCTTTTTTATTTTTGAAATTTGTTCGTTTGATAGTGTCTTATTGTTTTGAAGCGCTTTTATATACGCTTTTTGAAATTTGTCCATTAGATATCACTTCACCGTTTTGTGTTACTTTTTTATACGTAACTGCTGTTATTTTATCATTAGTCCTACTAATTACTTGAGAAGAAACTTCAACATTTTTACCAGTATTTGTACCGAAAATGCGTGTAGTAATACTACCTCCATTTGAAAACGCTTGAATATAAATATGATTGCCTGTATTGTTTTTAAATTTTAAATCTGGACCATAATCTGCTACTGCTGCATCTTGCCCAAGTGGTAAATAATTTACTGGCATAGAATGATTGCTTCGAGAAACAATTCCTAAATCTGCTCTTAAAGCTGCGCTATATAAAGTACTACTTACTTGGCAAACGCCTCCGCCTGCACTTTGTATAACTTTACCTTGTGAAAATACGGCTGCGGATTTATAACCATGAGCAGCATCCGTTACACCAACGCGGCCATTAAAACTAAATGTTTCATCAGGTGCGACAATAACGCCACTTAAAGTATTGGCTGACTTATTTACGTTAAAGGATTGATTCCCGTTACGACCAGCCATTGGAGTTGAATATTCAGCGATTACTTCTTTAATCCCCATTTTCTGTATATCTTCTGTAGAACGTTCAGGTTTTAATAGTGTAACTGGTAATGTAACGTCAGATGTACCAGAAGTAATGGCCTGTTTCGTTAAATCGGTTAACTTTCTTTTATCGATTTTTTCTCCGTTTTGACTTTGGCTAATATTTACTGTAGTGCCTTCAATACTTAATTCTGCATTAACAGGATCTTTTAATGTTTCATTATATTTATCCTTCATAAAGCTTTCATAAGCAGTTGTATTTAATTGAGGTGTTAATTTATAGTCACGTTTTAATTCACCGTTTTCAGCCTGCTTCCGCATTTTGTAACGATTCATTGCGTTTCCTTCTTGTTCTTTAAAGATTTTGTCGATAATATCTTTTTCTTTATAATTTATCCCTAAATCTTTCCATGTGTAAGTTTGTTTATCATTTTGGAATATGTAAGTAAGTGATTTTTGATCTAACTCAGTTATCTTTTGATCAATAATGGCTTGAATATCTTTTTTATTTTTTCCATCGAGAGAAATACCTTCAAATGTAGTATTGGGTAATACAGTAGTATCTAATTGATTATTCAGTTTGGATACATATTGATATCCACCAACACCGCCTACACAAAGTAATATGCCTCCAGTAATTGCAGAACCGATCAGTATTTTACTTAGCTTCATTTATTTCCCCCCAGAAATTTTTGTATAAATATATGTATTACATTTTTTGTATAAAAATGATGAAAATAACATTATGTACGTACTAGTATACTATTATTTTCACTGTGTGTGTAATGTTTTTATAAAATATGTTACACTGTTGTAATAATTGTCTCTTTTTGTCACAATATGTACAAGAAATATGTTGAAAATTATAATAAAAAGGCTGTCTAGAAAGTTCTAGCAGCCTTTTTATTATAATTTTTTATGTTCATTTTTATTCGTAACACCGAGATGTTCTTGTAGTGTTGTGGAAATATTATTGACGCTTTTTTCGTTTGGAACGTAATAATAAATACCACCTATATATTTATCAGTACCTTCTACTTGCAATTTGTCCATTTTTAAGTTTGAACCCATTGAATTTTTCGCAATTGTCATCATATCATCAAAAGTTAAATTTGTTTTTAAGTCTTTATCAACAGCGTCTAATAAACCACCGATTTTATTAATGGAATTCAGAGATAATGCCTTTTCAGCAATAGCTTCTAAAACAAGCTGTTGTCGTTGACCGCGCATATAATCACTATCAATATGACGAGTTCTTGCTAGTGCCAATGCCTCTTCGCCATTTAAGTGTTGACGTCCCTTTTTAAGATGAATTGCATCTGCTTCATCTTTACTATTTTGTTCTGTGAACTCCACTGGAACATCTACAGTAATCCCACCAAGGGAATCAACAATTTTGATAAAGGATTTAAAGTTGAATTTTACATAGTAATCCACTGGAACATCTAAAAAATTCTCTACCGTATCAATCGTGCTGTCTACACCGCCGAATACGTGCGCATGTGTAATTTTATCGTATTTTTCACGTGATTTAATGTACACACGTGAGTCGCGTGGAATACTGACAAGTTTAACAGATTTATCGTTTTTATTAATTGTGGCAAGTAATAGCGCATCTGTACGAGTTGCTTTTCCGTAATTTTTGTCCCTGATTTCACTTTCATCAACTCCCATAATGAGTACAGAAATGTTATCAGTCATAGGTTTAACGGCTTTTTCACGTTTGCTGGATTTATCCCCACGGCCCAGTTCAGCATAGGCATTACTTAACACAGACTTTGCTTTACTGTATATATGGAAGGAATAGCCCCCTGCTCCAAGTGCTACAACCAGTAATGGAATAAGCAGGAACCAAAGTAGGCGTTTTTTCTTTGAGCGTCCTTTTTTGGCTCGAGTATCTTTGTTCATATTGGATTTCATCATTTTTTCTCCTTTAAAACTATCAAAGTGTATACATCTAGAAGCGCATTCAAACACATAAAAAATATTGTACGCTAAATAAAAGCGATTGTACATGTATAAAAAATAGATGTCTTGATTATTTATAAAGACACCTATTCGTTATTGTATACAAAAGATAGAAATAAGAAAATGATAAAATTTTACCTAATTACAACATAATGCTTACGATAATTGCAGATAAAATGCTAACGAGAGTAGCTCCATATAGTAATTTAAGGCCAAACCTGGCAACAACGTTTCCTTGTTCTTCGTTTAACCCTTTTACCGCACCTGAAATAATGCCGATAGAAGAAAAGTTGGCAAAAGAAACGAGGAAAACAGAAATAATACCAACTGTACGAGGAGAAAGGCTATTAGAAATTTTACTAAGATCCATCATGGCTACAAATTCATTCGTTACAAGCTTCGTTGCCATAATGCTACCAGCCGAGACAATTTCGGAACTTGGTACACCGATAAGAAACGCAATTGGTGCAAAGACGTAGCCGATTAATTGCTGGAAAGTAATGCCGAATATAATGAGGAATAGATCATTAATGCAGCTCATTAATGCGACGAATCCGATAAGCATAGCACCGACAACGATAGCTACTCGAAAGCCATCTAGAATGTATTCTCCAAGCATTTCAAAAAAGCTTTGCTTTTCGCCTTTTATTTCTAAAATATCTTCGTCATCTTTCACGTCGTAGGGATTAATAATAAGTACGATAATAAAACCGCTAAATAAATTGAGAACGAGTGCGGTTACTACATATTTAGGTTCGATCATTGTCATATAGGCACCTACGATAGACATAGATACGGTTGACATAGCAGATGCACAAAGTGTATAAAGACGGTGTTTTGGAATTTGAGCTAATTGCTTTTTGACCGTAATAAAAACTTCTGATTGGCCTACAATGGCAGATGCGATAGCATTGTAAGATTCTAATTTCCCAAGACCATTTATTTTGCTGAGGAAGTAACCGATCCAACGAATGAAAAATGGTAGTATTTTGAAATGTTGCAGTATACCAATTAAGACGGAAATGAAGACAATTGGTAATAAGACAGTAAGGAAAAAAGGCATTTCACCTTTATTGGCAAGGCCGCCAAATACGAAGTTTATACCATCAGCAGCATACTCGAGTAGCTTTGTAAACAGACTGGAAATGACTCGAATAAGTATGAGACCGATTTCTGTATTTAATAACAAATAGGTTAAAATTAACTGTATAATAAGCATGATGAAAATAGGTTTAAATTTAATATGTTTCTTATTGTTACTAGCAATATAAGCAAGGAAGAAAACAACGATAAGTCCCATGAAAAAAGTAATAAATTTCATAGTAAGCCCCCTAAAAGAGATATTCTGCTATATATGTTTTTCATTTCAAGGGAGAATATGCATCTTTGGTAAAGAAAGGAATAGAGAAATTATGAATATAAGTAAAGTGCACCACGTTGCTATTATTTGTTCGAATTACGAAGTGTCAAAGGATTTTTATACTAGGGTATTGGGTTTTAAAGTGATAAATGAAGTATATAGAAAGGAAAGAGATTCTTATAAGTTAGATTTATGCGTAGGGGAAGCGTATCAAATTGAATTATTTTCATTTCCAAATCCGCCAAAGCGGCCGAGTTTCCCAGAAGCAGCTGGACTTAGACATTTAGCATTTGCTGTTACAAATATAGAAGAAGCTGTGAAGCATTTAAACGAATGTGGTGTTGAGACGGAATCAATACGTATTGATGAAATAACGGAGAAGAAATTCGTCTTTTTCCAAGACCCTGACGGCCTACCTTTAGAATTGTATGAGGTTTGAAATTGGTGAATTTTATATAGGGTTGCTTTTGAGTAAATGAAGAAACTAAAGTGAAACTTCTTTTTAAAAGGAGGTGTAACTTTAGCTAAGAAAGCTAAAGGGCATATGTGGATATTTTAAAATTACTGATGGTAGTCATCCTTATTGCATTAACAGGTTTTTTTGTAGCTGTTGAATTTGCAATTATTAAGGTACGTAGCAGTCGGATTGATCAACTCGTTAGTGAAAAACGACGAGGAGCATTGGCAGCTAAAAAGGTCACTTCAAATTTAGATGAATATTTATCGGCCTGTCAGCTAGGTATTACAATTACTGCTTTAGGGCTTGGGTGGTTAGGGGAACCAACCATTAAACATTTACTCGAGCCGTTGTTTTTAAAATTAAAATTCTCACCTGCAATTTCCAGTACAGTTTCATTTATTATTGCCTTTGCAGTGATTACATTTTTACATGTTGTCATTGGTGAACTTGCTCCGAAGACATTTGCTATACAAAGAGCGGAGCAAGTTAGCTTATTGTTATCAAAGCCACTTATTTACTTTTACCGAGTTATGTATCCGTTTATTTGGGCTTTAAACGGTTCAGCAAGGGTTGTAACTGGTTTATTCGGATTACATCCAGCTTCTGAACATGAAGTAGCTCATTCAGAAGAAGAATTAAGGTTAATCTTATCTGAGAGCTATGAGAGCGGAGAGATTAATCAAAGGGAATTTAAATATGTAAATAATATTTTTGAATTTGATAATAGAGTCGCAAAGGAAATTATGGTGCCTCGTACGGAAGTTGTAGGCTTATATGAAGACGAACCATTTGAAACACATATTAAAGTAATCGCACAAGAAAAGTACACGAGATATCCTGTATTTGGTGAAGATAAAGATGAAATTATTGGGATGGTTAATGTAAAAGATTTGTTTATTCGTTACATGGATGGTAATCGGGACGAGGAGTGCTCGATTATGCCATATACAAGACCAGTTATTGAAGTGCTAGAAAATATTCCAATTCATGATTTACTATTACAAATGCAAAGAAAACACATTCCATTAGCTGTGTTGTATGATGAATATGGCGGTACAGCGGGGATTGTTACACTGGAAGATATTTTAGAAGAAATTGTTGGAGAAATTCGAGATGAATACGATGAAGATGAACACCCGCCTATAGAACATATAAGTGAAGGATGTAAAATTGTAGAAGGAAAAGTGCTTATTAGTGAAGTAAATGATTTATTTGGCATACATTTAATTGCTGATGATGTAGATACAATTGGTGGCTGGATTATGGTACAAAAGCAAATCGTTGCTGAAGGAGATATTATTGAAAAACACGGCTTTTCTTTTAAAGTTCTGGAAAAAGATATGCATCAAATTAAACGAGTGGAAATAAAGAAGGTAGAAGAATGATTTTTTAAAAAGGTATATATAGAAAATTAAATGTTTGCGCTTTCAAAAAAGGTGCTATATAGTGAAGGTGGACACTGAAAAATTCTTCTGAACGATACTCGTATTTTTAGAGGGCGAATTTTTTAAATAGGGATTTAGAATGAAAAGTATAGGTGATGAAAATGATAGCAACGAAGGATATACGTATAGAAAAAGACTTTTTAGGTGAAAAGGAAGTACCGAATGTAGCTTATTATGGTGTACAAACATTACGCGCTGTAGAAAACTTCCCGATTACAGGGTATCGCATTCATCCGTCACTCATTACAGCAATGGCAATTGTAAAAAAAGCGGCGGCACTTGCAAATATGGATACTGGTTACTTAGCGAAAGATATTGGACACGAAATTGCAGAGGCAGCGCAAGAAATTGTTGATGGAAAATTCCATGATCAATTCATCGTAGATCCAATTCAAGGCGGTGCTGGAACTTCTATTAATATGAATACAAATGAAGTAATCGCTAATCGAGCGTTAGAACGTATGGGATATGAAAAAGGCGAGTATGCAAAAATCAGCCCAAATACGCATGTAAACATGGCTCAATCAACGAATGATGCGTTTCCAACGGGGATTCATATTGCAACTCTTATGATGCTAGAAGAACTTCTTATTACAATGGAAGAACTTCATGCTGCTTTTCGTGCAAAAGCAAAAGAGTTCGATCATGTCATTAAAATGGGACGTACGCATTTACAAGATGCTGTGCCGATTCGTCTTGGTCAAGAATTTGAAGCGTATAGCCGAGTGCTTGCGCGTGATATAAAAAGAATTAAACAGTCTCGCCAACATTTATATGAAGTGAATATGGGGGCGACAGCTGTTGGTACGGGATTAAATGCAAACCCTACCTACATTGAACAAGTGGTTAAACACTTGCGAACATTTAGCGGATTCCCACTTGTTGGTGCAGAGCATTTAGTTGATGCAACGCAAAATACAGATGCATACACAGAAGTATCTGCAGCATTAAAAGTATGTATGATGAACATGTCTAAAATTGCGAATGACCTTCGTATTATGGCATCTGGTCCACGTGTTGGATTGGCGGAAATTCAATTACCAGCTCGTCAACCAGGTTCATCTATTATGCCGGGTAAAGTAAATCCTGTTATGGCAGAAGTAATTAATCAAGTCGCTTTCCAAGTAATTGGTAATGATCATACAATTTGTTTAGCGTCAGAAGCAGGACAATTGGAGCTCAACGTAATGGAGCCTGTGCTCGTATTTAATTTAATTCAATCTATTAGTATTATGAATAACGGATTCCGTGTATTCCGTGAATATTGTATTAAAGGAATTACAGCAAATGAAGAATTGCTAAAGCAATATGTTGAGAAAAGTGTTGGAATTATTACGGCAGTGAACCCTCATATTGGTTACGAAGCAGCATCTCGTATTGCACGTGAAGCAATTGAAACAGGAAAATCTGTTAGGGAGCTATGTTTAGAGCATGGTGTACTGACAGAAGAAGAATTGGATATTATTTTAGATCCATTTGAAATGACGCATCCTGAAATTGCTGGAGCTTCTTTATTAAAGGATAAGAAGATGTAATGTGAAAAACACCGATCCATTTGGATCGGTGTTTTATTTTTAAAAGATATTAAATACAGCATTTAATTGAAGTAAGCTAATAATAGCTAAGAAGATTAAACTATATTTCATCACTGTTTTAAATAGAACCGATTCTTTACCAACTAGTCCAACTGCCGCACAAGCAACTGCTACAGATTGTGGTGAAACCATTTTTGCTATTGTGCCACCAACTACGTTTAATGAAACGAGAGTAGATGGTACGATGTTTAATTGATCGGCAGTTACTGCTTGAAGTGGTGCGAATAGTGAACCACTAGATACTACTGAACCAGTAATGAATACGCCAATCCATCCTAAGATTGGAGAAAGAATAGGGAATGCATTTCCAGTAGAAGAGAATGCAAGTCCAAGTGTAGATGACATACCAGAGTAGTTCTCTACGTAAGCTAAAGCGATAACGCTACAAATTGTATATACTGGAACTTTTAATTCTTTTATTGTTTCAATCATTAATTCTTTAATCATTTTGCCGTTTACACGATAGACGATAAGTGAAACGATAATTGCTAATACAATTGCAGTAGTTGTAGATGAGAATACATCAAATTTGAAAACAGCTGCGAAAGGTGTATCAGCTTTTGTGATTGGTGCAGTTTTAATAACTTGATTATGAAGACCAGGGAATTGAATGTTAAATACTAAGTTTGCTAATGGACCATCCGGAGCAAATAAAGCTTTAATTGGTTTTAAATTAAAGATTGTTACGAATGCAGTTAAGAATACGAATGGAGACCAAGCATATAAAATTTGATTGAATGTATGTGATACTTTTTCTTCTTGTTTTTCTTCTTTAGCAGAAGATTTTGGCTGCCAAACACGTAAGAATAATGCAAGAGAGATCATACTTACAACGGCTGCGAAAATATTAGTAAGTTCTGCACCTAAGAAGTAAGTTACAACGAACTGAGTAATTGCGAAAGAAACACCACTTACAAGAATACCTTGCCAAGTTTCTTTAATGCCTTTAAATCCATCTACCATTGAAACAAGTAAGAACGGTAAAACAATGCTAATGAATGGCAAAATGTAAACTGCTTGACGACCGACAGTTAATGCATCTATTCCAGTTAATTGTGCAGGTACTGTAACTGGAATACCCATAGCCCCCATAGCACCACCAGCGATATTAGCTACTAAGCAAATACCCGCTGCTTTTAATGGATTAAAGCCCATACCTACAAGTAATGCAGCTGTAATAGCAACTGGAACACCGAAACCAGCTGCGCCTTCTAAGAAAGCGCCGAAAGAATAAGCGATTAATAATACTTGTAAACGTTGATCATTTGTAATACTTGAAATACTATCACGAATGACATTGAATTGTTCTGTTTTAACAGTTAATTTGTAAAGGAAGATAGCTGCGATAACGATAGTACAAATTGGATAAAATCCAGATAAAACACCAAATCCGGCAGATGCTACTGCTGCAGTTGTAGGCATTTTATAAACAAATATAGCAAGAATAATAGCAACAATTACACTGTAAAGACCAGCCATGTAACCTTTCATTTTGAATCCCACTAAACAAATAATGAAGCAAAAAATTGGAAGTGCTGCGATTAGAGCAGATAACCAAATATTGTTTAATGGGTCATAAATTTGTGTCCAAGTACTCATAATAATGACAACTCCTATCTATTTTATGTGAAGAAATTCACATTATTTGTGAAACTATTCACAATCAACTTACATGCTTAGTATATTCTCCTTCAACACTATTGTCAACGTAAAAAAGTATAATTATTCCATAATAGTGTTAAAAGAAATACTTTGTTCATAAAGTAGACAAAAAGCCCATTCAAATCTATTTGAGTGGGCGGGATAAAGGATTTGCATATTCTTTTCTTGTAGTTGTTTATACAGTATTGATGCTACAGCTCTATAGTAGAGACCGTCTTTGTATCGAATATAGAGCTGCAGAATGTACCGCTTGTCCCATTTGATCAGGTCAGGGGTGGGACAGTAAATGTACTTAATAGGAAGTGTTCCATCATAGTTCAAGCGATTGAATATTAATTAAAAAGTAATAAGTTAATATTTAATGTTACGGCAGCTCTTTTTACTGAAAATTCCTTTTAGCGTAACAAAGAGGTTAAATATAACCCAAATACGTTACGATAGGTTATCAATTATAGACGGTATTTTACAATATCATTACTGCACGTTGCAATGAGGTGAAAATATAACAAAAAGCCTGATAAAACAACGTTTGCAAGCAAAGTATTTGCAGCCCGTTGTTTTGCTTTTTCGTTATATCATATAGTATAATATTCAAAATCAGCAAGGAATTTTTCCGGAGTTCTTTGCTGGTTAAGGTGGAAAAAATTTTCAGCTTTATAGGTTGATAAAGTTATGTCGTAACAGGAAATATAAGAACAGATATATAAATAAATAAAAAGAAAATAAAAACGAAAATGAGGGGAACTTTATGAGCCAAAATCAATTCGAATGTCATATTTCAGAAGAAGATGTACAAATGTTAAGAGCGTTAGCGCATCCGTTGCGTCTACGCCTAGTAATGGAACTAATGCAGCGCGGAACTTGTAATGTAACACAATTACAGGAAGTGTTAGAAATTCCGCAATCAACAGTTTCGCAACATTTAACGAAATTAAAACAAAATAAAGTAGTACGCTTTGAACGACGAGGACTAGAAGTGTATTATCAAATTCATAATGATAAAGTAAGTGAAGTAGTAAAAACATTATTTTCTTAAAATTTGAATATTATGGAAAAAGACGTATGGGATATACGTCTTTTTTTATTTGTCAGAAAGGTAACATGAGAAAATGTTGGAATGTAAGGAAGAAAAGGCTATTAATTAACATGCTGCTATATGGAATATATTCTAAAGGGAAAAGAAAAGATAGAAAGGAGTGTAGCAAGTAAAAGGAGGAATGGTAGTATGGATGTAAAACGTGTGAAACAAATTTTATCTTCTTCAAGTAGAATTGACGTTACATATGAGGGCGTACCAGTATGGATTGAGAGCTGTGACGAGCAGAGCGGGGTTGCTCAAGTGTATGATGTATCTAATCCTGGAGAAAGCGTTCACGTGAACGTGACGGCTTTAGAGGAGAAGTAATAGAAAAGACGCTTCTGATTTTAGAAGCGTCTGTTTTTGTATTATTCCATCATACTCGCAACTTTTTTAGAGAAGAGAAGGAGTACAAGTCCTAAGACGATAACGATAATGCCAATACTTGCAAATACTTCAAGGTATCCTAATGATTGTGTAAAGGAAGCAAGTTTACCAGCTAACCAGTTAGCCATACCTGAACCAGCTAACCATACACCCATTAGTAATGATGCTAATTTAACAGGTGCAATTGCACTTACCATTGATAGACCGATTGGTGATAAGAATAGTTCTCCAATTGTATGGAACATATAAGTGATAACGATGAATAATAAGTTTGCTTTAACAGTTATATCAGCTTCACTACTTCCAGTTTTTAGAACCGCTAATGTTAAAACAAGGTAACCTATACCTAATAAAATCATACCAAATGCCATTTTTGTTGGTATTTTTAAATCGCCACGCTTTGATTTAGAAAGTTTTAACCATAGCATAGATACGAATGGTGCAAGGAGTACGATGAACGCTGGATTAACGGATTGGAACCAAGATGTTGGAATTTCCCATCCAAAAATTGTACGATCAACAAATTTATCTGTATAAAGTGTTAAAGAACTACCAGCTTGTTCAAAGCCTGCCCAGAAGAATACTACGAAACAAGTTAAAATTACAATTGCCCAAGTGCGGTTTTTTTCTTGTTTTGTTAAAGGTTTCTTTTCGACTGCAGGTTGATTTTTTGTTTTTTTACCAACAACTGTTGTTCCTGCTGTACCAAGATAGCGAGGAGCTAATAAGTTGAAAACAATTTGTCCAATAATCATACCGATACAAGCTGCTAAGAATCCGTATTTATATCCCATAACCATAACGCCATCAACGCTTGTTTTAAAGAAATCTTCTGCTAAAAATCCACAAATAAGTGGAGCGAAGAAAGCACCTACGTTAATACCCATATAGAAGATAGTAAATGCACTGTCACGACGTGAATCATTTTCACTATACAATTCACCTAACAGTGTAGAAATATTTGGTTTGAAGAACCCATTACCAATAACTAATAGTATTAATCCTAGAAATAGTCCTGTTTTTGTATTCATTGAGAATAGTACAAAGTTGCCGATTGCCATAATAATTCCGCCGAGAGTAATGGCATGACGTCTTGTAATATAATGATCCGTTAGCCATCCACCTATAATTGGCATGAAATATACTGCCGCTGTAAAAGTACCATATAATTGCACTGCAAACGCCTTATCAAATCCTAACCCGCCACTAACCGCAGCAGTCGTTAAATAAAGAACTAAAAGGCCACGCATTCCATAATAACTAAATCTTTCCCACATTTCTGTTAAGAACAACAAGTACAATCCTGGTGGATGTTTTTTTGGTGATTGTTGCTCTCCAGCTTTGTCTAATTTTAAAGCTGCATCCATTTTTGTTTCCCCCTAATCCTGTATAACGGATATTTATGTAATCATTTTAATTTACAAAATATTTAGAAGTCAATAGAATTATATGGAAATAGAAAGAAAATTTCTAAAAAATTTCTATTGTTCTTCGACCGTTACTGTATTTTGCCCTGAAAACGAGATGATAAGCGTTTTCAAATGTAATAATTGAATTCTAAAAGAAAATAAAATAGTGATTAATCAGAAAATTTAGATTAAAATATTTATTCTGATATAGAGAAAGTATATTCTATTTACTTTTATAATATAACATATTGGGAATAAAAATACAAAACGAAATAATGTGACATTTAAGTGAATTGAAAAATAACCAGCTCCACAGAAGGGGAGCTGGTTAAGGAAATACTATTTAACAAAGCGTTTTTCGATATCATCTAATAGTAGGTTAGCAGCCATTACACCGCCAGCTGTATTCCAAATCACATCGTCAACTTTGTATGCTTTATTATTTTTCACTGCATTTAAGTTTTTAAATAGTGGGTCATTGATATATTCTTTTTCTAATTCAGAGCCTTTTTTCTCGTTTCCTTTATCGAATGTGAAGTAGAACAATACATCGCCATCCATTGCAGAAATACGTTCTTTAGATACGTTACGCTCTGCGAAGTCATCTTTATTTTGATCGCCAGGACGTTTAAATCCAAGTTCTTTTAAAATAACACCAGAGAATGTATCACCATGATAAATACGAACATCACCAGGCATGAAGCGAACCATAGAGATTTCTTGATTTACTTTATCACCTAGTTTGGCTTTTAAATCTTTCATACGTTTATCGTAATCAGCTAAAACCTTTTGGCCTTCTTTTTCTTTATTTAATGCTTTCGCATAAAACTTGAAGTTATCTTTCCATTCACCGCGTAATGTTTCAGAGAACACAGTAGGTGCAATTGCTTTTAGTTGCTCGTACACTTTTTCGTGACGCATTTTGTTACCGATAATTAAGTCTGGTTTTAAAGAAGCGATAGTTTCTACGTTCACTTGTCCTTCATCACCAACAACTTTTACATCTTTCATTTTATCTTTAATATGTGGATACCACGGATCACCAGTCCAAGATTTTACAGCCCCAACTGGTTTCACACCTAGCTCAAGTAAAGCTTCAGTTCCTTCGTTTGTTAAAATAACTACACGTTTTGGATTAGCAGGAACTTCTGTTTTACCCATTGCATGTTCAACTGTAATCATTTCTTTTTTTGTATCTTCTTTCGTATTTGATTTTCCACAAGCACTTAAAAGTAGTGAAAAGGCTAATAAAAATACAAATACTGTAAACGATTTCTTTGGCATGAAATTCATTATGTACCCCCTACATAGTGAGAATTTTTTTCAATAGCAAGCATGATATTAAGCCTTTATCTTTTGATTGTCAATATATACGGTTGAAAATAATTCTCATTTCCGTTGACAATGAGAATTAAGTTGAAATACACTTACAACGTATCATTATACATTGAAGGGGAAACGCTGCATGTTATTAAAAACAAATCAAGCAAAATGGATTGGATTATTTGTTGGAATCATTGCAGTCATTACTTGTATTTGGGGAAGTATTATTTTCGGATATACAAATACGAGTTGGAAATTAGCGTTAGATGCTTTTTTCCATTTTAATGGGTCCAATGAACATATTATTATTCAAAATGTGCGTCTACCAAGAGCATTAATTGCAGCGAGTGTTGGTGCTAGTTTAGCCATTGCAGGTTGTCTTATGCAAACTTTAACGAAGAATCCACTTGCTTCTCCAGATTTTATTGGATTAAATTCAGGTGCTGCTTTCTTCATAGTTGTAGCAATTGTTATTTTTTCCGTGACATCACTATCAGCTTTCACGTGGATTGCCTTTTTGGGGGCAGCAGTTGCAGCTGTACTTGTATTTGCTTCTAGTTCTTTAGGAAAAGAGGGGACAACGCCTCTTAAATTAACATTAGCGGGGGTCGCAATTAGTGCGTTATTTTCATCATTAACACAAGGATTACTTGTTTTAAATGAAAAGGCGCTTGAAGAAGTATTATTTTGGCTTGCCGGATCTGTGCAAGGAAGAAAGTTAGAAATTTTACAATCTGTATTCCCGTATTTATTAATAGGCTGGATTGCATCTATTATGATGGCAGGGAAAGTAAATACATTAATGATGGGGGAAGACGTTGCAAAAGGACTTGGGCAAAGAACAATTTTAATGAAATCATTCGTTTTACTTATTATTGTCCTGTTATCTGGTGGTTCAGTTGCTGTTGCTGGTCCAATTGGATTTATTGGAATTATTACTCCGCATTTTTCCAGGTTTCTTGTTGGAGTAGATCACAGATGGAGAATACCGTATAGCGGCTTGTTAGGTGCAATACTATTGATTTTAGCTGATATAGCAGCAAGATATGTCATTATGCCACAAGAAGTACCAGTAGGGGTTATGACAGCATTTATTGGTGCACCGTTCTTTATTTATATTGCACGTAAGAGAGGGCTTAGCAAATGAAGAAGTATATTCCGTTTCGTATAGGAAAAGGCGGGCTCTCGTTTTTAATGTATAAACGAGCTTGTCTCGTCTTATTCAGTTTACTAGTTGTTTTAATAGGATTATTTTTTGCGAGTGCAGGTATGGGAGATATGAAAATTGCTCCTTATGATGTATGGCAAGCAATCACTGGAAATGGCGATGCGATGTCCAATATGGTTGTAAATAAGTTTCGTATGCCGCGTATTTTAATTGCCATCCTTGTAGGAATTGCACTTGCTGTAGCAGGATGTATTTTACAAGGTCTCGTTCGAAATCCACTGGCTTCTCCTGATATCATCGGGATTACAGGTGGTGCAAGTGTTGCAGTTGTATTATTTTTAGCTATATTTAGTGATAAAAATAATGCGCTAACCGTAAGCATTCATTATATGCCGCTAGCAGCCTTTGTTGGTGCAACGATTGTAGCGCTTTTTGTATATTTATTTGCATGGAGAAATGACGGGTTATCACCGATTAGCCTTGTTTTAATTGGTGTTGGGTTTTGGGCATTAACGAAAGCGGCAACGACTTTGTTTATGTTGTTAGCGCCAATTTACCAAGCGAGTCAAGCGAATGTATGGATTACAGGTACTGTTTATGGATCTTCATGGCAAAACGTCATGGTACTTGCGCCGTGGGTTCTCATTTTAACGGTAATATCGTTTATAGCTGCTAGACATTTAAATGCGCAAGAGCTAGGGGATGATATTGCGGTAGGACTTGGTGTTCCTTTAACGAAATCGCGCATATTCATGTTATTACTGAGTACAGCTTTAATTGGTGGAGCAGTTGCCTTTGCTGGAGGAATTGGATTTGTCGGTTTAATGGCACCTCATATTTCACGAAGACTAGTTGGTTCTTTATATGGTGCATTACTCCCAGTTGCGGCAATCGTTGGTGCAATTTTAGTACTTGCTGCAGATTTAATTGGGCGTACAGTTTTCACCCCACTTGAAATTCCAGCAGGGGTATTTACATCAGCAATTGGTGCACCTTATTTTATTTATTTACTTTATAAAAGTCGGAATTCATAAAGGGAGATGAATATGCAAAAAGCATTGGAGACGAAACGTTTGACGTTGTCTTATGGTGAAACAATTATTATTGATGAGTTGAATTTAGAAATTCCAAAAGGCGAAATTACAATCTTCATTGGTTCTAATGGTTGCGGGAAATCAACTTTATTACGTTCACTAGCTAGATTATTAAAGCCAACAAATGGTGATATTTTGTTAGATAATCAAGCTATTCAAAGTATGCAAACGAAGCAAATTGCTCGTCAAATGGCAATTTTACCGCAAGGACCGCAAGCGCCAGAAGGGCTTACAGTATTGCAACTTGTAAAGCAAGGACGTTATCCGTATCAAACATGGCTGAAGCAATGGTCAGAAAAAGATGAGGAAATGGTACAGAAAGCACTTGCAGCAACAGGGATGACAGAATTTGCTGAGCGTGATGTACATGCTCTTTCAGGTGGACAACGTCAACGTGCTTGGATTGCAATGACGCTTGCACAAGATACAGATATTATTTTATTGGATGAGCCTACTACCTATTTAGATATGACTCACCAAATTGAAGTGCTTGATTTATTATTCGAATTAAATGAAACAGAACAAAGAACAATTGTCATGGTATTACACGATTTAAATTTAGCATGTCGTTATGCAGACAATATTGTAGCCATTCAAGATAAACAAATATATGCACAAGGTAAACCTGAAGAAGTAGTGGATGAGAAGCTAGTACGTGATGTATTCCGAATGGAGTGTCAAATCAGTACGGATCCGTTATTTGGAACGCCACTTTGTATCCCGCATGGAAAAGGAAGACGTGTACGTAAAGAGGTTGCTCAGGCAATGAGATAATGAAAAAGACGATGAGGGGTTCATCGTCTTATTATTTTCGGCAAGAGAATAAGAGGAAGAGGGGAATACGTAAACGTCGTTCATATTCTTCCGTACTTTGAAAATAAGTTTGGTTTGGTGTAGCTTCTTTTATGTTTGTAATCGTAAATCCAGTTTGTTGTAATAATGAGAAATATTCTTCCATTGTACGATGATATTTAATAACTTCTTGATCAATCCAAGGTTCAACGCGTTTACCCATTTTAAAATAATCATCGACGAGCCAGCTCGTTCTTTTCCCGCTCGTTTGTAAGCTTTCAAATGAAGAGGTAATAATAGGATGTTGAACGCTAAAAGTAAAGGTTCCATTTGTTTTTAAAGTTTCGTACACATTTTGAAAAATGATAGGAAGATGTTCAATATAGTGTAAGGCGAGTCTAGATGTTACTAAATCAAAAGTAGCAGGAGGGTATGTGTAGTCTTTGAGGTTTAAAAAATGGACGATCCCATTTTTATCTTCTAGTTGTTTTTTAGCTTTTTCATACATAAGTTCGGAGCCTTCAATACCAGTGTAAGAGTGGCAGTCTTTTTCTAATAATTCCTTGCCAAATTTTGCGTCACCGCAGCCTAAATCGAGAATTCGCTTTCCTTTCACATCACCAATGAGTTGAAAGAAGGCTGGCTTTTCAAGTGATTCATTTGGGCTATTTGCTCGGTATCTTCGTTTCATATATTGTTCAAAAAATGCTTCATTATTATATACATCTGATTCAGTAAATGCCATGATTGAAGCCCCCCTTACATATTTTTTTTATTCTACCAAATATGAAAAGTAAATGATAGATTTCTTGTAATGAATCGTATATAATCTAGAGTTGTAAGCGGTTACTTTAAACTATTTTTCTATAATAAATTCTGAAAACGTGTTAAGCTAGTAGAGGGATTATTAGAACTATTAAGACAATAATTCGCTTACATGAACGATGGGAGGCTTCACGATGTCTAGTAAAACACTTGCAAAATTTTTAGAAGAAAATTTAGAGGATTTAAAATCAAAGGGGCTTTATAACGTAATTGATCCGCTTGAGAGTTCAAATGGACCAATCATTACAATTGGCGGAAAAGAATATATTAACTTATCTTCAAACAACTATCTTGGATTAGCAACAGATAGCCGTTTGCAAGAAGCAGCAATTGGTGCAATTCATAAGTACGGCGTTGGAGCAGGAGCTGTTCGTACAATTAACGGTACTTTAGATTTGCATATTAAATTAGAAGAAACAATTGCAAAGTTTAAACATACAGAAGCAGCGATTGCTTATCAATCAGGATTTAACTGTAATATGGCAGCGATTTCAGCCGTTATGGATAAAAATGATGCGATCCTTTCAGATGAGTTAAACCATGCTTCTATTATTGATGGTAGTCGTCTATCAAAAGCAAAAATTATTGTTTATAAACATTCTGATATGGAAGATTTACGCCAAAAAGCAATCGCGGCGAAAGAATCAGGGCTTTACAATAAATTAATGGTAATTACAGACGGTGTCTTTTCAATGGATGGAGATGTTGCAAAACTACCAGAAATTGTTGAGATTGCGGAAGAATTAGATTTAATGACATACGTAGACGATGCACACGGTTCAGGTGTACTTGGAAAAGGTGCAGGAACTGTAAAGCACTTCGGTCTGTCTGATAAAGTTGATTTCCAAATTGGTACATTATCAAAAGCAATTGGGGTAATTGGTGGATATGTAGCAGGGAAACAAAACTTAATTGACTGGTTAAAAGTTCGTTCACGTCCATTCTTATTCTCTACAGCATTAACACCAGCTGATGCTGCAGCTTGCATGAGATCAATTGAAATCTTAATGGAAAGCACAGAGTTGCATGATCGTTTATGGGAAAATGGTCGCTATTTAAAACAAGGGTTAAAAGAACTTGGCTTTAACATCGGGGAAAGTGAAACGCCAATTACACCTTGTATTATTGGTGACGAGGTATTAACACAAGAATTTAGTAAACGCCTAAATGAAGAAGGCGTATATGCAAAATCTATCGTGTTCCCAACTGTAGCTAAAGGAACCGGACGCGTTCGTAATATGCCAACAGCAGCTCATACGAAAGAAATGTTAGATGAAGCAATTCGTAAGTATGAAAAAGTAGGGAAAGAAATGGGCATCATTTAAGTAACGACATCTTTTGAATAGCTTGCAAATGAGGAGTGGGGAAAATGAAAAAAATTCTAGTAACCGGTTCTTTAGGGCAAATTGGTTCTGAACTAGTAATGAAACTTCGTGATGTATACGGCGCATCAAATGTTATTGCAACAGATATTCGTGAAACAGATAGTGAAGTAGTAACGTCTGGTCCATTTGAAACGTTAGATGTAACAGATGGACAAAAACTACATGATATCGCAAAGCGTAATGAAGTAGATACAATTATTCATTTAGCAGCTTTACTTTCAGCAACAGCAGAAAAAAATCCGTTATTTGCATGGAATTTAAATATGGGCGGACTTGTAAATGCATTAGAAGCAGCTCGTGAATTAAACTGTAAGTTTTTCACGCCAAGTTCTATCGGTGCATTTGGTCCATCAACGCCGAAAGATAATACGCCACAAGATACAATTCAACGTCCTACTACGATGTATGGGGTAAACAAAGTAGCAGGAGAATTACTATGTGATTATTATTATCAAAAGTTTGGCGTTGATACGCGCGGTGTACGTTTCCCAGGGTTAATTTCTTACGTAGCTCCTCCAGGAGGCGGAACAACTGACTATGCAGTTGAAATTTATTATGAGGCGATTAAAAAAGGCACATACACCTCATACATTGCAGAAGGAACATACATGGATATGATGTACATGCCAGATGCTTTACAAGCGATCATTTCATTAATGGAAGCTGATCCAAGTAGACTTGTGCATAGAAACGCGTTCAATATTACAGCAATGAGCTTTGAGCCAGAGCAAATCGCAGCATCAATTCGTAAACACATCCCGGCGTTTACAATGGATTACGCTGTAGATCCTGCTCGTCAAACAATCGCTGATAGCTGGCCAAACTCTATTGATGCAACAGCAGCAATGAAAGAGTGGGGCTTTAAAGCAGAATACGATTTAGACAAAATGACAACGGACATGTTGGCTAAGTTAAAAAAAAAGCTCACAGCTGAGTTAGTGATGAATTAATAAAAAGGGTCGATTCTTAGGAATCGACCCTTTTTATTTGTATTTTAGGAATATACAAATAATTACAAATGTGATAGAATGAGTTAATTTGTGTGTAAAGGGGAGACAGGGAATGGAGAAATGGGAGTTAGCAAAGGAAATTTACAATACGTCACGTTTAACGGGAACATTTAAGCTTCGATCAGGACAAGTATCAAATCAATACTTTGATAAGTACTTATTTGAATCTAATCCAGTACTGTTATTAGAAATTGCTAAACAATTGAAAGAGCTCATTCCTCCTGAGACAGAAGTACTGGCGGGTTTAGAGATGGGAGGAATTCCAGTAGCAACAGCATTATCTTTACAAACAGGTATACCAGTTGTATTTGTAAGAAAAGAAGCGAAAAAGTACGGTACATGCAAGTTAGCAGAAGGCGTTGATATTACTGAGAAAAATGTTTGTGTTGTTGAAGATGTTATTACGACAGGTGGTCAAATACTATTAAGCACGAAAGATTTAAGAGAACTAGGTGCGAATGTACATCATGTTTTAGGCGTAATTGAACGAACAAAAGAGGGAAGAGAAAACTTATTAGAAGATGGCTTACAACTACATTCTTTATTTACAATGGATGAGTTAATTGAAGGAGAAAAGCAACATGCAAAGAGTTGATGTCGTATATGCACTAATACATGACGAAGAAACAGATAAAATATTAATGGTACATAATGTAGAACAAAATGTTTGGTCATTGCCAGGTGGGGCTGTTGAAAAGGGTGAAACGTTAGAGGAAGCTCTAGTAAGGGAAGTAAAAGAAGAGACAGGTTTAACGGCTATGGCAGGTGGACTTGTTGCGATCAATGAAAAATTCTTTGAAGAATCCGAGAATCATGCACTATTATTTACATTCCGAGCGAATGTAGTAAAAGGTGAACTTATAGCAGAAGATGAAGAGGAAATTTCCGCAATAGAGTGGGTGGATCGAACAATCGCAAATGAACGATTCCCATTCTACGATGGAGGATTCGATTCATTATTAGAAGTAGCCATTCCATACAAGTTTCAACCAGAAACAAAGTGATTGAAAGAAAAAAACAGGAGCGCAACGCTCCTGTTTTTTTTATTCAATCGTCTTCAGTAATAACTTTTTCAAGAGTGGTTTAATCTTCAAACGTAAATCTTCAGCGTGATTTGCAACTAAGAAGTGATGGTTATAAATGTTCTTCATTAATTGATACGTTGCTTCTTTCGCTTCGCCTTCTTCAATGAAAATTCCGATTACTTCCATACCACTTTTACGAGCAAGTTTGACAGCTTCATGCGTATCTAAAATACCATCTTGTTGGTAGTCTAGCGCAGAAGGCTCACCGTCTGTGAAGACAAGTAAGAATTTATGCTTTTCGGGTCTTTTTGCAAGCTTTTCAGAAACGATACGAATAATATATCCGTCGCGGTTATCTTCTTCTTCGCGAAGTTGCATAATTTCTGGACCAACGTTTGGTAACGTTGAGTTTTTATACGTTACAACTTCATGGATAACGTTCGGCTTATCTTCAGGTTTAGCACTAGAAGCATCTTCCCAAAATCCGCTAATAGCGTGCGGGATTTTTAAAGATTTCAACGCTTCATGGAATAGGACCACACTCTTTTTCGTTTCTTCCATTTTGTTATACATAGAACCAGAGCAGTCTACTAATAGTTGGAATGCAACGTCGAGCTCTTGTGATTCTTGCCCTTTTTTATAAAACATACGAGGCTGCTTTTCAGTATAAATACGAAGGAATTTCTTACGAAGTCTTCCGTAATATTTATCACTATTTGCATTCGTTTTATTTTCAATCGTTTTTTCAATAATTTTCTTTAATTCTTTTACATCTTTATTAACGACTGATTTGATAGCTTGGTAATCCTTTTTCTCATCAGGATTTGGTTTACGTGCTTCTTTAAATGTATGAGAAGCGCCAGTGTTATATTTACCATATGCACCATCATTTTGACTAGAAGCGTGAGAAGCTGGTGCTTCTTTTGTGTCAGCACCATCAAAGTTAGATTGTGTACTTTTTTGAGAAGTACCTTGTACAGAGCCAAGTGCTTGGTCGCCATCTTCTGATTCGCGAGCAGTGTCACCCATCATATTTGTTTTTGTTCCGCTTTCTAATTCAAAGCGTAAAAAGTTCTCGTTTTCATTGTTTTTATTTTCACGGTGCCATGTTGAGAAGCTTTCATCCATTTTGTTTTTATTTTCATCGTCATCTATGAGCTGCGTATCATCATTTGCTAAATCTTCGACGCGACAGTTTTTTTCGTCTGCAATGACAGATAAATAAAGCGGTGCATGCCCGAAATAGTTGTTAAGCATATCACTTTCAAGAAGCTCCTCTAAGCGATAGCGAATTTTCTCAACGATATACATAATATCTTCCGTATTACGAGCTTGGAATGTTTCATGCAAAATCGCTTCAATTTGCTCGAAATATTCATTATTAAACATTTCATATTTATCGCTCGTTAATGAAAGATAGCATAGACAAAATAGGCGATCACCGTGATAGTTACGAACGCGATTGATTTCATTTTGTGAGCTAAAGTAATTGCGATACATTTCTTTTCTTCTTTTAAAAACATGCTTTGTGCCAGGGCGTAAGTTTTTTACGATTTCCTCAACACGTAAATCTTCTAATAGAACAAATAATTGTGTTAAAAACTTTTTTAATGGTGATTCTTGCAATTCAATTGCATAAGAACGAATTAAAGTCATGTCCGAGTAATGTTTATTACCAAGTGCTTTTAAAAACACTTCGCTTTTTAATCCGATTACTGTATCCTCTTCTTTTCGATCATCCCAAAAGTGACTAATGACAACCTTTTTTTCAATTTCGTCGTAGTATGCTTTATAGCCATACTCAAGGTAGGCATCATCTTCTTTGAGAAGGGCATACATTAAGTTTTCCATTTGTAGAAACAGCGACGCATCAATTTTTTTGTCACTAAAAATTTGTCTCATGAATTATCCCTCAAAGAAATAACTTTCTGCTAATTCACGGACAGTCATTTGTTCTGTTTCATCGTTTAATTTTGCGATAATACTACGTTCAATTGCACGCATAACAGGAATATATACACCTAAATCACATGCATCGATAATGCCACGAATACTTGCTGCTTCTTCACTTACGCGGCCATCACGAGCTAAAGGCATAAGATCGCTTGCAAATGCAACGAACTTTTCAATTGTTGCAACATCTTTTAATTTTGATTCTGCTAATAATAATTCTTTTAATGTATCACCTTGAATGTAAGGAACTTCAATAATAACGAAACGGTTTTTTAACGCTTCGTTCAGTTCACTTGTACCAACGTAACCTTCATTAATTGCCGCGATTACGCGATATTCGTCATCACCGTATACAACTTCTTGTGTAAACGGGTTTGTAATCATTTTACGGTAATCTAATGCACCGTGAAGAAGTGGTAACGTTTCAGGTTTTGCCATATTGATTTCATCAATATATAGGAAATGACCGTTCTTCATTGCTTTCATAAGAGGACCGTTAACGAATGCAACTTCAGATGCGCCATCTTTCGTTTGTAGTGTGTTGTATCCTAAAATACCTTCTACATCTAGGTCGACAGAACAGTTAATGCTATGCATTGGTTTTTGGAATAAAGAAGAAAGCGTTTCAGCTAGTACTGTTTTACCACTACCAGTCGGCCCTTTTAATAGAATGTTTTTGCCAAGAAGAAGTGCTGTAATGGCATCTTCGATAATGCTATTATCAGATGCTTTATATATTTTTGTACCGATTAAATGTGCATTTTCACCAGCTTCTTGCTTATTCTTTTCGTGAATTGTAGAGAGCTGTTGTTTTAAATCAGCATGTATATGAAATTGTTCTAACATGTATTTCCCACCTAACATTATTTTCATAAAGTAATACATCTTATGATAACTTGTTTTAATATGGTATGCAAAGAAAAGGAGAGGGGACAAATATAAAAGAAAAAGCAATCAATAGTACATTGATTGCTTATAGTAAAGGAGAAATGAGCCTCATAAAAGACTCTAATATTCGTTTTTTGATACTTCTTTTTTGGAAAGCGTTCCATTTAATTTCAGTGGAATGCTTAAAGTCTTCTTCAAAATCACGTTTAATATCATGAACAGTTCCTGATTCATACAGTACGCTAATAATTTCGTAATTCAATTCAAAGCTGCGTACATCCATATTTGCTGTACCGATTGTTGCAATTTTATCATCAACAATTACAATTTTTGCATGCATAAAGCCATCTTTATAACTATAAATGGAGGCACCAGCTTTTAAAAGTGGAGTGAAGTAGGACTGGGATGCTTGATCACTAATAATACTATCACTTTTACCAGGATATAAAATGCGTACATCTATGCCAGATATTGCACTTAAACGTAATAATGTTAAGGTTTCTTGATCTGGAATAAAGTATGGTGTAGCAATCCAAATCGATTTTTTTGCAGAGCCCATAATAGCTAATAACGTATTACGAATGCTTTTATCATCTGAGCTTGGTCCGCTCGCTACAATTTGCACAGCACCTTCTGCACTTGAAATTTCTTTACCTGGGAAGTATTGTCTATTCATAAATGGATCCCAAGAATAAGTATTCAATCCACTAGATGCATAGAGCCAATCCTCTAGAAAGATTGCTTGTAATTTATATAACGCTTTTCCTTCTATTTTTAAATGACTATCACGCCAAACAGGAAATTTTTTTGAACGGCCAAGATATTCATCACCGACGTTGAGTCCCCCCGTAAAACCGATTTCTCCATCTACAATGACAATTTTACGGTGATTACGATAGTTAACTGTTTCAAGTAACCAAGCTGAAAAAATAGGGTCAAATTCAACAATTTCAATCCCAGCTTCTTTCATAGGTTTTAAAAAGCGTCTTCTTAACGTATTACTTCCTAATCCATCATAAAGGAAACGTACAATAACACCAGCTTTTGCTTTTTTTATTAACGCATCCCGAACTTTTGTACCAATCTCATCAGATTTATAAATATAGTATTGAATATGTATGTGATGTTTTGCTTGCTCAATCGCTTGCAAAATTTCTGAGAATGTTTGATCACCATTTGTTAAAAGTTTTGTAGTTGTTCTATCTGCGGCGGGTCCGCCTCCAAATTTTTGTATGACTTTTGTTAAATGGACAGAGCGTTCACTTAATGGGACTTTGAGTGATAACTCTAGTCGTCTTCCTTCTAATATTTCACGGAATAACTTTCTTTGTTCTTCTGAACGATGAAGATGCTTTTTTCTTCTCCAACGGCTACGCCCGAAAATAGAGTATAAAAGCACACCTATAACGGGAAGAAGTGCTAATACTAAAAACCACGCTAAGGTACTTTGAGGAGACCTATTTTCGATAAAAATGACGAATGAAATTCCTACAATTGTGATGGACCAGAGAACGCCGACAAATGTATATAACGAAATATAAGATGTATTTAATAGGAACAGAACGATAGATACAATTGTAAATATTAATAGTAATTGAACGATAGGCTTCTTCATTTCTATATAATTCCCCTAATCTTTTTTTCAATATAGACTTCTTAAATAGAAGATGTAATATGACATCTTTATTATAAGGTGTTTTGCTTTTTTTACAAAATATAGACATTTCACCTATACTTTCCGCATTTGTCCTACATACAGTGTACTATCCCATTTTTTATCTCACTCTTAACGCATATGAAAATGAAAAAATCGAAAAGGAGCGGGGAAACATGAATTATATAGAAAATAACGGATTGTATTATCGTAATCATCATCATGGGGGGCACAACCATAATGGCGGACATCACCACCATGGAGGACACAATCACCATGATCACCATCATCATCACGGAGGTGGATGGGGCTGGGGTGGAGGCTCATGGGGCGGTGGCTTTTTCCCAGGAAGTTTTGCTGGAGGTGTGTTAGGTGGGCTTACAGCTGGCGCATTAACGGGTGCAGCAGGTGGAGGCTACTATCCAGCACCATACCCAGTAACATATCCAGCGCCATATCCAGCACCATACCCAGTAACATATCCAGCGCCATATCCAGCACCGTACCCAGTAACATATCCAGCGCCATATCCAACACCATATCCGTATTAAACAAAAAAGAGGTTATCCTCTTTTTTGCTTAATAAAGTATTTATTTATAAAATACTTCCAAAATTAAGGTGAAAATATGTTAATATTTTGTTATTATAATTCGAAAACTACTATTTATAATTGAAACGGTATTATATTGCTTTTTATTACAAATAATATTATGTTATTTTAATCGGCATATTTCAAAACGTGATGTATGTAAAGGACGATTATTAGGAAATGAAATATCTCTATTTCTATGAAAAGAAACAAGTTGTGTTTTAGTCAGATAGGAAGCAAGGAGAGATGCGCATGCTAGAACAAAGAGGTCATGCATTATATGAATCTTCATTGCGAGATTTAAAGTTAGCATTAGATGAGTCTTCAATTGTTGCGATTACAGACCGAAAGGGTCTTATTACATATGTAAATGATAAGTTTTGTGAAATCTCCAAATATACACGAGAAGAGTTAATAGGGAAAGATCATCGTATTTTAAATTCAGGACATCACCCGAAAACATTTTTTCAAATGCTATGGAAGCGTATTTTGAGCGGAAAAGTATGGAGAGGTGAGATTCGAAATCAAGCAAAAGATGGTACATATTATTGGGTTAAAACAACAATTGTTCCATTTTTAAATGAAAAAGGAGAGCCATATCAATTTATTGCGATCCGAAATGATATTAGTAGTAGGAAAGAAGCAGAACAGAGGTTGCGGTTAAGTGAAAGTCGTTATAGGGAGCTTGCGTATCATGATGCTTTAACGAGTTTACCGAACCGTTTACAATTAATAACGACTGTTAACGAATTGATTGCAGATAAAAAAGAGTTTGGTATGATTTATTTTGATTTGGATCGTTTTAAATTAGTAAACGATACGCTAGGTCATATGATAGGAGATTTACTTTTAAGCGAAGTTGCTTCACGGTTGCATTATGTGCTAGGAGAGAAAGATGTTCTGGCTAGGCTGGGTGGCGACGAATTTGTGTTGTTAACAAAAAATCATACACAAGATGAGATGAGGCAGCTAGCGACATCTGTATTGTCATGCTTTCAGGCACCATTTATGCTTGAAGGTCATGAAGTATACATTTCAGCTAGTCTAGGACTGTGCTCATATCCGCAAGATGGACAAGATGTAGAAACTCTATTGAAGAATTCGGATTTAGCTATGTATAGTGCGAAAGAACAGGGGAGAAATGCAGCGTGCTTCTTTACAGGTGAGTTACGTGCAAAAATAAATCGTAGAATGAAAATTGAATTTGCTTTGCAAAAGGCAATTCGTGATGAAGAGTTAGAGGTGGCGTTGCAGCCTATTATTGATTTGAAAACGAAGAAATATACTGGTATTGAGGCTTTAGCACGTTGTTCAACAGAAGAAGGACCGATTTCGCCAGACGAATTTATTCCAGTAGCTGAAGAATCTGGACTTATTATAAAACTAGGAGACTGGGTATTAGAAAAGTCATGCCGCTTGTTTAAAACATTGCCGGAGTATGAAGAAGGACTAAAGTTATCTGTGAATTTATCCATACAACAATTAATGCAAAAGCGTTTTATTATATCTGTACGTAGTATTTTAAGGAGAACTGGTTTTCCTGCGAATCGTTTAATTTTAGAAATAACGGAAAGCATTGCTGTTCGTCATTTTGATTATATTATTGCTACATTACAAGAATTAAGAAATATGGGTATTTTAATTGCTTTAGACGACTTCGGAACGGGCTATTCTTCCTTATATTATTTAAAACAATTACCGCTGGATATAGTAAAAATTGATCGTAATTTTATTCGTGAATTTCATTATGATCATGCACAGCCAGAGCGAACGATTGTAAAATCTGTTATTGAAATTGCCCATAGCTTAAATCTAGCAGTAGTTGCTGAAGGGGTAGAGACAGTAGAGCAAGAAAGTTTATTACAATCTATGGGTTGTGATTATGTACAAGGATTTTATTATGCGAAACCTTTATCTGTAGGAGAGTTAAAAAAAAAGTTGATTACAGATTTTGAATAAAAAAGAGAAGCGGGTAGCTTCTCTTTTTTTAATTCATTTTTTGGGAGTTTTTCATTAGTACTGGATAAAGAATAAGACCTAATACGAACAATCCGATTCCTAAGAAGAACGTTTTTAAATCAGCAGTTCCCGTTTTGATAACCCAAATAGAGTATACAAATGCTAATGTAGTGATAATCCCGTCCTTTATTCGAGAGCCAGGCAGTATATCATACGTTTCTCCTGTAATAACTAATTTGAATTGGTACAGTGTAGAAACAAGGTATGGAATTAAATAAGCTAATGTTGCTACAACGATAGCGAAATTATAAGCTTCTGATACAGTACCAGAAATCGTTGAGAATAAGAAAATTTGCGTCATCACATTTGTAATCAATAATGATTTTGAAGGACTACCTTTTTTATTTGTTTTCGCGAAAAACTTCGGGAAAAGTCCATTCTTTGCTGCCTGGTAAGGTACCTCTGAACTAACAACGATCCAGCCAACTGTAGATCCAAATAAAGATACAAGTGCAAGTAAAGCCATTATATATGCGCCTTTATTGCCAATTGCTAAATTTAATGCGTCTACTAATGGTTTTTGAGACTCTTTTAAAGCATCTTGCGAGAGAGCTCCCATTGTAAGTAGAGTAATTGACATGTAAATAAGAAGAGCGATAATTAATCCAAAAATGGTAGCTTTTTTTACATCGCGCTGAGATTTTGCACGGTTAGAAAGCATGACAGCAGATTCAATACCGATAAACGCCCAAAGTGTTGCGATAGCAGCTGAATTAATTTGTCCACCTAACGAAATCGATTGTCCTGCTTCATTCATAAATGTTTGCCCATCTCCGAAATTAGAGGCATTGAAAATGAATAATGTGATTACAATAAACATTGTGAATCCGATAATTTTTGCAATGGTAGCAAGAAGATTCATATTTCCAGCTCGATCAATATTTTGAGAAAGAATATATTGAATTCCCCATAACATAAGGCTACATACGAGGAAAGTTAATCCTTTTCCGAGTTCTAGTGAAAATCCGTTCGTTGAAAAGAGAATTTGCTTACTTTGTAAAACTGGAAAGAATGTTGATAAATATCCAGCGAAGGAAATAATAACAGATGCTGTTGCAGCCCAGTTCGCAGCCCAATATCCCCATGCCATACTATATCCTGCAACTTTACCCGCTTTTTTTGAAGGGAACATTGCTTGAGCGTAACTTTGTGGCCCCGCTTTTAATTCTGGTTTTCGAATTGCTAAATTTCCAAACACGAGTGCAATCATAAATACGCCAAGACCTGTAATACTCCATGCAAGTGTAGAGCCCATTGGACCTGATACTTGTGCTAAATTTGCTGGGAGCATAAATACGCCACCGCCAACCATATTTCCGATAACAAAAGCTGTTAAAATCCATAATCCCCATTTTTTCGTTTCCATTTTTGTTAACTCCTTTGTAGTAAGTTTTGCTTAAACATCATTTTTCACTAGCTTTTTGGGAATAAAAAAAGAGCCATGTAGATAAAAAATACCTACATGGCTCTTCGCCAAAGCGTAGGTACAACGGGAATAACCCTTGTACCTACGCGTAATTTTTCCGCTAGGTTTCAAGGGTTACGTATGATGATGATGTTTTTGTGCAAATGTAACTACAATTGTTGTATAAGTAAGCATAGTTCTTTGCTCCCTTTCTCCTCTGATTTTGAAGTTAGTATACTACATGTTTTTTTGAATGAAAAGAAAAATATAAAAATTTTTATAAAAATACGTTTTAAAGATTAAATATTTACCTTTATTTTTCCTATACTGGAAAATAAGTGAGAGATTGGCAGAAGAGTGTAGCATGGTATAATACATATAGAATTACAAGGTGACAAGGGGCTATTATAGATGATGAGTAAGTATGAACAAATTTATACAGCAATCAGCAAGTCTATTGATAATAAACAATTAAAAGAGGGATGCAAAATCCCATCAGAAACTGAATTAATGAAGCAGTATGAAGCGAGTCGTGGTACTGTAAGAAAAGCTGTAGATTTATTACAAGAACGTGGATATGTTCAAAAAATACACGGAAAAGGTGTTTTTGTTTTAAAGCGAAAAAACATTGAATTCAACTTTGGTGGTATTGTAAGTTTTCAAGAAGAAAATGAACGTTTAGGACGCCATTGTATTACTGAAGTCGTAGAAATGGAGAAAGTAAAAGCGACAAAAGAGGTTGCAAAGCTATTAAATGTGAAAGAGAAGACAGAAATAGATCATATTAAACGCGTACGAAATATTGATGGAGAAAAAGTAATTTTGGATATCAATCATTTTGTATCGGAATATATTCCTGGATTAACGAGTGAAATTGCAGCAGAATCCATTTATAAATACATTGAGAAAGAACTAGGTCTTCCTATTAGTTACTCCCAGAGGGTAATTGAAGTGCAACCATGTACAGAGGACGATAGAAAGTATTTAGATTTAAATGGAACAGATTATGTTGTCGTTGTGAAAAACTTTACGCATTTTTATGATGGAAGTCAGTTCGAATACACAGAATCACGCCATCGCTTAGATATTTTTCATTTTTCGGATGTGGCGCGGAGAAAATAAGGAGATGGAACGAAATAACGTTTCATCTCTTTTTTTATAAAAAAATCGCAAACTCGTATATACGAGTGTTGACTAACTTATATATACGAGTTAATATGTAATTGTAAACGGTATCAAAAAAAGAAAAGAGGGACGGGAATATGGGGAAAGACTATCGTAAAACAGCAGAGGAAGTGTTGCAGTATATTGGTGGGAAAGACAATATTGAACAAGCTGCGCACTGTGTAACGAGACTCCGTATCGCTTTAAAAGATGAAAGTAAAATAGATAACGATAAATTGCAGTCTGTTTCATTAGTAAAGGGAGCGTTTCATAACGCTGGGGTATTTCAAATTGTAATTGGTCCAGGAGATGTTGATCGAGTATATGCTGAATTGATAACGCTTGCAGGTATGAAGGAAGCGACAGTAGCTGATGTGAAAGATTCTGGAAATCAAAAGCTAAATCCAGCTCAAAAGTTTGTAAAAGTATTTTCAGATGTATTTATGCCGATATTACCAGCAATCGTAACAGCTGGTTTACTAATGGGAATTAACAATCTATTAGGGGCGAAGGACTTATTCTTTGAAGGTAAAAATTTATTAGATGTATATCCAAACTTAAGTGGGCTTTGGGATTTAATTAATATGATGGCGAATACAGCATTCGTATTCTTACCAGCACTTGTCGGTTGGTCAGCAACAAAGCGTTTTGGTGGTAGTCCGATATTAGGGATTGTTATGGGATTAATGCTTGTGCATCCAGCATTATTAAACGCGTGGGATTACGGAAAAGCAGCAACTGGTTTAGACGGACAAAAGATTGAGTACTTCGATATTTTAGGCGTATTTCAAATTGAAAAGGTAGGGTATCAAGGTCAAATCTTACCGGTTTTAGTAGCAGCATTTGTATTAAGTAAAGTGGAAATCTTCTTAAAGAAACATGTACCAAATGCAATTCAATTGCTAGTTGTACCAATTACAACGATTGTCGTAACAGGTGTGTTAGCATTAGGGATTATTGGTCCAGTTACACGTCATATTGGAGATTTATTAACAGCTGGATTAGTAGGTGTATATGAAACAGTACCAGTAGTTGGAGCAGTATTGTTTGGAGCATTATATGCACCACTTGTAATTACAGGTATGCATCATATGTTTATTGCTATCGATTTACAATTAATTGCACAACACGGTGGTACATTCATTTGGCCAATGATTGCCCTTTCTAACATTGCGCAAGGTAGTGCGGCACTTGCGATGTTCTGGATTTCTAAAAGCCAAAATGATAAAAGTATGGCATCTACATCAGCAATTTCAGCATATTTCGGTATTACAGAGCCAGCTATGTTTGGTGTGAATTTACGAAATAAATTTCCATTCTATGCAGCAATTATAGGATCGGCTGTGGCAGCGATATTTATTACGTTAAATGGTGTATTAGCACCTGCTATCGGAATTGGTGGATTACCCGCATTTATTTCTATCATTCCGAAATCGATTCCAATGTTTATTGTCGGAATGATTATCGCAGTTGTAATCCCATTTACGCTAACGTGGTTATTTGCAAAACGAGTAAAACAGAAGTAGGAGGAAGTTAAACATGAAGGATTGGCATAAAAGTGTAGTTTATCAAATTTATCCGAAGAGCTTTAATAGCTATTACAATAAAGAAACCGGTGATATAAAAGGGGTTACAGAGAAACTAGATTATTTAAAAGAACTCGGAGTAGATTATATTTGGTTAACACCGATATACCAATCACCACAAAATGATAATGGATACGATGTAAGTGATTACTACCGTATTGATCCATCTTACGGAACGATGGAAGAGTTTGAAGAGCTTTTAGAAGAAGCGAAAGCACGTAACATTGAAATTATGCTTGATATCGTTGTAAATCATAGTTCGACGGAACATAAGTGGTTTAAAGAAGCGAAGGAAGATAAAAATAATCCATATCGTAATTACTATATTTGGCGTGATGAAAAAAATAATTGGCAATCTAAGTTTGGTGGGTCTGCTTGGAAATATGATGAAAAGACAGAGCAATATTATTTACATCTATTTGATGAGACACAAGCGGATTTAAACTGGGAAAATGAAAAACTTCGTGAAGAAGTATATGATATGATGCGCTTTTGGCTTGATAAGGGGGTAACTGGATTCCGATTAGATGTTATTAATTTAATTTCAAAAGATCAACAGTTCTTAAATGATGACGGAAGTACGGCGACAAGCGATGGCCGTAAATATTATACAGATGGCCCGCGTGTTCATGAATATTTACAAGAAATGAACCGAAATGTTTTTGAAGGGAAAGATGTAATTACAGTTGGAGAAATGTCATCTACGACAATTGATAATTGTATTAAATATTCAAATCCTGAGCGTAATGAATTAAGTATGACGTTTAGTTTCCATCATTTAAAAGTAGATTATCCGAATGGTGATAAGTGGACGAAAGCGAATTTTGATTTTATTAAATTAAAAGAGATTATGTCTAATTGGCAAATTGAAATGCAAAAAGGTGGAGGATGGAATGCGTTATTCTGGTGTAATCATGACCAGCCTCGTATCGTGTCACGCTTCGGTAATGATGAGAAGTATAGAAATGAGTCTGCAAAAATGTTAGCGACAGCTATGCATATGTTGCAGGGCACACCTTATATTTATCAAGGTGAGGAAATCGGTATGACGAATCCTAAATTTGAGTCTATTGAGCAATATCGCGATGTAGAATCGTTAAATATATATGATATAAAGCTGGAAGAAGGATTATCAAAAGAAGAGATTATCGGGATTTTAAAACAAAAATCTCGTGACAACTCCCGTACTCCAATGCAGTGGAATGAAGAGATGAACAGTGGCTTTACAACAAGTACACCTTGGATTTCAGTGGCTGAAAACTTTAAAGAAATAAACGTAGAGAAGGCATTAGAAGATAAAGAGTCTGTATTTTATCATTATAAAGAGTTAATAGAACTTAGAAAAACGTATGATGTAATTACAGAAGGAGAATATGCTATTTTGGATAAAAATGATCCTAAAGTTTGGGCATATACTCGTACTACAGAAAGTGAAGTGCTACTTGTTATAAATAACTTCTATGGAGAAGAAATAACGTACTCTGTACCAGCGCACGTTCAATTACATGGAATGAAACAAGAAGTACTACTGTCGAATTATAAAGATTCCAGTAAGGATATTACAAAACTTAACTTAAGACCATACGAATCAATTGTATATCGATATACGAAATAAAAAGGTTGTATGCCCGCGTGGCATACAACCTTTTATTTTAAGACACCACTATACAAAATGCTTACTTCTACTTCAGGTTTAAACTTTACTTTTGCATAATCTTTATTCCAATTTTTTTTCTTCCATAAATCAGGGTGATATGCGATAAGGTGTCTACCAATCCCGAAAGCATCACAATTTGCCTTTTGTAGCTTATTTGTTATTTTTTTCGCTTCTTTTGTAAGTTGTTTCGATAATTCTTTATTTAGTTTTTTTCTTTCATCCATTTTGTAAAGATTGTCTCTTGGAGCTTCAAGAGCGATAACTTTTAAGTGAAGCTTAATGTGAGCATAAACATTTCCTTTTTTATCTGTTGTTATTTTTAAGTCTCGTTTTAATTTCCGATTACTCACTTCCATTGTTAAATAGTCAGATGTCTTCTCGGATTCATCGCTAGTAAGTTTTTGGGTTATACGGGCACTTGTTCCCATTTTTCCGGTTAATAATACGAATAAAACAGATTGTTTTAAAGGTAAATGTCCAGTCAATTTATCATTGTTAAATAAAGCTAACCCGTTTGTAATTACTTCTTTTCCTTTTATTTTTATAGAAGGGAGGGTAAAGTCTTTACCGGGATCTAACATTTTTGTAGCAGCTGTTTCTAAAGTTTCTTTTGGAAATACACTCATATCTTCTAAGCTTTTCACTTTTTTCTTTAGAAAATCTCCAATTAGTAAATTTCCTACTTTCTTTTTTTCTAGTATCTCCGATGTTTCACCATCTACTGCAATAAGCTTTACTAAAGCAGTTGGATTTGTTGGGTCCCGAAAGCTGACATCTAAATAGGGTAGTATCCCCTTTTTTAGAATTTTGGTTCCTAGTAATTGAACACCATATTTAAAATAGCGAATATTCCCAGTAACATTTTTTTTTAGGGCATCGCTTGTATCCCTTATGTTATGACCCGTTGCTGAATGTATTTCATTTTCGAATGAAGATTGCTCTCCGCTTGAACTTTTTACGAGTTCGATTGTTTGCTGGAGTTGATTCTCTTCCGTAATATCAGATCCAATACTATAAGCTAACCTTGCTTCCCTTAATGGTTCTTGATCCCAACAGCCAGAAAGGACGGAACTAGCACATAATATAGAAAGTAATTTAGCTTTTCTTTTGAACATACTGTTCTCCTTTCTTATTTCGTATCACAGAATAAAGTAGAAATAAAAGAGGGAGGACAACGATGAAAATATAGGTGAACTTATCAGTGAAAGTTGAGATTACTTTTAATTCTTCAGGTGTATCTATAAATAAGGCTACACTAAAAGCAATAATACCAATGATTGGAACAGCTTTTTTATGATTAGCAAGATTGAATATATGTCCCACTCCGATTGAAGCAGCACAATAATAACTAGCAATAGAAGCCACAACTGTTATCATCCATATTGGTATAAATAGTAAATCGGTTCGATCTATAATTCCGATATGTAAGGAGCGTAATAAGTAAGCAACTGGCTCTGGAATAAGTTCAACTTGTTTTGGACTAAATACGATAAAGCAAATCCAAACGGTAAAAGTATAAAAGAGAGTTACAAATCCATTGGCGATAGAAATGGCTTTCAGTTTTGCAATAGAACTCCCATTTACTTTTGGGAAAGCGATAAGAATAATTTCAAAACCATACATGGCTGTAATTGTTTCTTTGGATGCTTGAATAATATTCCACCATCCAGCTTCTGTAATGGGAAAAATATAAGAAAAGTCAGCCCGTGAGAGCCCAAGTCCAATTAAAAGTGCCATTGGGAAAATAAGAATAGAAGCCATGACATAAAATCGCACAATTACTTTAAATGTATTATAGGCTACATAGCAACAAGCTATTGTAAATAGGATGAGAATGGCAGACCAAGGAGTAGCTTGTAATATCCAAACTTTAATGACATTACAAGCATTCAACATAACCGTCATACCAATAAGAGTAAAGTAAAAAACATAAGCAAAACCTAATAGTTTTCCAAACTTATTACCAAATAGCATACAAACACTTTCATACATATCTGCATCAGGGAATCGTTTTAAGAAAAGCCACATAAGTAAAATAATAAGCTGAATCGCAAGCCCGGCGATGAGCGCGGAAATCCATCCACCACCTTTTGCTATTGGGTGAAGACGGTTAGGCAGGGAAAGTATACCCACTCCAATTTGGCATTGAATAACGAAAAAGGTAAATTGAACTAGCGAAATTTTACTTTGCGTGTTTGTCACCGTCCTCATCCTCTCTCGTTACATGTTGGCGCTGCATTTTTTTCGGTTTTGGATCATGTGGTCGTTCCCAAAATGACCAAATTGGTAGTCTTACAAAAGAATCTTTCATATCTTTTATCCGCATCGGGGCAACAGGAGAAAGATATGGTGTATGAAATGAATGTAGCTGACATAAATGAACGAAAGTTATAATGAGACCGAATGAGATGCCTACATATCCGAATAGGGCAGCAAGGAGCATTAATGGAAAACGAAGAATTCGAACAGCTGAACTCATATCGTTTGATGGAACGAGAAAAGATGAGATGGCAGTTAAAGCTACAACGATAATCATCGTATAAGAAACAAGTCCAGCTTTTACAATTGCATCACCAATTACTAAACCGCCTACAATACCGATTGTTTGTCCAACTCTGCTCGGCAAACGAATACCAGCTTCCCGTAATAATTCAAATATTAATTCCATTAAGAGAGCTTCAAAAATAGGAGGAAGTGGTACTTTCTCTAATGAAGCTTTAATTGTATACACAAGTTCGAGCGGCAATACATCAGGATGAAAGGCTACGGTTGCGATATATATAGCTGGTAAGAGAAAAGCAATCAAGAAACTCACTAAGCGAATCATTCGGACAAAAGAACCGACAATCCAGCGGTTATTATAATCATCTGGCGATTGATAGAAAGCGAATAATGTAACAGGAACGATGAGCGCTGTTGGATCTCCATCAGATAAAATAGCAACTCGTCCTTCCATTAAATTTGCTGCGACTCTATCTGGACGCTCTGTATTTAATTGCTGCGGAAATGGTGAGAAAGACGTATCCTCTATAAATTCTTGTATATATCCCGGAGGCATAAGTGCATCTGTCTTAATCGTTTCTAACCTTCTTTTTACTTCTGTAACTAACTCGTCATTCGCTATGTTTTGCATATAAGCAATTGCCACTTTCGTATGCATTTCTTCACCAAGTGTGAAATATTTAACGACGATATTTGGACTTTTTATGAGTTTACGAATGGAAGCTAAATTGGTTGCTAAATCTTCTACAAAACCAGTATGTGGTCCACGTACAATGCCTTCATTATCAGGCTCTGCTATATCTCTCTTTAACGATAAAGCTGTTTCAAAAATACAAAAACTGTCGACGTGTTCATGAAAATATAATGATTTTCCTTGTAATAAAAGCTGCAAACCGTAATTTAAATTTGTTTCTTTTTTCATATTTAATGTGGCAAAAGCTTTATCTAAAGCCAAATCCGACCGAGTTAATAAAGGCTCAAGAGCTAATTGATGGATTAAATTGGGGTCTGCTAAAGATTCGATATATAAGATTGTTCCTTTGCCGTTTTGAAATGGGACATCTAATTTTTTTATATCATCTGAGTGACATAGCTTATTTTCAATGTAATTAATATTTTCCGGAAGTGATGGAAACATATGCTTTTTGTTATTATCTTGTTGTGAACTTTCCTGTTCGGTCATAATTTCTACCTCTTTTAAAGTGCAATTGTTTCTGTTAATTTTTGTCGTTTGTGAGAAATTTATGCTTGAATTATTTTTTTAAAAAGAGGGTTGAAAGTTACGTTACATTGTCTTTTGTACATTATTCAATTTCATAGCAGTACTTTTAACATTTATGTCGAATTAAGAAGATATATAGGAGGGATACATATGGAAATAGCTGTAGAACGTGTTTTTACGAAAGAGATTTTAAAAAGAGCAGCGAGTTTGTTTCATGTAACAGTGGAAGAGAAGCCGCTTGGAGATTTTGAGAATTATATTTTTAAGGCGAAGGGTGATAATGATGAGGACTATGTATTACGTTTAACGCATTCTTCGCATCGATCTAAACAAGAGGTAGAGGCTGAACTAGATTTTTTACGATATGTTGCGGGAAACGGGGCAAAGGTAGCGGGACCTCTTTACTCAACGTCTCAAAATCTTGTAGAAGAAATCGGAGCAGAGGATGGAACTTGCTTTTTCGCTTCCTTATTTACATATGCAAAAGGGGAGCAAGTAAAAGGAGAAGAATCGCCTTATTGGGGCGAGCCTCTCTTTGAAGCATGGGGAAAAGCGATTGGACAACTGCATCGTCTAACAATGAACTATCCTAAAACGGATCATCGTGATACGTGGGAAGAAGATGAGAGTGGGATTGTTAATGAATTAGAAGATGATCAAGTGAAAAATATTGCTGCGGTATTAATGGATGAGATAAAGGCTCTTCCAATTGAAAGAGAAACGTTCGGCCTTATGCATGGTGATATTCATCCAGGGAATTTTCATTATGATGGAAAAGAGCTAACGATCTTTGATTTTGATGATGCGGCTTATAATTACTTTATACACGATTTAGCGATGGTTCTCTATTACTCTGTTCTATTTACACCGTGGACAGCGGAAGAGAAGACAGACTTTGCTCGTAAACAGTTACAAGTGTTACGAAAAGGATACGAATATGAGCATAGGCTGGCGGATAGTTGGTATGAATCGTTACCGCTATTTTTACGTCTACGTGATATAGGTTTATATGGAACGCTTCAAAAGAAGTTTAAAGGAAAAGATATGCCTAATAATTTCTTGAAATTATCGGAAGAGCTATACGAAAGAATTATAAAAAGAGAAGCAATTGTGAATATATAATACATTTAGTTCAAAGCAAAGTATATAAAACAAATATATACTTTGTTTTTTTATACAAAAATATGTTTACTTTATTAAAATAATATTGTCCTAGATTCGGTATACACTTATAATTTTATATATATTCTGAATATTCTTTATAAAAAAGGAGGGGGAATGGTGGAAGCTTTCGTAAATTGGTTAAATAATATTGTTTGGAGTCCAGCACTTGTTTATTTATGTTTAGGAGTAGGTTTATATTTTTCCATTCGAACGAAGTTTTTACAAGTAAGGCACGTAGGAGAAATGGTGAAGCTGACATTTCAAGGAGAAAAATCAGAAGCTGGTGTTTCTTCATTCCAAGCGTTAGCACTTTCGTTATCTGGACGCGTTGGAACAGGAAATATTGCTGGGGTAGCAACAGCGGTTGCATTCGGTGGACCAGGAGCTGTATTTTGGATGTGGGCAGTAGCCTTTTTAGGGGCAGGGTCAGCCTATGTAGAATCAACACTCGCGCAAATATATAAGACGAAACATCAAGGGCAGTTTCGTGGTGGGCCTGCTTATTACATTGAAAAAGGTTTAGGTGTGAAATGGTATGCTTTAGTATTCGTTGCAGCGACAATTCTTGCAACTGGGCTGTTATTACCGGGCGTGCAAGCAAATAGTATTGCTGTAAGTTTAGAAACGGCTTTTGGTATTAATACTACCGTATCAGGGGCTATATTAGTTGTCGTATTAGCTCTTATCATTTTCGGTGGAGTAAAGCGAATTGTTAACGTAGCACAAGTTGTCGTACCGTTTATGGCAATCGGCTATATTTTAGTAGCTTGCGTTATTGTTGCTATGAATATTGAAAAATTGCCAGAAGCATTTATGTTAATTATAAGAAGTGCATTTGCATTGGAAGCAGCATTTGGTGGTATTATCGGTTTAGCAATTTCTTGGGGAGTAAAACGTGGTATTTATTCTAATGAAGCAGGGCAAGGAACTGGGCCACATGCAGCGGCAGCAGCTGAAGTATCACATCCAGCTAAGCAAGGTTTAGTGCAAGCATTTTCCGTTTACATTGATACATTATTTGTTTGTTCAGCAACAGCATTTATGATGATTATTACAGGCATGTATAACGTATTTGATGCAAGCGGAAAAAACTTTATCGTAAATAAATTAAATGGTGCTCAGCCAGGACCAGGATATACACAGGCAGCAGTAGAATCTGTTTTCCCTGGATTTGGAAACGGTTTCGTTGCAATCTCTTTATTATTCTTTGCATTTACAACAATTATGGCGTATTACTACATTGCAGAAACGAATATCGCGTACTTAAATCGTGATAAAGACCGTCCTTGGATGTCTATGGTATTAAAATTTGTATTTTTAGGAGCTGTATTCTATGGCTGTATAAAAACAGCAGCCACAGCTTGGGCTTTAGGGGACATCGGCGTAGGGATTATGGCATGGGTAAATATCATTGCGATTTTATTGTTACAAAAACCTGCATTAGTTGCATTAAAGGATTATGAAAAGCAGAAAAAAGAAGGAAAAGATCCAGTATTCGATCCAGGACCATTAGGAATTAAAAATGCTGATTTCTGGGAGCATGAATACGGGAAAGATAAGAAAGAAGAAGTATCTTAACAGAATAGAAATGAAGAAGCAAAGGGAAATCCCTTTGCTTTTTTTTATGGGCAAAAATGAAGGGAGAAGTTATTTTTGGGACTGTTTTTGAATATAAAAAGAATGTACATGCTTTGTTAGGGGAAGGGGTGAGTATGTTGATAGAGTTTCGTAACGTAAATAAATATTATGGTAATTTTCAAGTTTTAAAAGATATTAATGTGCAAGTGAAAAAAGGTGAAGTGGTAGTAGTTGTTGGGCCTTCTGGATCAGGAAAAAGCACGTTGCTTCGGTGTATAAACCAGCTAGAGACAATTACAGATGGAGAGTTAATTGTACAAAATATGGAGGTACACAATGTAAAAACAGATATGAATGAATTACGCCGGAATATCGGGATGGTCTTTCAGCATTTTTATTTATATCCACATAAAACGGTTCTTCAAAATATTACACTGGCACCTATTAAAGTGAATAAAGTTTCAAAAGAGGAAGCTGAGAAAACGGCGATGTTTTATTTAGAGAAAGTAGGAATTCCGGAGAAGGCTAACGTATACCCACATCAATTATCCGGAGGACAACAACAAAGGGTAGCCATTGCTAGAGGACTTGCGATGCAGCCGGAAATTATGCTATTTGATGAGCCTACGTCTGCTCTTGATCCAGAGATGATCGGGGAAGTACTTGATGTTATGAAAACGCTAGCTAAAGAAGGGATGACGATGGTCGTTGTCACGCATGAAATGGGATTTGCGCGAGAAGTAGCTGATCGGATTTTATTTATGGATGATGGCAAGATCATTGAGGATACAACACCGGCGCAATTTTTTGCGAGTCCTGAACAAGAAAGAGCACGTTTATTTTTAAGCCGAGTGTTAAATCATTAAAGGAGGAATTTTATGCTTAAAATGAAAAGGTTGTTCACCTTAATTGTATTTTCATGTTTATTCGTACTTGTCGTTGCTGGGTGCGGAGGTAAAAAAGATGAGGCGAAAGAAACGAATACGAAGCAAGGCGGGGCCGTTGAGCAAATTAAGAAGCGCGGAAAACTAGTAGTTGGGGTGAAGAATGATACGAACTTATTTGGATTGAAAAACCCTTCAACAGGGCAGGTAGAAGGATTTGATGTTGATGTTGCAAAGGCGCTTGCGAAAAAAATCCTCGGAGATGAAAAGAAACTAGAATTAAAAGAAGTAACGTCTAAAACGCGTATTCCACTCCTGAAAAACGGTGACATTGATGCAATTATCGCAACAATGACAATTACGGAAGAACGTAAAAAAGAGGTTGATTTTTCAGATGTATATTTTAAAGCAGGGCAGTCGTTACTCGTGAAAAAAGGGAGCAATATTAAAAGTATTGATGATGTGAAAAAGGGTGTGAAAGTGTTAGCCGTAAAAGGTTCAACATCGACAAATAACATTCGCCAAAAATCACCGGAAGCGACTGTTTTAGAATTTGAAAATTACAGTGAGGCATTTACGGCGTTAAAAGCAGGAAAAGGTGATGTTTTAACGACAGATAATGCCATTCTTTACGGCATGGCAAAACAAGATTCAAATTATGAAGTTGTAGGGAAAATTTTTACGGATGAACCATACGGAATTGCAGTGCAAAAAGGTGCAGATGATTTGACGAAAGAGATTAATAGCTTACTAAAAGATATGAAAGCGAATGGAGAATACGATAAATTGTATGAGAAATGGATTGGTCAAAAACAAGAGAAGTAAAGTGAAACTTTAATTAGTGGGGCTTTATTCTTATTGAAGAGTAAGAGGATGAGGGATGCTCATCCTCTTCTTGTAAAGAAAGAGGGGAGAATATGTGCCTGATTTTTCTATACTAACGAATAACATTGATATGTATTTAGAGGGCTTTAAATATACAGTGATGTCTAGTGTAATTGCATTAATAGGAAGCTTTATTTTAGGAGTAATTTTGGCGGTAATGCGTATTGCACCGATTCGCATTTTAAATTGGTTGGGAGCTGCTATTGTAGAATTTGTAAGAAATATTCCGCTCGTATTAATTGCATTTATATTTTATTTCGCTTTACCTGTAGTAGGAATTACTTTAAATGGTTTTGTAGCAGGAACAGCTACGCTTACCGTATATACGGCAGCTTTTATTGCTGAAGTCATTCGCGCTGGTATTTTATCAGTTGCGAAAGGGCAAATGGAAGCTGCTCGCTCTTCAGGGCTAACGTATGTGCAGGCGATGTATTATGTTGTGTTACCCCAAGCTGTGAAAATTGTAATTCCCCCTTTAGGAAACCAGTTTCTCAATTTAGTTAAAAACTCCTCAATACTTGGAATTATCGCTGGTACGGATTTAATGTATCAAGGAGATTTAATTTCAACGAAGACATTTGTTACGTTCGACGTCTATATATTTGTCGGGATGTTTTATTTAATATTAACAATTCCGCTCAGTATGCTAGTGCGTTATTTAGAAAAACGCTTAGCAAAGGAGGCGGTATAAATGGATTTTAAGGGAGCAATTACAGGAGATCATATCCTCTTTTTATTAAAAGGATTACTTATAACGTTAGAGGTAGCGCTCGTAGCAATTATACTTAGTTTTATTATTGGTAGCGTAATAGGAATATTGCGCTACATGAAAATCCCTGTCGTCTCACAAATATTAGGAATTGTCGTTGAAGTGATTCGAAACTTACCACTACTTTTAATTATATTTTTCACGTATTTTGCACTTCCAGAAGCAGGATTGAAATTAGAAATTATAACAGCTGTAATTGTTGCTTTAACAATATTTGAAGCAGCAATGATATCTGAAATTGTTCGAAGTGGCCTATTATCTATTGAAAAAGGACAGATTGAGGCCGCAAGATCTTCAGGATTAACGTATGTTCAAGCACTTTGGCATATTATTTTACCGCAAGCATTAAGAAGAATGGTCCCGCCGCTTGTTAGTCAGTTTATTTCATTGCTGAAAGATACATCACTAGCAGTCGTTATATCACTGCCAGAGCTTATGCATAATGCTCAAATTATTAGCGGACAAAATGTGAATTATACGATTCCAACGTTTATAGTAGTAGCTTGTATGTATTTTATCGTAAATTATAGTTTATCAATTTTATCGAGAAGGTTAGAACTCCGTTGACTCTTACAATATATGTAAGGGTTTTTTCCTTGTTTCTCCTTATTTTCCTCTAAATAGAATCTAAATCTTGCAATAATTCGATTTTTTATATTATTTTATCAGAAAAGTTTTAATTTTATATAGAAAATGTAATCGCTTTCGTGTATATTTTTATTATCAGAAAATTTTAACAAGATATAGGGGTATTGGTAGGGGGAGGATTTAGATGCAGCAACCAACGAATGAGAAATTACATCGTACGATGAAGAGTAGACATTTATTTATGATCGCACTAGGTGGTGTAATCGGAACTGGTTTTTTCTTAGGTTCAGGTTACACCATTAATCAGGCTGGACCAGGGGGAGCCATCCTTTCATATTTAGTAGGCGGATTTATTATGTATTTAACAATGCTTTGTCTTGGAGAGTTAACGGTAGCAATGCCAGTTTCAGGTTCTTTCCAAAAGTATGCGACGAAGTTTATTGGACCAGGAACAGGCTTTATGATTGGCTGGCTATATTGGCTTGGCTGGGCAGTAACAGTAGGATTAGAATTAACGTCAATCGGTTTAATGATGAAAAGATGGTTTCCGAATGTTGATGTTTGGGTATGGTGCCTTGTATTCGGCGTTATTTTATATGCTTCAAACGCAATTTCGGCGAAAAGTTATGCTGAATTAGAATTTTGGTTCTCTAGTATTAAAGTAATTACAATTCTTGCATTTGTTGTTCTTGGTGGTAGTGCATTATTAGGGTTTATATCATATGACGGAAAAGAAGCAGCACCTCTTTTCTCTAACTTTGTAAGTGATGGTGGATTATTCCCGAATGGACTAGCTGCTGTATTACTTACAATGATTACAGTTAACTTCTCGTTCCAAGGAACAGAGTTAATCGGGATTGCAGCGGGAGAAAGTGAAAATCCAGAAAAAACAATTCCACGTGCGATCCGTAATACAGTATGGCGCATTATGTTATTCTTCATTTTAACAATGACGATTTTAGTAGGATTAATTTCTTGGAAAGAAGCAGGCGTAATTGAAAGTCCATTCGTAGTCGTATTTGATAAAATTGGTATTCCATACGCAGCTGATATTATGAACTTCGTTATTATTACTGCGTTATTATCTGTAGCGAACTCTGGATTATATGCAGCGACGCGTATACTATGGTCACTTGCAAATGAAGGAATGGCACCAACTTCCTTCCAGAAAGTAAATAAGCGTGGTATTCCAATTACAGCGCTAGTTGTAACGATTGCTGTAGCTGGCCTTTCTTTATTCACAAGTTTCCTTGCAGAAGATACAGTATACATGTACTTATTATCTATAGCTGGTTTATCGGCTGTTTCAAGTTGGATCATTATTGCTTTATCGCAATTGCGCTTTAGAAGTCAGTATATAAAAGGCGGAGGAAAGTTAGAGGATTTAAAATATAAAACACCGTTATATCCAATTGTTCCTATTTTAGCTTTAATTACAAATAGTATCGTTGTTATTAGTTTAGCGTTTATTCCTGAACAAAGAATGGCATTATACTGTGGTATTCCATTTATCATTTTCTGCTATATATATTATTATATTAGTAAGAAACGGCAGAAACCGATGAAAGTGGAGATGGAAAAAACAAATGAAACTAACAATCAAACACGATGATATAGAAGCGGATTTATCGTATGGTCAATTAGTGATTGGAAAAGAAAATGGGTATTCACCGTTACAATTACTCATTTCTTCTATCGCAGGATGTAGTGCAATTGTCTTTCGAACCATTTTAGAAAAGAAACGTATTCCATACGATACGTTTACAATTGAAACGGAAATTGGTAGAAGTGAAGCATTATCAAAACCAGTTGAAAGTGTTCATTTGCACTATAAAATTAAAGCACAAAACATTACAGAAGAGCAGTTGGACAAGGCGCTGCAGCTTGCAGTGAAAAATTGTACAATTGTTCAATCTGTAAAAGATAGTATAAAAGTTACGGAAACGATTGAATTAATAAAGTGAAACTGTAATCAGTGAAAGTGTTTATCCCCACTGATTACTAGTTGAACCAATCGGGCTTTTACGGGCAGTTGATCTCCTATTTTACTTCTTTGCTTTACAGCAGAATTTTGAGATAGGGATCTTACTGCCCGTTAATGCGGGATAAAGTAAAATATAAAAACGTGAGAATATAGCTCTCACGTTTTTATGTTTGTAATAAAGGGGGAGATATGATGGAATGTTTAGGGTGTAAATTAGCAGGCGGAGAGGAAAAAATATATAAAATATATGAAGATGACTATGTAACTTGCTTTTTAGATCATGAACCTTTCTATCCGGGACATACTTTAATTGTGCCGAAGCAGCATGTTGTAGAAGTAGATGAATTAGATGATGTTGTAGCAAAAGCAATTATGGATGCTTCTAAGCTTATTACAAAAGCGATTAAGGCATTATACAAACCAGATGGGGTTACAGTTTGTCAAAATGGTGGAGTATTTAACGAGTTAACACATTACCATATGCATGTCGTACCAAGATATAAAGAGCGCTCGTTTGCTGAGTTTTATATGGTACAACCTGAAGAAAAACAGAATCATAACTTTGAAGAGACAAAGCATTTGTTAAAAGAAGCGATAGAGCAAATGCTACATATTGAAAAGGTGTAAAAGAATTTTTCTTAGAGATACAGTCAGGAAAATTCTAATATTAAAAAGCCCAATTTCTCAGTTAAAATAGAGAAATTGGGCTTTTGTTTATCCTATTATTAAATTTTATCTATAAAAAGATTTTACAGTGTCACAAAGTATAGTGCTCATTCGTTATATAGAGTGAGAGGAGGAATTATATGAAAGTTACAAACAACGATTATGAAAAGATGGAAGAGCTATATGAGTTGTACGAGCAAAAAATTTATTATGTAGCATATTCTATTTTAAATAATATTCAGCAGGCCGAAGATTCGGTTCAAGAGACGTTTATTACTCTTTATAAGAACTTGGAAAAGCTCCATAGCTTGAGTACTGAAGAGCTTAAACGCTACATTTTGAGGGTTGCGAAAAACAAGGCAATTGATAGCTACCGGAAAAATAGACGACATGAAACATTTTTAGAAGAATATGAAAGAGAATCAACAGAAACAGTAGATGAAAATATTGAAGAGTGGGAAAAACGTGTAATGTCCGAGGTTCAAATTGATGCATTGTTAAAAGAGTTAAAAGAGTCTAATAGACAGGTGTTTAAGTATAAAGTCTTCTATAACTTAACGTATCAAGAAATTTCAAGTGTCATGGGGATAACGGAGGCTAATGTCCGCAAGCAGTTTGAGCGTGCTCGAAAACGAGTTCAAAATATGATAGGAGGTATACAACATGACGAATTTAAAGAACTCCAAAGAAATGTATGACCTTGCTGAAAAAATTGCTTTAGATGATTTTGATAAACTCGAAGAACGACATGAATTTTCACATACATATACGCGCAAAAAGAAATTGTTTATGGAAGAAATGAAGCTTAAGGGCGAGCAACCACAGAAAAAGCGTAAAAGACATCGTATGTTAATCGCTGCTGCTTGCTTATTGATTGGTATGCCGACAACCGTTTTTGGTGCAGTAAAAGTCTATAATATGATTGTTAAGAAACAAAATTACGAAGTAAATGTTTCGGTAAAAAATAAGGACTCAAAAAAGAGTGATAAGTGGTATAAGCTGAAAATAGGTAAATTGCCAGAAAATATGGAAGCAATCGATGATAGTGCTATGAAATATTCATTTAAAGATAACGACGCAATGGGCGGGTTTTCATTCGTTCTTTCGAGAGTGGGAGAAAATGCGGATTTTCAAACTTTATATTCAAAAAGTTATGAAGAAAAAGAGATAAATGGCAGGAAAGCAGTAATTGTTCATAAAGAAACTGGAAACAACAACGTAATGTTTGACAGAAAGGTCTTTCTCTTTTTTGAGAAAGAAGGGATTATGTTAGAAAGTTATATTGGATCCGATGTAAATGAAGAACAAATGATGGATGTGTTAGGGAGTATTTCACTTGAGCCTACGTCAAAAGAAAAGGCATCATATATAGCAGATTATGATGAAAATCGCTTTACCAAAGCAGCTGAACCGAAAGAAAATAAGGTGATTCCTTTGAAAAAAGATAGTAAACGACTATTTCATATAGGACAAAAGGTTCCAGTAACGATATCTATGGATAACAGCCAAATTGAATATGTGATAGAAAAAGTTGAAGTTTTTGATTCAATCAAAGATTTTAAACAAGAGAACTTTAATGAACTTGGCCTAGAGATATTAAGCAAGAATAAGGCTTTAGATCAGACGGGAAAATTACTATCGTACAGACGAGATGAATATAAATTAGGGAATGGTAAAGATTCAATTGATACATTAGTAGATTCGAAATTAGTTAATGTTAAATTTGTCTACTTAACAACAACAGTGAAAAATATTGGTAAAAAGTCGACAGAAGAAATCTATATGCATCCATCCATAAAACAGCTTAAATTTGAAGGGAATGCATGGAAATACGCTAAAGAAGAGGGAATGGACGCAACGGGTATTATGACAGGTGAAGTTGATTATTTAGAACCTCACGGAGATGGAAAAAGTTTTTATAATATTGGCAGTATCCGACCAGGACAAACGATGAAAGTTAACTTAGGTTATTTTGTAGATGAGGATAAACTAGATTCAATCTTCCTTGATGCTTTCCATTACAGAGGGAATGGTGGCACTGAAAATATGAATGCGGAATATCGTTGGTGGATTGATATTCGTCAATAGTAACAAAGAGACTAAAAAGCTGCTTATATTTAGCAGCTTTTTTCGTCTCCATACATATGTAAAATTTCTTTCGCACGTATACGTAAAACATCTATCAATTCTGTCGGTGCTAACACTTGTGCATCTTTTCCAAGTCTATAAAATAAAGGCGTAATAAAATTGATTTCTCCTTTATCAATTGTTGAATGTATATATCCTGTCCCATCTTCGTTTACTACAACGAATTCTTCAAGGTAAGGCACGCTTTTACATTGGCGTACGCCTTCTGTTGACAGTAAAACATGTAACTGAGTAGGATTATGTACTACGTGAGAGTTAGAGGCAAACCACTCTTCTAAATTCATGAATGGATCTTTATTTTCTTCTGTTGATAATATAGAAAGAATACGATCAATACGATACAGTAATACTTTCTTTCTACTGAAGTCATAGGATGGTAAGTACCATAATCCGTCATGAGCATATACACCGATAGGATGAACATGCTTTGTTTTTATCCCCGATTTAGATTCGTATTGAAAGTGTAAATTTTTATTTTCAATAGCTGCGGTTAACACTTCGTTTAAAAGAGGGGTATCAATTGTTCTTTTTGGATTCCAAAAAGCGATATAAGAACGTATTTTATCAACTTTCGTTTTCGCATCATGTTGTAGAGAGCTGTACAGTTTATGAGTAACAGAATTGATTTCTGTGTTAAAAGGTAAGTCTCGATAGTAACTTAAAGATTGAAAAGCAAAAAAGATGGAGACTGCTTCTTCTTCCGTAAATAAGATAGGTGGAATGATTCTATTCGTTAATACTTTATAGCCTCCGTTACGACCTTGTTCTGCGTAAATGGGTAATCCCATATCATTTAAATCTAAAATGTATCTATGGACAGTACGAACGGAGATATTAAATTCATCAGCTACTTCTTGCGCTGTAAATGTCTTTTTGGCAGAAGCAAATATAAGAATATCTAATAAGCGTTTAGCTTTTGACAAATGTATCACCTTTTCTTTTTAACATGACATAAATTGTCATGTTTTATTGTTAGTATATTGTTTACATCATATGTTATCAAGATGAGATGCAAGGAGGAAAAGAGATGTCACGTGAAATTGTTTTATTTATTGCGGCGAGCTTAGATGGATATATTGCGAAAGAAAATGATGATTTAGAGTGGTTAATGGAAACGGAAGGAGAGGGAGATAACGGTTATACAGAGATGTATGAAACAATTGATACAATAATCATGGGAAAAAGAACGTACGATTATGTAGTAGAGCATATGGAAACATTCCCGTATGTAGATAAAAAATGTTATGTTTTCTCTAACTCAGAAAAAGGTTCAAATGAATACGTGGAGTTTGTAAGTGAAGATGTAGTGGAGTTTACAAAAAGGTTGAAAGAGCAAGAAGGATCTAAAATATGGATGGTCGGTGGAGGGAGTCTACTGAGAGAGTTCTTTAAGAATAATCTAATTGATGAATATGTTGTTACGATTACACCTCATATATTAGGTTCTGGAGTTCCATTATTTCAAGACAAGAACCCGGAAATTAATTTAACTTTAACGGATACGAAACGTTTTGGGCAATTTGTAAATTTATATTATAAAGTAAAATGATAAAGAAACACGACTACTGGTGGTAGTCGTGTTTCTTTACAGATGGTAATGAAATGATAAAGCAAGATCCATGATCGACTTCGCTCGTTACAGTAATATTTCCGCCGTGTAATTCTACAATTTCTTTCACGATAGATAGTCCTAAACCAGTTCCACCTGTAGCTCGTGATCTTGCTTTATCAACACGATAAAACCGATCGAAAATGTGAGGGAGGTCTTCAGACGGAATACCTTCACCTTCATCTTCAATTGTAATGGTGATACGTTTATTTTCTTCTATAACAGAAATGCGGATGTGAGAATGTTCTTTTGAATGTCTATAAGCGTTATTTAAAATATTCCCCACAACTTGTTCGAATCGTTGTTCATCTAAGTTTACTAGCAGTGTAGGAGGACAAGAGAAAGAAACTGTAATGTATCTTTCCTTATACATGGCGTTTACTTTTTCGGCTATGCGAGTAAGGAAAGTGTGTAAATGTACTTCCTTTACTTGAATAGAAAAGTTATGTTGTTCCATTTGTGCAAGTGAAAACAAATCTTGAACTAAGTTTGTAATGTAATCAGACTCATCTTTTATAATAGATAAATATCGTAAACGTTGCTTGGGCGATGTGGTTTCTTTTAAAGCAATGTCAGCGTAACCTCTTACGTATGTCAAAGGTGTTCGTAATTCATGAGCAACACTTGCTAGAAATTCACTTCGCTCTGTTTTCATATAATGTAAATCATTAGCAAGCGTTTGAATTGATGAGGCTAGTTCACCAATTTCATCATTTCGAGTAGTCGTTAACGAAACGGATAAATCGCCTTTACTCATTTTTTCAGTGGCATGTTTCATGTGTAACAATGGTTTTGTTAATAACCGAGATAAAAGAAAAATGGTAATGACTGTGAGTAGAAATGTGATGGCGCCAGCAATAATGAACTGTTTCGTTAATCCATTTACCAACTTTTCAATGGATTCTGTTCCAAGAAACATATACACATACCCTTCATGTTTTCCAGCTACTATGATAGGACTAACTGTACATATATAATTAGATGTTTTCCAGTGATTTTCTATAATCGCTCCGTTATGGTCTGTTCGAGTCTGCATGCTACTAATGTGATTTTTTATAGTCGTGTTTATTTCGTTAGATTTAGCTAGCACTTCTTTATTTGTATTTGTAATAACGACAGTTGTTTCAGCTTCAGATTCCATTAGTGCTACGTGAGAGATTGTTTGCTTATCATAATATTTTTCAAGTACATCACGATGACTGTTTCCACGTTTTAATAAAGCAGTCATTTCTTCATTTACTCGAGTGTTTACGAGACTATAATAGAGCAACACAAATAGAACACTTTCAATTAAAAGTGTGACAATTAAAAAATAAAATCCGAATTGAATAGAGATTCGTTTCATCACTTTGCTCCTTAATGTTCGGTATCAATCCATCGATAACCAACTCCGTACACAGTTTTTAAATGATCATCAATAGGGAAATTTACTTTTCGTAATTTATCACGCAAATTACGAATATGTGAATCGACAGTTCTATCTTCTGTATTTGTATTTAATCCCCAAATTCGTTCAATGAGCTGATCACGGCTTAATACGTAGTTCACATGACGTAAAAATAATCCGAGTAAAGAGAATTCAATTGGTGTAAGAAGAAGTTCTTCATTATAGACAGAAACGAAATGCTTTGCCTCATCCCATAAAATGCCGTCATATTGGATTTGGGCGTGTTGATTCGTTCGCCTTAAAACAGCTTCAATTCTTGCAAAAAGTTCTTCTTCATGGAAAGGTTTCGTTACGTAATCATCTGCTCCGATTCTTAATCCTTGGACGAGATCTACGGTTTGATCACGAGCTGTTACCATAATGATAGGAACGTTACTAAATGAGCGGATTTTTTTGCACGTTTCCCATCCGTCCATCTTTGGCATCATAATATCGAGTAAAACAAATTTAAAGTTTTGATTTTCTATATGTAAAATCGCTTCTTCTCCGGATCGTGCACATACGCAGTTGTATCCAATTGGAGTAAGATAAAGCGTTAATAATTCAAGCATTCTCGGTTCATCGTCTACGAGTAGTATATCAATCATAGAGAGCCCTCCATATATAATCTTTACTTAAATTGTAATGCAAAATCATGAAGAAATGGTGCAGATTGTAATGCGTCTGCATAATTTCTTCAGAATTGCTTGTTATTGTAAAGTTGAAATTCCATTTTAGGTAATGATATTGGCTCGAAAATGATTCATACGGAGGCGGTATAGTGAAAAAAATGACCCGAGTTTTTGGGATAACAATAATTACAGCAGTTGGTCTTGCGGCATGTGGACAAACGAATACAGATCATCAAAATCATGAATCTAAAGAAGAGAAGAAAACAGAGCAGAAGGAAATGAAAATGAATCAGGAGGCAACTGCACCGAAAGAAATGAATCAAGGTGCATCGAATGATTTATTAACGATAAGTTTAAAAAATGTAACGAGATTAAACACAAATGATCCTCTCCAAATGGCAGTATTAACTTCGCAGACGATATGGCCAGCAACGCATAAAGAGAATCAGCCAGGCGCTGTTATTTTAGTACCAGTAAACGAGTGGCAATTAGGTATTGCAAGTGCAGACCTTATTCATCATCCGAATAACGGACCGATTCTATTTATAGAAAAAGAAAAGGTACCCGAAATGACGTTAAAAGAAATAAAACGGCTAAATCCGCTCGGAACGAAAGATGGAACACAAATTATGGTGATGGGGGATGTCGGTGCATCAATCCTTGAGCAATTAACAGAGTATAAAGTAAAGCAAATAAAAGAAACGGATCCAGCTATATTTGCTAAAGATGTTGATAAAGAGTATGCGGATATAACAGGTAGTTATCCGAATAGTGTTATTATCGGCTCATCCGAAGAGGAAGGGCGTTTATATACAACACCAGCTGTAAACTGGATTTCTCATATGCCAGAACCATTACTTTATACAGAAAAGAATAAAGTGCCAGAAGCGACGATAGAGGCATTAAAGATGAGAAAAGATAAAGCAAATATATATTTACTAGGACCAGAAAAAATCATTTCAAAAGAAGTAGAAAAAGAGTTAAGCAAATACGGGAAAGTAACGCGTATTAGTGGAGAGACTCCAGTAGAAAATTCTATTGCATTCGCAAAGTTTAAAGATGAAAAAACAAAATTTGGATGGGGGTTCACGAAACCAGGCCATGGTGTATCATTTGTTTCAAACAAAACACCAGACTTAGCAGTTGCAGGAGCACCATTTTCACATATGGGTAAACATGCACCTGTTATCTTATTAGAGGAAGGAAAAGCTTCACAACCAGTGTATGATTTCCTTGCTACTATTCAACCGAAGTTTAAAGATGACCCAACACTTGGACCGTATAACCACGGCTTCTTATTAGGGAGTACGAGTGATATTTCATTTGAAACACAAGGTATATTGGATGAGAGGTTAGAGATTGTGCAAGAAAGTGGTCAAGGTCACGGTGGACATTAAAGAAAAAGACGCTGCTAAGGTATCGTCTTTTTCTTTAGGAAACTTTTACATAGCAAAACTCTCTCTACTCGTTATATAATAGCCCTCGTGCATTCAGCTTAGATTTTCTTATGGAGAAAATCAAATGATAAAGTGAAACTTTAATCATTGGGGGTTGTTCATCTCCAATGATTATTAGCCTTCACCAATCGGGCTTTTATGGGCAGTGGATCCCCACCTAACTTCTTTGCTGTCGCTGAATTTTGAGATAGGGTCTTACTGCCCGGCAAATAGCGGGGTAAAAGAGTAGAGGAGTGGTATTTTGTTTCAAACGATAAAAAATGATTGGTTTTCTAATGTGAGAGGGGACGTTTTATCAGGAATTGTCGTTGCTTTAGCATTAATTCCTGAAGCGATTGCTTTCTCTGTTATTGCAGGCGTAGATCCGACAGTTGGACTATACGCAGCCTTTTGTATTGCTGTTACCATTTCATTTGTTGGTGGAAGAACTGGGATGATTTCAGCTGCAACAGGTGCAATGGCATTATTAATGGTAACGCTTGTTAAAGATCATGGTTTACAATATTTATTTGCTACAACAATATTAACAGGTATTGTCCAAATTATTTTCGGCGTATTCAAACTGAGCTCATTTATGAAGTTTGTTCCGAAATCTGTTATGAGTGGTTTTTTAAATTCACTTGGAATTTTAGTTTTTACAGCACAATTGCCGCATTTTAAAAATGCAACTTGGCAAATGTATGCACTTGTCGTATTAGGACTTGTTATTATATATGTATTTCCACGTATTACGACAGCTGTCCCATCGACACTTATTTCCATTATTATTGTGACAAGTATTGCAATTATGAGTGGATTACAGTTGAAAACAGTAGGGGATATGGGAAGCCTGCCGAAAGAATTACCGTTCTTTAGTATTCCTGATGTGCCTTTTACACTTGAGACATTAGGGATTATTTTACCGTATGCAATTATGCTTGCAATTATTGGTTTACTAGAGTCATTACTAACAGCTTCAGTTTTAGATGATATGACGCATACGGAAAGTAATAAGCATAAAGAAGCACGTGGACAAGGGATTGCAAACATTGTCGCTGGTTTCTTCGGAGGAATGGCAGGATGTGCAATGATTGGACAATCTGTTATTAATATTAAATCAGGTGGACGTGGACGATTATCGACGTTTGTAGCGGGTGGATTTTTGATCGTATTACTATTTGTTTTAGGGGACTATGTTGTTCATATTCCGATGGCAGCTTTAGTTGCGGTTATGATTATGGTTTCAATCGGAACGTTTGATTGGAACTCTGTAACAGCAATTCATAAAGTGCCAAAAGGGAATGCATTTGTTATGATCGTAACAGTTGTGGTTGTCTTAATTACACATAATTTAGCATTAGGTGTAATTATCGGAACAGTAATTAGTGCGGTTTTATTTGCATTCAATATGGCAAAGATTCACGTGAAACATTTATATATTGAAAATAAGAAAATATACGAAATTCACGGCCAACTTTTCTTTGCATCTACGGCAGATTTTATAAATAATTTTTCATTTGAGGAAGATGTAAAAGAAATTGAGTTGAATTTTTCTCACGCACACGTATGGGATGATTCAGCAGTGGCATCAATTGATAAAGTTATCATGAAGTATGAACAAAGTGGCGTGAAAGTAAGTATAACGGGATTAAATGAACGTAGTGCAAAACTTGTTACAAATTTAGCTACTTATAATAAAAGAATTGCTAGTTAGAAGCCTCCTTTTTAGGGGGCTTTATTATATAATACGAGTAGGATAACGAAAAGGGGATTCAGCATATGTATAAACAAATTATATTAGCATGTGACGGTTCTGAACATGCACTTCGAGCAGCGGAACATGCAACATATATTGCGAAATGTAGCGAAGAAGCAAATGTTGAAGTTGTGTACGTAGTAGATAATAGAACAGCAAAATCAGATATTATACAAGGTCAAACAGATTTAGAAACGATATCAGCTAGTCGAAAAGATAAATTAAAAGAGATTGAAGGTTTATTAAAGAAAGAGAACATTTCTTATACAATTACGATATTACATGGCGATCCAGGAGATACGATTGTTCAATATGTGAATACAGGAGATATAGATCTTGTTATTGCTGGGAGTAGAGGGCTAAATACACTGCAAGAAATGGTGCTTGGTAGTGTGAGTCATAAAATAGCAAAGCGTGTGAAATGTCCGGTGATGATTATTAAATAAATTGAGTGAGATATTCTGTAGTGTAAGCAGGGCCTTGATATAATTCAAGGTCTTTTTTGACGTATAAAAGGGGAGAGTGTGGACATAATAGATACATAAGTTTTAGAAAATATTAACTTACAAATTTGTAAGTTTGTTGTCAGAAAAATCGATGTTATGAAAATTATTCCATTGGTAAAATAAAAATAACGAAGGGAAGATAGGGAGGATGAAAAAGATGAAAGCACTTCAAAATTTATCATATAGTCAAGGTGTCAGTCTTATTTGTTTAGGGGGATTTGCTGCATCTGTTACGTTAGCTGTTGTAATAAAGATGATTCATCAAATCTTTTAATCTTACAGTAGGGAAGGAATTGGTTGTTATAAATAGTAAGAGAAGGATTATAAATAAAAAATAGCTCCTGGCATGTATCTCAGTGCCAGGAGCTATTTTATTATTTTTCTGTTTCTGCTTTATCGCTTGTTACTGCAACGTCTTTCCATGTTAATTTTGCACCAGGAGCAACATCGTAGTTTTTCACACGATTATTTACGCCTGTTAATTCAAATTGATAGTGAAGTGGGATCATAGGTGCTTCATCATGGATTAATTTTTGCCATTTATCGTATACTTCTTTACGATATTTTTCATCACCAGATTTTTCTGATAAACCTTCGTTTAATAATTTAGTGTTTTCATCGTTTACCCAGCGACCGTAGTTGAAGCTTGCATCTTTTGCCCAAAGACCAGATAAGTCAGGATCAGAACCAGTGCCCCAAGCTCCACCGAAGATATCAATCTTTGGATCATCTTTCTTAATCATATCATAGAATGAGTTAAACTCGTGTAGACGACCATCAACAAGCTCTACTTTTAAGCCGATATCTTTCCAAGATTGAATAAAGAATTTTGCAAGTGGTTCACTTGTATCGCTACCGCTACTAGCTAAGTAATTAATTTTGAATTCTCCGCCCTTTGGATCCTCACGGAATCCATCACCGTTTTTATCTTTATAGCCAGCTTCATCTAATAATTTCTTCGCTTTTTCTACATCGAAGTCATATGCACCAGCTTTGTTATTATGGAACTTCGGCATAGATGGTGGAATTGGTGAGTTAGCTGGGAAGCGAAGGCCATGATATACCTTCTGTCCAAGTTCTTCACGATTCACTGCATATGCCATCGCTTGACGTAAACGGACATCTTTAAATTTGTCTTTATCCATTACAGCTTCTTTTTTGTCTTTGTCCATATGTCCAAATTTAAATCCGATATAGCTATAATATAAGTCTGTGACACCGATTAATTGTGTATTCTTTAGTTTGCTCACATTTGGATATTGATCTGCAGTAACTTTTGCGATATCAATGTCACCTTTTTTCAGTGACGCGTTTACGATTGCAGGGTTTACTACTTTTAAAGTTAAATTTTTTAATTTAGGTTTACCGCCCCAGTAGTCATCGAAGCGTTCAAATTCCACTGATTCACCAGGAACGATTTTCTTCACTTTAAATGGCCCAAATCCAATTGGATTTTTACGAACTTTGTCGGATTCTGCTAACTTATCAATTGGTACATCGCCTAAGTATTTTTTAGGTGTAGGAGCTGTCCAAATACCTGTTTTCATAGAAGGGTTTATTTGTTTGTAAGTAATAGAAATTGTTTTCGGATCAATTACTTTTACCCCTGAAATTTTATCAGCTTTCCCAGCATGATATTCTTCCATCCCTTCAATCATTTGCATTTGTGCATCGTAACGAACACCACTATACTTACTATTACCGATAACTAAATATGAATATTCTAAATCTTCCGCTGTTACAGGGTTACCGTCATGCCAATTTACATTATCTTTAATTTTAATTGTAATTGTTTTCTTGTCGTCAGAAATTGTATAAGTTGCAGGACCTTCATTATTAATTTCCCAGTTTTTGTCTGTATATAATAGTGATTCATCAAAAAAGTTAATGACTTCAGCATCTGGAGCACCATCATATACAACTCTACTTAAAACACCTGCGAATGGTGTATTTGAAACAAGAGCGTATGTTAATGAGCCGTCTTTAATTTCTTTTTTATCATTTTTAACAGCAGCATTAAATTTTTGCGTATCTACTTGTTTATTATTGCTAGAAGTACTAGTCTTTTTGCTTCCACTATCGGCACCCCCACATGCAGATAGTAGTAGTGTTGAAGCTGCTAATGTACTTAATACTTTGTAAAGTTTTGGCTTATTCATAAATTCTCCACCCCTTATCCTTTTCTTTGTCTTGCATCAGCCGAACGTTTTAACGCTTGACCAATAAAATTTATACACAGCATCAACACTAAAATCATGATTGATGCAGGTAACCAAATCCACCATTTCTCTTGTAAAACATCTGGGTTTGTTGCATAACTTACGAGTGTACCAAGGCTAGGTGTACTTTCTGGTAGACCGAATCCTAAGTAAGTTAAACCAGATTCAATACCGATGTTCCCTGCAAGGTTTAATGTAACACTTACGATAATAATAGAACTTAAGTTAGGTAACACTTGGAAAAGGATAATCTTCCAGTTAGGTGTTCCCAATGTTTTTGATGCAGCTACATAATCGAGTTCTTTTTCAGTTAATACTTTTGATCGAATTAATCGTGCTTTTCCTGTCCATAAGAAAGCAGTCATAATTAGAATAAACGTTGTGATATTAAAAGTAGGTACAAGTGTGATAAATACGATAATAAGCATTAATGTTGGTAGTACTATTACGAAATCAATGAAGCGCATAATAGCATTATCAACTTTTCCTCCGAAATAACCTGCAATTAATCCGATAGAAAGGCCAATTAAACAAGAAAGGATCGTTATTGCTAGTCCGATAGTAAATGAGTTTCGTGTACCAATGATAAGTTGTCCAAAAATATCACGGCCTCCATAATCAGTGCCTAACCAATGTTCAGCAGAGGGAGGTGCGTAGATAGAAAACAAATCTACGCGTACAATATCTTCTTGCTTCATAATAAAAGATGTTACATAGACTGCTAAAAGTAAGATTGCTAGAAAGATTAGTGAAAACATTGCTAATTTATCTTTACGAAATTCGCGCCACATAATGGAGAAACCAGAGGGGCTTTTCTCGTAATGAATGACTTCGGTTTGTTTTTCAGGATTTGCTAACATGATTTTTTCCTCCTTCCCATTAATCGATTCGAATACGTGGATCAACGATGCTTAAAATGATATCGGAAAGAAGTGTTCCGAGTAACGTTGCGAATCCAGTAAATAAAACAATGGCAGTTACTACACTAAAGTCACGTTGTCCCATAGATTGGATGAATAATTGTCCAATTCCTGGATAGCTAAAGATATTCTCTAAGAAGAGTGCTCCAGTAACTAAACCTGTAATTTCATAACCTAAAAAGGCCGCAATTGGTAAAAAGGAATTTCGTAAAATATGTCGTGAATAAACTTTAGATTCAGGAACACCCTTTGCTCGGACTGTTCGTACAAAGTCTTTATGTTTCGTATCAATAATTTCACTACGTAAATATTGTACAGTACCTACAGTGGCAATTAATGCACCTGATAGGGCCGGTAATAAAAGGTGATTAAATTTACTTACATAATAAGCAAATGTACCAGTATCAATTTGTGGATCTACGCTACCCCCGGTTGGAAAAATTGGAAACTGGAATCCGAAAAGGAAGAGCATAATTAATCCGAAAATAAAGAGCGGTGTAGCAAACCCTAAATAGTTATAGAGTGTAATGAGGCGATCGCCCCAAGTATCGTTCCAACGGCCACTTATTACTCCAAGTGGAATGGCAATAATATAAGTGAGAATAAGAATAACAATTGCTAATGAAATTGTATTTCCGAGACGTTCACCAATCAAATCTGTTACTTGCATTTTATGAGCATAGGAAACACCGAAGTCACCTTGTACAGCGTTTTTAATCCACCGTACATATTGCGTTGTTACAGGATCGTTCAATCCTAGCTTTTCACGTTGTTCTTCAAGGACTTTTGGATCTGCTTTCGGATTTGCCATCTCTGCTCCAGTTAATGCATCACCTGGCATTGCTTTAGCTAGTAGAAAGACGAGTACGCTTAATATGAATAATTGCGGAATCATAATTAAGATTCGGCGTAATATAAACTTCCACATGATTTATCACTCCCTTATGGTAATGCCACCCGATGCGTTGGCGAGATTGGTTTTAAATCGTAAGCACGGCCATTTTCGTTGAAATAATTTTCATATGAGTTCTCATACTCAGCACTTACCTCACGACGTAATTTCCGTTGCTGTTCGCGGTTTTCAGGACGAATATCAGGAATAGCTGATATTAAGCGCTTCGTATAAATATGTTGTGGGTTATTATAAATTTCAGAACTTGTTGCTTCTTCAACGATGCGTCCGCGATACATAACACCAATACGGTCACACATATGACGAATTACACCTAAATCATGACTAATGAATAAGTAAGTTAGTCCTAGTTCAGCTTGTAGATCTTGCAAGAAGTTTAATACTTGAGCTTGTACAGAAACATCTAGTGCAGATACTGGTTCGTCCGCGATAATAAGCTTTGGTTTTAATGTAAGTGCACGTGCAATACCAATGCGCTGTCTTTGCCCACCAGAAAACTCATGTGGATATTTATAAACAGATTCTGGGTTTAATCCAACTATACTAAGATACTCTTGAACAGTTCTACGTTCTTCATCAGGTGAGAGTTTCTCAAAATTTCGAAGAGGCTCCGCAATAATGTCGAGAACACGTTTCTTTGGATTTAGCGATGAATACGGATCTTGGAAAATCATTTGAATATCTTTTCGTTGTTCACGTAGCTCAGAGCGACTTAACTTTGTTAAATCTCTATTATTAAAATGAATGCTACCCTCTGTTGCTTTCGTTAAATGCATAATTGCTTTACCTGTTGTTGATTTACCACTTCCTGATTCACCAACGATCCCGTATGTTTCACCCGGTTGTAATTCAAAACTTACACCATCGACAGCACGCACGTAATCTAATGTGCGGCCGAAGAAACCACCTTTAATTGGGAAATGTACTTTTAAATCTTCTACTTTAAGCAGTGCCATGAGTTACGTCATCTCCTTTCTTATCTTGGAAGTTGAAATGCTTGTAGCAAGTACAACGCACCCAGTGGTCTGGTTTTACTTCATGTAAAATTGGATTTTCCTCGTGTTGATCAGGTCTAATCCATGGAATTCGAGCTTGGAAACGGCACCCTGTGCGAGGCATCTTCGCTAACGAAGGAACCACACCTTGAATTACATGCAACTTTTCTTTTTCAGCATATGCAGATGGAATGGAGTTTAATAGAGAACGAGTATATGGGTGAAGAGGGTTATTAAAAATCTCTTCAACTTTTCCTGTTTCTACAACTTGTCCAGCGTACATAACGACGATACGATCGGCTGTTTCTGCTACAACACTTAAATCGTGAGTAATTAAAATGATGCCCATTTTCGTTTGTTCTTGAATAGATTTTAGTAAGTCTAAAATTTGTGCTTGGATGGTTACGTCAAGAGCCGTTGTCGGTTCATCCGCAATAACGAGTGCTGGGTTACAAGCAATTGCAATTGCGATCACAATCCTTTGTCTCATTCCGCCAGATAATTCGTGTGGGTATTGTTTATATGTAAGTTCTGGTTTTGGAATACCAACTTGATGAAGTAGTTCTAAGGTGCGTTCTTTCTTTTCAACTTTTGAAAGGCTTGTGTGGTAGTCTAAGTTTTCTTCGATTTGTTTTCCAACTGTCATAAGAGGATCGAGTGCTGTAAGAGGTTCTTGGAAAATCATGCCGATGTTTGATCCGCGTACTTTATTCATTTCTGCGGCTGACATAGATAGTAAATCCTTATCTCTATAGTTAAGCTGCCCTTGTAATTTTGTATTTGCTTCATTATGCAGTCGCATAATAGAAAGGGCAAGTGCACTTTTTCCGCAACCAGATTCACCAACTATCGCGACAATTTCATTTTCATGGACAGTTAACGAAACATCATCAACGGCTGCATGATATTGATCTTGAATGCGAAAGGAAGTCTGTAAGTTTTCAATGCGAAGAAGTGGATTCTTCATGGCTATCCCTCCATCTTTTCTGAAAAGACTAAATATTTTGTATGTTGTTGTTATTTTAATATAAATTGACAATGTTTGACAAGGAAAAGTTGAGAAAATATTCAAAAATCTTTTTATACAGAGATTGAATGCTGTTATATAAGGGATTGAAGTTATTTGAAAACGCTAACATATAATGAGAGGAGGATAAATCTTTTGTAAGAAAAAAGATTTATATGTAGAAAAAAGAGAGGTGTTCTGGAAAGAACAGTCTCTCTTTTTTTGATAAGAATAATATTAGTGCTTAAGCTTGCTTTTGTTTTGGAGATCCTGTCTTTAAAGTAAGAGCAAGGAAGAACATTGCAAGTACACAAGATGCAAGCAATAAGATGAATCCGCCATCCCAGCCAAATGCATCGACGATAAAGCCCATAGCAGCACTAGCGAAAGCTGCTCCGCCTAAGTAACCGAAGAAGCCAGTTAAGCCTGCTGCAGTTCCAGCAGCTTTCTTTGGTGCTAAGTCAAGAGCGTGTAGACCAATTAACATAACAGGTCCGTAAATTAAAAATCCAATTGCGACAAGTGCAATACTATCAACCATTGGATTACCAGGAGGGTTTAGCCAATAAACAAGGACTGCGATAAATACACCAACCATAAATAAAATACCAGCAGGTGCGCGGCGTCCTTTAAATAGTTTATCACTCATCCATCCGCAAAGGAGTGTACCTGGAATACCAGCCCATTCATATAGAGCGTAAGCAGTACGTGAGCTACTATGAGTAAAGCTTTTTTCTTCTACTAAATAAGTAGGAGCCCAGTCTACAACGCCGTAACGTACGAAATATACGAAAACGTTCGCAATAGCGATGTACCATAAAAACTTATTGTTTAATACGTATTTAAATAAAATTTCCTTTACTGAAAGTTCGCGTTCGCGATCTTTTACTTTTTCATCTGGTGGATATTCTCCAGTATGTTCTTCAATAGAAGGTAATCCGCAAGATTGAGGCGTATCTTTCATTGTAATTAATACATAAATACCAACTAAAATTGAAAGAATACCTGGGAAGTAAAAAATACTTTTCCAGTCATCTGCGAAGAAGTATAAGCCTAATGTTACAAGGGAAGGCATAAGCGCTCCACCGACGTTATGAGCGACGTTCCAAATAGACATTTTTGTACCACGTTCACTAATAGAGAACCAGTGAACCATCGTACGACCACAAGGAGGCCATCCCATACCTTGTACCCATCCATTTAAAAACTGAAGTACAAACATAAGTATAATGCTCGTTGTAATGAAAGAAAATGAGCCGAAAATAATATTAATAATACCTGATAAAAATAGCCCAGCTGCTAAAAAGTAGCGAGGATTACAACGATCGGATACGATACCCATAAGAAATTTACTTAATCCGTAAGCGATAGAAACTGCTGAAAGGATAACCCCAAGTTCCCCTTTACTAAAGCCTTGTTCAATTAAGTATGGCATTGCTAGTGAAAAGTTTTTTCGAACAAAGTAGTAACCTGCATAGCCGATGAAGATACCTAAGAATACTTGTAAACGTAATTTACGGTATTCACTATCAACGCGATCAGCTGGTAAGCGTTCCGCGTGGGGCGCAGGTTTAAAGAATTGTGTGAAAAACATAAAATGAAAATCCTCCCCAAATTAATTCGAAGTGTCGTAAGTCAGAGAGAATATAAAAAGGCCATGAAATATAAAAAAGTTTCCTTTTTTATGATTCATAGCCGTATACTCCGATTCTCCGTGACTGTCAATATTAACTTCGTCGAAAATTATACAACTTTGTGACAAAAATGTAAACGTTTTTATAAATAAAAAGTGTTGACGGATTTTGTTCGTCGGATTAATATTTAAATACGTTAAATATTTTATTGTTTAAATAAGAGGTGGATAACATGCCAAATGATATGACGCATATCGATAAAATTCAAGCTCTTGCCTTTTCGATTGGAAAGAAAATGCAGACAGAGTTATTAGAACAAATGCAAGCAACAGGACTTACACCACCGCAGTTTTATATTTTAAAGATTTTAGATCATTATGGAGCTTCAAGGGCAACAAAATTAGCAAAAAAGATGTATGTAAAGCCTAGTGCAATTACAGTGATGATCGATCGCTTAATTGACCAAGAGCTTGTAGAGCGTTATCACGACAAAGAGGACCGTCGTGTTGTCGTCATTGAGTTAACAAAAAAGGGGAAAGCTAGAGTAGAAGAGGCAATGACCGCTCGTAATGAGCACATTGCAAAATATTTCTCACATTTAGAATTACAAGAAAGAGAAGATTTGTTACGCCTCTTTGAGAAGTTAGAAACAATTATTTGCGGGACACAAGAGAAAAAAGAGAATAACTAAGAGGAATTGAGGAGATTACATGGAGCAACAAGAAAATATAAATAGAAAGTTGTTGTTAATCGGTTTAATCATCGCGATGCTATTTGCTGCCTTAGATGGAACAATCGTTGGTACAGCAATGCCGCGTATCGTCGGTGAACTAGGTGGATTAAGCTTAATGACGTGGTTAACAACAGCCTATATGTTAACATCAACGACAGTTGTACCAATTGCAGGTAAATTAGCGGATTTACTTGGCCGTCGTAACGTATATATTACAGGGCTAGTTATCTTTATGGTTGGCTCAGCGTTATGTGGTATGGCAAACGGCATGACAGAATTAATTATTTTCCGTGGTATTCAAGGTCTTGGTGGCGGTATTATGATGCCGATGGCTATGATTATTATCGGAGATATGTTCACGGGGAAAGAACGTGCGAAATGGCAAGGTATTTTTGGTGCGTTATACGGTCTTGCTTCTGTAATTGGGCCACAAGTTGGTGGTTGGATTGTAGACGCAGTGAACTGGAGATGGGTATTCTATATCAATTTACCAGTTGGTATTTTAGCAACAATCTTTATTGCAATGGGATTAAAATCACATAAACAAACAGGACCAATTAAAATTGATATCGCTGGAATCTTTACGATGATTCTCGGTGTTGTAAGTTTATTACTTGCATTAACGTTTGGCGGGAAAGATTACGCATGGGATTCTTGGCAAATTATCGGGTTATTTGCATTAGCTTTAATTGGTATTGTTAGCTTTGTTATCGTTGAAACGAAAGCAGAAGAACCAATTTTACCGATGCACTTCTTTAAAAATCGTACATTTACATTATTAAATGCAATTGGATTCTTTATGAGTATCGGAATGTTCGGTGCGATTATGTTCGTACCATTCTTTATGCAAGGAATTGTAGGAGTAAGTGCTGCTGAATCAGGAACAATCATGACGCCAATGATGATTACAATGATTGTAATGAGTATTATCGGTGGGCAACTTGTATTAAAAGTTGGTGTGAAACCACAAATTATTACAGGAATGCTTATAATGGCTGGAGGATTCTGGTTATTAACAACGATGGATATGCACACAACCAAATTGACTGCTACTTCTTATATGATGGTTATCGGTTTAGGAATGGGTCTTGTCATGCCGACATTAACATTAGCGTTACAAGAAAGCTTCCCGAAAAAAGATCTTGGGGTTGTAACATCATCAAGTCAGTTCTTCCGTCAAATCGGTGGAACATTTGGTATTACAATTTTAGGATCAATCATGAATAATACTTCAGGTACAACATTAACAAAAAATTTAGTACCTGTATTAGATACGTTCCCGAAAGAAGCGGGACAAATGGTAACGAAATTTAAAGATATGATTCATACGGACCCACAAGGTTTATATTCAATGCTATTTAGCCCAGAGGCATTAAAACAAATGCCAGAAGCATTCGCTAACAGCATTGTACCAATCTTGAAAAACTCTTTAGTAGACTCGCTTCACACTGTATTCTTAACAGGATTAGTATTTATTGTAGTGGGTGCTATCTTTACGATTTTCTTACAGAAGATTAAACTGTCAGATCGTAAAAAGGATGCTGAAGAGCCAGCTACAGAGGAAAAAGAACAAACTGTATCATATTCGTAATGAAAAAGCATCGCCTTATGGCGATGCTTTTTTGAGTATAACCTTAAAAGCTTTTTCGTGAGAAATGATTGACGTATTTCTAGAAATACGTTATATTATTTTCTGTAAACGGTTACATGAAATGGAGAGGAAAGAGAATGAGTACGATTAAAGACGTTGCAAAATTAGCGGGAGTATCTGTTGCGACCGTTTCCAGAGTGTTAAATAAAAATGGATATGTTCATGAAGATACATTAAAGAAAGTGGAGCGAGCGATTGAGATGCTAGATTATAAACCTAGTACAGTAGCGCGTTCACTATATAATAAAAAATCTCGTTTAATTGGCTTAGTTGTTCCAAATATCGTGAATCCATTCTTTCCAGAAGTTGCACGTGCCGTAGAAGATGTAGCGCATAAGCAAGGATACACAGTTGTCCTTTGTAACTCTGATGAGAGTTTAGAGAAAGAAAAGCAATATATTGATGTACTTAGGCAAAATAATGTGGATGGATTTATTGTAGCAACAAATCCACAAAATAGTGTGAATTACATGAACTTGTCTGTTCCAGTTGTTGCAATTGACCGTATGTTTAATGAGCGTATTCCTACTGTATATGCAGATAACTATGCAGGGAGTCAGGCAGCGACAAAGCTATTAATAGATAAAGGCTGTAAACATATTGCGCATATTCGCGGACCGCGTGACGTAAGCACGGCTAATGAACGTTTTGAAGGTTTTGTAGACGTTATTACGCAAAATAATCTTTCTTATATGATTGCAGAGAGTACATTTGATCCAGCTAATAGTGAGCGTGTAGCGGTGGAATTATTAGAAGAGTATCCGCATATTGATGGAATTGTGGCTGGAAATGATTTAATTGCAATAGGTATTGTAAAGGCTGCACTTCAAAAGGGAATTTCTATTCCGGATGATTTACAAATTATCGGATTCGATGGAATTTCTTTAACAGAGATGATGTATCCATCTATTACAACTGTTGCACAGCCAATTTATGAAATGGGGAAAATTGCAACAGAACTGCTGTTAGAGCAGATGGAAGGAAACGTATTAGAAGAGAAACACTATCGTTTACCGATTGAAATTATAGAACGAAATACAACGAAGTAAGGAGATGAAATAGATGCCAAATATTGCAGTAGTAGGTAGTATTTCAATGGACTTAGTGGCCGTTTCAAAAAAACGTCCGAAAGCAGGGGAAACAGTAATTGGTGAAGCATTTCATACAATTCCAGGAGGGAAAGGAGCTAACCAAGCGGTTGCTGCAGCTAGATTAGGCGCAAATGTAGCGATGATTGGTGCGGTAGGAAACGATAATTATGGAACGATAGTTAGAAAAAATTTAGAGAACGAGCGCGTTTTTATCGACTATGTGGTACCGGTTACAGATGCGGTGACAGGAATTGCTCATATCGTTTTAGCAGAAGAGGATAACAGTATTGTTGTCGTGCAAGGGGCGAATGCTCTTGTAAATGAGCCGGTTGTAGATTGTTCAAAAGATCTTCTTACAAAAGCAGATATGGTTGTTCTTCAACTTGAGATTCCACTTGAAACAGTAAAATATGTATTGGCTATTTGTGAGGAACACAAAATCCCGGTTATGTTAAATCCAGCGCCAGCACAAGTGTTATCAGAAGATATTTTAGAAAAGGCAACTTATATTACGCCGAATGAACATGAGTGCCGCATCGTATTAGATGATTTCACATCACCAATTGAAGAGTTACTGGCTAAATATCCAAACAAACTATTGATGACAGAAGGTTCTAACGGTGTACGTTTCCATAATGGCACGGAGATTGTACATGTTCCTAGCATTGCTGTTGATGTAGTAGATACGACTGGAGCTGGTGATACATTTAATGGTGCATTAGCAGTTGCGCTTTCTGAAGGAGAAACACTTCAAAAAGCAATTCGTTTTGCGAATATTGCTGGTGGTCTTTCTGTAACGAAACTTGGGGCGCAAGGCGGTATGCCAACGAGAGATAAAGTACGTGAAGTGCAGGTGATTGTCGGATGAAAAAGCACGGCGTATTAAACAGTGAGATTGCATCAGTCCTTGCTTCACTTGGGCATACGGATACGATTGTAATTGCTGATTGCGGTTTACCAATTCCTGACGGAGTAAAAAGAATTGATTTAGCTGTTGAGATTGGAAAACCTAGCTTTTTAGACGTATTGCAAGTGGTAGCTGATGATATGGCAATTGAAAAAGTGACGTTAGCAGAAGAAGTTATTAACAATAATGTGGAAGTAAATAAAGAAATTGAGCTGAAATTAATAGAGCCAGCGTTTGAATATGTATCTCATGAACAATTTAAAGAGCATACGAAGAAAGCGAAGGCGATTATTCGTACAGGAGAGGCTACGCCTTATGCTAATGTAATTTTACATGCAGGCGTGATTTTTTAATAAAGGGAAGTGATGAGAATGCGTATTGAAATGAAAAATATTTCAAAGGCGTTCAATGGCAATCCTGTTTTGAAGAATGCACAATTTATGATTGAAACAGGAGAAGTTCATGCATTGATGGGGGAAAATGGAGCGGGTAAATCAACGCTCATGAAGATTTTAACAGGTGTATACAAAAAAGATGGTGGAACAATCACGATTGATGGGAAAGAGCGAACTTTTAAAAATGCGAAAGAAGCTGAAGAGTACGGTATTGCATTTATACATCAAGAATTGAACATATTACCGAATTTAACAGTAGCTGAAAATATGTTTCTCGGTAAAGAGTTAATGTATGGAAAGACAGGTATTTTACGTACGCGTCAAATGAACGCGATTGCGCAGCAGCAACTAGCGGAGCTAGGGTTACATGTAAAAGGCGCTATGTTGGCAGGAGAGTTATCGGTTGGACAACAGCAAATTATTGAAATTGCGAAAGCGTTAATGACAAACGCGAGCGTTATTATTATGGATGAACCTACAGCTGCATTAACAGATCGTGAAATTGAAACGTTGTTTACTGTTATTAATAAATTACGCAAAGAAGGTGTTTCGTTCGTTTATATCTCACACCGAATGGAAGAAATTTTTTCAATATGCGATGCCATTACGATTTTACGTGATGGGGAATACGTCGGAAAGAGATCCATTCCAGAAACATCGTTTGATGAAGTAGTGAGTATGATGGTGGGGCGCAGCATTGGTGAACGTTACCCAGAGCGAAATAGTCAAATTGGCGATGTTATTTTGGAAATGCGTAACGGAACGAAGAAAGGAAAATTTGAAAATGTTTCGTTTCAAGTGAGGAAAGGTGAAATCCTTGGTGTAGCTGGTTTGATGGGGGCTGGTCGCACTGATATTATGAAAGCGATATTTGGTTATGAACCTTTAGACTCTGGACAAATTTTTATAAATGGACAAGAAGTAAAGATTGATAGTCCAATAGATGCAATTAGACAAAGAATTGCTTTCATTACAGAAGATAGAAAGTCTGAAGGATTAGTGTTAGATTTTTCAATTCGAGAAAATTTAGCTTTACCGAATTTAGAAAGTCTTTCAAAGGGAAGTGTTCTAAGCAACGAGCTAGAACAACAGTTTACAGAGGATATGATGAAGCTTCTTAATGTGAAAGCATCTAGTGGAGAGCAAGCAGTGAAATCTCTTTCTGGTGGAAATCAGCAAAAGGTTGTTATTGCAAAATGGTTAGGTATCCACCCGCAGTTACTCATTTTAGATGAGCCAACAAGGGGTGTCGATGTTGGAGCGAAAAAAGAAATTTACTCTATTATGAATAAGCTTACCGAGCAAGGAGATGCCGTTATTATGGTATCATCTGAGCTTCCAGAAGTTTTAGGAATGAGTGATCGCGTTCTTGTCATTCATGAAGGAAAAGTCGGCGGTATTTTAGAGAAAGATGCGGCGTCACAAGAGTCTATTATGGCACTAGCTACAGGGGGAGAATAAGGATGGCTAAGAAGGGGAATGTATTACAGCAACTCGGTTCTTTAATCGGTTTAGCACTAATTATCGTCGTAATTACGGCTTTAAATCCAGCATTTATTGAAATTCCAAATTTATTTAATATACTGCGCCAAGTATCGATTAATGCGCTTATTGCATTCGGAATGACCTTTGTAATTTTAACAGGGGGTATTGACTTATCGGTAGGTTCTATTTTAGCATTATCAAGTGCACTTGTTGCTGGAATGATGGCAAGTGGCATGGATCCGTTTCTTGCAATGGCAGTTGGATTATTGGCAGGTCTTGTAATGGGAATTGTAAACGGTATCATCATTGCGAAAGGAAAAGTAGCTCCATTTATTGCAACTTTAGCAACAATGACTATTTTTCGCGGGTTGACGCTTGTTTATATGGACGGACGTCCGATCACTGGCCTTGGTGATCATTTAATGTTCCAAATGTTTGGCCGCGGTTATTTTCTTGGTATTCCGGTACCAGCTGTTACAATGATGATTGCTTTCGCAGTACTGTATTTCATTTTGAAGAAAACGACATTTGGTCGCCGTACATTTGCAATTGGTGGAAATGAAGAAGCAGCAGCACTATCAGGTATTAATGTTACGAGAATTAAAGTAATGATTTACGGTCTTTCCGGAATTTTGGCAGCGCTTGCAGGTATTGTCTTAACATCACGATTAGATTCTGCACAGCCGACTGCAGGTACTTCTTACGAATTAGATGCAATTGCAGCAGTTGTATTAGGTGGAACAAGTCTTTCTGGAGGAAGAGGATGGATTGTTGGTACATTCATCGGTGTACTTATTATCGGTGTACTAAATAACGGTTTAAATTTATTAGGTGTATCTTCTTTCTTCCAACAAGTTGTAAAAGGACTTGTAATTTTACTAGCTGTATTAATTGATCGCAGAAAAGAAGCGTAATGGAGGGACAGTTCATGAAGAAATGGTTACTTATACTCGTTGCATGTATTATGGTCATTACTGCTGGTTGTTCAATGGAACCGCCAGAATGGGCAAAGGATTCTAGCGATAAAGGTCGAAATAAAACTATTAAAGTTGGATTCTCTGTTTCAACTTTAAATAATCCCTTCTTTGTAACTTTGAAAAAGGGTGCAGAAAAGAAGGCGAAAGAAAGCGGCATTGAATTGATTGCTGTTGATGCACAAAATGATGCAGCAAAGCAAACGAACGATGTTGAAGATTTAATTCAAAAAGGTGTCGATGTAGTTGTTATTAATCCAACCGATTCAGATGCTGTTGCTTCAGCAGTAAGTGCGGCAAATGCAGCGAACGTTCCTGTTATTACAGTAGACCGCGTTGCAAATTCAGGTAAAGTTGTTTCTCACATTGCCTCTAATAACATTGAAGGTGGTCAAATGGCTAGTGATTACATTCGTGAATTAGTTGGCGGGGGAGCAAATGTTGCTGAGTTAGAAGGCATCCCTGGATCTTCTGCTGCTCGTGAACGTGGGAAAGGATTCCATAACGTAGCCGATAAGTCTTTAAAAGTAGTTGCTAAACAAGCGGCTGATTTTGATAGAGCGAAAGGATTATCTGTTATGGAAAACATTTTGCAAGCAAACGGTGATATTAAAGCCGTGTTTGCGCATAACGATGAGATGGCATTAGGTGCACTTGAAGCATTGAAGTCTGCTGGAAAAACGGATGTAGTCGTTGTTGGATTTGATGCAACAGAAGATGCTGTGAAAGCGGTTAACGATGGGCGTATGGCTGCAACAGTTGCTCAAAAACCGGAATTAATCGGAGAGAAGGCGATGCAAACAGCAAAAGAGATCACGCAAGGTAAAAAAGTGGACAAATCTATTCCGATTGAATTAGAGCTTATTAAGAAAAACAAATAAATATAAAATGAAAATTAGGAAGGAAGAATAACAAATGAAATTCTTTATTGATACAGCAAACATTAACGAAATTAAAGAGGCAAATGCATTAGGTGTATTAGCTGGAGTAACGACAAATCCATCACTTGTAGCAAAAGAAGGCGTAGATTTTCACGAGCGCATTCGTGAAATTTGCAACGTTGTAGAAGGTCCTGTAAGTGCAGAAGTAATTAGCTTAGAAGCTGATAAAATGATCGAAGAAGGAAAAGAATTAGCGAAAATTGCTCCAAACGTTGTTGTAAAAGTTCCAATGACAACAGAAGGTTTAAAAGCAGTAAAAGCATTCTCTGACTTAGGAATTCGTACAAACGTTACATTAGTATTCTCAGCAGTTCAAGCGTTACTTGCAGCTCGTGCTGGTGCAACATACGTTTCACCATTCTTAGGTCGCTTAGACGATATCGGTCATAACGGTATGGACTTAATTCGCCAAATCGCAGAAATCTTTGCCATTCACGGTATCGAAACAGAAATTATCGCAGCATCTGTACGTCACAGTGTTCACGTAACTGACGCAGCATTAAACGGTGCACATATTGCAACAATCCCAGCAAACGTAATTGCTTCATTAGTGAAGCATCCATTAACAGATCAAGGAATTGAGAAATTCTTAGCTGATTGGGAAAAAACACAAGAGAAATAATAGAAAATCAAGAATCCTAGTTTAATTGGCTAGGATTCTTTTTTGTTTAAAAGAATTTTCATGCAATTTTGCATATTGTCTTTTAAATTTGTTATATAAACTATTTAATATATACAAATCACTCTTTATTTTTCATATTTTGATATAAGAAGATAGAGGGTCTGACCAGAAAACTGGAGGGCATGATTCTATAACAGAAAGCTTAACGTTTATAGAATTATGCCTTTTTATCCCGCATTAACGGTCAGTAAGACTCCCACCTCAAAATTCAGCTGGGGCAAAGAAGTTAGGTGGGAAATCAACTGCCCGTAAATGCCCGATTGGTTCAACTAATAATCAGTGGGGATGAACAAACTCCCCACTGATTAAAGTTTCACTTTATATAGGGAGGGCAGTAAACAGGGATTTCGACAAAAATGCACTTAGTTATCTGAATTTTAAGTTTTATAAAAGGAGAGAAATGGAATGAGAAGAAAAGCGCCATTTAAAGTGTTATCGTCATTAGCAATTGCGGCAATTATCGGATGCACATCTGTAATGAGTGCCCCATTAGCATACGCAGAAACGCCAGCAAAAGAGAAAGAAAATGTGTCTACAACACCAATTGATTACAATTTAATTCAAGAAGATCGTCTAGCCGAAGCTCTGAAAGAAAGAGGAGCAATTAATCCCGCATCTTCTAAAGAAGAAACGAAAAAAGCTGTAGAAAAGTATATTGAAAAGAAACAAGGGGATCAGGCGAATAAAGAAATTCTTCCAGCGGATACTGCTAAAGAGGCATCTGATTTCGTGAAAAAAGTAAAAGAGAAAAAAATGGAAGAAAAGGAAAAGGTAAAGAAACCTGAAAAAAATGTTAGCCCTGAGCAAAAGCCAGAACCAAATAAAAAACAGTTGAATGGACAAGTCCCAACTTCTAAAGCAAAGCAAGCACCGTATAAGGGACCGGTTCGAAATGATAAAGTATTAGTATTACTCGTTGAATTTAGTGATTATAAGCATAATAATATTGATCAAACGCCAGGGTATATGTATTCGAATGACTTTAGTAGAGAGCATTATCAAAAAATGCTATTTGGTAATGAACCGTACACGTTATTTGATGGTTCGAAAGTAAAAACATTTAAACAATATTACGAAGAGCAGTCTGGTGGTAGTTATACGACAGACGGATATGTAACGGAGTGGCTAACTGTTCCAGGAAAAGCATCTGATTATGGAGCTGATGGTAGCAGTGGGCATGATAACAAAGGTCCAAAAGGCGCACGTGATTTAGTGAAAGAAGCTTTACATGCAGCTGCTGAGAAAGGGTTAGATTTATCTCAATTTGATCAGTTTGATAGATATGATACAAATGGTGACGGGAATCAAAATGAGCCTGACGGTGTAATTGATCATTTAATGGTAATCCATGCTGGTGTTGGTCAAGAAGCTGGTGGCGGTAAATTAGGCGATGATGCCATTTGGTCACATCGTTCAAAATTAGCAATAGATCCAGTAGCAATTGAAGGGACAAAATCAAAGGTAGATTACTTTGGCGGGAAAGTAGCAGCGCATGATTACACAATTGAACCAGAAGATGGAGCAGTGGGTGTATTTGCGCATGAATTTGGACATGACCTTGGCTTACCAGATGAATATGATACGAAATATACTGGAACTGGTTCACCTGTCGAAGCTTGGTCACTAATGAGTGGGGGAAGTTGGACAGGGAAAATTGCAGGAACAGAGCCAACTAGTTTCTCACCACAAAATAAAGATTTCTTACAAAAGAATATGGGTGGCAACTGGGCAAAAATTTTAGAAGTAGATTACGATAAAATTAAGCGTGGTGTAGGAGTTCCTACATATATTGATCAAAGTGTTACGAAATCAAATCGTCCAGGCGTTGTACGTGTTAACTTACCAGGTAAAAGTGTTGAAACGATTAAACCAGAGTTTGGAAAGCATGCATATTATAGTACAAGAGGCGATGATATGCATACAACATTAGAAACACCGTTCTTTGATTTAACAAAAGGAATAAATGCAAAATTTGATTATAAAGCAAATTTTGAGCTAGAAGCAGAGTGCGATTTTGTCGAAGTGCATGCAGTAACAGAAGATGGAACGAAAACATTAATTGATAGACTTGGGGAAAAAGTAGTCCAAGGAGATAAAGATACAACAGATGGAAAATGGATTGATAAATCATATGATTTAAGTCAATTTAAAGGGAAAAAAGTGAAACTGCAATTCGATTATATTACAGATCCAGCTGTAACATATAAAGGTTTCGCGATGGATAATGTAAATGTAACTGTTGATGGACAAGTAGTATTTTCTGATGATGCAGAAGGAACATCTAACATGCAGTTAAATGGATTCGTTGTTTCTGATGGGACAGAGAAAAAAGCTCATTATTACTACTTAGAGTGGAGAAACTATGCAGGATCAGATAATGGATTAAAAGCAGGAAAAGGTCCAGTGTATAATACAGGTCTTGTCGTTTGGTATGCAGATGATAGCTTTAAAGATAACTGGGTTGGGATGCATCCAGGTGAAGGATTCCTTGGTGTTGTAGATTCTCACCCAGAGGCACTTGTTGGCAATTTAAACGGAAAACCAACTTACGGTAATACTGGTATGCAAATTGCAGACGCTGCATTTTCATTTGATCAAACACCAGCATGGAGTGTAAATTCATTCACACGTGGACAGTTTAACTATTCTGGATTACAAGGTGTTACAACTTTTGATGATTCAAAAGTATATAGTAACAAACAAATTGCAGACGCAGGAAGAAAAGTTCCAAACCTTGGACTTAAATTCCAAGTTGTTGGACAGGCAGAGGATAAATCAGCAGGCGCTGTTTGGATTAAACGTTAATAACATAAAAGCACATTCTTCATATGAAGAATGTGCTTTTTAATTTGTACATTAAGTTATTATTTTAGCTTATGTAATACAAGTGTCTGTTCGTATGTAGTTTATCAAATTATGTAGGTAAAGGAAATATTTCCGAGGAAATTGTCGAAGTATCGTTGGTATTGATACACTTTTTTGTAAAAGAAGAAATGTAGTATTGCCTTTACAGTTTAATTTATTTACATTGTTACTTGGCTATACACAAAAGTAATATATTCGGTAATAAAAGAGCGCTATTGGATAGTGCTCTTTTTTATGAATAGAAAGGAGTGAGTAAAATGAAAGAAGTAATTGAATGTCCACAGTGTGAAGGGAATATTACTGCGCAACATATTATGGATCTCCCGCATCCTTTTTCATTCAGGTGTCCACACTGTAAAGTGAGGCTAAAAGAAATGAGGATCACACCGTGCTTAATATTAGCAGCAATTTGTATAATCCCACTGTTTATTATAATTGGAGAGAGTATTAAGGAATTACTAGTAAAATATTTTTCTATTATAGACGGTGTACCAACTGTACTTATTTTCTTCTTATTTTGTTATCCATTGTATTATCTCTATGAAAAATATAATGCCATATTGTTTATTAAATACGGCTTATTGAAAGTTAAAAGTTGAATAGAAGTTTATCATTAAAAAAAGACAATGATGGAATTATCCTATCATTGTCTTTTTTACTTTGTCTCTGCCTTTTACTTTGCTTCTTACGTAAATCATTCCGGCAAATGTTAATAAGAATGCAGTTCCAATAACGAAGCTGACGCTAGGGGATGCCCCGATTGCTCCAACTGTAAAGGATCCAGCAACAACTCCTAATGAGAAGAAAGCATAAAACAATCCGAATGCTTTTCCGCGTTTATCATCTGTCGTATTTTCAACAAGTAATGCATTTATGGATGGGAAAAGGATAGCGAATCCAATGCCATAAATCATCATAACGATAAAGAGCATACCTTTTGTTGAGAATAATCCAAGTAAAGATAATGCTAATGCCATTACTGCAATACCAATTAGCATTAGTTTTGAACGATTAAATCGATCGTAAATACGATTTGTTGGTAGTAAGAAGAAGAGGATAGCGGTAATGCCGAATACACTTAACATCATGCCTGTTGTAGATGCTTTAAGTGCTAATGCCTCAACTTTCACTGGTAGCATATAAGTGACAATTCCTTGTGAAAACATGAGTGTGAAAGCACCAATATATGCTTGTAATAACGGTTCTGATTTCAATAGTTCAAACATATCCTCTTTGTTCATCATTTGTGTTCTTGAAGTATCTTTTCTTGATACGTTATTTGGTAAGAAGAAGAGCGATACGATTGTACCAAGAACCATTAAAATAGAAATGGTAATGAACACCCACTCTATACCAGCAGTTGCTTTCATAATCCCGCTGAAAGCAGGTCCTACAATTGCTGCTGTTCCAACAGCAGCACCAGATAGAGCCATTGCCTTACCTTGTCTTGCTGAATTTGTTTGTTTTGATAAAAACGTAAAGGCAGCAGGAATTAAAAATCCGTCACTAAAGCCGTGCATAAAGCGCACAACTAATAGTTGTTCACCACTTTGAACAACGGTGTATAACAAGACTATGAAACTCGTAAGTCCCATGCTTATATAAAGTATTTTTTTTGCACCAAATTTATCGACAGCAACGCCAGCAATAATATTACCGATCATATTAGCAAATGAGTACATGCCGACAACTAGTCCAATAATAAGAGGGGATCCTCCAAGACTTTGAGCGAACGTACTCATAATAGGTAATTGTGAAAATGTATCTAGAAACGCTACGATAACAATAAAGTAAATAAAATATTTCAAGCGATATTCACCTCTCCTATGCTATTATGGCATAATGCTAATTTCAACCGCAATGAAATTGAATTAACAGATGTGGAAAAAAGTACAAAGTGACAAAATATTGAACGTTATTTGTTAAAATTTAGTGGAAATGAGATTGTTTTTTTGAAATATATGGATAGAAGTATTATAATAGATTTGTAAACTTCACCAGGTTAAGTATATACATAGAGAGGGATGTATAAAATGAAAGCATTACTTTGGCATAATCAACGTGATGTAAGAGTAGAAGAAGTACCAGAACCAACTGTAAAACCAGGAGCAGTTAAGATTAAAGTGAAATGGTGTGGTATCTGCGGGACAGACCTGCATGAATATTTAGCAGGACCTATTTTTATTCCAACAGAAGAGCATCCATTAACACATGTAAAAGCACCGGTTATTTTAGGTCATGAGTTTAGCGGTGAGGTAGTTGAAATCGGTGAAGGTGTTACATCTCATAAAGTGGGAGACCGCGTCGTTGTAGAACCAATTTATTCTTGTGGTAAATGTGAAGCTTGTAAACATGGACATTACAATGTTTGTGAACAACTTGTTTTCCACGGTCTTGGCGGAGAAGGCGGCGGTTTCTCTGAATATACAGTAGTACCAGAAGATATGGTTCACCATATTCCAGATGAAATGACGTATGAACAAGGTGCACTTGTAGAACCAGCAGCTGTAGCAGTTCATGCAGTACGTCAAAGTAAATTAAAAGAAGGGGAAGCTGTAGCAGTATTTGGTTGTGGTCCAATTGGACTTCTTGTTATCCAAGCAGCTAAAGCAGCAGGAGCAACTCCTGTTATTGCAGTCGAGCTTTCTAAAGAACGTCAAGAGTTAGCAAAATTAGCAGGTGCGGATTACGTATTAAATCCAGCTACTCAAGATGTATTAGCAGAAATTCGTAACTTAACAAATGGTTTAGGTGTAAATGTGAGCTTTGAAGTAACAGGTGTTGAAGTAGTACTTCGTCAAGCGATTGAAAGTACAAGTTTCGAAGGACAAACTGTAATTGTTAGTGTATGGGAAAAAGACGCAACAATTACTCCAAACAATCTTGTACTAAAAGAAAAAGAAGTGATTGGTATTTTAGGATACCGTCATATCTTCCCAGCTGTTATTAAATTAATTAGCTCTGGCCAAATTCAAGCAGAGAAATTAATTACGAAAAAAATCACAGTAGATCAAGTTGTTGAAGAAGGATTTGAAGCACTTGTAAAAGATAAAACACAAGTGAAAATTCTTGTTTCACCTAAATAATATAGAATAGTAAAAAGTAGCTCTTTTCTAGAAATAGAAGAGGGCTACTTTTTTTCTGTACAGAAAGGTGATAGACTTTCCTGTAACTAAAGGTATTTTGTTTGGAAGGGGAAGTCTAATGCTTTCATTTATGTTGACATTGAAACGGATGCTAAAAGCTTGTTTACGAGCATGGAAAGATAAAGAATTTCAAGTATTATTCGTATTAACATTTTTAACATTAACGTCGGGTACGATTTTTTATAGTACAGTTGAAGGATTACGTCCTCTTGACGCTTTATATTTTAGTGTGGTCACGTTGACGACTGTTGGTGATGGGAATTTTAGTCCGCAAACTGATTTCGGAAAGATATTTACAATCTTATACATATTTATTGGGATTGGATTAGTGTTTGGATTTATTCATAAGTTGGCAGTTAATGTGCAATTGCCAAGTATATTATCGAGTAGAAAAAAAGAGTAAAGCATTCAGATGCTTTACTCTTTTTTTACATTAGTTTAGACAAGCCTTAATAATAGTTTATTAAAATGAAAGTGTATTCATTCATTATATTCACTGTGTATAAAGTTATAATGATATGAACATTTGCATATTTTAATTTAGTGATAGAAATTTCATGAAAGGTGGGATATTCTAGTCATAGGTTAACCAGAAGACATCATAGGATCCTAACAAAAAGTTTACAATAATTCAATTATAAAATGGAGGATTTCAGATGAAAAAGAAAGTACTTGCTTTAGCAGCAGCTATTACGTTAGTAGCTCCGTTACAAAGCGTTGCATTTGCTCATGAGAACGATGGGGGAAGTAAAATAAAAATAGTTCACCGCTGGTCTGCTGAAGATAAACATAAAGAAGGCGTAAACTCTCATTTATGGATTGTAAACCGTGCTATTGATATTATGTCTCGCAATACAACACTTGTAAAACAAGATCGAGTAGCACAATTAAATGAATGGCGTACGGAGTTAGAGAACGGTATTTATGCTGCTGACTATGAAAATCCTTATTATGATAATAGCACATTTGCTTCACACTTCTATGATCCAGACAATGGAAAAACATATATTCCATTTGCAAAGCAGGCAAAAGAAACTGGGGCTAAATATTTTAAATTAGCTGGTGAATCATACAAAAATAAAGATATGAAACAAGCATTCTTCTATTTAGGATTATCTCTTCATTATTTAGGAGATGTAAACCAACCGATGCATGCGGCAAACTTTACAAATCTTTCATATCCACAAGGGTTCCATTCTAAATATGAAAACTTTGTAGATACGATAAAAGATAATTATAAAGTAACGGATGGAAATGGATATTGGAACTGGAAAGGTACAAATCCAGAAGAGTGGATTCATGGAGCGGCAGTAGTAGCGAAACAAGATTACTCTGGAATTGTAAATGATAATACGAAAGATTGGTTCGTAAAAGCAGCTGTATCACAAGAATATGCAGATAAATGGCGCGCTGAAGTTACACCAATGACAGGTAAGCGATTAATGGATGCACAACGTGTTACTGCTGGATACATTCAGCTTTGGTTTGATACGTACGGAGATCGTTAAGTATTTAAAAAAGGTCAAATCTCACAATAGAGTATTTGACCTTTTTATTACTATACACATGGAGGTATGGAACATGAAAGGTAAATTGCTAAAAGGTGTACTTAGCTTTGGGATTGGTTTAGGAGTTTTATACGGAGGATCTTCAGCTCAAGCAGACACGTCTACAGATCAAAACAACACTTTGAAAGTGATGACGCATAATGTGTACATGTTATCAACTAACTTATATCCGAACTGGGGACAAAGTGAGCGTGCTGATTTAATTGGGGCGGCAGATTATATTAAGAATCAAGACGTTGTTATATTAAATGAAGTGTTTGATAATAGCGCATCAGATCGTTTGTTAGGAAATTTGAAGCGAGAATATCCAAATCAAACAGCGGTATTAGGTCGTAGTAACGGAAATGAATGGGATAAAACGTTAGGTAGCTATTCATCTTCAACTCCTGAAGATGGGGGCGTTGCAATCGTGAGCAAATGGCCGATCGTTGAAAAGATTCAATATGTATTTGCAAAAGGATGCGGACCGGATAATTTATCGAATAAAGGATTTGTATACACGAAAATTAAGAAAAATGATCATTTCGTTCATGTAATTGGGACGCATTTGCAGGCTGAAGATAGTATGTGCGGAAAAACTTCACCTGCATCTGTACGTACAAACCAGCTAAAAGAAATTCAAGATTTTATTAAAAATAAGAATATACCAAATGACGAGTACGTCCTATTTGGTGGTGATATGAACGTGAATAAAATAAATGCTGAGAACAATAGTGACTCAGAGTACGCATGGATGTTTAAAACATTACATGCGTCAATTCCATCTTATACGGGACATACAGCAACTTGGGATGCAACGACAAACAGTATTGCAAAATATAATTTTCCTAATAGCCCTGCCGAGTATTTAGATTATATTATTGCAAGTAAGGACCATGCGAATCCGTCATTTATAGAGAATAAAGTATTACAACCGAAATCTCCAAAGTGGACTGTTACATCATGGCTCAAAAAATATACATATAATGATTACTCTGATCATTATCCAGTAGAGGCGACTATTTCTATGAAGTAGTCCTAAAAAGTTTCTTCTTAATAGGAAGAAACTTTTTTATTTTGTAAGAGGAAATTTAAACTTTCTTTCCAATATGTATAAGACATATAGAGAAGAGGAGAGAAATATGTGGATCGAGGAATTTTTAAAGAAGTTCCATTACCGTGTGCATTTTTGGATGAAGTGGCTTTAGATAGAAATATTCAATCGATTATAGAATTAAGTGGAAATAAGAAGATTCGTATAGCGAGTAAATCGTTACGTTCTGTTCCGGTTATGCAAAAGATTTTATCTGCAAATGAACGATTTCAAGGTATCATGTGTTTTTCACCTAGGGAAGCTTTATTTTTAATTGAACAAGGATTCAATGATTTATTGCTCGGATATCCTGCTTATGATGAAAGAGCGTTACATGAAATAAGTTTGCTAACAAAGCAAGGGCTCATTATAACTTGTATGGTGGATTGTGAAGATCATATTGTTTATTTAGAAAAAATTGCTGAGAAATCTAAAGGATGTTTTCGTGTTTGTTTAGATATTGATATGAGTAGTCGTTTTCTTAAGTTCCATTTTGGGGTCAAAAGATCACCGGTAAAAGATGTGCAAGGTGCTTTGAAAATAGTAAAAAGGTTGAAAGAATCATCATTTTTAATATTAGATGGTGTAATGGGATATGAAGCCCAAATTGCTGGTGTAGGAGATCGCATACCGAATCAACGAGTGAAAAGTAAAGTAATTTCACATTTAAAGAAGAAATCAGTGTTAGAAGTTAAAGAAAGAAGAGGACATATCGTAAAAGAAATACAAAATCTAGGTATTGAACTAAGGTTCGTAAATGGGGGAGGCACAGGAAGTATAAAAACAACTGAGCAAGATCATTCAGTTTCAGAGATTACAATAGGTTCGGCTTTTTATGCCCCGAAGCTGTTTGATTATTATAAAGAGGTGCAATTTCATCCAGCTGTCGGATTTGCTTTACCAGTTGTGCGTAAACCAGCCCCAACAATTTACACTTGTCTAGGTGGTGGATATATTGCCTCAGGCGCAATTGGGAAAGATAAAGAACCTGAAATTTGGAGGCCGGGTGGTGCCAAACTCTTAGCTGTAGAAGGCGCGGGTGAAGTGCAAACACCGATTTTCTATAATGGTGAGGAACGAGTAGAGATAGGAGATTCTATCTTGTTTCGCCATAGTAAAGCTGGAGAATTATGTGAGCGGTTTCCGTTTTTATATCGTGTGAAAGAAGGAGAGATTGTTGGGGAGTATTCAACATATCGGGGGGATGGGCAATGCTTTCTATAAAGGGACAAAAATGGAGAAATTGGACAGGGAATGTAGAAGGAACACCGCATTATACGATGTATCCAGAAAGTATACAAGATGTAGTAGAAGTTATAGAGCTTGCGCACAAGAAAGGGAAGAAAATTCGTGTTGTCGGTTCAGGACACTCGTTTACACCCCTTGTGCAAACGGAAGAAATTTTAGTTTCTTTAGATGAATTGAAGGGAATTGTGAATATTGATACGGAGAAAATGGTTGCCGAAGTATGGGCAGGAACAAAGTTACATGAGCTAGGGAAGTTACTTGAGGAAAAAGGTTATGCGCAAGAAAATTTAGGGGATATTGATTCACAATCTATTGCAGGAGCAATTAGTACGGGGACGCATGGAACGGGTATTACCTTTGGAAGTTTATCAACACAAGTTATAGAGGTTACGGCAGTTTTATCTACAGGTGAGACTATAGTTTGTTCGGAAACGGAGAATGTAGAATATTGGAGGGCCTTTCAGTTGTCACTTGGGATGCTAGGTATCATTGTAAGGATAAAATTGAAAGTTATCAGGGCGTATTCACTTGTGTATGAAAGTGAAAAACAATCATTATCTACTGTAATGAACAAATTAGAAGAATATAAGAAGAATCGCCACTTTGAATTTTTTGTTTTTCCTTATTCAGATGAAGTGCAAGTGAAAGTTACAAACGAAACAACGGGTAAAAAAAGTGATTTGAAATGGCATAAATTAAAGGTAGAGTTACTAGAAAATAAGATGTTTTCTTTGTTATCTAAAGGATGTAAATGGTTTCCTTCTATAAGTAAAGGAGTAAGTCGATTATCGGCTAAAGCTGTACCGAATACAAAAATAATTGGTCCGAGTTATGAAGTATTTGCTACATCGCGTGCGGTTCCATTTTATGAAATGGAGTATAGTGTTCCTTCAAAGTATATGCAGGCCGTTGTAGAAGAAATTTCAAACCTTATTGAAAAGAAAAAGTATAAAGTACACTTCCCAATTGAATGCCGTTATGTGAAAAGGGATGACATATGGCTCAGTCCAGCGTATGGAAGAGATTCTGCGTATATAGCTGTTCATATGTATAAAGGTATGAAGTATGCTGCTTATTTTGGTGAGGTGGAGAAAATTTTTCTAAAGTATGAAGGACGCCCGCATTGGGGGAAAATGCATACGTTAACGTATGAAAAATTACAAAATATATATCCAGAATTGCATTCGTTTCTAAAGGTGAGGAAATTATTAGATGAAGCAGAAATGTTTTCAAACCCTTACACAGAAAAGTTATTTACGATTATGAAAAAAAGCTGACAAAGTATTACTTGTCAGCTTTTTTTAGTACGATCGCATTTCTTGTTTGACTAATTCGCTCGTAAAATAGTAACTTATCACGACTAAATATATGTAATAAAACATGAATAATAAATAGACCGTTAATTACGAGTTGGAATAATAATATAACTACTAATACTAAAGGTTCTTTAAGATTTAAGATAGAGCTACTAGAAAGAATATAATTGATTCCACCTAAAACGAAATAGAATATACCATAACGGATGAATAGTTCCTTCAACGTAATACGATCTGATTTTCCTTTCACGTAAATACGAAGTAAAGCTTTACCAATTGTCTTTCCATTCGTAAAGTATGGAATGATAATAAAGTAAATAAAGATCGAACACGTTATGAAAATGAGTTCGTATATGTTCGTGTAAGATTGAATATTAGAAACAAAGAAAGAATTTCCTTTGTTTTTAATGACAGGTACAACGATGGATAAGAAAATCCAATCAATTTGCATCGCGATAAAGCGACGAACGAATCCGACTGGTTTCGTTTCTAAATCAATATGACTATCTAATTCGCTTGCTTTCGGAAGGAAGTACGTAAATATTGGTGCAATGATAAAGCCGATTATGCCGCCTAATGTATTTAAAAACAGATCGTCTATATCAAATAAGCGGTACGCACAATTGTATATACCGTATAGTCCAGTCACTTGTGTTAGCTCGAAAAAGAGTGAAAGACAAAAAGAAATACAAATTGTTTGTAAGAAACTACGTCGGAAATAATAACGTAAGTAAATACCGAATGGAACGGTTAATAGAACGTTAAATGCTACTTGTAAAAACGCAGATTCTTTTAATAGGTAGAAATAAGTAGCTGGTTTCGTTAAAATTGCCGAAGTATGATTACTAATTTCTTGTATGAAATAAAATGGTGATAGTTGCATGTGCTGCGTATTAGCCGGTTGTAGGCTACAAGTATCATATGTTTGTGGTAACGGCAAAATCACAAGAAAATAGGCATTTAATAAGTAAAGTAATAATGAGTACAAAATCAATGAACGCCATTTATTTAAATAACCATACTTTCGGTAGTTAAATATTAAAAAAGGTATTAAGAGAAACATTGCTAAAATAGGAAATAAAATAAATGCTGTTTTTACTGGAAATAAATATGCAGTCAAAATGAAGCTCCTTTCAATGAAAATTCGTTTATCATTATAACGTTAAAAGAGCCTAAAAACAAAATTGAAATATTTAGAAATAGAAAAAATTACAAATTTCAATAGAATTAAGTTATACTAAATTTAATATGAGGATATTATGATTATTATAAGTTGAGAGAGGGTACAAGATATGCGATATGAACTTTTTTCTGTAAGTGGGGATCATATTACAACTTTTGAAAGTGCATGGCGTTTTCAGGAGGGAGAACAGATTTTTGTTCATGATGATCAAATAAAACGAAATTTTATTATTATCCGCCTAACGCATGATGTATTTCAACAAAATAAACATGTTATTCGTTTGTATTGTCAAGAAAAGAAAGTATACGCATAAAAAAGCGAGTCATCCTAGTGTAATAGAATGACTCGCTTTTGATTTGCAAGTTTCACTTTATAAGAAAATAAGAGTAAGTACACCTACGATAATGCAATAGAAAGAGAAATATTTTAAATTTCCTTTTGCCATAATGTTCATAAACCATTTTAACGAAATATACGTCATAATAAATGTTGCGATAAATGCAACGACATATGGTACGAATAATGTGTCTAGATTTGGATCTTTTGCAATGTCTGTAATACTTAGTAATAAACCACCTAAGCTAACAGGGATATATAGTAAGAATGAGAAACGAAGAGCCGTTTCCTGCTTCATACCAAGTAACATCGCTGCTACAATTGTTGCACCTGATCGGCTTATTCCAGGAATTAGTGCGCAAGCTTGTGCTAATCCGACAATGATTGCATCTTTCATAGAAAGATCGCCATCATTTTTACGTCCACGCAAGTTTCTAATAATCCAAAGGCCGACAGCGGTAATAAGAAGGGAAATCCCAACCATTTTCACACCTTTTAAGTACTGATCGATGTAATCTTTAAATAAAACACCAATAACACCTGCTGGAATGGTCGCAATAACAAGGTAAATAATAAAGAAGAAATCTGATTTTGCATCTTCTGCTCTTGTAAATATATAAGATAGACCATTCTTCGTTAGACGAATTAAATCATTTCTATAAATAAGTAATACAGCTAATAATGAAGCTGAATTAACAAGTAGTTCAAAGCTAAACCCTTCTATTTTTAGTCCTAGCAAATGCTGTGCTAAAACGAGGTGACCGCTTGAAGAAATCGGAATCGGTTCTGTTAGTCCTTGGAACAGACCAAGAATTAAATATTTTAAAATGTAGTAAAATTGTTCCATAATAACCTCCTTGTTTAATAGTTGAAAGAAACAACTTGTCCATTATAACAAAGATACGGATGAATATTGAGAAGAAATAAATATTCGAAATATAATAAAAATCCCTTATAACAGTATAAGGGATTTTTATTATTAATGAGAACCTACTGTTTCTTCAAGACTTTTCGTTAATTGAACATCGACTTTCTCAGCATCATGAATGTGATTCATAATAGTAGTATTTAACTTTTGGAACATTTGTTGTGTATTAGCGAATTCTCGTAATATATCATCATTACAAGACTTTTGGTTTTCAATAGCTCTAATAACATTAGTAGCACCGTTTTGTAACGTTTGAATCATAATTAAAATATTTTCAATTCTAGCATTTGTATCAGCACTCATTTCTACACCTTCATCGACTAAATGCAAATTATCTTTTGTATTATCGTATGCTTTTTCAATTTCTTCTTGAATTTTTTTCGTTAAGTTACCAATGTTTTTTGTACTTTCTGCTGTACTTTCCGCTAGTTTTCTTACTTCATTGGCAACGACAGCGAAGCCTTTACCGTGTTCTCCAGCACGTGCAGCTTCAATGCTTGCATTTAAAGCAAGTAAATTTGTTTGTGCTGCAATGTTTTGAATGACTTCTACAATTTGCTCGATTTCTTTTGAGCGTTCACTTAAATGATTCATACTATTAGACGTGCGCTGAGATTGTTCACCTAATTTATTAATTACAATAAGTAAACGATGAACAGATTCTTTTCCTTCGTTAGAACAATCAATAATTTCTTCAATAGATTGAATTAAGCTTTGTTCTTTTTGTAACATTTCGTTATTCAATTCATTGGAATGTGTCGTACGTGTTGAAACATTTTCGAAACATGAGCTTAATTGTTGAACTAAACTTTGAAGCGTATTGTGCTGGTTATTTACAAGTTTATGCTCTTGAACAACGCTTTGTACACGATCGTGGATAGAAGAAATGGTCTCTTGTTGTTCAATATCCTTTTGTTTTAATTTTGCTTCAAGTTCCTGGATACGATTTTCTAATTGATCAATTTTATGTTGGAGAGATTTCTTTTGCGTAAACATATATTTATTTCAACCGCCTTTAGAAGTTATATTTTCTCTATATTTGGATTTTAGCATCTTTTATAATTTTTAAATATAGGAATTGTTAAATATTTAAGAATCTATTACATTTTATGCATAATTCCCTTTTTTTCGTCATGAAAAATAAACTGTATTTAATGGTATTGTAAACAAACTGTAAAATAAATCATGTATAACTGTATAAGAAGGGAGTCGGATTATGAACTATTTTAAGCGAATCAGTAGTCTTGTATTAGCAGGCATTATCGGTCTATCTAGTACAGTCGCTGTTAAAGCAGAGTCAAACGACGAGAAACTTAACAACATGCAACAGCAATTGCAGCAAAACGATGCAGATATGCAAAAGAAAGAGCAAGAGAAGCAAGCTGTTAGTAAAGAAATTCAAGGTATCGAAAACGAACTACATAATTTAAATAATACAATTGCAAAAAATAAAGAGGATCAAGCTGCTATTCAACGTAAAATTGATGAAACACATAAGCAGATTGAGCAAAAAAAGGAAGAAATTGTCGTTTTAGAGGATAAAGTCCTTGCTCGTAAAGATATTATGAGGAAACGTATGGTTTCTGTTCAAAACAGTTCAAATACAAGTTTAGTAGTAGAAGTTGTAGTAGAGTCAAAAAACTTTGCAGATTTCTTACAACGTATGAACGCAGTTTCTACTATTCTAGAAGCTGATAAAGAAATTTTACGTCTACAGGAACAAGATCTTCGTCAAATTGAAGCAGACAAGAAAACAATTGACGAAAAAGAAGCATCTTTAGTAGTAGACAAACAAAAATTAGCAAAAGCGCAAGCTGATTTGCAAGATAACTTGAAAAAGCGTCAAGATAACTTACAAACAGTTCAAGCTAAATATAACCAGATTGCAAGCCAACTTAATTTAGCAGCAGAAGAAAAAGCTAAAATTGAGTCAAATATGAAGGCAGTACAAGAAACAATTGCTCGTGAACAAGAAGCAGCAAGAATTGCAGCAGAAGAACGTGCAAAAGCAGAAGCAGCTGCAAAGGCTGAGCAAGAAGCTTTAGCGAAAGCACAAGCGGAAATTGCTGAAAAGCAAAAGCAAGAGAAAGCTAGTAAACCAGCTGAACCTGTAGCAAAAAATACAGAAACAGAGTCTAAGCCTGATACGAAACCAACTCAAGGTGGAAAAGAATTTTACGTAACAGCAACCGCTTATACAGCTGACCCATCTGAAAACGGCTATAAACCGGGTGAAACTGTAAAATCTAGGTTAGGACATAATTTAACTGCAAATCCAAACATGAAATTAATTGCTGTAGATCCATCTGTTATCCCACTAGGTTCTACTGTATATGTAGAAGGATATGGAACAGCAATTGCTGGAGATACTGGTAGTGCAATAAAAGGGCATATTATTGATTTATTAATGCCAAACTCAGCTCAAGCTAATGAGTGGGGTAGAAGAACAGTTAAAGTTAAAATTTTAAATTAATATGCAATCCAACTTTACAATATGTGAAGTTGGATTTTTTTGTAATTATAATGTTAAGTTGAGTTTACATTTTGTTAAGGGTAGCATACAATGGTGGTGAGAGGTGGTAAATTTGACCATTTTAAGTAGAGTGAAGGAATTAAGAGCTCGATTTAATTTTTCGCAAAGTGTATTAGCAGAAAAGGTTGGAGTGACGAGACAAACAATCGCGGCAATTGAAAAAGGAGATTATGTTCCTTCCTTGTTATTAGCGCTTACGATTTGCGATGTATTTCAGTTAAAGATGGAAGATGTGTTTGTTTTAAATAAGGAGGGGGAAGAGGATGAATAAACTTGCTGTTTCTTATATTGTAAATGTGATGAGATTCGTGATTGCTTGTTGGGCATTTATTGAACTCTATTATGCTTGGATAGAGCTGGCAAATATTATTGAAACTGAGAAATTTCCATTTGAAGTAACAATCAATATGATACCATTAGGATTGTTAATAATTGTAGCTATTATAACGTCGATTTTTTATAAATTTCAAAAGAAGAAACATAAAGCTCTCTCTTATTGGATGTATCCATTATTATTTCCACAAGAAGATGAACGGGAAAAAGAAATCACGCAAAAGGCATGCCGGACAACGTTTATTTCATTTTGGTATGGAGTAGTTATTGCTATTGGATTTTTAACACTTTCTCCTGTAGCAAATTTATATATTCCTGGATATCCATTATATATTTTGTTTTTTATGCTTTTTGTTCAAATGACAGTTTTTTATGTATCATTGTACAGAAATAAGTTAGTCTGAAAAGAAACCTTCTTGCACCGGCAAGAAGGTTTCTTTTCAGCTTATACTTGTACATATAGCAATATTATCTTATCATTTTATGTAGAGTAAGATTTTGTAAGGGAAAGGAATTGTATATGAATAAGCAAAGAATTTATAGTATAGTAGCAATCCTCCTATTTGTTGTAGGTGGTGTATTAATCGGCAAGCCATTTTATGATGGATATCAAGCTGAAAAGAAACAGACTGAAAATGTACAGGCTGTCCAAAAGATGGATTATGAAAAACATGAGACGGAATTTGTAGATGCTTCGAAAATTAATCAACCAGACTTGGCAGAAGTAGCGAACGCATCTTTAGATAAGAAACAAGTAATTGGTCGTATTTCGATCCCAAGTGTTTCATTAGAACTTCCTGTTTTAAAGTCTTCTACTGAGAAAAACCTATTATCAGGTGCAGCAACAGTAAAAGAAAATCAAGTAATGGGAAAAGGGAATTATGCATTAGCAGGACATAACATGTCTAAAAAAGGTGTTTTATTTAGTGATATAGCGTCTCTAAAAAAAGGTGATAAAATTTATTTGTATGATAATGAAAATGAATATGAATATGCGGTTACTGGTGTATCTGAAGTAACTCCTGATAAATGGGAAGTTGTAGAGGATCATGGGAAAGATGAGATAACGCTAATTACATGTGTATCAGTGAAAGATAATTCTAAACGTTATGTTGTTGCTGGTGATTTAGTAGGAACGAAGGCGAAGAAGTAAAAAGAAGGTCAACTCTTTAAAGAGTTGACCTTCTTTTTTACTAATGTTAAGAAATAATAGAATATTTTAGTTGATATTTAAGTATTTTTCTATTTATGTATAATAAAGTTAGAATTCTATATTTTGGGAGGAACAAGAGTGAAACAACAGGCGAAAAAACTTCTTTTAACAACAAGTGTAGCATTATTAGTAGCTCCAATTTCAGTCTATGCGCATCCAGGGCGTACAGATGCTAATGGTGGGCATACATGTCGTACAAATTGTGAAAAATGGGGATTACAGTACGGGGAATATCATTATCACAATAAACCAGCTTCTAGTAGTGGTGCAACGAGTCCAGCTCCTAGTCAAAATAATAATGGTGCTGTAGAAGCTGAAAGAAAAGCAGCAACACAGCGCAATGCAGAGGCTGAAAAACAACGTGAAGCAGAAGCACAGCGTAAGGTAGAGGAAGAGAAACAACGTGCGGCAGAAGAGCAACGTAAAGCTGAAGAGGAGTGTCAACGTGTAGCCGAGGAACAAAGAAAAGCAGAAGAGGCACGTAAGCGAGAGGAAGCACAGCGTCAAGCTGATATGGAAAAAGGACAGCTTGAGGGACAAAAGGATGGAGAAACTGATTTTAAAGCAGGGAAAAATGATACGGAATCACATTTAGCTGGAAAATCAGATACATATAAAGAAGCTTTTAAAACTGCTTATGTTGCGGCATGGTCTTTAGAAGAGCAGAAGAAAACGCATTTCGAAAAAGGAAAAGAACAAGGTTTAGCGCAAGAGGCAATGGATGATAGTCAAGTTGTCCCAGAGTTTAAGTCGAACTTTGCAGACGGATTCAAAGTAGGGAATAAAGAAAGAACAGAAAGAATTGAAAAAGAGCAAGCTGAACTAGGAGAGAATGCTGGTAAGAAACTAGCTGAGAAGAATCCTGGAAATAGAGAGAAAGATGTATACGTGAAAGCATATGAAACAGCGTATGAAAAAGGCTATAAGTCTACAAAAAAGGCAGTGGAAAAATCTGGATATAAGTATGCATTTGAGAACTATGATTTGAAAGTTCCTGCTAAGTATGAAAAGAATGAATCGTTAAAGAAATGGTTTACTGAAGGATTTAAATCAAATAAAAAAGCAGCGGAAATTCGAGAGGAAGGATATAAAAAGGGAGATAGCTGGCTCTCATTCTTCTATAAAAATTTCGTGCCAAGTGAATATAAAGAACATAAAGAGCTGTATGAGCAAGCTATAGAAAAAGGTAAGAAAGCATAAAAAAGATGAGGGGAAATCCCTCATCTTTTTTTAATCCATCCATTTCACTAATTTCTTAGAAATTAATAATAAAACACAACCTAATACAATTGCTACAGCGCCAATAACTGTAAATACTTCAGCATATCCAAGTGAAGTTGTGAAGCTTGCAAGTTGTCCACCTAAAATGTTGGCGATTCCTGAGCTTGCTAACCATACTCCCATTAATAAAGAAGCAAGTTTTACTGGGGCAAGTGCACTAACCATTGATAGTCCAACAGGTGATAAGAATAGCTCACCTAACGTATGGAAAAGATACGTAAAGACGATAAATAGTAAGTTTGCTTTTTCTGCAATGTTATGTTCATCACTACCTGTTTTTAATGTAGCAATAACGAGAATGATATAACCGATACCGAGCAAGATCATACCAAGTCCCATTTTTGTTGGGATTTTTAGGTCCCCTTTTTTTCTAGTTGCAAGTTTTGCCCATAATGCCGAAATGACTGGAGCAAGTAAAATAATAAATAATGGATTGACCGATTGGAACCAAGATGTTGGAACTTCCCATCCGAACACAGAGCGGTCTACAAATTTGTTTGTATATAATGTTAATGAACTACCAGCTTGTTCAAAGCCAGCCCAGAAGAAGACAACGAAGCATGTTAAAATGACGATAACTGCAGTACGTTGTTTTTCTTTTTTTGTTAACGGTGTATCTCCTACTGATGGTTGTCCATCTGTTGTTTGTAAATCGCGAGTTGGTTTTTTACCGATATCACCAAGGAAGCGATTTGATAGTGTTGTAAATAAAATTTGTCCAATGATCATTCCGATTGAAGCGGCTAAGAATCCGTAACGGAATCCGTAATGTACAACGCCATCAACCGTTGTTTTGAATAAATTTTCTGATAAAAATCCGCAAACGAGTGGAGCTAAAAATGATCCGACATTAATACCCATATAGAAAATGGTAAATGCACTATCACGTTTTGGATCGTTCTCTTCGTATAATTCCCCAACCAGTGTAGAGATGTTCGGTTTGAAGAATCCGTTACCGATAATAATAAGCGCTAATCCGAGGTATAGGCCGACTTGGTTTTGTAAGGCAAATAGTGTAAGATTACCGATTGCCATTGTTATACCACCAATTGTGATCGCTTTTCGTCTACCTAGAAAACGGTCTGTTAAGTATCCACCAATCATTGGTGTGAAATAACAGGCTCCAGTATAAAATCCGTAAATAGAGAGTGCCCATGCGGGACTAAACCCAAGACCACCGCTTACTAAAGCTGTCGTTAAATATAATGTTAATAATCCTCGTAATCCATAGTAACTAAATCTTTCCCACATTTCTGTAAAGAAGAGTAAGTATAAACCGGGAGGATGTTTCTTTTTTCTTTGTTGTTCTCTTTCTAGTTGTATCGCTGATTCCATGTTATTTTCCTCCTGACACAAACAAAAACAAAGTTAATAATTTTGTACATTTAATATTTTACCTTATTAACTATTATAAGTCAATAAAGGTTGATTTTTCAGAATAAATTGGAAAAGAGGGATAGCTATAGAATGGGTGTTTCTTTTGTGTTAGACTATGGACTATGTTTTCTTTGTAAGGAAGCGGGTTTTTGCACTTTTTATATGTGGAATTGATTTCATAAAAGATGAAATTAAAGAAGGAGAAAGAGATGAAATTGTTACAGAAAAAAGAAATTTTACTTATTAGTCTTATGTTATTCTCAATGTTCTTTGGAGCAGGGAATCTTATATTCCCGCCTTTTCTTGGGTATGAAGCAGGAGAACATGTGTGGATTTCATTAGTAGGATTTATTATATCAGCAACAGGTCTTCCTATATTGGGAGTTATTGCGATTGCGAAAGCAGGAAGTTTTCAAACGCTAGCGGGTAGAGTTCATTCTTCATTCGCCATTATTTTTCCGTGTATCGTGTATTTATTTATTGGACCAGGCCTTGGCATTCCGCGTGCAGGAAGTCTAGCTTTTGAGATGGGACCGGGTCAGCTATTCCCGGAAGCAGGTAGCGTAATCTTATTATGTTACACAGTTGTTTTCTTTAGTATTGTGTACTGGTTAAGTTTATCACCGTCTAAATTAATGGGGTTGTTCGGAAAGGTTTTAACACCGTTATTATTAGGTATGATTGCTCTTATCTTTATAAAAAGCATGTTTACATCAGTAGGTAGTGTGAAAGAGGCTACTGGAAACTATGGACAAGCACCTATGTTCCAAGGGTTTTTAGATGGATATTTAACGATGGATGCATTAGCAGCTTTAATTTTTGGGATTGTGATTGCAAATGCTCTTCGTGCAAAAGGTATTGAAGATGATAAAGGTTTAGCGAAATATATGAGTATTGCTGGAATTGGTGCAGGACTATTATTATCTATTATTTATGTCATACTTGGATATGTTGGTTCAATGAGTGGTTCATTGGGGACATTTGATAATGGCGCGCAAGTGTTAGCACAAGTGATGACTACATTATTTGGACAAGGCGGAGTCGTTTTATTAGGCCTTATTTTTACGATTGCGTGTTTATGTGTTTCAATCGGGCTTGTTACATCTTGTAGTCAATTTTTCGCAAGTGCATTTCCAAAAGTAGCGTATAAAGTTTGGGCATTTATCTTAAGTTTTGTTAGTATGATTTTAGCTAATTTAGGATTAACACAAATTTTAAAAGTATCAGTACCAATTCTTGGATTTATTTACCCAGTTGCACTAACGCTTATTATTTTAGGGCTATTTCACAAGTATATTGGGAAGTATGTATGCATATATCCAGTTACAATTGTAATTGTAGCGGTATTTAGTGCAGTTGATATTTTCAATAAAAATGTAATGTTGAATCAGTGGGCATCAGTATTAAAATACATTCCGTTTTATACAGAAGGTGTTGGGTGGATTGCTCCAGCTATTATAGGTGCTTGTATTGGTGTTATCGTGAGTAGTGTTTTAAATAAGAATAAATAAGTAAAAGGTGTTTTCCTATTTCGGAAAACACCTTTCTTTTTTTGGAAAAATAGCATTGGAAATGAATAGACTAAGAGTATGATAAAGGTAATTGGTAATATATAGGTTGAGTGAAAAAATTAGTGGTGAGGGGGGAGTATATGAAGGAGGATTTAAATAAAAAAATAGAAGCGCTCGAAACGGCAATTGAAACAATGCAAGAAGCGCTTTTTGAATTGAAAGCAAAACAAAGAGGAATAAAAGTAGAAAATGCTCAGCAACATGTTAAGACGGAAAAGAAAGAATATATTGAAACGGTAATGGAAGAAAAAACAAAAGAAGAAGTAGTTACAATAAAAGAGCCTGTGCAAGAGCGTGAGGTAAAACAAGTAGATATAGCTGTTTTTAAACCAGAACCATTTAATATTATTAAGTTTTGCCAAACGTGGTTGCCACGCATATTTGTCGGTATTATGTTACTTGGAGTAATCTGGTTATTTAAAGCAGGGGTAGATGCTGGACTATTAACACCAGCAATACGAATTATGTTTGGTATTGTCCTATCAATCGGTTTTTATTATATAGGGGATATTCAAATTAAACGAGAGCGGCAAGCGTTAGGGTTAGTATTAGCAGGAGGAAGTATTACAGGTATAGTTTTAACGACATTTGCGGCACATTATTTATATGGATTTATTCCAGCGAACGTCGCGTTTCTATGTAATATCGTATGGGTCATTTTAGGTATTTATATAGCGAAGAGGTATCAATCGGAATATCTTACTATCTTCGTAGCGGTAGGAGCTTTCTTCGTGCCATTCTTATTAAATAGTACGACTCCTAATCCGTATATTTTCTTTGGATATGAGACGATACTAACGCTTAGCTTATTATGGTATGCGTTGAAAAATCGTTATCAGTATTTATATATGATTTCTTATGTTGTCGCTGCTATTGTGCTTTTTGTTTTCTTTGCTGTTATGTCAATGTTAGTAGAGGATTTGCAAGTCCAGTTAACAGTAGTATATGGTTTGATTCACTTACTATTATTTTGGCATATGTTTACGGAGAGAAGTTTTATAGTAGAACCACGCTTGGCGATATTTAGTGCGAATGCAGTCTTCTTTATAATAGCCATTTCAAGAATACCTGAATTTACAACATGGGGGTTAATGATAAGTGCACTCGTGCACGCTATTATGTTCGTGTTTGAATATAGGAAGAATAGACATTCTACATTTACAGATCTTTTATTTGGTTTCGCAATGGGAGCATTTAGTTTAGCGATTTTATATGAGTATAGTTTAGTGAATGCAGCGATTGTACTATTATTACAAGGTTTCCTCGGTATGGTGACTTCTATTAAAGGAAAACAACAGATAAAATTGTATGTTAGTGCGACGGTTTACGCAATTGGAATGATACAGACTATTTTTAGTCCGTTTGATCAATTTATTTCGGCAGGCTTTGTTGCTCATCTTATTTTAATAGGAACATTCTATTATTGCATGAGACAAGCGAAAGAAGTATTAGCGAGCTTTGGCAAGTACATGTATTCTATAATACTCTATTGGTTTATGGTGATTGTATTTATTACAATTACGAGAATCGGTGAAGTTTTGTCCACAGATGGAAGCATAATAAGTGTATCCGTATCGTTATTATGGATGGTATATGCATTATTTGCAGTTTGGTTTGGACGGAATAAAAATATGAATGAAATATTATATGCCGGCTTAGTCGTGTTAGTCGTAACGATAGGAAAGTTATTCCTTCTAGACTTACCAGAAGTTTCAATGATGATTAGGGCAGTGTTATTCTTAATCGTAGGAAGTATAGGTATCGTTATTTCAAGAATGTTTTTCTCAAAAGAAGAGAAGTGAGAAGAAGGCCATCCGTATAAGGATGGCCTTTTTCATTATTTCTTATTAATCGTTACAGCTTCATTATATTTCGCTGTTGTATTTTGGCGTAGACGAAGTGTTGCTTGTCCAGTCGTATTTGGATCGATTTGTACGTTCACAATTTTTTCAGCAGAACCTAAGCTATTTGTTGTGAAAGAAAATGCACTACTATATCCGAAAGTAGATGGCCAAGTGCCGTTTGTATTTTGAACTTTTGCTACTTGTGTACCGCCAGTAGTAAATATACCTAAAGAATAATTATTGTAGGTTGTGTTTGGTAGTAAGTTATTTACTTGAATTTTGATTTGGAACACTTCATTGTTTGGTAGAGTGCTAGGGTGTGTAACTACGTAGTCATTTGCTGTTACTGCACCGTTATAGCCATATGAACCAGGTTTAAAAGTATTTGTATTAAACCATTGATAACCTGCATTTGGCGCACTCCAAGGTTCAGGTTGTGGCTCAGTTGATAAGCTTGGTTGTTCAAATGTTTGTAAAGTGGTAGGTAAATCAAGTTGTAAACCATTTACTTGGTCTAAACTTGTAAATGTTTCTTTATTTGATAGCCAATTTACGATATTTTCTAGTAAGATCGCATCGTTTTCTTCTTTATATCCATCGTAAGTTTTCTTTGTTTGGCCAGAGTCTTCACGAACGTATTTTGGCGTAGCATCTTCAACAGGAGAAGAGTCTCCAATAAAGGCAGCTTTTCCAAGTCCTACTTTTGCGATAGCAGCATAAGGACCTTCTGCAACACCACCGCCGTTATACACACCGCTATCAACAGCGTTATTCCATTTTGATGGGTTTTCTGGAAGATAAACAAGTCCTTTTGCTAGTTTTGGATTTGTAATTGCTAAAGTAGAACCAGCATGCATTGCTACAGATGAAACCCCTTCTGTAATTCCGAATGATTGTTCAGGTGATACAATATTTTTAGCGGAAACATCGCCGATTGCGTTATAGCGGAATCGAATACCGAAGTTGTCAGATAGCCAATCAGAGCTTTCTACTCCTTGCATAGCTTGTGAATTGGCTTCTTCGTTAGACATTCCTTTTGCTGGATTATCCCAAGCACCGCGTCTATATCCGTTAAATACTTCAGAAGAGTCCCACCGATTTTTATTACGATCTGCATTATAATGATCGGCAATGAAGAAGATACTACCGCCATTTTTCACGTATTGTAACATAGCATCTTGTTCAGATTTTTTGTAAGGAATATTTGCTTCTGGAACGATAAACACATTGTAGCCTTTTAAATCTTCGTATGTAATCGGTGTTGATTTACGTAGTTCTTTTACATGATATCCGTTTTGGGCAATGCCGTTTCCGAAATCAGAAAAGCCACCATCAATAACCCAGTCAGCTGTCCCAGCCGTTTGACCGTGTGTATTATCGAATAATACTTTCTTCCCATTGTTTTGATTTACAACTTTTGCAGCAATTTCAGGAGCTGGGTCTACAGAGCTTTCGGCATAAGTAGATGGTATGAACGAACCCCCTATACTTAGTGTAATTGCTGTTGCTAAAGAAAATGTAATCCATTTTTTATTCTTCATAGAAGAATCCCCCTAATAATAAATATATGTGCTTTAATAATGTAATTTATTTTTCTGTAAAAATAAAGACGGAAAACATAAAAAATATTAAAAAATTGTAAAAATACCGTGAATTTTGTTGAGAAATATTTATATAGATATAAAAACATCCCTTCCAAGTAATAAGGAAGGGATGTTTTGTTTAACTAATTTTTGAATTAGGTGTTTCATCAATTTTATGAAAACCTTTCATGTAATACACAATAGCTAAACCAATAAGCCAAATTGGGCCAACAATCAATGCAATTCTTGTATCTTCTGAATACGCCATTATACATAAGACTAGTGCAAGGAAAGCGAGTGAGAAGTATGAACTTATTGGGTATAAAGGCATTTTATACGATAACTTTTGTTTGTTTTGCGCAGGTAAACTTTTACGGAACTTGATTTGAGCGACTAATATAATGCCCCAAGTCCAAATTGCTCCGAAAGTTGAAATACTAGTGAGCCATGTAAATACCTTTGCAGGTACAAGATAGTTTAATATAACGCCAATGAGTAAAACGATTGCCGTTGCTACAATTCCTTGACTTGGAATGCCATTTTTATTTAAACGACCGAATCTTTCAGGAGCTTTTTTCTGCTGAGCTAATGTATATAGCATACGGCCTGTACTAAATAAACCACCATTACAAGAAGAAAGAGCTGCTGTTAATACGACAAAGTTAATAATTCCTGCTGCTTTTGCGATACCGATTTGTTGGAATGTTAATACGAATGGACTTCCTTTTTCACCAAGTTCGTTCCATGGATAAATTGCCATCATAACGAATAGAGCCCCAACGTAGAACAGTAATATTCTCCAAAATACGTTATCGATTGCTTTTGCGAGTGTTTTTTTCGGATTTTGAGCTTCACCCGCTGTAACACCGATTAATTCAACGCCTAAATAAGCGAATAACACCATTTGCATGGAGAGGAGTAACCCAGAAAAACCATTTGGGAACCAGCCACCATGTGACCAAAGGTTTGAAATACCAGTGGCGATACCACCGTTTCCGAATCCGAATAAAATAATACCAGCTCCGACTACTATCATACAGATAATTGTGACAATTTTAATGAGAGCAAACCAAAATTCAAGTTCTCCAAATACTTTTACGGATAAGAAGTTGAAAGCGCTCATTAATAATAGAGCGAGTAACGCCCAAGTCCAGCGCGGAATATCTGGGAACCAGTACTGCATGTAAATGCCAGCAGCCGTAATTTCAGCCATGCAAGTAACAACCCATAAGAACCAGTAGTTCCAACCGGTAATATAGCCAGCTAGTGGTCCAATATAATCATATGCATATTTACTAAAAGAGCCAGCAACAGGTTGTTCAATTGCCATTTCTCCGAGTGCTCGCATAATGAAAAAAATAACGAGTCCAGCAATCATATAGCCTAGTAAAATAGAAGGGCCAGCTAGTTTAATAGCAGAAGCAGATCCTAAAAATAGTCCAACGCCAATAGCTGAACCGAGTGACATTAAAGTAATATGTCGTTCTTTTAAACCGCGGTTTAAAGTTCCAGATTTGTTTGTGTGCTGCATAAGAAGAATCCCCCTTGTAGAGTGAACGATATTTGAATGCGTTTACTAAATATTTAACTATTTCAAATTATAAAACATTTCTATCTGTTATGCTACAAAAATAATCATTATTAACTGTACTACATCTGTGCTTGTCAGACTTAAACTTAAAATTCGAACTATTAGCGAATATATTGACTCTTCTTTTTATTGATTGTTAAGATTAAGTATTATATTTTCTCACATACTAGTAAGAAAAGAATGTGTGATAATAATTCAGATGTAGGAAGGGTACATAACCATGTTTCAATTACAAAAATATAACACTTCTGTGAAGCAAGAGCTTTTAGCTGGCATCACAACTTTTTTTACATTTGCGTATATTCTTGTCATCAATCCGAAAATATTATCTGATGCAGGTGTACCATTTGATCAAGCTTTTACGGCAACTATTATTGCGACTGTTGTAGGGACGCTATGTATGGCGTTTTTAGCTAACTATCCGATTGTTATTGCTCCAGCTATGGGAATGAATGCGTATTTTGCTTATTCTGTTGTTCAACAGGCAGAGGGGATTACATATGTCATTGCGTTTTCAGCAGTATTTGTAACAGGTATCATTTTTCTTTTATTATCTTTCACTTCATTTAGGCAAAAGCTAATTGTCGCAATTCCTGACAGTTTAAAACATGCAATTGCAGGTGGAATTGGGTTATTTATTGCTTTTATTGGATTACGTCTATCTGGAATTATCGTTGATCATCCATCTAACTTAGTTACGATTGGTGATTTCCATTCTCCAGCCGTTATTTTAACTTTAATTGGTTTGATTTTGGCGGCGGTATTAATGACATTGCGTGTGAGCGGTGCATTATTTATTAGTATGATTGTGACAGGAATTATCGCCTTCTTTACAGGGCAGCTGAAGTTTACGGATAAAATTGTTGCGATGCCTCATTTACCAGAGGGGATTATCGTTTCAAATCCAATTAACGCCTTTTCAGATGTAATTGAATACGGATTATATGGCGTTGTATTTTCATTTTTACTTGTACTGTTATTTGATACAACAGGAGCATTACTCGGTTTAATTAAACAAGCAGGTTTAATTACAGATAATACAGAGAAACGTTTTGGTAAAGCATTTATTGCGGATGCAATTGGCGGTACTACAGGCTCTATCTTTGGGACAAGCCCAACAGCAGCGACGATCGAATCGTCAGCTGGTATTGCTGCAGGTGGTAAAACGGGATTAACAGGTATTGTAGTAGTCGGCCTAACGATTATAACAGCATTCTTTAGCCCTGTTATTGCTTCTTTATCAAGTGTAGCCGCTATTACAGCTCCTTCATTAATTATTGTAGGTAGTTTAATGGCACAAAGTATTCGTGATATTAATTGGAATGAATTTGAAGATGCATTACCAGCATTTTTAATTTTTGTTGGTATTCCGTTAACATCTAGTATTGCGAATGGAATTGCAATTGGATTTCTAGTGTATCCAGTCTTAAAAATTGTGAAGGGGAAAGGGATGGAAGTACATCCGCTACTCTACTTATTTACAATTTTATTTGGATGTCATTTATTCTTATAATATAGATATAGGAGAGGGGGCTTCTTATGAGAGGCCCCTTTTTTGTGTATAATAAAGTGAAACTATAATCAGTCACGCAAAATATAAATTACTTAATGGAATATATATGTTACAATATAGATGGAGGGGGAACATGAATGGCTGTAAGTAAAATAAAAGTCGCGCGTGTTCAGTTAGATTTAACACAGCAACAATTAGCAGAAAAAGTAGGAGTTACAAGGCAAACGATTAGTTTAATTGAGAAGGGGAAATACAATCCATCGTTAGATTTGTGTTTGAAAATTTGTTATGCGGTAGACAAAACATTGAATGATTTATTTTGGGAGGAAGAGGAGTGAGGGAATGAGAATCATGAAAGATGAACGTTTAATGATTGAGGGGCTAAAACATATTAGGCTCGTTTTCATCTTACAAAATATTTTCATACTAGGTATTGTTTTTTACCGCTACGTTTTGCAAGATGCAGGATATGAAAGTGTTTCGGATTTATTAATGGTGTTTATGGGCGGGATCATAGTTATTAACTTTTTAAACTTGAAAAATTCAGTGGAAGTGTATGAGCATACAGGGGGAGTACCACGTAGTTATTTTATGAAGCTATTATTCGTTCCAGTAAGTATTGTTATTGGAATTTTAGCTATTTGTATCTTTGTAACACCAGATATTTCAATAAAAGAAATTAGTATGACAGGACTTATTATGTTTGCTTGTTTTTTAGTTCCTAGCCTGTTTATATACATATATATGAAAAAAATAAAAAGTGAAGATTGAAATATAAGAAAAGCTTTCCCGTATTGAGGAAAGCTTTTCTTATATTCTTTTATAAAGTACTTTATGAAGGCCAATTGGTTCAATTTCAAAGATTTCACCATGTTCTTGGAAACCTAAGCGCTTGTAATAGTCAGCTACAGTAATTCGGCCATTACACCATAGCATATTTGCTTGACGCTCTTGTAAGATTTGTTCTGCTTTCTGAATTAAGGAGCTTCCAGCGTGGTTGTTTCGAAATTCAGGTAATGTGGCCATTCCTCGTAGTCGATAATGAATACCTGTAGGTAGGTCAGGATATATTTCTTTTGAGAAGGAAGCGATACTAATCAGTTTATCATTTATAAATGCTCCTAAGTGAAAGCTGTCTGTTTCATAGTCGGAAGGGTATTTACAATCTGCTAATGTTTGACTCGGGCGCAAAATTTTTTGACGTAATACGTAAGTTTCAGATCCATCAATATTTTTCACGGTAATCATATTAACATCCTTTCTTATAACGCTTTTTCTGTTAATTGTATAAAGAAATAGGCAGGGGCAGCGAAAAGCCCGAGTATGCTAGTGGTTCCGAGAAGGAGTGAAAGTAAGAGGCAAGAGTATTTTATTCCATTTGACTTTTTCCATCCGTAACTACAAATTTCAATACTAACACCGATGAGAATAATGGCCACGAGTATTTCGGCTAATAATAAGAGAGCTAAAGTTATAATAGACATAATGTAATCCATCCTCATAATATGTGATAGTAACATTTTACCATATGAAATGGAAAAAAATGCCCCTCAATTATGTGAGGGGCATTTTTTATTCTAATATGTTTTTTAGTGTATCGATATGTTCTTTTGAGCCTGTTACAAGTAATGTATCACCGTGTTGTAGTCTTGTATCACCATGTGGGATTAATGCTTTATTCCCACGATAAATTTGAATGACTAGTACATCACCTAAAAACGGAAGGCGACGAAGTGCAACGCCGTTATATTTATTGCTCCGTAGTTCAACTTCACGGACTGTTTCGTTTGCTGTTGTAATTAAGCGAACGAGACTCGGTTTATCAATTAGCGCACGTAATAGAATACGTGTAGAGTTAATTGTTGAGAATACGGCGATATGTTCTTGTGTTGCTTTTTCTTGTAGAAGTGGATCTTCTACACTTGCAATAACATGTTCAACACCTAGTTCTTTTGCGTGTTCTGCTAATAGTAAGTTTTGTTCATCATCGCTTGTTGCAACAACAACTCGGTCTGCATGAAAGGCTGTTTGTTCAGTTAACGATGCGATTGTGATGTCATCTAATTTCACGATAGGGAAGTCATGTGATTTCGCTTCCTCATCATTTATTTTGTTTTGACGCATCATATATAGTGTTACGTCATAATCTTCTCGTTTTAAATCAAGTGATAACGGAAGGGTAATTCTGCTCGCACCAATAATAGAAACTTTTGGTTTTTGCGTTTCTACTTTTGGGAACATCTTTTTAAATAATATAGGCGCAAAAATACAAGTAATAACTGCGCTTAAAATAAGGGAAGCAGATAAACTTGGACTGATGATCCCTAGCTTTTCACCAATTTGTGCAGCTGCAATAACTAAAGAAAGTGTCGATGTTAATAAGATGGCACTCCCCAGTACGATATTACGTGGATACCATTTTCGTAAAACGAGTGATGGTAACAGCTTTGAAATAAAGAGTCCTACAATTAGAATTGGAATCATTAGCATACTAGAAGGCTCTTTAAAAATAGACCAAACCTCTAAATTTACACCAACCATTACGAAGAAAATAGGAATGAAGAAACCGTATCCGATAGAATCCAGTTTTTCAACCATATCTTCATTTGGTGATAATAATGATACGAGTACACCTGCTAAGAAGGCACCTAAAATATTTTCAGCTCCAACGGATTCAGATAACCCAACTAATATTAAGATGAGTGCAAAAACAGCTCGTGTATCAATTTGTACACTTCCAGCTTTTAAGCTATCCAAGTATGGAATATTTTTAAAACGTTTTGCAACGAAGTAAATAACAATACCAGCGCCGAATAGAAGAAGAAGGAGCCACATGCTTTGGCCGCTTTCGGAATTTAATCCGACGAATACAGCGAGTAAAATCATTGTAACTAAATCCGCAATAACAGCGACTAATAAAATGATTTGCCCAATTGCTGTTTTTCCTAAGTTATTCTCTTTTAATGTTGGTACGACAACACCTAAAGAAATTGTTGAAATGATTAAAGTCATAAACATTGCATTATCTACAAATCCTAGCCATACGAATAGTAGTGATAGGGCATAAGATAAGATGAAAATAAATAAGAAGATAATACTTGCTGCTTGGAATGTGTTTGGTTCGTTTGTCGTGTTCTTTTTCCCTTTTTGTTTAAAGATAGAAAAATCAATTTCTAAACCGCTTAAAAACATAAGAAAGATAAATCCTAGTGTCGATAAGACTTGAAGCCACATATCTGGCTCAATAATATTAAACCCACTTTTACCTACAAAGATTCCTGCGATGATTTCTGCAACAACGACAGGAAGTGCTTTTAATTTAAAGCGTTGTAACAAAAGGGGAACGAAAAACGCGATTGCAACGACAACCATAAGTGATAGAACAGAAGTGTGATGTTCCATTGCGTTCTCTCCCTTCAAATAAATATAGTACCTATTTAGCCATATAATAGGTAGAAAAGCAACGCATATGGATTCGATTTCATAAAGAAAGAGTTTTCTTAACATTTGTCATAATAAGTATATTTTTCATGATTCTGTTGTTAATTCCGTAATGTGGATGTAATAGGAGAGGGAATAAAAAAAGACTGCTGAGGAATCTCAGCAGTCTTTTTCATGTACATTACATTGAGAAGAAGATCCATACAGTTAAACCAACTGTTGCAGTTGCAACGAAGAAACTGTAAATCATAGTAAGAATTTGAACTCTTCCTTCTCCTTCTTTTAAATGCATGAACATAATTAATTGTAACAACGCTTGCGCAACAGCCATTATGATAATGGTAGTTAAGATCGTTGATAGTGGCAGGTTTGTGTAAAGTGCCACGTATAGAGCTAGAAACGTTAGTGCAAGCGATAAAATAAATCCGAAAACGTGTGACCAAGGGAATCCGCTATGCGCATGCCCGTTTGCTTGGTTGTTATTTTGACCCATTTACGCCACCATCCCGTTCAAGTAAACTAGTGTGTAAATAAAGACCCAAACTAGATCAAGGAAATGCCAGTATAAGCTGATAATGAATACTTTACGAGCTGTAACTGGTGTTAAACCTCGTTTTAAAATTTGGATAATAACACAAATTGCCCAAATGATACCGCCTGTTACGTGGGCTCCGTGTGTTCCAAGAAGAACGAAGAATCCAGATAGGAAGGCACTTGTTTGAATTGTTGCGCCTTCACCAATATACATAATGAACTCTTCAATCTCGAAGAATAGGAAGCCTGCACCTAAAAGTAATGTAAGGACGAACCATCCAAGCATTGCTTTTTGGTTGTGCTTACGCATTTCGTGAATCACGATACCACATGTGAAACTACTTGTTAAAAGTAATAATGTTTGAATTAAAAGCGTTTTAAGTTCAAACAGTTGTGCTGGTGTTGGGCCATCTGCCGTACGACCAGCGAGTACTAGATAAGAGGCGAAAAGTGTTGCGAACAGCATAATTTCAGCCCCAAGAAAAATCCAGAATCCTAGGATATTCAATCTGCTTTGTTCGGATTGATATTCCAAAGGTAAGCTTTTATCTAAAGCCGCCATATCATTTCACCTCTCATGCTACATGTTCTGATTTTTTAATTTCATCAACACTAATATAGTAACCTTCATCGTAATCGAATGAACGATAGATTAAGCAAGCTAAAATACCAATGCCGCCGATTGCTGCAAGCCAGAACCAGCTAAATACTAATGCGAAACCTGCAAGACCGAAGAATAAAGACGCAATAATAGGCACACCAGAGTTACTTGGCATGTGAATTGGTTTGATATCTTCTGCTGCTGGTGTAACTGTTTCTCCGCGTTTTTTCATGTACCAGAAAGCATCAGCTTCTTTGATTTCAGGAAGTTGCGCGAAGTTGTAATGTTGTACAGGAGATTGAGTTGCCCATTCAAGTGTACGGCCGTCCCATGGATCTCCAGTTGTGTCACGTTCACCGTGACGAGCACTCCAAATTACGTTGTAACAAAGAAGTACGAAACCAATACCCATCATTACTGCGCCGACAGATGCGATTTGGTTTAGCCATCCCCATCCAAGGCTTTCAGAGTAAGTGTACATACGACGAGTCATACCGTCTAAACCTAAGAAGTACATTGGGAAGAAACAGATGTTGAATCCGCTCATAAAGATCCAGAATGTCCATTTACCTAGGCGTTCATTTAACATATGACCAGTCATTTTTGGATACCAGAATGTGAATCCAGCAAGCATAGCGAATACTGTACCTGCGATTAATACGTAGTGGAAGTGAGCGATTAGGAAGTAGCTGTTATGGTACTGATAATCAGCTGCTGCCATACCAAGCATAACCCCTGTAACCCCACCGACTACGAAGTTTGGAATAAATGCCAATGACCAAAGCATTGGAACTGTAAAACGAATACGTCCTTTATACAGTGTAAACAACCAGTTAAAGATCTTAACCCCGGTTGGAATCGAAATCGCCATTGTCGAAATCGAGAAGAATGAGTTAACCGCTGGACCTGCACCCATCGTGAAGAAGTGGTGAAGCCATACGACGAAACTTAGTAAAGAAATTGCAACCATTGAGTATACCATCGCACTGTAACCGAATAGACGTTTACGTGAGAATGTACTAATGATTTCAGAGAAAATACCGAATGCCGGTAAAATAACGATATATACTTCAGGGTGACCCCATACCCAGAATAGGTTGGCCCATAACATTGGCATACCGCCGCTCGCCATCGTAAAGAAGTGAGCATCGAATAGACGGTCAAATGTCATTAATGCAAGAGCAACTGTTAATACTGGGAAAGCGAAAATAATGATAATCGTTGTAATTAAGATTGACCAAGTAAACATTGGCATTCTCATTAAAGTCATACCAGGTGTACGCATTTTTAAGATAGTAACAAGGAAGTTAATACCTGTCATTAACGTACCGAGACCTGAAATCTGTAATGCAATTGCGTAGTAGTTATTTCCTACACCAGAAGTAAACTCTGTACCTGCCATTGGGAAGTAAGAAGTCCACCCAGCGTCTGGAGAACCACCGATTACGAAAGCGATGTTGAATAACATTGCTCCGACAAAGAATAACCAGAAACTTAAAGCATTTAAGAACGGATATGCAACGTCACGAGCACCAATTTGTAATGGTACTACAAGGTTCATTAATCCCATAACGAATGGCATCGCCATGAAAAGAATCATAACTGTACCGTGTGTTGTGAAGATTCCGTTATAGTGTTCAGCGTTTAAATAAGTTGTTTCTGGGAATGTTAACTGTGCACGGATCATTAAACCGTCCATACCACCACGGAATAACATAATAACCGCAGAGATAATATACATGGCCCCAATCTTTTTATGGTCAACAGTTGTTAACCATTCGTCCCAAAGCCATTTCCATTTTTTATACTTTGTTAGTACGAAAATGATTGCTAATGTCACAAGAACGATAGAAGCGTCTGCACCGTAAATAATCGGGTCACCTGTGACAAAGAATTCATCAAGCTTCACTGTGTTCACTCCAATCTGTTGGAATTATAGCTATTATTTTTTGTTTTTGTAGTAGTTGTAATCACAATATTCAAGTGATTTTGGATCTACATAACTTAAGTGATGGCTAGAGAATGTCATACGACCAACTACACCAGGTTTAACAATTTCGTTGTACTTATCTTCTGTTAGTTTAGGAGCAGTTTGTTGTACTTCTTTAACCCACTTGTCATATTTCTCTTTAGTTTTTGCTTCAACTTCGAACTCCATGTGAGTAAATCCTTCACCAGAGAAGTTCGCGCTACGACCTAGGTAAGAACCTGGCTTATCAGCTTGTAAATAAAGGTCCATAATCATGCCATCCATTGTGTACTTCATACCACCAAGTTCTGGTACCCAGAAAGCATTCATTGGGCCGACAGAAGTCAGTTTGAATTGAATTGGTACACCAGCTGGGATGTTTAAATAGTTAACGGTTTCAATTTTTTCCTCTGGGTAACTGAATAACCATTTCCAGTTTGCAGATGTAACATAAATCTCCACTGGTTTAATATGTTTGGACTCTTTCGGAACCTCTTCCGAAGCATAAGTTGCTTTTACTGTTGGAATCGATAATGCGATAACGATAATAACAGGAACAAGCGTCCAAATGATTTCTAATAATGTGTTACCGTGTTGTTCAGGTGGCTCATAGTCCATATTCTCTGGTTTTTCACGATAACGAATCAAGATGACTGTAAACAAGATGAATACAATTGCGATAATTAATGACATAAGCAAGAATGACCAAACAATTAAATCATACTGTGCTTTTGCAACAGGTCCTTGCGGATTTAATACTGCGAGTTTTTTATCACAGCCACCGAGGAACAGAAGTAATGATAACGGAAGAAGCGAAGCCAACTTCCAAAACGCTTTCTTTAGTTGCACGATTGAAAATCTCCTTTCTCCTTGGATTGAAACTATGCCAATAAAACAATATAAACCTATTAATTTATAGAAGGCAATAGTTTTTGAGATATTGTTAAAAAATAGACACAAATGCACACTTTTTAAGGTGAATATCATTTGTAACTTGATTACATTGTAAACTATTTTCCAGAGAAAAATGCGATTGTGAAAATTTTAAGATAAATAAAGTTATACCAGGATACCCAAGAAATAGAAAAAAGCTATCTTATCATAAGAAAGATAGCTGAATATTTCGTATATTTAGTTTATTTCTTGTGAAATAGTCTGTTGTTGTTCAAATGTGACAATTTTTTTATATTTCACTTGATATAAAATGTAACAAATGACCATAAATGGAATGCCGCAATAAAGAGCGATTCTCTGATCTGGAATGAAAGCTAAACTAACAAATGTAATGAAATTGAGTGAGAACGCTACGATTGGAACGAGCGGATAAAGTGGTGTGCGATATTTTAAATCATTTATGTCACCACCGCTTTTCACGAAGTTTCTACGGAAGAAAAACTGTGAAGCCGCAATTGACATCCAAACGACAACAGCAGCCATTGCTGCGATAGATGTTAAAACTAAAAAGACAGTATCTGCTGCAAATACACTTGTTAATAGGGATAGACTTGCAAAGATTAGACTGAAAATCAATGCGTTTAGTGGTACGCCTTTTTTAGTTAATTTCGTAAATGCTGGACTTGCCATTCCTTGTTTTGCCATCGCCCAAAGCATACGCGAATTTGCGTATAGACCAGAATTGGCTACGGATAATACAGCTGTAATAATAACAAAGTTCATAATGTCTGCTGCATATGGAACACCAGCTACATCAAATACAAGTACAAATGGACTTTCGACTAGATTAGCCTCTTGCCACGGGAGTAAACCTACAACAACTGATATTGCTAGGACGAAGAAGAATAGCGTGCGCCAAATAGTATTTTTGATTGCTTTAGGAATTGTTTTTTCAGGATTTTCACTTTCTCCTGAAGCAATTCCGATTAATTCTGTTCCTTGGAAGGAGTAATTTACTGTAATCATCGTAAGAAGAACAGCTAATGCACCATTTGGAAATAGGCCGCCATTTTCAGTGAAATTATGAAGCATTGGAGCTGGTTTTCCGTTAAAGTCTAGTAGACCGAACATAACTGCACCACCGAGTACGATGAAAACAACAATAGTTGCGACTTTTACACTTGCGAACCAAAATTCTGCTTCTGCATATGCTTTTGCCGATAAAGCGTTTACAAGAAAGAGTGCTGCCGCAAATGTGACACACCAAATCCACGAAGAAACGTCTGGAAACCAGCGTTTCATTAAAATACTTACAGTTGTTAACTCTACTCCAACTGTAACAGCCCAATTTAACCAATACATCCAACCGACAACAAAACCAAAACCAGGTGAAATAAATTTGCTTGCATAGCTTTGGAATGAACCTGCTTCTGGCATAGCTACGGATAATTCACCAAGACATAACATCGTTAAATACATAACAAATCCACCGACTAAAAATGCAAGAATAGCACCACCAGGGCCGGCGTTATGGACGATTTGACCAGATCCCATAAATAGGCCAGTTCCGATAACACCACCAAGTGCGATCATAAATAGGTGTCTACTTTTCATTGTACGTTTTAAATCTGTTTGTTCTACTTGTTGATTCATATGCCCCTCACCCCGTTATTTTCTTAAATGTGTTAATTGGTTTTCATTCTGAGTTTTTAATCATTAGTGGGGGATGTGACACATACTCAGTTTATTTGCTATGAAATGAATGGAGTATGTAAAAAAACGAACTATGACTAAATACTCTAAGAATGTGTTTATTAACAAAGTGATATCTTCACCATGTTAATAATTTTGATTTTAGCAAAATGTTGCTAAAAAGTATATTGTTTTTTCTTTTTATTAAAAATAATTAGAATTTTATAACGATGTAGTTGTGAACAATAATTCACAGAATCTTTCTAGCAAACTAGTAAGAAGAAAGGTACAATGGTAGAAGGTATGTCTGTAAAATAATAATTAATGGAGTTTTGTTTAAAATGAAAAAGTTAAAATATCTTTTTGTTTTTGGAATTATATTTGCTGCAGCGTTTTTTATAGGGAAAGATAAGATTATACAAAAGGCACAAGTGCTACGCTTAGATTTTCTATCTGAAATGAAAGAAGCGGCTATGATTGAAAATGTTCCGTTTATAAAGCAGTTACCAGAATTACCTCGTGGATGTGAAGTGACAAGTTTAGCTATGTTGCTACAATATAAAGGTGTGCAAGTGGATAAGATGCAGCTTGCTAGTGAAATTCATCGAGTTCCATTTGAACAAAATGGTTTGCGTGGAAATCCTTATGAGGGATTTGTTGGAAATATTTATACGAAAGCTGAACCGGGATATGGTGTATACAATAAACCAATCTTTAATTTAGCAGAAAAATATGTTTCTGAAAAAGTAATTAATTTAACAGATAGAGACGTGAATGATCTATATAAGGTAATTAGTTCTGGTTCTCCAGTATGGGTTATTATTAATACAACGTTTAAGCCGCTAGCTGAAAGTAGTTTTGAAACATGGAATACAAGCTCTGGTGAAGTGAAAATTACATATTTTGAGCATAGTGTAGTAGTAGTTGGATACGATCAAAACTTTGTATATGTAAATGATCCTCTAAAAAATAATCCGCGTTTCGCTGTTCCACGAGCAGAGTTTGAGAAAGCCTGGGAGCAAATGGGGAAACAAGCAATTACTATTTTATAATAATGAAAAAGCCGTCTTTTTGATGGCTTTTTATTTTTAAGTTATTATAACGGAAAATTCAGAAGATTCTTTTAAAAGTTAACAATTCACGTTATAATAACATTTAACTTGGTGAAGAAGGAGAGAAGAGAAATGGATGTTGCAAAAGAACTTGTTTTGTCAAAGGATCAGTTAGTTGAGTGGAGAAGGCATTTTCATAAGTATCCAGAGTTATCTTTTCAAGAAGAGAAAACATCGCAGTTTGTGTTCGATATACTTCGGGAAATCCCATGTTTAGAAGTATCAAGACCTACAAAATATAGTGTAATGGCAAGGTTGATTGGAAAGCAGCCTGGTAAAATAGTTGCGGTTCGAGCTGACATGGATGCTCTTCCTATTCATGAAGAAAATGAGTTTGACTTTATTTCTACATATCCGGGTGTGATGCATGCATGTGGCCATGATGGACATATAGCGATATTACTTGGAGTTGTACATAAGTTAGTAGAAGCAAGAGAGAAGATTAAAGGGGAGATTCGTTTTCTATTCCAACATGCTGAAGAAAACTTTCCTGGTGGTGCAGAGGAAATGGTTGCAGCGGGTGTAATGGAAGGGGTCGATTATATTATTGGTGCTCACCTTTGGGCATCGTTAGAGGTTGGAAAAGTAGGTGTAATTTATGGTCCTGCAATGGCTGCCCCAGATGTTTTTAAAATTATAATAGAAGGAAAAGGCGGACATGCTGGAATCCCTCATGAAACTGTTGATAGTATTGCAATTGGTACACAAGTGGTTTCGCAGCTTCAGCAAATTGTATCTCGCCTCACGAATCCGTTAGATTCTCTTGTAGTATCTGTTACGCAGTTTCACGCTGGGACAACCCATAATGTGATTCCAGAACAAGCGGAGATTGAAGGGACAGTGCGGAGTTTAAGACATGAGTTGCGAGAAGAAACAGAGAAAAGGATTGAACAGATTGTAAAGCATGTAACGGAAGCTTATGGAGCGAAATATGCGTTTTCGTATGAATATGGATATCGTCCAGTAGTAAATGATTATGAAGTTACAGAGATTATTGAGCAAACAGCATTACAGCTTTATGGAAGGGAACGAGTTACTCGTTTACAGCCGACGATGGCTGGAGAAGATTTTTCAGCGTTTTTACAAAAGGCGCCAGGGACATTCTTTTTTATCGGAGCGGGAAATAAAGAGAAAGGAATTATATATCCTCACCATCACCCTCGTTTTACGATTGATGAAGATGCATTACCGATTGGCGTGGAAGTTTTTGTATCATCCATTATGAATTTTATAAGTAAAGGAGAATGAGATGAAGAAAATACACGTATTAGCGCTTATTCCAGTTTTTTGTTTAGTTGTTGGACCCGTATTTGCTAATTCAGTTACTCCTTACATATTAGGGATGCCATTTTTATTATTTTGGGTATTATTATCAGTGCTTATTGCATCTCTTTGTATGGGGATTGTGTACGTATTTGATCCTGCTAATAAGGGGGATATAAAATGACCGCATTACTTATTATTATTTTATTTTTGTTTCTCGCACTATTTTTAGGAATTCGGGCACAACATGGAAAAGATATGAATTTAGAGCAATGGTCAGTTGGAGGAAGAGGCTTTGGTACTATTTTTGTTTTTCTTCTTATGGCAGGTGAAATTTATACGACATTCACATTTTTAGGTGGAAGTGGATGGGCGTATAGTAAAGGAGCACCTACTTTTTATATTTTAGGTTATGGTGCATTAGCTTATATTTTATCTTATTTTTTATTACCACCAGTTTGGAAATATGCAAAAGAGCATAATCTAGTTTCACAGCCAGATTTTTTTGTGAAGAAATATAAGAGTCAGGCACTTGGCCTTATTGTTTCTATCATTGGGGTTATTTCGATTATCCCATACCTTGTTTTACAGTTAAAAGGATTAGGAATTATCGTTTCGGAAGCGTCTTACGGAAGGGTATCACCAGTTATCGCAGTGTGGATTGGCGCAATTGTTATAACGATATATGTAATGGTTTCAGGTATACACGGCTCTGCTTGGACGGCCGCTTTGAAGGATATTATGATCCTGTTTATCGTTATGTTTTTAGGTATATATTTACCGTACCATTATTACGGAGGATTTCAGCCGATGTTTGAAGCTGTAGAAGCAGCAAAACCAGGATTTTTATCTTTACCTGATGAAGGAATGAGCATTTCTTGGTTTGTTTCTACTATTGTATTAACAGCTCTCGGTTTCTATATGTGGCCCCATACATTCGCCTCTGCTTTCTCTGCAAAAAATGAAAAAGTATTTCGTAAAAATGCGGCCATTATGCCACTGTATTCTTTAGTTTTACTTTTCGTGTTCTTTGCAGGGTTCGCAGCTATCTTACAAGTTCCTGGATTGAAGGGAGGGGATGTAGACCTTTCGTTATTCCGTCTGGCTCTTCAAACTTTTGATCCTTGGTTTATTGGGATTATTGGTAGTGCTGGAGTTTTAACGGCATTAGTTCCGGGTTCTATGCTTGTCATGGCCGCTTCAACATTATTAGCGAAAAATATTTACGGAACAATGGTCCCATCTGCTTCGGATCGACAAGTGGCAAAAGCAGCGAAATTATTTGTTCCTGTAGTAACGCTTGTAGCTGTTTTGTTTACTTTTAAAGGTGGAGAAACGATAGGGGCACTTCTTTTAATGGGATATAGTATAGTGACACAACTTTTCCCTGCACTTGTATGTAGTTTGTTTCCACGTCAGATTATTACGAAGCAAGGAGCAATTGCGGGCATGGGGATTGGGTTGTTAGTGGTGGCGTATATTACTTTATCTGGTTCAACTATAGCTACGATGTTTCCGGGTTTCCCTCAATATATAAAAGATTTAAATGTAGGTATAGTTGCGTTGTTAATGAATATGATTGTGATGTTTATCGTTAGCGGGTTCACGAAAAATGTGTCTATAAAAGCGGACAATATAATAGTAGAAAAGTAATCCATATGCTAGAGCTATCTTTGAAAAGAGATAGCTCTTTTTTGTATATATTTTCTTCTATTAGCGGAATCTAACTAAAAACTTGTTAAAAAGGAAGTTAGGTGGGGGACTTGTTAGAGTTAAAAGGTAACTTATTTGAAGTTATGAAAGAAATTAGGGATGAGTTAGGTTCGCCTAATGATTTAACAATTAGGGAAGTTGCCCTTGCTGGTAGTTTTACACGCTGTGCTGTTGTCTTTTTATGTGGGTTAACAGATAAGGATAATGTTTATAAATATGTAGTTCGTACACTTCAATATGAAGAAATACAAAAAGATGAAGCTGTTGTTCAAACATTATTAGATCGCTTTATTTCTATTGCAGAAGTTGGTAAGAAGACAACATTTCCGGATATTATAAATGCGATTTTAGCGGGAGATACAGTTATATTAATTGATAATATTCAAACTGCTATCGTGATAAATAGTAGAGCTTGGGAAAAAAGAAGTTTAGAACCGCCAGTAACAGAAGATTTAATACGTGGACCGAGGGTAGGATTAAATGAAGATATTAACGTGAATAAAATGTTAATTCGCCGTAGTTTACGTGACCCAAAGCTGAGATTTCAATCTTATATTATGGGGAAGAGATCCCAAAAAGAAGTGACTTTAGTATATATAGAAGACATTATTAATCCTTACATTGTAAAAGAGCTAGATCGGCGTCTTCAATCCATAGTGACAGATGTTGTTTTTGAGACGGGTACAATTGAGCAATTAATTCAAGATAATAATTTGTCACCGTTTCCGCAGTTTTTGAATACGGAAAGGCCTGATAATATTGTGGCCTCATTAGCGAAAGGAAAGGCAGCTATTTTGGTGGATGGATCACCGTTTGCCCTTATAGCTCCGCTAGTGTTTGTTGATATTTTTCAATCTGTGGAAGATCATTATGAGCGTTGGGTAATAGGGACTTTATTAAGAATTTTGCGGATGGGTTCTGGTATAGTTGCAGTTTTAATGCCGGCGATGTATGTAGCGCTCGTCTCATATCACCAAGGACTTATTCCTTCTAAATTGGCTTATTCGATTGCTGGGGCAAGAGAAGGTGTTCCGTTTCCTGCATATATAGAAACATTAATGATGGCATTAACGATGGAGTTAATACGAGAAGCGGGAATTAGGTTGCCGAAACCGATGGGACAAACAATTGGGATTGTAGGTGGGCTTGTAATTGGAGAAGCAGCGGTGAACGCAGGAATTGTAAATCCATTTTTAGTTATCATTATTGCGGTTACAGCAATTGCTACATTTTCACTTCCGGTGTATAGCATCACAATTACGTTTCGAATTTTACTTTTTGTCTTTGTATTAGCGGCGACTGCTTTTGGATTGTATGGAATTATTTTAGCGCTTATTGCACTTGCGGTTCATATTACAAACTTGAAGAGTGTTGGTATTCCTTATACAACACCTATAGCTCCAGCTTTTTATAAAGATTGGAAAGAAGAGCTTATTCGTTTGCCAAAATCAATGTTGAAAGAGAGACCGGAATATTTACAAACGAAGGATTCTACAATACGTCCAAAGGAGCGAGAATAATTGAAACCATTTGAGTATGGCGATGAAGAGATTGGATCTCGGGAAATTGGGTTTGCGGTATCTTCGACCATTATTGGTATAGGGGCATTGTCTATGCCAAGAGATATCGCTAACCAAACCTTATTTTCGGACGGTTGGATTATTTTGCTTTTGGGTGGATTGGTTTGTGCAGTTTTAGGTTGGTTTGTAACGAGGGTAGCTATTTTATTCCCGAAACAAAACTTTGTTCAATATACGAGTGCGCATTTGACAAAGCCTGTTGCATACACGATTAGTAGCATTTTAGTATTAACGTTTGCTGCGTTGACAGCATATGAATCGAGAATGATTTCAGTCATTTCTCAAACATATTTATTTAGTGATACACCAATACAACTACTGTCTTTCTTCTTCTTATTAGTTGTTATTTATGGAATAGCGGGATCAAGAGCGGCCTTATTAAGGTTAAATGTTCTATTTTTACCTATTGTTTTAATTGCGATCGTGCTTCTTTCTTTACTGAATATAAATTTAATGGAAATAAATAATTTACTACCAGCTTTTCAAACGAAAGTAAGTCAATATGCTGTTGGAGTTAAAAATTCTATTTTTACGTTTATTGGATTTGAAGTAGCTCTGTTTTATGCTGTGTTGCTGAATGATAAGGCGGCAAAAAAAGCACCATTGGCAGTTGCGAAAGCGGTAATGGTAAATGTGTTGTCGTACATTTTAATTTATGTAACTTGTATTAGTGTTTTTACGTATATGACAACTCGTGGATTGACGTACCCAACAATTGAATTAGGGAAAGAAATTGAAATTGGTGGAGGGTTTTTAGAAAGATTTGATGCAATTTTTTTTACAACATGGATTATTACTATTTATAACACTACGGCCATGTATTATGACGTCGCATCTTTATTATTTTGCGCTATGTTTCCAAAAGTGAAGAAACATGTTTTCATTTTTGTAAGTGCCCCGATTATTTTTATGGTGAATATGATACCTAGTAGTTTAAATGCTTTATCAAATTATGGAACTTATTTAGCTTGGATAGATATGGGGTTTGTCGTGTTAGCACCTTTGTTAGTTTTTATTGTATATAAAATAAAAAGAAGGAATGGTAGAAATGAAACACCTTCTTAAAATTATAATGCTTATGGTTTTAGTTGGATCTATCAGTGGGTGTTCTGAGCTAGAAGAAATAGAAGAAAGAGGATTTGTAGTAGGTGCAGCCTATGATATCGTGAAAAAAAATAAATCAAATCCGATTATGAAAGGGACGTATCAGATGGTGCTTCCCAGTAAGCTAGCGCAACAAGGGGGACAAGGTGGTGGAGATAGCGAAAATTATATTAATGTGAGTGCGAAAGCAGATAGTGTCTTTGAGCAAATACGAATTATCGCAAAAAAAATTAGTCGCTCATTATTCTTTCCACATATACAAGTGATAATTTTTTCTAAAGATTTATTAAGGAATCCATATGTTTTACAAAATACGTTAGATGTATATATTCGTGATCATGAGATGAGACGAAATATTCGTTTGTTCGTTTCTGACAAAGATGCAGAAGCTATTTTGAAACAGAGCGCTAAGCCTGAAAATTTACCAGCGCAGTATATTGATATGTTAGCTGAACATCCTCCGAAAAATGCTCAAATGGTTGAGGCTGCAAGAATTGGTGAGGTTCAGGAAAAGATGATTGCGAACCGAAGTTTCGTATTACCTATTCTTGAATTAACAAAGCAAGGTGTACAAATGAACGGGGCAGCGTTGTTCCGTGGGAAGGATAATAAGTGTGTAGGTAGTTTGAATGGGGAAGAAACATTAGGGATGAATTATATAATAGGTAAAAAAATTGGAGGTTTTTTTACCATCCGCAAAAAGAATCAACTTATTACATATGAAATTCATAAGTTGCGTCGGAAAATTAAAGTATCTACAAAGAATATTACAAAACCAAAGTTTAATATTCACTTATATTTGGAAGGTACAATAGCTGAGTTACACTTTAGTGATCATAAAAAGGTCTTGAATGAAAAACGTTTAGAGAAGGATATTTCGAAGGAAATGGAGACGCGCATCCGAAAATCCATTCAGCTTGTTCAAAAAAAATATAAGGTAGATGTATTAGAGTTAGGGGAAGTATATAAGCGGCATAATTATAAGGAGTGGAAAAAAATAAGTAAGAATTGGGATCAAGGTGAAAATTACTTTAGTGATGCTGAGGTTACTGTTCATGTTCATCCAACAATTGAACATTCGGGTTCAGCTTTACCAAAAAGAGTAAAGTAAGGTGATGGAAGGTGTTTACTGGATTAGGGATTAGTTGCACAATATTAATGGCAGTTCTTCCGGGAACCGTATACTACATTCATAAAAAAATCACAACGTATGGAGCGCAGCCTTGGAATACTGATGTGCAAAAAAAGAAACCTGAATAATTTCAGGTTTCTTTCGCGCAAAGCATATGTGAAGGGGGATACCTTCTATGTATGCTTTGTTTTTATACAAGCCCTAACCAATGTACCAATTGTGTAGAGAGGAATGTCACAACAATTGCGATAACGGTAGGGATTGCAAACGATAAGAATGTCCATTTTGCACTTTTTGTTTCTTTATATATGTTAACCAGTGTCGTTCCACATGGGAAATGAAGAAGTGAGAACAACATTGTGTTTAACGCCGTTAACCAAGTCCAACCATTTTCTAAGAATAGATTTTTAATTTGATTAAAATCATCTATTTCAGTTAAAGCTCCGGTTGATAAGTAAGACATTAATAAAATCGGGATAACAATTTCATTCGCTGGTAGTCCAAGAATGAAAGCAGCTAGAATAAAGCCGTCAAGTCCTAACATTTTAGCGAATGGATCTAGGAAGTTTACAAAATACATAAGTAAACTTGTGTCACCGATGAAAATATTAGCTAGTAACCAAGTTAATGCAGCCGCAGGGGCAGCTACAACTACAGCTCGTTTTAAAACATAAACTGATTTATCGAGTGTTGCACGCACAATTGTATTCCAAACCTTTGGCTTACGGTACGGCGGTAACTCAAGTGTGTAGTGAGTTGGAACGCCTTTTAAAGCTGTTTTTGATAGTACCCAAGAAACGGTTAATGTCATAACGATACCAATTACAACCATTCCAACTACAACGCCAGCAGTAACCAATGTTTGCATACTACCTGTATAACCAGCAGCCATAAATAATGAAGCCATTAAAATTAACATAGGCCAGCGACCGTTACAAGGAACGAAGTTGTTTGTTAAGATTGCAAGCATACGTTCACGTGGTGATTCAATAATACGTGTTGACATAATGGCTGCTGCATTACAACCGAAGCCCATTGCCATTGTTAAAGATTGTTTACCGTGTGCACCAGAGCGTTTGAATAAGCGGTCCATATTAAACGCAACGCGTGGTAAGTATCCGTAGTTTTCTAATAGTGCAAACATAGGGAAAAAGATGGCCATAGGTGGTAACATAACGCTAATAACAGCACCGATACCACGGAATAAACCAAGTATTAAAATGCCATGTAACCATTCAGGTGCATGTGCTGCTTGGAACCAAGATGTTAAATATCCTTCGGCCCATCCGAAGAATTCAGCAATCATATCAGATGGTACGTTAGCGCCTGCAATTGTAAGATAAAAAATGATAGATAAAATACCGAGCATAATTGGGAATCCCCAGATTGGAGATGTGAAAATTTTATCTAGTTTTTCAGAACGATACAATTTATCCGTATTTGTATATTGAACAGATTCTTTACATATGCTTGCAGATGTTCGATAAATATCTCCGACAATATCATCTCGTATATCTTCTTTTGATAGTGCTTGTGCATGTTGAATAATATAGTCTAATGGAAGAGCTTTACTGGCTGAGTGAGATTCCATTCATTACGACCTCCCTTACAAGTGGTTCATTATGGTGTTTTTGAAGTGTAGTTAAGAAATTTTTATCTCCATCTAATATACGTAACGCAATCCAACGTGCTGGATACGTATCACCGAACACTTTATAAATTTGTGGTTCTAATTCCTGAATCATATTCTCGATTTTTTCGCTGTAAGAAATTTTAATTGGTGTTGGAATTAGTTTTTTATTTGCTACTTTGGCAATGACATTTAGTAAATGACCGATGCCTACTCGGTTACGAGCGGAAATCTTAACTACAGGTACACCGAGTGATTTTGCTAATTTCTTTTCATTAATAACGATGCCTTTTTTCTCAGCTTCATCAATTAAGTTAATACAAATGACTACGTTGCTCGTCATTTCCATCACTTGAAGTGCTAAATTTAAATTTCGCTCCATAGCAGTTGCGTCGATAACAACTACAGTTACTTCTGGTTTTTCAAATATAATATAATCCCTTGCTACTTCTTCATCCGCAGAATTTGAATATAGTGAGTAAGTTCCAGGTAAATCTATTAATGTATATTTACTACCGTTATGTTCATATTCCCCTTCAGCTTTTAAAACAGTTTTTCCCGTCCAGTTTCCAGTATGTTGTTTTAAGCCTGTTAAAGTATTAAATAATGTACTTTTCCCGGTATTCGGGTTGCCAGCTAAAGCAATGCGATGTTTGCTCATCTGAAATCATCTCCTATTAATACCCCGAAAATAAGGGAACTTTCTTCCTTGCGTAGTGCAATAGTGGTGTTGCTTACTTGATAAGCGACCGGATCTCCAAGTGGACTGCGTTGTAATACTTTAATCGTTGCGCCTGGGATAAATCCTAAATCTAATAAACGTCGTTTCATAGTTCCTTCTAATTGTATCTTCTCAATTTGTACAAACTCTCCAGTCTTAAATTCGGAAAGTGGTTTTATATTAGCCGATACCATAAAAGTTACCTCATCTCTATATTGTTAGTTTAAGTTTAAAAAGTTTCCTTAGGTAAACTTTTTGTTAGTAATATAGTAGACTACATTGGATGATGCTGTCAATTGGTACTTTAAAAATATTCATTTATTTTTAGAATTGTTCCAATTTATTTAGTTGTACTAAAAAATATTACTGAAATTCTGTGTAATGTGCATAAATTAGGTGTGTAAAAGTAACAAAATACAGCGGAATTGTAAATGTAACTTTAACTAAAAGGGGAAAAGAGCGAAAAACATTTACATTGAATTTACATTGTTAAGAGTAAATTTACATTACAGCTTAATTAGTGTGGATTTTGTTGGGTTCTTTAACTATAAATGTTGGGATTCCTAGTTTTTAAGGAGTATTATCGTCATTTACTTAAAATTAAAAATTGCTTAACACTCACATAATATTATTGTCCTACAATGAATTTGTGTTCGAAAGAAGTAGACAAATGTGAAAAGTGATAATCCAAATGGGGGTACAAGACATGGTTATGAAAAAGGGTATTAAATTTTCTTTAGCAGCTTTAGTGGTAGCGGGTTCATTAGTGGGATGTGGAAAAGCAGAAGAGACATCAGGTAAAGATGCTAAAGGAAGCGATAATGCAAAACAAGAATTGTCAGGTACGATAGCAGCTGCAGGCTCTACAGCACTTCAACCTCTTGCAGAGGAAGCTGGAAAGAAATTTATGGAGAAAAATTCAAACGTTTCTATTCAAGTGCAAGGTGGCGGTAGTGGAACTGGAATTAACCAAGTAGCTTCTGGTGCAGTCCAAATTGGTAACTCAGATGTTCCATCTGCAGATAAAATAAAAGATGCTGATAAGGCGAAAGAATTAGTAGATAACAAGGTAGCGGGTATTGCGTTCGCACTTGTCGTAAATAAAGATGTAAAAGTTGATAATTTAACAGTACAACAAGTACAAGATATCTTCACTGGAAAAGTAACGAACTGGAAAGAGGTAGGCGGGAAAGATGAAAAAATCAACGTAATTAACCGTCCGGCTTCTTCTGGTACACGTGCTACATTTGAAAAAACAATTATGAAAGACGCGAAAATTAATGACGGAACTGGTACTACACAAGATTCTAACGGTGCAGTAGAGCAAGCGATTAACTCTACTCCAGGTTCAGTAAGTTATTTAGCAATGTCTTACATGGTTGGCGAGAAAAAAGGTGCGCTACAAACAGTGAAAATTGATGGTGCTGAACCAAAAGTTGAAAACATTGCGTCTGGTAAATATCCATTCTGGTCTTACGAGTACATGGTAACGAAAGGTGAGGCAAAAGAAGCAACAAAAGCTTACATTGACTATGTAAAAGGGAAAGATTTTGAAAAGCAAGTAGAAGATATGGGTTATATTCCAATGTCTAAATTAAATAAGTAATAAAATTTATGGGGCTGGCTGCAAGGCCAGTCCTGTTCATTTCAATTTATGAAGTGGGGTCTGTCCTGTGATGAAGGGGAAAAAACAAATTAATTACGTGAAAAGTGAATATATAGGAAGATCACTTGTTACGTTTTGTGGTATTTTTATTGTTTTAGTTACATTAGCTATTATTGCATTTATTTGCGGTAAAGGAATTCAATCTTTTACGCAAAGTGGTATCTCGTTTACTGAGATGTTAACATCGACAAAATGGAGTCCAAATGCTGATGAGGGAACTTTCGGGGCTGTAATTTTCATTGTAGGTTCAACGGTAGTTTCGTTAGGTGCGGTTATTATTAGTGCGCCAATTGCTATAGCTCTTGCTATATTCATGAATTTAATTTCGCCGAAGTTTGGAAATAAAGTATTGAAGCCTGTTTTAGAATTATTAGTTGGTATTCCTTCGGTTGTATACGGATTATTAGGGGTTACAATTTTAGTACCGCTATTACGTGATTCGTTTGGAGGAGTAGGGTTTAGTTTAATTGCGGGTATTATTGTCCTGAGTATTATGATTTTACCTACTATTGCTAGTATCGCTTCTGATGCAATACGCTCTGTTCCATTTGATTATTTAGAAGCTTCTTATGGTTTAGGATCAACGAAATGGCAAGCGATTAGCCGGGTAATTGTTCCTGCTGCGAAAAAAGGGATTTTAACAGGTGTTGTTTTAGGTTTAGCGCGTGCTTTTGGTGAAGCGTTAGCGGTTCAAATGGTAATTGGGAATACGATTAAATTACCAGAAGGAATATATAGTCCGACAGCAACGTTAACTGGTATTTTGACAATGGACATGACAAATACATTAAACGGAACTGCTTGGAACAATGCGCTATGGACTTTAGCAATGATTTTACTTGTTATTTCATTCCTGTTTATTTTAGTAATTCGAGCAATTGGGCAAAGAGGTGAGCGATAATAATGAATGCAAGAACGGTAAATAAAGTTTGGACAGGTATCTTTTATGCGGTTGCGGCTTTAGTTGTAGCTTTGCTAGTGTTCTTAGTATTTGAGATTTTACAAAAGGGATGGGGTTTTTGGGATCCTAATTTCTTGTTTGGAGAACCAAGCAATACAAGAGCTGGTGGTGGGATTGGTCCGCAGTTATTCAATTCCTTCTATATGCTTGTTATAACGCTTATTATATCTATTCCCCTTGGATTAGGTGCTGGAATATATTTGGCAGAATATGCAAAACAAGGGCGTTTTTTAAATTTTGTTCGTTTATGTATTGAGACAATGGCATCTTTACCTTCTATTGTTGTTGGTTTGTTCGGTTTGTTAGTGTTCGTTACAATGACAGGATGGGGATACACAGTAATGGGTGGTGCCCTTGCTTTAACGATTTTAAACTTGCCAGGTTTAACGCGTGTTTGTGAAAATGCGATTTCAGAGGTTCCTTCTAATGTGAAAGAGGCGAGTCTTGGATTAGGTGCAACAAAGTGGCAAACGATTACTCGTATTATTATTCCGTCGTCACTACCACAAATTATTACAGGTGTTATTTTAGCGGCAGGTCGTATATTTGGTGAAGCGGCGGCATTAATTTATACAGCGGGTTTAACATCTCCAATTTTAAATTCAGCAGCGGATTTCTCAAGTCCTGCTCATCCTTTAAATCCATTTAGACCAGCTGAAACGTTAGCGGTTCACATTTGGAAGTTAAATTCTGAAGGGATTATCCCAGATGCGAAGTTAATTGCGACAAAATCTGCAGCTGTATTAATTATTATGGTATTACTATTCAATGTTATTTCACGCTTAGTAGCATCTATATTGCACAAACGTTTTACAGGAGCGAAAAGAAAAAGTAAAACGACGAAGAAGGTAAAAGCTGCATAAGCTGTAAAGGGGAACTCTCTACTTATAAGTAGGGGGTTTTTGTATTTTAATGATAGAAGGAATGGATGTAATGATTGTTGAATTTGTAATTGATTGTATAGACGAATAGGTGCAACTGAAGGAGTGGAGGAATTGTTTTTTTTACAAATGTCAGGTTTTCCTGGGGCAGGAAAATCGACAGTTTCTAAGTATATTGCGAAGTTAACAGGTGCTGTAATTGTAGATCATGATGTTTTGAAATCCGCATTGTTGCAATCATTAGAAATGAAAGGGATTGAATCGACGATTGTTGTAGGAGTATCATACGATGTTGAATGGGTATTGATTGATTCTTATTTAGAACAAGGGCATAGTGTGATATTGGATAGTCCATGTCTATATGAAGGAATGGTTGAAAAAGGAATTAAGCTGTCTAATAAACATGGTGTGAAATATAAATATATTGAGTGTTATGTGAATGATATGGAAGAGATTAATAATAGGTTGCAAACACGTAAGCGTATGGTCAGTCAAATTGAAAAGGTAGAGTCAGAAGTAGCTTTTAAAAAATGGTTAAATGGTAGTAAAAGACCTTTAAATAGTGAATATATTATTGTGGATTCTAGTGAATCTCTAGAACGGTATGCGGAAAAAATGATGGATTATATGAATAGGTAGAGAAAAGGGTTATCTTCATTCATGAAGATAACCCTTTTCTTTTAAATATCAGGTGTTTCTGTAGAAGTGCTTATTTTTCTACGAGAGCGCCTTTTTCTCCCGATTTTATCTAATAGTTCATACATAACTGGAACGACTACTAATGTAAGAACAGTTGAGACTGCCAAACCACCGATGACAACAACGGCTAGACTTTTTGATACCATACTTCCTGCTTGTGATTGGCCAAATAGGAGTGGTAGCATAGCAACAATTGTTGTAATAGCTGTCATAATAATTGGACGTAGTCTAGTGGAACCTGCTTCAAGCAAGGCCTCTCTTGTTTCCATACCGTGTTCCCGGTTTTGTTGTACTCTTTCTATTAATACGATAGCGTTTGTAACGACAATCCCGATTAACATTAATGCTCCAATCAAGGAATTTACATCAACTGGTGTTCCTGAAATGATTAATCCTAAAATACCGCCGACAGCAGCTAATGGCAGGGAGAACAAGATTGCAAAAGGAGCACGCGCCTGCCCGAAGGTAATAACCATAATTAAATATACAATCCCGATTGCAATCCCCATAATCTTGAATAAATCTGTGAAGTTCTCTTGCATAGATTCAGTGGCGCCTGCGATGTTTACTTTTGCTCCGCTAGGTAAATCTAAGTCGGTTATTGCTTTGTTCACTTCTGCGCTTACCTTACTTAAATCTTCATTTGAAGCTTCTGCGGTAATTTGAATCGTTTCTTTCCCATCTTTATGGAAGACTTCTGTTTGAAGTTGCTTTTCTGAAATAGTTGCAATGTCTTTTAAAGGAATTGCTCCATTAATAGGTGATAGTATGTTTGTGTTTAAAATGTCTTCTCGTTTAGTAATGCTTTCTTTTTTATGTTCTATCATAATAGTAGTTTTTTCGTTATTGATTGAAACTTCACCAATAGGTGATTTCTTCATAAGGAATGCTACTTGTTGAGCTGCTAATTCTGGTGTTAATCCTAGTTGTTCGGCCTTTGTTTGATCAACATGGATTTGCCATTCTTTCTTAGAGTCTTTTAAATTCGTTTTTACTTTAGAAAGATCATCCATATCTTTTAGTTTTGTTTCGACGATAGTAGCAGCCTCTTTTAAATTCGTTTCGTTAGTGGCTGTTACGTTGAATTGCAAATTATTGCCGCCGCCAGAGCTTGAATAACTCATTTTTATATAATCAAGTTCAGCGGGTTCAAAAGTTTTATGTTCTTTCTTTAACTCTTTAATATACTGATCAATATCAGAACCTTTTTTAAAGACTACCAATATACTTGCGAGATTATTTTTGGTCGTTTGCCCCCATTGTGCATCTTCTGCGCTAGATCCCATTCGTAAAATAACATCCGTTACATCTGAATTAGAAAGTAGCTTCTTTTCGAAATCAAAGGCTTTTTGTTTTTGTGTTTCAGGAGCGTAATCAGCTGGGAAAGTCATATTAATAGATAACATTGTGTCGTCTTCAGATTGTATATTCGCTTTCGGTAGTAATACATAGGCAGCAATCGATCCTGCGAATAATAAAAAAGAAGTAAGTAGAATAATGAATTTATGCGAAAGAGCCCACTTTAATGTAGCCACATATCGTGGTGAAGAACTTGGCTTTTTGTGTTTTGTTTTTTTGAGTAGTAAAAAAGCCATAAGTGGAACAACTGTTAGTGCAACGATTAAGGACGATAGTATAGAATATACGACCGCTAATACCATAGGTAACATTAATTTTCCGATTACTCCTGATACGAGGCCGATAGGTAGAAAAACAGCGACCGTTGTTAAGGTGGAAGAAGTAATTGCGACGGCGACCTCTTTCGTTGCATCGAGAATAATATCTTTAGAGAAAGATTCCTTTTGTAACCGGCGGAAAATATTCTCAATGACAACGATGCTATCATCGACGAGACGTCCAACTGCAACGGCTAAACCACCAAGTGTTAGAGTGTTAAGTGTGATGTTAGATTGGTGTAGTAAAAAGAGTGTTAATAAAATAGATAATGGAATACTGACAACAGCAATGAGTGTCGTTCGGAAGTTACGTAAAAAGATTAAGATAATTAGAGTTGCAGCAATTGCTCCAAGGATTACTTCTTTTCCCATGCTAGTAACAGCATTTTCAACTTGCTCATGAGTTGATGCTAAAAGTTTAATAGAAAACTGATCTTTATATTGTTTACTTATATCTTTAATTTTTTTATCGATTTCTTTTCCAGTTGCAACTGCATTTTTACTTGGCTCTTTCATGATGATTAATCCAGTGCCTTCTTCGCCGTTTATATGTGAGATTGTATCGTAGTGTTGTTTAAGTTCAATTTGAGAAACATCTTGTAATTTAATTTGAGGTGCAACAGTGATGTTTTTAATGTCATCTACATTTTTTATATCCCCGATGACACGAAGGTTATATTCTTCTTTATTAACGGTAATAGCTCCAGCTGGAGTGGAAGTTTCTTTTCCTTGTAAAACCTTTACTATTTGTTCCGTTGTTATGTTTTTATCTTTTAATTGGTTTGGGTCTAGTATAATAGATAATTCGGTAGTTGATTTTCCAAAAAACATAACGTTGGCAACGCCATCAATGCTTTCGAGTTGTGGTACGATTTCCTTTTCGATTTGTTTTTCATCTGTTTTTGAAAATCCGTTTTGCTTTTGGATTGCAATTTGAGCCAGTGGAATCATAGAAGTATTTAATTGGCTAACTATCGGTTTAGTTGCATCTTTAGGTAATTTAATTGTATTAATGGCCTTTTCAACTTCACGTGTGGCATCTTTCATATTTGCTTTGGATGTATACGCGATATCGATGCGTGATAATCCTTCGTGAGTAGAAGAGGTGATGTTGTCGATGTGTTCTAAGTTGCGAAATTGTTTTTCAAGAGGATCGGTTACTTCTTTTGTCATTGCTTCAGCGTCGAGTCCTGGAGATAAGGTTGTGACGGTGACTGCGGGATTATCGATGCTAGGTAAAAATTCCATAGGTAATTTAGAGCCGGAATAAACACCGAGTATGGAAATGAGAAAAACCATGATGATAACAGCGGCGCGGTTTTTTAATGAAAACTTCGTTAACCTATCCATAAAGTAATTCCTCCATTGGTTTATTTATAGTTGAGTACGTCCTCTCTTACTATATAACAAAAAATGGATATTTTTCATTAATTAAATGTAAAAAAATTCTAACAATAATCTTAAGGTGATGTTTTGTTGGAATTTCGTTATCGATCCCGCCATTGGTCGGACAATAAGATTCTCACCTTGAATTCGGTTGGGGTGGAGCTATCTGCCAACACTTGGTTCTTTCAACTAGTAATGATTTGTGTGGAGGGACAAAAAATCAGCATGTTCGCATTATTAGGAAGTGGGGAAGTTATTTTCTTTTTGAGTGTGGATTGATTTGTTTTTTTAGTTAGTCTAAAGAGAAGCAATTGATTATGGACTTTAATATAGAAGAGAATGAAAAGCTGGGGAGGGATTATGAAATGTAGTTTGGTTAATTAGAGTGTATTGGTATACAATTTAAGTTAGTTGTTTTCTGTAGAGGAGATGAGATGTATCTATATAGAAGAAAGTAGGGCAAATATTTTTTGTGTTTTTTAAAAAAAACACTTGTTATTTAAAAACCATGATGGTATATTAATAAACGTCGCTGATGCGGAAATGCAGAAAACGACAAAAAAAGAAATTTTAAAACTTAGTTGACATCGAAAAATGAAGATGTTAATATGATGAAGTCGCTTCTGAGCGACGGACAAGTTCTTTGAAAACTGAACGAAACAAACAACGTGAAACGTCAATTTTTATTTTATGATGCTAGACAAACTAACTTTATTGGAGAGTTTGATCCTGGCTCAGGATGAACGCTGGCGGCGTGCCTAATACATGC
>NZ_JBXUNO010000005.1:0-206025 GCF_057197025.1 Bacillus sp. LSHTCR4 | reverse complement strand
ATAGGTTCGAGGTGGAAGCATGGTGACATGTGGAGCTGACGAATACTAATAGATCGAGGACTTAACCATATAATATGTAGCAAATGTTATCTAGTTTTGAAGGAATATGCCTTCATAGTTTGGTGATGATGGCAGAGAGGTCACACCCGTTCCCATACCGAACACGGAAGTTAAGCTCTCTAGCGCCGATGGTAGTTGGGACCTTGTCCCTGTGAGAGTAGGACGTCGCCAAGCAAAAACCTAAGTCGTTTCGACTTAGGTTTTTTTGTGTTTATTTTTATTTACCTTTAGTCATCTTACAGAGGGGAAATTTTGTTTTCCAGTTTTTCCGAGTGCTTCTAAAATAATCCCTTTGATAGGAAACTTTATTTCCACTACAAGTATATATTTAAAATAATGAGAGTAAAAAAAGAGGAATGATATAAATAAGCATTCAATCATTACAGCAATGACTGTGATAAAAAGGAATAAATTTGAAAAGAGTATATTTCTTTTTTCGTTATTGCCCGCCTTATAAATAAAATGAATATAAAGCATTCCGAGTGAGCATACAAACCGTTATGTATATGATAGATCTCTAGAAATATATATTCTAATTGCTTATCCTTCTTGCATATAGTTACAATTATTCTTTTGAATATAACTAAAACACGAACGTTATTGGTGAGTAATAAAAAAACATTCGATTATTTGTTGACATTGTTTATAAAATATTGTTAATATAGCCATAGAAAGAATAATATATAAGACCTCATATAATCGCGGGGATATGGCCTGCAAGTCTCTACCTAACGACCGTTATTCGTTAGACTATGAGGGAAAGTCACTCGGTATTTTTCTATTCACAAGGGATACGTATGCCTGAGTAGAGCGCTTTCTCTCATAGTAAAAGAGAAACTGTTCTATTTCAGGCTTTTTTTATTTGAATCGGGGGGATTCTAATATGAAATCACTAGTTGGAGTCATAATGGGAAGCACGTCAGACTGGGAAACAATGAAATATGCTTGTGACATTTTAGATGAATTAAATATACCGTATGAGAAAAAAGTTGTATCCGCTCATCGGACTCCGGATTATATGTTTGAATATGCAGAGACGGCTCGTGAACGTGGATTGAAAGTTATTATTGCTGGAGCTGGTGGAGCAGCGCATTTACCAGGAATGGTTGCAGCGAAGACGAATCTTCCTGTAATCGGAGTTCCAGTTCAATCAAAAGCGTTAAACGGCTTAGATTCATTATTGTCCATCGTCCAAATGCCAGGAGGGGTTCCAGTTGCAACTGTTGCAATTGGTAAGGCTGGTTCAACAAATGCTGGTTTACTTGCTGCACAAATACTTGGATCATTCCATGATGACATACATGATGCATTAGAATTGAGAAGAGAAGCAATTGAAAAAGATGTGCGCGAAGGTAGTGAGCTAGTATGACGAGAATCATTTTACCCGGAAAAACAATCGGCATTATTGGAGGCGGCCAGCTAGGAAGAATGATGGCATTGGCAGCTAAGGAAATGGGATATAAAATTGCTGTTTTAGATCCTACAAAAAACTCACCATGTGCACAAGTTGCTGATATTGAAATTGTTGCATCATATGACGATTTAAAAGCAATTCAGCATTTAGCAGAGATTAGTGATGTTGTCACATATGAATTTGAGAATATTGATTATAGATGTTTACAATGGCTTGAAAAGCATGCTTACTTACCGCAAGGCAGTCATTTGTTAAGTAAAACGCAAAACCGTTTTACTGAAAAGAATGCAATTGAAAAAGCGGGATTACCAGTAGCGACATATAGATTGGTTCAAACTCAAGAGCAGCTTACTGAAGCAATCACTGAGTTATCATATCCTTCCGTCTTAAAAACAACGACAGGTGGATATGATGGGAAAGGGCAAGTTGTTTTAAGAAGTGAAGCTGACATTGAGGAAGCGCGAAAGCTTGCGAATGCAGCAGAGTGTATTTTAGAGAAATGGGTGCCTTTTGAAAAAGAAGTATCAGTTATCGTAATTCGTAGTGTAAGTGGTGAAACAAAAGTATTTCCGGTAGCGGAAAATATTCATGTAAATAACATTTTGCATGAATCCATCGTTCCAGCTCGCATTACAGAAGAACTTTCTCAAAAAGCAATCGCTTATGCAAGGGTGCTCGCGGATGAACTAGAACTTGTGGGAACACTAGCGGTAGAGATGTTTGCTACAGCTGATGGTGAGATTTACATTAATGAATTGGCGCCAAGACCTCACAATTCAGGACACTATACACAGGATGCATGTGAAACGAGTCAATTCGGTCAACATATTCGAGCAATCTGTAATTTACCTCTTGGAGAAACAAATTTGTTAAAACCAGTTGTCATGGTAAACATTTTAGGCGAACATATAGAAGGGGTCCTAAGACAAGTGAATAGATTAACCGGGTGCTATTTACACTTGTATGGAAAAGAAGAAGCAAAAGCGCAGCGAAAAATGGGGCATGTTAATATTTTAAATGATAATATTGAAGTCGCTCTAGAAAAAGCGAAGAGTTTGCATATTTGGGACCATCAAGAACAACTGTTGGAGGGAAAAAGATGATTAATCGTTATACACGCCCAGAAATGGGTGCGATTTGGACGGAAGAAAACAAATTTAAAGCGTGGTTAGAAGTTGAGATTTTAGCTTGTGAAGCATGGGCTGAGCTTGGCGATATTCCAAAAGAAGATGTTAAGAAAATTCGTGAACATGCATCATTTGATATTGATCGTATTTATGAAATTGAAAAAGAGACACGTCATGACGTAGTTGCATTCACTCGTGCTGTATCAGAAACACCAGCATTAGGTGAGGAACGTAAATGGGTTCATTACGGTTTAACATCTACAGACGTAGTAGATACAGCACTATCTTACATCTTAAAACAAGCGAATGAAATCATATTAAAAGACTTAGAAAACTTTGTAAGCATTTTAGCTAACAAAGCGAAAGAGCATAAATATACGATCATGATGGGAAGAACACACGGTGTTCATGCAGAACCAACAACATTTGGTTTAAAACTTGGTCTTTGGTATGAAGAAATGAAACGTAACGTAGAGCGTTTCAAACAAGCTGCTGATACAGTTCGCGTTGGTAAATTATCTGGTGCGGTTGGTACATATGCAAATATCGATCCATTCGTAGAAAAGTACGTTTGTGAAAACTTAGGATTAGAAGCAGCACCAATTTCAACACAAACATTGCAACGTGATCGTCATGCTCATTACATGTCAACACTTGCATTAATCGCAACATCTATCGAAAAGATGGCAGTTGAGATCCGTGGTTTACAAAAGAGTGAAACACGTGAAGTTGAAGAAGCTTTCGCAAAAGGTCAAAAAGGTTCTTCTGCAATGCCGCATAAGCGTAATCCAATTGGATCTGAAAATATGACTGGTTTAGCTCGTGTTATCCGCGGTTATATGATGACAGCTTATGAGAATGTTCCATTATGGCATGAGCGTGATATTTCTCATTCTTCAGCAGAACGCGTAATTTTACCAGATGCTACAATCGCGTTAAATTACATGCTAAATCGCTTTGGTAATATCGTTAAAAACTTAACTGTATACCCAGAGAATATGAAACGCAATATGACAAGAACATACGGCTTAATTTATTCTCAGCGCGTAATGCTTACATTAATCGATAAAGGTATGGTGCGTGAAGAAGCTTACGATATCGTACAACCTAAAGCGATGGAAGCTTGGGAAACACAAGTACAATTTAAAGAGCTTGTAGAAGCTGATGAGCGTATTACGAGTAAGTTAACACAAGAAGAAATTAATGAATGCTTCAACTATGAGCATCATATGCAACACGTTGATACAATCTTTGAACGCCTAGGATTAAACGAAGCGTAAAATTTCATATGGCACAGAATAGAGTCATTCTGTGCCATTCTTTATAAAAACATTATTCACATTTTTCAAACTACAGGGGGCTTGCGAAATGCAAAAGCTAGAATTGCTGTATGAAGGTAAGGCAAAAAGAATTTATCGTACAGAATCAGCAGATATGGTTTGGGTAGAGTACAAAGATAGTGCGACTGCTTTCAATGGGGAGAAAAAAGAGACGATTACAGGAAAAGGTCGTTTGAACAATGAGATTACAACTTTATTGTTCAGAAAGTTACAAGAAGTGGGAATTAAAACACATTTCGTTGAGAAGTTATCTGAGACAGAGCAACTTGTTAAAAAAGTGAGTATTATTCCTTTAGAAGTTGTCACAAGAAATGTAATTGCAGGAAGTCTTTCAAAACGATTAGGAATGGAAGAGGGAACTGTACTTGCAGAACCAATCGTAGAATTTTACTTCAAAGATGATGATTTAGGAGATCCGCTTGTAACGGAAGATCATATTCGTGTATTAAACGTTGCGTCGCCAGAGCAAGTAAGCGTATTACGAGATATGGCTCTACAAATCAATCAAGTGTTGATTGATCATTTCGCAAGCTGTCGTGTAAGATTAGTAGATTTCAAATTAGAGTTTGGTGTAACGGATGAAGGAGAAATCATTTTAGCAGATGAAATTTCACCAGATACTTGCCGTTTATGGGATGAAACGAGCAATGAAAAGTTTGATAAAGACGTATTCCGTCGTGATCTTGGAAATTTAACAGATGCTTATGAAGAGATTTTAAAACGTTTAGGGGGAATTTCACATGTATAAAGTTAAGGTATATGTAACATTAAGAGAAAGCGTATTAGATCCACAAGGAACAGCAGTAAAAGGAGCACTTCATAGTCTTTCATTCACAGAAGTACAAGATGTTCGAATTGGAAAGTACATGGAATTAACAATTGATAAATCAGTATCTGACCTTGACGCAAAGGTAAAGGAAATGTGTGAAAAACTATTAGCGAACGTTGTAATGGAAGACTTCCGTTATGAAGTTGAGGAGGTTGTCGCACAGTGAAATTTGCCGTAATAGTATTTCCAGGTTCGAACTGTGATGTTGATATGTTCCATGCAATTAAAGATGAGCTTGGCGAAGAAGTAGATTACGTTTGGCACGATACAGAGAATTTAGATGAATATGATGCAATTCTACTACCAGGTGGATTCTCTTACGGTGACTACTTACGTTGCGGTGCTATTTCTCGCTTTGCGAATGCAATGAAAGCAGTACAGAAAGCTGCTGAGCAAGGAAAGCCAATTTTAGGTGTATGTAATGGATTCCAGATTCTTGTTGAATCAGGATTATTACCAGGAGCATTAATGAGAAACGAAAACTTAAAATTTATGTGTCGAACAGTTCAGTTACGTGTTGAAAATAATGAAACGATGTTTACATCACAATATGAAAAAGATGAAGTAATCAATATTCCAATTGCACATGGTGAGGGGAATTACTATTGTGATGAAGAGACTCTTAAGCAATTAGAAGAGAATAATCAAATCGCATTCCGTTACGTAGAAAACCCGAACGGAAGCGTTTCAGATATTGCTGGTATTGTAAACGAAAAAGGAAATGTACTTGGTATGATGCCACACCCAGAGCGTGCTGTAGATGAATTACTTGGCGGTGCTGAAGGGTTAAAGGTCTTTCAATCTATCTTAAAACAGTGGAGGGAAACATATGTCGTTAATGCTTGAACCAAATCCAACACAAATTAAAGAAGAGCGCATATATGCGGAAATGGGGCTAACAGACGAAGAGTTTGCCATGGTTGAAAAGATTTTAGGCCGTCTGCCAAATTATACAGAAACAGGATTATTCTCTGTTATGTGGTCTGAACATTGTAGTTATAAAAATTCAAAACCAGTGCTTCGAAAATTCCCAACAACAGGTGAGCGTGTTCTGCAAGGACCTGGGGAAGGTGCTGGAATTGTAGATATCGGTGATAATCAAGCGGTTGTATTTAAAATGGAAAGTCATAACCATCCTTCTGCTATTGAACCATATCAAGGAGCAGCAACAGGAGTTGGTGGTATTATTCGTGACGTATTCTCTATGGGAGCACGTCCTGTAGCTCTATTAAACTCACTTCGATTTGGTGAATTACAATCACCACGTGTGAAATATTTATTTGAAGAAGTAGTAGCAGGGATTGCAGGATACGGTAACTGCATCGGTATTCCGACTGTTGGCGGCGAAGTACAATTTGATCCATGTTATGAAGGAAATCCACTTGTAAATGCAATGTGCGTAGGCTTAATTAACCACGAGGACATTAAAAAAGGGCAAGCGCACGGTGCTGGAAATACAGTAATGTACGTAGGAGCATCAACTGGTCGTGATGGTATCCACGGTGCAACATTCGCATCTGAAGAGTTATCTGAAAGCTCAGAAGCGAAGCGTCCAGCAGTTCAAGTAGGAGATCCATTTATGGAGAAACTTCTTATTGAAGCTTGCTTAGAACTTATTCAATCGGATGCACTTGTTGGAATTCAAGATATGGGTGCAGCTGGTTTAACATCATCTTCTGCAGAAATGGCAAGTAAAGCAGGCATGGGTATTGAAATGTACTTAGATGATGTACCACAGCGTGAAACAGGAATGACACCATATGAAATGATGTTATCTGAATCACAAGAGCGTATGTTAATTGTTGTGAAAAAAGGTAGGGAACAAGAGATAGTAGATTTATTTGAGAAGTATGGTCTTGCAGCCGTTACGATGGGGAAAGTAACGGAAGACAAAATGCTTCGTTTATTCCATAAAGGTGAAATGGTAGCTGAAGTACCAGCAGATGCTCTTGCAGAAGAAGCACCAATTTACCATAAACCATCAAAAGAAGCAGCATATTTTGCTGAGTTCCAAGAAATGAAAATGGAAACGCCGAAAGTAGAAAACTATAAAGAAACGTTATTCGCTTTATTACAGCAACCAACAATTGCAAGTAAAGAGTGGGTATACGATCAATACGATTACCAAGTTCGCACAAGCACAGTTGTTACGCCAGGTTCAGATGCTGCAGTTGTACGTGTACGCGGTACAGAAAAAGGATTAGCAATGACGACAGATTGTAACTCTCGCTACATTTATTTAGATCCAGAAGTGGGCGGTAAAATTGCAGTAGCAGAGGCAGCGCGTAATATCGTATGTTCTGGCGGGGAGCCACTTGCAATTACAGATTGCTTAAACTTCGGTAACCCAGAAAAACCAGAAATCTTCTGGCAGATTGAGAAATCAGTAGACGGTATGAGTGAAGCTTGTCGCACACTACAAACACCAGTTATCGGCGGAAACGTATCGATGTATAACGAGCGTAGTGGTGAAGCTGTATATCCAACACCAACTGTTGGGATGGTCGGACTTGTACATGACTTAAAACATGTAACAACACAAGAGTTTAAGCAAGCTGGTGATTTAGTGTATGTAATTGGTGAGACGAAAGCTGAGTTTGGCGGAAGTGAATTACAGAAAATGATTCACGGCAAAATTTTCGGTCAATCACCAAGTATCGATTTAGATGTAGAATTAAAACGTCAAAAACAAGTATTAGAAGCAATTCAAGCTGGTCTTGTTCAATCTGCACATGATGTTGCTGAAGGTGGTTTAGCAGTTGCGATTTCAGAAAGTGCGATTGGTGCTAAAGGCTTAGGTGCTACTGTGAAATTAGATGGAGAAGCAACAGCAGCGTTATTCGCTGAATCACAGTCTCGCTTCGTGATAACTGTAAAACGTGAAAATAAAGAGGCGTTTGAGAAAGCAGTAGAAGCAATCCAAGTTGGAGAAGTAACAAGTACAAATGAAGTAACAATTCATAATGAAGAAAATGAAGTATTACTTACAGCAAATGTAGATGAAATGAGAAAGGCTTGGAAAGGGGCAATCCCATGCTTGCTGAAATAAAGGGGTTAAACGAAGAATGTGGCGTTTTCGGAATTTGGGGGCATGAAAATGCAGCACAAGTTTCATACTACGGATTGCACAGTTTACAGCACCGTGGGCAAGAAGGCGCAGGCATTGTCGTAAATAATGGGGAAAAAATCGTCGGTCACAAGGGGTTAGGTTTAATATCAGAAGTGTTTTCAAGAGGTGAGCTAGAAGGATTAAATGGAAAATCAGCAATCGGACATGTACGATATGCAACAGCTGGTGGAAGTGAAGTTGCTAACGTTCAACCATTGTTGTTCCGTTTTTCCGATCATAGTATGGCGTTAGCTCACAACGGAAATTTAATTAACGCAAAAATGCTTCGTCGTGAATTAGAAGCAGAGGGTAGCATTTTTCAAACAAGTTCAGATACAGAAGTACTTTTACATCTTATTAAACGTAGTACGAAAGATTCGTTAATTGAAAGTGTAAAAGAGGCTTTAAATAAAGTGAAAGGTGCGTTTGCGTATCTTTTACTAACTGGAAATGAAATGATCGTTGCGTTAGATCCGAATGGGTTCCGTCCGCTTTCAATTGGAAAGATGGGGGATGCTTACGTTGTAGCATCTGAAACATGTGCTTTTGATGTAGTAGGTGCAACATACATTCGTGATGTAGAACCGGGTGAATTACTTATCATTAATGATGAAGGAATTCACGTAGATCGTTTCACAAACGATGTAGAACATGCAATTTGTAGTATGGAATACATTTACTTTGCACGACCAGATTCTAATATTGCAGGCGTTAACGTTCATGCGGCACGTAAGAATATGGGGAAACGTTTAGCGGCAGAAGCTCCTATTGAAGCAGATGTTGTTACTGGTGTACCAGACTCTAGTATTTCGGCTGCGATTGGCTATGCGGAGGCGACAGGTATTCCATATGAGTTAGGATTAATTAAAAATCGTTACGTTGGACGTACGTTTATCCAACCTTCTCAAGAACTGCGCGAGCAAGGGGTTAAGATGAAGCTTTCCGCAGTAAGAGGTGTAGTTGAAGGGAAACGAGTTGTTATGATTGATGACTCTATCGTAAGAGGAACGACAAGTAAACGAATTGTTCGTATGCTTCGTGAGGCTGGAGCGACAGAAGTTCACGTAAGAATTGCTTCACCACCTCTGAAATATCCATGTTTCTATGGCATTGATATTCAAACAAGAAAAGAATTAATTGCAGCAAATCATACAGTGGAAGAAATCCGTGAAATGATCGGAGCAGATTCTTTAACATTTTTAAGTGAAGATGGATTAGTAGATGCAATTGGACGTCCATATGAAGGGAAATATGGCGGTCTATGTATGGCGTACTTCAATGGAGATTATCCAACAGCTCTTTATGATTATGAGCAAGAGCTTTTAGAAAGTATGAAATAAGAAGAAAAAAGCTTCTACTTCTTTTTGATGTAGAAGCTAGCTTCTTTCTTAAAACGGCCCGCACAGGATAGGGAGAAATTAAAAGACGAGGTGTAGATAACGATGGCGAATGCATATAAGCAAGCAGGAGTAGATATTGAAGCTGGATATGAAGCGGTATCTCGCATGAAAAAACACGTACAAACAACAATGAGAAAAGAAGTACTAGGCGGTTTAGGCGGTTTTGGAGGTATGTTTGATCTATCAAAATTTGCATTAGAAGAACCTGTATTAGTATCTGGAACAGATGGCGTGGGAACGAAATTGATGCTCGCTTTTATGGCAGATAAACATGACACAATTGGTATTGATGCAGTAGCAATGTGTGTAAATGATATTGTTGTCCAAGGAGCAGAGCCGCTTTTCTTCCTTGATTATATTGCTTGTGGTAAAGCTGAACCTAGTAAAATTGAAAACATCGTCAAGGGTATATCAGAGGGCTGTCGCCAAGCAGGTTGTGCTTTAATTGGTGGAGAAACAGCTGAAATGCCAGGAATGTATTCTACAGAAGAATACGATTTAGCTGGTTTTACAGTTGGGATCGTTGATAAAAAGAAAATTGTAACAGGTGAAAAAATTGAAGCTGGTCACGTGCTAATTGGCTTAGCATCTAGCGGTATTCATAGTAACGGTTATTCTTTAGTACGAAAAGTATTACTAGAAGATGGAGAACTATCTTTAGAGCGCATTTACGGACGCTTAGAGCTACCTCTTGGTGAAGAATTATTAAAACCAACGAAAATTTATGTCAAACCTATTTTAGAACTATTGAAGAAATATGAAGTATACGGTATGGCGCATATTACAGGTGGCGGATTTATTGAAAATATTCCACGTATGTTACCAGAAGGGATCGGTGCAGAAATTGAATTAGGATCTTGGGAAATTCAGCCGATCTTCAGTTTACTTCAAGAAGTTGGAAAGCTAGAAGAGAAAGAAATGTTCAATATTTTTAACATGGGTATTGGTATGGTAGTAGCGGTGAAGGAAGAAGATGCAAAAGATATCGTCCGTCTTCTTGAAGAGCAAGGAGAAACAGCTCGTATTATTGGACGTACTGTACAAGGGGCTGGCGTTACCTTTAATGGGGGCAAAGCACTATGAGTAGATTAGCAGTTTTTGCTTCTGGAAGCGGATCTAACTTTCAATCTCTCATCAATGCGGTAGAAGAAAAAAGATTAAAAGCAGAGATTAGTTTATTAGTATGTGATAAACCAGAAGCACGCGCTGTTGGACGAGCACATTATCATCATATTCCATGTTTCGCTTTTTCAGCGAAAGCATATGAGTCAAAAGAAGCATTTGAAAAAGAAATATTAAAGAAGCTAGAAGAATATGAAATTGATTATGTTATTTTAGCTGGATATATGCGTTTAATTGGACCAACTTTACTAGAAGCTTATGGCGGAAGGATTATTAATATTCATCCATCACTATTACCGAGTTTTCCAGGGAAAGATGCTGTCGGTCAAGCGTTAGAAGCAGGTGTGAAAGTAACTGGAGTAACAATTCATTATGTAGATGCAGGTATGGATACAGGGCCAATTATTGCACAAGAAGCAGTGGTTGTTGCTGAAGGGGATACGAGAGAAAGCTTACAAAAGAAAATTCAACAAGTGGAACATAAATTATACGTAAATACAGTGAATCAAATTGTTCAGTCTGTGAAAGAATCAACTGTTAACTAACATACAACCAGGGGTGAAGGATAAATGAAAAAGCGTGCATTAGTAAGTGTTTCAGATAAAACAGGAGTAGTAGAATTTGTTAAAGGGTTACTAGAACAAGGGATTGAAGTTATTTCAACAGGTGGTACGAAAAAGTTACTAGAAGAAAACGGCTTACAAGTAATTGGTATTTCTGAAGTAACTGGGTTCCCAGAAATTATGGATGGCCGCGTAAAAACATTACATCCAAACATTCATGGTGGTCTATTAGCAGTTCGCGATAATGAAACGCATGTAGCACAAATGAATGAATTAGGTATGGAGCCAATTGACTTTGTTGTTGTTAACTTATATCCATTTAAAGAAACAATCGCTAAGCCTGATGTAACATTTGCTGATGCAATTGAAAACATTGATATTGGTGGCCCAACAATGATTCGCTCCGCTGCGAAAAATCACAAATTTGTATCGGTAATTGTAGATCCAGTAGATTACGATGTTGTATTAGCAGAACTGAAAGAGAACGGTGAAGTAAAAGAAGAAACGAAACGTAAATTAGCAGCGAAAGTATTCCGCCATACAGCAGCATATGATGCGTTAATCTCTAACTACTTAACAGAGCAAATGGGTGAAGAAAGCCCAGAAACATTAACTGTGACATTTGAGAAAAAGCAAGACTTACGTTATGGCGAGAACCCACATCAAAAGGCAACTTTCTATAAAGCGCCATTCGCAGCAACTTCTTCTGTTGCATACGCAGAACAATTACACGGTAAAGAATTATCATATAACAATATTAATGATGCAGATGCAGCACTTAGCATCGTAAAAGAATTTACAGAACCAGCAGTAGTAGCAGTAAAACATATGAATCCATGTGGTGTTGGAGTAGGAACTGATATTCATGAAGCATATACTCGTGCTTATGAAGCGGATCCAGTATCAATCTTCGGTGGTATTATTGCAGCAAATCGTGAAATTGATAAAGCTACAGCAGAAAAGTTACATGAAATCTTCTTAGAAATTATTATTGCACCTTCTTTCTCAAAAGAAGCTTTAGAAGTATTGCAAAGTAAGAAGAACTTACGTTTATTAACTATAAATATTGAAAAAGCGACAAGTGCGAGCAAAAAACTAACTTCTGTACAAGGTGGCCTTCTCGTTCAAGAGGAAGATACGTTATCATTAGATGAAAGTACAATTTCAATTCCAACGAAACGTGAACCTTCAGAGCAAGAATGGAAAGATTTAAAACTAGCTTGGAAAGTTGTAAAACATGTGAAATCAAATGCAATTGTTTTAGCGAAAGATGATATGACAATTGGTGTCGGTGCGGGACAGATGAACCGTGTAGGTTCTGCAAAAATTGCAATTACACAGGCTGGTGAAAAAGCACAAGGTAGCGCGCTTGCATCTGATGCTTTCTTCCCAATGCCAGATACATTAGAAGAAGCAGCAAAAGCAGGAATTACAGCAATCATTCAACCGGGCGGATCAATCCGTGATGAAGATTCTATTAAAGTGGCGGATACGTATGGGATTGCTATGGTGTTCACTGGCGTACGTCATTTCAAACACTAATAGAGGATGTTTTAAAAAGTCCGGTCAAGATAACTGTCGCATGTCGTCGTTGCAATGCCAGTGCGGTACTCATGTAGGAAAACTACACTCCGTGTCCTCCTGGCAAATGCGCCTCGACCTGCTCGGTTCTCTTAATCCTCCTTTTTAAACTTTGATTGATATGGATGTTTAAAAAGTCCGGTCGAGATAACCTTTTATTGATATGAAAAAGCAAACTAGGAGCATAGCTTCTAGTTTGTACTTATTTAAGTATTGGGGGATGAAATATGAATGTTTTAGTAATTGGCCGCGGTGGGCGTGAGCATGCTTTAGCTTGGAAGTTTGCACAATCTGAAAAAGTAGAAAAGGTATATGTAGCACCAGGTAATGAAGGTATGCGAGATGTTGCAACGCCAGTTGATATTGATGAAAATGATTTTGATGCATTAGTTTTATTTGCTAAAGAGAACCATGTAGAATTAACTTTCGTTGGACCAGAAATTCCACTTATGAATGGAATCGTTGATCGTTTTAAAGAAGAGGGACTTCGCGTATTTGGTCCGAATAAAGCGGCTGCTGTTATTGAAGGTAGTAAAGCTTTTACAAAAGAGCTTATGAAAAAGTATAATATTCCAACTGCGGCATATGAAACTTTTACAGATTATGAAGAAGCAGTACAGTACATTCAAAAAGTTGGCGCACCAATCGTTATTAAAGCGGATGGCCTAGCTGCTGGTAAAGGTGTAACAGTAGCGATGACGCTGGAAGAGGCATTACAAGCTGCGAAAGAAATGCTGCAAGATGTAAAGTTCGGCGAAGCAAGTAAGAAGGTTGTTATTGAAGAGTTTTTAGATGGACAAGAATTTTCATTAATGGCATTTGTGAATGGAACAACTGTACATCCCATGGTAATTGCGCAAGATCATAAACGAGCTTTTGATGGTGATAAAGGTCCAAATACAGGCGGGATGGGTGCGTATTCTCCAGTACCACAAATTCCGGAATCAGCAGTTCAAGAGGCGATAAAAACGGTACTACATCCAACTGCTAAGGCGATGATTGCAGAAAACCGTTCGTTTACAGGTATTTTATACGCGGGACTTATTTTAACAAATGATGGTCCAAAGGTAATTGAGTTTAATGCTCGCTTTGGTGATCCTGAAACGGAAGTTGTATTACCACGCTTAGAAAATGATTTAGTTGATGTATGTAACGCTGTATTAGATGAGAGTGAGTTAATGTTAAAATGGTCAGAAGAAGCAGTTATTGGTGTTGTACTTGCTTCGAAAGGATACCCAGAAGCATATAAAAAAGGTGACATTATTAACGGGTTAGATACATTGCAAGATGTGATTGTTTTCCATGCAGGTACAGCAATGAAACATGGGGACTTTGTAACGAACGGTGGCCGTGTATTATTTGTTGCTTGTAAGGCAAATAGTTTACAAGAAGCAAAAGATAAAGTATATAAAGAAATCGGTAAAATTGAGAGTGATGGTCTATTTTATCGAAGTGATATAGGATATCGTGCAATTGGGCATGAGATGACGAGAAATTAATATGTGAAAAATCCCACTGAGAAATCAGCGGGATTTTTTATGCATCTTTATCTTTTTTTAATTTTCCTTTTTGCTTTGCCATTTCTCGAAGTAAATACTCGATGTGTGCATTGACGCTACGAAACTCATCATTCGCCCATTTTTCGATGACTGCATGTAATTCAGGATCAATACGTAATGGAAAGCTTTTCTTTTTAGCCATAATGATTTACAACCTTTTAGTATAGGCTTCCTGTATTAATAACTGGTTGTGCACCTTTATCTGAAACGATGGCAACTAATAAGTTGTTCACCATATTCGCTTTACGCTCGTCATCAAGTTCCAGTACGCCTTCCTCATCTAACATATGGATTGAATCTTTTGCCATCTTCACAGCACCTTCAACAATCTCTTTTCTAGCAGCTAATACTGCTTTTGCTTGTTGACGTTGTAGCATTGCATGGGCAATTTCTGTTGCGTAAGCTAAATGTGTTAAACGAGTTTCTAATACTTCTACGCCAGCGATTTCAAGGCGTGCTTCTAACTCACGTTTTAATTCTTCAGAGATTTCTTCAGTATTTCCACGTAATGTAACGCAAGTTTCATCTTGGAAATTGTCATAAGGATATTTTGTTGCAACGTGGCGGATTGCCGTTTCGCTTTGAATTTCTACAAATCGATCATAATGTTCAACGCCGAACATTGCTTTTGCAGAATCAACAACTTTATATACGATAACAGCTGCAATTTCAATTGGGTTTCCGTCGACATCATTTACTTTTAATTTCTTACTATTAAAGTTTTCAACACGCAACGATACAGTTTGACGGAACGCGAACGGAATTGTTAAAAATAAACCGTTTTGATGAATTGTTCCTAAATAATTACCGAAAAACGTAATGACTTTTGCTTGGTTTGGTTGAACAATACCAATACCTGTAGCAAGAACTGCGGCTAAAATAATAGTTAATGCTGCTCCTATAATAATTTCTTGCACGAGGAAAAATACACCGATAATGGCTAAAATTAAAATCCCGATAATACCGAGAAAACCATTTACATAAAAAACTTGTTTTTCTTTCATATGATCGCCTCCTGATATAAAAATGATATCACTTTTATATCATTATAAGCAAGGGGTTTACACCTAATTTTCTGAATTTTATTGATTATGTATATTTTAATGTCTAAAGTAAGAATGTATGTTCTGTTTTATGGTAAAATAAAGAAGACTTAACCGCCCACTGCAGCAGCTAAGTCCCTTTGAGAGCATCTTGCATCGTGACAAATGATTCAAAGCGGTTTTGCCAGGATTATATCTTCAATCGCTGACTCAATCTCTTTGTCAGAAGCGTCATAACTTCCGTTTGACTGTGGTTTGTCGTGATTGGAAGTTTGATTCACTTCTTCTTTAGTATGTCCCTTCTCAGCAAAATTCATGCTAGGCATTTTAAATGCCCCCATATTCATGTATTTTCCGAATTTCCACATTTCAACAACAGGGCAGAAACGAACAATTCCCTCTGCAACTTTCATTGCACCAATCCATAGCAAAATGTTAGACCAAGTGCACCAAGGTTTGCGTACGAGTTTCGTTGCACTACAACCGAAGAGGACAAGTCCGAGTGTAATTCGAATTAGGGCATTTATTGTACCGATATTTTGCTTCATTAGAAAAACACTCCTTTTTATGAAAGTTGAAATAGATAATACTATTTCTCTTATTAGTATCCCGTTTGATTTTGGGGATATGTAATCCAACATTTGACGTGGAAAAAGATGTTGGATTGTGCGTGTGTGTAAGTAGCTTTTTTTGTTATAATGAAAGAATGCATAAAAGGAAGTTCAAAATTAAATCCTCTCGTTTGAAAAATATGGAAGAGGGGATTCCAAACTTAATTCTCCGCTTTAAACAAGTATTTAAGTTGAACTTAAAAAAATCCTAATGAAAATCAACTGTTATTTTGAACAGAAATATATATATAACTTGAGAAAAGAAAGGGTGTTTTCATGTACGATATTTCCGGGTGGAAACATGTATTTAAGCTTGATCCGAATAAGGAGTTAAGTGACGAACATTTAGAAATGATTTGTGAGTCTGGAACAGATGCTGTTATTGTAGGCGGAAGTGATGGAGTGACAATTGATAATGTACTACACATGCTAGTTAGCATTCGTAGATATGCAGTTCCTTGTGTGTTAGAGGTTTCTGATGTAGAAGCAATTACACCAGGATTCGATTTTTATTATATCCCAAGCGTTTTAAATAGCCAAAAGGTAGAATGGGTAACAGGCGTTCATCATGAGGCTTTGAAAGAATTTGGGGATATTATGGATTGGGACGAAATTTTCATGGAAGGGTATTGTGTTTTAAATCCTGAAGCGAAGGTAGCCCAGCTTACAGATGCAAAGTGTGATGTAACAGGAGATGATGTGATTGCATACGCGCGTTTAGCAGACAAGTTATTACGTTTACCGATATTTTATTTAGAATATAGCGGTACGTATGGAGATGTTGAACTTGTTAAAAATGTAAAAGCAGAATTGAAACAAGCTAAGTTATATTATGGCGGTGGTATTTCTAATGCTGAACAAGCGAAGGAAATGGCGCAGCATGCTGATACAGTAGTTGTTGGAAATATTATTTATGATGATATAAGAGCAGCGTTAAAAACGGTTAAAGCAGTAAAAGGAGAGTAGGTGCAGGCGTATATGAGTATGACAGATAGGTTATTAAATGGTTTAAATCCACAGCAACAAAAAGCAGTGCAAACAACGAACGGACCACTACTATTAATGGCAGGCGCAGGCAGTGGTAAAACACGTGTGTTAACACATCGTATTGCGTATTTACTTGGTGAAAAAGGAGTAGCACCATGGAATGTACTAGCTATTACCTTTACAAATAAAGCGGCTCGTGAAATGCGCGAGCGTATTGATACACTTGTCGGACCAGAAGCAGAAGATATTTGGATTTCTACGTTCCACTCTATGTGTGTACGTATTTTACGACGTGATATCGATCGCATTGGTATTAATCGTAACTTTACAATTTTAGATTCAGGTGATCAGTTAACTGTAGTCAAAAAAATTATGAAAGAGCGCAATATTGATCCGAAGAAATTTGAACCGCGCTCTATTTTAGCTGGTATTAGTAATGCGAAAAATGAATTGTTATCTGCGGATAAATATGCAAAGAAAATTACAATTGCTGATCCATATGAAAAATTAACGAGCGATGTATATACAGAATATCAAAAACGTCTTTTGAAAAATAACTCACTAGACTTTGATGATTTAATTATGACGACGATTCAACTATTTGAACGTGTTCCAGAAGTACTAGAGTTTTATCAGCGTAAATTCCAGTATATTCACGTGGATGAGTATCAAGATACGAACAAAGCGCAGTACCTTCTTGTTAAACATTTAGCAGCACGTTTCAAAAATTTATGTGTTGTAGGTGACTCAGATCAGTCAATTTATCGCTGGCGTGGTGCGGACATTTCTAACATTTTGTCATTCGAAAAAGACTATGAGAACGCGCAAGTTATTCTGTTAGAACAAAATTATCGTTCGTCACAAAATATTTTAAATGCAGCGAATGCTGTTATTGAAAGAAATACGAATCGTAAACCGAAGAAATTATGGACAGATAATGAAGTTGGAAACAAAATTTCGTATTATCGTGCTGCAACGGAAAAGGACGAAGCGTACTTTGTGGCGAAAAAAATTCGCGATGATATTCAAATGGGAAAACGAAAATATACTGATTTTGCAGTGTTATATCGTACAAATGCGCAGTCTCGTATGGTCGAGGAGATTTTCCTGAAATCTAATATTCCTTACAAAATTGTCGGCGGTACGAAGTTCTACGACCGTAAAGAGATTAAAGACATTTTGGCGTATTTACGCTTAATTGGGAATCCAGATGATGAGATTAGTTTCGCACGTATTATTAACGTGCCAAAGCGTGGAATTGGTGCGACTTCTATCGACAAAATTATTAATTACGGTGTACAAAATGGAATTTCATTAACAGCTGTATTCGATGAGATTGAGCATGTTGGAGTAAGTGCAAAGGTTACAAAGGCAGTAAAGGAATTCGCAGGTTTATTACACAACTGGGTAAATATGCAAGAGTATTTATCTGTTACAGAATTGGTAGAAGAAGTTATTGAGAAAACAGGCTATCGCGATATGTTGAAAAATGAGCGTACGTTAGAAGCAGAAGGTCGTCTAGAGAACTTAGATGAGTTTTTATCTGTTACGCAAACATTTGAATCTCAAAGCGAAGATAAGAGTCTTGTTGCATTCTTAACAGACTTAGCACTTGTTGCAGATATTGATCGTGTAGATGAAGACCCAACTGCTGGTGAGGAAGTTATTTTAATGACGATGCACTCAGCGAAAGGATTAGAATTCCCAGTTGTCTTTATTGTTGGTCTAGAGGAAGGAATATTCCCGCATACTCGTTCTCTAATGGAAGAAGATGAAATGCAAGAAGAGCGTCGTCTTGCTTATGTAGGTATTACTCGTGCAGAAGAAGAGTTGTATTTATCTAATGCACAAATGCGTACTTTATTTGGTAGAACAAGTATGAATGCCGCATCTCGATTTATTACAGAAATCCCGACAGAACTAGTGGAATCATTAAATGAAACAGCGCCGAAGCGTGAAACTTCGTTTGGTGCAAAAGGAAGAACGGCAAGTAGCAGTAAAACGACAACTACAACACGTTCTCGCTCAGCTTTCGCGCGTCCTGCAGCTAAGACGACAGGCGGCGAACAAATCGGCTGGGCAGTAGGCGATAAAGCTTCCCACCAAAAATGGGGAGTCGGTACAGTTGTAAGTGTAAAAGGTGAAGGTGATGCAAAAGAATTAGATATTGCGTTCCCAAGCCCAATTGGTGTTAAACGTTTGTTAGCAAAATTTGCACCTGTGACGAAACAATAGGAAAGGAATGAGGATATGTCAAAAGAGATAGCAAAAAAACGTATAGAAGAACTACGTGATTTGTTAAATACATTTAACTATCAATATCACGTATTAGACAATCCTTCTGTTTCTGATGCGGAGTATGACCGTAATATGCAGGAGCTTATAAAATTAGAAGCAGAGAATCCAGAGTTTATGAGTGAAGACTCTCCCTCTATTCGAGTTGGAGGAACGGTTCTTGATATATTTGAAAAAGTAACACATAAGTCACCGATGTTAAGTTTAGGAAATGCATTTAACGAAGGAGATTTACGTGATTTTGACCGACGAGTACGTCAAGGAATTAATGATGCGAATGTAAGATATATATGCGAATTAAAAATTGACGGACTTGCTGTTTCACTTCATTATGAAAAAGGACGCTTCATTCAAGGGGCAACACGTGGTGATGGTGTAACAGGTGAAGATATTACCCAAAATTTAAAAACGATTAAAGCAATCCCGCTTCGTTTAAATGAAGAAGTAACGTTAGAAGCAAGAGGCGAAGCTTATATGCCGAAGCGTTCATTCGTTAAGTTAAATGAAGAAAAAGAGCAAAATGGTGAAGATGTATTTGCGAATCCGCGTAATGCGGCAGCAGGTTCAATCCGCCAACTTGATCCGAAAATTGCAGCGAAGCGTAACTTATCTATGTTTGTATACGGTCTTGCGAATGTAGAAGAAAAAACAATCCCATCACATAGTGAATCGCTTGATTTCTTAGGTGAACTTGGATTCAAAACGAATCCAAATCGTCGTACATGTGAAACAATTGAAGAAGTTATAGCATATGTAGAAGAATGGCAAGAAAAACGTCCGCATCTTGATTATGAGATTGATGGGATCGTTATAAAAGTAGATGATGTTGCTCTTCAAGAAAGTCTAGGAACTACAGCAAAGAGTCCAAGATGGGCGATTGCTTATAAATTCCCAGCGGAAGAAGTTGTAACAAGATTAACAGGCATTGAATTAAGTGTTGGTCGTACAGGGGTTGTAACACCGACTGCAGAGCTAGAGCCAGTGCGAGTGGCTGGTACTATCGTTCGTCGTGCTTCTTTACATAACGAAGATTTAATTCGTGAAAAAGATATTCGAATTGGTGACTACGTTGTTGTGAAGAAGGCTGGAGATATTATTCCTGAAGTTGTGAATGTTATTTTCGATAAGCGTACTGGTGAGGAAGAAGAATATCATATGCCAACGCATTGCCCAGCATGTGAGAGTGAACTAGTTCGTTTAGAAGAAGAGGTAGCACTTCGTTGTATAAATCCAACTTGTCCTGCCCAAATTCGAGAAGGCTTAATTCATTTCGTTTCAAGAAATGCAATGAATATTGATGGACTTGGAGAACGTGTCATTACACAACTCTTTGATGCAGATTATATTCGTACATTTGCTGATTTATATTCGTTGACGAAAGAGCAATTATTACAGCTAGAACGATTTGGAGAAAAATCAGCAACGAATTTAGTCCAAGCAATTGAGAATTCTAAAGAAAACTCATTAGAGCGATTATTATTCGGTCTTGGTATTCGTCATGTCGGAGCGAAAGCAGCACGTACATTTGCAGAGCATTTCGAAACGATGGATGCACTTGTGAAAGCGACGGAAGAAGAACTAAAAGCAATTAACGAGATTGGTGAAAAAATGGCTCAGTCCGTCGTGACGTATTTTGATAATGAAGATGTATTAGAATTATTACAACAATTTAAAGAGTATGGCGTGAATATGGCATACAAAGGTATAAAAATTGCTGATTTACAAAATGTTGAGTCGTACTTCGCAGGAAAAACTGTCGTTTTAACAGGGAAGTTAGAAGTTATGGGACGTAGTGAAGCGAAGAAGAAGATTGAGGCATTAGGTGGAAAAGTAACAGGAAGTGTTAGTAAAAGTACGGATTTAGTTGTTGCAGGTGAAGCGGCAGGTTCGAAATTAGCACAAGCGGAGAAACATAATGTTGAGGTTTGGAATGAAGAGAGGTTCTTACAAGAGCTAAATAAGTAAGAGGTGCAAACTTACCATGAAAAAAATAGCATTAGCGGTATTAAGCCTTGGCCTACTTGTAAGTGGGTGTAGTGCAGGTGCCGATAAAGATGAAAAAGTGGTTGAGAAATCGGGGAAAGCAAAAGAGCAAGCAATCGTCCCGAATTACTCTATTTCGGATGAATATTATAAGACGACTATTCCATTTGATGGAGGAAACGCACGTGGCTTAGTTGTGCAAGGAGTAAGTAATCGTCTTGATATAGATGAATTTGAAACAGGATTAATGCGTATTGCGAAAGAGTCATTTAGTACGAAAGATAATGTTTTAAAAGGCGGAAAGTTCCTAAATACTCAGTATATACAGATGCTTGTTAAAAGAAAACGTACAGATGCAGAACAAAAGGAACTAGAAGATACATTAAAAAAAGATGCGGTTAAATTCCCAAATATAGGGTTGAATCCGGCGTTAGGTACAGGATCTGAATCATTAGAAGTGAAAAATAAAAAAAATCCAATATATATTTCAAATATTTTAGAGCATGATTATTATGTGAACAAAGATGAGCGGAGTGGCATTGTAGTCGGTTTAGCGATGAATTCGGTTCATTATTACGAGGAAGAGCATGGGTATCCGCGTGAGGTTGCAATTTCGAATGAAAAAATGTTAGCTGAAGGGAAAAAAATGGCGCAAGAAATCTTGAAAGTTATGCATCAACAAAATCCCGAAACAAAAAATCTTCCGATAACATTTGCAATTTATCGTCAGGCTCCGAAGTCTTCGCTCGTACCAGGTAACTTTGTTTCTTATGCGAATGTCGAAAAAGGCAGCGAAACGGTTGAGGATTGGAAACAAATTAATGAGAAATATTATTTGTTCCCATCTGAACAAGCGAAAACAGATAATAAACGTGAAGACTTGGCGAGAGTATCAAACTTCAAGGCAAAATTAAGCGATTATTTCCAAGGTGACTATACAGCTGTTATCGGTACTGGTATGTATAGAGACGATGAATTAAGAGAAATAAAGCTTGATATTCCTGTCCAGTTTAATGGTAAAGCAGAAATAATTGGCTTTACACAATATGTAGCCGGGCTTGTTATGGAATACTTCCCGAATTATATGAAAGTACAAGTAACGATTAAATCTGTAGAACGACCAGAATCGATTATTATACGTGAAGCGAAGCAAGATGAACCGTTTGTGAAAATTTTAGATTAAATAGAAGGGCCGTTCCTTTATGGAGCGGCTTTTTTTCTTGAAGAATTTTGTTATAATTTAAAATGTTATAAAAAATGGGGTAAGGGGTAAAGCGCATGGACGAATTAAGTTTTCAAGTCATTATTTTATTAATTGCATTCGGTTTTTTAGCAGCTTTTATTGATTCAGTTGTTGGTGGTGGAGGATTAATTTCGCTTCCGGCACTTATGTTTGTTGGTTTACCACCAGCTTCGGCAATTGCAACGAATAAATTAGCTGCAACGATGGGGACGTTTACAAGTGCGATTTACTTTATTCGATCGGGAAAGGTCAATTTTAAAATTGTAGGAAAGTTAATCCCGTTAACTGTTATAGGAGCAGTCGCAGGTGCTTTAGTAGTAAAGTTTATTCCTCCGGATATTTTACGTCCGTTAGTGCTTGTGATGTTGGTGTTTATTGCCATTTATATTATTGCGAAAAAGGATTGGGGAAGTGTGTCTACCTATAAGAAGATGACGAAAAGAAAAACATTAATATTTTTCTTTGTTATTTTAATGATAGGGTTTTACGATGGATTTTTTGGACCGGGGACAGGATCCTTTTTAATTTTTGCATTTTTATTAATTGGTTTGGATTTTATTCAAGCGGCTGCATCTGGAAAACTTTTGAACTTTGTTAGTAATATCGTATCGTTAATCACTTTTTTATTTTTAGACGTAATTCATTTTGAATACGGTATTATTATGGGATTATCAATGATTTTGGGCGCTTATTTTGGATCGAAGTTTGCAGTTCAAAAAGGTGTTGGATATGTAAGAACTTTATTTTTGTTAGTAACTATTTTATTGATTAGCAAAAACATTTTGGAATATACTCATATTTTGTAGAGTTATACATTTGTATAACTCTGTTTTTTTATTATATTTTAAAAATTAATTAATTTTTAAAATATAAGTCTAGGAATATTTGAATAAATCTAAATTATCGTGTAGAATAATGTTGTAAAATGTAAACGTTTTTCTAAGGGGAGGCTAAAAATAATGGTAGTAGCATACAAACATGAGCCATTTACAGATTTTTCAGTGGAGGCTAACAAATTAGCGTTTGAAGAAGGTTTAAAGAAAGTAGAATCTTATCTTGGACAAGACTATCCATTAATTATTGGGGGAGAAAAAATCACTACAGAAGACAAAATTGTTTCTGTAAACCCTGCAAATAAAGAGGAACTTGTTGGTCGTGTTTCAAAAGCAAGCCGTGAGTTAGCTGAAAAAGCAATGCAAGTAGCGGATGAAACATTCCAAACTTGGAGAAAATCAAAGCCAGAAATGCGTGCAGACATTTTATTCCGTGCTGCAGCAATCGTTCGTCGCAGAAAACATGAATTCTCTGCTATTCTTGTAAAAGAAGCAGGTAAACCATGGAATGAGGCAGATGCTGATACAGCAGAAGCAATCGACTTTATGGAATATTATGGTCGTCAAATGTTAAAATTAAAAGACGGTATTCCAGTAGAAAGCCGTCCAATTGAATATAATCGTTTCTCTTACATTCCATTAGGAGTAGGTGTTATCATTTCTCCTTGGAATTTCCCATTCGCAATTATGGCAGGTATGACAACAGCTGCTTTAGTTTCTGGTAACACAGTATTACTAAAACCAGCTAGTACAACTCCTGTAGTAGCAGCGAAATTCATGGAAGTATTAGAAGAAGCTGGCTTACCAGCTGGCGTAGTAAACTTCGTTCCAGGTAATGGTTCTGAAGTTGGTGACTACTTAGTAGATCACCCTCGTACACGTTTCGTGAGCTTCACTGGATCTCGTGATGTAGGTATCCGTATTTATGAGCGTGCAGCGAAAGTAAACCCAGGCCAAATTTGGTTAAAACGCGTTATCGCTGAAATGGGTGGTAAAGATACAATTGTTGTTGATAAAGAAGCAGATCTTGAATTAGCAGCTAAATCTATCGTTGCATCAGCATTCGGATTCTCAGGACAAAAATGTTCTGCATGTTCTCGTGCAGTAATCCATGAAGACGTATACGATCACGTATTAAATCGTGCTGTTGAATTAACAAAAGAATTAACAGTTGCTAACCCAGCTGTATTAGGTACAAACATGGGTCCTGTTAATGACCAAGCTGCATTCGATAAAGTAATGAGCTATGTTGCAATTGGTAAAGAAGAGGGTAGAATTTTAGCAGGTGGCGAAGGAGACGATTCTAAAGGCTGGTTCATCCAACCAACAATCGTTGCTGACGTTGCAGAAGATGCTCGCTTAATGAAAGAAGAAATCTTCGGACCAGTAGTAGCATTCTGTAAAGCAAAAGACTTTGACCATGCACTTGCAATTGCAAACAATACAGAATACGGTTTAACAGGAGCAGTTATCTCTAACAACCGTGACCATATTGAAAAAGCACGTGAAGACTTCCACGTAGGTAACTTATACTTCAACCGTGGATGTACTGGTGCAATCGTAGGATACCAACCATTCGGTGGCTTTAACATGTCTGGTACAGACTCTAAAGCTGGTGGTCCTGACTACTTAGCACTTCACATGCAAGCAAAAACTACTTCTGAAACTTTATAAGAAATAGTAGAAGAGATCTTCGCAGTCTGCGAAGATCTCTTTTTTTTGAAAAACTTTCTATATGTGGATTCAGATAGATATCAGTAGAAAAACTAATAAAGCAATAAGGTTTACTTCAGTAAAATGAGGTATAGTATATTTGTTGAATAAATTCTCTTTAAAGACAAGAAAAGTAGGTGAACAAAGTGGGAAAATATCAATTGGATTACAAAGGCCAGGTAGCTGTCGCAAAGTTTCATGAAAAACAGACGCCTGTCAAATTTGATAAAAAGCAGCAAATTGAAAAATTGCGTGCGGAGTATTTGAAAAAGAAACAAAAACAAACAGATAAATAATAGGAGAAACTAGTTAATTTGAATTGAAAAACACTTACCATATATTACTATTTGGTAAGTGGAACTAGCTAAACCCTATTCATATCGGGATAAACATGTAAATAGAAATAAAACAATGAGAAAAGTTGACTTATTAGTCACATTTTTTTGTATTCATTTTAAGGATTTCCTGTATAATACAATTTGAAAGAAAATCTATGGTTTGACAAGAAACACTCTTTTCGGTTTTGCTCACTGAAGGGAGTGTTTTTTTGTAGCTAAAAACTCCTCTGTACTCATTACATTTGCATATACGCCATTTAAACTAGCTAAAATTGTGTTATGGATATAAACGGCTGGTATAGTAGCATTCTTAAAAGAAAGGTCTTTTGTAGCACAAGCATCATGTATAACAGTACATTGCAAGCCGAAATCAAAGGCAGCCCTTACAGTAGCATCAATACACATATGAGTCATCATCCCGCATATGACGACGTGCTCAATAGCTAAACGTTGTAATTGTTCTAGAAGATCGGTTTCGCGGAAACTATTTGGATAATGTTTGAGTACAACGGTTTCTTCTCTGAGTGGACGTACGCTTTCATGAATATGCACACCTTCTGTATTTGGTAGGAAAAAAGTAGCGTCATCTTTTATTGCTACATGTTGGATATGAAAAATAGGTTCGTTTTTCTTTCTAAAGAGCTGTAGTAGTTGGCTGGCATATGCGCTTGCTTCTGCTGGATTACGTAATTCCATCTTTCCGTGTGGAAAATAATCATTTTGAATATCAACGAGTAAAAGAGCTGTTTTCATATATTTATCTTCCTCCGATTTCATATTCAAATAATGTTATTCAATTAGTAAAGAAGATTATCCTTTTAAAAAATATGCAAGAGGAGAATTTTACATAACTTTAAAGATTACTATTTTTTATTAAATTTTTCATCTGAAAATTTTAATAAAGAAATAATTAATATTTTTCTAAAAAATGTATTGACTCTTATTATTCTGAGTTCTATAATGAGAATTAATTAAACGACAATTAAATCGATACATTCTTATCCAGAGAGGTGGAGGGACTGGCCCTACGATACCTCAGCAACGGGTTTTTTAATACCGTGCTAACTCCAGCAAGCCTATAAGGGCTTGGAAGATGAGAAGATGTGAACGAGTACATATAAGTGCTCTCCTTCTTATCTTTATGTTTGATAAGAAGGAGAGCACTTTTTATTTTACCTCGAGAGCTCTACTTCAAGTTTTTACAGCATATAGGAGGGGAAAAAATGATTTCTTTTAATAATGTAAGTAAAGTATATGAATCAGGTGGGCAATCTGTTCATGCGGTGGAGGATGTAACGTTATCAGTTGAGAAAGGCGAAATTTTTGGCATTATTGGTTTTAGTGGCGCTGGAAAGAGTACATTATTACGCCTAGTAAACATGTTAGAGAGACCAACGGCAGGAACGATTTCAATAGATGATAAAGATATTACATCATTGTCGACGAAGGAATTACGGAAGCTAAGACAAAGAATCGGGATGATTTTTCAAAGCTTTAATTTATTTAATTCAAGAACAGTGTTTGGGAATATTGCTTATCCATTAAAGTTAGCGAAAGTACCAAAGAATGAGATAAAAGAAAGAGTAAATGAACTGCTGAAGTTTGTAGGGTTAGAAGATAAAGCAAACAATTACCCAGAGCAGCTATCAGGCGGACAAAAGCAGCGTGTTGGTATTGCTAGAGCACTTGCGACATCGCCAGATATTCTTATATGTGATGAGGCAACATCAGCCTTAGATCCAGAAACAACGACAGAAATTCTAAACTTATTAAAGAAAGTAAATCGAGAATATAATTTAACAATTCTTCTTATTACACATGAAATGCATGTTGTGAAAGAAATTTGTCACCGTGTAGCTGTAATGGAGAATGGAAAAGTGATTGAAGAAGGAAAACTGTTTGATGTTTTCACACAACCGAAAACAAAGACGACTCAAAACTTTGTACGTTCTGTTATTAATGATCATTTACCGGAAAGTGTTCTAGCGAAAATTCAAAATGGTGGTCAAATTTATCGCCTAACATTTACTGGTGAGGAAACAGGACAGCCGGTACTGTCATATATCGCAAAAAACTATAACGTTGATGTAAATGTACTGTACGGCAATATTATTGAACTTCAAAATGTGCTATTTGGAAATCTTCTTGTAGAATTGCAAGGTGAACAGAGGGAAATCCAAAAAGCATTACAGCATCTAAGACTGCAAGTGCAGCTGAAGGAGGTAGAAGCTCATGCGAGTTGATTGGAGTATATTTTGGCCTCGCATATTAGATGCGACAGGGGATACCCTCTTAATGGTAATCGTAACCCTTATATTTGCTACAATTCTTGGTATACCTCTAGGTTTACTTTTATATGTAACGAGAAAAGGAAACTTTTTAGAAAATAAATGGGTCTTTTCTATTCTTAATATCATTATTAATACAATTCGTCCGGTTCCATTCATCATCTTCTTAGTAGCTTTAAGCCCGCTAACAAGAAGCGTTATTGGAACGACAATTGGAACAGCAGCAGCAATTTTCCCTATGACATTAGTCGCATCAATTGGTATTGCTAGAATGGTTGAAACAAACCTTGTTTCAGTTCCGAAAGGAGTAATTGAAGCAGCGCAAGCAATGGGTGCTTCACCACTTAGAATTGTTTTTGAAATTCTCGTGCCAGAAGCATTAGCACCATTAATCTTAGGTGTCACGTTTATGACGGTTGGTTTAATTGAATTTTCTGCAGTTGCTGGGCTTGTCGGTGGTGGCGGTCTTGGCGACTTAGCAATGACATATGGTTATCAACGTTTTGATACATCAGTTATGTTCGTAACGGTTGTTTTACTTATTATTCTCGTACAGATAGCTCAAAATTTAGGAAACTACTTTGCGAAAGTCTTGTTACGCAGATCATAAAAAGGAAGAGAGGAAAAGAAAATGAAGAAAATTTTAGCGTTTGCATTATCAGCGATTGTAGGGGTTTCAGCATTAAGTGGCTGCTCAAGTGGAGACACAGGGGCAGGAGCGAAAGAAAAAGTAGTTCGCGTCGGTGTAACTGGAACGGATGGAGACGCTTGGGAAATTTTAAAGAAAAAAGCTGAAAAAGAAGGAATTAAAATTAAACTGGTCGAGTTCTCTGATTACACAACGCCAAATAAAGCGTTAGCTGATGGAGATATTGAACTAAATTCATTCCAGCACGTTGCTTTCTTAGAGCAATTTAAAAAAGAGCATAAGTTAGATATTACAGCTGTTGGTACAACGCAAATTGCACCGATGGGCTTATACTCTGAAAAACATAAGAAAGCAAATGAAATTCCAGATGGTTCAGAAATTGCGATTCCAAATGATCCAACGAACCAAGCACGTGCATTAAAACTTCTTGATGCAGCAGGTTTATTAAAGCTTAAGAAAGACTTTGGCTTATTTGGAGATCCAAGCGGCATTGCTGAAAATCCGAAGAAGTTAAAAATTACACCGGTTATTGCACAGCAAACACCTCGTGTATTAAAAGATGTAGCAGCTTCAGTTATTAATAACGGTGTTGCTGGTCAAGCTGGATTAGATCCAGCGAAGGATCCAATTTTCTTAGAAGATCCAAAGAATGAAAATGCGAAGCCATATATTAATATTTTCGCAGCTCGTACGAAAGATAAAGATGATCCGACACTGAAAAAAGTAATTGAATTATATCATTCAAAAGAAGTAACAGATGCAATTAAGAAAGAAACAAATGATGGTTCGATTTCAGTAGATCTTTCACTTGATGAGCTTGAAAAAATCGTAAAATAATGATTGGGTTTAATGGACTAACAGAAGGAACCCCTCCGCTGTTAGTTCGTTCAACATATAATCTACTTAACAAACAAAACAAACCCTAATTCTGTACCTTCCAATTCTGTATAACATAGAATCCAATGTTTGTTAAGTAGAGTAATGGACCAGGAACTTTCCTGGTCTTTTTTTATGAATGAAAGTAGCTAGCGAATAGTAAGATAATCCAAATTATAACAGGATAAGAAAATAAGCTGAAAGCGAGTGTAATTAAGAATTTATTTTTATGAATTAAGTGTTTTTTGGATGAAAAAAAGAAAATAGAAAAGATGGCAATGAAAGCTGCGGATATTACGCCAGGGTTATAGGAACGGTAAATGAAAAACAAAATAATATGTTGAACAGAGTTGAAGAAAATTGCCCCTTGTATAAAAATAATCCAGTATATAGAAGACAAGATGTTTAGTTGATATAGAAAGACAATAAGTAAAACAAAGAGAGTCAATATAGAAATCGCAATGGAAAATTGTTGACTAGTTATAAATGTAATTGAAAATTGATTAGCAAGATATTGTGGCATTTGGAAAGATTCTTCAAGGTTATGAATGAAAAATAAAAAGGGAATTAGCCAGATTGTAAAAGGAGTAAAGTGTCTTGCAGAAAATGTTTTTATCAATTTACATCAGCTCCAATAAAGGTGTAGAAAGCCTTATAGGAAAAGGCCTTCTACAAGGATATAATTATTCAATTACAATACTTTTTAAATTGCTATTATGTTGTGGTTGTTCGGTAGCATAAGAAGATAGTTCTTCTTGTAAAATATTTAGCATTTGCTTAGCTGATTGTTGGATTGGGGCAGGTAACTCTTCTAATATATGCATACTTACTTTTATTTTTGTACGGATGACCTTCCTTAGTAGTTCTTCATGCATGTATGACACCTCCAAACCGAATGTTAAGTACATCATCTTCAAACTTAGCCCCTCGAATAGAAAGGTGCGTTAATGTTTTGGGCAATGTGATATTTCGTTTCACAGAACCAGCACGAATGATAAGCTCATCACCTTTTTGATTTAATGCAAGTTCACTTTTGTTAGAGAAGGGAATGGACAGAACGAAAATATACTCATCTCCATCTTTTTTTACATATTGAGTGCGACCGTTAAATTTTACTTCAGTAGGACAATGATCCGTTTTAAATAAAGCATCTCCTACGCGTTCTAACATAGGTAAACCAACAACTTCTTGTTCAAACATTGGAGCTTCGTAAATAGGAAGTGGATCAAAACTATCTTGAATTAACGTTTTATATTTCTTTTGGGTATCTTTCCATGCTTGAAAATAAGGATCGGTGACAGTGTTAGGAATGACTCGGTTGATCATAATGGCATCTACGTTATAATCATATAAATTTAAATACGTAAAGCTGCGCTGTGCTTCTTTAATGACCATTTTTTCGGGATTTACAACGATGCGGATACTCGTTACGTCTCGGTTTGATAAAATGTCTCTCATTTCTCCGAGCTGTTCAAGTGTATTTGTTAATTCGTCCATAATATCATCGGTTGGAAGGGGGACACCAAGAAGTGGTTGAGCTACAGGGCGAACAACTTTTAAAACTTTTCTTTTAATAGGAAAGAGTTTTTCCATCCACCAGCCGAGCATGTCTGGAAAGCTGAGCATTGCTAATGTTTCTCCTGTTGGAGCACAATCAATGATAATAACATCATATGTGTTTTGTTTATAATAATCGAGTACGCGAAGTAAACTAATTAAATCCTCCATACCAGGAAACATCGTTAACTCTTCTGTTGTAATATCATCAGCTGCTTTTGAAGTGAAGAGTAGTGTAATATATTTCTGTAGCTTTCCCCATCCCTTTTCCATTTCATAAATTGTATTAATTTCTTGTGCCCACAAATTTTTACGAACTTCTAATGGCTCAGAAGATAGCTTTATACCAAATGAATCTCCTAAACTATGAGCAGGATCTGTGCTCATTACTAAAGTTTTTAATCCTTGTTTCGCACTTTGAATTGCTGTTGCTGCTGAAATGCTAGTTTTTCCTACGCCGCCTTTACCTGTATACAAGATAATTCTCATCATTCATATCCCCTTTGTTTCGAATGTCGAATATTACGAGTGTCGAAGTAAATGGTTGAATAAAAACCCAGATAGGGTTTTATTCAATCGGAATGTTTTTCATTTTAGGTGTAGAAACTTTTTCTTCTGTTTTCTGCTGTGATGTAGCAATGTGATTCATGATCTTTTGGAAGATTTGTAGTAAGAATGCTTTTTCTTCTTCTGATAATGCATCTGTTACTAAGCTAAAGTAATGGGCTGCATTTTGCTTTACTTCTTGAACGAGTATTACGCCGTTTTCTGTTAAACGAATTAATACAATACGTCGGTCGTTTTCATCACGATATCGTTCAATATATCCCTTTTTTACAAGACGATTTACAACACCTGTCGTTGTACTCATTGGTATATCAAGAAGATCAGCAATTTTCGTCATTGTAATATCTGTATTTCGTTCCATCCAAAGTAAACAAAATACTTCTGTTTTAGAAAGTGTTAAATCTAGGCTTACCCATTCTTCAGGATAGAAAAGTTTCTTGGCGTTATCTAGCAGTAAGTCTAAAAAATGTTCATATTGCAACAATTAATTCCACTCCCGTATATTTCGAGGTTCGTAATATTTATTTTTATTTTATGTAGAATAGAAATAATTGTCAATGGTTTTAATTGTTTTTTCAGATTAGGCAGAAAACTTTCTTTAAAATAGTATTCTTTTATGATAGATTTATAAATATAAAACTAGAATTTACATAAAAATCCATCATGGTAAATATACTTATCTATAATGGATGTACTGCTAACGAGGGGGAGAACGATGAGAAGACGTAATACGCAAGCGTTCACGTTTTTAGCATGGACTTCATTTGTTTGTGCGCTTTCAGGTATGCTAATTGGGATTTATACGTTAGATGAAACGCTTAGTGTAAAAGGATACTATTTAATTGGAACATTATTTTTAACGATGTCTTGTTTTGTATTACAAAAAACAATTCGTGATAATGAAGAAGATAACGAGAGATTTCCGAAAAATAAACCGTTAGATAAAGAGTAAATCGTAAAGAAAGGCGTTTGCCTTTCTTTTTTTATGTAAAAATGCCGTAAGTGCCGTGTGTTGACTTGCTTGAAGTACTGAAAATTTGGTATCATCAATAGTATTGTAGATTGAACGATATATTATGGAGGTGGCCTAGCCGTGTCAAGAATTTCCGTTGAGAATGTAAAGCACGTAGCACATTTAGCACGTCTTGCAATTACTGATCAAGAAGCAGAAAAATTTCAAAAACAACTAGATGCAATTGTTACATTTGCAGAACAGTTAAATGAATTAGATACAACAGATGTAAAACCAACAACTCATGTATTAACTATGAAAAATGTTATGCGTGAAGATGTACCAGAAAAAGGTTTACCAGTCGAAGAAGTATTAAAAAATGCACCGGATCACAAAGATAACCAAATCCGTGTTCCAGCAGTATTAGAATAGAGGAGGGGAATTTCGATGTCATTATTTGATCATTCAGTATCAGAGTTACATAAGAAATTAAACAACAAAGAAATTTCCGTTACGGATTTAGTAGAAGAATCTTACAAACGTATTGCGGATGTTGAAGATAACGTGAAAGCTTTTCTTACATTAGATGAAGAAAATGCACGCGCAAAAGCGAAAGAATTAGATGCAAAAATCGGCGCTGAAGATAATGGTTTATTATTCGGTATGCCAATTGGTGTAAAAGATAACATTGTAACTAACGGTCTTCGTACAACTTGTGCGAGCAAAATGTTAGCAAACTTTGATCCAATTTATGATGCGACAGTTGTGCAAAAGCTAAAAGCTGCTGACACAATTACAATCGGTAAATTAAACATGGACGAGTTCGCAATGGGTTCTTCAAATGAAAACTCAGGTTTCTACGCTACGAAAAATCCATGGAACTTAGATTACGTTCCAGGCGGATCTAGTGGTGGTTCTGCAGCAGCTGTAGCAGCAGGAGAAGTATTATTCTCTCTAGGTTCTGATACGGGTGGTTCTATCCGTCAGCCAGCTGCATATTGCGGTGTTGTAGGTTTAAAACCAACTTACGGACGTGTATCTCGTTACGGATTAGTAGCATTCGCATCTTCACTTGACCAAATCGGACCGATTACACGTACAGTAGAAGACAATGCATACTTATTACAAGCTATTTCAGGTATCGACCGTATGGATGCAACTTCTGCAAACGTTGAAGTAGGAAACTACTTAGCTGGTTTAACAGGCGACGTTAAAGGTTTACGTATTGCTGTACCGAAAGAATACTTAGGAGAAGGTGTTGGCGAAGAAGCTCGTGAGTCAGTACTAGCTGCTTTAAAAGCATTAGAAGGTATGGGCGCAACTTGGGAGGAAGTATCTCTTCCACACTCTAAATACGCTCTAGCAACGTATTACTTATTATCTTCTTCTGAAGCATCTGCTAACCTTTCACGCTTTGACGGTGTACGTTACGGTGTTCGTTCTGATAATGTAAATAATTTATTAGACCTTTACAAAAACACACGTAGCGAAGGTTTCGGTGATGAAGTAAAACGCCGTATTATGCTTGGTACATTTGCACTTAGCTCTGGTTACTATGATGCATACTACAAAAAAGCACAACAAGTACGTACATTAATTAAAAACGACTTTGAAAATGTATTTGCTAACTACGATGTTATTATTGGACCAACAACGCCAACTCCGGCATTTAAAGTGGGCGAAAAAGTTGATGATCCAATGACAATGTATGCAAACGACATTTTAACAATCCCAGTAAACTTAGCGGGTGTCCCAGCGATTTCTGTTCCATGTGGATTCGGTGCTAACAACATGCCACTTGGTCTACAAATCATTGGTAAACACTTCGATGAAGCGACAATTTACCGCGTTGCACATGCGTTTGAGCAAGCAACAGACTATCATACAAAAAAAGCAAGTCTGTAAGGAGGCGAGCATAGATGAATTTAGAAACAATTATTGGTTTAGAGGTTCACGTTGAGTTAAAAACAAATTCGAAAATTTTCTCTGCGAGTCCAACAGAATTCGGAGCAGAGCCAAATACACAAACAAGTGTAATTGACTTAGGATACCCAGGGGTACTTCCTACTTTAAATAAAGAAGCAGTTAACTTTGCAATGAAAGCTGCAATGGCATTAAACTGTGAAATCGCAACGGAAACGAAGTTCGACCGTAAAAACTATTTCTACCCAGATAATCCGAAAGCTTACCAAATTTCTCAATTTGATAAGCCAATTGGTGAAAATGGCTGGATTGAAATCGAAGTAGACGGTAAAAAGAAACGTATCGGTATTACACGTCTTCATTTAGAAGAAGATGCTGGTAAATCAACGCATACAGCTGATGGTTCATTAGTAGACTACAACCGTCAAGGTATGCCTTTAATCGAGATCGTGTCTGAGCCAGATATGCGTACACCTGAAGAAGCATATGCATACTTAGAGAAGTTAAAATCAATCATTCAATACACTGGCGTATCTGATTGTAAGATGGAAGAAGGTTCCTTGCGTTGTGATGCGAACATTTCTCTTCGTCCAGTTGGACAAGAGAAGTTCGGTACAAAAGCAGAACTGAAAAACTTAAACTCATTCACTTACGTACAAAAAGGTCTTGAGCACGAGCAAGTGCGTCAAGAAAAAGAATTATTATCTGGTGGTATCATCCAACAAGAAACGCGTCGTTATGATGAAGCAACGAAGAAAACAATCTTAATGCGTGTGAAAGAAGGATCTGATGATTACCGTTACTTCCCAGAACCAGACTTAGTTGAACTTTACATCGACGATGAGTGGAAAGAAGCAGTTCGCGCTTCTATTCCAGAACTTCCAGATGCACGTAAAGCTCGCTACGTTGCAGAATTAGGCTTACCAGCTTATGATGCACACGTATTAACATTAACGAAAGAAATGTCTGATTTCTTTGAAGCAACTGTTGCAGACGGTGCTGATGCGAAATTAACATCAAACTGGTTAATGGGTGAAGTACTTGCATACTTAAACAAACAACAAAAAGAATTAAAAGATGTTGCATTAACGCCTGCTGGTTTATCTAAAATGGTTCAATTAATTGAAAAAGGTACAATTTCTTCTAAAATTGCGAAGAAGGTATTTAACGAATTAATTGAAAAAGGTGGAGACCCAGAGGAAATCGTTAAAGCGAAAGGCCTTGTTCAAATTTCTGACGAGGGTACACTTCGTAAAGTTGTAACAGAAATTCTTGATAATAATGAGCAATCTATCGAAGACTTTAAAAACGGTAAAGACCGTGCGATTGGATTCTTAGTTGGTCAAATTATGAAAGCTACAAAAGGACAAGCAAATCCACCGCTTGTTAACAAAATCTTACTTGAAGAGATTAATAAGCGATAATAGTAGTAACTTTTAAAGATTAAGCAGAAAAACACCCGTACATGGGTGTTTTTCTAGGTTAATCAAACGTTTGTTTAAATGAGAGAAAATCATTTAAACAAACGTTTGATTAACTGTCAAAAGTGGAAAAATGTTTGTATAGCAACTATGGTATGATAGTTGCAAAAAGGTGGGAATAATGATAAATCTAGACATAGAGGTTTTTTTCATCTCATGAAATAATAGATAATTATTATTCGTTATATGTAAATTGTTGTGAGGAAATAGATGGACATAAATTTTTTTGTCAAATAAAACAAAACCATTGAAATGAATATTTACTTTTGATGGGCTACACGAATCGGGTTCTTACTGCCTGTTTGAGCGAGATAAAAGAAGGATAGGAAGATGAGAGGAGGTAGGCATGGGAATACTGGATAGAAGTTCGGTATGTTCTTTTTCGATATATAAAGAAATTTCCTGTGCTAATAAATGATGAAGCGAGCAAGAATTATTTATAATCCTACTTCTGGGCGTGAGCTATTTAAGAAGAGTTTACCAGAAGTATTACAAAAATTAGAACAAGCTGGGTATGAAGCATCTTGTCATGCGACAACGGGTCCTGGAGACGCAACTGTGGCGGCGAGGCAAGCTGCGGATCGTAAATTTGATGTTGTTATCGCAGCTGGTGGTGACGGCACGTTAAATGAAGTGGTGAACGGTTTAGTAGGGCATGAACATCGTCCAAAGTTTGGAATTATTCCGGTTGGAACGACTAATGACTTTGCACGTGCAATCGGTGTACCTCGTTCTATTGAAGAGGCAGCTGATATTATTTGTGAAGGGAAAACTGTGCCATTAGACCTTGGTAGAGCAAACGATACATATTTTATTAACATCGCTGGTGGCGGTCGTATTACAGAATTAACATATGAAGTACCGAGTAAGCTAAAGACAGTATTAGGACAACTTGCTTATTATTTAAAAGGTATCGAAATGTTACCGTCATTACATCCAACATATGTTGAAATTGAGTATGATGGAAAATTACTACAAGAAGAAATTACGATGTTTTTAATTACAAATACTCGTTCAGTGGGTGGCTTTGAAAAGGTAGCACCATATGCATCAATTAACGACGGATTATTTGATTTATTAGTGCTGAAAAAAGGGTCTATTGCTGACTTAATTAAGGCAGCAACACAAGCGCAGCGTGGTGAACATATTAACAATCCAAAAGTATTGTACACACAAGCGAACCGAATTAAAGTACATTCACCAGATAAACTAATGATTAATTTAGACGGTGAATATGGTGGAGATGCACCGATGGAATTCGAAAATATATATCATTGTCTGGAACTATTTGTTCCTGAACATCAAGAGGATGCCCTGTAAAGGCATCCTTTTTATTATATAGAAGGATTGTAAATTGGAAGTTAGTTTGATTTTCATGATATTTTTACAATTCGTTTATTTTATATCCATACTTTATTGATACACTGGAGGAGATAAGAGACGAGAGGTAGGGTGTGCTATGGAGAAGATAAAAGCAATACTATTTGATAAAGATGGGACATTAATGGATTTTCATTCAATTTGGATAAAAGTAGCTGAAGAACTTGTGGCGGAATGTATAAATTTATATGAACTGCCAAAGTCAATGCAGCCTACTTTATTAAAAGAAATCGGCGTGGATGGGGTGTTTGTGAACCCTCGTAGCGCGATAGCAGCAGGAACGAGCCTTGATGTTGCAAAGGGGCTTTGTAAGTATATTACGTCATCTAAAGAACAGGAGATGCATGAGTGGGTAAGTGAAAAATTATTTTCGCTTATGTACGAGCATCGTTCCTATATGAAAATGACGGCGGATTTACCGAGAATTTTACAAGGTTTAAAGGATAGAGGATTTATTTTAGGTGTTGTCACGGCGGATGATTTCGCACCAACAGAATTATTTTTAAAACAGTATCAATTAGAGTCTTTTTTTGATTATATTGTAGCTTCAGATACGTTTCCGGCACAAAAACCAGATAAAAGAATTGTAGAATCCTTTTGTGAGAGGTTTCATTTAGATGCATGTGAAGTAGCGGTCGTTGGGGATACACCGACCGATTTATATTTAGCAAAAAATGGAGGAGATTGTTATGCAATTGGAGTACTATCTGGTACAGGAGATCGTCAAACATTAGAGCCACTTGCGGATTTAGTAGTACAATCTGTTGGGGACTTTATTTCTCATTCAGGTGAGTTTATTTGGGAACAAGGAAAGTCTAATGTGTAAGAAAAATAAGTCTATAAAGACTCTTAATGAGTCTTTATAGACTTATTTTTTATGGCGAAATAGAAGGTGTGTAGGATGAATACTGAAAAAGAATGTTGGCATACATTTTGCAATGAAAAGAGAAAACAATGTAAAGAAAAGGATGGGATACGTAATGAATACAAAAAAATTTGCTAAAGTAAATGAACAAATTCCTGGACCGAAAGCAGCGGCTTTACTAGAACGCCGTCAAAATATAGTACCAAAAGGAGTAAGTAACGGCATCCCAACGTTTGTACAATCTGCAAATGGTGCTCTTGTAATAGATGTTGATGGCAATCAGTACATTGATTTTGCTGGAGCGATAGGAACAATTAACGTAGGGCATTGTCACCCAGCTGTTAAAGAAGCACTCCATAAACAAGTAGATCAATACATTCATACTGGATTTAATGTCATGATGTATGAGCCATATATTGAATTAGCGGAAAAACTTGCGGTATTAGCGCCAGGAGGTTTTGATAAGCAAGTACTATTTTTAAATAGTGGTGCAGAAGCAGTTGAGAATGCGGTGAAAATCGCTCGTAAATATACAAAAAGACCTGGTATTATTGCATTTTCTAAAGGTTTCCATGGACGCACATTAATGACAATGACGATGACAAGTAAAGTAAAACCATATAAATTTGGATTTGGCCCATTTGCTCCAGAAGTATATAAAGCGCCATTCCCGTACGAATATCGTCGCCCGGAAGGACTAACTGAAGAGCAGTACGATGACTTTATGATTGAAGAGTTTAAGAATTTCTTCATATCAGAAGTAGCGCCAGAAACGATTGCAGCCGTTGTAATGGAACCTGTTCAAGGGGAAGGCGGATTTATCGTCCCAAGTAAGAAGTTTGTGCAAGAAGTACGCAATATTTGTTCAGAGCACGGCATCTTATTTGTAGCGGATGAAATTCAAACTGGATTTAGCCGTACAGGAAAATATTTTGCCATTGATCATTATGATGTCGTTCCGGATTTAATCACGGTATCTAAATCATTAGGTGCTGGTGTACCGATTAGTGGTGTTATTGGGCGCAAGGAAATTATGAATGAGTCTGCACCAGGAGAACTTGGTGGAACGTATGCAGGAAGTCCGCTAGGATGTGCGGCAGCATTAGCAGTACTTGATGTAATAGAAAAAGAGAATTTAAATGATAGAGCGATAGAATTAGGAAAAGTCGTAATGAACCGATTCGAAGAGATGAAAAATAAATATAATTGCATCGGTGATGTGCGCGGTTTAGGAGCAATGTGTGCATTCGAGATCGTTCAAGACCGTAAGACGAAAGCACCTGATAAAACGTTAACAGCTAATTTGTGCGCAGAAGCAAACAAACGCGGTTTACTTCTACTATCAGCAGGAACATACGGTAATGTTATTCGTGTGCTAATGCCATTAGTGATTACAGATGAGCAACTTGAAGAAGGATTAACAATCATTGAAGAATCATTGCAAGTCTGTTATGAGAAAGCAAATATTGCTCGTGTTTAAAAGTTAAATAATAAAACAGCAAACATTCTAGCTGACTCTATATAAAATGCAGAAAATTCACTTTATAATAAAGGTAGTGAAGTGAATTGATGGATTGGAAGTTAGGGGTGGCTAGGATGGTTGCAGAAAAGGAACGAGTGTTAATGGATTTACAAGATGTATTTGAATATGCGTTTGACGAAATTTTTGTGACTGACGAAAAGGGAATCGTTGTGCGTGTAAATAGTACATGTGAAAGGCACTATCAATTAGCGGCTAAAGAGTTAGTAGGTAAACATGTAAAAGAATTGCAGAAGGATGGTATCTTTTATCCATCAGCAACGTTAGAAGTAATTGAAAAAAAGAGACCGATTGAACTTGTTCAAACGACAAAATCAGGAGAGTATTTACACGTTCGTACAAGGCCCGTTTTTGATGATGAGGGAAATTTAAGAAGGGTGATTAGTTACTCTCGTGATCTTACAGAACTTTATCAATTACGTCAAAAGGTAGAAGAAATGGATAATCAGTTAAAAACATATAAAAAAGAATTAAGAGAAACATATGAACATGAAGGACTTATTTTTAAAAGTATCGCTATGCAAAAAATAGTCGAGACAATAAAGAAAGTATCCGTGGTAGATAGTACTGTTCTCGTTTTAGGTGAGACAGGAGTGGGGAAGAGTCGATTGGTGCGTCATTTACATGAAGTGAGTAACCGGAAGAATGAAAGTTTCTATGAAATTAACTGTGCGGCATTGCCAACGAATTTAATTGAATCGGAGCTTTTTGGATACTCAGGCGGATCTTTTACAGGTGCGAATCGTGAAGGGAAAAAGGGACTATTAGAATCAGCGCATAAAGGAACTCTTTTCTTAGATGAAATTGGTGAAATGCCGCTTGAAATTCAAGCAAAACTTTTGCAAGTGTTGCAAGAAAAAACGTTTCGCCCTATAGGTGGAAGAGAATTAAAAAAGGTGGACGTTAGAATTGTAGCGGCAACAAATAGAGATTTAAGTATGATGGTGAAACAAGGAACATTCCGTAAAGATCTATATTATCGTCTGAATGTCATTCCAATTTTAATTCCACCACTAAGGGAAAGAAGCGAAGACATCTTGCCACTCATTTATCATTATTTACACCACTTTAACAAAAAATATGGTCGGAATGTAAAATTAGCACCTAGTACATTGCAAATGTTTGTTGGTTACCCGTGGGAAGGAAATAATAGAGAAATTGAAAATGTGATTGAGCGAATTGTTATAACTGCTGATGATATCGTTACGATAGAGGATTTGCCAATAGCGATGCAAGAATCAACAGTTGAACAGTCTGGTCAAAGTCTCTATAAAATGTTAGAAGAAGTAGAACGGAATATTATTTTGAAAGCATATAAAACATATGGATCGAGTTATAAAGTAGCGGAGTTTTTAAAAATAAGTCAATCTGCTGCCACGAGGAAAATAAAGAAACTTATAGAGGAGGAAGAGAACATTGGATAAAAAAGCGACGTTTGTAAATGTAGAGAAAAAGGCGATGTATATAAATGGTGAGTGGATTACATTGCAAGAACAAATCGAAGTAAATAATCCAGCAACGAAGGAAATATTTGCGACTGTACCAAAGGGTGGGGTAACAGAGGCAAAGCAAGCCGTTGATGCTGCGCATGAAGCTTTTAAAACGTGGTCTAAGTTAACAGCGGCAGACCGTGCAGCAAAATTAAAAAAATGGTTTACACTTATCGATGAAAATAAAGAAGAGATTGCAGCAATTATGACGAGAGAACAAGGAAAGCCGTTTGCAGAAGCGCTTGGTGAAGTGAATTATGCAAATAGTTTTGTTGAATGGTATGCAGAAGAAGGAAAACGCGTATATGGTGAAATGATTCCTGCTTCTCATCCGAATAAACGTATTTTAGTTATGAAGCAACCAGTCGGAGTTATGGCAGCTATTACGCCTTGGAACTTCCCCGCTGCTATGATTACGAGAAAGGTAGCCCCGGCACTTGCAGCAGGCTGTACAGCGGTTGTAAAACCAGCAAGTCAAACGCCGTTAACTGCACTGAAATTAGCTGAATTAGCTCATGAAGCGGATATTCCAAAAGGTGTAATCAATATTGTAACAGGTAGTGCGAAAGCAATTGCTGATACGTGGATGGAAGATGGACGTGTTCGAAAAGTTTCCTTTACAGGATCAACGGAAATTGGAAAAGAATTAATGGCTAGTGCTGCACAAACGATGAAAAAAGTTTCACTTGAGTTAGGTGGTCACGCACCGTTTATTGTTATGAATGATGCGGAATTAGATAAAGCGGTAGACGCAGTAATCGGTTCGAAATTCCGTAACGCAGGACAAACGTGTATATGTACAAACCGAGTATTTGTTCAGGAAGAAGTGTATGAAGCGTTTGTAGAGAAGTTCCAAAAGGCAGCAGGGCAGTTGAAAGTAGGAGATGGTTTCGGTGATGGAACGACTGTGGGACCACTTATTGACGAGAATGCAGTTTCGAAAGTACAGGAACATATCGAAGACGCTATTCAAAAGGGTGGAACAGTTTTATATGGTGGCCAAAAGGTTGCAGAGCTAGATGGACATTTTATGCAACCAACTGTAATTGGATTGGCGAATGATACGATGCTTTGTATGAATGAAGAAACTTTTGGTCCAGTTGCACCAGTTGCAAAATTTAAAACGATTGAAGAAGTAATCGAACGTGCAAATCATACGCCATATGGTTTAGCTGCGTATATTTTCACGCAAGATATTAGCCAAGCGTTCCAAATTAGTGAAGCACTAGAGTATGGTATTATCGGTTTGAATGATGGACTCCCGTCAGTTGCACAAGCGCCGTTCGGTGGCTTTAAAGAGAGTGGCATTGGCCGTGAAGGAGGTCATTTCGGTATCGAGGAATATTTAGAAATTAAATATATTTCATTAGGACTATAAGTAGTATACTAGAGTCTCTATAAGGTAACAGAGAAGGAGATTCTAGTATGGTATATTGGTTATTATTACTCGTAACAATTATTTTTGAAGTAGCTGGAACAATTGCGATGAAATTATCAAACGGTTTAACAAAGCTCGTTCCAAGTGTACTTATTTTCGTATTTTATGGAATTTGTTTCAGCGTATTTGCTATCGTCGTTAAAAAGATTCATTTAAGTATTGCTTATGCCATTTGGTCTGGCGTTGGAACGTTACTTATTACAATCATTAGTGTGTACTTTTTTAAAGAGCATATTAGCTTATTCCAAGCATTTTGTATTCTTTTTATTGTGTTAGGAGTAATTGGACTTAAGGTTTCATCAGCATCATAAAAGGCTATCTTCCGGTGTGGAAGATAGCCTTTTATTTGTATTAAAATGCCCAGTTACCTTTACGGAAGATTGGTTCATGTCTGCCATCAGCTGTAATACCGTCGATATCAAGCTCAGCTGATCCAATCATGAAGTCGTTGTGTGTAATACTAGTGTTTGCACCATTTTCAGCAAGTTCTTCTTTAGACATTGTTTTTCCGCCAACTAAGTTAAATGCATAAGCGCTTCCGATTGCAAGGTGGCAAGATGCGTTTTCATCAAATAGCGTATTGTAGAATAAAATATTTGTATTTGAAATTGGTGAATCATGAGGTACTAAAGCAACCTCGCCTAAGAAGTGAGAACCTTCATCTGTTTCTACTAAATGTTTTAAAGCTTCTTCGCCAACTTCAGCTTTATAATCTACGATACGTCCGTTTTCAAATGTTAACGTGAAGTTATCAATAATATTCCCTGCAAATGCTAACGGTTTTGTGCTACATACTTGGCCGTTTACACCTGTTTTAAGTGGCATTGTAAATACTTCTTCAGTTGGAATGTTCGCCATAAATGGTACGTTCTTTTCATTTAAACTACCAGCACCAGCCCATACATGCTTTTCTGGAAGTTCGATCGTTAAATCTGTTCCAGGGCCTGTATAGTGAAGAGCTTTATAATGCTTTTCATTTAAGTAATCAACTTTTGTATGTAACGTTTTATCATGTTCTTTCCATGCTTCCACAGGATTTTCTAAATCAGCACGAGTCGCTTTAAAGATAGCATCCCATAGTTTTGCTTCTTGTTCTTCTGGCGTTACGTCAGGGAATACTTTTGCAGCCCATTCTTTCGTAGGAACAGAAATGACACACCAGCTTACTTTATCAGCTTGTACGTAATCACGGTATACTTTCATTGCTTCACCAGCTACTTTATGAGCTGTTGCGATACGAGTTGGTTCTACACCTTTTAATAAATCAGGGTTTTCTGCATAAATAGACATAAATGCAGCGCCTTCTTTTGCTAATTCTTCACGAGCGTGTGCTTTCCAAGATGGAAACTCAGCGAATGCTTCTTCAGGAGCTAGATCGAACTTTAAGCGTGTTAACGTCTCATCATTCCAATCCACATATACGTGTTTTGCACCAGATTTATATGCTTTTTCTGTAACGAGGCGTACAAATTGTACAGCTTCAAGAGGTGCACTGATTGATAATGTTTGTCCTGGTTGAATATTAACACCAACATTGACTGCAAGGGCAGCATATTTCTCTAACGTTTGTTCAAATGACATATGTATAATCTCCTTTAATTTGAAAGATTTCTTACTATATATAATACAAGAAAATTCAAAAAATATATATAAATATAGCTTAAAAAGAGAGCTCAAAATATATTGAGCTCTCATCGTTATTTAATCGAAGAAGCAAATTGTTCTACAGTCGTTGTATAGTGTATGCGAACACGCTTCATTTTTAACAACTCATCAGGTTCACCTTTTGTAATGAATTTTCCAGGTTTTGTTGTTGTTGCAAATTGATAATATTTTTTCGTTTCTGCAACGACTTTATCATCTACATGACCGAATGGATAAGCAACTGCGATAACGGGTTTACCTGTTATTTTTTCTAGCTTTTCTTTCGATTCCTTTAATTCTTCTTCATAGTTTGTAATCTTCGGCAAGTCTGCATGTGTTGCAGTATGAGATTGCATAGAGAAAATGCCGGAATCAACCATTTCTTTTATATCAGATGTAGAAAGAGATCCTTCAGCATCAACATTATTAACAATCATATATTCTGTTGCCGCTGGTTTAAATGTATCGTCTTTTAGCTTTTGTAAAACATGAAATGCATTCATATTATTTTTCATACCATCATCAAATGTAACAAAGATAGGTTTATTTACTTTATTTATATCGCCCCAGCGTTCAAACGTTAACAGTGTATAACCATTGTCCTTTAAGTGTTTCATTTGGGCTTCAAAGTTAGCAGGTGATACGAATAAGTCTTTAATACCTTGACCGTGATAATCATCGATTGCATGGTACATAAGAACGGGAACCTTTTGCTCAAAAGTAATAGCAGATTTTGTGAGTGGAATGGTTTTCCCATCTTCTTTTATGCCTATTGCTTCAATTTGGAACTCACCGCGTTTTCCTTCAAATTCTTTTATATCAAAAGGAAGTGAAAATTGTTTTTCCTTTTCTTTAGAAGACAAAGATTTAGCAGTTTCCTTTCCATCAGCGGTACGCCAAATTTTATATTGTACCTCAGTTAAAGTATCTTTTATGTCTGTCATATGAATAGTAGTATTTGTAGCTTCGTGTGTAATCGGGTTATAAGAAATTTTACCTTGTTCTTGAACAGTCTCTTCTTGTTTCTTAGTTTCTTGAACCTTTTTCTCTTTTTTAGGCTCTGGACTTACATTGCTAGTATTACAACCTGCTAGAATGGCAGACATACATAAAGCAATTGCTGCATATTTTCTCATAAGATCACCTTCTATTGTGTATTATGTTGCGTACTGATATTTAAAATCCCCACCGCTGTAAGAGAGGTGGGGACATACCCTTGTTCATCATATCATTTTAGTTATGAGATAAGTTAGTGCCTTTTAATAGAACTATTTTTATCATCTTTTAGTAAAGTTTACTTTATCCCGCTTTAATGGGCAGTAAGACCCCCACCTCAAAATTCAGCGAAAGCAAAGAAGTTAGGTGGGGGGCGGGCTGCCCATAAAAGTCCGATTGGTGAGGGCTAATAATCAGTGGGGGATGAAGAAAACCCCCACTGATTAAAGTTTCACTTTATAAGAGATATGAATTTTTCCATCGATGTATTAGGCCCTACAAAATGGCGTTTAATTAAGTACTGTTCGTTTGGCATTCCTTTTGTAATGTGATTACCGTGATCAGTAGTTACTGCGAACTCATAATATTTTTTCGTTTCTTCAACAGCTGGATCATTATAAGAACCTACTGGATAGGCGAGAGCGATGACCTTTTTACCAGTAAGAGCTTCAATCTTTTCTTTTGAACCACGTAATTCCTCATCATAGTTATTGGAGTGAGCCATCATCGTATGATTAGCAGTATGAGATTGAATAGAAAAAATGCCTGAATCCATCATTTGTTTTATATCATCTGTTGATAGACGATTCGGTTTGTCTATCTCATTTGCAGTAAGGAATTCAGTAGCCGTAGGTTGGAATGTATCATCCTTTAATTTTTGTAAAATATGAAGAGCGTTCATATTATTTTTTCGACCATCGTCCATTGTTATGAAAATAGGTTTATTTACACGATTTATATCATTCCAACGTTCAAACGTAAGCATCGTATAACCGTTATCTTTTAAATATTGCATATGTTTTTCAAATTGTGCAGGTGGCACGTATAAGCCGTAATCTCCATCACTTGGTCCAGGGAATTTTTCAATTGCATGATACATTAAAATAGGTACATGTTGCTGGAATGTAATTTTAGATGTTACTAGATTTGTTTCAGTATTATCTTCTTTAATTCCTACTGTTTCAATTTGAAATTCTCCACGTTTTAAATGAAATGTTTTTAAATGAAGTGGGAGGGCAAAATCACGATCTTTTTCTTGTGAAGTGAAAGTTTGTTTGCTTTCAGAGCCATCAGCAGTACGCCAAATGTTATAACGTACTTCTTTAAACGAATCTCTTAAATCTTTTGTGTAAAGCGTGGTATTTTGTGCGTTATATTCATACGGATCCCATGTAATAACTCCTTGTGTTAAAGGAAGTTCAACTGCTTTCGCTTTTTTTTGTTCAACTGCTTGTTTCGCCGTTGTTTCTTTTATTTGTTTATCACTAGTGCTACTAGTGTTACAACCTACGAGAATAGCAGAAGAAAGTAAAGCGATATATGTATACTTTTTCATTCTATCATCCTTCTATTGTGATTTAATTATCATCACTTATGTCATGAAACTATCGTTTTTATAAGTGACACTAATTCAAATTTTTGATTCTAAAAATTTGAATTATACCCTTGTCCATCATATCACTATAGAATATATAGGGGAATATGTTTTTGGAATATTTAGGGAAAGATACCTTATTTTTTTCTGGTGTTATTTACATAAAAATACATATAGAAGGTAAAAAAACTCCACCCAAACTTCTTTGAGAAAAGGAGAAGTAAGGTGGAGTTTTTCATTAAATAAACAATCCAGCGATTGTCGCAGATAAAATAGAAGCAAGTGTTGATGCAAATAGCATTTTCCAACCAAATTTCGATACGACGCTTCCTTGTTTCTCAGAAAGAGCACGAATTGTACCAACGATCGCGCCAATTTGGCTAATACTTGCGAAGCTAATTAAGAATACTGTAACGATTCCAACTGTGCGTGGGGATAATGTTGCTGCAACACCTTTTAAATCAAGGATTGCTACAAACTCGTTTAATACAATCTTCGTACCCATAATTCCACCAGCTGGGATAATATCTTGAGCTGGAATACCCATTAAGAATGCGAATGGAGCAAGTACGTAACCGAAGATTTGTTGTAACGTAACAGCATGTCCCATTGCACCTGAAGCTGCGCTAATTACATAGTTTACAACTTCCATCACACCGATGAAAGCGATCATTAATGCGGCAACGATACCAGCTACTTTTAAACCGTCAAGCGCACCGTTAATCATTGCACCGATAAAGCTGTCTCCGAATAAAGTACGGTCAAATTTCTGAACTACTTCGTCTTCTTTTTTCGTATCAACAGGTGTTAATAACGAACAAACGATTAAGCTTGAGAATAAGTTTAATGGAAGAGCTGCTAGTACATATTTCGCATCTAACATCATTACGTATGATGCTGTAACAGAAGCAGAAACTGAGCTCATCGCAGAACAACAGATGATAAACATACGGTTTTTGTTAAAATGCTGTAAATCATTTTTAATAACAATTAACGCTTCACTTGAACCAAAGAATACAGAGTTTACTGCGTGGAATGATTCAACGCGTGGTAAACCAGTAATTTTTGAAATGGCACCGCCGACAACGCGAACGATGAATGGTAAAACACCTAAATAACTAAAGATAGAAAGTAGTGCTGAGAAAAATACGATAATTAATAATACGTTTAAGAAAAAGACAAAATCTCTTTGAATTCCATTAAAGAGAAAATCGACGCCTGTCGTACCAAGTTTAATTAGTTTGTTGAAAACTTTACTAATGAAGATGATAATTTGTTGACCAATTTTTGTGCCAAACATAAACCAACCGATTAAAATTTGGAAACCAATCATAATTGCAATTGCACGGAAGTTGATTTTACTTTTGTTGTTTGACAAAGCAAAGCATAAACCTAAAACGACAAGAATACCGATAATGCTCATTACATATTGCATGTAGTTGCCCCTTTCAGAAGTTCGTATAAAGTTTGTACATAAAACGCTCGTTATATTACTAAAAACAAAACAAAGAGGTTTTATGTCATACGTAAGATGTCTGACCTTTTAGAAAAATAAAAATAAAAAAAGACCCATATGGATTCACTTTCATCTATGAGAGAAAGCTAATCAATATGAGTCCCTTTTTGCACATAGGCTAATATTCATTAGTTTTCCCCATAGTCCAGCAATTTAAGGTTGCCGGGTAGAAACTCTCGATCCATATTATCGAGTATATATGAGGTAACATCGTCCGTATTAAATTAGTAGTAGCGTAACATTAACAGAGAACTATCGTCAATAGCTTTTTTTCTTCCAATAGAAATAGACCATATAAGTATGATAAAATGTAACGCAGTGTTATGAAAAAGAGAGGTCGGAAAATGAGTACAAAAATGACGCCACCAGTTGAAAAAAACGAGTTTATAGATGTAGTATTTGAAGATTTAACACATGATGGTGCCGGTGTTGCGAAAGTAAAAGGATATCCTATTTTCGTTAAAAACGGATTACCAGGTGAAGAAGCGCAAATTAAAATTATTAAAGTGAAGAAAAACTTCGCATTCGGTCGTTTAATGAAGCTTCATACAGAGAGCCCATATCGTAAAGATGCAGAATGCCCAGTGTACAATCAGTGCGGCGGTTGTCAGCTTCAGCATTTAACATATGAAGGACAATTACAAGCGAAAGAAAAACAAGTACGTGACGTTATGCAGCGTATTGGCGGATTAGGTGATGTTCCTGTTCATCCTGTACTTGGCATGAAAAACCCTTGGGTATACCGTAATAAAGCACAAGTACCAATCGGAGAACGTGAAGGCGGACTTGTAGCTGGTTTCTATCGTCAAGGAACGCATGACATCATTAATATGGAATCATGTTTAATTCAAGCGGAAGAAAACGATACATTAATCCAAGAAGTAAAACGTATTTGTGAAAAGCACGGTATTTCGGCGTACAACGAAGAGCGTAACAAAGGAACACTTCGCCACGTAATGGCTCGTTACGGACAAGTAACAGGGGAAATTATGCTTGTCTTCATTACTCGTACAGCAGAATTACCAAATAAAAAAGCAATCATTGAAGAAATTGCTGCGAAATTCCCAGAAGTAAAATCAATTGTTCAAAACGTAAACCCGAAACGTACAAACGTCATTTTCGGAGACAAAACAACAGTACTGTACGGATCAGAATATATTTATGATTTTATTGGCGACATTAAATTTGCGATTTCAGCACGTTCATTCTATCAAGTAAACCCAGAACAAACGAAAGTGTTATACGATAAAACGTTAGAATACGCAAAATTAGATGGCAATGAAACAGTAATTGATGCCTATTGCGGAATTGGATCAATCTCCTTATTCCTAGCACAAAAAGCGAAAAAAGTGTACGGCGTTGAAATCGTCCCAGAAGCAATTGAAGACGCAAATCGTAACGCAGCACTAAACAATATGACAAACGCTGAATTTGGCGTAGGAGAAGCAGAAGTAGTCATTCCAAAATGGTACAAAGAAGGCGTAATCGCTGACACAATGGTCGTAGATCCACCGCGTAAAGGCTGTGATGAAGCATTACTAAATACAATCATCGATATGAAACCAAAACGCGTCGTATACGTATCATGCAACCCAGCAACATTAGCACGTGACTTAAAAGTACTAGAAGAAGGCGGATATAAAACGCAGGAAGTACAACCTGTTGATATGTTCCCGCATACGACTCATGTAGAGTGTGTGGCTTGGCTTAAGTTGGTATAATAAAAAAGCAGTTGATATAGGAAAATCTATACCATCTGCTTTTTGGTTTATTGAGAGTTTGAAATTGTATTCATAGTGAGAGGATTTGAATTTGAAATGATAGATAATTTTTGGCATGATTTACCACGACCATTTTTCGTACTTGCACCAATGGAAGATGTGACAGACGTTGTTTTCCGTCACGTAGTAAGTGAGGCTGGGCGTCCAGATGTATTCTTCACAGAGTTTACAAACTCGGATAGTTATTGCCATCCAGAAGGTATGAAAAGCGTACGTGGCCGTTTAATTTTTACAGAAGATGAACAGCCAATGGTGGCACATATTTGGGGAGATAATCCTGAATATTTCCGTCAAATGAGTATTGGTATGGCAGAGTTAGGATTTAAAGGTATTGATATTAATATGGGTTGTCCTGTACCGAACGTAGCATCAAGAGGAAAAGGTAGTGGCCTTATTCTACGTCCAGACGTTGCGGCAGAACTTATTCAAGCTGCAAAAGCAGGCGGATTACCTGTCAGCGTAAAAACACGACTTGGCTTTAAAGAGTTAAGTGAGTGGGAAGATTGGTTAACACACATCTTCAAACAAGATATTGCGAACCTTTCTATTCATTTACGCACAAGAGAAGAGATGAGCCAAGTAGATGCGCACTGGGAGCTAATTCCGGAGATTAAAAAATTACGTGATCGTATTGCACCAAATACGCTCCTAACGATAAACGGAGACATCCCTGACCGTAAAACTGGGCTGGAACTTGCTGAAAAATATGGTATTGACGGTGTAATGATTGGACGAGGCATCTTCAAAAATCCATTTGCTTTTGAAAAAGAGCCAAGAGAGCATAGCAGTAAAGAGCATCTTGACCTTTTAAGACTACAGCTTGATCTTCAAGATCAATATGCAGAAGTATTGCCTCGCTCTATCACAGGGCTACATCGCTTCTTCAAAATTTATGTAAAAGGCTTCCCTGGAGCTGCTGAACTACGAAATCAATTGATGAGCACAAAATCAACGGATGAAGTACGTACATTGCTTAATAAGTTTGAGGCGAGTGTTAATGTGGTAGAAGGTAGTGAAACGGTGTAACTTTTGAAAGTTACACTGTTTCATTTTAATTAAGGTGGACTGTATCAGAAGTAAAGGCGTAAAACAAGGGTAAGAAAAGAATACAGGAGAAAAGCGAAAATGGTAGATTGTTCTTGATTTTCAATGATAGTATCATGTTTATTTTATTATGCCTATAATTGGAGGTCATGTGAATGTTAAGTGATCAGACGAGATATTCTAGGCTCGCGAATATAACGAAAATAATAAATACAAAATTAGAACTACGTGAAGTATTGCAGCGTGTAACAGTAGCGATATCAGAGGAGATTGTTAAGTGCAACGCTGTTGGAATTTATTTACCCCAGGCAGATGGAACATTTAGAGGATTTGCAGGAAAACCAGAGACTATAAATGGCGTAACGCTCGATACTCAGGTAATTGATCCTGAAATAGACTTACTGGCAAAAGAAGTTATTGAAACAAAAAAACCCATCTATATCCCTGATACCTCAAAGGACCATCGGCCGGATCCAAAATCAGTTGATGCGTTCAAAATTAAGTCCTTATTAGCTCTGCCTATTTCATTTGAGAAAGAGTTATTTGGTCTTGTTTTTCTATTTGATTATGGAAATCCAATGAACTTAACAGATTCAGAAATTCAAAGTGTTGAAGCTTATGTAAATATGGCGGCGGTCGCCATTCAAAACGCAAAAAATTTAACCCAAAAAGAAAATCTTATTGCCGAGAAGCAGCTGTTACTAAATGTTACCCGTGATTTATCAATGTGTTCCTCAATACAGGAGAGTTTTGATAAATGCTTTTTTTACTTAGGACAGATTTTAGAGAGTAAAAACATGGCTGCCCACCTTTTAGATCCGCTAGACAAAATAACGATTAAGACAACGAAGTTAAGCTCGGGCTGTGATTGGATAGAAGCAGATTGGATGGAGAAAAGCTATGAAGCCAAGATTCAAGAGATTATTCGAACAAAAAATATAGATAGTAAGGGTTTACTGATGATTCCATTGGTTTCAATGGGAGAAGTATTAGGGGTAATCGTCGTTGGCAAAGAGGGAAAAGCTCACAATTACGATAATTCCCAAATTCAACTGGCAAAATCTATCGTTGATGCCACAGCTCCTACGTTTTCAAACTTGTTATATATGGACCAACTTGAAAGTATGGTGGAAGAACGAACGAAAGAACTAGCAGCTGCTAATGAAAAAGTTACAAGTGTGATTGAAAGTATTACGGATGGATTCTTTACTTTAAATAATACATGGGAATTTACGTATGTAAATAAGCATCAATATTTTCCACAAAGAAAAACAGCAAAAGATGTATTAGGAAAGAATGTATGGGAGGTTTTCCAGAGTAGCGTCGACACAGTTATGTATAAGGAATTTCATCGTGCAATGTCAGAGCGAATTACAGTTCACTTCGAAGTTCTTTCTACCTCTGATGAATATTGGCACGAAGTTATTGCCTACCCGTATGATGATGGTATTTGTTGTATTTTTAAAAACATAACGGAAAAAAAGCAATATGAGCAGGAATTGAAAAGGCTATCCAACATAGAGTTAATAGGGCAAATGGCAGCAGGTATCAGCCACGAGATTAGAAATCCAATGACAACAGTACGAGGATTTTTGCAGTTATTAAAAGAAGAGAACAACTATGAGAAACATAATAACTACTTTAATTTAATGGTTGAAGAACTTGACCGTGCCAATTCTATTATTACTGAATTTCTTTCAATAGGTAATACAAAGAAATCAGATTTGCAGATGTTAGATTTAAACTCAATTATCCATGATATTATTCCTTTAATAAAGATAGATACGCATAATCAAAATAAATATATTCAAGTCGATACAAATGACGTTCCAGAATTACTTTTAAATCGTAATGAGATAAGGCAATTATTAATGAACCTATACCGTAATGGCTTAGAAGCGATGAGTACAGGGAAAACTCTAACCATTAGCACCTATAAGGAAGGGCAAAATTGTGTGGTGCTTGCAGTGCGGGATGAAGGGAAAGGTATCAGGCCTGAAGTATTAGAGAAACTGGGGACTCCATTTTACACGACCAAAGATAATGGAACTGGATTGGGATTAGGCATATGTTATGCTATTGCTGCCCGTCATAATGCAAAAATAGAAATTCAAACGGGATCCGAAGGCACTACCTTTTTTGTTAAATTTAATTATGAAAATAATAAAAACTAATCTTATTTAGATTAGTTTTGTTGAACTGTATCACAAATATTTATATTTGAGTAGTATAAAAAAATGGACAAACCTATATTAGATTTGTCCATTTTTAAGTGTGTTAATTAATAGTAAAGCCCCAACCATAATTTCGCACGGTTATTCCATCCCTTTTTGCTTTATTAATATCATCCTCAAAGGAAGGTGCTATCCCACTACCAACTAAAATACCTTTTACAGTATTTAATTTTAATTCTTTTTTACATAGTTTAATATAATGTTTAATTTGATTTAAAGCGTTTCTATCAATAGGTCCTTTCTTAATTTCTACTACAATAAATTCGTTATTAGTAGTATCTCTTAATAACAAATCTAAACGTGATTCATCTGAGAAGATATGTTGTGATTTTTCAATTTTATAGTTTACATCAAGTATTGAAGGGTTAGAAATGATGAATTTCTCGATATCTCTTTCTAAAATTTGAAATACTTCTTCAGCGGTTAAAACTCTATTAGTAAGTCTACCCTTGGACTCATTTTGCTCAATTAAATCTAACAATAAATTGATATCAGATGGATTCAATTCTTTCCAAGTACGAAGAGCAGAAGAAATTGCACTTAATAAAGATTGATTAGGATTAAGGTTTGCAGGTCTGGATAATTTACTCAATAATTCAGGGGTAATTTCCAAAGGAACTTGAAGGACTTTAGATTGAATGGGATTTCCAAACGCAATACATTCGCTTGGTGTTAGTTGTTGTATCTCTTTCTTTAGGTGGGGATTATCATATTTATTCATGATTAAACGATTCTGTTTGATATCTTTTACAATCACGACTTCTTCGACCAGATAATATGCGGTTATATAGCGCTTGTTATGTATTGTTTTATGAAAGAATAGAAAATCTCCCTTTTGTACTTTTTGGAGTTTGTCGGTATTAGCCCCTGACTCTCCATATGTATATTCTGTTAGCATCGGGTCCTCATGTCCGAAATTTCGTTCAGCATCTTTATAACCAATTAGATAATTCATTATTGATTCCCTCCTATATGAACTCTAGTATCATTATAATCCAATTGGTTTTAAATGGATAATTTAAAGTGCCTAAAAGCATATGTTGCTGTTTTAAAATCATCTCCACAAGCATTAATCCACCTAAGACTACAAAACCTTCCCCTAAAGTGTTAAAGTAGTAATTTGACGACATTCATTTACACATGCTAAAAGCATTATGATAATCAACATTTCAGGAGGAAACCCAATGGCAATGAGCAATAACGATATATTAAAAAGAGTAAGATACGCTTTAGATATAAAAGATATAGATATGGTAGAAATCTTTAAACTTGGCGGCATGGAAGTAACGAAGGAAGACGTAGTTGATATGCTTACAAAAATAAAGAGAGCGCCTCAGCACGAACCTGAAAACCCTGATGGGGAAGAAGATGAGTACGTAAAAACATGCGATATGATGATGTTAGAGGCATTTTTAAATGGATTTATTACTTTAAAAAGAGGGAAGCAAGATCCGAAACCTGGACAACCGGCACCTGTACAAAGCAAAGAGAGTGCCAATAACCTTCTTCTAAAGAAAATGAAAATCGCACTTTCATTAACGAGTGAAGATGTGCTTGATATATTAGATAGTGTGGGCGTTAAGGTGACAAAAGGAGAACTAGGCGCTCTATTAAGAAAAAAAGGCCATAAAAATTACAAAGAGTGCGGCGATAGATACGCAAGGAATTTCATTAAGGGATTAGCTGTAAAGTATAGAGGATAATGAGTTCGTTAAAGCAGTAAATGATATAATAGGTAGAGTAGGGTGTTCGTATCCTACTCTTTTTTATTTGTAAAATAATACGTTAGGTGATGAAATGGTACATACATATTTAGGTGAGACAATTAATTTTCATATAACTTATAAGAAGAAAAAATCGGTGCGTCTTTTTGTAGATTCGTACGGAAATGTGGAAGTGCAAGCTCCGAAAGGGACACCTGTTGAATACTTAGTCCAGTTGCTGGAGGAGAAGTGGGATTGGATCCAGACAACTCGTAAGGAAATGGCGGAGCGAGCGCGTGGACCACAGGAAAAGGATTATGATCAAGGAGAAGGCTTTTTATATTTAGGGAATACGTATCCAATACAGATTTCCCAAGATGCAAGTATTGAGCAAGACAATGCAATTTTTGAAGGGGATAAGCTACATATTTATGTGAAAGAGCTAAAGGATGAGAAAATACAACAAGCTTTAAAGCGATTTTACTATAAACAGTGTAAGTCATTAGTAGAGAAGAGTATTAAAGCGCATCAAAGTAACTTCAAAACAAAACCACGTTCTATTCGTATTACAGATAGTAGTCGTACTTGGGGTACTTGCGATGCAAATTTACAGCTAACATTCAATTGGAAGTTAGCGATGGCACCACAGCGGGTAATTGATTATGTAGTCGTTCATGAAATGTGTCATATGGTTCATTTAAATCATGATCGCTCTTTTTGGCGTCTTGTCGGGAAGATCATGCCTGATTATAAGGAAATGGAGAACTGGTTAGCATTATCTAGTTGGAAGATGACGGTTTAATTATTAATTTGGAATAAAATAAAGTAGAACCCTAATACATTAGGGTTCTTTTTGTATGAATTATCTTCTAAACTTTACAATAAAAGCATCTTCTGTTTTTTTCATCTCATACCCACGATACCCCTCCGAAAGCAATGCCTGTTGTCTCCCAGCATCACTCATCAGAATATGCTTAACATCCGTCCAATCACTTTCTTTATCTCCGCGCAATTCCTTCACAAAAACATACCGCAGACTCCCACCATACTTTTCCTTCAGCGCAGCAATCTCCATCCCTTGCGCAAATTTATCCTTCAAACTCGGAATGTTAAAAGGAGCAACGGTGCAACAAACATAGTCGTACTGGCTATCTTCTTTTTGCAATTCTTCCATAATGACTTTTGCTAATATTTTTTGCATCCCATTTCCTCGGCAGTTCGGATGAACGTTTGAGATTTCTTGATAGATTACGCGGTGCAGTTCACTTTCTGGTAAGCCGATATCAAGTCCTAAATGTTCATCGTCGATAGGAGGGACGAGTAGGGCACGAAATGCGATGAGTTCGTTTTCGATAAAAGCACCGATCATCATGCCATTTCCTTCTAGAATGTATTGAAATTCTTCTTGTGAAAGTGGTTGTAAACGGCTTTTATCTTCTAGTGCTTCAACTACAACGTTCTGTAGTAATGAAATTTGTTCGATGTGCTCTTTGGATAGTAATGTAACATGAAATGGATCGTTATTTTGTTTTAATGATCCTTTGTATAGAACTGTCATGCGTTAGTCCTCCTTTAGCTTACAACGTCTTGAAATACGGTTAGTTCTTGTAGTGTATCTTCGTTTATTTCAATGCCAAGTCCTGGCTTTTCGTTTAAGCGAATAAATGGTACATCGTAATGTAAGTTTCCGATGTCTTTCGTGAACTTTAATGGACCTGTAAGTTCAACGCTCGTAATGATTTTCTTTGAGAAAGCGACATGGAATCCTGCGGAAGAGGCAACAGATGATTCGACCATTGATCCCACTTGGCATTCAATGCCGGCCATTTCTGCTTGATGAGCGAGTTTTACAGCGGGATATATGCCGCCGCATTTCATTAGTTTTATATTTACTTTATCAGCCGCGTCTAATTTAATGATTTGGCGCATTTCACGAGAACCTTTTAATCCTTCATCAATCATAAGCGGAAGGTCTGTTTTCGAACGAATGTGAGCCATTGCGTCAATATCGTCTGCAATGACAGGCTGTTCAATCCAGTCGATGTTTAAATGACCTAATGAACGAAGTGCCATTAATGTGTTGGCGCTATTTTTCCAACCTTGGTTTACATCAACACGAATCGCAATATCATTTCCTACACGTTCACGTACCGCTTCAATTCTTTTTACATCTTCTAGTACATTTGTACCGACTTTCATTTTGAAAGATTGGTAACCTTTTTGAATCATGGAAGCAGCTTCTTCAGCCATGGCTTTAGGTTCGGCGATACTTAAGACGTGAGTGACAGGAAAGTCTTCATGGTAGCGTCCGCCAATTAATTGATATACAGGTTGATTTAATTTTTTGCCCATTATATCAAAACAAGCAATATCAATCGCAGCCTTCGCAGTAGGCACACCGTAAATTGTATTGTCCATCATATCGTGTATTTTCTCGATATTCATTGGATTGCATCCGATGAGTGCGGGAGCGAGTGTATGTTTTAAAGTATGGAAAGTACTTTCCCATGATTCGCCTGTAACGTGATCGTCAGCAACGCCTTCACCATAACCGATAGTTCCTTCATCTGTTTCCATTTTGACGATAATAGAAGGCATATCAGAATAAGAACCGTAACTAATAACAAACGGATCGCGAAGCGGTAAACGAATTGCGTAAAGGTGAATAGCTGTAATTTTCATTGAATAAAGACCCCTTCCTGTTTACAATGGTTTTGTATATTTGATATAGTTGACGTTAAATAGTCGTTAATTAATGATAAGGAGTTAGAGAAATGATGATAAAAATTGCGGTTGTCGGTTCAAAAGAGTTTATGGAGACAATTTTACCTATTGCTCATAAACTAGAAGAAATAGAGATTGATCCATATATTTACCTTCATCCGGCGGAATCTTCTGAACTATTAAAGCGTTTAAAGCCTTGTGATGTCATCTTTTTCTCAGGTGCTTTACCTTATTATATGGCAAAAGAAATAAGAGAACAATTACGAATTCCAAGTACGTACTTACAGCAAGACGAGACAACTGTCGCATCTTCAATTCTTTCTATCATGTATCATCAAAGTATTCAACCACATAACATTTCTATCGATTTAGTAGACCGCTCGTTTATTACAAATGTGTTCCATGATATCGGTATAAAAGAAAGTCCACAAGTGTTTGATTATGAAAATATGCTGTGGAGTAAAGATGAAATAAATAGAGTTATCGATTTTCATGTAGCTAAATATCAATCTGGAGAGGCTCATTTAGCTTTAACTAGTATTCACGCTGTTTACGACGAGCTTCAAAAACTAGGTGTTCCTTCAGAGCGAATGATTGATCCAACACAGTCCATTATACATGGGTTAAAAGATGCAAAAATAAAAGCTGAGTTAGCAAAAAGCTATTCAGCTACTGTTGGTGCTTGTATTATTTCTTCCTTAGAATTACGAACGAATTTGCTTGAAAAACTAGATGTCATTTCAAAAGAACTACGTGGTTCATTTAAACAAGTGGATGAAATGACATGCATTTTGTATACAACTCGTGGTGATATCGAATCGATTATTAAAACAAATGCGATAGATAACTTGTTTGCGAGCGTAGAAGGAACGATAGCTATTGGATTTGGTTATGGAAAAACCGTGAAAGAGGCGGAGCAAAATGCAAAAATTGCTCAAAGTTTTGCAAAGAATAATCCAATAGATCGTTGTTTTTATATACTAACAAGTGATAAAGATTTATTTGGTCCGTTCCCGAAAGAACAGAGAGTACAAAGTTTGAAAAATGATAATCCGGAACTAATGAAAATAGCGAAGGAAACGAAGCTTAGTCCGGCCAACTTGTCAAAAATCATTCAATTTAGTCAATCGCATCCGTCATTGAAGTTTACAGCAGCTGACCTTTCTGAGTACTTACAAGTGACTCGAAGATCGACAGAAAGGTTGTTAAAGAAATTAGTTGATTACGGGTATGCTCATATTTGCGGCGAGGAAATGCCCTATCAACAAGGGCGACCTCGCGCACTATATGAATTGAATTTACCGCTATTTTTAAGCTTCTAGTTGAGCTTTTTGTTTCTTTAGTAGTTCTGCTTTTTCAATGTCTGATAGTTTTGTAATTGTGAGACCAGTTATACCGTAAATGATTGAGATAATAGGTACAATGAAATTCAAAATAGCATAAGGAGCATATTCAAATGCACCTACGCCAAGTGTTGCGAGAATAAATACACCGCACGTATTCCAAGGAACAAAGACAGAAGTTAATGTTCCACCATCTTCTAATGCTCTGGATAAGTTTTTTGAATGTAGTCCTTTTTCCGTGTATGCATTTGCGTACATTCTTGAAGGGACAACAATTGAAATATATTGTTCAGAGCAAGTAAGGTTTGTTGCAAAACAAGATGCGATAGTAGAAGCGATAAGCCCTTTTGCTGATGTCGCTAATTTTAAAATTTGATTTACAATGGAACGAAGAATACCTGTATGTTCTAGTACTCCTCCGAAAGTCATAGCGACAATTGTCATAGAGACTGTATTCATCATCGAATCTAAGCCACCGCGGTTAAATAGTTCGTCTACTAGCTTGTTTCCAGTGTCTATAACAAATCCAGCTTGGAGTGCACCGACAGATGCGGAGACAGAACCACCTTGAATAAAGACTTGGGATAAAAATCCTAAAATAATACCGACGAGAATGGCTGGTATAGCAGGAACCTTTTTAGCGACCAATACCATAACGACTATGGGTATGATTAATAGGAAAGGTGAGATAACAAAGTTTTGTTGCAAAACTTGTAACGTTTGCTCGATACTTTTGGCATCAATATTGTTAGCGCCGAAGCTTCTTCCTAAGAACGCATAAACGATAAGAGTAATAATTAAACCTGGAATTGTAGTAAATAACATATGACGAATATGTGTGAATAAATCTGTATTTGTTAATCCAGCGGCTAAGTTTGTTGTGTCTGAAAGCGGTGACATTTTATCGCCGAAATAAGAACCGGAAATAATGGCACCAGCAACCATTGGAGCTGGGATTCCCATACTAAGGCCAATCCCCATTCCAGCAACACCAATTGTTCCCATTGTAGACCAGGAGCTACCGATTGCTAACGCAACGATAGAACAAATCACGGTAATTGAAACTAAAAATAGTGATGGAGTTAAAAGTTTTAAACCGTAATAAATCATTGTTGCGACGATTCCTCCGCCAATCCAAGCACCGATTGTTAAACCTACAAGAATAATGATAACGATAGCGGGTAATGCAAGACGAATTCCTTTATACATTGCTTCTTCAAGATCGTTCCATTTGTAGCCATAGCGCCAAGCGACGATAGAAGCAACGGTTGTACCGATAATAAGTGGAACGTGAGGGCTTTGTTTTAATACAACAATTGTAACCATCATAACTGCAACGGTAATGATAATAGGGATAATCGCTATTCCAAAAGGTATTTCTTTTTTCATAAATTTCCTCCTTGTTACGTATCTTTGTTTGTATTTTTAGAATTGTCGTAAAATGGACGTTTATTAGGTTATGATAACTAAAAATATATGTAAGCGTCAACATAAAAAAACAGAAAATAAGGAATGTTCTAGTTGTTTGTTTAGTTTGTAATATAGATGCAGAGTAAGCTTTTTAAGTATTTAAAAATAAACAATTGACTTTTTTCTTAAAATTCAATATGTTCATAAAAACATCTGTTTTTCATAAGTATAATTAACCTGAATGGTTTTGGAATTTAGGAAGGAGAATGTAGCTTTGAAAACCTTAGAACTACAAGAGCGTTTAACTGAAATTTTTCAGCATTTACATGAAAACCCTGAAGTGAGTTGGAAAGAGTATGAAACGACAGCGTATATTACTAACTTTTTAAAAGAAGAAGGAATTTCATATAAAATATTTGATGATTGTCCAGGCGTGATAGCTGAAATTGGAAGCGGAAATCCAGTTATTGCGATTCGTGCTGATATGGATGCACTTTGGCAAGAAGTGAATGGAGAGTTTAAAGCGAATCATTCATGTGGTCATGATGCTCATATGACGATTGTAATGGGACTTATTTTACAATTAAAGAATATGAGATGGAAAAGTGGCACAGTTAGATTTATTTTTCAGCCGGCAGAAGAAAAAGGGAATGGAGCTTTAAAAATGGTAGAGAAAGGTGCTGTGGATGATGCGGATTTCCTATTCGGTGTTCATTTGCGCCCAATTGAAGAACTATCTTTGAAACAAGCTGCCCCATCAATTCGTCACGGAGCAGCAGGATTTTTAGAGGGTACGATTCACGGAGAAGATGCACATGGAGCACGCCCACATCAAGGAATAAATGCGATTGATGTTATTTCCATGATTAATATTGGTTTGAAAAACATATGGCTACCACCGCAAAGTTCCTATTCAGTCAAGATGACGAGGTGCCAAGCTGGTGGTGATAATTTAAATATTATTCCGGGTAACGGTCATTTTAGTTTAGATGTAAGAGCAGAGAATAATACACTATTAGAAGAGTTAAAGAAAAAGATAGAGCATGTCATAGAATCAGCTGCATCGATGGGATCGAAAACTTCATATGAGTGGATTGATCTCGCACCAGGAGCTGAAGTTTCAGAAGAAGCTGAGCGATTTATGCGTAAAGGTATTCTTGAAGTGTATGGGGAAGATAAATGTACGGGACCACTTTATACGACAGGAAGCGATGATTTCCATTACTACACAGTAAAGAGACCACATTTAAAAGCTGTCATGCTTGGACTAGGAGCAGACTTACAACCTGGATTACACCATCCGTATATGAAGTTCGATCATAGTTGTATTATGGATGGAGTAGAAATATTGAAACAAACTGTATTGAAAGTGTTAGAAGACAGGGGCTAGAGAGCTCCTGTTTTTTTGTCATGAATTGTTTTTAAGTTTATATAATTTCACGTATCAATTAATTCGATAAAAAATCCCTCTCCAGTACATGGTGTATAATAATAAGTACCATTTTTTAATAGGAGAAAACGAATGAACGAACAATATTACGATGCAGTTTTACATATAAAAACAGTCGGTGAGCAAAAAGGGTTTAACAAGTCTATGCATTATCATCGCTATGAACCGACGCCATATAGTGGATTAGATGAGTTATTGAATCAATATGAAATAAGAAGTAGTGACCGAATGGTAGACTTTGGATGCGGAAAAGGACGATTAAACTTTTATATGCATCATAAATGTGATGCTTCAGCGGTTGGAATTGAAATGAATGAAGAGTTTTATAAAGAAGCGATGGATAATCTTGAACGCTATGCACGAAAGGTAAGAAACAGTAAAAATAAAATTCAATTTCAGTGCTGTTTAGCACAGGAGTATGAGATTGATCCACGTGATAACCGGTTTTATTTCTTTAATCCATTTTCTGTACAAGTGTTTATGAACGTAGTAAATAACATTTTACTTTCGGTAGAAGAAACGGGGAGAGAAGTGGATATTATTTTATATTATCCTTCTGAAGATTATATTTTTTTCTTAGAGAACCAGACTGCGTTTGAATTGAAGAGGGAAGTAAGATTGCCTGGGGCTTATGAGAAGAATGGGAATGAGAGGTTTTTAGTGTATGGATTGGAGCGTTAATGTATGGGTGCTTGGGGAGTAGCGATATTGTCAGATGATATTGCTGGAGAGATTAAGTTACTGTATAAGGATTTGTTAGGAAACTATTATTCGAATGAGGAAGCAAGTAGGATTGTAATTGAAGGGTAGCAGCATGAACTAGATGATGAAGAGCTGATTGTTTTTTGGTTAATATTTTCTTCCGTGCAATGGAAGTTAGGAAGACTTCAAGAGAATGTTAAACAGGAGGCATTGCAAATAATAGAGAGCGGTGCAGATTTAGCTCGCTGGGAAGAAGAACCTAAATTACAGAAGAAACGTGAAGTAGTTTTAAATAAATTAAGAGAGCAGTTAAATTCTCCGCAGCCAGAAGCGAAAAAAGTACCGAAGAGATTTATAGCTAATACTTCTTTAAAAGTGGGTGATGCTGTTAGTTATGAATTAGTATCAGGGAATTATATTATCCTTAAAGTCATTAAGATTGTTGAGGAATGGCATGGAGATCGATATCCTCTATTTGAAATGTGTGATTGGGAAGGAAAAGAGATTCCTTCAAAAGAAAAAATAGACCAATTAGAATTGAAAATAAAGACTTATGAGGGTGGAAAACAGGAAGTTGTAAAACTTGCTATTTATCCGGCCGGAAAAAGAGACAGCACATTAAAAAGAATCCAAGTAGTGGCAGAGGATGTAAGAGTAGTATTGGATATAGGGCCGCCGTATACAATACTATGTTGGAAGGATTTTGACGACTACGTAAATACATTGTAATAAAAAGAAGCATTACCTAATTGGTAATGCTTCTTTTACTCACGTCTATATAATTAGTTACGGATTAAGTAATCAAATGCACCTAAAGCTGCGTTTGCACCTGAACCCATAGAGATGATGATTTGTTTGTACGGATTATTTGTACAGTCACCTGCAGCAAACACTCCTGGTACATTTGTAGCGCCGTGCTTGTCTGTTACGATTTCACCGCGAACGCGTTCAACTGTTTCGCCTAACCAGTCTGTGTTTGGAACAAGACCGATTTGTACGAATACACCTTGTAATTCAACGTGATGAACTTCTTCAGTTTCACGATCGATGTAAGAAATACCGTTTACTTTATCAGTACCAGTAATTTCTTTCGTTTGAACGTTTTTCAGAACAGTTACGTTTGGTAAGCTGTTAAGACGTTCTTGTAATACAGCATCAGCTTTTAATTCTGGCATGAATTCAAGAACAGTTACGTGCTTAACAATACCTGCTAAGTCGATAGCTGCTTCAATACCAGAGTTACCTCCGCCGATAACTGCTACGTCTTTTCCAGTGAATAATGGACCGTCACAGTGTGGGCAGTATGCTACACCTTTATTTTTGAACTCAGCTTCACCTGGTACGCCAACGTTACGCCAGCGAGCACCTGTTGAAACGATTACGCTCTTACTTTTTAGAATAGCGCCGTTTTCAAGTTCCACTTCAATAAGTTCTTTTTTCTCTAAACGTTTTGCACGTTGTAGATTCATTACATCGATGTCGTATTCTTTTACGTGCTCTTCAAGGCTTGCTACTAGCTTAGGACCTTCAGTGCGTTTTACGCTGATGAAGTTCTCAATGCCCATAGTATCCATTACTTGACCACCGAAGCGCTCAGCAACGATACCAGTGCGGATGCCTTTACGTGCTGCATAAATTGCTGCACTTGCACCAGCAGGGCCGCCACCAACAACAAGAACATCGTATGGATCTTTATCAGAAAGCTCTGATGCATCTGGACCGTTACCCATTTTAGCTAAAATTTCTTCAAGTGTCATACGACCGCTTCCGAAAGATTCGCCGTTTAGGTAAACAGTTGGTACTGCCATGATGTCTTTGCTTTCTACTTCTTCTTTGAATGCAGCGCCATCAATCATAGTATGTGTAATACCAGAATTAAGAACGCTCATTACGTTAAGAGCTTGTACAACATCAGGACAGTTATGACAACTTAGGCTGATATAAGATTCAAAATGATATTCGCCTTGAATGTTTTTAATTTGATCGATTAATTTTTGTTCAACTTTTGGAGCGCGTCCACTTACTTGTAGTAAAGCTAACACTAATGAAGTAAATTCGTGTCCTAATGGAATACCAGCGAATACGACACCAGTGTCTTCACCAGGGCGGTTTACGCTAAAGCTTGGTGTTCTCTCTAATTCAACTTTTTCTACTGTAATCTTAGATGACATAGTAGCTAATTCGTCTACTAGAGCTAACATATCTTTAGATACGTCGTCGTTTCCTGCGCTTACTTTAAGTAAAATATCGTTCTCCATTAACTGAAGGTATTGGGATAGTTGTGTTTTTATATCTGCATCTAGTATCATTTTGATCGAACTCCTTAGATTTTGCCTACAAGGTCAAGGCTTGGTTTAAGTGTTGCAGAACCCTCTTGCCATTTAGCTGGGCAAACTTCACCTGGGTTGTTACGTACGTATTGAGCTGCTTTAATTTTGTTAACAAGAATGCTTGCGTCACGGCCGATACCGTCAGCATTGATTTCCATAGATTGGATCACGCCGTCTGGATCGATGATGAATGTACCACGAGCAGCAAGACCTTCTTCTTCCATTAAAACGTTGAAGTTTGTAGTGATTGTGCGAGTTGGGTCACCAATCATGATGTACTCGATTTTGCCGATAGTTTCTGAGCTATCATGCCATGCTTTGTGAGTGAAGTGAGTGTCTGTAGATACAGAGTATACTTCAACGCCTAAATCTTTAAGAGTTGCATATTGGTTTTGTAAGTCTTCAAGTTCAGTTGGGCAAACGAATGTGAAGTCAGCTGGGTAGAAACAAACTACACTCCATTTTCCTTTTAAACTTTCGTCAGTAACTTGGATAAATTCTCCATTATGGTAAGCGTTAGCTTTAAACGGTTTTACTTCTGTGCCGATTAATAACATATTAAAATTCCTCCTAAATGTTGGTTTTGAGCATCAAAAAATAGTGTGCTCATAAAATATATTTTTTAATTAACTATAATAATTCTAATTCGATATTAATTATCATATAGAAGTGGTTATTTTGTCAAGAGAATAAACCAACTTTATATCAATTTAATTAATATTTATTCTCAATTAAGATTGTTAGAGAATTAAAAGGTGATTTTTATGTCATAAATTTTCAATGAGTGTTTGAAAGAGTAGTGTGTATGTTAGAGATATGTTGTAAGTATAAATCATAGGAAGGAAATATTTCTTAGAAGTTGTCTTTTTGAAAAGGAACTGCTTATTTCTATTTTACAAAGAATTGTGTGATAAATAAAATAAAATGAATTAGAATCTTTTTGAACAATTTTTGTCCTCTCAAATATATAATTAAGAAGTATATTGTAATGATAATTAGAAACATTGACTCAAAGTGCTAACAAGATATAATAAAACCTAGATATACATTTCAAAAAGAAGAACATATATTATAGGATGAAAGATTTAATCCTATTATTTTTTATAGCTTTTAGAAAACGCTTACAATTAGTGTGGAGGGGAAACCATGTCTAAGTTCACGAAGTATTTTTTAATGGAAGCTAACGATGTGATTGTATATGTGAAAGAGAAATTATCTAAGTTTGAACATGCAAAGGGGCTAAAGTGTAAAGAAATAGGTGATGGTAATTTAAATTATGTGTTTCGTGTTTGGGATGAAAAGGAGAACATTTCTGTCATTGTAAAGCAAGCTGGGAATACAGCACGCATTTCAGATGAGTTTAAGTTGTCGACGAATCGTATTCGTATAGAATCAGATGTTTTGCAGTTAGAAGAAGAGTTAGCACCTGGGCTTGTTCCAAAGGTGTATTTTTTTGATAGTGTGATGAATTGTTGTGTAATGGAAGATTTATCGGACCATACCATATTACGTACAGCACTTATAAATCATCAAATGTTTCCAAAGCTTGCAGATGATTTAACGACCTTTTTGGTAAATACACTCTTATTAACATCGGATGTTGTAATGAATCATAAAGAGAAGAAGGAATTGGTGAAGAATTATATAAATCCTGAATTATGTGAGATTACAGAAGACCTCGTATACGCTGAGCCATTTACAAATCATAATAAGCGTAATGAGCTGTTTCCGTTAAATGAAGGATGGATTAGAGAGCATATTTATAGTGATAAAGAGCTTCGTATGGAAGTAGCAAAACTTAAGTTTTCTTTTATGACGAATGCACAGGCGCTTATTCACGGTGATCTGCATACTGGTTCTGTTTTTGTGAAAAATGATTCCACAAAGGTAATTGATCCTGAGTTTGCCTTTTATGGACCAATGGGATATGACATTGGGAATGTAATGGCGAATTTAATATTTGCTTGGGTAAATGCAGATGCAACGATGTCAGCTGGGGCTGAGAAAGATACGTATATGGATTGGTTACAATCGACAATGGTAGAGGTAATTGATTTATTTAAGAAGAAGTTTTTAAATGCTTGGGATATTCATGTGACAGAGATTATGGCGAAGGAAGAAGGCTTTAACGAAATCTATTTACAATCTGTATTAGAGGATACAGCTGCGGTGACGGGACTTGAGTTAATTCGTCGTATTGTTGGGCTAGCGAAAGTAAAAGACATTACTTGTATTGAGAATGAGGGAGCACGTGCTAGAGCGGAACGTATTTGTCTTCAAGTAGCGAAGAAATTTATTTTACGAGCGAATCAATATAAAACAGGTACAAGCTTTGTAGAAACGTTAAAAGAACAGTCAATGCACTACGCGAAGTAAGGGGAGAAGATGATGGAAGAGCAATTAATACCAATTCAGTGGAAAGGTGAAGCTTTAGTTTTATTAGATCAAACATTATTACCGAATGAGGTTGTCTATGAATCTTTCAAGACAGCTGAAAGTGTGTGGGATGCCATTCAAGTAATGAAAGTAAGAGGCGCGCCAGCGATTGGTGTTTCAGCAGCTTACGGTGTGTATTTAGGAGCCAAGGAAGTTACCCAAAGTACGGTGGAAGAATTTATAGAGGAAGTCAAAAAGGTATGTGCATATTTGGCAACATCAAGACCGACAGCAGTAAACTTATTTTGGGCACTTGAAAGAATGGAAGCAGTAGCGCTAGAAAACGCTCACTTATCAATCGCACAGTTAAAAGATAGATTACTAGAAGAGGCAAAAGAGATTCATAGAGAAGATGAAGAAATTAACCGTCAAATTGGGGAACATGCATTAACGTTATTCCATGATGGAATGGGAGTATTAACACATTGTAATGCTGGTGCGTTAGCGACGACTAAGTATGGTACTGCGACAGCTCCAATGTACTTAGCGAAAGAAAAAGGATGGGACTTAAAAATCTATTCTGATGAAACGCGCCCTAGATTACAAGGTTCAACGTTAACAGCATTAGAATTGCAGCGAGCAGGAATTGATGTCACTGTCATTACGGATAATATGGCGGCTATGGTTATGTCACAAGGGAAGATTGATGCGGTAATCGTTGGATGCGACCGTGTGGCAGCAAATGGTGATGTAGCAAATAAAATTGGAACATTGGGTGTATCTATTTTAGCGAAATACTACAACATTCCGTTTTATGTAGCAGCACCAACGCCGACAATTGACTTGAAAACACCGACAGGAAAAGAAATTCCGATCGAGGAAAGAGATGCTTCTGAAGTGATTAATCGCTTCGGGCAATATTCTGCTCCGAAAGAAAGTAAAGTATATAATCCAGCCTTTGATGTCACACCATATGAAAATGTAACAGCAATCATTACGGAAAAAGGGATTGTAAAAGCACCGTTTACGGAGAATTTAAAAAAGCTATTTCAATAGGAAGATAGATTTAAACAGCCAGTCATCATAAGCTTCATACTTAGGGGGATGTATATGTTATTACAAAAAGAGAGAGAAGAAATTGTAGCGTACGGAAAGAAAATGATTTCTAGTGGTTTAACAAAGGGGACAGGCGGTAATATTAGTATTTTCAATCGCGAACAAGGTCTTGTTGCCATTAGCCCAAGTGGTTTAGATTATTATGAAACAAAGCCTGAAGATGTAGTTATATTAAACTTAGATGGCGATGTAATAGAGGGAGAGAGAAAACCATCAAGTGAACTTGATATGCACCTTATTTATTATAGAAAGCGTGAAGATATAAATGCGCTTGTGCATACACATTCTCCTTATGCGAAGACGATTGCATCATTAGGATGGGAACTGCCCGCAGTATCGTATTTAATTGCTTTCGCAGGCCCTAATGTTCGCTGTGCACCGTATGAAACATTTGGTACGAAGCAATTAGCAGAAGCTGCTTTCGAAGGAATGATCGATCGTCGTGCCGTTTTACTTGCGAACCACGGTTTAATTGCAGGTGCAAATCATATAAAAATGGCATTTACTGTTGCAGAAGAAATTGAGTTTTGCGCCCAAATTTATTATCAAACGAAAAGTGTCGGAGAGCCGAAGCTATTGCCAGAAGATGAGATGGAGAATTTGGCAAAGAAGTTTGAAGGGTATGGGCAGCAGTAGAATGATACAAAAAAACACCCTCAAGATTTGACTCTTGAGGGTGTTTCTATGCTTTCTTAAGCAATAAATACATAAAGTAAGGAGCACCAATTAAAGCGACAACAATACCTGCTGGGATGCCGTTAGGTTCCACGATGTTTCGTCCGATTGTGTCAGCTAATAGTAATAGCCATCCGCCAATTAAAATGGCGATAGGCATGAAGATTTGATGCCTTGGACCTACTAAAGATTTTGCGATGTGAGGAGCCATCAGCCCGATAAAGCTAATTCCTCCTGTTACGGAAACAGCTGCAGCTGCAAGCGCAACGGCTGCAATTAATAAGTATCGGCGTTCTTTTTCAATTTCAATTCCAACGCCGATTGCGACTGGTTCGTTTAATGCTAGAATGTTTAATCGGTTTGCTTTATAGAAAACAAACGGAATGAATACGATTAACCATGGGAGCATTGCGAAAACGAAGATCCAGTCATCTCCCCAAATATTTCCGGCAATCCATTTTGAAATAAAGTCTACTTTCATACGATCTGCAGATGAAATAAGGACAATCATCATTCCAGATAGTGCAAATGCAAAACCGATACCGGTTAATGTTAATCGCACCGGCTGAAGTCCAGTTGATTTACTATATGAAAATACGTAAATTAGAACAGCTGTCAGAAACGCTCCGATAAATCCAACGACAGGTAGTAAGTAAAGAAATGAACCTACATCTATTGGAAAGTATAAGAAGAAAATAGCAACAGCAACACCGGCCCCAGAGTTGATACCGAGAATACCAGGTTCAGCTAAATCATTTCGGGTAATCCCTTGCAGAATAGCTCCTGATAAAGCGAGAGCCATACCAGCTAGTAATGTAATGATAATTCTAGGTAGTCTTAAAGAGTATAAAACAAACTCCTCTTTAAAAGTTCCTTGCCCCATTAATGTTGGGAGTAGTCGATCATAAGATAAAGATGCTGAACCGAGCCCCATTCCAACTACAATGGTTGTGATGGTTAGTATAAGTAAAGCGAGTAGGATAAGACGTTGTTTTCTTAGAATAGATGGTATCATGAGAACATTTTTCCTCCTTTACGTACAATGAATAGGAAGAATGGTAATCCTACAATTGCGACAATAGCGGCAACTGGTGTTTCGTACGGAGCGTTAATGGTACGTCCGATTGTATCTGCAAGTAGCATAAAGGAAGCGCCAGCAATTGCTGACATCGGTATAACAAATCGGTAATCTGGACCGACAATTGGGCGTACCATGTGAGGTACCATTAAACCGATAAATGCCATATTTCCGACAAGTGCTACAGATGCACCTGCAAGTAAGATGATAATGATAAATAGAATGGTTTTAATAACAATAATTTTTTGACCTAGTCCAATAGCCACTTCTTCACTGAAACTAAGAACTGTCAATTTTTTTGCTAGTAAGATAGCGATAAAGATACTAATTGAAATGACTGGAATAATAACTTTCAATTGGCTCCAAGTAGTTCCAATTACGCCTCCAGCAGTCCAAAGTGATACATCTTGTGAAATTTTGAAGTAGATGCCGACTCCTTCTGAAATTGCGAGTAGAAATGCTGAAACGGCAGCACCAGCTAATACAATTCGAAGAGGGGAGAGCCCGCCTTTTTTCACCATACCAATTCCAAATACCATAATTGCGCCAACAGCAGCACCGATAAAGCAAGCTAATGTTAAGTAAAGATAGCTGATGGAAGGGTTGAAAGCAAGTGTTAGTGCAAGCGCAGCATTTGCTCCACCAGATAGCCCTAATAATCCAGGATCTGCAAGTGGATTTCGTGTTAATCCTTGCATAATTGCTCCAGAAACAGCAAGTCCAGCTCCTACAAAAATAGCGGCAACTTCACGTGGCAAACGTATTTCTCGAATAATAGAGATTTTGTCTCCTTTAGCGGAGGAAGTGAGTGCTGACCATACATCTTTTATGGAAGTATCTGCAGCACCTAATACCATAGCCACCATAAAAATAAGAAAGAATGCAATTAAGCTTAAAATTAGTTTGTATGTAAAAGCTATAGAACGTGGATTGTCATGATCTTTTGTCATTCGTTTCACATCTTTTCTGTTCATAGAATAAAGGAAGAGGAATTCTTAAATTAAGAATTCCTCATGTTTGTATTATTTACCAAGAAAGCTTTTTTTGAAGAAGTCTAGTTGGAAATCTAATGTAAGTGGATCATTGAAATAGAATTCCATCATGTTTGCTTCATATACGCGATTATTTTTTACTGCTGGGATGTTTTTATATGATTCTGTCTCTTGGAATGAGTTATCAGTATCTTTGTTTTTACTTACGATTAAGTAATCACCAGCAAACTCAGGTAATACCTCAGTAGATAATGCGTAGTAACCTTCTTTTAATGCTTTTTCTTTTACTTTTTCAGGCATTTTTAATTTCATTTCTTGGTACAGAATTTCTGTTCCGCGGCCCCAGTTCTCGCCGTATACATAAAGCTGTTTGTTGAAGTTTTCTACAACAGAAACTGTAGCATCTTCACCGATTTTTGCTTTAATTTCTTTACCAGCGTCTTGTGCACGTTTCTTGAAGTCATTAACCCAAGTTTTTGCTTCTTTTTCTTTGTTTAATAACTTCCCGATTTCTAAATGCTGTGTTAAGTAATCAACTTTTCCGTAAGTGTATGTTACAGTAGGAGCGATTTTCTTTAACTTATCGACATTTTTAATATTTGATAAGCCAATGATTAAATCTGGATTTAGTTCAGCGATTTTTTCAACATTTTCATCTGATACTTCAGCAACATCTTTAAGTTTGCTATCAAAACGTGGGTTTTGTTTAGACCATGAATCTACCCCAACAAGATTTACACCTAATGACATTACGTTACCAGCGAATGATGATAAAACAACAACGCGTTTTGGATTTGCAGGAACTTCTACTTTACCATTTTCAGATTGGTATGTAATTGTTTCTGATTTACTATCTTTTGCATCATTCTTTTTGTCTGTAGAGCCATTGCTACAAGCGCTCATAACAAGAACGAAAAGAACCGTTAGTGAAATAAATAACTTTTTCATCGTCTTTCTCCTTTAACATAGATGATATGTGTATACAATCATTTGTTTAACTGCAATCTTTTTGAATGAGTAGTGGTAATGCAAAATGTTTATTAAAAATCTTGAATATGAGATTTCACAATATAGTATTAGCCATATTAATGAAAGAAGATATAATCTCAAATTTGCTAATTATTAACAAAATGATAATGATTATCACTATTGATTCTCTAAATAATATAATTTTATATAGGTGTATTGTCAATAGTAATTTTGATTGTAAATTTTGCAGAAACAGGTTATATTTTATTGAGAATGATAATCAATGATTAGTAGCTGAGGAGTGAGCACGAATGAATCGAGAAGAATTGTTTGATGTAACTGTGATAGGCGGAGGACCTGCAGGGCTTTATTCAGCTTTTTATAGTGGACTCAGAGAGATGAAAACGAAAATAATAGAATTTCAACCACAGCTAGGTGGAAAAATACATGTTTATCCAGAGAAAATGATTTGGGATATTGGGGGATTATTACCGGTTACGGGTGAAAAATTAATTGAGCAACTTGTACAACAAGGTTTAACATTTCAGCCGGAAGTTGTATTAAATACAAAAGTAGAATCGATTATTCGTAATAAAGATGGTACTTTTACATTAAAAACAAGCACTGGAGAAGAACACTTTTCAAAAACAGTTATTGTGGCAACTGGAAGTGGCATATTGAAACCACAAAAGTTATCAATTGAAGGTGCTGAGCGATTTGAAGTATCGAATTTAAATTATACAGTGAAATCTTTAAAGCGTTTCAAAGATAAAACGATCATTATTTCCGGTGGAGGAAATTCTGCCGTTGATTGGGCAAATGAATTAGAACCAATCGCGAAAAAAGTGTACGTAACGTATAGAAAAGAAGAATTATCTGGTCATGAAGCACAAGTGAAGCAACTGCTGAACAGCTCAGTTGAGTGTTTCTTTCATACATCGATTACAAAATTAATTGCTGGTGATAGTCATGAAGCGATTGAATATGTAGAATTAACGAATCATGAGACAGGTGAAGTTTCTCATTTACCTATTGATGAAGTTATTATTAATCATGGATATGAACGTGACATTACATTATTAGAAAATAGTGAGTTAGACGTTGCGATTATAGATAATTATTATATTGCAGGGAATGCAAATAGTGAGTCTTCAGTAGATGGATTATATGCTGCTGGGGATATTTTAAAGCATGAAGGAAAATTACACTTAATTGCGGGAGCATTCCAAGATGCTGGAAATGCTGTGAATAAAGCGAAACAATTTATTCAGCCAGATGCAAGTGAGTATGGAATGGTTTCTTCGCATAATGAAGTATTTAAGAAGAGAAATCGAGAATTGATTAAGCAGATGATGAAATAATAAAGGAACAAGTATACCCCCATTTACTTCTCTATTCGAATGACGAGAGAGGTAAATGGGGGTTTTCCTGTTTACTATATTTTCAATCATTATAATGACACCGGTTTCATCAGTTCATGTGACATGAACATTTTATTTGTGAATCTTCCTAGAAAATAATGAATCTATGTTTTGCTGACGCAGAACAGTATTACATTATGCTGTTCCTTTAGCTCGTTCGTTAGGAAATGGCATATTTAATATAGAAGCAATGTACTGTTTTCCATGCATTCGAGCTAATGATTCTAATATTTGGCGAACACGTTTTGTAAGATGACCTTGTTTTTTTATTTCCTCACAATATGCGTCATAGAAAACGTATTTAGCCCAAAGGAAATCATCTTGTTGGAATAAGAAATGATTTTTGTACCATTCCCCAATTGTATGGTAACAATTGTTTTCCTGTATTGCTGTGCTTTGAGAAAGAATACGATCAGATAAAGATGCTGTTAAATGAGAAATTGTGTTTTCTGTTTCAATTTGTAATGTTTTTTCTAACATTGTAATGATGTGACGAGTAGCCATATGTTAACTCTCCTTTGTGTAAATGGGTAATACCATTCTATATTTAAAAAATTCTTACTATATACTATTATACAATATATGGAATGCATCTACCTGCTTTTTAAGTTGCATTTACAAAATCTTTTTTATTTGTTTACAAAAATAAAGTAAGATACAGTATATAGGAAAAAATAATAAAGGAATGAACGAGTTGTATATAACAGTAGAAGAAGCTGCGGAGTATTTGAATTTACCAAAGTCGTATATTGAAGAGTTAATTCAGCAAAAGAAAATTCGTGCACTATTTGATGGAGAGCAATATTTATTAAATAAAGAACAATTCAATACACATTTAGAACAAATGGAGAAATATAAGCAATTAGTGGAAGAAATATTGAACGAACCAATTCCAGAAGATATGGATGTTAAAGACGAAGATTAAACGATGGGAAATCCCGTATGAAGATAGGCAGAAATGTATCTTCATACGGGATTTTTTTGTTTAAAGATATCAAAAGCCTAAGGAGCGCTTAGTGTTTCTTCGAAGTTTGATAGGTAGTAGTCTACCATGTTAAAAGCATATTTTTTTCTAGCTAGGACAAACATAGAGAACGTAACCTGTACAGATACATATACTATCAGTGCAAAAGCTTATAAATTAATGGAAGGGGTTTTCTCGTGAGTTTATTTCATTGTAATTTTCTGAAAGACTTAATTGGATCTTTTGTGAGAGTAAACAGAGGTGGTCCAGAGGCCCAAAAAGGGACAATAGTCGCAGTATGCTCGGATTACTTTGTATTAAGGAATGAAAAAGGAGAGCTCTATTACTATCAGATTCGTCATCTGAAAAGTGTTACAAAAAATGTGAAAGATTGTAAAGCAGATGATTGTGAATGGTTGGAATGTGAGTGTGAAGATGACTTTGAAAAGCTGCTTCAAAGCTTCAAATATCGCTGGGTGAAAATTAATCGTGGTGGCCCAGAGAAAGTTGAAGGTATTTTACAAGATGTTTCTTGTGAATTTGTGACATTAATTGTAAAAGAAGAAGTTATATTAGTTGCAATATCCCATATTAAGAGTGTCACAGTAGAGTGCGGAGAGGACGAAGAAAGTAATAGTGAAAGCGATAATTCAGGCCGAGCTCGTGCACAAAGACAATCAAGTAGAGGGAGATAATAAGAAAGGGGGATACGAAATTGGAGAATGTATTATGCTGTGAGCAAATTAAATGCTTGGTCGGCGAGACTGTAAAAGTAAATCTTCGTGGACCAGAGAGTCGAGTAGGGGTACTTGTATCGTTAGGGAGAGATTACCTTACATTACAACTTCCTCTTGGTGAATTAGTATATTATCAATTGAAACATGTGAAGAGTCTAGTTAAGAAAGTGAAAGAAAGTAAATGTGACGATGGCTATGTTTCATGTTTCTACTCTGATGATGATACTTTTGTTGATGTATTGTGTGACTTGACGTATAAGTGGGTAAAGATTAATCGTGGTGGTCCAGAGTGTGTGGAAGGTTTATTAAGTGAAGTTCATGAAGAATATATTACACTAGTAAACTGTGATGAAGTTATTTATATCATTAATTATCATATTAAGAGTGTGAGTCAAGTAGTTAAATATAAAAAGAATGAAGATGAATAATGTTTAATAAATAAGAGGGGCATTATGAGGGAAAGAGAAGAACAATTTCTTATTTCGATAGTATGAAAAGGAATTACTTACTATTAAAACAGAACTTTGCCCTGATTATTTTTTTAGAAATGAAAGACAGGAAAGAGGAAATTCATAGGAAGGAGGATATAGATGAATGAGTTAAACAAAAGGATTGGGGAAAATATATATGTTAAATTAATCGGTGAAAAAAGATTTAAAGGTGTATTAATAGATGTAGGAAATGATATCGTTGTTCTTTACAATGGACAAGACTACGTATATATATCTTTATACCATGTACAATATTATAAATTTTTACGACCACATGATGAAGAAATCTCAAAACCAGATGCAGATTCTGTAATTAAGAGAGAATCTCCTTCTATTTCTTTGAGGAAAGTATTAAGTACCTCTAAAGGGATTTTCACAGAAATTTATGTAGCTGGAAATGCTCCAATACATGGATATGTTACAAGTGTAATGAACGATTATATTGTTTTTTATAGTCCAGTTTATAAAACAGTATATATATCTTTAAAGCATTTGAAATGGTTAATTCCGTATAAAGAAAATCAAGTGCCTTATGCCCTCAATAAAAATGAACTCCCTGTGAATCCGTTAAATATTACGTTAGCTCGAACGTTTGAAGAACAACTTATTAAAATGTCTGGCAAAATCATGGTGTTCGATTTAGGTGAGGAATCTAATAAGATCGGAAAGATGGCGAAGATTGATGAAGGGCATATTGAAATATTAAAAGCGCGTGATGCGAAAATGTATGTAAATATTCAACATGTAAAATCTGTCCATTGTCCGTAGACTAGTTGAAAGGGCTGGCTTTTTCTTTTATATGCAGAAGAAAAGGTCGAGCCTATTTGTTTAGTACAATTTGAATATGAGGGAAAAAATGAATTGAATATAAATATGTTTGTATGACCGTTGAAAAGGAAACCTTGTGCTAAATTATAAAAAATATGTACGAGCTATCTTTTGGTGTATTCAATTTATTTTTTTGAGGGAGAACTGCTTAACTAATATATTAAAGGGGTTTTGTTGGTGGAGCAGTTTTCAAATTCGTTATCGATTACATTACTTGGTAGTGCTGGTGGAGCAGCAAAAGCAGTTTTAGCGATTTTAAATCAAGCGATAGTAAATGAAAAAGACCCGATTTATGAAGTGATAAAGAATGTTACATTTCATTTGGTTGATATAAAACAAAAAGATAGGACGTATTATGACGAGTTGTTTCCAAATTTGAAAGATCAATTGTTTTTATCCGAAATAGACCTACAAGATGTAGTGACATTTAAAAAGCATTTAAAAGAAAGTAGTACGAGTGTTGTTATTGATGTTTCGGGGGCAGATACAATCAGGGTATTAAGCTGTTGTAATGAACTTGGAATTTGTTATATTAATTCAGCTTTGGAAAATGAGGCAGTAGATCAGGACGATAGTTTAATCGGCTTTCAACTTACGGAAAGATATACGCGGTTTGAGAAGGAAAAAGAGAAATTTACAAATACAAAAGCAATTATAGGCTCAGGTATGAACCCAGGTGTTGTTCAATGGATGGTTGTTGAACTTATGAAGGAACGTCCAAATGAAAAGCCAAAAGCATGCTATATAGTAGAACATGATACGTCATTTTTAAATGATACAGCACTTATAAAGCCTCATACACTTTATGCTTCATGGGCAGTCGAGCGATTTCTAGATGAAGCAATATGGAGTTATCCGATGTATATGAGTCATCATCGTCCTCTTTATTTTTATGAAGATGTATATGCTTCAGAGTATAAAGTAAAGTTGGGAGAGAAAGAGTTTTATGGTTGTTTAATGCCACATGAGGAAGTTTTAATTTTAGGGAAAAACTTTAACATGGAAGTTGGGTTTCTTTACCGAATTAACGAGTATACAACAAATATAATTAGACAGAACTTAGATAAGGTAGAAGATCTATGGAACTGGAATCGTAAAGTATTTAATCCAGCCGAAGAAGAGATTGCGGGCGAGGATCTAGTAGGTGTATTACTCGTTTATGAAAATAGCGAGACATATATGTATAACGTGATGAATAGCAGTCAAGTTTTTCATAAATATAAAACAAATGCGACATACTTCCAAGTAGGATGTGGAATTTATGCTGGCTTGTGTAGTTTACTGTTCGATAACTTTAAACAAGGTGCCTATTATGTAGAGGAATTATTATTAAATACAGAAAGTAAGTACGGAGAATATTTGAATTTATATATGAAGGATTTTGTAGTGGGGGAAAATGATTTTACGGATGGATTGCTACATGATCGGGTAAGATGGATATAAGTTGTGACGAAAAGGAAGGGGAAATCTCCTTCCTTTTTGCGTTATAAGGTTACATATTGTCCGGAACGTAATTTCCTTATCATTTAATGAGATAATATGTAGAGTTTTTGTATTGATTATGGGGAGTATTTATATGAACAAATTTTTAAAAAATAACGGATTTGTTAGGGAAACCAAAGTCAACAAATTATGAATGGTGTGTAATATAGGAGAAATCCTTTTATATGTTGTGCAGTTAATGGAAAGTTATGCAGCGCAATATAGAAGGAAGCTTTACTTGAAATTATTGAGGAGTATCAAGGGAGTATTGCGATTTAAAGTAGCGTAGAAATAGGAACGGGAGTGGAGATTTTTTTACCGACAGCATAATGTGCTAGAAGAAAATATTTTTCAGAAAAGTGTTCTTGTTGTGTAAATATAAACATTTTATAAAATGTTTCAAGAAGGGTTTTTTTTATAAAATACTTCGTTTATAATGGAGGAAAATATCGACATGAGATTTGTTATTCATGTAACGGTTCGGTAGTGTTAGGAAAAGAAGGGGTGCACGCGCATCCTTTTTTCTATGCAGATATGATGAAAGAGGTGGTATGATGGAATTAACATTAAATTCGACTGTATGTTTACACACGATTCAATTTCGAAAAGAGCAAAAGAATTATATTGTAAAAGATACAATTACAGGAGAAAAATATGAAATGCCGCCACTTTGGATTGATGCATTGGCAATGATGCGTGACGGTTTTTTATTGGGGGAAATTGAGGAGAAATTAAAAGAAGAGTATCCAGACGAAGAAATAAATATGTTAGCATTTACGAGGCAACTGTTAGAGCTAGAGCTTGTCGGAATGGTAGATGGGGAAGAAATAGCTTGTACAAAGAAGAAAGAGAAAGATTATTTAGCTTGGTTCCGTCCTCGTGTTGAGCAATTCTTTCTTAGTTTAAATAAAAAAAATAGAAGCAAAGGTCAATGATGATCTTTGCTTTTTTGTATAGTTTGTTTAAAAAATTACAGCGAATGCCCTTGCGAAAGCACCGTCACTATCTTTAATTTTTAAAGGTGCTGCTGAGAAAAAGAAACGTTTCGCATTAATGGCATCTAAGTTTGTTAAGTTTTCAATTAAATAAATATTATTCCCAAGTAGTATGTGATGAATCGGTGATGTTTCTGTCGTTACCTCGTCAGGAGAAATGAAATCTAAACCGACAGATTTTACTTTTAATTGAACTAATTCTTCAGCTAATTCTTCGGAAAGATAAAAGGCTTCTTGTTCATACGCTTCTGTATTCCATTTATTAGATAGGTTGGAATGGAAAATGACAATATCTCCTTCTTTTATGTCAGCGTTGTGTAATACTTCTTTAGGTAATTTTCGTTCTTGTACATGAGTTACATCAATGAGAACAGCTTCACCTACAAATTGATTTAGGGGTAATTGATCAATAGTCGTTGCGCCTGAAATGAAATGCGCAGGGGCATCGCAATGCGTACCAACATGAACGACAGAATGAAAATCTGTAACTTGATAACCTGTCTCTTCGACGCTTGTAATGGCTTCTAAATTGATTTTTGGTGTTCCAGGAAATTGAGACATATTGTTTTCAAATGTTTGGGATAGGTCAATTACTTTCACTTTAAATACCTCCAATATATGTTTTGAAATATAAAAAAACTCATCTTTCATAATCAAGAAAGATGAGTTTTACACACAATAGTTACGTTTTATCTTTCAAAATGCAATGCATTTTGCAGGAATTAGCACCTATTCAGTTTGTATAAACTGAGGTTGCTGGGCTTCAAAGGGCCGGTCCCTCTGCCTCTCTTGATAAAGATATATTAAGTTTTTTAAATTCTGAATATTAACTGTATTTAAATTGTAATTCATTTCCTTTTTTTGTGCAATATCAAATAGGTATTCACCCAAATAAAGCTACTCGCATATTGTAGCTTATGTAAATAGAATGCTGCGAAGGAGTGAGTGCAGTGACAGGGAATGTATTGAATTATTATGCTGGTGGAAATACAGCTAGAGGATTTCATAATTTATACGAAGAGAATTTAAAAGGACTAGACAGATTATTTATTTTAAAGGGTGGACCTGGAACGGGGAAATCTTCTTTAATTAAGGCAATAGGTCGTGAATGGGTTGAAAAAGGATATGATATTGAATTTTTACACTGTTCTTCTGATAACAAATCGGTTGATGGTGTCATTATCCCGAAGTTAAAAGTAGGAATTGTTGATGGAACATCACCGCATGTGATTGAGCCGAAAATGCCAGGAGTTGTCGAGGAGTATATCAACTTGGGTGTTGCTTGGGATTCAGATAAATTAAGAAAGCAGAAGGTGGAAATTGAACGATTTGTTTCAGAAGCAAGCAAAGCTTTTCAAGCTGCTTACGCTTGTTTTAATGAGGCGCTGATTATACATGATGAGTGGGAGAAAATATATATTAGTAATATTGATTTTAATAAAGCGAATGAACTAACCGATCAGCTAATTCAGAAGTTATTTACAGATAAAAGCGGGAAACAATCGCTTGTGAAACATCGCTTTTTAGGAGCAGCTACACCGAAAGGAGCAGTTGATTTTGTTCCTAACTTAACAGAAGGATTACCACATCGTTATTTTATAAAAGGACGCCCAGGTTCTGGGAAATCAACAATGCTCAAGAAATTAGCTAAGGAAGCAGAAGAAAAAGGATTTGAAGTTGAAGTATATCATTGTGGGTTCGATCCAAATAGTCTTGATATGGTTATCGTAAGAGAATTAGGGTTTGCGATTTTCGATAGCACCGCACCACATGAATATTTTCCAAGCCGTGAAGGTGATGAAATTATAGATATGTATGCTCTTATTGTGACACCAGGGACGGATGAGAAGTATGCGGAGGAAATTCGTGACGTCTCCATTCGATATAAAGCAAAAATGAATGAGGCGATGTCTTTCTTAGCGAAAGCGAAATCAGTTCGTGATAAATTAGAACGAATTTATATTGCTGCTATGGATTTTTCAAAAGTAGATGCATATAAAGAGGAGATTCAAAAAGAGTTTGAACGAATTGCGGTTAGTGTAACTGAAAAGAGCAAGTAAAAAATAAAGAATTTTGACAGGCTGTCGGGAATTTTCTGACAGCTATTTTAGTATGTAGTAAACTTAGTAATATATTTGTCGAATTTCCAAGGAAATAATCAAAAAATGGAGAGGGTATGAAATGAGAGAGAAAATTAAGTTGGAGTTAGAACGAATTGAGAAAGAAAATGATGTGAAAATTTTATTCGCTGTGGAGTCAGGGAGTCGTGCATGGGGATTTCCTTCGAAAGATAGTGATTATGATGTTAGATTCGTTTATATGCATCCGGTAGAATGGTATTTATCAATTCATGATAAACGAGATGTAATTGAGTATCCGATTAGTGATGATTTAGATATAAGTGGATGGGATATAAAAAAAGCGTTACAACTATTTGCAAAGTCAAACCCAGCTTTACTCGAATGGATTCGATCACCGATTTTTTATTCGAAAAACTCTAATTTTCCAGAACAGCTTCAGCAAATGAGTGAAAAGAATTTTGATCCAAAAGCAACGATATATCATTATTTACATATGGCTTCAAAAAATTATCGTGAATTTTTGCAAGGTGAGAATGTAAAGTTGAAAAAGTACTTTTATGTATTGCGTCCTATTTTAGCTTGTAAGTGGCTAGAGGAGAAAACAACTTTGCCTCCTGTAGAGTTCAATCGATTAATTACAGAATTATCATTAGAACGTAGCGTATTAGATGAAATTAAACAGTTGTTAATAAAGAAAAAGGCAGGTACTGAATTAGATGTTGGATTAAAAATTGAGGTGTTGAATCAATTTTTAGAAGAACAAATTCATTACTATCAGCAATATGTAAAAGGAATTGAAAAGGGATCAGGGATCGATATTGAAATTTTAAATACACTATTTCGGGACATGTTGTTTGCGGTATATGAAAAAGAGCACAAGTAAGTTTGTGCTCTTTTATTTTGTAGGAATAAAGAAAACAGATATAGCCGCGAGAAGACCTGCAAATGAGAATAAGTAAAAATTCCATACTAAGTCATATTGCATTGTCATAATAATACCGACAAGAATAGGACCAGCAATCGCACCAACTCGGCCAAGTCCAAGTCCCCAGCCTAAGGAAGTAGCTCGGATATGTGATGGGAAGTATTGTGTTACATATGCATTTAATATTTGAGTAATACCGACTGATCCAATTCCAGCAAGACCAATTAAAAGATAAATGATTGTAACAGATGGTTTAATTGTTAATAGTCCAATACATATAGCTGCCATAAGATAGGAGATGCTAATAACAATTTTAGCTCCTATACGATCCGCGATTGCTCCAGCAAATAATGCACCGATAGCGGCAGTAATATTTAGCATAAGTAGAAATGATAAACTAGATCCAAGAGGGTATCCTGCCTGTCGCATCATCTGAGGTAACCAAGTATTTAAACCGTATATTAAAAACATACCCATTATATAAGTAATCCAAAAAAGCAGCGTTGCTTTTCTGTATTCTTTTGAGAATAAAGTAAGAAATCCATTTCTCTTTCGCATATTAGATGAGGGTTGATGAGTTTCATCTTTCACATAGAATTCAATTTGAAAACGATTAAGGATTTGGTCAACTTCTTTTTGGCGATTACGTGATAATAAAAATTGAATGGATTCAGGTAAATAACGAATAATGAAAGGAATAAGGAGTAGTGGAATCATTCCGATGCCAAACATAGCTCTCCATCCGAAACCTTCTAACATAAACATAGATAAAATAGCGCCTAACACGATCCCTAAAGGATAGCCAGTAAACATAAGAGCATAAATAAAAGATTGTCGCTTTTTTGGTGAATATTCAACAGTAAGTGCTGAAGCTGTTGGAATAACACCACCTAATCCGATTCCTCCGATAAACCGAGATAAACCAAATAATTCGGGAGAAGGAGCAAGTGCGGCTAGGCCCATTGTGATAGAAAAAAGTGCTAAACAGCATATAAGGGTCCATTTCCGTCCAATTAGATCTGTAATGGTTCCAACTAGAATAGCGCCAATAAACATCCCGAATAAAGCATAACTGGCAATTGTACCAGCATGTGCTGGTGAAAGTGCCCAGCTCTTATCTTCTAGGAGCTTTGGCAGAACGGCACCATAAATACCTAAATCATATCCATCAGCTAGAATGGCTAACCAGCAAATAAAAACAACAAGTTTTGTAATAGAGCTTGAAAAGATAGTTTCTGTAGATTCTAGATGAGGTGGAGCTGAAGGTTGCATAGTATTCACCTCTTTTATTTGTAGATGAATATATTATTTTATTTTATGTTAATATTTTCCTCCCTGTGTCGAAATTTATCCCGCTTTAATGGGCAGTAAGACCCCCACCTCAAAATTCAGCGAAAGCAAAGAAGTTAGGTGGGGGTCGGGCTGCCCATTAAAGCCCGATTGGTGAGGGCTGATTAAAGTTTCACTTTATCTGAAAAGGTTTTATAACAAATAAAGAAGCTCAACAGTCATTCTGTTGAACTTCTTTATTTGTTTACTCATTATCAACTCGTTTTAACGGTTGATCTGCCGGACCTTCAATAACATCTCCCTCAATTGAAAAGCGGGAACCGTGACAAGGACAATCCCAAGTACAATCACCATTATTCCATTCAACTTCGCAGCCGAGATGTGTACAAGTTGTATCGACAATATGTAATTTTCCTTCTTTGTCTTTATAAGCACCTGCCCGTTTCCCGTTAACATGTACGACAGATCCTTCGCCAACTTCGAGATCTTCTGGCTTACGTAATGCGGTTTCAATCTTTCCTTCAATTAAATGTTTCGCAACATCAATGTTTTGGGAGATGAACGTTTTTATATCTGGATTTGCATGGAAGCGTGAGGGGGCATACAGTTCTTTATATGGACTGTCTACTTTTAGAATGGAATCTTTCAGTAAATGAGCGGCAGCAGTTCCAGTTGTCATTCCCCATTTACGATATCCAGTTGCAACAAATATGTTTGGATTGCTCTCGTTAATATGTCCAATATAAGGGAGCTTATCTAGCGTGATTAAATCTTGTGCTGACCATCTATAAGGAACTTCATCTATTCCAAACGTTGTTTCCGCAAAAGAATAAAGTGCTTCGTAATGAAGCATCGTGTTTATTCCTTGTCCTGTTTTATGACTTTCTCCTCCAATTAAAATTAATTTTTCACCATTGTTTGTTGTGTAGCGTAAGGAGCGTTTTGGATCATCAATACTCAAATACATGCCACCTGGATAATCTGTTTTTGCTTTAATAGCAAGAGCATAAGAGCGTTCTGCGTACATTCGCGTAAAGAAAAAGCTATTTGCATCATAAAAAGGAAAATGTGAACAAGAGACAACATATTCACAAGTGATGCGATGTCCGCCCTTTGTAATGACTTGTGGATAATCCCCCTTTTCCACATCAATAGCTGTTGTTTGTTCATAAACTTTGCCGCCCATCTCCACAAACTTTTCTAAAAGTATTTTCAAATAAAGAAGGGGATGAAATTGTGCTTGGTTTTTCATGACAAGTGCAGATTGTACTGGAATTGGAATCGATAGAGATTGTACATAGTCACAAGGTATATTTAATTTTTGGTAGGCTTCATATTCTTTCGATAAATTTCTTAATCCCTTATCAGTAGTTGTATATAAATATGAATCTTCATTTGAGAAATTACAGTCGATTTTATATGTTTGCACAGTTTCATTAATAAATTGTAGAGCATGATTATTTGATTCATAGTAAAGCCCGGCCTTTTCGATACCGAAATGATTTATTAATTCATCATAAATAAGATCATGTTGTGCAGTTACCTTTGCTGTTGTATGCCCAGTAGTCCCGTTTAAAATAAGACCAGAATCAATTAACACAACATCGATGCCTTCTTTTGCAAGTAAATAGGCAGTAGTAATACCTGTTATACCAGCACCGATAATAGCAACTTTTGTCTTTATATTTTCAGATAAAGGGGGAAAAGCAGGTATTTGAGTAGATTCAATCCAATAAGATGATGGGAATTGTGGAAATATATCGCTTGTCATTAAGGAAACCTCCTGATTTAGAACAATTTTCCTTTTAATATTTCCATATGATATGAAATTCATGTGTGCTGTTTTAGGGGGAGGCTATTTTTATTTAAAAGAAAGATAAAATTATCTTAATATAATTATTAGGCGTTATCGGTATGAAGAGGTAGGAGTTGTGTAAAGCTAGATTTAGATGAGTATATTTGTTGTTTACATAGAGAGTTCTTGAATAAGATAGAGTCTATAGCATGGCAAAATACGTATATGCATAATGAATGAAACCTTATAAAATCTATGTTTTTTCTTTAGTGAAATAAAGTATAATTATAAAAATATAACCAACTTTTATTACTAGGTCATAAAAGTTGTTGACAATGTGGAAATTCTATTGATATGATTCATCATGTGGAAAGGTTGATAGAGAGTAAAAAGAGAAATGTTTTTCATTGATAATAAAAGCGAAAAATAAGTGACGATAGAGTGAGTATATTTTCCTTATAATAGATGCTTTTTAATCAACTAATAAAATCAATCTGGAAGCAAGAATTGATATATGTAAGTTGCGCAAGGCGCGGCATAAGAAAGGGGCAAAAGGATGAAGGAGCTTCATACGTTTGGGTGGTATGCAGCACGTGTATCACCACATTTGCCGAAAAAAGCATTTAAACCAGTTCCTACTCGTTTATTTGGCGGACTGGCTTATTTACTTGTGGCATTGGCGGGGTTAATATCGATTGGTGTATTCGAATTGAATGTGTGGGCTAATCTAGGAATTGCGATCGTTCTTGGATTATGTTTTGCTTCACTTGGGTTTTTAGGGCATGAAATTTTACATGGAACTGTTGTAAGAAAGGCATGGCTTCGTGATTTCTTAGGAGCAATTGCATTTATGCCATTATCAACAGGTCCTAAACTTTGGAGAAAGTGGCATAATGCAACGCATCACGTTCATACACAACATGAAGAGAATGATCCAGATGCATGGCCTACACTTGAGAAGCTTAAAAAGAGTAAGTTTTTGAGCTGGGTATATCGCATGCCTCTTCATGTACGTTCATTCTTTAGTTTTCTGTCACTAACCATTCAATTTACATTGCATTCGACTCGAATGTTCTTTCATTTTATAAAAGAGTTTAAGTCATCCAATCAAAAATCTGTATGGCTTCAACTTCTTTTGCCTTGGACTGTTTGGATTAGTTTATTGTTTATTATGGGACCTGGAAAATGGTTATTTGCATATGTGATTCCATTGTTAATTGCTAACTTTATTGTAATGGCATATATCGCAACAAATCATCGCTTAAACCCAATTGTTCCAGTAAATGATCCGTTAGCAAACTGTTTATCAGTAACAGTGCCGCGTTGGGTAGACGTTTTACATTTCAATTTCTCATATCATACAGAACACCATTTGTTCCCTGCTATGAGCTCTAAATACTACCCGTTAGTAAAAGAGAAAATTAAAGAAATGTGGCCGGAACGCTATCATGAGATGCCGATGACAAAAGCTTTGGCAGCGCTATGGAATACACCACGTGTGTATTATCAAGGAAGTGAATTAGTCGATCCGCATAGAGAGCATTTCTATGGCTCTTTAGGAAATGGGCTAGATCCTCATAATATTTCATATCGTGAGGAACATATAGAGGAAGAAGAGAGTATTAAAAAAGTAAATCAGTAAAAATTGATATATGTTGCAGTGAAAAAGCAAGCCATCTCAGGCTTGCTTTTTCTTATAAAGAGACTTCTTTTTTATTCTTTGTATTAACTTGAACGGAGTTTGTTTCTTTTCGCTGTAATCGTTTTTCTAAAAGATTAACAAAATAAGTAAATAGAAGAACAAGTACGAGGTAATATAAACCAACGATCATGTATGTATCTAATTGTTGGAAGTTACCTGCAGCAATGGATAAACCTGATCCCCATAATTCGGACAATCCTACGTAAGCAACGAGGGAAGAGTCCTTTAATCCAATAATAAACTGATTTCCTAAAGGAGGAATAGATTGACGAAATGCTTGCGGTAATACAATACGGCGCATCGCTAAAGGATATGGCATACCTAGAGAGCGAGCTGCTTCCATTTGTCCACGATCGACAGATTGGATAGAGCCTCGGAAAATTTCAGTAATATATGCACCGTTGTGGATTGCTAAAGCAATGGCTCCTGCCCAAAAAGGAGTGAAAACAACAACGGATGTAATCCCAAAATAGAGAATGGCGATTTGAACAATTAAAGGTGTACCACGAATAATGGCGATGTATACGTGAGCAATACTATTTAAAACTTTATTGTTAGAGATTCGAAAGAAAGCGAATAGTAATCCAATTAGTGAACCGAGTAATAGGGATGTTAGTGTTAATTGTAATGTGACAATAGTAGCTTTTAAGAGTGTGGGATAGGTAGACATAAAAATTTCAAACATGCGTTTCACCTCATATTGTATAGATTTTAGTAGAGAATGAAATGCCCCACATAAAGTGGGGCATGATTTAGGGAAACTTTGAATGGCTAAATTACTTCGTTTTTTCCTCTTCACCAAGAATATTACGCCCAAACCATTTTTTACTGATCTTTTCATACGTACCATCTTTAATAATTTCATCTAAAGCTTTATTTACTTTCTCGACCATTTCTTTATCATCTTTACGAATAGCAATTCCCATTTCATCAAGATTTAGTGGTTTTCCAGCTTCTTTTATATTTGATTTACCTTCTTTGATCATGCGTAAACCAACCATTTGATCTGTAATTACTGCGTCAATGCGTCCAGGCTCTAAGTCCATAAGTGCAGTAATATCGCTATCGTATTCTGTAATTTGATCTGTATGTTTTGCAACAAGGGCTTTAAAGGTACTAGCTTTTACAACACCAATTTTCTTACCTTTCAAATCTTCTGGAGAAGAGATTGATGTATTCTTTTTAGCTACAAAAATTTGGGCACCAGAACGATAATAAGGATTTGAGAAATTAACAGCTTTTAAGCGTTCTTCTGTAATTGCCATACTGCCCAGTATTACATCATACTTTTTCGCTTTGAGACCTTGGATTAGCGTTTCCCATGGATTTGTAATAGGAGTTGGTTTCATATTCATTTTTTTCGCAAGTGCCTCACCTATTTCCACATCAAACCCGGCAAGCTTTCCGTCATTTTCTTTATAGTTAAAAGGTTTATACAAGCCACTCATCGCATAACGAAATTCTTTTTCCCCATTTGAAGAAGTAGTAGCACTTTCCTTACTACAGGCTCCTAGTATAAAGGATGTACATAATGTAATACTCGCAACAATGGTTAATAGTTTTCTTTTCATAAAACCCCTCCTATATATTGATCATACGGATGGTTTTAAGTATGTTATTGAGATATTTTATTTAGATGATTAGTTGTGTACCGTATGAATGTATTTCTTTTCATTTGAAACAGAAGTTATAAAACGTTGCGTAAAAATTGTTTTGCTCGTTCATGTGATGGAGATGAAAAGAATTGTGCTGGCGGAGCGTCCTCTACAATCTTTCCATCATCCATAAAAATGACGCGATCAGCTACATCTCTTGCGAAATTCATTTCATGAGTAACAATAACCATGGTCATTCCTTCTTCAGCAAGTTCTTTCATAACTTGCAATACTTCTCCAACAAGTTCAGGGTCTAAGGCTGAGGTAGGTTCATCAAATAGCATAATTTTAGGATTCATAGCAAGAGCTCGTGCAATCGCAATACGCTGCTTTTGACCACCTGATAGGAGGTGGGGAGTTACATCTGCTTTATCTTGTAGGCCGACTTTTTGTAAAAGCTGATTTCCGATTTCCTTTGCATTTGCAGCTTCTAATTTTTTTACATGAATAGGTGCTTCTATGATGTTTTCTAGTGAGGTCATATGGGGAAAGAGGTTAAAGTGCTGAAAAACCATACCGACATTTTCACGGACTTTGTTTAAATTTGAATGCTTTGGATCAATTCGTTCACCTTGTAAGTGAATTTCACCTTCATCGTACATTTCTAAAAAGTTAAGACAGCGAAGTAATGTACTTTTACCGGAACCACTGGCACCAATTAAAACAACAACTTCTTTTTCTTGTACTTCTAAATCAATTCCTTTTAAAACATCAAGTGAGCCAAACGATTTTACTAGATTTCGAACCTGAATCATACAAAACCCCCAGTCAAAAATATATTTTACAAATGTTGCCCCTTATTTCTGTTATTAGTCATAAATTGTCAGAATCCTTTATTTTTTTCGGGTGATTTGATATTCAAGGGAATAATGATTTTTAAAATCCCTATATCTTTCTATAACGAAAATATGGATAATAATATATAGGCAGTACTTATATTGCTTATAAAAAGGGGGAAAGAAGAGATGGAAAAAGAAAGGAAAACATTTTCCTTTGGCTTACGTACACAACTTATGCTATTCACTACAGTTTTAGCTTTTATTACATATTCAACAAGTATATTTTTTATTTATGTGATATATGATTATTTTCAAAGTTATGTAAGTCAAACTGTTTATAATGTTATCGTTATGTTATTAGGGGTAGTATGGTCTGGAATTTTAGCATATGGAGCAGCCATATTTTTAATTAAACCGCTGCGAAAGTTAGAGGAGGCGGCGAGAAAAGCGGCTGAAGGAGATATTCGTGAAGACGTTCCATTACCAAAAACAGATGATGAGATTAAATCTTTAAGTGTTGCATTTAATATGATGCTAGGAAACTTAAGGGGCATGGTGAAAAATATTGATACAACATTTTCGTATACAAATAATCAAGTTCAGCAAATTAGAAAGCAAACAGGGGAAGCAACGAAACAAGCACAAGGTGTTTCTGAAACTCTTGCAGAGATTTCTTCTGGCGCTGAGCAATCAGCGGCATCAATTCAAGCGATTGTTTCCGCTGTTGATACAACAACTTCTATTGCAAGTGAAGTAGAAGAGAAAGCAAAACAGTCTGATGAGTTGTCTTCAGAAATGGTTCAAGCTTTAGGGCATAGTACTCGTGTCTTTACGTCTTTAATTCAAGGTATTCAAACATTGGCGAAAGAAAATGAAGATTCAATGCAAAATGTACAGAAGTTAGAGGAAAGAATGAAACAAGTAGAACATATTGTATCTGTTGTGAGTGAGATTGCTAGCCAAACGAATTTATTAGCACTTAATGCTTCTATTGAGGCTGCTCGTGCTGGAGAGCATGGACGGGGCTTTGCCGTTGTAGCTGAAGAAGTACGTAAACTTGCAGATGAAAGTGACCATTCTGCAAGAAATATATCGCAGTTATTACGGAATATGCAAGAGGAAGTGCAACAAGTTGCAACGAAAATGACAGAACAAGTGAAAATAGCTAAAGAAGAGGCGAAACGTGGGGAAGCTACCGAATTAATTTTAAAAGAAATGTCATCAAGTGTTATGGAAGTGGCGGATGCAACGAAGCAAATTAGTAGCTATATGAATGAACAAGTGAGTCACATTCATCAAACAGGTGCACAGACGAAGGCTGTAGCAGCAATTGCTGAAGAAACGTCAGCTGGTTCACAAGAAGTAGCACGTGTGACGTTGCAACAATCTCAAAATATGATAGCGATCGATCAATTATTAAAGGATTTAGAGAAGCAAGCAACAGACTTGAAACAAACAATTGAACGATTTTCAATGTAAAAAGGAAGAACAGTATTTTGTTCTTCCTCTTTACGTATGAAAGGGTGGAATACTTTGTTGAAAACGAAAAACATTGCAAGGATCATATATGGTTTTCACTTTACGTAATCTTTGAAAGTTAGGTCCATAATAACTAGTTTGCCAATTTTTAATGTCGATATCGGGCCAATTGACATAGTCACCTAGTGTATAAGGATCTAAGCTTTCTCGTAAATCTTTAACCCAGCGTATATTTCGATTTTCTTCATCATCACATTTCCAAGAGGTAATGTATTCTTGCGCAATAATTGCTTTGCGATGGAAATAAGCTGTTTCAGTAGGCGGAATATTTTCAACAGCACCTACGAGCGATTGGTGCCAAATACTCGCATCTTTATTTGGTGCATGTGAAAGAAAATACTGCATGATTTGAATTCCTTTAAGAGGAATAGGTTTATATACGTAGGAACCGGAGCGCTTGAAGTTTTCAGGGATGTTACCACTGTTAAAAAATTCAACAGCCTTTATATAAGGAACTTCATCTATAAAGAGAGAGGGGGTACCAGTTTCAAGAAGAGGAGATAATAAGGAATGGAGTTCAGAGGGAGAGCCAACAAACTCACCTTGTGCTTCAATTTTGTTTTGTTGTTTTGTGAATAATTCAATTGATGAAGTAAGACGTTCGTCTACATAAGGCGCCCAGTTTTGCCAAGCTTGAAAGGCAGCAATAAAATCTTCCCATTCCCATGTAATGGAGAAGATTGATACATTTTTTATAGGGTGTACGCGAAAAGTCAAAGAAGTAATAATTCCGAAGTTTCCACCACCGCCACCGCGGCATGCCCAAAACAAGTTATGGTTTTCATGTTCGCTTGCACGAATGATTTTTGCTCCAAATTTACCACATGCTTGTACCATTTCAACTTCTATTAATTGATCACATGTTAATCCAAATAAGCGTGAAAGCATACCGATGCCACCGCCAAGTGCTAATCCAACAATTCCAACGCTTGCGCTTGTACCAGCGGGTATTGTCACACCATAATTCCAAAGTTCTTTATAAACAGTGCCAAGGTTTGCACCAGCTTCAATTGTTGCTGTTAATTTATCTGTATGAACAGTAATACGATGCATTTCACTCACGTCAATAATAAGTCCCCTATTTAAAAGAGAAAAATTTTCATAGCTATGACGTCCGCTTCTTAAGCGAAATGGTACATGACGCTCGCGTGCCCATTTTAAGGCGTTACACACATCATTTTTATTTTGGCAAAAAACAATAATACAAGGGAGTTTTGGAATACTTAAATTTAAGTTCATTCGGGCTAAGTCATAGTCAGGGTCTGAAGGAACGACGATACGCCCTGTTAATTTTGTTTGTTTCAATTTATCACTCCTTTCTAAAATAAGCGGTGCTTTTTATTAATATATGAAAAGTATATGTAACGTGCGTGGACAAGGAGATGAGAAGAATGAGATTTGCCTTTGTGAGAAATAAATAAAGCATAAGAATAAAGAAACTACATAGAGTTCAATGAAAACAGTTGCAAACTATTCATATTTTGTTATGATAGTGTTACGAAAACGTTTGCATAAAATTCTGATGGGATGCAAAAGGAGAGAATGACTATGAATAAAACATGGTGGAAAGAAGCGGTTGCTTATCAAATTTATCCACGTAGCTTTATGGATTCAAATGGCGATGGTATTGGAGATTTACAAGGTATTATTGCGAAACTGGATTATTTAAAAGATTTAGGAATAGATGTAATTTGGATTTGTCCAATGTATAAGTCACCTAATGATGATAATGGTTATGACATTAGTGATTATCAAGATATCATGGATGAGTTTGGTACGATGGAAGACTTTGATGCTTTACTAGATGAAGTTCATAAACGTGATATGAAGCTTATTATTGATTTAGTTATTAATCATACAAGTGATGAACATCCATGGTTTATTGAGTCTCGTTCATCTAAAGACAATCCGAAGCGTGATTGGTATATTTGGCATGATGGTAAAGATGGTGCGGAACCAAACAACTGGGAAAGTATTTTTAATGGTTCGGCATGGGAATATGATGAAGTAACAGGACAATATTATTTACACTTATTCTCACGTAAACAACCAGATTTAAACTGGGAGAATAAAGAAGTTCGCGAAGTGTTATACGATACAGTTAATTGGTGGCTTGATAAAGGAATTGATGGTTTCCGTGTGGATGCGATCAGCCATATTAAAAAAGAAGATGGCTTTAAAGATATGCCAAATCCAAAAGAACTAAAGTATGTATCATCTTTTGATAAACATATGAATGTGGATGGTATTCAACCTTTATTAGAAGAGTTAAAAGAAAATACATTTTCTAAGTACGATATTATGACTGTTGGTGAAGCAAATGGTGTTAAGATTGAAGATGCTGAGCTTTGGGTTGGAGAAGAGCAAGGTAAGTTCAATATGGTATTCCAATTCGAACATTTAAGCTTATGGGATGCAGAAAAGAAGAAAGATCTTGATGTTGTAGGGCTGAAAAAGGTATTAACGAAATGGCAAAAAGGGTTAGAAAATAAAGGGTGGAATGCTTTATATATTGAGAATCACGATAAGCCACGTATCGTTTCAACTTGGGGAGATGATAAACAATATTGGCGTGAAAGTGCAACAGCTCTTGGAGCAATGTATTTCTTTATGCACGGTACACCGTTTATTTATCAAGGACAAGAAATTGGGATGACAAATGTTCAATTCCCAAACATTGAAGATTACGATGATGTAGCAATTAAAAATTTATATCGCGAGAAAATTGCAGAGGGTGTATCTCATCAAGAGATGATGGAAATTATATGGGCTTCTTGCCGCGATAATTCACGTACACCTATGCAGTGGAGCGATGAGATAAATGCTGGTTTCACAACAGGTGTAACTTGGTTTGGTATGAATCCAAACTACAAAGAAATTAATGTTGAAAAGCAAAAGAATGAAGAGAACTCTATTTTCAATTTCTATAAGAAAATGATTGCCTTGAAAAAAGAGCACGATGTACTGAATTATGGTACGTACGATTTACTTTTAGAAGATGATCCGCAAATTTATGCATATACTCGTACATTAAACGATGAAAAAATCATTGTAATTAGTAATATCTCAAAAGAGGAAGCTGTATATAATGAGGATTCATTTGTACTAGAACGCAAACGTTTGCTTTTAAATAACTATGAAGTTGCGGAACATGAACAAGTAACTTCAATCACGTTAAAGCCTTATGAAACAAGGGTTTATCGCATTTCATAATAAAAAAGGATGCTCTAAGAGCATCTTTTTTTATGAAAAATAATAAATTTCTATTGCAAAGTGAAAACGCTTTTATTAAAATAGATTTATGAAAACGGTTGCGTAAAGATAAAAACGAAATAAGGAATCGTTTTCATAAAGGAAACAGAAATTATAATTTAAATCATTATGTTGTTATAAATAAAGGGGAGGAAGAACAGATGAAAATTACGTCTTTTGATTTTTGGCAAAAGTTCGGGAAAGCGTTATTAGTTGTTGTAGCTGTAATGCCAGCAGCTGGTTTAATGATTTCTATCGGTAAGTTAATTGGAATGTCTGCTGGGGATATTAACGCAGTTCATACAATCGCTCGCGTAATGGAAGACATCGGTTGGGCAATTATTACTAATCTACACATCTTATTCGCAGTAGCAATTGGGGGATCTTGGGCGAAAGATCGCGCAGGTGGTGCATTTGCAGCGCTATTAGCATTCGTCTTAACAAACAGAATTACAGGAGCTATATTTGGCGTAAACGCTGAAATGTTAGCGGATTCAAAAGCGAAAGTTTCTTCAGTATTAGCAGGGGACTTAATTGTAAAAGATTACTTTACTTCTGTACTTGGTGCACCAGCATTAAACATGGGGGTTTTCGTAGGGATTATCACAGGTTTCTTAGGAGCTACTTTATATAACAAATATTATAACTATAACAAACTGCCACAAGCATTAGCATTCTTTAACGGAAAACGATTCGTACCATTCGTTGTAATTGTTTGGTCTACAGTAACTGCAATTGTATTATCACTTTTATGGCCATTCATCCAAAGTGGATTAAATGAATTTGGTCGCTGGATTGCAGCTTCAAAAGATAGTGCACCAATTGTTGCACCATTTGTATATGGAACGTTAGAACGTTTACTATTACCATTCGGTTTACACCATATGTTAACAATTCCGATGAACTATACAGAGCTAGGTGGAACATATACGATGTTAACTGGCTCAAAAGTTGGACAAGTTGTAGCAGGACAAGATCCTTTATGGCTTGCATGGATTACAGATTTAAATAACTTATTAGCAAATGGAGATACAAAAGCATATAACGATCTATTAAATAATGTTGTACCAGCTCGTTTCAAAGCTGGACAAGTTATCGGTTCAACAGCAGCATTAATGGGTATTGCTTTCGCGATGTTCCGTAATGTTGATAAAGAAAAACGTGCAAAATATAAACCAATGTTCTTATCAGCAGCATTAGCAGTATTCTTAACAGGTGTAACAGAACCAATTGAATTCATGTTCATGTTTATTGCTCCAGTATTATATGTTGTATATGCAATTACAACAGGACTTGCATTCGCATTAGCAGATTTAATTAACTTACGTGTTCACGCATTCGGATTCATTGAGTTAATTACTCGTACACCGATGATGGTTAATGCAGGACTAACTAGAGATTTAATCAATTTCGTTATCGTTTCATTAGTATTCTTCGGTCTGAACTTTACATTATTCAATTTCTTAATTAAAAAGTTCAACTTACCAACACCAGGACGTGCAGGTAACTATATTGATAATGAAGATGAGGCATCAGAAGGAACAGGAAATGTACAAGATGGTTCATTAGCAACAAAGGTTATTGATTTATTAGGTGGAAAAGAAAATATTGCTGACGTAGATGCTTGTATGACACGTTTACGTGTAACAGTAAAAGATTTAGATGTTGTTGCACCAGAAGCGCAGTGGAAACAAAATGGTGCTTTAGGACTTATCGTAAAAGATAAAGGTGTACAAGCGGTATATGGCCCGAAAGCTGACGTATTAAAGTCAGACATTCAAGATATGTTAGGTGCGTAATAATATGAAATTGCTAACTTTAAACTGTCACTCTTGGCAAGAAGAAAATCAAATAGAAAAGATAAAATATCTTGCTAAAGTCATTCAAGAAGAAGAGTACGATGTTATCGCATTGCAAGAAGTAAGTCAGTCGATAGGAGCTAAAAATGTATGCGGTAACAAGAAAGAAGATAATTTTGGACTTTTACTATTAGAAGAGTTAAAAGCGTTACATGTAAAAGATTACAATATTACTTGGGATTTCTCTCATATTGGTTATGATGTGTATGAAGAAGGATTAGCGATTATAACGAAGCATAATGTTGTAAAAGAAGATACGTTCTTTATTTCAGAAAATAAGGATACAACGTATTGGAAAACACGCAAAATTGTAAGTGCAACAATTGCTTACAATGGTAAGAACATCACGTTTTACTCTTGCCACCTCGGTTGGTGGAATGATGAAGAAGAATCATTTAAAGGTCAAGTGAATCGTTTGATGGAGCATGTAGATAGCAATGGAATTTCCTTCTTAATGGGTGATTTTAATAATAATGCCCGTTTGCAAGGTGAGGGCTATGAATATATGATGCAAAAAGGTTTGCATGACACATATGAACTAGCAATAGAGAAGGATGAAGGAACAACTGTCCAAGGTGAGATTGCTGGTTGGGATGAAAATAAACATAATTTGCGAATCGATCTAATATTGTGTAACCGAAGTGAAAAAGTTCGTTCTTCAAAAGTTATTTTTAATGGTACAAACCGAAATATAATTTCAGATCATTTCGGTGTAGAAGTGCAAGTGGATATATAATAGAAGAAATCCTCACAGATAATAAAAAGCTGTGAGGATTTTTTTAGGAATACAAGTATTTCCAAGAGAAAATACTTGTATTTTTTATGACATTTCCTATATATTTGTTATTATTGAATGTAAAACCGATTTGGTCATTTTGTATTCATACTTTGACTTACTTCGTTATATAATGTAGTAAGTTAAAGTTAATGGGAAAAAATAGTTCGTTTTTGGTTAATCCACGATGTAGAAAGTGATATAATTGCAAAATGTATGTATCATTTTCTAAAGAAGGAAAAATATATAATTAGGTGATAACTTCTATGAAACAAATTTGGCGTATTTATAAGACTGATTTACGGAATGTAGCTAAACATTGGGCTGCAATTGTTATTGTTGTAGGGTTAATGATTTTACCATCGTTATATGCATGGTTTAACATTAAAGCTTCTTGGGATCCATATGGAAATACAAAAGAAGTTCCCATTGCAGTTTCTAACCAAGATGCAGGCTCTAATTTAAGAGGGAAAGATATCAATATCGGGGACGAGATTGTAGATTCTCTTAAGAAAAACAAAAATCTTGGCTGGAAATTTGTAGATGAAAAACAGGCAATTTACGGAGTGGAACGCGGGGATTACTATGCAAGCATTACAATTCCAAAAGACTTCTCTGAAAAGATTGCAACTGTTCTGGACGAAAATCCACAGAAACCAGAACTTGATTACTATGTAAATGAAAAGGTAAATGCGATTGCACCGAAGATTACAGCAAAAGGTGCATCAGGTATTACAGAAGAAATTAGTAAAAACTTTGTTAAAACAGCGAACGGTGAGATTTTTAAAATCTTCAATGACCTTGGAATCGATTTAGAAACAAACTTACCAAGTATTGAGAAAGTAAAAGATCTTGTATTTAAGTTAGAAGCGCAGTTCCCAGAAATGAATACATTGATGGATAAGGCGTTAGATGATGCGACTCGAGCAGAGGATGTCGTGAAAGTAGCGCAGAAAGAATTGCCGGTTGTGGAAAGTGTTATTAATGATGGTCAGGATACACTTAAGAGCTTAGATGCATTCTTTGCGAGAAATGATGAAACATTGAATCGTGCTCCGGGAACTATTAAGAATAATTTAATTGTAACGAAGCAGGGATTGGATGCTGCAGCGAAAATTACGGATTACTTAAAAAATCCTTCATTTGATTTTAATCTGACACTTCCAGATCCAGCTAAATTACCAGTGTTACCTAATATAACTATTCCGCAAATACCACAAATACCAGAAATACCAGAAATTCCAGCATTACCGCAAGTGAATGGTGAGGGGTATAAAAATATTGCTAAAAATATTAATCAAACTGTAAATAATGTTTTTAGTTCGATACGTGTCGGAACAACTTACGCACAAGGTGTTATAAACGGGTTGCAAAATGGTAATTTTGATCCAGAGAAAGCGAAACAAGATCTTAATAATGTTTCTGAGACGCTACAAGGTAGAGCAGATAGTGTTTCATATGTAATTGATATCTTTACTAAATTTAAAGAGTCGGCATCAACTGATTTTGGAAAAGAATTCTTCCAAAAGAGAATAGAGAAATTAACAAACCTTAAAACAGCAATTGTAAATGCAAATGGTGGCGTTAAAGATATTGCCAATATTATTGGTACAGGGCAAGAAGTGAAACAAGATGTAAGAGATGCTACTGATAAAAAGCTAGATGCAATAAATAACTTGGTAAATCAAGCAGAAGCAGATTATAATGCTACGTTTGTAGCAGATTTCGAAAAAGCAGTAAGCACAGCTGAGCAATTGAAAAACCAAGCTGAGCAATTGAAAGACAAAGCTGAAAATGTAAAAGAAGATGCTCAGCAACTTAGAGGTAATTTAAATCAAGATATAAAAAAAGCGAATGAGTTAGTAAATCAAACCAATGAGGCATTAGACAATGGTAGAGAAAAGTACGATAAGGCTGTAAGTGATTACAGCAGAGTAAAAACAGAACTTGGAAAAGCAAGAGAAGACTTAAGCAACGCAGGTGTTAATGGATTAGACTCTACAAAAGTAGCCTTAAATGATTTAAATGGACAGTTCAAAGCAGCATGGAATTTAGTTAATGATATGATTCCAGTTCTGGAAAATACAAATAAAGTTTTAGCAGATGTAAATAGTGATAAGAACACGAATAACACGATTTCTAAATTGAATAAAGTAAAAGATGGTCTTCAAAAAGGTATCGATTTAACTGATAAAGGAATTGACTCTATTAATAAAGGGCAAAAACCAGCGGCAGATGTTATTGAGAGCATTAATGAAGTATCTAAAAATGTTTCGGGCCAAATTGGTGACATTTTAGCTAAATATGACTCAGAAATCACTCCAAATTTCAATGCAGCTATTGCTCGTACGAAAGAGATGTCTAAAAACACATCTCAAATTTTAAAAGAAGCAGACAAAAAGCTTCCAGATGTTAAAAAGTTACTAGAAGATTCATCAAAAGGCTTAGTAGATGGTAAAAAGAAATTAGCAGATATTAAAGCTGAAATGCCAGCTACTGAGAAAAAGATTAAAGAATTAGCAAATAAAATTCGTGATTTTGAATCTGAAGAGGATTTAAAAGACATCATACGCTTATTGAAAAACGATGTTGAGAAGCAAAGTGATTACTTTGCAAATCCAGTCAATTTAAAAGAGAATAAATTATTTGCGATGCCGAACTACGGTTCAGCAATGTCACCATTCTATACAGTGCTTGCATTATGGGTAGGCGCATTATTAATGGTTTCATTATTAACGGTAGAAGTGCACGAAGAAGGCGCGAATTATAAGAGCCATGAAATTTACTTCGGACGTTTATTAACATTTTTAACGATAGGTCTTTCACAAGCGTTTATCGTATCAATGGGAGATATATTCTTACTCGGTACGTACGTAGTCGATAAATTCTGGTTTGTATTATTTAGTTTATTTATTGGTGGAGTCTTCGTTTGTATCGTATACTCACTCGTTTCTATTTTCGGAAACGTTGGGAAATCGATGGCGATCATTTTACTTGTACTGCAAGTAGCAGGATCGGGCGGAACATTCCCAATTCAAATGACACCAGCGTTCTTCCAAGCGATTTATCCGTTCTTACCATTCACATACGCAATTAGCGCAATTCGTGAAACAGTTGGCGGAATGCTTTGGGATATCGTGACGCGAGATTTACTTGTGTTAAGTGCTTTCGTAGTAGTTATGATTGTAGCTGCGTTATTACTGAAAACACCAATTAACAAATCAAGCGAAAAATTCGTTGAGAATGCAAAAGGAAGTAAAATCATTCACTAAAATAAAAAGTTCCTACCGATAGAGGTAGGAACTTTTTTGTTTAATCAAATTTTAATTTTTTTAATGCTTCTGCGAACGGATTGTTTAATGGTTCTTCTTCTTTGTTCTGTTGTTTCATATATTTTTGAACATCGCGCTTATCAGCTTTGTTTCCAGATTCTTTTTTACGTCTCTCTTGGAACGTGGAAAGTTTTTCGCGATAGCCACATTTACATGCGAAAATTTGTCCTGCACCTTCACCACGTAATTCTAATTTCTTCTTACACTGCGGACAACGAGCGTTTGTTGTACGAGATACATTTTTACGATGACCACATTCACGGTCTTGGCAAACGAGCATTTTTCCTTTTTTGCCGTTTACTTCTAGCATTGGTTTACCGCAATCTGGACAAGACTTTGTTGAAATATTGTCATGTTTATATTTTTTATCACTCGATTTTATTTCAGAAACAATTTCTTTCGTATAGTTCTTCATTTCTGAAATGAATACTTCTTTTTTCAGTTTACCCTTTGCGATCGCCTCTAGCTTTTGTTCCCACTCACCAGTTAGTGTAGGTGATTTTAACTCTTCTGGTACTAAATCAAGTAACTGACGGCCTTTTGAAGTAATGTGAATATCTTTACCACGTTTTTCAATTAAGAACGAATTGAATAGCTTGTCGATAATATCAGCACGCGTTGCTACAGTACCTAATCCACCAGTTGATTTTAACGTATCAGCAAGTTGTTTATTTTGCGTATCCATATATTTTGTAGGATTTTCCATTGCTGAAAGTAAAGTTGCTTCGTTAAAACGTGCAGGTGCTTTCGTTTGACCTGATGTTTGCATAATTAACTTTACAGTTAATGTATCGCCTTTTTCGATGCGAGGTAAAAGTTGCTCTTTTACGTCATCAGTTACATCATCATCTTCAAAGCGATTTTCATATACTTCCTTCCAACCTGCATGTAAAATTGTTTTTCCGCGTGCAATGAACGTTTCATTGCCGACTTTTGTGCGTAACGTTAGTTGTTCGTATTCGAATGCCGGGAATAAAACAGCTAAGAAACGTTTTACAACTAAATCATAAATTTTACGTTCTTTATCTGTGAAGGCGGAGAAGTTAACGTATCCTTCTGTTGGAATAATTGCGTGATGATCACTTACTTTACTATCATCAACAAATGATTTATTAGCCTTGATAGGCTTTTGTAATACTTTATGTGCTAAGGAACGGTACTCTCCAACACCACATGCTTTTAGACGTTCTGGAAGTGTTCCAACGATATCAGATGAAATATAGCGTGAATCTGTACGAGGGTACGTTAGCACTTTGTGTTGTTCATACAATTTCTGCATAATGTTTAATGTTTCTTTCGCAGAGTAACCGAACTTTTTATTTGCATCACGTTGTAATTCAGTTAAATCGTAAAGACCAGGAGAGAATGATTTCTTCTGTTTTTTATCAATTTCCACAACAGTAGCATTATACTTATCTAAACCTTTTACAATACCATCAATTTTTTCTTTATTAAAACTACGGCTATTACCATTTGCATCTTGCCACGTTAGTTTTAACTGATTCGTCGTTTGCGCTTCAATGCCGTAGTAAGTTTGAGCTTTGAAGTTTTTTATTTCATCTTCGCGATTAGCAATCATAGCGACAGTAGGTGTTTGCACACGGCCACAGTTTAGCTGGGCATTAAAGCGAGTCGTTAAAGCTCGAGTCGCGTTAAGACCGATATACCAGTCAGCTTCTGAACGTGCGACAGCTGAAGCGTATAAATTGTCATATGCTTTACCTGGTTTTAAATTTGCGAAACCATCTTTAATTGCTTTATCAGTAACAGATGAAATCCATAGGCGTTTGATTGGTTTGTTAATTCTAACTTTATCAATAATCCAACGAGCAACTAATTCTCCTTCGCGTCCAGCGTCTGTCGCTACAATAATTTCATTTACATCTTTTCTAAGTAGCTGACTTTTTACAGCATTAAATTGTTTCCCTGTTTGTTTAATAACAGTTAATTTCAAACGCTCAGGTAGCATCGGTAAATCTTCTAAATTCCACTTTTTATATTTTACATCATAGCTTTCTGGATCTGCTAATGTAACAAGATGACCTAAAGCCCAAGTTACAATATATTTACTACCTTCAAGGTAGCCATTTCCTTTTTTATCACACTTAAGTACACGTGCAATATCTCGTGCAACGGAAGGCTTTTCAGCGATTATAACGCTTTTTGACATATTAAAAACATCCTTTCAAATTTCCATACGTTAACTATAGCATACATCTTCTTGAGATTCAGTTTCGCTCTAGATTTGAACGCTTTTTAGTGGAGTGAACAAAATCTGTTTGAAATCAAATGATATCGACAGAACATAGTATGCACCATGATGAGACTATGAAAAAAAGATACTTATTTATTATGCTTATTGTTTTATCAGTTTCTTCTATATGAAATAGAAAAGTAAAGAACTTGTTATTTTAGTAGAATAAGAGTAGACTTTGAAGTAGAAGAATAATAAGCACATGGGAGTTTGTGGATGCAAACTGAGAGTATGACTAATCCGTCATTGACCATTTGAACCTGTTGGATAATGCCAGCGTAGGGAGAGTGTAAAAGCACATGTTCAGGCACTTTGCGTACGCGCAAAGTGCCTTTTTGTGTATCTCCCATCACTATAGTTAGGAGATGAGAAGGATGAATAGGAAAGAAATTAGTAAAGTAGTGGATTTGGTGAGAGAATCTAATCCGCTCGTTCATAATATTACAAATGTTGTTGTAACAAATTTTACAGCTAACGGCTTATTAGCATTAGGGGCATCACCTGTAATGGCGTATGCAAAAGAAGAAGTGGCAGAAATGGCTAGCATTGCTGGAGCGTTAGTATTAAATATGGGAACACTTCGTCCGGAAGAAGTAGAAGCGATGTTACTTGCCGGTAAATCAGCAAATGTGAACAATGTGCCAGTACTGTTTGATCCAGTTGGTGCAGGAGCAACATCGTATCGAACAGAAGTTGCGAGACATATTCCGGCTGAAATCGAATTAGGGATTATTCGCGGAAATGCAGCTGAAATAGCGAACGTTATTAATGAGAGGTGGGAAATTAAAGGGGTAGACGCTGGTGATGGGAATGGTAATGTCGTAAGTATTGCAAAACAGGCAGCGGATGAATTAAATACAGTTGCGGTGATTACTGGAAAAGAAGATGTTGTTACAGATGGAGAGCGAACGATTCTTATTCGAAATGGTCACCCTATTTTAACGAAAGTTACGGGAACGGGTTGTTTACTAACTTCTGTAATAGGAGCATTTGTAGCGGTAGAAAAGGATTATGTAAAGGCAGCAGTAGCAGCGTTAACGTTTTATGGTGTAGCTGCGGAACTGGCAGCTTCTAAGACAGTGGAAAAAGGACCTGGTAGTTTCCAAATTGAATTTTTGAATCAGTTAGCGAATACGACTTCAGGTGATATAGAGAAGTATGGGAAGATTGAGGTTATATAGTAAGGAGGGAGAATAAATGTCGCGTATTTCAAAGGCAGAAATGTCTAGGTTGTTATCAGTATATTTTATTATGGGAAGTAGCAATTGTACGAAGGATCCACTGCAAGTATTGAGAGATGCGCTTGAAGGTGGTATAACAATTTTTCAATTTCGTGAAAAGGGGGAAGGCGCTTTAACGGGAGAGAAACGCATTTGTTTCGCAAAAGAACTACAAGCAATTTGTAAGGAGTACGGTGTACCATTCATCGTAAATGATGATGTGGAACTAGCTCTCGAGTTGGATGCAGATGGCGTGCATGTTGGACAAGATGATGAAGGAATTACTTCTGTTCGTGAAAAAATGGGGGATAAAATTATCGGTGTATCTACACATACAATTGAAGAAGCACGCTGGGCAATTGAAAACGGAGCTGATTATTTAGGAGTTGGCCCTATTTTCCCAACGAGTACGAAAAAAGATACGAAAGCAGTTCAAGGAACGAAAGGTTTAGCTCACTTTAGAGAACAAGGAATTACAATACCGATTGTTGGAATTGGTGGGATTACAATTGAGAATACAGCTTCGGTTATAGAAGCGGGTGCGGACGGTGTTTCAGTTATTTCAGCTATTAGTTTAGCGGAATCTGTGTATGAAAGTACGAAGAAGTTAGTGGAGGAAGTAAGTAAGAGTTTGTAGAAAAAGGGTACTTCACACAAATAGTAAAGGAAATAACGGAAGAATGGACAGTTAAAAAAGCACAAACCCTGTAAATTTGTAGGTTTGTGCTTTTTCTTTAAAACATAATTGAAATTAAGAGCATTCCAATTCCGATAGAAGTGAATGTTGCGATTAGGCCTGGAATCATAAAGCTATGATTTAAAACATATTTACCAATGCCAGTTGTACCAGTACGATCAAAGTTAATGGCAGCAACGATTGTTCCATAGTTTGGAATGAAGAAGTATCCATTTACTGCAGGGAACATCGCGATTAGTAGTGCTGGTGGAATACCGAGTGATAATCCAAGAGGCATTAAAGCGCGTACTGTTGCGGCTTGGCTATATAGTAAAATAGATAGAATGAATAATGCGATGGCAAATAGCCATGGTGCACTTGTTACTAGGTGCTGAATGGATCCTTGAATCATATTTAAGTTTCCGTTAAAGAAAGTATCTCCCATCCAAGCGATCCCGAAAATAGCAACAACTGCTGTTGCCCCCGCTTTAAAGACGTTACCAGACACGATGCTTTCTACATTTGGTTTGCAGAAAATAATAATAAGAGCTGCAATCGTTAACATAACCATTTCAATTGTATTTGGCATGGAAAGGCGGGCTAACTTCCCATCAACTATCCATCCTGGACGAAGTGCTTCAAATGAACCGAGAAGTACGACAAGAAAAGTTCCTACTAGGAAAAGGATAACTGATAATTTAGCACCTTTTACACCAACAAATTCTTTTTTCTCTTCAATCTTAGGAATCATGCCTTCTTTTAATCGTTTTAAGTATTCAGGGTCTTCATTTAATTCTTTCCCCATTTTGCTAGCAACAAATGCAGCTACCATACAAGCGATGAAAGTAGAAGGGATACTTACTTTTAAAATATCTAATAAAGTGATTTTATAGTCAGCTAACATTGCTAAAAGTGCAACTGTTGCAGCTGATATAGGACTAGCTGTAATTGCTTGTTGGGAAGCAATTACGGCGATTGACATTGGTCGTTCCGGTCTAATTCCGGATTCGCGAGAGACTTCTGCGATAACAGGAAGTACAGAATAAGCAACGTGACCAGTTCCTGCACAGAGTGTAAATAAATAAGTAACAATTGGAGCAAAGAATGTAATACGTTTTGGATTTTTTCGTAATGCTTTCTCAGCCAGATGAACAAGGTAGTCCATTCCTCCAGCGGCTTGGAGTGCACCAGCAGCAGTAATTACTGCTAAAATCATAAGCATTACATCAATAGGAGGAGCTGTAGGTTGTAAGTGGAAGACGAAAACAAGTATTGCCATACCAACGCCACCCATTACTCCTAGACCAACTCCGCCTAGGCGTGCGCCAATAAAAATGCAGAGTAGTAACGTAAGAAATTGTAGCCAAAACATGATAAACTACCTCCGAAATTCATTAGTTAAGATATATTCGAATAATTTAATTTAAATGAAAATTAAAATAAATACTCAAAATAATCCTTGTGTTATATACGTTTTTTATTATATAACACAAGAAATGTAACATTCACGTACTTTGTTAAATTATTTCGAAAAAATAATACGTTAAAAATTTACATTTATATCTCTAAATAGGTAGACATTTTAATTTTTATGTTGTAATCTTTGATAGAGAATAATGAAATTCTCATAGAACTCCCATATCGTTCAACTCGTTCAGCGAGAAAGGCAAACTGATGGAAACATTAGGACGCAAAACTACAGGAGCTAAGGCCGAAAGGCTACGCTAGCCAGTTACCGGACGGATAGGGTTGGTCTTGACCAATGCTTTTTCATTGGTCTTTTTTTTATTTGCAAATAAATGAGAATTGTTATCAATTGTTAATAAGGTTTATATTTTAATAGTTTTTCTTTATATTGAGTTAATTAAGAAAGGTGATGTTAATGAAAAAATATTGGCACAAACTATCATTTCTTCAAAAGAATGTATTGTTAACTGTGTTAGTTATTTTGACGCTTGTTGGTACTATGGGAGCGTTAAGTTTTAACATGTTTCAAAATAGCATGATGTCTATATTTGAAAGGCATTCCTTTGAAACAGGAGATACGGTATTACATAAATTAGACGAACAAATAGTGAGAGATGTTACAAAAGACCCAGTAGCACAAAGAGAAAAGAGAGAGAAGTTAACAGAGAAATTAGATGAAGCGACGGAAGAGTTGAATAGTGTCGGACAAACCTATATTGTTGGAGCAGAAAAAAATGAAAAAGGTGAGTTACTAATCGTCGACTTGTCTACAGACTTATCAAATATTGTTGAAGTAAAGCCGGGAGAATATTATAAACAACCAGATCTTTGGATGGAAGCATATGATAAGGTAATGAGCACGAAAAAAGCAAATATGACAGTAGTATATGAAGATCTATTAGGATCATGGGTAACGATATTAGAGCCGATTAAAGATGGAGACGGAAATATTGTGGCAATTGTTGCAGCCGATGTAGATGCCTCTATTGTTCCTAGTACAAAGGAAAAATTCATTATACAAGGTTTAATGTTTATTTGTATTTCTGTTTTAATTGCAACTGTTATTCAATTCTTAATCGTACGTAACGCACTTGCTCCATTGCGGGATTTACGTGAAGGATTGCGCAAAGTTGGTGAAGGTGATTTAAGTATTAAATTAGAGGAAAGACCAGATGATATTGGTATTATTAATGCGTATTTTAATAATACCATCGAGAAGTTTAAAGGAATTATAGATAAAGTGAAACAGACAGCAGAACAGGTTTCCTCATCTTCACAAGAATTGTCAGTGAGTACGAAAGAGAATAGCATGGCAGTTCAAGAAATCGTAAGTTCTATGGTTGAGTTAAGAGCTGGCGCTCAGTCACAAGAAACTTCAGTACCAGAGTATTTAGGTATTGTATATGAGATGGCAGATAAGATGGAAGAGATAACGAATGCTGCAAAACAAATGGCGAAAGAGTCTGAAGGTATAGAGCATCATTCAGGAGAAGGAAACGATGTTACTAAACAGGCGATTAATCAAATGAATATAATACAAAATGCAGTACAAGATTTATCTTCTATCATTTATTCTTTGGAAGTAAGATCAAAAGAAATTAGTGATATTGTAACTGTAATTACAAGTATTTCAAAGCAAACTAATTCGCTAGCTTTGCATGCTACTATTGAAGCTTCACGTGCTGAGGAAACTGGAGACGGATTTGCCGTTGTTGCTGATGAAGTGCGTAAATTAGCAGAGCAGACGGAAGCATCAGCAAAAGATATAGCAAAATTAATAGGGGAAACACAAGCTGGAACGGAAGAAGCTGTTGTTTCAATGCAAAAAACTTCAAAAGAAGTAGAATCTGGGATGAAACTTGTTGAAAGTAGTGGTGCTTTCTTTGAAAAAATTTCGGAATCAGCACAAACTGTTATCAATCAAGTTAGAGTTGTTTCTAGCAATTCAAGTGATATATTGCAAAATAGCCAAAATATTGTACGTGTTGTCAATGAACTATCACTTATCGCAAATAAGTATGCGAATAGTAGTAGTAATGTTGAAGAAAGCATGAAAGAACAGAAAATGTCTGTACAAGATATTGCTGAATTAGCCAGTTCTTTAAGCTGGCTTTCACAGGAGTTACAAGAGTTAATTGGGGAATTTAAAAGTTAAATGAAATGATTATACATGCTTTTGTTTGTTCAATAAAATAAATCATGCTACAATGAAAACGAATTAAGGACCGGGGAGCCAATTGGCTGAGAGGATGTGAGCAAACATCGACCCTCAACCTGATCTGGATAATGCCAGCGTAGGGAGTTACTTAAAGTGATGTAGCATATGTTATTCTATAATAACTTGCATACAAGGCTTTCCTACTGCGTAGGAAAGCCTTTTCTTGTTTTAAAATTTAATTTCATAAGGGGGATTTTACCATGTCACAACAAGTTACAATTTCGTTTTCAGTAGTACCACAAGCAAAAACAAAGGATGTATATTCTGTTGTTGATAAAGCAATTGAGGTTGTACAACAATCGGGAGTTCGTTATGAAGTAGGGGCAATGGAAACAACGCTGGAAGGAGAGTTAGATGTACTTCTTGATGTCATTAAACGTGCACAACAAGCTTGTGTGGATGCTGGAGCAGAAGAAGTGATTACTTCTATTAAAATCCATTATCGTCCAAGCACTGGTGTAACGATAGATGAAAAAGTTTGGAAGTACCGTGATGAATATGCAAAACCAGAAGCAATCTAAAATAATTACAACAATTTGGCTTATCCTTCTCATTGCGATATGGGAAGGATCTGTTTCATTATTTAAAATTGAACCGTGGATTTTACCGAAGCCTTCTGCCATTGTTCAAGAATTAATTGGGATGAAAGATTTACTATTACCGAATACGATGCAAACATTGCAAGAGGTTATAATTGGACTGTTCTTTGCGATTTTAATTGGGACAAGTATTGCAATTATTATGGACGTTATCCCTTTATTTCGTATTTTAATAAATCCGTTGCTTGTTATTTCGCAAACGATTCCAATCGTTGTACTTGCACCGTTATTTATTATTTGGTTTGGATATGGAATGCTACCGAAAGTAATGGTAGTAATACTCGTTTGTTTCTTCCCGATTGCGCTTAGCATTTTAGAAGGTTTTCAAACGGTAGATAAAAATATGTTGAAGTTGTTGCAAACGATGAAGGCAACGAAATGGCAAGTTTACCAGAAAGTAAAGTTTCCAGCAGTGCTTCCATACTTTTTCTCCGGTTTAAAAATTGCAGTTACATATAGCGTAATGGGAGCGATTATTGGAGAATGGCTCGGTGCCAGTGAAGGATTAGGAGTTATGCTTACAAGGGCTACAAAATCCTTTTTAACAGCCCGAGTATTTGGTGTTGCAGCAATTATTGTTATGGTGACATTATGTCTGTATTTTATCGTGGAGTTTATGGCAAGAATAACAGCACCATGGATATATAGAAAGGACGGCAGAAAATGAAAAAAGGTTTAAAGGTTATGTTGGCTGCCTTATTAGCGGTAGGTGTGGCTGGATGTAATCCGGCGAAGAAAGAAGAAAGTGCAAGTAAAGATCAAAAAGTAAAAGTAGTACTAGATTGGTTTCCGAATACGAATCATACTGGCTTATATGTAGCGCAAGCGAAAGATTATTATAAAAAGCAAGGCTTAGATGTAGAAATTATTCAGCCTGGTGATAATGTGACAGCGGAGCAAATGATAGCTTCAGGAAAAGCTGACTTTGCAATAAGCGCACAAGAAAATGTAACGTTGGCTCGTGTGGAAGGTATTCCTGTTGTATCTGTAGGAGCGATTATTCAGCATAACACTTCAGCTTTTGCATCGCTTAAGAAAGATAACATGACTTCACCGAAAGATTTTGAAGGTAAACGTTATGGAGGCTGGGGAGGACCAGCGGAAGAAGCTACATTAAAGACAATTATGGAGAAAAATCAAGCTGATTATAATAAAGTGGAAAAAATCATCTTAGGACAAACAGATTTCTTTAAATCAATTGGTCGTGATGCAGACTTTGAATGGATTTATTACGGATGGGATGGAATTGAAGCGAAACGCCAAGGAAAAGAGTTAAATACGATTATGGTAAAAGACTTAGATCCAGCGCTTGATTTCTATAGTCCTGTTATTATTACGAGTGAAAAACATACGAAGCAAGATAAAGACTTTGTGAAAAAGTTTATGAGTGCAACGACAGAGGGGTATAATTTTGCAATTAAAGAACCAAAAGAATCTGCTGATATTTTAATTAAAGCTGTTCCAGATGTAAATAAAGATTTAGTACAAGAAAGTCAAAAATGGTTAAGTACGAAGTATCAAGATGATGCAAAAGCGTGGGGAGTACAGAAGGAAGAAGTTTGGACGAATTACATGAATTTCTTATATGATAACAAAGTTATTAAGAAGAAAATTGATGTGAAAGATGCCTTTACAAATGAGTTCCTTCCAAGTGAAAAATGAGCGGATTACAAATAAAAGATATTGTGAAATCTTTCGATGGAAAGAATGTATTAGCAAATATTAGTGCTTCTATACGAGAGGGAGAGTTCGTTTCTTTTGTAGGACCGAGTGGTTGCGGGAAAAGTACACTATTAAATATGATCGCAAATGTTGAAAATCCAACAAGTGGAAGTGTAACGTATAACGATAAACAAATACAAGAGCAAGATGTTGTAAGTTATATGCCGCAACAGGATTTATTACTACCGTGGCGGTCAGCTTTGCAAAATATCGTTCTTCCGTTAGAAATTGAAGGAAAGCCGAAAAAACAAAGGCTGACAGAAGGAATGGAAGCATTAAAGCAGTTTGGACTAGATGAATATGCAGACCATTATCCTGATGAATTGTCTGGTGGTATGCGTCAAAGAATTAGTTTTCTGCGCACATATTTATGTGAAAAGCCAATTATGCTACTTGATGAGCCTTTTGGTAAATTAGATGCTTTTACAAAAATGGAAGTACATAGCTGGCTTTTAAACTCTTGGCACCAAGAGAAGCAAACAATCGTTATGGTTACACATGACTTAGATGAGGCAATCTTGCTTTCAGATCGCGTATTTATTTTATCTCAAAGACCAGCATCAATAGTTGGCGAGGTACAAGTGAAATTACCTAGGCCGAGAACGATGGATATGTTAACATCGCTTGAGTTAAAGAAGGACAAGGAAGAAATTTTGAGAGTATTAGCACCTTATATGAAAAAATAGAAAAAGTCTTTTAACAGTTTTTAGTATAATTACTGTTAAGAGGCTTTTTTTATAGGGGGAGAAAGATGAAAACTATAGAGAAGATAGTAGATGAATTAACGGCAGATAATCTTGAAGAAAGAAAAGCTTTATTAAAAAATCATATTTTATTAATGAAATATGGTATGGAACATCATGAATTAAAAGAAGAAGAAATGACAGAAATTTTAAAGTGGGTTCAAGGTCGAGATCAATTGAGAAAAGATGTTCCGGAGTTACGTGATTTACATTTAATTAAAAAGTTTCAAGCGGTATTAGATGAATTTATTCATTCCATAATTTCAAATGGTTATGTAGAAGACGCGGTAGAAATTCTAGAGAGTGTATTAAAAAGTATGGGGGCAGTCGCTCATATTGTAAAAATTATGTTTGTCAGCAAAATGAAAGTTAATAGAAATTCCTTGGAAATGGTAGAGGTGTTAAAACGAGAGTGTTACACCTTAATGGAACAGCGTGCTGTTGTCGGTTTACATGCTCAAATTTTTCACGTTTTAGGTTTTGTTCATTCAATTCAGTTTGATTTAGAAGAAAGTTCACAGGAACATGGACGAGTTGTGATAGGTCTTTTAACAGATTTTAAAACGGATGAATTGAAGTCTGTACAACAATTTCAAGCTGAGGACCATATTCCAGAAGTGAAAAGTATGGTTAGTAAAGGATACGGAATAGAATTACAAAGAAGAATTTATATGTGGAAATCGTTAACGCTCATCTTTACAAGTCCATATGCGTTAGAAAAGATGTATAAAGAAATGTATGCAGAAAACGATAAAACGGGGAAGGAACAAAAGGAAAAGTAGAGAATAGAATATAACAGAGTAGTTTATACTCTTAATATAACAAATGTTAAAGGAGTGAAAGGATAAAATGACTTTATCAACTGTTCTTCAAATGGTTTTAGCTTGATACGGGAGAAGTCTGCCCATTTTTATCGATTAAGCTAAATTGAAGACAGCAGGTAAAGAACCTTAATCCTTTTTTACGATAATATGTAATGGGTAAGGTGTATTCACCTTACCCATTTTTTTATATGCACAATTAAATAAGGCTTTATACTGTTGCTCTCTCTATTTAGCTTATGGACCATAAGTAAAGGAGAGAAAATAATGAGTATATTAACGGTAGAAAATGTAAGTCATTCGTATGGTGAGAAAGCCATTTTATATAATGCATGTTTTCGACTATTGAAGGGCGAGCATGTTGGGTTAGTAGGGAAAAATGGAATCGGAAAATCAACATTGTTAAGGATTTTAACAGGAGAGCTTATACATGATGATGGGAATATTGAATGGTTTCCTCATGTGAAGGTAGGTTTTTTACAGCAGCATATGGCTTTACAAGAAGGGATGACAATTGAGGGATACTTGCAAAGTGCATTTGCTGATTTGTATGCGATTGAATGTGAGATGTTAAAAATTGCTGAACAAATGAATGGAGCAGGAGAAGTAGAAAAATTGTTAGTAAAGTATGGAGAATTACAAACTATATTGGAAAGCTCTAATTTTTATCACATTCATACAGAAGTTGAAGAAGTAGCAAGCGGTTTAGGTTTATTTGAAATAGGGGTGAAAAAGGATGTATCGAAGTTAAGTGGGGGACAGCGAACAAAGTTATTACTTGGGAAGCTCCTTTTAGAAAAAGCTGATGTTTTATTGCTAGATGAGCCAACAAATTATTTAGATACAGCTCATATAGAATGGTTGCAATCATATTTGAGTCTATATGAAAAAGCTTATGTAATCATTTCACATGACGAAGTATTTTTGAACAGTATTACAAATGTTATTTTTCATCTAGAAGGAGGGAAAGTGAAGCGATACGTAGGAAATTATGAAAAGTTTGTGCAAAGTTATCAAGTGCAAAAGAAACAATTACAATCAGCGCATGCGAAACAACAAAAAGAAATCTCTCAGTTAGAAACATTTATTCAAAAAAATAAAATTCGAAAAGCGAAACAGGCTAAAAGTCGAGAGAAAGTATTGGAGAAAATGCAAAGGGTTGAAAAAATTAATCATGTAACTCGATCCCGTTTTGATTTCAATGTTTATGAGGAGCCGGTGAGTCGTATATTGCAAGCTGAGAAACTAAGGATAGGTTATAGTGATCCGTTATGTCCAGAGTTGAATTTACAAGTGAAAAAAGGAGAAAAGATAGCGATTATTGGTCATAATGGAATTGGAAAAACGACGATGTTAAAAACATTATTAGGTCAAATAAAGCCGCTAAGCGGTTCAATTTCTGTTGGAGAACGAGTAAATCCTGCGTACTTTGCACAGGAAGAGTTTGCTTCTGAAACAACACCGTTAGAGAAAATTTGGGCAGAGCGACCAGATATGACAAAGAAAGAAGTACGCCAAGCGTTAGCAAAGTGTGGATTGAAAGAAGAACACGTATTAAAACCTATTCGTTTATTAAGCGGCGGAGAACAAACGAAGGTACGTTTATGCGAACTGATCGTAACGAAAAGTAATGTTTTAATTTTAGATGAACCAACTAATCATTTGGATATAGAAACAAAAAAGTCTTTGCAGGAAGCGTTACAACAATATAAAGGAACAGTTTTACTTGTCTCACATGAGCCTTCTTTCTATGAAGCATGGATAACAAAAGTATGGAATATAGAAGAATGGAATGCTGAAAAATAATCACAAAGAAAAGGCATTAGCTTATATAAGCTAATGCCTTTTCTTTGTGATTAACATGATTTTCGAGAACTTTTACATGAGAATTGTATGAAGAAGCACTCTTATGGTGCGCTTATAAGCGTGCTTTTTCTTTTGTTATGTTTATAATTATAATAATAATACTAGATGCCTTTCCCTAATAGGCGACTATCTTTCTTTATATATATAGATAGTTTGAAATGGAATGAAAATAATGCCTATATGTAAAGGATAATGTGCTTAGTATAGGAAGACAATAGAACTTAAAGGAAATTCATGTAAAATTCAGGTGAACTTCACATAAACTTCATATTGGGAACTAAATATAATTATAATAAGTTATTATAATATTTATTAGTGATTTTCATAAAATTAAAAGTTTGAATTTAGGAGAGAGCACTCAAACCTAAATTCAAACTTCAATGAAATAATTAATGGAAGTTACTTTTAGTTTTCGCTAATGGATGCATTTACAAGCTCAGCAGGAGTGCCTGTTCCTGCCCCTCCGATTGTAATCGATCCACCAGGAGGAATTTCACCATTCCATCCTGCATTCGTAATTACGTAATGATTATTTATTTTACTACTAATTTTAGAATCCCAAACTTGTGTTAAATTGCCGTTATAATCAAATTCTAATTTCCAGTTTTTAACAGAAGTTGTTCCACTATTTTTAATTACAATCGAGAAGTTGTAACCACTTCCCCAATTTGAAGTGACTGAAAAGGTAGCATTGCTATTTCCACCAGGAGTTGTTGTGTTAGCATCATCTGTTTTTACAATAATAGAAGTAGGCTGTGATTTATTCCCAGCAGCATCTTTTGCTATTATTGAAAATGTGTATTCTGTATTAGATTTTAAGTTTTTAATTGTAATGCTATTTGTTGTTGTACTCCATTTCTCTTCTCCAGCAGTAATTTCATATTCCGTAACTCCTACGTTATCAGTAGATGCAGTCCAGTTTAATTGAACTGAGTTTGAATTTTTATTTGTAGCAGCAATATTTTTTACGTTTGTTGGTGGCTCAGTATCTTTTTGAGTAATAGGTCCACCTAGTAATTCTTTTACTAACGTATCAAGTAATTTTGGCCCACTACAACTATATTTTGGACTTGTACGGCAATCCCCGCTAAGCTCCCAAAACATTGCACCACTTAAACCTTTCGTCTTTATATAGTCTGTTTTATATTTCATAGATTCGTTGTCATCATAGCTAATAAATGTACCTGTAGTCGCATTATATAAATAAGGTACTTTCGCTACATCGTTCCATCCGCGAACAAAGCCATTTTTATTAACATAATTAGCTGCTAGATCACCATAATCATACACACCTGTATCACCGGTAGAATAATCATCCCAAGTACCTTTAGAAGCGAGCTTTCCATCACTACCTGGTTTACAAGGTTGGTATTGTCCGTTATTTTCTTTTCCGCAACTTTTCCATCCGCGTCCGTAAAATGGTACACCTAATACGAGTTTATCGGCTGGAACACCTTCATTTGTATAAATGTCTATCGCACCATCTACGTAAAATTTCGTATCTGCTGCTGGGTCATTTGGATCTTTGTATAGAGCTGCATTATGGTTAGAAGTAGCTTCCCACCCACCGTGGAAATCATATGTCATAATATTAATCCAATCCAGTATTTGAGAGATTTTCTTTAGCTCTGTATGATCAGCGTAACGTTGGCTTGCACCTGACGCGATTGTTAGTAAATATTGTTTACCATCTTCTGCACCAGCTTTATTTAATGCATTTCGAACATCTTGAAGGAGTAGGGTGAAGTTTTGCTTATCTTCAGGACGATAACTACCACCAGGAATTGTTTCTACGCCCGGATATTCCCAGTCTAAATCAACGCCGTCAAATCCATATTCGCGAAGGAAATCGACTGTAGATTCAGCAAATACTTTTCTTGTTTTTTCATCAGCGGCCATATCAGAAAAGCGGTTAGACCAAGTCCAGCCACCAACGGAAATAACTGTTTTTAAGTGAGGATACTTAGCTTTTAATCGTTTCAGTTCGCCGAAATTTCCGCAGCGTGCGTATTTATCACAATCTTCCCAAGTTGTACCTGAGCCAGGATAAGATTTTGTGACATCGGCCCATGGTTCACCGAGTACGAGAGTACCATTAGGGACCTCTTTATTTTGCAGTGGTACACCAGACTCTTTACAGTTCCACGTTTGTTTATTTGGATTATCGGGGTGAGTAGAAGGGTTTCCATGTTTTCCATTCCAGCAAATATCAGCGAAAGCATAGTTTAAATGGGTTAACTTGGATGCATCAATGTCTGCAACTTGATAATTACGTCCGTAAATCCCCCATGAAGGAAAATATCCAACAATTTTTTGACCTTGCTTGGGTGAATCTGCTAATGCGACATTTGGAGTAATAAAGTTTGTAAGAAAAAGAGGTAAGAAGAGTAGTAGGGATAGTAATAGCAGTGTGAATTTTTTTGATTTCATAGCCATTTCTCCTTTCAAAATAAAAGATATATTTAAAGGCATGCGCCAATAAATCAAAATGAATCTAGATGTATAAATCATCTAGATAAAAATGATCAGACATCACGAAGTCTATACAAGGAGCTGAGGATGATTAAATCGTAACAAATGTAAGATTTAGTGTAAACGCTTTATTCAATTTAGAAGGATTTTCTCAATATAAAAGGGCTTGAATACAAACTGTATATGAAAATAAAACATCTGTGAGTTAGAAAATAGCTCCTTATAAATAAAATTGAGAAAAAATTGTATGAAGTCAATTTCTTATGGCATAGCAAGATGAGAAAATATCATGTAAAATAATAGTAAAAATATGTAAAGGAGGGAATAGTGTGGATGTGTTTTTGAATATTGCTGAAGAAAAAATTCGAGAAGCAATACGGAATGGTGATCTCGATAATATTCCGGGAAAAGGAAAACCACTACAATTAGAAGATCTTTCAATGGTACCTCCAGAACTTAGAATGAGTTATAAAATTTTAAAAAATGCGGGAATGATTCCCCCAGAAATGGAACTACAAAAAGATATATTAAAAATAGAGGATTTAATTGCTTGCTGTTATGATGAAGAAGAGAGAAAAAAATTACAACAAGAGTTAACGGCAAAAACGCTACGTTTTCAGCAAGTAATGGAAAAGAGAAAGATTAAAGATAGTTCAGCATTTCGTATGTATCAAGATAAAGTATTTCATAAAGTACGTTAAGAGGGATAAGATGAAAAAATTTAAAACGATAGAAGAATTAGCAACATACATCGAAGAACAAAAATTAGTACTTCTGTTTATTAAAACCGAAAATTGTGGTGTTTGTGATGTCATGTTAAGGAAAGTAAATTACGTATTAGAGAATTATGATTACGTAGAGAAAATAGAGATATTACTACAAGACATGCAAGAGGTTGCAGGACGATATGCAGTATTTACAGGACCGACAATTTTACTATTTCATAATGGAAAAGAGATTCTTCGTGAATCGCGCTTCATTTCACTTGAAAATCTAGAGAGAACCATTCAATTGTTCGAAGATTAAGGGAGGGCTCTATATGGAATTTATTATTTTTATACTATTATTTGTTGTAGTTGGAATAATTGTAACAGCAGTTCGATCAAACAAAAAGAAGATAAATCTTACGAAACAAAATAACATTCATAATTCATCTAACAACTCATCGCCATTATTTTTCTTTGCTGGATCTGATAATGATAGCTCGCATGATGGAGGTTCACATGATTGTGGAGGGTCTTTTGGTGGAGATAGTGGGGGAAGCTGCGGTGGTGGCGGTGATTGATGAAAATGCGCCTTATATAGGCGTATTTCTTTTTAAACAAACGTTTGATTAGTTGGCTTACATATGCATAAAAGCAGTTAAACAAACGTTTGATTAAATACTTTTAACATACTAAGGGGAATGGAAATGAAAAGGGAGCCAAAAGTGAAAAACAAGGGGAAAGTAATGTTATTTTTATTAGCTGCGGGAGGCGTATTTCTTGTTAAATTAGGATTTAAAATTGGAATCATACATATGATTCGAACATGGTTTGAGAGTACGTTTTCTTAAATAAGGAATATAGCCTCTTGTAATAGAGGTTTTTAATTTGTTATTATTAGACTGAACGGTCGGTTTAAAGAGGTGTGAATATGAGAAGAAGTGCAGAAGAGATAAAGAAAGAAATTGCATATAAAGCAGAAAGTTTGTTTTCACAGCAGGGCTATGCAGCTACATCTATGGAAGAGATTTGTGAAATTACAGAGCGAAGTAAAGGAAGCATTTATTATCACTTTAAAAGTAAAGAAGAATTATTTTTATTTGTAGTGAAACAGCATACGTATGATTGGCTTGAAAAATGGAATGAAAAAGAGAAGTTGTATAGTACTAGTACTGAAAAACTATATGGTCTCGCGGAATATCATGTAGAGGACATACAGCAACCAATTTCAAATGCAATAGAGGAATTCTCTATGAGCCAAGTTGTAAGTAAAGAGATTTTGGATGAACTATTAGCTTTAACTAGAGAATCATATGTTATGTTTGAGAAACTAATTGAAGCAGGCATACAGTCTGGAGAGTTTCGTGAAGATAATACGCGCGATCTTATGTATATTGTGAATGGATTATTATCAGGGCTTGGAGTACTTTACTACGAGTTAGATTATAAAGAGCTACAACGTATTTATAAAAAGGCAATAGATGTATTGTTAAAGGGAATGGCAGCTGAATAATAGGTCAGTTGCTTTCTTACAAAACAAAATAGACCGAACGGTCGGTTTATGAAAGGGGAATGCAAATGAACGCTTTATTTAAAAACCGAGCATTTATGCTCGTTATGGCGTCTGATATTTTACAACAATTTGCAATTTGGATCAGAAATATGGCCCTTCTATATTTCATAATGGAGCGAACGAATAATGATCCAGTTTCCGTGTCGTTGTTATCAGTTATGGAATATGCACCTATTTTTATTTTCTCGTTTATCGGTGGTGCGCTAGCTGATCGCTGGAATCCGAAAAGAACAATGGTCGCTGGAGATGTATTAAGTGTCCTGTCTATTATAGGAATTGTCCTGTTGTTAAAACTGGATTATTGGCAGGCTATATTTTTTGCAACACTCATTTCCGCGATTGTAGGTCAGTTTTCTCAGCCATCATCTTCGCGTATATTTAAGCGCTATGTAAAAGAAGAACAGGTAGCAAATGCGATTGCATTTAACCAAACATTACAGTCATTATTTCTGATTTTTGGACCGGTGGTAGGATCGCTTGTGTATACACAACTTGGTTTATTTACGTCACTATATAGCTTAATCATTTTATTTTTGTTATCTGCTATCGCCCTTTCATTCTTACCAAAATGGGTTGAAAAAGAGCAAGTGGCGAGAGATTCATTAAAAAATGATATAAAAGAAGGTTGGAAATATGTTCTTCATACGAAAAATTTACGTATGATTACAATCACTTTCACCATTATAGGCTTAGCTGTTGGATTAACAATGCCATTAGAGGTGTTTCTTGTAATAGAACGCCTTGGAATGGAAAAGGAAGCAGTTCAATATTTAGCTGCAGCTGATGGAATAGGTATGTTAATTGGTGGTATTGTTGCTGCGATTTTCGCTTCAAAAGTGAACCCGAAAAAGATGTTCGTATTCGGTATGAGCATATTAGCGATGTCATTTTTAGTAGAAGGGCTATCTACATCATTTTGGATTACTAGTTTTATGAGGTTTGGAACAGGCATTTGTTTAGCCTGTGTGAATATCGTTGTCGGTACGCTTATGATTCAACTTGTACCAGAAAATATGATTGGAAGAGTAAATGGGACGATTTTACCGCTGTTTATGGGAGCAATGTTAATTGGAACTTCACTAGCTGGAGGATTGAAGGAGATGACCTCACTAGTTACCGTATTTTGTATAACAATGTTACTTATTTTATTAGCAATAGGTCCGGTTTTACGTATGCAAATAAAGAAAGAAGATGTTGTTAATCAAGAGGAAATGACGAATTCATTGGCTTCGAAATAGCTATTGCAGGGGGGCTGAATTGCTCCCTTTTTTCATGGCGATCTTTTGACAACGAAATGCCCCAATTATATACTGATGATGTAAAAACGATTTTACATGTTAGGAGAAATGGTGTGAAAAATCAAATCTATGAATTACGCACTGAAAATAATATTTCACAAGGTGCATTAGCTGATAAGTGTAAAGTTTCAAGACAAACGATAAATGCAATTGAGAATAATAAATATGATCCAAGTTTAGCGTTAGCGTTTCGTTTAGCGGAAGTATTAGGAACAACTGTTGATAAACTATTTTTGTACAAGCAGTAGGGGGAGTAGTTGTTGGGGAAAGAGAAAATAAACCTTGTAGTTACGGCATTAGTGGCTATAAGTACGTTAGTGTTTGCACTTTACTGTTGGTTAACTGAACTTCAAGTAAATTGGTATGCACTATTTATTTGTAGCATCGCGTTACATTATCTATTTAAAAGTTTGGCATCACATAGCGTTGAAGGGGATACTGAGGAGAACGAAGATTTAGAAAAACATGTATTAAAAACAAGTGCCAATGTTACATATTATGTACTCGTTGTATTCATTTTTGGTCTGTTTTTCGCATCGGTAGGCTTTAATAGATGGATTGATTTTCATAACATACCGTTATTGTTTGCGTTATGTGCTGCGATAGTTGTAAAGCCAGCTGTAGAATTTTTAATTGTAAGACGTTATAGATAAAAAAGATCCTCTTCTTACGTGAAGAGGATCTTTTTCTTATAGCGTTTTCGTTTTTGGACTAGGTGGTGTAACGGATGTAGGATTTTCTGGAACTCTAGTTAGTAAGAATCCACCGATAACGAACAGTACAATAATACTAAGGACACCAGCGTTTGTTTTTCCCGTTAATTGCGTTGTAACACCGACTAATACTGGACCCATAATCGCGGCAAACTTGCCAAATATATTATAAAATCCGAAGAATTCATTTGCAGATTCTTTAGGCACTAGTTTCGCAAAGTAGGAACGACTCAGTGCTTGAATCCCACCCTGAGAAGTGGCAACTAACATTGCTAAAATCCAGAAATCGAGTGTCGTTTTTAAGAAATAAGCATATGTGCAGATAATGATATAAATAATAATACCAACATATAGCATTTTTTTACCGGTAAATGTTTCTGATAGTTTTCCATACAATAAAGCAAATGGGCAAGCGACAATTTGTGTGACAAATAATATGATTAATAGATTCGTTGCACTAATACCGAGGTCTGTTCCGTAAGCGGTAGACATAGTAATAATTGTATCGACCCCATCAATATAGAAAAAGTAAGCAATTAAGAACATAAAGACCGTTTTATATTCTTTAATATTTTTAAAAGTATCAGCAAGGCGTTTGAAGCTCATTACAATTGGTCTTGGATGGCGTTCAATATAGTGCGTTTGCTCTACGTTTTTTAGCATTGGAATGGTGAATAATCCCCACCAAAGAGCTGTTATTGCGAATGAAATTTGACTAGCAATGCCGACTGATAAAGGGATAGTTCCTTTTTGAGCAAGAATAATAAGAGCAATACAACCGATAAATGGAATAGTACTCCCAATATAGCCTAAAGCGAAACCTCTCGTAGAAATTCGATCCATTCTATCTTTAGAGGTAACATCTACTAAAAATGCATCATAAAAAATGTTTGCTCCTGCAAAACCGACTAATGCGAGCATATAGCAGCCTAGTAATAAGTACCACTGAGATGTTGGGACGACTGCTAGCATACTTGTAAATACGATACCGAGTCCAAAGAAGAATGTGAAAAATCGTTTTTTAAACCCTTTATAATCAGCAACTGTGCCGAGAATAGGAGCAAGTATAGAAATTAAAAGTGTAGCGAATGAGTTTGCATATCCCCAGTAGGCTGTTGAAGTTGCACCAGATAGTCCAGCTTCTTTTGCAGCTGCTTTAAAGTAAATTGGAAATAATGCAGTTGTAATGACGAGCGAATATACGGAGTTCGCCCAATCGTATAATATCCAGCTTTTTTCTTGTCTGGACATTTTTTTCATATAATGTTCCCCCTCGAATTTGTTCTACTAACAGTGTACAAAAATAAAAATTATAAAAAGAGAAACAATGATGAATTTTACATAACTTTTACATATATACACAGTTCTTTACAATTGGAGTAAATCCTCTACAATTGATCCGTCTGTTTCACCTAAGTATAAACCGAGTAGTCTTGCGATAGTTGGGCCCTCATCAATAAGTCTCATATACGGTATGGTAATGCCGCTTTGTATCCCTTTCCCAGCAGCTATAAAAATTGTTTCATAGTTAGGTTTTGTTGGAGAGTATCCATGCGTACCAAACGTATATTTTTTACTAGGTGTAACATCTTTTTCAGTAATTTCTTTTATAAAATCTCCTGTATGGTTTTCAGTGAAATAATATCCTTCTCGTGCTTCCAACATAAATAAACAATTACCATCTGCACCGCATTCCTTTGCATCCTCATCATGAAGTATAAATTCAATACCGTTTTGTTTATTTTGAAGCAGTTCTTCAAGGAGTAGTTGTACTTCTCGAATTGTATCTGTATCGTTTTTGTCTTTCACATATACATAGGCGGACCCATCGCAACTTTGGCAATAAGCATTCCAGTCTACTAATTTTCCTTTTGAATTTATAGAGATAAGCCCTTTTTGATGAAATAGTACATTTAATTGAATGGCTTTGTTTTCACTTAAAGCGCTATGATCACCAAGAGCGATAATGGTGCTCTCTTCGTATAGTCCACTGTCTTTTAAAGCTTGAATAATTTTCCCTAGTCGCTCATCATGTCTATGAATTGCCGCTATTGTTTCTTTTGATTCAAAGCCGTGATAGTGTCTTTGGGTGTCTAAATCGGTGAAATGTACAAACATGACATTAGGCTTTTTCGTCTGGATTGTATGCACAGCAGAAGCAAGTACGAAATCATCGAGTTCAGGTTGTGACAATCCATTTCGTATATGGCCGAAACGACGATTTAAATCTAATTGGTATAGCGGACTACCGCTAAATAATGAAACTAAAACTTGATTTTGCCACGGTCTATTTGGAAAGATTTCTGGTAAATTGTAATCAATATTTGCTCTGCCGGTAACAGGCCATAGAAGGGCAGCTGTCGTTAAATTTGCTTTATGTGCTTCATCATATAATGTTGTTCCTTGTATTGATTTTCGGTACCAATGCCAATCGGGGGATTCACGTCCAGGTTGAAGTAACGTATTGCTAACAACACCATGTTTATTAGGGTAATTACCAGTTACGATTGTTGAGTGACTTGGATAGGTTACAGAAGGATAGATGGGCTCTACTTTTTCGACAACCGTACCCTTTTTGATTAGAGATTGGAAGTGAGGTAATTTTTGTAGTATAGGAAAATCTAAAGCTGATAAACAGTCGAATGATAAAATAATGACACGATTCGTTAATGCTTTATCCATAAAGTAATCCTCCTAATTATATGAAACCTATTACTATATATTACTATTAATACCTAGTAATAAAAATATGTTTTTAAATAAAATTTATTATTTATTTTCAGAAAAGTTAAACATATAATTAAGTATAAGGGAATGAATGAAAGGAGGGAATACTATGGATCTGCTAGATGGATTTAGTATCTTTTACATCATTGGCGGAATTACGATTATTCTTGTATTTGCTATTTCGTATTTACTAAAAAAACGGTTTCCAGACAAGCAGTTTGATATTATATTTGCACTTAGTTTAATACTTCTTTGCTTAGCGTCTTTTCCCGTTACAATGATGGTTATTGGTGGATGGGAAGGAATGGGATATGGATTTATTGGTTTCTTCGTCCTACTTGGCACACTTATCGGTATGATTGCACATCAACTTGTGAAAATTACGAGAAAAAGCTATGTATAAAACTATAAAAAACGAAAAGAATATATAAAAATAAGAAAATTCACACTTGTCTTGGGGTGAAATTTATATTATGATATTCAACAAATTTATTTCGTTATAACGATGAAAAAGGACTAGTACATGTTCAACCTTTTTAGCAGAGAGAGAATCCGTCAGGCTGAAAGATTCTTAAAAAGACGATATGGAACCTACCTTTGCGTTCTGCATATGCAGCGGGAATTTCCCGTTATCAAAAAGAGAGCATGCACAATTTTTGTGCATGAATCAGGGTGGTAACGCCGGCAAAGCTCGGTCCCTATTTAGGGGCGCGAGCTTTTTTGTATTTTCTAGAAGGAGGAAGAATGACTATGGCAAAAGAACAAGTACAAGCGATTACGAAGATGGAAGAGGACTTTGCACAGTGGTACACAGATATTGTAAAAAAAGCAGAACTTGTTGATTATTCAAGTGTAAAAGGATGTATGATTCTACGTCCGTACGGCTATGCCTTATGGGAAAATATGCAGAAAGTTATGGATGAGAAGTTAAAAGCAACCGGTCATGAAAACGTGTATATGCCAATGTTTATCCCAGAGAGCTTATTACAAAAAGAGAAGGATCATGTAGAAGGATTTGCTCCTGAAGTAGCATGGGTGACACATGGCGGGGATGAAAAGTTAGCGGAAAGACTTTGTGTACGCCCTACATCTGAAACTTTATTCTGTGAGCATTTCTCAAAAATTGTACAATCCTATAATGATTTGCCAAAGCTATATAATCAGTGGTGTTCAGTAGTTCGTTGGGAGAAAACAACTAGGCCATTCCTTCGTACCACAGAATTCTTATGGCAAGAGGGTCATACAATTCATGAAACAGAAGAAGAATCTCAAGCTGAAACATTAAATATTTTAAATCTATATGCTTCTTTCTGTGAAGACTACTTAGCGATACCAGTAATTAAAGGACAAAAAACAGAAAAAGAAAAATTTGCGGGCGCAAAGGCGACTTATACGATTGAAAGCTTAATGCATGATGGGAAAGCACTTCAAACAGGAACATCCCATAACTTTGGAACGAATTTCTCTGAAGCATTTGATATTAAGTTTTTAGATCGTAACGGTAAGTGGCAATATGTACACCAAACATCTTGGGGCGTATCAACAAGAATGATAGGTGGACTGATTATGGTTCATAGTGATAATAATGGGCTTGTAATGCCTCCTAAAGTCGCACCAGTGCAAGTTGTTATTGTACCGATTGCTCAGCATAAAGAAGGCGTTTTAGCGAAAGCAACAGAGTTACAAGAACATATTCAAAAGGTTGCACGAGTAAAAATAGATGCTAGCAATAAAACACCTGGTTGGAAATTTAATGAGTATGAAATGAAGGGGATTCCAATTCGATTAGAAGTTGGTCCGAAAGATATTGAAAAGAATCAAGTTGTACTCGTAAGAAGAGATACGAAAGAAAAAGAGTTTATAGCAATGGATCAATTAGAAGAACGCATTCCAGCACTACTTGAAGAAATTCATAACTCTTTATTTAATAAAGCAAAAGTATTTCGTGATGAAAATACGTATAGTGTGACGAAGTTTGAAGAGATGAAAAAAGTAGCTGATGAAAAGCAAGGGTTTATTAAAGCAATGTGGTGCGGGGAACTAGCTTGTGAAGAGAAACTAAAAGAAGAAGTTGGAGTATCTTCTCGCTGTATGCCTTTTGAGCAAGAGCATTTAGCTGACGAATGTATTTGTTGTGGTAAAGAAGCTAAACAAATGGTGTATTGGGGAAAAGCGTATTAATGCTCTTTTGGATAGGAAGGATGAAAAGGACTTTGGGCTGCATAATAAAATGCAATCCAAAGTCCTTTTTAGTTTTACAATTTGTTTCATGTATTTTTAAGATGGAAGGATGTGTTTTTATTTTGCGTTTTTACGGCGAATGAATAGTAACATACCAATTAGGAATGTTGAAAGTCCCATTAAAATAGATGAAGGATAATGTGTTGCAGTATTCGGTAACTTATCGCCTTGTTTTTTCGCGTTATCTTTTACGTTACCACCTTGAGAGCCATTTCCTCCTTGAGAACTGCTATCGCCTTTAACACGGTTACCGCCATGAGAGTCATTTCCCCCTTGAGAACTGCTATCGCCTTTAACACGATTGCCGCCAGAACCACTGCCGCCAGAGCCACTGCCATCAGAACCGTTGCCACCAGAACCACTGCCGCCAGAGCCACTGCCATCAGAACCGTTGCCACCAGAGCCACTGCCACCAGAACCGTTGCCACCAGAACCGTTGCCACCAGAACCACTGCCGCCAGAGCCATTGCCGCCAGAGCTACTGCCACCAGAACCGCTACCGCCAGAACCGTTACCACCGGAATCATTGCCGCTAGAGCCATTGCCACCAGAACCGCTACCGCCAGAACCGTTACCACCGGAATCATTGCCGCTAGAGCCATTGCCACCAGAACCATTGCCGCCAGAACCGTTACCACCGGAATCATTGCCGCTAGAGCCATTGCCACCAGAGCCATTGCCGCCAGAACCGTTACCACCGGAATCATTGCCGCTAGAGCCATTGCCACCAGAACCACTGCCGCCAGAGCCACTGCCACCAGAACCGTTACCACCAGAATCATTGCCGCTAGAGCCATTGCCACCAGAACCACTATCGTCCTGAGAACCACCGTTTTCTGGTGGTTTATTATTATCTTTTGAGTTACCTTCTGCGAAATGATCGTTATTTTGTACAATCGCATTTGTTACTGGAGAGAAGTTTTCTGTTGCTGCATTACCGATATTTAACCCACTAAAAAAAGATAAAGAAAGTGTTGATGCTAAAATGAAGATTTTCGTCATTGATTTCCTCCTGAAAAAATAATATTCCATCTAAAATACATCCCTTTGTAATATTTCATAGGAAAAAGAGTTTTATGCAAAAAAAACTATATATAGAAAAAGGTGGTATATTTCTGAAGAGAGAAAAGAGTTAGTGTAAATTCTTTATAATAGTAGAGTGGTGGGAATTTTACACCCATTACAGTAGAGGAAGTGACAGCAGATGAAAGCATATATTGCATTTGATATTGGTGGTACACAAATTAAATATGGAATTGTTTCAGAAATAGGAACAGTACTAAAGCATAAAACAGTTCCAACAGAAATTCATTTGGGCGGGGAACAAATTATTCAAAAACTCATTCTTTTATCAAAAAAATTAATGGGTGAACATACGATTTCGGGAATTGGCATTAGTACTGCGGGAATTGTTAATATTCATAAAGGGATTGTAACGGGAGGGGTGGAGCATATTCGGAACTACGCGACTATTCCTATTATTGATAGATTGCAAGAAGTATTACAAGTTCCTGTGTCCGTTGAAAATGATGTGAATTGTGCAGCTTTGGGGGAGACGTGGAAGGGTATTGGAAATGGAAAAAGAAATTTTATTATGCTTACTCTTGGAACTGGTATTGGAGGAGCAATTTTTATAGATGGAGAGTTATATAGAGGGCATTCGTTTAGTGCTGGTGAATGGGGAAATATGTTAATAGAAGGAAACGTGTTTGAAGAGGTCGCTTCCATTTCAGGGTTAATTCATCTTGTCCGAAAATATAAAGGAGAAGGTGATTGGAATGGGAAAACGATTTTCGAACTGTATGATAAAGGAGATAGGGAAGTTACGCAAGCAGTTGAGGTGTTCTTTAAATATTTAGCGATTGGAATTAGTAACCTTGCTTATATTTTCAATCCAGAAATGATTGTTATAGGTGGCGGAATTACTGATAGAGGAAATCAGTTCTTAAAAGAAGTAAAAGAAGAGGTAGAAAAATATTTACAAAAAGAGATTTATAATAATTGTGAGATTGAACTTGCGCAAAACGGTAATTGTGCAGGAATGATTGGTGCTATTTACCACTTCTTACATCATCATAAGTAAATTATATGAATGTTTTCATATAACTGAGAATTTATCCTTTTTATCACTAGGTAAATAATGCTACAATATAAGGGAAGAATACAATATTTTCCGTCTTGGAAAATGCTTTGTAGAAAGGAAGAAACTGCATGCCTATTATTTTAGAAAAAGGTCAAAAGATCGATTTAACGAAAGGACAACCAAAAGTAGCAAAACTACAGGTTGGCTTAGGCTGGGATCCAATTGGGCAATCAGGTGGGTTTCTGTCTTCATTATTTGGAAGTAAACCAAATGTAGATTGTGATGCATCTGTTGTTATGTTAGAAGGAGATCGCTTTTTAAACAAAAACGATTTAGTTTACTTCGGAAACAAGCTTTCTACTTGTGGTAGTATTATTCATTCAGGAGATAATTTAACAGGCGAAGGCGCTGGTGATGACGAAACAATTTTCGTAGAATTACATAAAGTTCCGAGCCGTATTAATCGTTTAGTATTCGTTGTAAATATTTATGACTGTGTAAATCGTCGTCAAGATTTCGGGATGATTCGTAATGCATATATTCGTATTCAAAACCCGCAAACTGGCGAAGAATTAGCACGCTATAATTTATCGGATAATTATGCTGGCAAAACGACTCTAATTGCAGGTGAAATGTATCGCCACGGAAGTGAATGGAAGTTTTCAGCTGTTGGAGAAGGAACACAAGATAAAAACTTAAGTGAGATTGTATCACGTTATCAATAATATAAACCAAGGAGGAATTGTATATGGCATCAATTTCATTGAAAAAAGGACAAAAGGTAGACTTAACAAAAACGAATCCAGGTCTTTCAAAAGTTCTTGTAGGACTTGGTTGGGATACAAATCGTTATGATGGACAAGCTGATTTTGATTTAGATGTTAGTATCTTTTTAGTAGGTGCTAACGGTAAAGTTTCAGGAGCAGAAGATTTTGTTTTCTATAATAACCCAAAAGGTGCGAATGGTGCTGTAGAACATTTAGGAGATAACCGAACTGGCGAAGGTGAAGGCGATGACGAGTCAATCAAAGTAGATTTGAAAAACGTACCTGCACATATTGAACGTATTTGCTTCACAATCACAATTTACGATGGAGAAGGTCGTAGCCAAAACTTCGGACAAGTTTCTAATTCTTTCGTACGTATTTTAGATGAAGAAAAGAATGCAGAGTTAATTCGTTACGATTTAGGAGAAGATTTCTCTATTGAAACAGCGGTTGTAGTAGGTGAATTATACCGTCATGCAGGTGAATGGAAGTTTAATGCAATCGGAAGTGGATTCCAAGGTGGATTAGCGTCTCTATGTAACAATTTCGGTTTAGATGTAGAGTAATAGATTTAGCTATCCATTAGTAAATATATATTTGCTAATGGATATATTTTTAAAGATTAAAATATAGAGGTGAATATACATGGCCATTCAGTTACAAAAAGGACAGAAAATCGATTTAGGTAAAACAAGCCCTGGCTTAACAAAAGCAGTAATTGGTCTTGGTTGGGATATTAAATCTTATGATGGTGGATCAGATTTCGATTTAGATGCATCTGCCTTTTTATTAGATGCGAACGGAAAATGTACGAAGGAAACTGATTTTATTTTCTATAATAATTTACAGTCTCCTTGTGGATCTGTTCTACATACAGGGGATAACCGCACAGGTGAAGGTGAAGGCGATGATGAACAACTTGTTGTGGACTTAAAGAAAGTTCCAGCAGATGTGCACAAAATTGCTATTACAGTTACGATTTATGATGCGGAAGGCCGTAGTCAAAACTTTGGACAAGTAGGAAATGCTTTCGTTCGTTTAGCAAATGAAGAAACGAATGAAGAAGTTCTTCGTTTTGATTTAGGGGAAGATTTCTCCATTGAAACAGCAGTTGTCTTTTGTGAATTATACCGTCATAATGGACAGTGGAAGTTTAATGCAGTAGGAAGTGGATTCCAAGGTGGTTTAGGTGCGCTTGTAAGAGCGTATGGCTTGGATGCATAGAAAGGAAACGATATTCGTTTCCTTTTTTTGACCTTTCTATAAATCTAGCAAAGAATAGGGGATATAGGTAAGATGAGTATTTTGCAAGGAATCCTTGATACGTATGCTCAGTTTTTCGACTTGGACATGTGGATTAAAGTGTTGCAAGATCCAGTATCTTGGGGATTAATAGGTACACTTGTTGTACTTGAAGGGTTATTATCTGCTGATAATGCACTTGTATTAGCAGTAATGGTAAAACACCTTCCGGAAGAAAAACGTAAAAAAGCATTATTCTATGGACTTATTGGAGCTTATGTATTTCGATTTATTGCAATTGGAATTGGAATGTTCTTAATTAAATTAGCATGGGTAAAAGTGTTAGGTGCACTTTACTTAGCGTGGCTTTCAGTTAAATACTTCATTGATAAAAGAAAAGGTAATGCAGAAGAAGAGGAAGCTCATGGTATGAACCAAAACAGTATTCTCTTCAGAATGTTTGGTGTCTTCTGGGGAACAGTTGCGATGGTTGAATTAATGGATATCGCATTCTCTGTAGATAGCGTACTTGCTGCATTTGGTGTATCAAATGAAGTTTGGATTCTATTATTAGGTGGAATGCTCGGTATTTTAATGATGCGCGGTATCGCTGGTGTATTTTTAAAATTGTTAGAGCGTATTCCAGAGCTTGAAACGACAGCATATATTTTAATCTTAATTATTGCAGCAAAAATGTTACTGTCTGTTATTCATATTGAAGTAAGTCATACATTGTTCTTCATTATTTTAGTTGTAGCATTTGGAGCAACATTTATACTTCACTACATGAAGAATTCTGGACAAGCTAAAGAAGAAGTTGCAGCTACTAAAGAAGACAATAAATAATTGAAATGGGTTTGCTCGTTTTACGAGCGCCCATTTTTTATAACCAAAAATAGTTTATAATAGAAGGAAGACTTAGAAAAAAGTAAATGTTTTTGGAGGTGAACTGTTGTGTTTTCACGTTTTACACTTCAACCATATGCATTAAAAGATGAATCAGATCTAAAGCAAGTTGAAACACTTTTAGAAAAACGTCCACACTATGAGCTGACAGAGAATGAGATGAAATTTAGTTATATAGCATGTCGAATCCTTGGCGTTCCTAATGATGTAGATGAATATTTTAATGAACTATTTGATTATAGTGAAGCGAAAGGAATCGAAGTTTTACACGAACAAAATTTAAACAAAGTGATCGATTCGGAAAAACTTCGTCATATTCAAGAAGTGTTCGGATTGCACCAAGAAGCACCAAATGGTCTAACAGTAAATAGGTTAGTAGCACATTTATCTGGGAAACAACTTTTACCGAAAGTAGACAATCCGGATTTACAGCATTATATACATACGACGTTTATTTCAGTATTGAAATTATATGAGAAACAACATAATCAATCTTTAAAGACAGAAGGCTTCCGTCGTTTTTTAATTGATATAATTAAATTAAGCGAAAATTACGTAGCGAAGTGGTTCTCTACGATTAACTATAAGAAACAAATGCCGCGTATCATTTGGTACGGTGATGCACAGGAAAGCCGTATATATTTCTTATACTTTCTTATTATGCTCGGTTGTGATGTGCTTTATTATCACTCAGAAGGAAAAGATGGATTTGAGAATGTCGATGAAGAGGGAAGGACCTTTATTGTGTCTCATCCAGGCCGTATTTCTCTTGAACCATTTCCAGATCGCCGCCGCGAGCGTGTGGCAACAGTAGCGTATCAAGCTTCAAAAGAAATTGAGCAAGTACTTCACCACGATAATTCACTGCTGTACAAGCCGTGGCAATTCCGTTCCTATACGCCTGTAGCGCGTACATTAAAAACAACATATGATGAACTCTTTTTAATTACGAAAGAAAAGGCGTTTGTACGCCCGACATTCTTTGTTGAAAATAAACACATTTATATCCCTTCTTTATTTGCGAAAATATCAGGTGTTTCAAAGAATGATAAAGAGTATTTTCAACGATTAAAGGCTGTTACATCATTTGATAACAGTTTATTAATTAATACATTTCCGTTTACGAAAGAACAAAAAGCAAATTTCCAATACCATTATCGAGATGCATTAGACCGCGGGGGAAAATTGCATCCAGATTTAATTATGAACAGTCATTGGTGGCCACACAAACGATTGCCAGAAGGATTACAACATGGTATTGCAGAAGCGATTATCCATACGTGTGAAAGTGAAATGTGTAAACCAATTGCAAAAGAGACGAAACAAGATGTAGCGCTATATGTTTTCGCGCAACTTTCTCAAATACCACCGAATATTTTAGAACAGCTTGAGAAATTTGATTATTCACAAGATGTACCGAAAATTGTTATATTTAATAATGAGAAGAGTGGAGAGTTAACTCGTTCTGATGCTGTTTTATTACTATTTTTAAATCAAATTGGAGTAGATGTATTCCATTTCAATCCAACGGGAAGAAACGATATTGAACCGTATATTGAGGCAGGGGCATTTGATTCACACTGGCTTGAAGAGGTTAATTTCGATCTTGAGTTTCATGGTTCATCAGCCTATAAAAATTTATCACAAACAATAAAAGGACTATTTCGTCCATTTTTATAAGGAAAGGGAGAATACCATATGAATAACCCAGTCGTACTAGATCCGAAAACAGAATTAAATGAGCAAACAGCGCAAGATGTTCGTTTGCAACTTAGACAAGATGCGGATGTACAACGTATTTATAATGCGGTAGATATTAAAGATCAATTAGAATTAATTGAACTTGGAAAAGAACCTTCTATGGAAATTTCACGTTTTGCTGATCAAATTTTACATACGATGTCATTATCAAAGATAGAAGATTCTGGTGAATTATTAAAACAGCTTGGTAAAATTATGGACCGATTCGATAGTAAAGACTTCGCGGAAGAGAAAAGCGGTTTCTTTTCACGTATGTTTAAAAAAGCGGATAAAATGATTGAACAAATTTTTAGCAAGTATCAAACGATGGGCCGTGAAATTGATAAAGTGTATGTGGAAATTACGAAGTATCAAGATGAAATGAAAAAATCAATTGGTACGTTAGATGGTTTATATGAGCAAAACTTAAAATATTATTTAGACTTAGAAAAATACGTAGTAGCAGGAGAAATGTTATTAGAGCGTTTAAATACAGAGTTAGTTCCGATGTATGAAGAGCGTGTACGTAATAATGATCAATTAGCAGGTATTGAATTAGAGTCGCTTAAAAACTCTGTTGAAATTTTAGAACAGCGTATTGATGATTTAGAAAAAGCACGTATGGTTGCGTTACTTACAGCACCACAAATTCGTATGATTCAACGTGGTAATAATAAATTAATTGGTAAAATCAATACAGCATTTATTACAACGATTCCTATCTTTAAAAATGGTATCATTCAAGCGGTAAATGCGAAGCGTCAAAAGCTTGTTGCAGATTCTATGGCTGAACTGGATCGCCGTACGAATGAATTACTTAAGAAAAATGCACAAAATATCGCGACGCAAAGTGTGGAAGTAGCGAGGTTATCGGGTTCTTCTAGTATTAAGATGGAGACGCTTGAGGAAACTTGGAACATTATTTCAAGAGGTATGCAAGAAACACAACAAATTGAAGAGCAAAACAAACGTGAGCGTGAAGAAAGCCGCAAACGTATGGCTACATTAACAGAGAACATCAAAAAAGAATTGCAAGGGTAAAGTGAAACTTTAATCAGTGGGGTTTTGTTCATCCCCACTGATTATTAGCCCACACCAATCGGATGTTTATGGGGCAGTTAATCTCCCACCTAGTTTCTTTATTCTAGCTAAATTTTGAGGTGGGAGTTTTACTGCCCGTTAATATGGGGTAAATGAAAAGGCAATGAGGAATAGTCCTCATTGCCTTTTAGTTTTTCTTCACTAATTTAATGATTTCATTCACAACAAGTGGAATGATACTTAATAAGAGAACAAATCCCCAATCTCGCATCGTTAATGTATGCACACCGAATATATTTGCAAGGGGCGGGATGGAGATGATGCAAACTTGCATAAGAACACCGATAAGAAGGGAGAAGACTAAATATTTGTTTGTAAAAATCCCAATTGAAAAGATCGATTTCGTTCTTGAACGCAAGTTAAATGAATGAACGAGCTGAGAAAAACTAAGAACGACAAATGCCATCGTTTGAGCGTGTAATAGAGCATCCTCATCAATTCGCTCTGGGAAAAGAGGGAATAAATTTGTATCTCCAGTATAGAACTTTGCTCCGGCGATAAAGGCTATTAGCGTTAAAAGTCCAATGACAATCCCATTGAAAATAAGAAAAGGAACGCTACCGCTAAATAAGCTTTCTTTCGCATGTCGTGGTTTTTCCTTCATCACATCAGGATCTTCAGGATCAACCCCAAGTGATAATGCAGGCAGCGTATCTGTAATTAAATTTACCCACAAAATGTGAATAGGTCTTAGTGGTGTTGCCCAGCCGAGTAAAATGGCTAAAAATAAAGTGATAATTTCCCCGAAGTTACAAGAGAGTAGGAAGAGAATTGATTTTTTTATGTTACGATAAATGTTTCTACCTTCCTCAACAGCTTTCACGATAGATGAGAAATTATCATCTGTTAATACGACATCCGCTGCCCCTTTTGCAACGTCTGTTCCTGTAATGCCCATCGCTACGCCAACATCAGCTTGCTTTAAAGATGGGGCGTCATTGACACCATCACCAGTCATAGAAACGATATTTCCTTTCGCGCGTAATGCTTTTACGATTTTTACTTTATGTTCTGGAGAGACCCTAGCGAATACATGTAAGTGATTAATTTTGCTTGCTAGTTCTGTATCTGAAATGTTGTCTAATTCAGTTCCAATCATAATTTCAGATGTTTCTTTAGCAATGCCCAGTTCTTTGGCAATTGCAAAGGCGGTATCTTTATGGTCACCAGTAATCATAACTGTGCGAATACCGGCTTTTTTACACTCTGTAATTGAATCTTTTACTTCAGTTCGCGGTGGATCAATCATACCGACAAGCCCAATAAAGATGAGGTTTTCTTCGAGATGATCTATATCCACATCGTTTGAATTGTATTGTTTAAATGCAAATGAAAGTACCCTTAAAGCTTCTTGAGACATTGACCCAGCGGCTTCTAATATTTGATCTTTATCAGCATCTTTTAGAACCTCGATTTTACCGTTTTTAAATATGTGGGTACATCGAGGTAAGAGTTTATCGATAGCACCTTTCGTCATGCTATAGTAGCCTTCATCATATGTATGCACGGTTGACATCATTTTACGATCTGAATCGAAAGGTAGCTCAGTTACACGTTCATATATTTTTTCTAAATGATCTTTTTGCATATTAAAGGTGCTTCCGGCAACGAGAAGAGCAATTTCAGTCGGGTCTCCCGTTTGTGAGTCATTATTGTAAGATGCATCATTACATAGCACCATATTTTCTAACAATAGACGTTGCGCATCATTATTTACATTTAAACTTTCTAATTGATCGTATGTGTTATCACTATAAAAGTGAGTAACGGTCATTTTATTTTGTGTTAACGTACCTGTTTTATCTGAACAAATAATTGTGACAGAACCGAGAGCTTCAACAGCTGGTAGTTTCCGAATAATAACATTTTGTTTAATCATACGCTGCACACCAATTGCAAGAACGATGGAAACGATAGCTGGTAAACCTTCTGGAATAGCTGCAACGGCTAAACTAATTGCAGTCATAAACATTTCTAGTGTATCTCGTCCTTGTAAAAAGCCGATGAGAAACATCACGATACAAATAGCTACAGCAACAAAGCCTAAATACTTTCCAACTTGTGCTAAGCTTTTTTGAAGTGGTGTCATATCATCGTCTGCTTCATGTAACAGGGTAGCAATCTTACCAATTTGTGAGTTCATTCCAGTTTGAACAGCAACACCGGCGCCTCGCCCATATGTAACAAGAGTAGACATAAAGGCCATATTCTTTTGATCACCGAGTGGTACTTGTTCATCACTTTGCATGGAAGGGTGGTAGATTGCATCTTTATCAACAGGGACAGATTCACCAGTTAGAGCAGATTCTTCAACTTTTAAATTTGCGGTTTCGATCAGGCGTAAATCGCATGGGATATATCGTCCGGCGTCGAGTATAACGATATCACCTGGAACGACGTGCTCAGATGGAATTTCTTTTAGTTCACCATCTCGCTTGACGATAGCTTTAGGTGTCGCCATCTTTTTCAATGCTTCTAGAGCTTGTTCTGCTTTCGATTCTTGAACGACACCGATAACAGCATTTAAAACTACAACGAGCGCAATGATACTTGCATCTGCCCATTCACCTACAAAGGCAGAAATAAGTGCAGCAACAATAAGGACATATACGAGGACGTCATTAATTTGGGCGAAAATACGCTGCAATAAAGTGCGTTTTTGTTTTGTAGCTAATTCGTTAGAACCGTATTGCTTTAAACGTTCATTTACAATTTCTTCTGTTAAACCGTGTTGTTCGTTTGTTTCTAGGTCGATTAATGTTTGATCTTTCGTCTTACTGTACCAATTGCTCATAAGTAAGCACCTCCAGTAAAAACAGCTAGCAATGGTAGTGTTGCTATTATTTGTGAGTAGTATGTATGGAGAAAAAATCTAAGGTGAGGTTCTACTTCTATTGTACAATATTTTACAGTTGGTTGAGGGAAAGAAAAGAGTTGTCATGAATTTGTTGGAAATAAAAAAGAGCCTCATATAAGAGAGGCTTTTTTTACTTTTTAATTAATGTACCTAATTCTTCTGTAATTGCTTGCATTTCACTAATACTGAATGTTTCACGCTTCATAACATGATCATAAATGTCACGTAAATCTTCGTACATTTCTTCGTTAAAACTAGCAGCTCTCATCGCTCCAGCATTAACCATACGTAATTTTTCTTTAATAGCTTCAACCATATATTCAACGTTTTCTTCTGACTTTACGGATAAATCCACCGAAGTGTCCCCCTTTAAAATAACATAAGGCTATCTTAACATTTTTTATCATTTTCGTTAATGAATCTTTTCAATCCTATTAAATTAGTAGGGATTTCCTTTATATTTAATAATTGGTTGTTTATACTATAAGTATATATTAAGAAATGCACCAAGAAGGGAAGAAACAAAAACATGGTTCAAGTATTGTTTGTTTGTCTTGGGAACATTTGCCGTTCTCCAATGGCAGAAGCGATTTTTCGAGATCTTGTCGTAAAAGAGGGACTCGAAGAGAAAATTGTCATTGATTCTGCAGGAACTGGAGATTGGCATGTTGGCCATCCGCCACATAAAGGAACACAAAAAATTTTAAAAGAAAATGCAGTCACTTTTGAAGGAATTAAAGCAAGGCAAGTAGAAAAAGAAGACTTAACAAAGTTTGATTATATTATTGCCATGGACAACAAGAATATAGCAGATTTAAAAAGTTTAGGTAAAACTGGAGGCTATATTGGTAGGCTGTCCGATTTTGTTCCAGACGGTGGCTGGACAGACGTTCCCGACCCTTACTATACAGGGAATTTCCAAGAAGTATATGACCTTGTAACAGAAGGGTGTGCAAAGCTATTAGCTTTCATTCGAAATGAACAAGGAATATGAGGAAGCTTAGAAAGAAATACTTTCTAACATAAGAAATGAAAGGGTGAAGGAATATGGCAAAGAAAAATAATATTGCTCGAAACATTGCGATTGGTGTAGCTGCAGGTGTAGCTGTATCTATGTTGAAGAAAGAAAATCGTGAAAAAGTAAAAAATACTGCAGAAAAAGCAAAAACAAAGATGATTGAAATTGGCGAAAATGCAAAGATCAAAGAAAAAGTGCAAACTGTTACAGATAAAGGACGCGAACTTGCTGATTTAAATGTAGTGAAAGCGAAAGTAGCAGAAATTAAAAAATTGACGCCGTCTGTTGTAGAGACGTTAAAAGAAACGAAAGAAATTTTTAGTAAGAAAAAAGTTGAGCCAGCAGAGAAGCCAGAAACGATTGAAATTCAAGCTGTATCTCCAAAAGTAGATGAACTGAAAGCAGAAGAAGAGCCAGTAGTTGCTGAAGATGGCGGTATGAAAGAAGCGCGTGAACTATTTATGAAAGACTCCAATGTAGAGGAAAAAAAAACTGAAGCGTACATTGAGTTGAAGCAAGATAAAGAAGAGAAGAAAAGCGTTTAAACATATATGAGAAAAATTTTAGAAAAGGTGAGAAGAAATCGTACGTATTCGTTTGGTAAAGATTTGTATGACCGGACGATGCGCGATGATGTAGCGGGCTTGGCAGCACAGCTCGCTTATTTCTTCTTGCTTGCGATTTTTCCTGGGCTTGTTTTCTTAATTACGCTTCTTGGATTCATTGACCTTCAAACAGAAAGTGTGCTCAATTTATTAGAACCGTACGTACCCGAAGATGCAATGTCCTTAATTGAAGTAAACGTGGATAAAGTTGTAAATGAGCAAAATGGTGGTTTATTATCATTTGGTTTATTGTCAATGTTATGGTTTGCTTCAAACGGGGTAAATGCGGTTATGAATGCTTTTAACCGTGCGTATGATGTAACAGAAACACGTTCTTTTATTAAAACGAGAGCGTTATCAATTGTATTTACATTAGCAATTATTTTTATGATTGTGTTTGCGCTAATTGTTCCAGTGTTTGGACAAGTCATTGGGGCAGCGGTATTTAAAGCAATTGGTTTATCGGATAGTTTTTCTTACGTGTGGAGCATTACACGATTAGTAGCGAGTTTCTTCGTACTATTTGCGTTGTTTAGTTTTTTATATACATTTGCACCAGATCGAAAGTTAAAAAGAAGAGAAGTCATTTCAGGAGCAACATTTGCTACTGTAGGATGGATTGTGGTATCGTACTCATTTGCTTATTATGTAGATAAGTTTGCGAATTACGCCAATACATATGGTGGTCTCGGTGGTATTATTATTTTAATGTTATGGTTTTACTTGACTGGATGGGTAATTTTACTTGGCGGTGAAATTAATGGTTTACTCCATCATTATAGGACGGGTGACAATAATTCCCGTAATGAAAAGTGAGCTCTTGTTCCATAATAATAAGGAACAGGGGGGATATGTCATGAGTAATAATAAAAAGAATCACAACAATAAAAATAACAATAAACAAAAGAGTAGTTCGCATCCAAAGCATAAAACGAGTGGTAGTGCGAACGGTCATAATAGCTACCATTAGAAAAAACGGGTCCTTTAGAGGGACCCGTTTTATTTGTTTCCTTTTAATAATCGTAAGCCATTTAAAATGACTAGAATCGTACTTCCTTCATGCCCGATAACACCAAATGGAAGAGCTAAAAATTGCATGAAGTTTGAACAAATCAGCATTGCAATTACAGCTAGTGAAAAGATTACGTTTTGCTTTACAATACGGTTCATTCGTTTTGATAAGCGGATTGCTTGTGAAAGTCGAGATAACTCGTTCTTCATAAGTACAACGTCTGCAGTTTCTAAAGCTACGTCTGTTCCTTCTCCCATCGCTACACCAATGCTAGCAGTAGCGAGTGCAGGGGCATCATTTATACCATCTCCGACCATTGCTACTGTCCCGTATTTTTCTTTTAGCTTTTTAATCGTTTCCACTTTTGTTTCTGGTAAGCATGATGCGTAATATTCCTTTATATTACTTTCAGAGGCAATTGCTTTTGCTGTTTCTTCATTATCACCAGTAATCATAATTGCTTCGACACCGATGCTTTGTAATTCGCGAATAGCAGCTATCGTTTCTTGGCGAAGTGTATCTTTTAAAGCGATAAGTCCAAGGATGCCATCCCCATCACTAATATAAACGACAGTTTTACCTTCTTTTTCAAGTGAGGCAGAAATACCATTATGAAATGTCTTTGTTTCTTCACCGATAAAATCAGCTTTACCTATTTTATAAGCTTTGCTTTCAAATATTCCTTTTAGCCCAAAACCAGTTACATCTTCGACATTTTCTGGTTTTTTTAATGTAATGTCATACGCATGTTGTGCATACTTCACAATAGATTCAGCTAAAGGATGTGTAGAGTGACTTTCAATTGCTGCTGTAATAGAAAGTACTTCTTTTTCTGTCATATTTTCTCGAACATATACATCTGTTACGGTAGGTTTTCCTTGCGTTAATGTTCCTGTTTTATCAAAGGCAATTGCTTTTACTGAAGCGAGGCGTTCTAAATGTATGCCACCTTTAAAGAGAATTCCATTTCTTGCTCCGTTAGAAATTGCAGATAATGTTGCTGGTGTAATGGCAGCAACGAGTGCACAAGGAGATGCGACTACAAGTAAGATCATAGCGCGATAAAACGTTTCATTCCAGCTCCAATCTAGTAAGAAATGAGGGACGAACATCATAAGCGCAACAACGAGTAGTACACCTTTTACATATGTTCCTTCAAACTTTTCGATGAATAGTTGTGATGGTGATTTTTCACTTTGTGCACTTTGAACGAGACGGATAATCTTTTGGAATAATGTTTGATCGCTTGGCTTCGTAATTTTAACTTCGATAGCACCGCGTAAATTTACAGTACCAGCAAATACTTCATCACCATGTTTTTTTTCATTTGGAATAGGTTCACCAGTAATCGCTGCCTCATCGATATTTGTTTCACCGCTATGAATCGTACCATCAGCAGGAACGCGCTCACCTGGCTTAATTAAAATAATGTCGTTAATTTGTAATCGTCCAACAGGAACACGTTCCTCGGTTCCATTTGAAATACGTAATGCTTCTTCAGGTTGTAGATCAAGAAGCGCTGAAATTTCTTTTTGGCTTTTACTTAATGTATAAGATTCCATCGCACCGCTTAGTGCGAAGATAAAAATTAAAATTGCGCCTTCTGCCCAGTAGCCAATAATGGCAGCCCCGATAGCAGCAAAGAGCATAAGCATTTCGACATTTAGCTCTTTCTCTTCGATGGTATCTTCAATACCTTCTTTCGCTTTTGCATATCCACCAACTATATAAGCAAGGATATAGCAAGTAATTCCTACATTCATTACATCGTTCTTTGTAAATAACCAACCAGCTAAAATGAAAATACCAGATGCGATTGCAAATATAAGTTCATAATGTTTCTTTAATGTATCCCATAAAGAGGGATGAGAAATAGACTTTTGTACTTGTAATGTTTTTACTTCTGAGTTCATTACTACTCGCTCCTTCCAAATTCTTATTGAGAAAAATAATCAAAATCGAAACCCCTATAAAACGACGAAAGCTGCCATCCATAATGGATAGCAGCATTTCTGTTGAATCTGTTTTTAACAGTTATTATGTTGTAATTATTCTATAGTATATCATATGTTTTTATAAGATGGCACAGTTTTGTTTCAAGTATAAACGGAAAACTTGTGTTTTCGCAATACCTTTGGTATATATGAATATTGTTCATAAAAAGATCGGAAAGGAAGACAACAAGTGAAGACAGAGAAATTTTTTACCCATCCGATTGGCGTATTAATTGCTGCAATAGTAGCAACTTTTTTATGGGGAAGCGCATTTCCTTTTATTAAATTAAGTTATGCTGAACTTGGAATTCAGCCACAAGAAGTTGGAGAGCAAATATTATTTGCTGGCTATCGTTTCTTTTTATCTGGAGTTATGCTTTTATTCTTCTTTAAAGCGTTAGGAAAAGATATGAACTTTAAAAAAGGAACGGGGAAGCAGTTAGTACAAATTGGTTTATTTCAAACATTTCTTCAATATATATGTTTTTATATTGGAATGAGTTATAGCTCTGGTATTGAAGGAGCTATCATTTCAGGAACATCATCATTCTTTCAAATTTTACTTGCACACTTTTTATATAAAGATGATGCTCTTAATGTGAGAAAAGTAATTGGAGTTTCTATCGGCTTCTGTGGTGTAGTTTTAGTAAATGTACCGAGTGATGGTAGTTTGTCATTCCATTTCGGAATCGGTAGTTTATTACTTCTTAGTGCAGCAATGTTGTATTCATATGGGAATATATTGGCGAAAGAAGGTAGTAAAACATTAGATGTTGGCTATATGACAGCATACCAAATGATTTTTGGTTCTATCGGACTATTATGTATAGGTGCTTTGCAAGTTGGAGTCATGCCATTTACATTTAATGTACATGCAATACTTATGCTGATTTACTTATCTTTCTTATCCGCAGCAGGATTTTGCATTTGGAATACAATTATGAAGTACAACAAAGTTGGAAAAGTATCAATGTATATGTTCTTTATACCCGTATTTGGTGTGTTATTATCGAGCATGATTTTAGGAGAAGCAATTCATTCATTTGTATTATTCGGTTTAGCGTGTGTAGCTGCGGGAATTATTGTGGTGAATCGAACGCCAGCTAAGCGGAAAATAGAGAAAGAAAAACAAGTAGCATAGATAATGAGAAAACGATTACAATGGAAGAACAGTGCTGTTCTTCTTTTTTTATATAGAAAAAGGATAATAGACTAGGTGTCACGAAAAAAGATACAAAAAGTATTTATTGAGGAGAACATATTATGAATCTACTTTACATGGTGTTAATTGCACAAATCATTCTTTTTTTAATTGGTGCAATTTATGCAATAGGACAGACAAAAAAGAAAAGAAATAATATGCCGTTACCTTTAGCGGTGCGTCTTATTCTTAGTTTTTCTTTAACAGTAAGTGCAATTTGGATATGGTTACAAGATCCATCAGTAGAGTATAGTACGTGGGTTGCACTAGGGATGACTTTATCAACTGTAGGAGATTTATTTATGGCGGGTTTGATTCCAATTGGTCACAGATTAATTGGAGGTATGATTACTTTCGCTCTTGCTCATTGTTTTTATGTAAAAGCATTTTTGCAAACAGGCATTTCATGGAATGGTTTTTGGATTGGTTTACTCCTATACGGACTCTTTCTCATTATAGGATGGTTCTTCTTTATTCGAAATGATAAACAAGATAAATTGTTTACGATAGGAGCGCTAATTTACGGATTGTGGGTTGGAGGAATGGCTTGCTTTGCATTCGCTTTATACTATGAGAATACAGGAATATGGTGGATACCAGCTTTTGGTGGTTTACTATTTGTGATTTCTGATTTTATTATTGGCGTGACAGATATTGGAGGACGCAAATTAAAGTATGAACCACTTTGGATTTGGTTTACATACGTAGCGGCTCAAATGTGTATTGTATATGTGGGAATATAAAAAGATACTCTCCAAATAGTGGATAGACTATTTGGAGAGTATCTTTTTTACTATTTTGAGCCGAGTTTTGAGATGAGAGTTTTACTGCCTATAAATAGTGAGGTAAATATAAAATATGGTATATAAAAATAAAAAATTTATGAGGATGTTATTTTTAAGTTTGCAATATTCGAATTATTAAATTCAGAATTTTGTGGAAATTAATCGATTGAAGTCCTTATAATAAAAGTAAAAAGATGATGAGATGGTGGAATGATGCAAAAGAAAAAACGTTTGCGTGAATTCTTTGGAACAATTGCAATTGCCTGTCTGCTCGTGTTTTTGGCGAAAATTTTCGTGTTTTTTCCTACGACTGTAAAAGGGGCGTCCATGAAGCCAACGTTACAAGATGGGGATAAGGTGATTGTGAATAAGTTGGCAAAGCAATTTGAAAGTTATGGGAGAGAAGATATTATTGTTGTGAAGACGGATAATTTTTATGTGAAAAGGGTTATTGGCTTGCCTGGCGATGTTATTGAGGTGAGAAATGATCAATTATATGTAAATCATGAAGTGATAGAGGAAGTGTATTTGTATAGTAATAAAAAACAAGCTGAAAAAAAACTTATGAATTTAACGGAGGACTTTGGACCGATTACAGTTCCTAAAAATAAGATTTTTGTTATGGGAGATAATCGCTTAATAAGCAGAGATAGTAGAAATGGTTTAGGACTCATTGATAAAGCTGATGTATTAGGAGAATTAGCAGCAATTTATTATCCATTTGAACATATGAAAATAATGAATTAAAGTAAAAAACCAAGCAAATTTCAGTTTGCTTGGTTTTTTATCCCGCTTTAATGGGCAGTAACACCCCCACCTCAAAATTCAGCGAAAGCAAGGAAGTTAGGTGGGGGTCGGGCTGCCCATAAAAGTCCGATTGGTGAGGGCTGATAATCAGTGGGGGATGAAGAAACCCCCCACTGATTAAAGTTTCACTTTATGTTAAATCGTAGGAGACTCATTAAATTCATAGACGTCTTTATTATTTTTGTTCGTACTTAAAACGAATTTGTGCTGCAATAGTTGCAGTTTAAAGAATGCTAGTGGATCATGATAAGTTTCTGGGTTGCTTCTTAATGTTGTTAAGGTTTGCTCGTCTTCCTGTATTTCAAGTTGAGCGGCTTCTACATTTTGTTTCAATATGCTAAGTGGATCTTTAAAGAACATCATGATATCTCGTTCTAATGCGCCTTCAAATACTTCAAATTGAAGGAAGAATTGTTTTGAGATTGTTTGAGCAATTTCCGTATAGTCTTCCGTTTCGATGTATTGTTTATATTTATTTGCGAGCATAGATTGATTTTTTTGCATGTTACCAAACAGTTTTCCTGCACTCTTTAAGAAAAATTGTGTCGGTGTAAAGCGTAATAGAATATTGATGTTCGATACTGTAATTCTATTTGTCATACGCACAACATCTCGATGCCAATCATCTAGTAATTTGAAATCGCAAGGAAGTTTCATTCGTTCTTCTTTATATAATTTATTAAACGTTTCACTCATTTCATCTAAATAAGATTGAGCCTGAATAAATTCATTATGCGCTGTTTCAATCCACTCTTGAATAAACCCAGTAAATTTAGGAAGAAGTACCTGTTGTACATGTTTTTGAATTCGTTCGTTCATCGCAGTATTTAATTCTTCATGAACTAATTTGAAATCACTATCTTCTTGAACAAGGTCAGAGCAGCTCTGTAATAATTCAGGAATTTGAGAATGGATATCTCGTGTGATTTCTTCTTTCGTTAAAAGATAAGACTCTGTAATAGAACGAATTTTATCTTTTTCAAGAGCGGTAAGATTGTTAATAAATCCATTTAGTTTTACTGAGATATGTTTATTCCAGCGTACTGATTTGACTAATGTATTTTCTAATTCCACACGTTCATTTACAAGGTATGCGATTGTCTTTTGAGTAAACCATATTAGTTTTTCTATACGTTCTTGTTCTATATCGCGTTCTGATAGATTAGAAAGAATAGACTCTGTCACGTCTCCAAGTTGCTGGCTACTCTCTTGTGAAGGAGAGTATGGGAAGAACTGCGCACTTGGGAAATGGACTTTAATCTTACTCATTAGTTTTTCATTCTTGTCCGCACTATTTGTGTGTAATACGAAATGAATTTGTAAGTTTGGTACTTGTTCACGTAAATAAAGTAATGTATCAAGCTCTTCACCATGTAACAGCGAAGCAGAATTTAATACGTAAATAAGACTATCTGCCGCTTGTAAGTATTCAAAATATGAGCTGTTTTTATCCACTTGTCCTTGAACAGATGGTGTAACAAGAAATGCAAACTTATTTTTTCTTAAAAATCTACTTGGTAACTTAATTTCTATACATTTGTTCTCAAGTTCTGACTGGTCAGGTGTAGCCATTATTTGATGGAATTCATCAAAGTTCGGTATATTGTGCACATCTAACGCAGTGAATTCTGTTATTTCAGTTTGGCTATCATCTTTAAATAGAATAGGAGTTGTTATAGTTTCAGTTAAGATGTTCTCTCCTAATATTGAATTGACGAATGATAATTTATCATGGTCACTAGTTCCCGCTATTAGTAATTGTGTAACATTTAAATCACATAGTTCATGAACGAGTAACGTAAATTGATGACTTAAATCTACATCATTTTTTTCAGCCCATACAGCAATTGTTTCGAATAAATGAGAAACAGTTTCCATATTTACATTTGTTTCAGCTGTTGAATTAGAGAGTAGGGCTCCCGCACTTTTTACAAGTAATGACTCTAAAGTTGTAGGTGCAACTTCATTCCATGCTAACACTGCGGCAGAGACAAATAGGGCGTCTTTTGCTCTCGTTAAACTAAACCAGTTTGTTAATAAATCAGGTACAAGTCCTTGCATTTCATGCATGAAATGCTCACCAGTAATTAATTCAAAGTACGTATCTTGATAGCGTTCAACAATTTCATGCCAATCGTCATTGTTGTCTGTTTCAATATGTAAGAATAAATGATTGATTGTTTGAATCCAAGGTAGATGCGATTTTTCATTTTGATAGCTGTTCCAAAGAGCAATAACTAGTTCCTTAAATTGGACTTGATCAATTGCATATAAAGCTTTTAAAGATTCATAGAAATATTCTGGTTTGATTTGTTTCGTAAATCCTTGATTCACATAATTGATTAAGGTATCGAACCAGTGTAATGATTTTGTTCGAATTCCTTCTTGAACGGCAAGTTCGATGGCGTTATTCCAATCTTCTTGTTTTTCATAGAATGAGCGAGCAATTGAAGTAATATTTGGATAATCAGGTTGAAATGCAACAGCCTCACTAATCGTCTTAAATGCTAAACCTAAACGATCTTGTTCGATATAAAGAGAAAGAAGTTGTAAGGAAACTTCCATTGTAAGAGTTGTATCTTCCGTTTGGATAGATTGATACATTTCTTCTGCTTTTGGTAAGAATCCTAGTTCAAAATAAGCATCTGCAATATTTTTGGTTGCCCAAAGTGCAAGCTCGTTATTTACTTTCTCCCATTTAAATATTGCTGCTTCAAAGTCTTTATTTTGGTAATAAAATTCACCTTGAGCAAAGCGGATATTAGAAATGTTGGAGAATTCATTTGTAGATTCATTTATATATGCTTCACCGAGTACTTCTGATACTGGAGTAGAAGTTTCTTCTGTTAAAAATGTTTTATAGTAAACCTTTTGGATAAATTGATTTTCAATGGTCATGTTCGTTCCCCCTGTATAATTTAGAAAAATGATGTTGTATGTAAAGGGTGCATGTTCTTTTAATAGGTAGAAGTTGCATTATATCGACCAAACTATGTTTTTGCTAGGTATATCATTTTTCCTGAGAGTTAAACCGTTGCGAAAAGTAACTTTCCTTTATTGTAACAAAAAAACAGGCAGATGAATTTTTATTTTTTAATCATGGTATTTGTAGATAGTAAGATTAGCGCTTCAAAAAGAGGTGAATATAAGGGAAGAAGGTGGGAGTCTAGCGCATGATTGATGTGTACTAAGAATGAGCGAGGATGAACAAACCCTCACTGGTTAATGGTTCAATTTCTTCCTGCTAAAGGAATGGATAGAAGTAGAGTTCATTATAAAAACAATGTATAGTGAATATGTATACCATGTTTGTCTGAAAGATAGAAAGGGCACAATGTGGAATAACGATCGTGCATAGGATGTGTCTTCCGAATGGAACAACATATTGGCGAGTTAATCGCACATTATGGGTATTTTGGAATTATTATAGCTTTAGCTGGCGGGATTGTTGGATTACCGATACCAGACGAGTTTTTATTGACCTTCGTTGGTTATAACGTTTCAAAAGGAGTTATGTCAGGGACTGCTGCTTTTTTAAGTGGGATGGCTGGTGCGATGTTAGGCATTACATTAAGCTACATATTAGGTTTAAAACTTGGACTTCCAGTTTTAAAAAAATATGGACCAAAAATTAGAATTAAAGAACATCACATTGAAAAAACACATGTTTTATTTGAAAAATATGGACCATTTCTTTTAATAGTTGGTTATTTTATCCCAGGAGTACGTCATTTAACAGCATATTTTGCTGGGATGTCGAATTTAACACTTTGGCGTTTTTGTTTGTACGCTTACGGTGGTGCGCTTATTTGGATCAGTGTTTTTATTGGACTTGGCTGGAAGTTAGGAGAGAAGTGGCGTTTCGTTGAGTATAGTTTGCATCATTATGGAATATGGATTTTATTCATTTCAGTAGTTGTTACATGTGTCGTATGGTTTTACATAAAGAAAAAGAAAAACCGCTAATAGCGGTTTTTTTAGCTGAAAGCAATAAATAGTACACCAGCTGTAATAAAGACAACACCAATACCGGTCATAAAGTTTAACTTTTCGCCGAGTATAATCATCGCGAGAATGATAGAAAATACGACGCTTAGTTTATCGACAGGAGCCACTTGGGAAACCTTCCCTGTTTTGAGGGCGAGAAAATAAAATAGCCATGAAGAAGCACCTGCAATTCCGCTTAATGTGATAAAGAGAAGTGCTTTTTTATTTAGTAGTACGTCGCCGATATTTTGAAATTTACCTTGTATAATAATAACGCCTACCATAAATAATGCCATGATAATAGAACGAACTGTCGTAGCGACATTGGCATCGATTCCATCTAAACCAATTTTACCGAAAATAGATACAAGGGCAGCAGCAATTGCTGATAATAGTGCGAATAAGAGCCATGAACTCATAGTAAAATTCCTCCAATCTTACATTATTATACATGAAAATCATTCTCATGTATAAAGTGAATGGGGTTTTACCGCCTCGCAAAGAGCTGGATAGATAACGAAATAATCCCCACCTTATATTTTTCATAAGGTGGGGATTATTATACTACTCTGCAATTTCTTCATATAAAAAGTACGTTACATTATAAATATGTTCTACTTCATCGTCTGTCATAAACAATAATTCGTCACGCTCAATCCCTTTTTTCTTTTCGATAAACTCAATCATGTTTTTACGTTCTTCTCTTTTCATCAATTTTATTTCTCCTCTCAATCTGTTTTAATACAGTTTATTTAAGTTACTGCTATTATATAACAGAATCTTTAGAAAGTTCCACCTATTTTATTGTTTTTTTCAGAATAACTTTTCGACAAAACAAGCCCACCTAAAGGGGGCTTGTTTTAATTTATAGTCGTAAAAACTCGGGCTCAGTCGTACCGGCACCATCAATGTAATAAATTGTATCGGGATTAATTTTAATTAGTACATAATTAGGATCTTCAGGACCAAGTAACCAGCGTTTTAGGCTATTATTCCAAAACTTATTTTTTAATGTGGAGTCTTCCTCGATGGAGGCTAAGCCTTCTACTTCAATATAATCTTCATCTAATTTTTTTCCTTCACGCCCAAGTAGTACATGTACATTTGGATTGTTTTCGATATCTGTTATCTTTTTGGATTGTCGATCTGTTGCAACATACAGTACAAAATCTTCATGGAAAAACATCATAAAGGCGCTATGAGGTTTCTCATTTCGCACTGTAGATAATACACCAGTACGTTGACCTTGAATAATAGTTGCGATTTTTTCTTTTAAGTGCATAATTTTAACCCCTTTTCACAATTTATAATTCTGTCTGTTTAAACAAGATAATTTAAATATCTTTCATACTGTTTTCTTCAATCCGATTTTTTAAACGCAATTGTGATGAAATCGGACAAGTTAGGAGAAGAATAATAATAATATTGAGGAGAAATACATACGATGGAAGGATGGAAAGCATGTTTAATAAAATATTTCTTATCGTGGCTCTTATAGGTGTACCACTGTCTGTACTTGGGAAAACACTTCATTGGCCTCAAACAATTATGTTCGCTGTGTATTGTATTACGATTATCGCATTAGCGGGTTTTATGGGGAGAGCGACAGAAAGTTTGGCAATTGTTTCTGGTCCTAGAATAGGTGGATTATTAAATGCTACTTTCGGTAATGCCGTTGAACTAATCATTTCAATTTTTGCACTTCAGGCAGGATTAATTGAGGTGGTGTTAGCCTCTTTAACGGGTTCTGTACTTGGAAATTTATTATTAGTAGGGGGGCTATCCTTTTTTGTAGGAGGGCTTAAATACAAAAGACAAAGTTTTAATGTGTATGATGCAAGGCATAATTCAGCTTTATTAATCTTTGCTGTAGTAGTAGCATTTGTTATTCCAGAGATTTTTTCAATGAAGATGGACGCTGGAAAGACGTATCAATTAAGTATTGGTGTCTCGATTATTATGATTATTATGTACCTTGCTGCATTGCTATTTAAGTTAGTTACGCACCGTGGTGTATATCAGCATAAAAGTGATGAAGTCGCTCATGAGGAAGAACCAGAGTGGTCGAAAGGGAAAGCATTACTCATTTTAGCGATAGCAACAATTGCGGTAGCTTATGTGTCAGAGGCGCTCGTGCATACATTTGAGACAGTTGCAAAATCATTTGGTTGGTCAGAACTATTTATAGGGGTTATTATCGTCGCAATTGTTGGGAATGCAGCGGAACATGCATCTGCAATTATTATGGCGTATAAAAATAAAGTAAATATTGCAGTTGAGATTGCAGTTGGTTCTACATTACAAATTGCCATGTTTGTTGCTCCTGTATTAGTACTGCTTTCTATGTTCTTCGCGCAAAGGATGCCTTTAGTATTTACAATACCAGAACTTGTTTCTATGATTACAGCTGTTTTCTTAACGATTGCGATTTCAAATGATGGAGATACAAACTGGTTTGAAGGCGGTACTTTATTAGCGGCGTATGTCATTATGGGAATTGGTTTTTATTTATTATGAAAAATAGGCATAACAATTGTGCCCAGAGAAAACAATAAACGAAGTAGTATATACCTTTACGTAGGAAGGAGCCAGACAGGTGAAACGAGTATACAGCATATGTCTTTCAACTATGGTCTCGTTTATTCTATTATTTCCTAACATGAGTTTTGCAAAGACAACGGTAGAAACAAAAATGCCTTCATCTGTTTTAAATATTTCTAAAGACAATACGTTTCCAAACGATGCGCAAGATTTACCGCGTTTGCAGCCGAGTAAGTTTGCTCAAGAACTATTGAAAACAGCAAATATTAAAATTGAAAACCCAGACTTAATTCGAATGTTTAATGAAACGACAATTTCGAATGCGCCGCTTGCGGTAGGGTACCGAGCGAAGATTTATTTAGGTCAATGGGCTTTGCACTATGAATCGATTGATACATCGATTAATTGGGAATATAAACAAGTAAATCGCAATGTGTATGATAATCGAGGGGGAGATCGCCTATATCCGCTACGCTATAAGCAAGAAACGCAAAAGACGGTTGAAGGTGATTTAACAGCAGATATGAAAGATGCTGCTGATGTGAAAAAAATGATGCTTCTCAAAGCGCTCGAAAAAGTACAATTGCCGCTTTCATTTAAGACGACCATTGGTTATGGTACAGGACATGAGCGTGTGTATAATATTAGTCCGAGTCAACTTGGATATTTATATGCTTATACACCAGCGGTAAATGAAAAAGGAAAAGTAACGTTTGGAGAAGTATACCTTGTATTAAAGGGAAATCAAAAAAGGCTCGTTGTAAAAAATATTACTTCTCAAGGAATTGGAGCTGCTATTCCAATTCATGATCATTTATTCTTTAAATTCATTTCTTCTTCTCACTCGCAATAATAAAAAAAACGTCAGCTTATAAGCTGACGTTTTTTTTATAATGTAATGTTTGCTGTTTTTGATAAGAAATCTTCTGTCGGATAGTAGCTGTTTTTTACAAGAACATTCGGTCCAAGGCATTTTACTGCAGGACAGTGACAGCTTAATGATTTTGCTGTTTTTGAAGCACTCCATTTATCATAAGCTTCTTGTAATGTGTTTGTTTGTATGTTTCCTAGAAGGGGAACGTCACCAAAATCAGTTACAATAATATTTCCATCGAAAATGTTAACGTTTAAACGAGAACGACCATCGGGATCGTTACGAACAGTGACATTTTTGCTTTCTTGTAATTTTTTAAATGTGGCAATGTCTCGCTCGTCATCGCTACAAGCATAGAAAGGTAAAGTTCCAAATAACATCCATACATTTTCATCGCGAATTTCTAGTAAATGCTCAATTGCATCACGAATCTCAGCTTTTGTTAAAATCTCTAGCGTACTCGCGAAGTCACTTGGATACATTGGATGAACTTCATGACGTTTACAGCCCATTTCGTCAACGATTTGACGATGAATATGTTCAATGTGTGGTAGAGTTCTTTTATTCAGCATCGTTTCGGCTGATACGAGTACACCGGCATCTGATAGAGCTTTACTATTTGTAATCATACGTTCAAATAATTTCGCACGCTGTTCATACGTAGGTTTACGCTCCATCATTGCAAATCCACCTTCAACGAAGTCATCAATTGTTCCCCAGTTATGAGAGATATGCAATACGTCTAAGTAAGGAATAATTTGTTCGTAACGTGCTAAATCTATAGTTAAGTTTGAGTTGATTTGAGTGCGAACGCCTCGTTCATGGGCGTATTTTAAGAGTGGTGTTACATAGTTGTCGACGGATTTTTTTGAAAGCATAGGTTCTCCGCCAGTAATACTTAAAGAACGTAAATGAGGAATCTCATCTAATCGTTTTAATAAAAGATCCATCGGAAGCGGATTCGGGTCTTTCGGCTGTAACGTGTAACCAACAGCGCAATGCTCACAGCGCATATTGCATAACGTCGTCGTTGTAAACTCAACATTTGTTAATAGTAGTTTGCCGTACTCTTCAAGGTCCATATACGCTTCCCATGGATCGTAAGAAGGAGTAATCGGCTTCATTTTTTGTGATATCGTCATATGAAATACTCCTTTGACTATTGAAATAACAATTTGTCCATTCTCTATAATAGAAGAATATGTGCTTTTTATAAAGCGAAACTTTTTAGAGGAAAAAGAGAGAGGGCTTACATTATAGCGAATAACCGTGACAAAATTGATGAAATTACATACCCATTGTAATCATTTTTGCGGTATAATAAAAGCAACTCGAATTAAAAGGAGAGTGCCTTCATGGGAAAAGCAATTCAAGATAAAGATACACAATTAGTATATTTAAAAGAACGTTTAAATATGTTCATTGAAGTAATTGATACAATTGAACCTGAAGAAGTAGAATTAGAAGATGTAGATCGTCTTCTTGCAATGTTAGATGAATTAGAATTAAAATGTGAGCAATTTAAAAAAGACGAATAATATATTAAAAAGGCTGCCAATTCCAATTTGGTAGCCTTTTTCTGTGCGGATAATAGAAGGACGATAGAAAAAGAGGTATAATCAAGTTGTGAAAAATTTCATTTATGCTTGAATAGCTTGAAACAAATAAAAAGCTAAAGAGCATAACAATGAAATTTTCAGCTCATAACGTTTTGGTAGCGTTCACAATTGAGGGGGAAGTAACAATGGAAAAGCTTCAAGAAAGCATGTATCAACTAATTGTTGAAACGTCAACGAACTTACCGAAAGATGTTCGTCGTGCGATTCAACAAGCGAAAGAGCGAGAAAATGCAGGGACTCGTTCTGCAATGGCACTTGGCACAATTACAAATAATATTAAAATGGCTGATGATAACATCTCACCAATTTGCCAAGATACAGGGATGCCAACGTTTAAAATTTATACACCAGTTGGTGTGAATCAATTAAAGTTGAAGGAAGCTATCTATAATGCGCTTGAGCGGGCGACAAAAGATGGTAAACTTCGTCCAAATTCTGTTGATTCTCTTTTTGGAGATAATAGTGGAAATAATTTAGGACCAGGTACACCGGTTATTAAGTTTGAACAATGGGAAAAAGATTATATTGATGCACGTTTAATCCTAAAAGGTGGTGGCTGTGAGAATAAAAATATTCAGTATAGCTTACCATGTGAATTAGAAGGACTTGGACGAGCTGGCCGTGATTTAGAAGGGATTCGTAAATGCCTTCTTCATGCAGTATATCAAGCACAAGGTCAAGGATGTAGTGCAGGTGTAATTGGTGTTGGTATCGGGGGAGACCGCACATCAGGTTACGAATTAGCAAAAAATCAATTATTCCGTACATTAGATGATGTCAATCCAATTCCAGAGTTACAACAACTTGAAGATTACGTATTAGAAAATGCGAATAAGCTTGGCATTGGTACGATGGGATTTGGCGGAGAAACAACTTTACTTGGCTGTAAAATTGGCGTGTATAACCGTCTGCCAGCTAGCTTCTACGTATCTGTGGCGTATAATTGCTGGGCATATCGCCGCCTTGGTGTAACAATCCATCCTGAAACAGGTGAAATTATGGATTGGTTATATCAAGAAGGTGACGATACACTGAAGCAAGAAGCACAAGAAAAAACAGAGCAACGTGAGATTGTATTACAAGCGCCAATTACAGAAGAGCAAATTCGTGAACTTCGCGTTGGTGATGTTGTAACAATTAATGGCATGATGTATACAGGTCGTGACGCAATCCATAAGCATTTAATGGATAACGATTGTCCGGTAGATCTAAATGGGCAAATTATTTACCACTGTGGTCCAGTTGTTGTGAAAGATGAAAATGACAATTGGCAAATTAAAGCGGCAGGTCCAACGACAAGTATTCGTGAAGAACCGTACCAAGGCGATATCATGAAGAAATTCGGTATTCGCGCTGTTATTGGAAAAGGCGGTATGGGTGCGAAAACATTAGCGGCTTTAGAAGAACACGGCGGTGTATATTTAAATGCAATTGGTGGTGCAGCACAATATTATGCTGAATGTATTAAAGAAGTGAAAGATGTTGATTTCTTACAATTTGGTATTCCAGAGGCAATGTGGCATTTACGTATCGATGGATTTAAAGCAGTTGTAACAATGGATTCTCACGGTAATAGCTTACATGCAGATGTTGATAAAACATCACTTGAAAAATTAGCTAGCTTTAAAGAGCCAGTATTTAAGTAAATAAAAAATGCATCTCGAATGATTCGAGATGCATTTTTTTGGTATATATAGAAAAACATGTTCAGCATGAAAGAATGCACGGCAACAGAAACTACAAGTACGATTATATATGGAAAGGAGACTATTTATGAAATATAAATGGTTATATATCGGTCTCATTTTTTCAATTATGATGGCACTTGTTCCAGTTTCAGCACTAGCTTATACAAATACCCCACATAACTGGGGAATTCCGCGTCCTAAAAATGAAACAGTACCAGATGCAGGGAAACTGTATACAGAATTGCTACAAAAAAATGGCGGGTTTTATTTAGGAGATACGAAGAAAAAGGATATTTATTTAACATTTGATAATGGATATGAGAATGGATACACAGGGAAAATATTAGATGTATTAAAAGAGAAAAAAGTACCAGCAACTTTCTTTGTAACGGGGCATTATATTAAAACACAAAAAGATTTATTGTTAAGAATGAAGGATGAAGGACACATTATTGGAAACCATTCGTGGAGTCATCCTGATTTCACAGCGGTAAATGATGAGAAACTTCGTGAAGAATTAACGAGTGTAACGGAAGAAATTAAAAAAGTAACTGGGCAAAAAGAAGTGAAATATGTACGTCCTCCGCGCGGCGTATTTAGTGAAAGAACGTTAGCTCTTACGAAAGAAATGGGCTATTATAATGTATTTTGGTCACTTGCATTTTTGGATTGGAAAGTAGATCAGCAAAGAGGATGGCAATATGCGCATAATAATGTTATGACGATGATTCACCCGGGATCTATTTTATTACTTCATGCAATATCAAAAGATAATGCAGAAGCACTTGCAAAAATCATTGATGATTTGCGCGAGAAAGGGTATCATTTTAAAAGTCTAGATGACTTAGTAAAAAGCAATCAACCGTAAGCATGTATGCTTGCGGTTTTCTCATGCTATAATGATGTGTAAAAAGGATGGGGAAACGTATGTGGAGCGAACATGTTACGTTAGAGTATCCGTATCATTTTGAAGAAGTATTAAAACGTTTATCTTTTGATCCTCTTAACGTCATTCAATTAGATGAGAAAGTTATTTATGTCCCGCTTTGTATAGACGAGGAACAGATTGTTGTTCGCCTGCAAGGGATTGGTACTGTTCAAAATCCACAGTTTTGGATTTCTAGTCCGACAGGAGATCCAGAGAAAGTTATGAAACGAATGAGGGCCATTTTTCATTGGAATGAACCGTTTCAAGATATACAAAATCATTTTTTAAACACATCATTACGTCCACTATTTGAAACATATGCTTATACTCCAATTATTTTAGAATTTGATTATTTTGCTTGTCTTCTTCGTTGTATCATTCATCAACAAATAAATTTGAAATTTGCTACTGTGTTAACAGAACAGTTTGTGAAACGATATGGAACAGAGAAGAACGGTGTATTCTTTTTCCCCACTCCAGAAATAGTAGCAAATATTTCAATAGAGGAATTGAGAGAGCAGAAGTTTAGTCAGCGAAAGGCTGAATATATAGTAGGATTAGGTCGAAGTATTGCCAGCGGTACATTAAATTTAGCGAGTATAGAAAACAAGGCGGAAGAAGAGGTTTCAGCACAATTGTTACCAATTAGGGGGATTGGTACATGGACAGTGCAAAACTTTTTAATGTTTGGGCTTGGACGGAAAAATATGTTTCCGAAAGCAGACATTGGGATTCAGCGTGCAGTACAAGGTGTATTTCAATTAGATGATAAACCTGATGATGCATTTTTAGAAAAAGTGAAACAAGAGTGTGAACCATACTGCAGTTATGCAGCGTTATATTTATGGAAAAGTATAGAGTAGAGGTGTAATAATGATACAAAAGCAACATGAGAGTAAGTTGGAAGTTGGTCAAACGTTTCCTGTGACAATTAAACGTCTTGGGATTAACGGAGAAGGCGTTGGTTATTTTAAGAGACAAGTTGTTTTCATTCCAGGGGCATTACCAGGAGAAGAGGTTGTTGCTGAAACGACGAAAATTCAGCGTGGCTTCGCTGAAGCGAAAGTGAAAAAAGTTCGTAAAGCTTCACCACATCGCGTGAAAGCACCATGTCCGGTATATGAAGAGTGCGGCGGTTGCCAATTGCAACATTTAGACTATAAAGAACAATTAAATCAAAAGCGTGATATCGTTGTACAAGCATTTGAGAAGTATATGAAAAACAGTTTGGAAGAGAAAATTCGTCCGACGCTTGGTATGGAAAATCCATGGCATTATCGTAATAAGAGTCAATTACAAGTGGGGCGTAAAGACGAAAAGGTTATTACAGGGCTGTATAAACAAAACTCACATCAGTTAATTGATATTGCTCATTGTATGATTCAACATAAAGCAACGAATGAAGCGACAAAAGTTGTAAGACGTATTTTAGAAAAATTAAATGTTTCTATTTACAATGAGAAAAAACAAAAAGGTTTAGTACGTACAATTGTGACACGTACTGCAGTTCAAACAGGGGAAGTACAAGTTACACTGATTACAACAAAAGAAGAGTTGCCAAATAAAGAACAATTTATTGCAGAAGTACAAAAACAGATGCCAGCTGTTAAATCGATTATGCAAAATGTAAACTGGCGTAAAACATCTGTTATTTTCGGTGATAAAACATTTAAATTAGCTGGAAAAGAAGTAATTCAAGAAACACTTGGTGATTTATCATTTGAACTATCAGCACGTGCATTCTTCCAGTTGAATCCAGAACAAACGGTTGTTTTATATAATGAAGCGAAAAAAGCGGCTGCTTTAACAGGAAATGAGAAAATTGTAGATGCGTATTGTGGTGTTGGTACAATCGGACTTTGGCTTGCAAATGATGCAGCGGAAGTACGTGGTATGGATGTAATTCCAGAAGCAATTGCAGACGCAAGAAAAAATGCGAAGCGTCACGGATTTACAAATACGAAATATGAAGCAGGTAAAGCTGAACAATGGTTACCGAAATGGGTAAAAGAAGGATGGCGTCCAGATGTAATTGTTGTCGATCCACCTCGTACAGGTTGCGATGATAAATTACTGGAAACAATTTTAAAAGTGAAGCCGAAACAAGTTGTTTACGTATCTTGTAACCCTTCTTCATTAGCACGTGATGTACAAGCGTTAATGAAGAGCTATGAAGTGGAATATGTACAACCAGTTGATATGTTCCCGCATACAGCTCATGTAGAAAATGTAGTGAAGCTTGTTAGAAAGTAAAGTGTATTTATATTCCCTCACGATATGAGGGAATATTTTCTATGAAGGAGAATAAAATGAACAATTATAAATTAACGATTCAGTACGATGGTGCACGTTTTAAAGGATGGCAACGTCTCGGTAATAACGATAATACGATTCAAGGAAAAATCGAAAGTGTCATTTCTGAAATGGTCGGAAAAGAAATTGAAATTATCGGTTGTAGTAGAACAGACGCTGGTGTACATGCTTTGAATCAAGTTGCTAACTTTCAAAGTGATGAGAAGTTAGTGGAACATAAAGTGAAAAAATATTTAAATCAATATTTACCTAATGATATTAGTATTACGAATGTAGAAGAAGTACATGATCGCTTCCATGCTCGTTATAATTCTAAAGCAAAAACATATCTGTATAAAATTTGGAATGAAGAGCATACGAACCCATTTATGCGTAAATACAGCATGCATGTGAATAAAAAATTAAATGTGAAAAGCATGAAAGAGGCTGCGAAATATTTAGTTGGTTCACATGACTTTACTGCTTTTTCAAACGCGAAATCAAAGAAAAAGTCTATGGTGCGAGAAGTATATGCACTTGATGTGATGGAAGAGGCAGGATTTGTACAAATTAGAGTAAGTGGTAACGGATTCCTTCATAACATGGTACGAAAAATTGTTGGAGCATTAATTGAAGTTGGATTAGGACAATTAGATGCAGAAGCAATTCCACAAATTCTAGAGGCGAAACAACGTAATCAAATTAATTGTCTTGCTGAGGCGAGTGGTTTGTATTTGGAGAATGTTGAGTTTTAATAATCAGTAAAAAAATCGAGCTGTGTAGGCTCGATTTTTTATGTTTTGGCGTTAAGAAGATTTCTCTTTCTTCATACGTATCTTCAAATTCCAAAAAGTAGCAAGCATAATAGCTGCAAAAGAGCCGCTAATTGTTGCTAGTAGTTTTGCATAAGGATAGGCATTCATATCAATGAGTAACATCATACATACAAGGGTAGGGAAGAAGGCTAAGTATTGTAATAACTTTAATTTTGTATCACTACTCATATATATCATTCCTTTCAAGTATGTTATATGTTAATTATAGCATATTTTACCAAAAAATATTTGTACTTGGAAACAGAGTAATCAAGTTTGAGTAGGCAATAAAAGTCTAATCGGTGAGGGCTAGTAATCAGTGGAAGATGGACAAAAACTCCACTGACTAAATTCTTATTTTATATGTGTAAATGCAGTTTTTTAATTCGATATTGTAAGTTTTGCCTACTTAATCCTAAAAACTTTGCAGCTTGTGAGATATTACCGTGGTACTCTTTCAAAATTTGATTGATGTAGTTCTTTTCCATTGCCTCTATTGTGTGCTTTAACGTTTTAGGTGCATCAGCATTGTTATTAGTTAGGAAAGGTTGCATATTGAATTCTTTTTTTATTCGTTCGCGAAAGCGAGTGGGAAGATGAAACGCTGTAATGATATTTTCATCTTCAACTAAATTCATTGAACCTTCAATGACATGTTCCAATTCTCGTACGTTTCCAGGCCAATCATATGCATACAGGAATTCTCTTACATGTACATCTACATCTGTTACGCCGAGTCCAAATTGAATGTTGTACTTTTCGATAAAGTATTGAACAAGAGCAGGAATATCTTCTTTTCGTTCACGTAAAGGCGGGAGACATAAAGTAACGACACTTAATCGGTAATATAAGTCTTCCCGCAATCGATTGTGTGTCATAGCTTCAAGAGGGTCTTCATTAATAGTTGCTATAATACGAACATCAATTTCTTTTTCTTGTGTGCCACCGATTCTTCGTATTGTTTTTTCTTGTATAGCTCGTAGTAACTTCGCTTGAAGTGCTGGACTTAATGAGTTGATCTCATCTAATAACAAAGTTCCTCCGTTTGCTTCTTCAAATAAACCAGCTTTATCAATAGCTCCTGTAAATGCACCGCGGTTCGTACCAAATAATAAGCTTTCCATGAGTGTATCAGGTATAGCGGCACAGTTTTGTGAAATAAATGGTTTGCCTGAACGCTGGCTTTCATTATGGATACTTTGTGCAAATAGTTCTTTACCGGTCCCTGTTTCTCCTACGAGAAGTATAGAAGAGGATGTACGAATTACTCTCTTAGCTTCTGTAATGACGGATTGAATAGCGCTAGAATTACCGATTATGTGATCAAAGGTAAACTTATTATTTTGTTTTCGAGAAAAGCTGGTTTTCATTGTTTGTTTGAAATGATTCATCTCTGTTGAAATTTCAATAGCGCCTTTAATTTTTCCATTTTCTATTATAGGGAAAGTATTGTTAATCGTCGTAATTTCTTGCCCTTTATTGTTAAAATATGTTTGTTTTATATTTTTGTTTGTTTTTCCTAATTTTAATGCTTCTATAAGAGTACTATTTTTATTTTCTTCAAATGCGAATACTTCTAAAGGATTTTTATATAACACATCTGAGCGTTCCATTGATTCAATTTCCATCATTTTGCGGTTATAGATAATCGTTTTACTTTCCTCATTAATAATATGAATCCCGATATCGAGTTCATTGAGTAAAGTTTCATATAGCATATTCATTTCAATGATCTGTTTTAAATTAATTTCTTCTGTACGCATAGATTATCTTCTCCTCATTTCACCCTATGAAAACTGACTTTTTATAATTTTATTAAAATTCTTATAAAATCGCAAAATTTTTTTGCTATTTACCTTTTAAAACTTCTTAAATGATAGAAAAATTTTGCGGTTAGGAAGTTTTTTTTGTGAGAAACCTTCATTTTAAGTAGGAATTGGAGATTGGTACGCATTTTGCATAAATAATAATTGAAATTTTTAAAGGAGGGATATGCAACGTTTCAGTACCAACTAATAAGAAGGAGGAATTGATAAAGTGAAGACGGTTATAGAAGGCGTGTATAGTCCTTGTTACGGGAAAGTAGAGAAGTTATTTGTTAAGGAAAGTTCTTACGTATATGAGTGGGAGAAATTAGCGTTAATTGAAACGATAGATAAACAGAAAGTAGAAATTAAGGTAGGAATAAGTGGGTATATTGAATCGTTAGAAGTAGTAGAAGGACAAGCTATCGCTGATCAAAAGTTACTAATAACAATGAGGGATGATCTTTTAATAACAGGTAGTGATTAATAGCATGATATGTATTTTGCAATCTTTAATAATTTATTTTACGATGAAGGATTTTTGAAACGCTTACATTTAATGGGTTTACAAAGTGAAAAGGGGGGATTTATATGATGAATCAAAATCAAGGACTAAAAAGAGAATTGAAAAGCAGACACATATTTATGATTGCACTTGGAGGAGTTATTGGTACCGGTCTTTTTTTAGGATCTGGGTATACAATTCATGAAGCTGGGCCTGGAGGAGCGATTGTAGCGTATCTTGTCGGAGGATTTGTTATGTATTTAACGATGCTCTGTCTTGGAGAGTTAGCTGTTGCAATGCCTGACGCAGGATCTTATCAAACGTATGCTACGAAGCACATTTCCCCTGCAGCGGGTTATGTAGTCGGATGGATGTCATGGTTAAACTGGTCAGCTACGATAGGGATTGAACTAATTGCAGTTAGTATTTTAATGAAACGATGGTTTCCAGATGTACCGTCATGGATTTGGTGCGTAGTGTTTGCGGTACTGCTTTTTGCTATCAATGCGTTATCTTCAAGAAGTTTTGCAGAAGTTGAATTTTGGTTTGCAAGTATTAAAGTAATTACGATCATTGCATTTATTATTTTGGGCGGGGCAGCAATGTTTGGTTTTCTAGATATGAAAGGAAATGAACCAGCACCAATGTTCTCTAGTTTTACTGATTATGGTGGATTGTTTCCAAATGGATTATCCGCTATTTTAATTACGATGATTGCTGTTAATTTTTCCTTCCAAGGAACAGAACTAGTCGGTATTGCAGCAGGTGAGAGTGAAAATCCAGAGAAAACAATCCCGAAGGCCATTAATAATACAGTTTGGCGCATACTCGTGTTCTTTGTATTATCTATTTTCATTCTTGCAGGATTATTCCCTTGGCAACAGGCGGGAGTAATAGAAAGTCCATTCGTAGTTGTATTTGATAAAATTGGTATTCCTTATGCAGCCGATATTATCAATTTCGTTATTATTACAGCGGTTCTATCCGTTGCGAATTCAGGATTATATGCAACTTCTCGTATGCTATGGTCTATGTCTAATCAAGGAATGATTAGTCCGATTTTTGGTAAGTTATCTAAAAATGGTGTTCCTGTTTATGCATTGATTGTAAGTACAATTGTAGGTTGCCTTTCATTACTATCAGGTATTTATGCGGAAGATACAGTTTATTTATGGCTACTTTCTATTGCCGGGTTCGGAGCGATATTAGTTTGGGCATCTATTGCTCTATCTAACTTATTAGCTAGAAGGTCATATATAAAGCAGGGCGGGGATGTGAAAGACTTGAAATTTAAAACACCACTGTATCCATTCGTACCACTGCTTGCGCTAGTATTAAATGTAACAGTAATTATTGCTATGGCTTTTATTCCAGAGCAAAGAATGGCATTGTATTGCGGAATTCCATTTATGATTGTTTGTTTACTGTTTTACCGTGCGACAAAAAATAAGGGAAGCAAAATAGAACATGTTGAAAAAGTAAATACAACAGAAGCAGAAAGTTTATAAATATATTAGAAACTTATGCTAAAAAAGAGACTGTAAAATTGTAAACAGTCTCTTTTTTTGTGAAAATAAAGGTGGAAACATACTAAGTATGTAAAGGGGAATTAGCGATGAATGAAGAAGTTTCACAGCTATTAGAACAGATTGATTTACGAAAAGATGAGTTACTAGAGCTTACAAAAACCTTAATTCGTTTTGAAACACCAGCACCGCCGGCGAGAAATACAAATGAGGCGCAAGAGTTTGTCGCAGAGTTTCTAAGAAAACGAAATTTTAGTGTTGATAAATGGGATGTATACCCAAATGATCCGAACGTTGTTGGGGTGAAAAAAGGGATAGAAAGTGACACACATAAAAGTCTTATTATTAATGGACATATGGATGTAGCTGAAGTATCGGCAGATGAGACGTGGGAAACAAATCCGTTTGAGCCATTTATAAAAGATGGTTGGTTAGTTGGACGTGGTGCAGCTGATATGAAAGGGGGACTAGCTGGGGCATTATTTGCTATTCAGCTTTTAGAAGAAGCAGGTATTGAACTGCCTGGAGATTTAATCTTTCAATCCGTAATTGGAGAAGAAGTTGGAGAAGCTGGTACACTTCAATGCTGCAAAAGAGGTTATGATGCTGATTTTGCAGTCGTAGTGGATACGAGTGATTTACATATGCAAGGACAGGGTGGCGTAATTACTGGATGGATTACTGTGAAAAGCCCGCAAACGTTTCATGATGCAACACGTAGGCAAATGATCCATGCAGGGGGGCGTTTATTCGGAGCGAGCGCGATTGAAAAAATGATGAAAATTGTGCAAAGTTTACAAGAATTAGAGCGCCACTGGGCAGTCATAAAAACATATGAAGGCTATCCATCTGGAACAACAACAATTAATCCAGCTGTTATTGAGGGCGGAAGACATGCAGCATTTATTGCGGATGAGTGCCGGTTATGGATAACAGTACACTTTTATCCGAATGAAACACATGAACAAATAATAAAAGAAATTGAAGAGTATATTGGGAAAGTGGCAGCTGCCGATCCATGGCTAAGTGAAAATCCACCACAATTTAAGTGGGGCGGAGAATCAATGATTGTGGATCGTGGCGAAATTTTCCCTTCTTTAGAAATAGATAGTGAACATGTAGCTGTAAAAACGCTTAGCTCAGTACACGAATCAATTCTTTCTAAAAATGCAATTTTAGATATGTCTGCAACGGTAACGGATGGTGGTTGGTTTAGTGAATTTCATATTCCGGCGGTTATTTACGGACCAGGTACATTAGAGGAAGCTCATTCAATAAATGAGAAAGTGGAAATAGAACAGTTAATTGAATTTACAAAAGTAATAACAGCATTTATATATGAATGGTGTCATACGAAAAAATAGATTCGTATGTTGAAATCGTACAGGTATGTATACTTGTACGATTTTTTAGTGAACTATTTCAGAGTTGGATAGAAACAACTGAAATAGTTCTTTATTTTTCTATGTCTTTCGTTTTAGCTCGATTAATTTCTCTTTCGCTAATTCAACAGCAATTGCATCATCTAAATAGCCAATTGGAAAGAGATAGTCGGGAATAATATCTGTCGATAAAATGAAATACAGTAATGCGCCGCCAAGAACTGCACGTTCTTCTTTTGGAATCGTTTCATTGCAAAATTGTTGATACATATCCGTTAATTGTTCAATGAAAGGACCAGCACTATCAATTTGTTCTAACTTGCTTGCAAAACTTTCATGAATACGCTTTTCACCCTCTGTTGTTTGCGCATATCGTTCATAGTTTTCAAGTTCTTGTTTTACGCGGGTTGTTGTGTAGTCGAAATCGAATAAGTTAGAGGATTGCAGCGTTTGCTGAATTGTATCAAGAGATGTGTACATATCCGTCTTTTCTTTATTCATGTGAGGAGAATCCGGATACATTTCATCAAATAACAATTGGGGTGGAACTTGCAGACATTCTGCAAATTTTTGTATATGTTTTTGCTTTGGCGGTTGTTTACCATTCATAATTCTTGAAATTGTTGCGGGATCAATATTTGTAAGCATTCCGAGTTGGCGCATAGATAAGGCACGTTCTTTTAAAAGTTTTTTTATTAATCTACTAAGCCGCTCATTTGGATTTTCTTTAGGCATAGCGAAGGCACTCCTTTTTGTTGTTGAAAAAATGTTGAGCATTTATTACATGTATATGAAACAGACAGGCACAGTTGCTCAACATTTTCATAAGATGCATTGAAAAGTGAGAAAAAGGGGTGGCTGTTTATGAGTACGGCAGGTCTATTTTCAATTTTTTTAATTGGGATTGCTTCTAATTTAGATAATGCAGGTGTTGGGATTGCATATGGCATTCGTAAAATCCGAATTTCGTGGTTCAACAATTTTGTCATCGCATTTTTTGGTTTTTTATTTACTTTATTAGCTGGATTTTTTGGGAACTGGATTTCGTTATTTATTTCAGAGTTTACAGCAAACTTAATTGGAGCAATCGTTTTAGGGATAATCGGTGTGTTTATTTTGTGCCAGCCTTTCTTGGGGCAAAGAAATCCCGTAGGCTCTAAAGATGGTAATGTACTTATGGGGATTTTACGTGATCCAGAAAAAGCAGATTTTGATGGTTCTAAAACAATTAGTTTTTCAGAAGCAATTGTACTAGGGATTGCGTTGTCTATTAATAATATTGCAGGTGGATTTGATGCTGGGGTAACAAACTTGAACCTTTGGCTTACAGCAACTATTTCTGGGGTGTTTAGTTTTATTTGTATTAGTGGATTTGCGTATGTAGGAAAACGATTTTTAGCAGAATACTTAGGGAAATGGGCTACGGTTATTGCAGGCGTGTTATTAATTCTTATCGGGATAGATCAGTTGTTGTAAGGAGAGTAGAAAACAAGGTTCGAGTATTTCCTTGGAAATACAGCAAGGGATTGCATATATCGACGTACTTTTCTCCATACTAATACGGATTTCTTTTAAGAAAGGGGGATTTGTATGGGACGCGGGAAAGCATTTGATCATAAGAAAAAAGGGCATGATCACCAACCACCTAAAGGTGCGTTCATTCATAAAGATGTAAATGAACATACTTTGGAAGAGGAAGAGCTACCAGTAAATATTGAGGCGTATAAAAATAGTTTGAAAAAACATTAAAAGCACCTACATAGGTGCTTTTTTTACCGTATATCTTCAATTAATTGTTCCGATTCTTCATGCATACTGTACTCACTTAATACTTGGATACAAAGCCACTTTAATTCTTCGATCGTATGCTCAAGTTCTTCAGGAAGCACATGATGAATGTCTTCAAGTCCCATTCCAAAATGAATAAGTTCAAGTACTTGATCATCGATGTTGCGATCCATTAATAGTTCAAGTACTTCTAAATTGAATATGTATCGGTGAGCTTCATCGAGTGAAACAACTTTTAGCTTTAAGCTTTCTACAATACTCAATATAAAAAGAAGAATTGTTTTTTCAAGAACAGGCTGTTTTCCCATTTGAAATATTAGTTTCATCTTTCACACCTCCACATATAGCGCTAGGTTGTACTATATTATTCAGGAGGGGGGAGCAAATATGCATGATATAGAGAAACTTTCAGTACGGTTTTTGTAAGGGCATGGATAGCTGATAAAGTTGAGGTTTTTATAAAATAAAAAATCCTGCTAGTATAGCAGGATAACTCTCAATTAAAAAATGCTCCAACCTTCTTGAGCAGAAAGAAGTTCAAGAATTTTAAAACCGGCGATACTATTTCCGTTTGCATCTAAAGCTGGTCCGAAAATACCAATTCCCATTTCGCCTTTTACGCAGCCGAAAATGCCACCAGCTACACCGCTTTTTGCGGGGATACCAACACGAATCGCAAATTCACCAGACTCGTTATACATACCGCATGTAACCATAAATGTTTTACAAATCTTTGTAATATGCTTAGGGATAATTTGTTTTTTCTTATATGGATCATATCCATCCATCGCAAAAATTAAACCGATACGTGCTAAATCGATACAGTTTACCTCAACTGCACATTGACGAGTGTATAAATCCATTAGTTCTTCGATATCACAATCGATAATTCCGTTTTGTTTCATATAGTAACAAAGTGAACGATTTAAGTAAGCTGTCTCTAATTCTGAATTGGCAACTTTAGAAGAATAATTAATAGTAGGATTATCTGTTATTTCACGTACGAAATGAAGAATGCGATCCATTTTTTCTTCATTATCTTTTCCTGCTAACATGCTTGTAATGGCTAGTGCCCCTGCATTAATCATTGGATTAAGTGGTTTAGAAGGACTTGTCGTTTCTAATTTAATAATAGAATTAAATGGATCACCAGTTGGTTCCATTCCAACTTTAGAAAATACATATTCTTCACCACGATCTAAAAGGGCAAGCGCAAGTGTAATTACTTTTGAAATACTTTGAAGAGTGAATAGTGTTTGTGAGTTGCCAGCATGGATGTATTCTGTTTCTTTATGGAAAATGGCAATCCCTAAATCATCTGGATTGGCATTTCCTAGTTCGGGGATATAAGTGGCAAGCTTTCCTTTTTTCGTATATGGTTTTACTTGTTCTAACAACTGTTGTAAGTTGTTTGTTTCAATGCACTGCATAGTACCAACGCTCCTATTTTGAATTAACTAAGTTTACTTTTCCCGATATGCTCGGAAATAAATAATAACATGAAAAAGTGGAATGATAAAACGAAAGTTGCATGTTCTATAGTGGGTCTTTCGCTTCGCGTATTCTATAGTAAAAAAGGAGAAATTTCCTTTTATATAACAGTTTGGAAATAGGAGATTTCTCCATAAAAAATTCAAAAATAAAAACTACACATCTATACAACTATATGTTATTATGGTTATGTAAATAGAAAGCGTTTTCTAAGGCGTACTTATAATGATAACGATTTCATAAATTGAATTAGGGGGAATTAAAATGTTGCAGTTTTTACAACGTATTGGTAAAGCTTTAATGCTTCCGATCGCCGTACTACCAGCAGCAGGATTATTGCTTCGTCTAGGACAAGAAGACGTATTAAACATTCCTGTTATGGCACAGGCCGGTGCAGCAATTTTTGATAATTTAGCACTTATTTTTGCAATTGGTGTTGCAATCGGCTTATCTGTTGACGGTAGTGGTGCAGCTGGTCTTGCAGGTGCAATTGGTTATTTGGTTATGAAGAATACAACCAATGCTTTAAGTGTTACTTACTCAACAGCAGAATTAAATGATAAATTAAAAAGTGTTCAAGATTTAGTCGGTTCAGTAGATCCAACTAAATTAGCGGATACGATGAATAAAGTTTCTAAAGCAGCAGCTTTGACACCAAAAATAAATATGGCCATACTCGGTGGTATTATTGCCGGGGTTATCGCTGGATTACTATACAACAAATTCCATAAGATTAAACTACCAGAATGGTTAGGATTCTTCGCTGGAAAACGTTTCGTACCAATCATTACGTCTATTGTAATGCTTCTTTTAGGATTAGTATTCGGTCAAATTTGGCCAACAATCCAAACTGGTATTGATGCAGTGTCACACGGTATTGTAAACTTAGGTTCAATCGGTGCAGGGTTATTCGGATTATTAAACCGTTTATTAATTCCAATCGGTTTACACCATGTAATGAACACTTATTTCTGGTTTGTACTTGGTGACTTTACAAATGCAGCTGGTGATCTTGTTCATGGTGATATCGCTCGTTTCTTTGCAAAAGATCCATCAGCGGGTATGTTTATGACTGGTTTCTTCCCAGTTATGATGTTTGGTTTACCAGCAGCATGTTTCGCAATGATTGCAGCTGCTAAACCAGAAAAGCGTAAAGCAGTTACTGGTATGTTAGCTGGTCTAGCATTAACTTCATTCTTAACTGGTATTACAGAGCCAATCGAATTCTCATTCATGTTCTTATCACCAGTATTATATGGTGTGCATGCAGTATTAACAGGTCTTTCTTTATTCATAACAACATCACTTGGCATTCGTGATGGTTTCACATTTAGTGCAGGTGCTATTGATTATGTTATTAACTTTGGTATTGCAACAAAACCTGTATTATTAGCGGGTATCGGTTTAATTTATGCAGCAATTTACTTTGCAGTATTCTACTTCTTAATTAAGAAGTTCAACTTAAAAACTCCAGGTCGTGAAGATGACGATGAGTTAGTTGAAGATGCGGATGCACCAGTTGCAGGTTCAATTGGTGAAACTTACGTAGCAGCTCTAGGCGGAAAAGAAAACTTAACAGTTATTGATAACTGTGCAACACGTCTACGCTTACAAGTGAAAGATGCTAGTCAAGTAAACGAAGCAGCATTAAAACGTGCCGGTGCAAAAGGTGTTATGAAATTAAGTGACACAAGTGTACAAGTTATCGTAGGTACAAATGTTGAATCTGTTGCCGATGATATGAAAAAACACGTATAAATAATTAAATAAGAGGATATCCAAAAAGATTGATAACATCAGTTTTTTAGAGGGTATCCTCTTTTTTTATGTTAAAAATTTAACGGGAATCTTACTTTTGTAAATTTTCTTTTTCTTTTTTATACATATAGGTTGGTAATATGGGCAGTGCGTGATAAAGTAGGGATGATATAGAATTGATTATCCATAATCTACTAAAATAAACCTTTAGTAGAGAGATTAAATTATTGGTGAATAAGGGGAAAAAAGCAATCATGGATCACGAAAAAAATAATGCGAATGGGAAATCACGTCGACCGATTGTATACATAAAAAGAACAATCATTCTCGTCTTACTATTTTCACTGGTATATTTCATGTATACAAAAATTGTTGCGCATAATAAGAAAGAGGAAACTTTAAAAGCAGCAGCAGAAATGAAGAAACAAGAAGAGCTAAAAAAGAAAGAAGAAAAAAAGAAGCAAGAAGCAAAAAAACAAAAAGAGCAGGAAGAACAAGAAGAACAAGTGAAGCAAGCACAAGCTGTGGAGAAGCCTGCTGAGGCACCACCTCAAGAAATTAATGAAAACGCTCAATTAGATCAATATTTACAAAAAACAGGATTTGGCGGGACAGCGGTTATTGTGAAGAACGGAAAAGTTCTTTTGAATAAAGGATACGGTATGGCGAACAAAGAGAAACAAGTACCGAATAATTCAGAGACAACTTTTTATATTGGTTCTATTTCAAAGGCGTTTGTAGCGACTGCTATTATGCAATTAAAAGATCAAAATAAATTAAACGTAGAGGATACGATTGCGAAGTATATTCCGGATTTCCCTCAAGGTAATGGTATTCAGTTAAAACATTTACTAACACATACATCAGGAATTCCAGAGTATGAGCAGGGAACAGAGGATATCTCTCATGAAGAATTGATAAAACGAATAGGAAAGCAAAAGCGTATTGGAAGTCCAGGAGAGAAATGGAAGTATTCCGATTCGAACTATTCGATACTCGCCTATATCGCTGAGAAGGTAAGTGGACAACCGCTAGAAGAGTATATTAAACAACATATTTTTGCTACTGCGGGTATGGAACATTCTGGTTTTGGTAAAGCGTTAGAGCAAACAAGATTCCCGTCAACGGGTTATAAAATAGTAAATAACAATATGACAACACCTAATATTCCAAGCATGTCACAACTATATGGTTGTGGTGATATATATACGAGTGCCCATGATTTATATTTATTTAATGAAGCGCTTTTCTCCGGAAAGTTAATTTCAAAAGAGAGCTATGATCAAATGTTTACGGCCGTGAAAAAGGATTACGGATTTGGTTGGTATGTAGACCCCGGAAGTTACTCAAATCACGGTGTAATGCCAGGATGGAACTGTTTAAATGGATTTAGTAAAAATGGAAGTGTGTATGTCGTTTTATTATCTAACATTCAAAACAACATTAAATCATTTGGTAAAGTGAATAACGACATTTATACGATGTTGCGAAATATTGAAGTGTAAGAGACTATCCTTTTGGATAGTCTTTTTTTATTGAGGAAGTTTAGGGGCAATGAGATAATGAAATAAATGGAAAAGGGGGAGGGATATGAGTATACATAAGCATCACGCACGTAATGCGAAACGCATTTTTTTTGTATCTGTCATTGTATGGATTATCGTCACAATTGGATTAGTGATGGAATATAAAAAAGGGATGCTATTCACTTCGGAGAAAGAAAATCTGAAATTAATAGGTGTTGTACTACCGGCATTTGGATTATTAATATATAGCTTTATAGAAAAACGAAGAGCAAAAATGCTCAAACAGGAAAATTATAATATAGAGGCTTCTGAATTATTGGAGCAACAAAAATTTGTTGTCCGCAAAGAGGTAGGAGTATTTCAAGTAATTACATACTTTGGATTAGATGGAAATACAGTAGGATTTTTAAAAGAAGAGTATGATTTTGTGATTCAAAGTGTATGGCAAGCTGTACTCTCTTTTCTTTTTAATGGACTACATAAGCAACAATTTTATTTATATAATAATTCGGGAGAAAGATTATTGTGTGTTCAAAAGAAGATGGGAGTACGCAACTTTTATATTTTTTCTAATGTAGATGGAAAGAAAATTGGAGAGTTGAAACAAGTACTAAGTTTAACAAAGTGGGAATGGATCTTTCTAGGGTTGGATGGTAAAGAATTTGGTAAAGTGACTGGGGACCTTTCAGCAACAATGCAAAAAATAGACTGGCGAGATGGAACTCATATTGATGTGAAAGAAGATGGTATTCCGTTAGAAGCTGTTAAGTATTTTTCGGCAAGCGGTGGTTCTCTTGTTACAGCTTCTATAAGTGAACAGGCAGAATTACCAAGAGCGGTTTATTACAGTGTCTCTGCGATAGTTACAATTAAAAATTAAAATATAAAAAAAGATAGATGGGATACCATCTATCTTTTTTTATGTGATTAGAACATATTGTTTCGTTGAAAAATGTATGTCTTACCTATCACACAAAAAGCCTGCTCTGTATACATTAAGATGTATGGATATATTTTTATACTTTAAAAATAATAGGAGGAGAAGTGTATGTGTCTGTTCAGAAAGTATTGGCATAAATTATCGAGATTGTTTAATAGACAATTAGGTTATTTTTTAGATGACAAGTTACTGCCTGCTGTGGAACGACTTTTGTTTTCGCAAAACTTCGCGAGGTTTATTCAAAGAAACTCTAAGCAAGCTACGGAAGAATTTATTGAATCAAGTAGATTTCAATCTATTATTTGTAACATTTTAAAAGAATGTAATACATCACCTTTTAAAGAAATTGCAGAGCAGTATTTGGGTAAAAATGTTGAAATTACGGTGACCGTTGGACAGTTAACGGGTGTAATTGTAGCAGTTGGTGATGATTTCTTAACACTGCAAGAAGGAATAGGAACAGAAATTTTATTACCATTTACAAGTATTATATCAATTAAAGAAGCGTAAGAAAGGAGACTTATATATGTTATTTACTGAAGAATTACGTAACCATGTTGGTGAGCTAGTGCAAGTTGTGACAGCAGTCGAAATTGTTGCGGGTATTTTGTTATCTGTGACAGACGGGGCAGTAAGTGTTCGTACTTCTCCTTCTTATGGACCACCGGAAGATGTAGTTGTACGTATTCCTATCATTTCTTATGTTCGCTTAGAAGGGTAAGCGTGGTACAAGTATGAGGGTATCAGTTATTATTCCGGCGCATAATGAAGCGAGTACTTTATCACAAGTTTTAGTAGAAGTGGAGAAATTGAAACCATATGAAATTATCGTAGTAGATAATGGATCGACAGATGGAACAAAAGAAATAGCCTTACAACATCATTGCCATGTCATTTATTATAAATATTCTCTTGGTAATGATGTTGGACGGGCAATTGGTGCAAGAGAAGCGAAAGGCGACATTGTTTTGTTTTTAGATGGTGACATCATCATTGATAATAAAGAGCTGCAACGTTTTATAAAAGGCATTCAGCAAGGCCACCAAATTGTTGTGAATAATTTAACATGGTCCGTTTATTTAAAGATGAGACCGCACTATACGACAGTTGGAAAATTTATGTTGAATCGTTATTTAAATAAAAAAGAGCTTGTTGTTGGATCTTTAATTGCAATTCCACATGCAATGAGTAGGGAAGTTATTCAGAAGTTTGGTTGGTGGAATTTAACGGACCCAGCACTATTTCAAGCGATGGCGATGTCTAGAGGAGTAGATATTGTCGATATGGCTTCGGTCGATGTCATTCATACAAATAAAGTTCGTCCTGTTCATACTGGTACATCACCCGGTTCTCCTTATCCGAAAGCGACTAGCCGTATTATGGGGGATCATTTACGTGCTTTGCAATATGTAATCGAAATATATGGTAAGCGTGGTGGCTTTTCGGAAGGAAATAGGGATAGAGAGTTTATAGGAAAGTATAAACCAATTTTATTACAAAGAGAAAAAGCAAAATATAGTGCGATTATCCCAGTATCAGAAGAAAAGACGACTATAAGATCTGTTATACAAGAAGTGAAAGAAGCAGGTATAGATGAAATTATAGTTGTTGCCAATGGAGCGGACGTTGAGACAATTAAACAAGCGAAGCTAGAGAATGTCATTGTTATTGAATTTGAGGAAGCACTCGGACATAATGTAGCTCGAGCGATAGGAGCTATGCATGCCACGGCCGATATTTGTTTATTTGTCGATGGTGATTTTGTTATTCCAGGAAAAAAACTAATTCCATTTTTACATGCTATCGAAGATGGAAATGATGTGGCATTAAATGATTTACAGTGTTTATTAGATATGTTTCATCCGGCAGACCCAATTAGTATGGGAAAATATTTTGTGAATTTGGTAGCGAAACGACCAGATTTATGGAATAACTCATTAACGGCAGTACCACATGCTATGCATAAAAAGGTAATAGAGAAAATTGGATATGATTCTCTTATCATTCCACCACTAGCTCAAATGAAAGCTATTTTGGAGGGATTCTCTATTACAGCGGTAGAATTTGTAGATGTTATAAAAACAAATCGAGTACGCCCAGAGCAACATGGATTTGTAAATGGGCGTATTCCAGCATTTGATCGTATTTTCGGTGATCAACTCGAGGCGATTGCATATTTATTGCAATCCACAGACGAGCGCGGGAGTTTTACAGATGGAGAGCGGGATAGAAATATAATTCAACAATTGAGAAAGGAAGAAGAGAATACAGATGAATGTTAGTAGTACAGTTGCCATTATCGGATTAGGATATGTTGGTCTTCCTTTGGCGGTTCATTTTGCAGAGAGAGGACATACAGTACTTGGATTAGATAAAGATACTAGAAAAATAGAATCAATTATAAAAGGCGAAAGTTATATTCCAGATGTTTCTTCTAAATTGTTACAAAGTTTATTGACTAGAAAAAAATTAATAGTAAATACACCGGATCAAGGTATTGATGATTTTCAAAATAGTGATTACGTTATTGTCACTGTCCCAACTCCAATTAATGACCAAAGAGAACCAGACTTAAGTGCCCTCATTTCAGCTTCGCATTATATACAACAAAACCTTCAAAAAGGACAAACCTTCATTTTCGAAAGTTCCACATATCCAGGTACGCTCGAGGAAGTTATTATTCCGATTATTTCTCAAACAGGAAAAAAGGTAGGAGAAGATTTCTATATTGGGTATTCTCCTGAAAGAATTGATCCAGCTAATAGTCAATATTCAGTTCAAACGATTCCAAAAGTAATTAGTGGACAAACAGACATGTGTAAACAAAAAGTACAGGCTTTGTATAGCACTATATTTGATGTAGTTGTTCCAGTTAGCTCCCCAAAAGTAGCAGAAATGTGTAAGCTATTTGAAAATATTCAGCGCTTAGTCAATATTTCATTAGTAAATGAGTTAAATACACTATGTGAAAGTTTAGGAATTGATTTTTATGAGGCACTTGAAGCGGCATCTACAAAACCATTTGGATTTACGCCGTATTGGCCAGGACCAGGGATAGGGGGACACTGTATTCCGGTAGATCCTTTATATTTCCAGTGGAGAATAAAAAAGAATGGAGCAATTAGTCAATTAATTGAGGCGGCACATGTAATTAATGAGGAAATGCCAGAGAAAATGGTCCGGAAAGTAAAAGGTGTGGTGCAATCACCTGCAACGGTTTTAATTGTAGGGATTGCATATAAAAAAGATGTAAATGACTTAAGAGAATCACCAGCGTTACCAATTATTGAATTGTTAATAAAAGAAGGATATGAGATAGAGTATCACGATCCATATATTTCTTCTGCAAAATTTGGAGATAAGGTGTATCAATCTGTTTCTTTGGATGAACAAGTGGTTAGACAAGCGGATTGTATTTTAATTTTAACAGACCACTCTAATATCGATTGGAAGGTTTTTAAAGGGATAAAGCAAGTCGTAGATACACGTGGAATTATAAAGAAGGTGAGTGTATGAGTAAGAAATGTTTAATTACAGGTGGAGCAGGATTTATTGGATCGCATTTAGCTGAAGAGCTGGTGAAAAGAGGTTATGATGTCACTATCGTTGATAACTTCTATAAAGGGAAAAATAAATATCATGATGAGTTAATGAAAGAAATTCGGGTTATTCCAATAAGTGTTTTAGATCAAAATTCTATTTATGAATTAGTAAACCAACATGATGTAGTGTTTCATTTAGCGGCAATTTTAGGTGTGAAAACGACAATGGAAAAGAGTATAGAGCTTATTGAAACGAATTTTGATGGAACGAGAAACATTTTACAAGCAGCGCTAAAAGGAAAGAAGAAAGTAGTTTTTGCGTCTACTTCAGAAGTATATGGTAAGGCAAAGCCGCCCTTTTCTGAAGAAGGAGATCGATTATACGGTGCAACCTCTAAAATACGTTGGAGTTATGCAATTTGTAAAACGTTAGAAGAAACATTATGTTTAGGATACGCTTTAGAAGGTTTACCTGTAACGATTGTTCGTTATTTTAATATTTATGGTCCAAGAGCGAAAGATGGTCCGTATGCAGGGGTAATCCCACGATTTATCCGCGCAGCACTGCAAGGAGAAGATATTCTCGTATATGGAGATGGAAAACAGACACGTTGTTTTACGTATGTAAGTGATGCGGTAGAGGCAACGATTCGAGCAATGGATGAGAAGGTAAATGGTGAGATTATTAATATAGGTTCTGAGAATGAAAAGAGTATAAAAGAAGTAGCAGCAGTAATAAAAAAATTAACGAATTCTTCTTCAAAAATTGTTCAAGTTCCTTTCGAAGAGGTATATCCACATGGCTTTGAAGAAATTCCAAATAGAAGACCAGATGTAACGAAATTAAGAGAACTTGTTCAATTTCAAGCGAAAGTAACGTGGGAACAAGGGTTGAAAGAAACTATTAAATGGTTTCGTGAAGAAAACAATGGCTAAGTCACTATCGATTATTATACCTGTATGTAATGAAGCGGATACGATTTCAGACGTTATTCAGTCGGCAAAAGGATTAAATCCAGTAGAGATTATTGTAGTAGCAAACGGTTGTAATGATGGTACAGAAGAGATTGCTGATTGTTTAGGGTGTAAAGTAATCAAGTATACAGAGCTACTGGGGAATGATGTGGGCCGTGCAGTTGGCGCAAAATACGCGATAGGTGACGTATTACTATTTATAGATGGAGATTTTGTTATTCAAACTTCAAAATTACAATTATTCCTAAATCCAATTTTACATGATCAGGCCGACATCGTTTTAAATAATTTGGATGCGTTATTTTTAAAGAAACAAAAACCGCACTCAGTGACAGTGTGGCGCCAAATATTAAATGCAATGTTAGAGAGTGAGGAGTTAAAAATTGACTCTTTATTATCTGTACCTCATGCGTTGACGAAAGAAGTTGTTCAAAGCATTGGGTATGAATGTTTTGTTAATCCTATTGTCGCTCATTTACGTCTTGTTCAAAGTAAATGGAGAATTAGTCGACATTGTGCAATTGACGTTATTACACCAAATAAATTTCGGCCGACCGAGCATGCTGCGTATGGCACGGGTCTTTCTCATTCTGAAAAACGGATGATAGGTGACCATATAGAAGCTGTAGCGGAGCGAATAGTAGGTAGCGATGAGCGCGGAGGGTATTATGATGGAAATAGGAAAAGAGATAGTGTCTATCATACTTTAGATTTTGAAGATTTTTATCAAGGATGGGGCGTTACATCTAAGCTGTATCAAGAAAAGCAATTATCGGTCATTATTCCTGTACAAGATGAAGAGAAAACAATTGGAAACGTTATAGAAGAGCTTCGCAAAATTGAACCTTTTGAAATTATTGTTGTTGTAAATGGTTCGTCTGATCAAACAGCAACGATTGCAAAAGAAAAGGGAGCAACGACAATTGTATATAAAGAAGCACTCGGAAATGATGTGGGGCGCTCACTTGGAACGTATTTTGCAAAAGGAGAAATTGTGTTATTTATAGACGGCGATTTTGTTATTCCAGCGAGTGAGCTATATCCTTTTGCGAAAGCTATTGCAGATGGAACAGATGTTGCATTAAATGATCTAAATCATTATTTAGATTTAAGAGTACCGCTTCATCTTGTAACTGCATTTAAATATGCATTAAATTTAGCTTGTGATAGAAAAGATCTAGGCGTAGGCTCTCTTATCGCTGTACCGAATGCGTTTAGCCGTAAGTGTTTGAAAGAAATTGGATATAGATCTTTACTGGCACCGTGTGTAGCCCAAGTGAAAGCCATTCTTTCAGGATTTGAAGTTGCATGTGTAAGTCGTGTTGAGGTCGATAAGATGAACCGTATTCGTCCCAGTGAACATTTTGCTAAAATAGGTCATCCACCAGCTGTACTTCGAATTATAGGTGATCATATAGAAGGGTTAGAGCAATTAATTGTATTAACAGGCAGTCGTGGTGGATTCCATGATGGAAATAGAAAAAGAGATATTTTATAAGTAACAAAAAAAGTGTACAACATATGTACACTTTTTTGTTCTGTTATAAAAACTATAACAGATTAGGAGATAAGAGTATTACAGCTCTACAATGGGTATTGTTCTTATATTACAAAATAGGACTCGTATATAAGAATACCAAAAAAATACAATTAAGGGAAGGGTTAATTTTAAAGACTTTCAAATGAAGTTAACACTATGTATATAGTAGTTTGCTCAACATTTCACAAACATGTCACAACTATTTCGTTCACTTTCGTAAAAAAGTAGTATTCTAAGTGTGTAAGCTGTTATATAAAAAATCTTAGTCCTGTACTAATCAAAAATGGAGGAGATTAGGATGACTCAAGTATTAGAAAATGTTAAAAACGCATGGGAAAACTTTAAAGGTGAAAAATGGAAAGCAGAGATTGATGTTCGCGATTTCATTTTAAATAATGTAAACGTTTACGAGGGAGATGAATCTTTCTTAGCGGGAGCAACTGAAGCAACGAAACAACTTTGGGATCAAGTAATGGATTTAACAACGAAAGAACGTGAAAACGGTGGCGTTCTTGATATGGATACAAAAATTGTTTCTTCTATTACATCACATGAACCAGGATATTTAAATAAAGAGACTGAAAAAGTAGTCGGTTTCCAAACTGATAAACCATTTAAACGTTCTTTACAACCATATGGTGGTATTCGTATGGCGGAACAAGCTTGTGAATCTTATGGATACGAAATGGATAAAGAGCTTAGTCGTATTTTCAGAGATTGGAGAAAAACTCATAACCAAGGTGTATTTGATGCTTATACACCAGAAATGAGAGCTGCTCGTAAATCAGGTGTTATTACTGGTCTTCCAGATGCATACGGACGTGGACGTATTATTGGTGACTACCGCCGCGTAGCATTATATGGAGTAGATCATTTAATTGAAGCGAAAAAAGCAGATTTAAATTTAACTGGCGGTGTAATGAGTGAAGATACAATGCGTTTACGCGAAGAGCTATCTGAGCAAATGCGTGCACTTCAAGAGTTAAAACAAATGGCTGCTTCTCATGGCTTTGATATTTCTAAGCCAGCAACAACTGCTCAAGAAGCATTCCAATGGTTATACTTTGCATATCTTGCAGCAATTAAAGAGCAAAACGGAGCTGCAATGAGTCTTGGACGTACTTCTACATTCTTAGATATTTATATTGAAAGAGATTTAGCAAATGGTACTTTAACAGAAGAAGACGTACAAGAAATTGTGGATCACTTCATTATGAAATTACGTCTTGTGAAATTTGCAAGAACACCTGATTATAATGAATTATTCTCTGGTGACCCAACTTGGGTAACTGAGTCTATCGGTGGTATGGCATTAGATGGCCGTCCATTAGTAACAAAGAACTCATTCCGTTTCTTGCATACATTAGATAATTTAGGACCAGCTCCAGAACCAAACTTAACAGTTCTTTGGTCTAAACAATTACCAGAGAACTTTAAAAACTACTGTGCGAAAATGTCTATTAAAACATCAGCAATTCAATATGAAAATGATGACATTATGCGTGCTGACTACGGTGATGACTATGGAATTGCTTGTTGTGTATCTGCAATGAGAATTGGTAAACAAATGCAGTTCTTCGGTGCACGTGCAAACTTAGCAAAAGCATTATTATATGCGATTAACGGTGGTAAAGATGAAAAATCTAAAGCACAAGTTGGTCCTGAGTACGCACCAATTACTGCTGAAGTATTAGATTATGAAGAAGTTATGCATAAGTTTGATATGACAATGGAATGGTTAGCGGGTCTATATTTAAACACATTAAATGTTATTCACTACATGCACGATAAATATAGCTACGAACGTATTGAAATGGCACTTCATGATACAAATGTTCTTCGTACAATGGCAACAGGTATCGCGGGTCTATCTGTAGTAGCAGACTCTTTAAGTGCAATTAAACATGCAAAAGTAAAACCAATTCGCGATGAAAATGGAATTGCAGTTGACTTTGAAATTGAAGGAGATTTCCCTAAATACGGTAACAATGATGACCGTGTAGATGAAATTGCTGTAGATCTTGTGAAAACATTTATGAATAAACTTCGTAAACATAAAACATACAGAAATTCTGTTCATACAATGTCAATTTTAACAATCACATCTAACGTTGTATATGGTAAGAAAACTGGTAACACTCCAGATGGTCGCCGTACTGGAGAACCATTTGCACCAGGTGCGAACCCAATGCATGGACGTGATACAAAAGGTGCGTTAGCTTCATTATTATCTGTAGCTAAATTACCATATGAAGATGCACAAGATGGTATTTCTAATACATTCTCTATTATTCCAAAAGCACTTGGTAAAGAAGATGAAGTACAAGTACGTAACTTAGTATCAATGCTTGATGGTTATGCAGTAAAAGAAGGCCATCACTTAAATATTAATGTATTTAACCGTGAAACATTAATGGATGCAATGGAACATCCTGAGAAATATCCACAATTAACAATTCGCGTATCTGGTTACGCTGTAAACTTTATTAAATTAACTCGTGAACAACAAATCGATGTAATTAACCGTACAATGCATGAAAGCATGTAAATGAAAAAAGTGTCCCTCTGCGTTTTATAAACAGCAGAGGGAGGCTGTTTCAATAAAGGAGGAAGTAACATGGTAAAAGGAAGAATACATTCTGTAGAGTCTTGTGGTACTGTTGATGGCCCAGGAATTCGTTATGTCATATTTACACAAGGGTGTTTATTACGTTGTCAATATTGTCATAATGCTGATACGTGGGAGATCGGTAAAGGAAAAGAAATAACAGTCGAAGAAGTAATGCAGGATGTGACATGTTACCTTCCTTTTATTGAAGCTTCCGGAGGCGGTATAACAGTTAGTGGTGGGGAACCATTATTACAGCTAGATTTCTTAATTGAGTTATTTAAGAAATGTAAGGAAATTGGAATCCATACAACAATTGATTCTTCGGGTGGGTGTTATTCTGAAGAACCAGAATTCCAAAACAAGCTAGATATTTTAATGGATTACACAGATTTAGTTTTATTGGATTTGAAACATATTGATTCAAAGAAACATCGTAAATTAACAGGAAAACCAAATGAACATATTTTACAATTTGCTCGTTATTTATCGGATAAAAATAAACCGATTTGGGTACGACACGTATTAGTTCCTGGTATTACTGATAATGAAGAGGATCTACAAAAATTATCTAGCTTTATTCAAAGCCTGTCTAATGTTCAGAAAGTTGAAGTGCTACCATACCATAAGCTTGGTGTATATAAATGGGAGGCACTTGGGCATAAGTATCCACTCGCGAATGTAGAACCGCCTACTGAAAAAAATGTAGAACAAGCAAGACATATTTTACAAGCAGTCTAATCCAAATATTGGATTAGGCTTTTTGCTTTCTTGACAATAAAGCCTAGAGTATATATAGAGAAAAGAGTATACTGAAAATAGAATATCCATATTTTTGTAAGGAATAAGTGGAGAAATTTACATAATTGTAAAGGGAAATCAAAATAGTAAAAAGAATTAAGAAGTAAAAGAGTGAGTATCATGGAATAGAGAACATTTGTAAGTTATTGCGAAAGCTCTTATAGGAAAGTATAATGTAAAGATATGAGCACAGATAGGATTAAGGGGTCAATCTTATATGCTTTGCATATCCACGACAGGTACATAGCTGAAAGAGAAGTATTAGAATCTGTTTATGTAATTTTTAAGGAAAATGTTTTTCCTATTGTCGTATATGCAATATGGAGAAACAATAAGCTAGGAGTGGATTTGTTTGATAAAAAACCCCAAGGTTTTAATATTAACTGCACATTACGGTAATGGTCATGTGCAAGTAGCGAAAACATTAGAACAAACATTTCGCCAAAAAGGAATTAAAGATGTAATTGTATGCGATCTGTTCGGAGAATCACATCCAGTTATAACCGATATTACAAAATATTTATATTTAAAAAGTTATACAATAGGAAAAGAATTATACCGCTTGTTTTATTATGGCGTAGAAAAAATTTATGATAAAAAAATAGCATCTTGGTATGCGAATTTTGGACGAAAACGTTTGAAATTACTTTTACAAGCAGAGAAACCGGATATTGTTATTAATACCTTTCCGATTATAGCTGTACCAGAATTAAAAAAGCAAACAGGTATTTCAATTCCTGTGTATAACGTATTAACGGATTTTTGTGTGCACAAAATATGGATTCATCGGGAAGTAGATCGTTATTTTGTAGCAACTGATCACGTAAAAAAAGTTATGGTTGATATTGGTGTGCCTGCGGAGCAAATTGTTGAAACTGGAATTCCGATTCGTAGTAGTTTTGAGTTAAAGATCAATCCAGACATTATATATAATAAATATCAGTTATGTAAGAATAAAAAGATTTTACTAATTGTAGCAGGTGCTCATGGGGTATTAGGAAGTGTAAAAGAACTATGCCAATCATTTATGTCAGTACCTGATTTACAAGTAGTTGTCGTTTGTGGGAAAAATGAAGCGTTAAAACAGGATTTATTAGGGTTACAAGAAAAAAATCCTGATGCATTAAAAGTATTTGGTTATGTTGAAAATATTGATGAACTATTCCGTGTTACTTCTTGTATGATTACAAAGCCAGGCGGTATTACGTTAAGTGAAGCGGCAGCATTGCAAGTACCTGTCATTTTATATAAGCCTGTTCCAGGACAAGAAAATGAAAATGCGATGTACTTTGAAAGAAAAGGAGCTGCAGTTGTCATTCGTGATGATAGTGAGGTTTTTGCAAAAACAGAGGCGTTATTACAAGATGATATGAAGCTTCTTCAAATGAAAGAAGCGATGAAAAACATTTATCGTCCGGAGCCAGCTGATCATATTGTGGATACAATTTTGGCAGAAAATCATGTAGAACCGAATCATATACCTATTAAATCACCTGCTCTTGCACAATCATTTACTTAATATGAAACCCTCTTTTGTATGTTTAAAGAGGGTTCTTTATTGTTTTCCAAGATAAAGACTTATCCACATGAAGATTACGCTTTCATTAAACAGTAAAGTCGGAATATTAACAACTATATCCACATTATCCACAATTTTTAGAAAAAAATCCACAATTCTAACATTTAATGTGCGTTACAATATATAAACTGGTGAAAGTTTTACTTAATTTATTAACAATTCTATGAATTCTGTGGATAACGTTATCCACAGAAAAAAGGTTCCTTATAAATAAGGAACCTTTTTTCTACTCTATCACGTAGAAAAAATATGTAATGAGAATGAATAATTAGGGGGGAGAACTTCTAATTATTCATTCTCACTTTAAATACTTTTCGAGCGATAACCCGCTGCGCGATCTGCTTTACGGAATTCTCGTTGGTAGAGAACTTCTTGTGTACTAGATAATGCTTTTTTTCCTTTGTCACGTTTCTTTTTATCCATTACAAATCACCTCGTGTCCTAAAGTCACTATCTATCGTTTCCAAAGACATGGGGTGATATACGTATATATCAAAATGTTAATGGTTAATTATTATTTCTGAAAATTTAGATTATGCTTCTTTTAAGTGATGAGAATCTTGGAACGTTGTATCTCGCATTGTAGCAAGTGTATATTGATCTTTTGGAATTTCATATAAGTTATATACTTCTTCATTTGCGTTAATTTCATCATAAACGGCTTTTCTTGTTTCGTTTGCTAGATTTACATATTGTAATTTTTCTGCAGCTTTAATAGAACGAATATTTATTTTGCGAATACGCATAAAGATCGTTTCAATATCTAACTCGTAGAAAAGTTCGCTAAAAAATGAATCTTTTGCCAATTTATTGTAGCCTTTTCCGTGATAAGGTTTGCCAAGCCATGTTCCAAGAAATCCGGCTTTTTCTTGCACATCAAATAAAGTAATTGTTCCGATAGGGTTACCCCATTCATCTAAAATTGTGCGTGAAATTAATTCCCCACGCTCTTCAGCTTCAATCGTTTGTTTCGTTAAAAATAAATATTCCTCATAAGAATAAGCCTTTTGACGCACAAAAGGGAAGACAGCTGGATCCACCATTAACTCGTATAGAACGTGGCTGTCGTGTAAGTCGCGTTTTTTCAACATACTAACTCCTCCTCACACGAGGGTAGCATGACGAAAAAACACCCCACCCTCGAAATTTTTATATCAATCTTTAAAAAATTTCGGGGTGGGAATCGAACCCACTAGAACCAGTTTCTAACGCTGGTGGCGCACCATTTGCCTTCCCCATTCATCAATTTGAAAATGATAATCACGACACAAATTGATTATGGTTTCATTCAGTTTATAATCGTATAATACTTTATCTAGTCAAAAAAATAAACTAGTTTTTTTTATTTTTTTTGTAAATTATTTTTCCATCAATCATAGTTAGTACAGGCTTGGCTAAATAATGGAAAGGATGATGGGTCCAGAGCACAAGATCAGCGTCTTTTCCAGCCTCAATGCTTCCAATTCTATCCTCTAAACGTAAATTTCGCGCTGGAAATATAGTGATTCCTTCTAGTGCAGTTTTTTCGTCTAATCCTTCCCTTACTGCGACAGCAGCACAAACATTTAAATATTGAATGGGTGTATAGGGGTGATCTGTTGTGATGGAAACTTCCACTCCATTTTTTGATAATATATGGTAAGTATCCCATGTTTTATTTTTTAGTTCGATTTTAGAACGGCGTGTAAGCGTGGGGCCAACTGAAACCTTCAAATTGTGTTTTGAAAGTTCTTCAACAATAAAGTGTCCTTCTGTACAATGTTCAATACGTAAATCAAGATTGAACTCTGTTGCAAAGCGTAGAGCAGAACTAATATCATCTGCTCTGTGAGCGTGGATACGTACGGGTATTTCACGGCGTAATGCTTTTAAGATAGGAAGCATTCGAAAATCAGCTTCATGCCCGTAGTGCTGTGCTTCATAGAATGATTCCCGAAGTAATCCCATAATTCCCATACGCGTAATGGACTCTTTTGTGCCATTACTATGGACCTTTTTAGGATTTTCTCCAAAGGCAATCTTTAAACCAGCAGGTTCTTGGATAATCATATGATCAATACAAGTTCCAGCTGTTTTTATTACACAAGTCGTACCACCGATAATGTTTTGACTTCCTGGCATAACGTGAACAGTTGTGATTCCATTTTGTACCGCATCTTGAAATGCAATATCAAAAGGGTGTATTCCGTCCAAAGAACGGATATGTGGTGTTGAAACTTCAGATGTTTCATTTGCATCATTGCCAGCCCAACCAGTACCTTCATCATAGAGACCAAGATGGGTATGGACATCAATAAATCCAGGTAAGAGATGAAGAGCACGTGCGTCTATAACTGTCATATCTTGAGTAGGTTGAATGGAAGGCTTGACCTCAGCAATTTTTTCTCCTATAACGAGTACATCCCCTTGAAATTTTTGGGATGTAATAGGATAGACAATGGCTTGTTTGAGCAATATTTTCATAGGTACCTCATTTCTGTTACTTTATAATGTTAATGGAATGTAAGGGAAAGTAACTGAAAGATTATTTGTGTAATAATGCTCCGGATGCTAGAAAATAAAAGTTTTGAAAGGAACCCCTGTAAAACTGTGTTTTAGAAGTACTACATTGTATGCGAAAGTATATTTTGTAATGCATGGTCTATTGACGGAAATGTGTATTGATACCCATACTCAATTGCTTTACTAGGTAATACATGTTGCCCTTCTAGTACAAGTATGCTCATCTCGCCTAATAAAGCATGAAGCATAAATGAAGGGACAGGTAACCAATGAGGTTTTTTTATTATAGTTGCAATGATTTCTCCAAATTCCTTCATTCTTATAGGCTCCGGAGCTGTAATATTGAGCGGGCCAGCAATTTCTTTTTTGTGTATGATAAAATCAATCATGCGAACGACATCATCTATATGAATCCATGATAACCATTGTTTTCCAGACCCAACGGTACCTCCGATATAGAATTGATAGGGAAGTAGCATTTTTGGAAGAGCTCCCCCGTCTGGACCTAATATTATTCCAAATCTTGCATAGATTGTTCGTATTCCGAGAGAGTGTGCTTTAGAGGCTTCTTGTTCCCATGAATATACTGTATTTGCTAAAAAGTCATTTCCAGGAGTCACATGCTGTTCTGTAAAAGACTCGGTTTCAGACGTTCCATAGTATCCAATTGCACTTGCGTTAATAAATGTGTGTGGTTTTGTAGGGAGTGTCTGCAATTGTTTAATGAGTCCTTTTGTTGTTTGAATTCTACTGTTTAAAATGACTTTCTTTTGTTTCTTTGTCCATCTACTATTAATAGACTCTCCAGCTAGATTAATAACTACATCGATAGAAGAGAGGGGGAAGGTTTGTAAATCTGGTGTCCATTGTACATACTGAAGGTTAGGATCGGAAGTTTCGGCAGTTTTTTTTCGTGAGAGAATGTAAACAGTATATCCTTTTTGAATAAAAAAAGTAGAAAGGTATTTACCGATAAAGCCGGTACCACCAGAAATTGCAATTTTCACAATTATTTCCTCCTCATTATATATATTCTTGAAAAGCAAAAACGTTCCTTGACTATGCTAAAATAATAGAGAGGTGAGAGTATGGCTGTCATTACAAAAATAGAAGTGCAAAAACGATCGAAAGAACGGTTTAATATTTATATCGATAAAGGTCAAGGTGAAGAATACGGATTTAGTGTAAACGAAGTAATCTTAATAAAGCACGGATTACAAAAGGGCTTAGAAATTGATGAAATAGCGTTAGGAAATATTTTGTACAATGAAGAGGTACAAAAAGCATATTTACAAGCAATCTCCTATTTATCCTATCAAATGAGAACGAAACTAGAAATAGAAGATTTTTTACGAAAAAAAGAAGTTGGACAAGCCATCATCTCTGAGGTCGTTTCGAAATTATTACATGACCGATATATTAATGATAAAGAGTACGCTATTTTATATACGAGAACGCAAAGTAATGTGAATCGAAAAGGTCCAACGGTTATTAAAAGAGAGTTGTTAAATAAAGGTGTTCAGGATTTAATTATTACGCATAGTTTACAAGAATATCCAAAGGAAAAGCAAATTGAGAATGCTTTAATTCTTATAGAAAAGAAGAAAAAGTCTTATCAAAAGCATTCCTTTTTACAAATGAAGTTAAAGTTAGACGAAATGCTTGTTCGTAAAGGATATTCTAGAGATGTGATTCAAATTTGTTTGGAAGAATTGAAAGACGAAAAAGATGACGAAAAGCAACAAGAAGCGTTACACTATCATGGGAATAAATACTATGAGAAATATAAGAAGTATGATGGATGGACATTTGAAAATAAGATGAAACAAGCGTTATATCGTAAAGGATTCTCTATTGATGAGATAGAGATATTTTTGCAAATGAAACGCGAAGAGGGATGAGGGAATAAAATGAATATGCCAAAACGCTACAGTGAAATGAAACCATATGAGCTAAGGGAAGAAATTGGGGTTTTGAAAGAGCAAGCAATAAAAGCTGAGCAACTTGGAATTGTAAATGAGTTCGATGTATTAATGCGAAAGATAGCAATGGCTCGCGCTTATATGACTGACATAAACAAATTCCATATTGGTGAAACGTATGAATTAGTAGAAGAACCTGGTGTATTATTTGAAATTACGTATTTCAATGGGGTATTTGCTTGGGGACATAAGCAAAATGATAATGAAGAGATCGGGATACCGATTTCTTTATTACAAGAAAAATAAAAACCAGAGAGCGAATATCTCTCTGGTTTTCATCTTTGGTAGGCGTTACAGGAGATAGGAGATTCTAAAATTGGCGTTTTTTACATTCATTCGCCAATATAATGAGAGACTGGGTTTGTTGCGTCTGTCCGTTAACTTGCGCTTTTGCATGTTTCGGACGAGTCCACGTATGGTTAAATAATTCAGAACGACTATCTAAGCGATCACGGTAGCTCATCTTTATCACCTCGTGTAGGAAGTTGAATTACTTTGTACTACTCTTCCTGCTGATTTGCAGCACGCATACGTTCTTGTGGGTGCGTGTTAATTGTGCCGTTAGGTCGCTTCGAAGCGAAGCGTGATTTCGCTTTCGGTTGACCGTCGATTTTGCTGTTGTTTTTTGACTCAGACCAAAATTCGGCTTGTTTACCCATTGCGAACGCCCTCCTCATCATCAGTTGATACCTCTTGAAGAAGTATCAATTATAGAATGTGCAAAATAGAAGAAACTATCCTTTAGAAATGAAGGGATAATTAGGTAAAGGAGATTAGAACATGAATGATATTTATGAAGCATTAACGAAAGAACTATTAGACAAAAATGACAAACTTTCTTACGCGCAAGCTCGTGCGTGGGTTGAATTACTGTGGGAAGATTTTCAAACAACTTATGCGAAATCAGGTCGTTATCAAGGAGAAGAAATGACTGAACAAGTGGTGCGATCATGGATTAATAATCATGGAGTACGCCTTCATGAAATGCGTACAAATAATCCGAAATATAGCCATTTAATCAATCAAGAAGATCATTTGAAACATTAAAAAAAGCGACTTAAGTCGCTTTTTTTAATGTGGAAGTAACTCCAGTTTTTTTCGAAGTTTTTCTTCACTAAAAATCCATCCTGTATAGGAACTAATAATATTTAAATTATGATCGAGTTGAACGATCGCAACGAATGGATAATAGTCTTTACTGCGATATCGCAAATCAATGAATCGAACTTCATAATAATGATCATAATCGAAAATGTCCCAGCGATATACAGGGGAGAAAGATAAAAATGCTGAGATGTTTTCATCTTGTTTAGCTGCGCGCATAATAGCATTATCTGGGAACGGTACCCGATCGAACTTATCATATACCATGATGTTACCACGATGCCATCTAGCAACGTAGTAATAATTGGTTGTAACGATTGCTAAATGATAATGATAAAATCGATAAGAAGGAGAAATAATTATCTTCTCAACATGTTTGAAACGTTTTTGTACAACGCTTCTTATATTTCTATGCATCATAATCCGTCCGATATAGTAAACAATCATCAATATATACGCTGCTAAGGCAGTATACCCTTTATGGGAACCTACGAGCATACAAGCAATTGCGAGTATATGGATGAAGAAAATGACGGTATCGAATGTATTAATGATACCTAGCGCTACCCATTTTTTTGTGAAGGGTCGTAATGCCTGTGTACCGTAGGCATTGAAAATATCTACAAAGACATGAAGAAAGACGGCAATAAATGACCAAAGTAGTAGATGCAAATATGGAGCGTCTGAAAAGAAGGCGAAAGAGATGCCACTTATAAGGAATGACCAAAGAATCACTGCAGGAATGGAATGAGTAATCCCGCGATGATTTCTTATATATTTAGCGTTATTACGCAATTTTAAAACTGTATCGATATCAGGAATATTGGAACCAGCAATTGTAGCGAGCATAACTGCTTGTGGCCCAATATCACTTTGTGCTATGGCTGGATCTAACGTGGCCAAGCTGCCTAGAGTAACGCCCATAACAAGGTGAGTGGCTGTGTCCATAGAAATCCACCTCCGTTTTTTATTAATGTAACTCTTTTTATTCGATACCTCAAGTCCTTTGCCTTCTATTTCCTATGTCATCTTACTTAAATTTTTTCCTAAAATCTTTATAATAGTACTTATATGCAAAAAAATGAGGGGGATCAAGTTTGACACTTGAAATATTAAATAATTTTAACATAGAGCAGTTTCAAAATGATTTAATTGGTTGGTTTGAAAAAGAGCAACGCGACTTACCGTGGCGTAAAAATAAAGATCCATACCGTGTTTGGGTTTCGGAAATTATGTTGCAGCAAACTAGAGTGGAAGCTGTAAAACCATATTACGCGAATTTTATGGGGAAGTTTCCTACTCTAGAAGCTTTGGCAAATGCTGATGATGAAGAAGTGTTAAAAGCATGGGAAGGTTTAGGGTATTATTCTAGAGCGCGAAATTTACATGCGGCCGTAAAAGAAGTAAAAGAAGTATATGGCGGGATAGTACCAAGTGATGTAAAGAAAATTGAAAAATTAAAAGGAGTCGGCCCCTATACAAAAGGTGCTATTTTAAGTATCGCCTATGGTATACCAGAGCCGGCAGTTGACGGAAATGTAATGCGTGTATTGTCTCGCATTTTATCAGTATGGGATGACATTGCAAAACCAAAAACGAGAAAAGTGTTTGAAGAGATTGTGCGTGAAATTATTTCGGCTGAAAATCCATCTTATTTTAATCAAGGTTTGATGGAATTAGGAGCACTGATTTGTATTCCTAAAAATCCAGCGTGCTTACTTTGTCCTGTACGTGAGCATTGCAGGGGATATGCAGAAGGTGTTCAAAAGGAACTACCAGTAAAAAGTAAAGCGAAAGCTCCTACGATGGTACCGATTGTTGCAGGAGTACTTCAAACGGAAGATGGTCGTTACGTCATTAATAAACGTCCAAGTACCGGTTTATTAGCTAATATGTGGGAGTTTCCGAATATTGAACTTAGCGAAGGGATTCGTAATCAGAAGGAACAGCTTATAGATTATATGAAAGAAAAATTTGAGCTTTCGATTTCTATTGAAGAATATGCAATGAATGTACAACATACGTTTACACATCGCACTTGGGATATATTCGTATTTTACGGAAAAGTAACTGGTGATATTGTTGAAACAGATACATTGAAATTTGTATCGAAAGAAGCATTTGAGCAGTTGCCTTTCTCTAAATCGCATCGTACGATTTATGAGAGTTGTGTTGAGAAAATTACAATGCAATAAAGTGAAACTTTAATCAGTGGGGGTTTTCTTCATCCCCCACTGATTATTAGCCCTCACCAATCGGACTTTTATGGGCAGCCCGACCCCCACCTAAATTCTTTGCTTTCGCTGCATTTTGAGGTGGGGGTCTTACTGCCCATTAAAGCGGGATAAACAAAAAAGTGTTCCCTAGATTGGGAACACTTTTTTAATCGTAAGAAATTTTTGTTCCATGAGTCCAACTAGCATCACCCTCTTGTAAGCCACCTCTTGATTCAATTTCTATTACAATTTCTTTGTAAATACTTTGACCTTCTGCGTTTAAATAAGGCAAAATCTGTTGTAATGAATGATGAAAATAAGCTAATTCATCTTCTTTCCATTCACTTTTTGAAACCATCGTTAGTTCAGTCATATCGCGTCCTACATACATATTCCCACCTCCATTTTCTATAGTTTGAATGAGTAACAAGAGATATATGCGGAATTTTTTTAAAAGAAAATTACGGATAGCTTCTAGTTGAATTGGTTACATTATTGATTGTGGAGGTGAGAAAGATGAGTAAAAAACAACAAGGTTATAACAAGGCAACTTCTGGTGCTAGCATTCAAAGTACAAATGCTAGTTATGGTACAGAGTTTTCAACTGAAACAGATGTGCAAGCAGTAAAACAAGCAAACGCACAATCAGAAGCGAAGAAAGCACAAGCTTCTGGTGCACAAAGTGCAAATGCTAGTTATGGTACAGAATTTGCAACTGAAACAGACGTGCATGCTGTGAAAAAACAAAATGCACAATCAGCTGCAAAACAATCACAATCTTCTAGTTCAAATCAGTAATGAAAGAAAAACACTTCTCTAATTCGAGAGAAGTGTTTTCTTTGTGCTTTGGTCATGGGAATGAAAATAAAACGAACGACATAACTTCTAATAAGTCAACAAATGTAGTCAAAGGAGAAGGAAGTTAAAGATTAGAAATATGTAATGAGGAATAATAAATGATAAATGATAAATAAGTCCAAAAGGGGGTAAGTAATGAACGATTTTGATAAGTTGGTAGGAGAGCAATTGGAAACGATGGATGAGTTGTTGAAGTTACAAGCTCACCTAGAGAAGTATCAGCAAATTGAAATGAGCGAAAAGGATACGTGCGATAAAAAGGAATTACATTTTATCCGCCAAGAAATATATAGAACAGAATTAGCTCTCAAGCTATTACATGAGAAATTTGAAGAGCAAACAAATAGTGTGATTCAATCTTTTGAAACTGAAAAAATGATTTCAAATTTAGGATAAGATATATCGTTACCTTTAGGTGAAAGGTCCTTCTTTACATGGAAATGAGGAAGGACTTTTTTTATTCTCATTTCTTCCTTTATAAATTGTTAAGCGAAGATCCTTGTTTCTTAATAGGATTAAGGATATCGTATTCAATGTAAAATATAGAGTCTTATCGCTTTAGTTTTAAAATTTCGACAAAAAAGTTATAATAGAAAAAAAGTGAATGCAGTTCAAAGGGCATTTGCAGTTGAAGGAAGGGAGCATATATGGGATTTCCCAAAGAAGGAGAAAAAGTACAAATACATAGTTATAAACATAATGGCTCCATTCATAGAATGTGGGAAGAGACAACAATTTTAAAAGGGACACAGAGCCTTGTAATCGGAGCGAATGATCGTACAGTAGTGACGGAATCAGATGGCCGAACATGGATTACTCGTGAACCAGCAATTTGTTATTTTCATGCAAACAATTGGTTTAATGTAATTGGAATGTTAAGGGAAGAGGGAGTATATTATTATTGTAATTTAAGCTCACCTTTTGCATATGATTCTGAAGCGTTAAAGTATATTGATTATGATTTAGATATTAAAGTGTATCCAGATATGACATATACGCTTTTAGATGAAGATGAATATGAAAAACATAGTCAAATTATGCAATATCCACCTGTGATTGATACGATTTTAAAACGAAATGTAGCACAATTAACACAATGGATTCATCAAAGAAAAGGGCCATTCGCACCAGACTTTGTAGATATGTGGTATGAGAGATATTTAATGTACAGAAATTAAAACAAACCTGCAGGGGATTTCCCGGCAGGTTTGTCCTATTAGAGGGGGGATTATGTGCAAGGTATAAAAAGATATTTGCAATTTGTTAAACCATATCGATGGCTTATTGCTATTACGATTGTGATAGGTCTAGTTAAATTCGGCATCCCGCTTATTATGCCGTGGTTATTAAAGTATATTATTGACGATGTTATTCAGGGCGGAGGGTCACTTCAAGATAAAACGTCCCAACTAGTAACAGCGATTGGGATTGCTTTTTTTATTTTTGCAGTATTAAGACCGCCAATTGAATATTATCGTCAATATTTTGCGCAACGTATCGCAAATACAATACTATATGATTTGCGAAAACATATTTTTGGTCATTTACAAAAGTTGAGTTTACGTTATTATTCGAATACAAAAACAGGGGAGATTATTTCACGTGTCATTCATGATGTAGAACAAACGAAGGACTTTGTAATTACTGGTTTGATGAATGTTTGGTTAGATACGGCAACAGTTGCTATCGCTATTATTGTTATGTTTTCTATGAATATAAAATTGACATTTGTTGCGCTATTAATTTTACCGATTTATGTAGTGGCAGTGAAATATTTTTTCGGGCGTCTTCGAAAATTGACGAAAGAGCGTTCACAAGCGTTAGCAACGATGCAAGGGTATTTACATGAACGAATTCAAGGAATGCAAGTGACACGCAGCTTTGCATTAGAAGAGTATGAGGGGAAGCAGTTTGAAAAAAGAAACAATGAATTTTTGACGAAAGCGTTAACGCATACGAGTTGGACGGCGAGAACATTTTCGGCAGTAAATACATTAACAGATTTGGGGCCGTTACTTGTAATCGGTTTTGCAGCATATGAAGTGGTTCAGGGGCAGTTAACATTAGGGACTATGGTTGCCTTTGTTGGATATATGGATAGTTTGTATAGTCCACTTCGTCGCCTTGTCAATTCCTCTACGACATTAACACAGTCTTTTGCATCGATGGATCGGGTGTTTGAACTGTTAGATGAAAAATACGATATTGTGAATGTGCCAGATGCGGTACAAACGAAAAAATTAAATGGTGAAGTGATATTTGATAATGTATCTTTTCGTTACAATTCGGATGAAAAAGAGGTATTACATAACCTTTCGTTAACTATGTTGCCAGGAGAGAAGGTAGCACTTGTAGGAGCGAGTGGAGGAGGGAAGTCATCTCTTGCTAGTTTAATCCCGCGTTTCTATGATGTTTCTTCAGGGGCAGTTTATGTAGATGGGATAGATGTCAGAAAGTATGATATGAGAAATTTACGGAGTCATATTGGAATTGTACTGCAAGATAATTTGTTATTTAGCGATACAATCGGGGCGAATATTTTATACGGAAATCCGAAAGCTACAGAGGAAGAAGTGATTGCAGCTGCCAAAGCTGCGCAAATTCATGATTTTATTATTGAGTTACCTGATGGTTATGATACTGTCGTCGGGGAACGTGGTGTGAAGTTATCTGGTGGGCAAAGGCAACGTGTAGCGATTGCACGAGTGTTTTTAAAGAATCCATCGTTACTTATATTAGATGAAGCGACTTCTGCTTTAGATTTAGAAAATGAACGATATATTCAAGAGGCGCTTCAGACGTTAGCTGCTGATCGAACGACGATCATAATTGCACATCGATTGGCGACGATTACGCATGTGGATACGATTATTTACATTGAAGATGGTGAAATTAAAGAAACAGGTTCTCATGAAGAATTAATGAAAAAAAGAGGATATTATCACAATTTATATCAACTTCAACATATAACAGAAACAGCTCCTTTAGCGTAAAAGGAGCTGTTTTTTATTCGTCTTCTTTTTTATCATCGATTTTAAGTTCTGCTTCTGGTTTATGGTATGTGTAGAAGCTATCCACAAGTAAATCTAAATGCTCTACTTCTTCACTATAGTTAATAATAGCAGAAATAAGAGGGAAGAGATGTAGCCATGTTTTATATGCTTCTTCATCATCCTTGTTTTGATATTCCATAAAGATATCAATTAATTCCTGTTTACCTGTTTCAACTTCATCAAGCATTTCAACAGATTGTTGTTTTTTTGCTTTACCAATAAATTTTAATAAAACCTGTTCATGATAATGTGTTAATGAATCAAGTTCGTTCTGGATAGATTCCTGAAATTCTTCTGGCATATAGCGCAGTTCGTTTTCAGTACGATGTAATGATTTTAACGTACTTAAAGCGCGACTTGTCGTCGCTAACATTTGTCTGAATAAAACAAGCTTACGAATTTTTGCGAACTTTACTTTTTTCGTATAGCTTCTTTCTTCTTTATACAGCAAATAGTAATGGTTGAGTTTGATCATTTTTTCTTTCATACGATCAATATCAGTTTTTAATGTTGTAAAATCAGAAGCTTGCCTGCTATTCATTCGAATCCATTTTACAATTTCTTCTGTATTATCAACGATACGATGATAGAGCTTTGTTTCGTATTTTGGCGGCATAAACACTAAATTTACAAGTGAAGCCGCAATAATTCCAATCATAATCGTTGCAAAGCGAAGTAAGGCAAAACTAAAGAAATCTTCGCCCTGATACTCCATAATGGCGATAACTGTTACTAAAGCGATTGATATTGTGTTTTCTAATCGTAATTGTAAAGTAAGCGCAATTACTAATATACATGTTAATCCAATAATAAAAGGATTATGTCCAAAAGCAGTAGCGAATGCGATAGCGAATACCGCACCAATGACATTTGCTTGAATTTGTTCAAGTGCAGTTAAATACGAACGGTATACAGACGGTTGAACAGCGAAGATAGCTGAGATTCCCGCAAACACCGGACTCGGTAATTGAAGCAAAATACAAGCAAATAAAGCTAATGTGATGGCAATACCCGTTTTTAAAATGCGAGCACCAAGTTTCATACCCTAAATAAGATCCTTTCTCTTGTCATAATGGATGTACAACATGATACTATACATTCATTACAATATGTTAGCAAGTGATATTTTAGTGACATTCAAAAGAAATTAAGATTCATTTATACTTTTTCCTAATTCTTTTTAAACATCAATTTTTAGTAAAAAAACCTGCTGAATTTCAGCAGGTTTCAAATTGTTACTATAGATTACTATGAGAAGTGTACTTCGTCAATTTTTTCTTGAAGATGAAAATTAGGCATATCACTCTGTTGAGATAGATGGATCAGCCTGCTCTTTTTTCGGGATGATTTCAAAAAACTGTTGAGGCATATCATCTAGTAACGGTGTTAACAAAGCAACTTCCTCGTATTGCTCATGTTCATTTAATACACGGATATAATCTAGTAATAACTCGGTCACATCTTGCACACCATTTTTACTAATTGGTTGTAATGTAACATTTGCTCCTTTTGCGATTCTTCTTTTTAAGGCCTGTTCTGTTAAACCTAAGCTTGAATCATGACGTAAATAAACAACACCGCCAGTCATACCAGCACAGATCCACGGGCCAGGATCCCCTAAAACAAGCGCTCGCCCATTTGTCATATATTCAAAAGCGAAACCTTTAATATTAGAGTATGCTCCTATATTCCCTTGCTCTTTTTCACGAAGTGGCTTTGTCATGCGTCCTCCAATTATCATATCTGCTCCAGAGAGGCGAATGCCAGCGCGAGCATCAGCGTTACCTTGAACGTATAGCGCCCCTTTTTGTGCACCGTATCCAAAACCTTTTCCGACAGAACCGTTATAATATAGGCCATCTTTTCCTTTTGCTTTTGTTATATAAATACCACCACCAAAGGAGGTTTTACCAATACCATCTTGTGCACCACCATTTACGTGTATAAATAAGTTCTCACTATTGTAAGCGCCTAACCCATTTCCAGGAATAGAGCCATTCGTATACTTTAATGTAAGTGGTTCAAGCTTCGTGTCTTCATATAATTTACTACGAACGCGATAGCAAGATTCTAGACCACCCATAACGCGTTGCTCTACACCAACGCCCACTAATTCTTTTGAATGAGGGGAATGAATTGTTTCAACTTGTTTTTCTGGTACGTGTTCTGTTTTTGTAACAGATGGATGTTCTATCGTTTGTAGTAAATTACATAAGTCTAATAAATTTTTGCCTCGAACTTGTTCTAGTAAATCAGAACGCCCGACAATTTCTTGTAAATTTGTATAACCAAGATTTCCTGTTAATTGTTTTAGTTCTACGCCAAAAGTGGTGAATAAATGTAGTAATCCAGCAACGGCACTTTCTAATTCACGCGGGACGAAGCGGCGTAATCCGTGTTCTTTCGCTTGAGCTTCAGATTCAATTTGTGTTGCAATTCCAACGTGACAAGTATCTAGATGACATCCGCGGCAAGTTGTACAGCCGATTGCAATCATGGATAATGTACCAAATCCAATACGGTTTGCTCCAAGGAGCATGATTTTCAAGGCATCATCAACACTTCGAATACCACCATCAGCCCAAATTTCTACTTTATGTCTCATATTTGCTTCTAATAAAGCATTGTGAGCAGCTTTCACCCCAATTTCTACAGGAAGCCCTACATGTTGCAATGCGTGAATACGTGCAGCCCCTGTACCACCATCAAATCCGCTAATGTTAATAAAATCAGCACCAGCTTTTGCGATACCAACAGCAATTGTTCCAATGTTAGGGACGACAGGGACTTTTACAGCTACTTTCGCAAGTTGATTAGCCGTTTTAATTTCTGTAATCATTTGAGCTAAATCTTCAATGGAATAAATATCATGATTGTTAGAAGGTGAAATTAAATCAGAGCCAATTGTAGCATTACGTGCTTCAGCGATTTTGGCTGTTACTTTTGAACCTGGCAAATGTCCACCTTCACCAGGCTTTGCGCCTTGCCCAATTTTTATTTCAATTAAGTTTGATGAATTTAGTAGTTCGGCGTTTACACCAAATCGCCCAGACGCAACTTGTTGTCCACGTGTATGTGGATATTTTCCAATCATATCTTTAATTTCGCCACCTTCACCGTTCAAACTAATCATATTTAGCTGATCGGCGGCTTCTGCATATGCACGAAAGGCAATTTCGTTTTGAGAACCGAATGACATGGAACTAATAATAAATGGTAAATCATGATTTTGAATGCTGATGGACACTTCTTCAGCCGGCACGACATGTTTTGTTTCTTTCGTTTGAACAAGGTGTCTAATTGCGATTGGGTTATTTTCTTCTAATTCACTTAATTTGTCACGGTAATCATCATAAGAGTTTCCTTTTGCGACATCTCCGATTGCTTTCCAAATTCGCGGGAATATATGAAAAGATTTTCGCATTCTAACTTTAGGATTGTTGTAATCATCCGCTCGCATTTGTGCATCTTCAGCAAGTGATTCAAGAGAAAAAGCTAAATCATTTGAACCTAAGAAATTCGTAATTTGCAATATATTTGCGATTTCTTCATGTAACCCGATAGAAGAATAGAGGCGACCGTAACCACGCAATTCATGAATTCCAATTGTTGAAATGACTTTTTCCAGTCCTTTATTAAGTGCATGATATAAATTCGTAATTGGTGTTTTTGTCCCATCATTTACCGTTGCAAATAATAAATATGGATTAATACTATCTGCTCCTAATCCATACAGTGTGACGATATCGTGTAAGGAGCGAAGGGCACCCGAACGTATAACGAGAGAGCAGTTTCGGCGTAATTTATTTTCGCTTAATACTTGATGTACTTTCGCAGTAACTAAATGTGGATCAATCCATAACCGTTCATTTAGATGAGCGTTGGCATCGTCTATTAATAGTAGGGAAGCCCCATCGTTCACAGCTGTTACCGCTTCGGAACTAATTCGACTTAAGGCGCATTGTAAAGTTTCTGTCTGACTGAACGTAGCAGAAATTGTAGAGATAGAGCTATGAGTATTGAATAGCTGTATAAGTTGTTCGTACGTAATTGTGTGTAATTCCTCTGCAATAGATTGCGCTGTGATTCCTTCTAAAATAATTGGGGAAAGCATCTCAACTACAAATGGTTGTTTAGCACCGCTTAATAAACTTGGTCGCTCTCCAAGTATCGTTCGTGTGGAGAAGTGTTCGACCTCTCGATCGCGATCGATTGCTGGATTTGTAACAACAGCTACACTTTCCTTAATGAAGTCAGCGATATTTCGTCTATCAGTATCGAGTGCGGCAAGTGGTGAGTCATGCCCAAGTGAGCGAATGGGCTCAACGCCTTTTGTTGCCATCTGTTCAAGGAGCTGAATATGTTCTCGATCCCATCCGAAAGCAACATATTGCTTCGTTTCAACTTGCATAAAATCACATGAATCTGGAATTTCTTTCGTTTCAGGGATAGATAAATGTAAATGATAATTGGTAACATCTACTCTCTTTTTAAAACGGTTATATACTTGAGTTTGGTAGTCGTCGTATTCGTAGAGTACAAGCTCATCTTGTTTATTCCACTTTAGGCCGACTTTTTCTCCTGGAGCGAGTGGTTTTGGTTCTGCTACATATTCAGTTGGTGATACAACTCCAGGTTCAGAAGAGAAAATATAAGAGCTTTCTGTCTCTACTTTCCATACTGGTCGTAGTCCAAGGGAATCCACGCTGAAAACAGCTTCATCTTTATAACGTGAAATAATGCCAGCTGGACCTTGTGCAAAATGGCCCCATGCTTCACGTATATACGTATATAAATCTTGTAAATGTGGTTCATAAAGTTTAATTTCATTAATAATTGGTGGGAATAGTATATCCATTGCTTCAAATAAACTGTAGTCGTATTGAACAAGTAGAGTTTCTAAGGTGCGGTTTAAATCTTGGGAGTCACTGCCCCCAGCAGTAAGTGGAACGTGAATCATTTCAGCTTGATCGCGTAATTTTGCAATTGTGTTAATTTCACCATTATGTCCGAGAACACTAAATGGTTGTACACGAAAAAAATTAGATAATGTATTAGTAGAATAGCGATTGTGTCCTAGTGTCATGGTTGAAGCGATAAGTGGGTGTTGTAAATCATTGTAATAGGCAACAAGTGTATCTCCGGCACCGAGAACTTTATATACAACGTGATCACGACTTAAGGAAGCGACATGAATCGCTTCGTTTTCCTCTATTTTTATCGTTACTGCAAATAAGCTTTGCTCAATATTTGCCACTTCATTTTCTGCGATAAGGGCAACTTGCCAAAATAAAGGTTCTTCTTGTTTACCAAGTGGACCGAGTGCATCGGAGTTTATTACATTGTCACTTTCGAAAAGAATTGTAAAGTTTTCGTTGTTTAGTTGTGTACGAATATGATTTTTTAAATTAACTATATTTTCGTTTTTGTTTAGAAAAAAATGTCCAACGATAAAGTGGGGATGATCCACGATCGTTGGATTATATCCGCTACTTTTTAATTTTTCATTCCAAAGTGCTTTTGGTACATCAATGTGAATGCCGATTCCATCGCCTTCGCCATTAATGAAACCAGCTCTATGATTCATTTTGACGAGCGATTGTATGCAAAGGTCAATGTTTTCTTTTGTAGGAATTTTTCGTTTCTCCATAACGGAAACGATTCCACACGCATCATGTTCTGCATTTTTATAATCTCGAAATAAAGACGGTGTCCATGTATTTGTTTTATTGAGCATCCGTCAATCCCCCCTCTTATGAAAGTTTGAATAATCTTACTATTTAAGGCGTGAGCAGCCTTGTATACAAAGATAGTAAGGATATAAAAGAAAATTAAACAGATAATTATGAATAATTATACTATTAATAAGGAATTTATGAAATAGAAAAAAGGAAAAAAGAAAGGTGTGCTTTCTTTTTTCCTTTTAATGACGAGATTATTTATTGTTTGCCAAAGCAGCAAATGCTCTACCTACAGCTTCAATTGTATATTCAATATCTTCTTTTGTATGTTCTGTCGTTAAGAACCATGCCTCGTATTTAGAAGGTGCTAAGTTAACTCCTTCTTGAAGCATAAGTTTGAAGAATTTACCGAACATTTCACCGTCTGTATCTTGTGCTGCATCGTAATCTTCAATTGTATTTGTTGTGAAGTATACAGTTAAAGCACCTTTTAGGCGGTTTAATGTAATATCGATATTATGTTTTTCAGCCTGCTCTAAAATTCCTTTTTCAAGCATTGCGCCAAGTTCATCTAATTTTTCATAAATCCCTTCTTGTTGAAGAACTTCTAAACAAGCAATACCAGATGCCATAGAAGCAGGATTGCCTGCCATTGTACCAGCTTGATATGCAGGTCCTAGCGGGGCAACTTGTTCCATAATTTCTTTCTTACCACCGTAAGCACCGATTGGAAGTCCGCCGCCAATAACTTTACCAAGCGCTGTTAAGTCTGGTGTTACGCCAAGTAAGTCTTGAGCACCACCGTACATGAAGCGGAAAGCAGTAATAACTTCATCATAAATTACTAGTGCACCAGCTTCGTGAACAAGTTCATTCACTTTCTCAAGGAAGCCAGGTTTTGGCTCTACAATACCGAAGTTTCCAACAATCGGTTCTACAAGAATAGCTGCTACCTCATGTCCCCATTTATCTAATGCTTCTTTTAAAGTTTCTACATTATTAAATGGAACGGTAATAACTTCTTGAGCGATACTTTGTGGTACACCGGCTGAGTCAGGAGTTCCTAGTGTAGAAGGGCCAGATCCAGCTGCTACAAGTACTAAATCAGAATGACCGTGGTAACAACCAGCGAATTTCATAATTTTTGTGCGGCCTGTGTAAGCACGAGCGACACGAATTGTTGTCATTACAGCTTCAGTACCAGAGTTTACAAAGCGAACTTTATCTAATGCAGGCATTGCTTCTTTTAACATTTTTGCAAATTTTACTTCTAGTGCTGTTGGTGTTCCGTAAAGTACACCATTTTCAGCAGCTGTTGTAATTGCTTTTGTGATGTGTGGGTGAGCATGTCCAGTAATAATAGGGCCGTATGCTGCTAAATAATCGATATATTTATTTCCGTCTACATCCCAGAAATAAGCACCTTTTCCGCGTTCCATAGCAACAGGAGCGCCACCGCCAACTGCTTTAAAAGAACGAGAAGGACTATTAACGCCGCCAACGATATGTTCTAAAGCTTCTTTATGTAATGCTTCTGATTTTGTGAATTTCACTACCATTCATCTCCTTACAAAAATCTATGTATTATTCTAACATGTTTTTCGAAAAGACGTATTGTTTGTGATAGAGAAGGCAGTTGGGTAAACTATTCGTTGTGACATTTAGGAGGGGGGTCCGATTATGAAATCGGTAATTGAGGTACAAGGGTTACGTAAAGAGTTTACAGCCTATTCAAGTCGTCCAGGTTTAAAGGGTGCATTTCGTGATTTATTAAATCGTAATTATAAAATAGTACCAGCAGTAAATGACGTATCTTTTACTGTAAAACAAGGTGAAATGGTTGGATATATCGGTGAGAACGGTGCCGGTAAATCAACGACAATTAAAATGCTTACGGGAATTTTGACTCCGACATCAGGAGACATTTTAGTAAATGGGATGAATCCACATAAGCAGAGGGAAGAATTTGTAAGAACAATTGGTGTTGTTTTCGGTCAACGCTCGCAACTGTGGTGGGATATTGCCGTGCAAGAATCGTTTCGTTTATTAAAAAAAGTGTACGGTGTCTCAGACGCTCAGTATAAGGAACATATGGAGCACGTAATCGAAACGTTAGATATTGGTCCTTTGTTAGACAAGCCAGTTCGAAAGTTATCTTTAGGTCAAAGAATGCGTTGTGAATTAGCGGCGGCATTAATTCATAATCCACCGTTATTATTTTTAGATGAACCAACAATTGGGCTAGATGTACTTGTGAAATTGAAAATACGTGAATTTTTAAAAGAAATGAATGAACGTTATAAAACAACAATTTTATTAACAACCCATGATATTACTGATATTGAAGCATTATGCGAGCGCGTTATCATGCTGGATGAAGGAAATATTATGTATGACGGTTCTTTAAATAATCTTCGTACGCAGTGGGGGGCAGAGAAGGAAATACATTTTCAGTTTATTGCACCAGTTTCCTATCAGGCTCTATCAATGGTTATGCCAGATAGTCATGTCGTTTGGTCGAAAGCGAAAGAGGAAAACACGTGGATTGCAAAAATCCCGAATGAAGAAGTTATCATTTCAATGCTTATTTCTAAAGTAGTACAAGCATTTCAGATTAAAGATTTAAAAATTAATGAAGTGTCTACAGAGGAAATTATTCGTAACATTTATGAAGAAGGTATTAAACATGGGTAAGTACATTGAAATGATTCGAATTCGCTTTTTAATGATGCTTGCGTATCGTACAAATTATTATAGCGGGATTTTAATTTATACGATTAATATCGGTGCATATTATTTTTTATGGCAAGCAATTTATAGCGGAAAAGAGAACATTGAAAGTTTATCTATTTCGCAAATGACTACGTATATCGCAATTGCGTGGATGGCACGTGCCTTTTATTTTAATAATATAGATAGGGAAATTGCGATGGAGATTCAAGAAGGACGTGTAGCGGTAGAACTAATTCGTCCATATAACTATTTAGGAATGAAAGTGATGCAAGGTCTTGGTGAAGGAATATTTCGCTTTGCCTTCTTTTCAATTCCTGGTATGGTCATCGTTACCTTATTGTTTTCATTGCAAATTACAACGAACTTTCAAACGTGGTTATATTTCTTCTTATCATTAATATTTAGTTTTATTATTAATACACAAATTAATTTAATGACGGGAATGCTCACATTTTTCTTATTTAATAATAGTGGAATTATGTATGCAAAACGTGTTGTTATTGATTTATTTTCAGGTCTATTATTACCAATTAGTTTTTATCCGCTATGGGCCCAAAAGGCAATGATGTTTTTACCGTTTCAGGCCATTAGTTATATTCCGAGTATGATTTTTTCAGAAGGTATACAAGGAAGTGAATTGTATGAGGCATTATTATTCCAAGTAATTTGGGCAATTGTACTTATTATTCCAATTGTACTCATGTGGAGAACGGCGAGAAAACGTCTAATTGTACAAGGGGGATGATGAGATGATATATATAAAACTATTTTTGCAATATGCAAGCCAATATATAAAAACAAAATTGGAGTATCGGGGCGATTTTATCGTTGGATTACTTTCTGATTTATCACTACAGGCTGTTAATTTAATCTTTATTCTTGTTGTGTTTGGACATACACAAGCATTAAAAGGTTGGAGTAGAGAAGAAGTCATCTTTATTTATGGTTTCTTTTTAGTGCCGTTTGCCATTTTCTCAGCTTTCTTTAACATATGGGACTTTAATGATCGTTACATTATTAAAGGGGAAATGGATCGTATATTAACGAGACCAATTCATAGCTTGTTTCAAATTATATTAGAAAGAATGGAACTTGAGTCTTTAATTGGGGCCATTACAGGAATGATTGTAATGGGCTATGCAGCTGTGGAGTTGCAACTATCTTTTTACTGGTACGACTTCTTCTTATTCTTACTGATGGTAGGAGGAGGTGCTCTTGTATATGGTGGGATATTCGTTACGCTTGCAAGCCTTGGTTTTTGGTCGGACGCGAAAAGTTCGATTATGCCGCTAATGTATAACATAGGTAATTATGGCCGCTATCCTGTTAATATTTATAACCGTGTGATTCGCTTCATTTTAACGTTTGTCCTACCATTTGCGTTTGTCGGAGTGTATCCAGCAGCGTACTTTTTAAGAAAAACAGAGTGGAATAGCTATGCATTTGCAACACCGCTCGTTGGTGTTATCTGTTTTACGATTGCAATCACTCTTTGGAATCAAGGGGTAAAAAGGTACCGTGGTGCTGGGAATTAATTATAGAAGCTTGTTTGTTTCTAAGGGATAAATCCAATGGTCGTCTCATACATATAAAATGAGGTGGAGGACATGTTATGGGGATTTATTCTATTACTTGCAGCGATAGCTATTTTGAAGAGTGTCCAATTATTATGGAGTTCCTATTCAGATTCAACGCGTTTTTTTTCGTTGTATAATTTAGCCACATTATTTTTGATTTATACAACTGTACTAATTGCGTTTGGATTAAGTTATGTTGTATTAGAAGAAATGGGTTTTGCAGTTTTGAAAGAGGATGGAGAAAGTTTGAACGCTCACTCTTTTCAACTCGTTGAAATTTGTTTATATTTTAGCGCAGTTACTTTATTGTCTGTTGGATATGGTGACATATCTCCGATTGGAATTGGGCGGTGGATTGCAATTGGAGAAGCGCTAATTGGATATACATTACCGTTTGCTTTTGTAATGAGGTCTGTAATAGACAATGAAAAATAAGATAGCATTTGTTATAGTAAAAGAAAAGCGTAGGAGTGATAACAATGGTTACAGTAGGAGAAATGGCACCGGAATTTACATTAGAGGGAAGTAACGGAGAACAAGTTCGCTTAGCTGATTTTCGTGGTAAAAATGTAGTTCTATATTTTTATCCGAAAGATATGACTCCAGGGTGTACAACTGAAGCATGTGATTTTCGAGATGCATATGGATTATTTCAAGAGAAAGATACAGTTATTCTTGGTGTAAGCCCTGATTCAGCGAACAGACATCTGAAGTTCATTGAGAAGCATGAACTTCCATTTGTACTTTTAGTAGATGAAGATCATAAGGTAGCGGAATTGTATGATGTTTGGAAATTGAAAAAGAACTTTGGGAAAGAGTACATGGGAATTGAGCGCTCTACATTCCTTATTAATAAAGACGGTGAGCTTGTAAAAGAGTGGCGTAAAGTGAAAGTGAAGGGACATATTGAAGATGTTCTTTCTTATATAAAGTAAATCCATTGTGGAGATAAAATATATAGAAGTAAGGCGAGTGTCTATACATATTTTATTGTCTTACATAAAGTGAAGTGTAGGGCATACCTCCTCAGATGATAGTATTCCAAGTGCGATTATGTCGCACTTTTTTTCTATGTAAATGTATAAAAAGTGGGGAAAGATACATAAGAATAAGGCTATATACAAAAATAAACCACATACTTATAGTAGAAATATTGACGATTTATAAGAAAAGGAGTACACTCTTTATAAGAATTATAAAATAATAATCCGTATAGAATCGGGGTGCATGACGGTGGTCAAAGAAGAATTAAAAGAAGCGCTAGAAATGCTGAAAAATACGGGTGTACGCATTACTCCACAGCGTCATGCTATTTTAGAGTACCTTGTGGAATCAATGACGCACCCAACAGCGGATGACATTTATAAAGCATTAGAAGGTAAGTTTCCAAATATGAGTGTTGCAACTGTCTATAATAACTTACGTGTATTTAAAGAGGTTGGACTTGTAAAGGAATTAACTTATGGAGACGCTTCAAGTAGATTTGATTATGTTACAAGTCAACATTATCATGTGATTTGTGAAAAATGTGGTAAAATTGTTGATTTTCCTTATGGAGGTTTGGAACAACTTGAAGAGGAAGCTGCAAAAACAACAGGCTTCGTTATTAATAGTCATCGCTTAGAAATTTATGGCGTTTGTCCAGAGTGTCATAAGGCGTAATATATAATAAAGAAAGAGGCTGACGGCTTTACGTCAGCCTCTTTCTTTATTATATATGGGAATTACGTTAGGTTCAGAAGGAGTTAAAATGTTCAGTAGAGATCTAATTTAATTAAGAATAAATACAAAAGGTGATTTCTTAACCAAGAAATCACCTTTTGATGTTTAGCCCTGTAAGGATACATTTTCCTTACTGTACTCATATGTGCCTATGATTTATAGCTCTTCTTATTATATTTTTCATCAAATTCTTTTCCTTCTAGATTTCGATCCATTGTTAAAGGTTGGTTGCAATGCATACATGCGTCGACACGACCGAGCATTTTTGTAGGCTTATCGCAGCTTGGACAAATAATTTGTACAGTTTTAGTAGATAACATACCAATCCAAAAGTAAACGACAGTACTAGCAATAACAGCTAAAAAGCCAACCATCATAAATGTTGTCATAATAATAATGTTCTCACGGAAAAAGACTCCTAAGTATGCAATAAAGAGACCGATAAATACTAAACTTAATGCAAAGGTCCGGATTTTATTGATTTTGTTCGAATATTTAATGCCCATTCTCACCACACTCCTATAACAATAATATAACATAAAATTTAGAATTTTCACTCGTTGAAAAAATGTGATAGAGTGATAAGATATGAAATGTGGAGTAGGATGAAGGGAAACTATAATGGTTTTTGGAACAGGGTTTTAAAGTTTTAACGGGATGTGAAATTTTTTTTATAAAAGGTATTGACCCTGTATGTACTGCATGATATATTAATAACCGTCGCTGATGCGGAAACGCAGAAAACGACAAAAAAGAAATTGAAAAACTTAGTTGACATCGAAAAACGAAGATGTTAACATAAGGAAGTCGCAAATGAGCGACCAAGTAGTTCTTTGAAAACTGAACGAAACAAACAACGTGAAACGTCAATTTTTATTTTAGATGCTAGACAAACTAACTTTATTGGAGAGTTTGATCCT
>NZ_JBXUNO010000004.1:272262-356750 GCF_057197025.1 Bacillus sp. LSHTCR4 | reverse complement strand
TGTTATATTATCCCTTATTTCTTAAATACAGGTGCTATTTTATCAATGCGATTTGTCCAAATTCCACCTGTATAATCATCAGGAAGGCGTTTTATATCTTCAGGTGAGTCAAATCCACTTGAAAACCCAAACCCATTTCCTCCTACAATGATAACTCGAGTATCTGCTTTATCCATTCGATTAAGAAAACGATTTGGCCATCCCCAAAGCCAAGGAGCTACTTTGTCTGGTATATGTAATTCTCCATGCTTCAGGCTTGAAGGTATGTAGCCAGTCCACCCTAATGCCATATAAGTAATAAGATCTTTTTTCATGGTCGCTTTTGACATTATTCGTAAACCAGGGATGCGCTCTTTTATCTCAGCAATTGGTTTATCGCCACCATATACAGTCAGTTGATTAAGGCGCTTCACTGGTAATTTCTTGAGGTAAGTAGCCAATTGGATTCCTTCATTTTCATCATCACTTTTAATATGAATAAGAAAAGAACGGTCTGGAAAATGGGTAAGTACTTCATCAAGTGTTGGCATAAGATTAATCCCTTTGCCACGAAACGGGAATGTTTTACCCCCATCAGCTGTATAACCGTAACCAATATCAAGTGCTTGTAATTCTTGTGTTGTAAAATCTCATGTAACACCTTTACCATTAGTACGGCAATCAAGAGTCCAGTCATGAAAAATAACAAAATTATTATCTTTAGTTGGTTGAACATCAAACTCTACTAGATCAGCTCCAGCTTTAAATGCAGCTTCCATAGATGGAATTGTATTTTCTAAATAAGAATGTTCAGGTTTATTTATACGTTCTGCTGTACATGTATCACTCTCAATCTCTTCCATGCTAAATGTTTGCGAAAGTCCTCGGTGAGCAAGAAGAAGAGGAGTTCCATCGTCCCTCTTAGCAAAAAAAGAACTGTTATTTACATAAACAAATACGAATAGGATAAGAATTATCCAAGTCGCTTTACGTTTCAATAACCTTTTTAATTTGTTCATTGTATGCTCCTCTTAAATTTGGTTAAAAAATGCCTTAAACAATTTTCGGCATTTAAATACTGGTAAATGTTAAAGCCTATCTTATTTTTCCGCAATGGATATAATTGTTAATTAAAGGCTGGTACTTTGATATAAAACGGGAGCAATAGGTTGACTCCAACATGGTGATGACAATATAAATATTTCTTTTTCCTTCTATTATATGTCCATTTCGCAGACTGTAAATTTATTTTCATTTCCAAGCATGTATATCATTTTCTTCATTAATACAATAAATGAATTCAACGGTAAATATAGGGAATTTGTATATCTCATATTCGTAATTTATTTTATGGTACACTATGTTAATTAATTACAATACTTCCTAAAAGGGGCATAAATAATGAAAGAAAAGAAACAGAAGTGAAGAGGATTTCAAATTTAAAAGGTATGACAGTTGGGATATTACTATGAAGACTATGGTGTCTATTTTCAACGTATTTCGTTTGTTGAGTAAAATCATACATCCAATATTAAAGGCATTATCTAAAAGTAAATTTAAATCTCATAAAAATAACAATCCCCTTCTGCATATGAATGCAAAAGGGGATTGTTTTCAAATTATTCTATTCGTTCTACAGACAGTACTCATAGATAAATAAGAAACGGTGTATATTTACACTAACATTTATAAATATGAAAATCAATATATAATTATCTACTTATAGAACCAGATGACAATTTCCTATTATATAAATGCCCCTTAATATAATAGGAAATTTTTTCTTGTAATATTAATATTAGGTTACGTACATCTCAAAATATCTACACTGGCTAACGTGATCTAATTGATATTACGAGATACAAAAAAATCCTGCATGTTTCAAACATGCAGGATTTTTTCTATTCTTCGTTTTTCATAAAGTAAGAAACAAAACGGAGAATTTCAAGGTATAACCATACTAATGTCATCATGAGCCCTATTGCGCTATACCACTCCATATGTTTTGCTGCCCCACTACGTACACCATTTTCAATTGAATCAAAATCTAGTAATAGATTTAATGCAGCAACGACAATCACAACGGCACTAATAATGATACTGATTGTCCCACCTTGGTGAATGTATGGAACAGTCAAAACAAACGTGTTTAGCAAGAAGACAATCAAATACATAATTAAAATGCCAAGTGTTGCAGCTGTTAAAACAGTACGGAATTTTTCAGTTACTTTTATTATACGAGTAGCATATAATACTAGCATTGCAAATAAAATCGAAATGGTTAATAATACAGCAGTTAAAAGAATAGAATCCCCAAAACGCATTGTATAATATGCTGAAATACTTCCTAATACAATCCCTTTCACTACAGCATAAATCGGTGCACAAATTGGTGATATACGAGGGATAAATATAGCTAAAAATGCAACTACTATATTAACTATTGCTACTCCAATTAATACTGACGTTTTCATTGAACCTTGCATCATCTGTAAGTATGAATAGACAGACGCTGCAAGTAGTAAAATAAGCATAACAAATGTATTTCTTACGGTTCCACCAATGGTCATCGTAGAAGTGTTTGTTGGCTCTTTTTTAAAGGTATCCTTTTTTTAGCATTGGATTAGATGTTTTCATTAGTTCCTCCTAAAATGTATCTTGAATTAAACAAAATTTTTATAACTCTAATTTCTTATCTATAATGCGTCCAGTAATGGCTACGAGGAGAATTATTAACAAACAGGTAAAACTTTGGTCTGTAATAGTACTCATTTCACTTGGATAAAAAGACGTCTCAATAAATCCATTTTGATCAATAAATCCATTCTTTTTTATCGTAATTATATATCTCTCTAATCCACCCAGAACATCCATTAATGCTGTTTGAACAGCTATGAAAATAAAAAAGAAAACGATAAAGAAAATTTTCCTTCCTATGGATTCCTTAACAGGAAACTGGTTTGTAATAACTATGATGAAATAACCAGAAACTAACAAATACATGAAATCGATTCCCCATAAAAAAACGGCAAAGACATGGTGAAAGATTCCGTATTTAAATAACTCATAAAACTCCTGTTGAAAACTATCATCCATTATTTTTACACCATCAATACTTAAGGAAAGATAATATAAAAAAATCAGTCCAATTACTAATAAAATTAGAAATACAAGTGTAAAGAAAAATAAATTTGCATATATATGTTTTTGAGATGTGATAGCTGTACAACGTATCATAGAATTTTTTATCATTTTGTTGAAAGATGATAACGCTAGTACAAATACGTAGAAAGAAGCTATAGATAATAAAATTAAAAAAATAACCAATGTTAAATCCTGTCTAGCCGAATTCGTTATTTGAATTGAACCTTTCACATGAAATAAAAGAAGCAACGAAGAAGTTATAAAAACAAAATAAAGAATAGCTATGCTTCTTTTATTACACTTATATAAATAGTGAAAAAGTGAATTCATTACTTATAAACCTCCCTAAACAATTCATGCACTGCTTTACCTTGATGAAAACGAATTTCTTCTACATTTTCATGTAATACAATATTTCCGTCTTTTAAAAAGATTACCTCATCAAATATATTTTCAATTTCTTCTATTAAATGAGTTGAAATAAGAATAGTACAGTCTTCTCGGTAAAATTTAAGAATTAAATCCAGTATATGCTTTCTAGAAACAAGATCAATTCCACCCAAGGGCTCATCTAATATATATAACTTTGCTTTTCTGGAGAAAGTTAATATAAGTTGTAATTTTTCCACTTCCCCTTTTGACAGAGCAGCTATATGCTCCTCTAATGGCATTTTAAATTCAGTTATTAATTCCATTGCTTGATTGAAATCAAAATCAGGATAAAAATTCCGATAGAAAGTTACAGCATCTTTTATCGTCATCCACTCGTCAAAAACAGGACTATCAGGCATAAATGAAACAATTTTCTTTGTTTCTATTCCTACCTTCTGACCTTCAATTGTGATAGTTCCTTTAGAAGGATAACGAAAACCAGCAATCATTTTTAATAATGTCGTTTTTCCGCTACCATTATCACCAACGAGACCAATAATTTTCCCTTCAGAAATTGTTACACTTAAATCTTGAAGTACTGTTTTTAAGTTATATCTTTTCCACAGATTTTCAATTTTTAATAACTCTGTCATTCGTTTTCCTTCCTTTTCTTTTCTAATGCAGAATGGAGGATTGGAAGAATTTCTTCTTTTGTAAATCCTAAATTGTCCATTCCATTTATAAAATTATCAAGCAACTCTGTTGCCATTTCTTTGCGTAGTTCAGTGATCTTTTCTCCTTCACTCGTTACAAATCTCCCTGTTCCTCTTCTTGTCACAGCAATACCTTCTCGTTCTAACTCTTGAAATGTTCGTTGAATCGTATTTGGATTCACTTGTAATTCACTGGCTAGTTCGCGTACAGCTGGTATTTTATCACCCGGCGCTAAACGACCTGTTACAATTTCCTTTTTTATGTATTCCATTACCTGAATATAAATCGGGATATTAGGAGAAAACTTATTTTCCATTTCTTCCCTCCTCAGTATTAGTGTACTAGATGAATAATACACTAATACTGATTACGTGTAAATGGTAATTTTTTTCAAAAATATATATTAAATAAAAGACGATATATTTAGTGAATTAGTGTAACCAACTAAGTGCCATAAACGACTGTTTATGACACTTTTTACGCTTCAAAAAGAACGTATGTTCGTTTATAATAGAGTTAAAAAAACAAAAGTGAGGTATTACATCATGGAATATAACGGCTTTCCTACAGTACGTGGAAGAGGTATGGTGAAATGGAACCCGTTTGCTTCGATGCCAGAGCAATACGAGGAAATACATAGAATATTTGAGGAACAATATAAAGTACCTAAACCTTTTTTAACACAAGATACTATGGAACGAATAGAAAGAGCGTTAATGGAATCTCTTCACGAAACAAAAGAAATATTTATTTCATACTATCGTGATGGATTTATCCATGATGAATACATTACTGTTATCGATATTGATAAGCAAAGCAATACGGTACATTACACGGATGCTTTTGGCTTAAATACACGATTGAACTTTGAAGAATTCGTTGATATAAAATGAGAAAGTAACCCTTCGATCTAGAGTTACTTTCTCATTTGTTCTTTACTTTTTAAAATATCCTCTGGAAGAACTTTTAAAAGTGTTTTCTTCCTGCTGCTACTTATGGTATTTCTAAATTAATATGGTCGTAATGGTAATGTATGATATTACAAAAAAGAGGGCGCCACAGCGTCCTCTTTTTTAGGTATTTAAATATGTTCTCCATGATCAGTATAAACATCACCGTATTCGTATGCTGGTGCAGGCGGTCTCCCGTGGTCAAGAGAAACCAATCCAGTGTTTCCGTCAACCGTATTTTCATAACTAGAAACATAATCTGGTCGTTGTGGTGCAGGCGGTCTACCATGATCAGCTTGTGATGTATAAGATTCTGCAAAACTTCCAATAGTTAAAATAGCAGCAAAACTAAAAAATCCCATTAGTACTTTTTTCATTTTAACGCACTTCCCTTCTGAAGTAATTCTTTAGCATCATAAGATATATTAAAATATTGGCTAGCTTTCTCATGATTACCTTCTTGATAAAGTTTTTTCGCTAAAATTCCAGAGTACTCTTCAATAAAGCCATAAAGTTTTTGGGATTCAAAGTAATCTAGTCCATCTGCAATCGTTGTTTCTAGATTCTGTTTATAATTTTCATCATATTGTGCTCGAAGTATTCGTAAATGATGTGTATATTCAACATCAGCTAATTCAAAACCTTGAGTCAAAAATTCTTGTGCTTTTTCAATTTCATTTACTTTGAAATGTTCTCGAGCCAGTAAGAATACAGTTTTATGATATGGTTTTTCAGATTTATATACATCCATTAAATATCGAATTGCAGTTGCGGATATACCTTGTTTTGCATAAAGGAAACCCAAGTTGTACTGGATTAAGGTAATTAGTCGAGTGCAGTTATGTTTTTTAGCCATATCCAAACACTTAACAAAAAGTTCTTCGCCTTGTTCAAACTGACTTAAAGTGACACTTGCCAATCCCAAGATTGTATCGCATTCAATTTGATTTATTACATAATCTTCATGTTTTTTGTATATGTCTTTTGCTTTCATAACATGCTTAATTGTTAATAAAGGTTGTTGAAGATGGTAATATAGTTCACCAAGTTTATAATTAAATTCAGCTTTTTCAATGTCATTAGGAATATACTCTAAAAATCGTTCAGCTTCTTCAAATTGCTCCATAGCCTCCATATAGTTAGCAATCATGGTGTTATGCACAGCTTTATAGAAATGGTAGTAGTATTTTAAATACTCATCAATAGTTTTTGTTGTAAGTTTTTCAACTGCATCAAAATCACTACGAGTTACATATGATTTATTTATTAACACTTTATAACTATAATCCAATAGAGAATAATACAATAAGAGATTTTGATCTTGTAGATCTCGGTTTTGTTCGACCATTAAGACACTAATCTTTTCATCAACTTCTTCTTTCATTCTTGTCGCTTTTGTTATTTGCTTAGATAGAATAACTTTATACCATTCATTTAATAGTTTCGTAACTTTTTCATTTTTCAGAATTATCATATCACAATCTCCTTTATTTAGTTTATATAAAATCAATCATAACAAAGTTTAATTGTAATAAGTTGTAAAAAATAATTTTATAAAAATAATTCAGAATATTCAATATACTTTTTATCAATTGACGTAAATTTATCGGTAGATCGTTAGATTGTAAAGATAGGATTATTTATATAAAAATCATTCTTAATCCAGTAATGACATGGTTTTAAGAAGGTTTGTCGAATTGTTTTGTGAAAGTTTTAATCTGAATATTGTTTATTTTTTGAATTTTATAGTCTATCATCGGAATTGTGCTAGTAAATACCGGTAAATTAGCATAAATTTTCAAAAGAATGGAGATGTTATTATGGGTTATAAAAAATTATTAAAGAAAAAAACAATCCCAATGTTACTAGTTGGTGGAATGTTGGCTAGTACTGGATGGGGTGCAGGTAATGCATATGCAGATTCGCCTACAGCACCTGAATCTGTTAATTCACCAGCAAAATTTGCAGGTGTAACATCACCTTTGGATACTTCAAGTGCAGACTTTGAGGTGTTATACAGCGAAACAGTAAAATTTGATGAAAATGAAAACGTTATTAATAGAGAGGTTTCAGGCACTGAAACTCGTACAAGTAATGTACAAGGAGTAATTATCGCTGATGGTAGTTTCAACTGGAAACACGCTAGTAGTAAAGATTCAAGCAATAGAATTAATAAAGATAGTTATAATGTAGGACTTATGTTAGTAAATGGATTATCTGTTTATATTCCTTGGAAACCAGTACAGGCTACAGCACAAGTAGTTGCAAGCGGATTAATGTATTTTAATCAACCTTCTGTTACGTATTATCATACTGAAGCATACAGAGATATCGATGCCGTTAACCATTATGTAAAAACAGTAACGGATACAATTAAAAACGGTAAGAAAGTATACACTGATACAAAAGTTATGAAATATACAAAATAAAAAAGAAAACCGAACTAGACTATTTATCTAGTTCGGTTTTCTTTTTATATAAACGATTTATTAAGTCAATGATCCATGAATTAATAATAACTACTGTAAAAATTACAAACAAAGCTACAATATTTTCATTAGAAGCTATATATGGTATAAACGTACCGCGTACTAAAAAGAATATAATTAGAGCGAATGCAATTGCCCAAATAAATTTTAACATTAATTCACCTCCTCTAAAAAATACAAAAGTAATTTTAAAATATAACTATTCTGTTTTGAAAATAAGATTCCTTTTAGTATGTACTAAAAATTATTGAAAAAGGGTCCAGAAAACGGATATTTTGTGTTCCGCATATCCATGATGAACACATTACTGTTTTAGATATTGTTGTGATTTTCGTGGACGGGTTTCCATATTTAGAATTTGTTAGGGAAAAAGCGTCATGCCGACCTAACAAATTTAGAGTATCAACAACCCTTGAAATACAGGGTGTATTTGAGTAGGAAACGCTAAAGTTTGCATCCCAACTTCAGCGTACAACTTTAACTATCCATAATGCTGATAATTCGTTTCTTTATTTTTGTTAGTCCGCCCTAACAAAAATCTATAAAAAAGTAACCCTTCGATCTAGGGTTACTTTTTTATTTGCGCTTTACTTTTTAAAATATCTTCTTTGAAATACAATCAATCTCGCGGCAATTCCTTAATAGGTTTCACTTTTTCTGTTTGAACCATGTAATTTAGGTTTTGGCGTAAACAACCTAAAATTTCTAATGCTTCTGAAGTATTTGCAATTTCATCTTGAATAAAACGAATAAACAAAAAAAGGGTATACCCAAGTTTGGGCATACCCTTTTTTCTACTTCACATACACATAGGCTTCATTTGCAGTTACATAGTATGTTGTGCCTTTGCTGTTGTGTACCTTGTATTGTGGTGAACCGTTAACGGATACTTTAGCATCAATTGTAAATCCTAGTCCCTCATCTACAGTTCCGGCTACATCTTTATTATCCCAGGAAGCAGTATCATAGAAGCGAAGGTTGTCTACTTTAGAAACAACGCGTTTTCCTACTACAGAACTTGAAGTAGTAGTTTGTTCCCCTTGATATTTAATGTAAGATGGGTTGTTATAAATCCATTGGTTCCCGCCAAGATTTAACCAATCACCTTGTTTTCCCCATACTTGATATGCTTCTCCTTTATTTAATTGACGGATAACACCATAATTTGTTGATGGTCCACTTCTTAGGTTTACGTTAAATCCTTCAATATAAGCTACTCCTGTTTCGCCTACAACGTTTTGAGATGGTTCTTGTGGTTTTGGTTTAACTGTAACTGTTGCGCCTTCATACGCCTTTTGTACGTCCGCTCTGAATTGTGATTCTGATACACCGTGACTGCGAAGGTAATCAATCGGATCTTCGTGGTCAGTTCCACCTAATTTGTAAGTAATATCTTTATGTGTCCATAAACCTTTGCTTGGATGAATCCCTCTATCTTTTAAAATCTTAGCTAATAGTTTTACATAACGCTCGTAAGAAGATTTAAATTTATCTGGGTTGCTAGTTTCAGAAAGTTCTGCGTGAACAAATCTTTTATTTGCAGCTGGTCCAGCACCATAAGCAACATATTTTGTATCAGCAATTTGGACTGTTTCGTTCCAATCTACAGCATAATGTACAAATGCATTTCTCCATGTTCTAGCTTCATAATTTCGAATGTTAATTGCTGGTGCTTCTGGTGTTGCAGTACTATGTGCGACAACGCCCTCATAAGCGCCTACACCGTAGCGATATGCTTGTTTCGGTAAGTCTTGGATAATTAGTACTCTATCGGCAAAAGAAGCCGTAGCGAACGAAAATAAGAGCAATAGCGTCATAAATAATAAACTAAATAGTTTAATTGGTTTTTTCATTGTGTATTTTCCCCTTTTTGGCCAAACAAAAAGAGCACCGTCTTTTGACAATGCTCTCCATATGTAAGGTGTGTATTTTTATTGTTTGTTCTGTTTTTCTTTTCTTGCATCAGATCTTTGGATTTTTGCTTGAATTTCGGATGCTACACTTTCTAATAACCATGCAGGAATCCACTTTTCCCAGCCGATTCGTGCACAGTTTGCAGCGAAACTATTAAAAATGTGATAATTATTTACAATAGATAAAGCAATATACTCTCCCTTTAGAAAAAGGAAACAATTCCGCCTTAAATTGACTTTGTATAATCTTAACTTGATAGCAATGTCACACTAGCCAAAATACAAAAATCTCCTTCAAAAAAAAGAAAACCAGTAACTAATGTATTACTGTGAACTAGTTTTACCCAACTTGAATTGAATCCCCTTGTTGTAGATTTTTATTTTATTATTAATAATTACGGTACATGAAATTATTAACAATAAAATAAAAAAGCTCCCCTGAAAGGAGCTCCTTACATTACAAAACACTTAAGAAATTCTTCTAATAACAGCTCTACTTAAGATTTGGAGTATGGTTATAACTCATCCCTCCCTGTTTGTTACGATAAATCATTGGCCGAAGACTATTCTTTTTCTATATATTATTTCAAACTCTTTAGATTTTTTCTTTTTGTGAAATTCACTTCAAAACAAATTAACTAGATAACAAAACGTAAAATAACAATGCTGCTGCCTCTTGTCGTTTCATACTTTGTTTTGATAGATAATCTGCTGATCCATCTTCATTATATATAACTTCAGGCCCTACTAAACGATGACCTACAATGTTTTTCACGGATTCTATTGCCCAATCATCAGTTTCTCCCTTTAGTGTTGCATCTGCAGATGGCGCTCCTAACATTTTTAAATACTGCCAGGTAATCCATGCTGCTTCTTGTCTAGTAATTGCACGGTCTGGATGGAATTGTTCTCCTTCTTTTTCATATAAAATACCAATTTCATATAACTTTTGAATATGTGGTGCATACGGATGGTTTTTCACATCAGAAAACACAGGTTCTTTTTTTGAAGGTGGCGTAAAGTAGGCAATTTGAGATAACCAATATGCAAATTCTGCTCGTGTAAGAGAAGATTCTGGAGTAAAATTCCCCTCCTTATTTGCTTGTAATACCTCGTATTGATGTAAAGGATTTATAAACTTAGCATATGGATGATTTTCATCTACGTCTTTAAATCTCTCAGGCTCACTTAACTTCATTGCTGAACTGCCCGAGTTCCAATGTATCATTTCTTTCACGGTACCATCTTTGTGAAGTTTAAACGCCATATAATTCCCTTTTTCATCCTCAAATAGTAAAGGGTCTATTTGTTTTAGCTCCTGTTTACCATATGCTTTATCACTTACATATAACTTTCCTTCACTTATGTTTACATGTGACATTAGGTTTTTTAATCTCAAATCACGGTAAACCCCTTCAAATTTCTTTAATTCTTCTTCATTAGGTTTTAAATATTCAGGCTTTGTCTTATCTGGGAAATATTGATTCATAAAATCATCAAATACTTCAACAGGTAGTGCTGAACTATCTTTATTTGTAACAACAAAAACTCCAATTTTATGTTCTGGAATTAACCACATTAAAGATGAAAAACCTGGTATATTTCCACCTTTACCAAACACATATTGTCCATTATGACTTTGCGGTGAAAAGAACTCAAATCCGTATGTCATATTAGGGTATTTGGGATGTAAAGCAAATTTTGTTTTTTGCATATCTTCTACAGTTTCTTTTTGTAGTATTTGGTTATTTTTAAATTTACCATCATTCAATTGAGCAATCATGAAATTGGCTACATCACTCCCTGTAGAAAACATACTCCCTTGTGGCATATCTGTTGGTCTAGTTTGATAAAATGGGATAACATTACCTTTAGCATCATATCCTGTTGCAAGCTTTTCTTTAATAAAATTAGTCATAACAAAACTACTATTATGCATTTCTAGAGGGTAAAAAATATTTTTGGCCATATATTTGTAAAAAGGTGTGTTTGTCAGATTTTGAACAATATACCCTTGAAGCATAGAGGCAAAATTATCATATGTATATGTATCTCCGGGCTTTCTCACTACAGTGGGCATATTATCTTCTACATAATCTTTAAGCATTGTATAATCATTTTCTTGATAATGGATGTCCTCGGGTCTAGGATCTACGTAATCAAACCCTGTTGTATGGGTAAGTAAATGCTCCATTGTAACTGGTTCACCCATGTTATTTTGGTACTTTAATCCCCCCATATAATTTACTATATCTTTATTTAAATCAATTTTTCCTTGTTCTACTAACTGCATGACAGCACTAGCAGTAAAAACTTTTGATATTGACGCTAATCGAAAAACTGTTTTTTTAGGATCGATGGGAGTATTCTTTTCTTTATCGGAAAATCCGAATCCCTTTTGAAATAGAATTTGATTATCCTTTACAACGACAAGAGCTACACCCGCTGCGTTTTCTTTTTTCATTTTCTCTGGAATTACTTTATTGGTGAATGCTTCTACATCTTTAGGATTTAATGTTATAGGTGCAACAGTTTCGGCTTTTGAATAATTGCTCCCCAGAAAAAATAACAAAAAACAAACACTTACAGCTATTAACCTTTCAAAATAAATTTTCATTCTTTTATTCCTATTACCCAAATTAATTCCCCCTTTAATACTAGATTTATTGATTAATCAGCTAAAGGTTAATCAACCATATTCTACCATTACATGGTTATTTTTTCTAATTTTTCTTCTATTCTGTCATTTGTTAACTGTTTGTCTGAGGAATTAGTCTATATATAATTAGTTCTTAGTTATAGAAAATGATTTAGCATACAAAAACCCTAGACAGTCTTTAATATAGATTTTTGTTGGGAAGTTTCCCCTAATATGCTATATACTGAACACACCCATCCTTTATCATTAATAAAATTGGATGGGTGTTTTGTAACGCTTTAATTATTCTATTCTTACTGAGTATTAGGATATCTAAATGGATCAATTATTACAGTTGAAAAATCGTTCAAAAGCTTACTCTAATTGATTAGGCTATCCCCGCATCCCTTGCGGTTTGAAGCCTTATCGCTTCATTCTTTAAAATAAAAAATGTGAAATTATATATCCTTATGTAAGACATTTAATATCAAATATATTACATTCACTTTGAAATTAGTTTATTTATAGGATTTCTATAGATAAACAAGGTACTAAATTGACTCTTAAGAAGTCATAACATTATATTTATCTAAAAATTGAAAAATATATGTAGATATATATCATCTTAAATACATATATAATTAATTTCGCAAATTCCATCCGAACCTAGTCCTTTATCTGGACAAAAAAATCGTTCTAGTCAAAACTTTAAATTTGATTTACTCCCATCTTACTTTTGTTAAACTCATATATGTAATAATACATATTTTCTTGATTGGATATTATGATATACTCTCATAGTGAGCTGATACATAATTTCTTTAGATTGGAAAACTAAAACCTCGTTTACCCAATTTGGGGGCGCCTTATGGCGTCTTTTTTTTGCTGTTGAAGTAACAAAACAGGACCGGAATATCATTGTTAAAAAAAATTGCATACTTTAACAAGAATTCCACCTACTAACCCTTATTTTATCCGGCTATTTATTTGTTTCAACATAATAATTTTTCATCTCGTATATGCAATAGACAATGATAGCTAAACTCCAACTGACACCATAGTAATCATGTGTGTAGAAGTCATAACCTGCCTTAATACCTTTCTCCATTACAACTAACGTAAATCCTAACGTCACCCACTTGTTAATTTTCATCTTAATATACGTTATCGCTATAATTATTAAAAATAAAATATTTGTAAGGTAGTTTATCATTAGCTCATATTTTTGAATGTATACTGCCATTATACAAGCAACGATATTAGTCGCAATGCCCAAGGCAACCACGGCTCCCCAAATCCTGTCCGAAATTCCCACTCCTGATTCAGTCCCTTCCTTAATCACATTCTTTTCCTTAATTCATTCCTACACCCTATTCAAGGTATGCTGTATTATCCTTGTCTGATGAATATCCCATTATCTTTTCATATAGAGCAAACAAAATTTCCACTCATAATTTTTTCTTTCTTAGGCAAACTAGGTTTAAGCCGTTTGAACTAGTGGCTTCACTCTTCTGGTAATGGGGTAGTAAATTTATAGTAATTGACTAACTCATTCAGTCCATTGGCACTGGCAGGCGACAAAATTGTTGTCTGCCATTTTCATGTACACTTTTTCTGATTCCATTCCAAACCATATGTTTGCTGTACTGCTTTTGAAAAGAACGTTATTTGATTTTTGAATAAGTAAAAAAGGTACAGCTCAGCCTACTTTTGGAATAGGACTTTTTCTTTTTACATATACTATTTTTGAGCCTTTTTACCAATACGTGTCCTATTGGTGTCTTGAATTCCTCCTAAAGGGGCGGCAGATACAACTGCATGCCCTTTTTATTTATATTGCTGTTCTATATCCGATATAGTAATTGAAGACTAAAAATGCACTATTACATATTTTTTTCAATCCAGATTATGCTAAAATTTCTTAAGTTGTTTATTTCACAGTTGAATTATGGTTTCATATCTAATTCAGCAATATGTGAGCTGTACCCCAAAAGAAAAGACACTCAAAAGGTGTCTTTTCTTCTTTTAATTTAAAAACATTTTTCTTTTTCAGGAAGATTCAACTATTTCACTAACCTAAACCTCTTATTTAAAGACAATTTGATCATGGTGCTCAAGATTTTCCGTCTATATTAACATGTAAATTGTTCATTTCCAAATCATATTTCCACCACTATATTTGCTTTCCCAAAGATCTTCTGTTTTGTTCTTAATTTTGTCAAAATCCTCATATAGCTATACAAAAAATATATGCTATTATGTTTTTAAGAAACTATGCGTTCCCTTAACCTTGTATCCGACCCTGTATTTTGTTACAGGGTCTTTGTTTATTTTATTTACTTTCATTAGCTTATAAGAGTTAATACACCCCATTTCAATTAAAATCGTTTAAATGTTAGTGAGAATTTGAAATGATAAATCTATTAGCTTTTTTGACAATTGTAAGCTAATACTAGATTTCTAAATGTATACTACGCTAAACATCAGTTAACACTATAAACATAGTGTTAACTATCTTAATTGAATATTAGTAATAGTAAGTATAAAGATTATCAATTTACTATATATTACATTTATGTAAAAATAGATATATGTTAAGCTTTTTCAAAATCTTTCCCCTAATAAAGATTTGAAGTAGCATTTCATGATTCTCCTTACTGTTAATATGCCTTGAAAAAGAACCCAATAGGGTTCTTTTTCTTCTGATTACATCCTCAGTAATTACTTATTTAACATACAAAAAGGACTGACAATTACTTGCAGTCCTTTTTGCACCTTAATATACACTTGTATTAAGTACTTAACTCTTTATTTAGCATACATTTATACTAAATCATACATTATTATTTATATATAAAACACTTCAAAATTTAGAAATACACAATAACAAATCTTTCCCAGCTTCCAGCTACATAACTATTAGCTGTTAATTCTCTACCGCCATTTGCTGATATGAATCTACCATTGCTTAGCGCTTGTAATACATATATCCTATTGTCTCCACCATTATATAAAATAAATTTTTCCCATGCCCCAATTGATGTACGATCTGCTACTACTCTACCATTTGGCTCAAACGAAACGTACTTTCCATTACTTTTCACTTTTAAAGCAAACGTATATAATTCCCCAGTCGGAATTAATTCAAATTTCTCCCATTCATTAACTGCATTACGATTTGCTACTACATTGCCCGATGGCTCAGCAGACACATATTGTAAATTTGCAGCTTGTATAGCAACAGTCCAGCTTCCATTAAATAGACTCACACCTTTTAGTGAACCGGTATTTGATTGGTCGGCTGCCAATGCACCATTCGATGGGGTTATTATCATTAGAACCATTGGCAACACCATTAGAACTAACTTTTTAAAGATCTTATCACCATTTGCATGAGTTATGAACCTCTTCATTCCCATTCCTCCCTTAATACATAGTACTTATATACATCATACCAAATATGTAAATTTTTGTAACAAAAGAGAGTCTTTATCAACAAATACCTTATTATTCTGTTTCTTTTTTATCAAATTTATCATTTTCTAAAAAAAAAAGAATCCTTTGCGGATTCCTTTTTGCCTTGCACTCTTTTTCAAATAGTGCGTTTTTGCACCTACTTTTAGTATAACTTATAATTCCTATAAAATAAATAAGATTAAATAAAATTTACTGTTATATTTTCATAAAACATCATATTCCCTTATAATTTTACAAATAAAATAGCGTATTATTAAAACTCATCTCTTGAACATTCCTTTAGTTGTTCCATAGCAATCTTTCGCGCATGCTCCTCACTATCTATCAAAGTCAATCCTTGTGATATATAACTCCAAAATTCATATCCACAATCCTCCATCCATCTATAAGCTTCTGTTGTATATAGCCCATCTTTTCTTTTAATAATTTGAACCTTATAGTTTTTACTTGGAGAAAAAAACTCTTGTATAACCTGCTCCATTTATGAAATATCCTCCTAAAATCTATTTGAAATTATATTTTCACATAAACTCGTAATCGCAACCTCTTTTACGATAAATTACTGTAACTTTTTGAAAAGATAATATACCTTACATACTCCCATCATTTTCTTCCTGTACTACCCAAACTAAATAATACAGTTTACATCCTAGCAATTTCAATAACATTAAGCTGTTACTTCTCTCTGTCGTTCTACTTATTTCTACTACATATAATGAAATATTTTTTCAAAAACCACTTCATTAAAAAACATAAGTTCGTGTATAATTAGAACAAATGTTCTTTTTGCTATTAGGAGGAGTTATAGTGTATGACTATTCAATTTTACCGAATAGAATCATTTTATGTGTTGATCTTCGTAGCTTTTATGCTTCGGTTAGTTGCATCAAAATGGGATTAGACCCACTTCATACAAAATTAGCTGTAGTCGGTGATGTGAATAGGAATGGGTCCATTGTTTTAGCCGCAACTCCACCTTTAAAAGCAATGGGAGTAAAGAAGTTGGCAAGGCTATACGAGATTCCTCGGGAAAAAGATATCCTTATTGTGAATCCAATTATGGGAACCTATATTAAGTGCTCCAATTACATAACGAAGTTAGCTCTACAGTATGTTCCTATTGAAGACTTTCATCAATACAGCATCGATGAATTTTTTATGGATATTACCGATAGCATCCATCTATTTGCCCGAAATCCAAATGAATTTGCATTACAGTTTAAACGTGAAATATATGAACACACACGAATTGAATGCACAATCGGGATTGCACCTAACCTATTGATGAGTAAGGTAGCTTTAGATATTGAAGCCAAGAAAAATAAAGACGGAGTCGCTTATTGGACATACGAAGATATACCTACAAAATTATGGAGCATACGGCCGCTTAGTAAGTTTTGGGGGATTTCGCATAAAATAGAAACAAAATTAAATCAAAAAGGAGTACATTCAATTGGTGAAGGAGAAGAACAAATTTCCCTTTTTGATAACATCATACAACGAGAAAAAGAAATAAAGCTAATGAAAGTAATGGATGAAATACGCACAAAGTTTGGAAAAAATAGCATATTAAGAGGAATTTCCTATACAAATAATGCAACAGCAAGATACAGAAACACATTGTTAGGGGGACACAAAGCATGAGCAACGCTAATATGCCAAAAGGAAGAGGAATGGTAAAATGGACGCCATTTGCAGCAATGCCAGAACAATTCGTCGGAATACGTGAAATGGTCAAAGAGAAAAATAAAGTAGCACGTCCCATTTTAACCTCTGAAGAGAAAGAACTGATTGAAAACATGTTATTATGTTCGTTGCTATCTGAAGAAGAGATATTAATTACATATTATGAAGATGGTTATTTACTCACCAACTATATGACCGTTATCGATATAAATCCATTACATAGCTCTATCATATGTACTGATGCTTTCTATAATAAGATGACAATACAATTTTCAAATATAATAGACGTAAAATAGATTTAGGTGATTATCTTTGGAGTAGTATAAAGGAGAATATAAAATGCAAGGGAATCAGATAAGAAAGAATACAGCGAGAACAATTACTCATAATGATATAAATAACTACCCCTATTTAAATATACCTATGATTATCAATGAGAAAGATGGAATAACTTACGAGGTTTTAAGCGCTGGTTTTCATAATAATGATGCAGTAGCGATGATAACAACAGATGGTTTCGCTACAACTAGGGTAAATACACCGATCGTAACAGTAAAAAACAATGATGGTAGTATCCAAGCATTCCGCTCACCTTTAGAATTGGAATATTGGGTACTTTCATGTATGTGCGCTGCTTCAACAGGGAGAAATCCGTTCCCATGTAAAGTTGCTTTTGGAATCATTGATACTAAATTCCATGTAGAATTCAAGTAAAAAAGGAGCAAATTAAATTGCTCCTTTTATCGTTATAAGATTTTTAACTTTTATCCTTAAACACACTATCTAGGATTCTATCTTAGGATCTGAACTTATATCTTAAATCCACCAATTAATTCTTGAAGTTCTTCGGCCATCTGTGCTAATTGTACTGCTGAAGAATTTATCTCTTCCATAGAAGCATGTTGCTCCTCAGATGAGCCGGCTATCGTTTGCATACTTGAAGAATTCTCCTTCACAGCCATAGATATTTGATTAATTGATGTATCGACTTTCATTGCATCACTTGACATTTTATTTGATAATTCTACCATACCATGTACTTTTGACACGATATCATTTGCAGATTTTGAAATTTCATAAAAACTTTGTTTTGTATCATTTGCAACCTGAATTCCCGACTGCACTTCAACTCCTACTTCATTCATAGCTTTTACAGTCTCATGTACATCTGCTTGTATTTCATTAATTAAACTTCCAATTTCCATTGAAGATTCGGATGATTGCTCCGCTAACTTCCTGACCTCGTCGGCAACAATTGCAAAGCCACGCCCCTGTTCTCCTGCTCTAGCCGCTTCAATCGCTGCATTCAATGCTAATAAATTTGTTTGTGCTGCAATAGTTTGAATTGCTTCTAATATACTTCCAATTTGCTGCGATTTCTTATCTAATAATTTTATTACATTATCGGATTGAGAAACAGAATGATGTATAGACTGCATTTGCGTTACAGTTTGTTCTACTAATTGTTCACCCTCATTGGCTTTTTGTTTTGTGTATAAGGATGAGACCGATACTTCAGAAGCATTATCAGCTACGCATTGAATGTTACGCGTTACCTCACCAATTAATTCCGCTCCAGACGCCACTTCATTATTTTGAACTTCTGCACTATTCGATATTTCTTCCATTTCTTTTGTAATTTGTTCTGTCGCAACACTTGCTTGCTCTACGCTAGCAGTTAGTTCCTCAGACGAAGCAGCCACATGTCCTGCAGATGTGTTAATTTGAGAAATAATATTACGTAACGACTCTGCCATTGTATTGAAACTACCACCTAATTGACCAAGTTCATCCTTTGAACGAATATTTATTTTCTCAGTTAAATCTCCATGACTAATTCTTTGAGCTGAAATAACTAATTGTCTTAATGGATTTATAATAGATTTAAGAATGAAGAAAATTACAATTCCACCTAACAATAATGAAGCCCCTATTATAGTGAGCGTTTTATAAAAAATAGGATTGGTAGCTTCTTCAATTTCTTTAATAGGCATTACACCAGCTATTTTCCAACCTGTTTTTTTGTTTGTTTTAAAGCTTATGTTTCGATCCTCACCATTAAGGCTATAAGTAATTACTCCATCTTCTTTCTTGTATAATTCATCTGCTAATGATTTCTCTAATTTCTCACCTGGCTTAAGTGTAGGATGAACAACTATAGTCTTATCTTGACTTACTATAGATACAAAGCCTTGTTTTCCTATTTTGATCATTTTAGAAGTTTTTACGATATCATCAATATTCAAGTCCACACCAATGACACCACTTTTATCAGCATTTTGCTTTGCAATTGCTATTACCATATTTCCTGTAGCTTTTGATTTATAGGGAGACGAAACAATAATCTCTCCATTAGCTTTTACTGCATCCTTATACCAACTACTTTCTAACGGGTTAAATCCTTCAGGTATTTTTCCAACGGGTGCATGAATAAATTGATTATTACTGGATGTAGTATAAATTGTCTCTATCTCTGGATGTAACTGTATATATTGATCAAATTTACCTTGCACATTTTGCAATTGGTCAGCGTTATAATCACCTTGTGTAAGTATCTTTGCAAAATGAGTTACATCTACATGTTTATTTTCTAATTCATCATCAACTATCTTATTTAAAATACTCACATTATCTTTCGCAGTTTGTAGAATTGTTTCATTAAGATCTGTTTTTGCTTTATCATAAGACGATACTCCTACAATAAGACTTGGTATAATTAATATTGCAATAAATGCCATAGACAACTTCGTTTTAAGCTTCATTTGTTCCAATCTTTCTTTTATATTAAACACTAGATGCTTCTCCCTTTCATTTTTACTACTGATATAGTTTATTTAAATTTTTCTCCTTTATTTTTTCCACATTCATTTATGGTACCTTTCGAAATGAAACCATAATCACATCCTATTATCTGTACTTTCTTATTTTGCGATTTATATTTCACAGTCAGCGTTTTATCTATCCTCCTTTCGAATATGTTATCTTTTCATTTTCAGCAATTCTAAAGCTACGAATTGTTCCCAATAAAATAGATGAAACATAACCTTCATTTAACAGATATTATTTGACCTTAATTGGATAAAAAATTTAACGTATTCCCCGAAAGAATTCTCCTTCCTCAAGCGTGTGAAGGGCGTAGCCCAATGATAGGGGGGAGATGAATTTCGGTTTGGCATAGCCAAAAACTTTTGATAAACTTGCTATATGAAGTTCTTTGATAACTTGATATAGAAGGTTGCAGGAAGAAAATAGAGTGCGAAAACCAAGCCATTCGGTTCCTGCGTAAAATATCAACCGTACCAAAAGAGCATCCATGCGTTGGACTAGGGGTGGAACACCCCGAAGTAACGCTCAGGGAGACGAAAGGTTACTTTCGTCGTGGAACTGAGAAGCTCCCACTTCAAGCTTTGCTAAGCGGCGAGTAGTTCACTTTAGTGCTATTCCAATCGGATGAAATCCTTACCATTATAAATTCTCTAAAACTTAACTACGTAAATTTATTCTTTACATGATTATGTTTAACAGCCTTTGAACCCTTCGAAATGCATCACTCTATTCATGAATCATTCACTACGGTCGATTTTGTTGTAAGGGATAACTAAACCATAAATTCTAAATAGAAGAATAAAATAAATCGGAGGACTTCATTGTAACACGTATACACAAGTTTTAAATATAAAAATTAAGAAATATTTTTTATCAATCTTTACAAAAAAACACCCAAAAATTAACAAAGATATTGTTTCGTCTGTTTAATCTCTTACAGAAAAACGGACGAAAATCCCATACTCATTTTTGATAAATTTATAGGACTTATTCTTAACATCACTGTTTGTTTATAGAATAAGTCCTAATTTAATTTCACCATAAACACTCTCACATTTTAAAGTTTTAACTTGCAGTACTAGCTCCAGTTGCCGCAGTAACTAGATTTAATAACTCCACAGAACATGCCGTACATACTAAGCAACTCCAACAAGTCCAATCCCTTGGTTGTACTACTGGTGTTTCCATTTGACCTACCTCCTTTTCTGTATTGTGTGGTGCGACTAAAGTATAACTCCCCATGTTTTCTAAAAACACACAAAAAATTTTAAACATTTTTTGTGTGTTTATTTAACATCTCGTTACATATATTTACAAAACTTTCTTTTTGATTTATTTAAAATAGCAAATATCTTTATTAACTGATAACAAAAATTTTATTTATGAATAATTTATTCAAGTTAACTTTCAAACAATTTAATCGCATTATATATTGTTAATCTATTTTTTATAATTTATAATATTAACTGTGTATGGTGTGTATGTTGTGTATGTCGTACCATAACACCTATCGATAGAGAGGTTGTTTAATGAAAATAGTATTAAGTAATGTATCAAGTATGCCTTTATATCAACAGATAAAGGAGCAAATTAAAGAATCTATATTTAACAATGAATTAAAAGAGGGTGAACAATTACCATCAATCCGCTCACTTGCTAACGACTTACATGTAAGTGTACTTACTACAAAAAGAGTTTATGCAGAATTAGAAACAGAAGGCTTTATAATAACAAAGGTTGGAAAAGGGACCTATGTAGCTCCTACAAATTTAGAGTTGTTAATGGAGTCCAAACGCCGGATGGTAGAAGTTAAACTTACTGAAGTTTGTCAAATGGCTCGTAGTATAGGTATTCATGCAGATGATCTCCATTCAATTTTAGATTTAATTTTAGAGGAGGAGAATGAAAAATGAATGTTGTGTTAGAAGTAAATAATTTAAATAAATCTTACGGGAATTTTTCGTTAAAAGATGTTACCTTTTCACTTAACACAGACTGTATAACAGGATTTATCGGTACAAATGGTTCTGGAAAGACCACTACAATTAAAGCGATTTTGGGTCTCATTTTAAAAGATTCTGGGAAAATAAATTTTCTAGGAAAAGATATGGATAAGCATGAAAGAAAGTCTAAAAACAAAATTGGTATCGTGCTAGATGAGGGCTATTTTTATGATGAATTAACAGTAAAGGAAATGAAAAATATTATTGCTCCATCCTACACTGAATGGGATGAACCAGTTTTCCAAAATTACATTAAAAAATTTAACTTAAATCTAGAACAAAAAATCTCTACCCTATCCAAAGGAATGCGAATGAAATTTGCAGTTGCATTAGCCCTATCCCATCATGCAGATCTATTACTAATGGATGAACCAACAAGTGGCTTAGATCCATTAGTACGAAGTGAATTAATGGATATTCTCCTTGATTTCATGAAAGAGCCGGGGAAAAGCGTATTTTTTTCCACTCATATTACATCAGATTTAGATAAAATTGCTGATATGATTATTTTAATTGATAATGGAAAAGTTTTAGTTAATGATGAAAAAGATGTTTTAATAGACACACATGCATTGGTAAAGGGCGACAACCGTTTAATTAATGAACAAACAAGACCTCTTTTTTTAAATTTACATCAAACTCACTATGGATTTGAAGGGATTACTAATAAAAAAGATGATGTACGTCGACTCATGCCTGATGTATTAATAGAAAGACCCACTATTGAGAATATTATGCTTTCATATATTGGGGGTAATAGCCATGTTAATTAACCTAGTAATGAAAGACTTTATGCTAGTCAAAAAATATTTCTTAATTTTACTCGTTTTTGCAGCTATCGCTCCTATTTATATTTCTACACAAATACAGTTAAACGATGGCGGTCTTACTGGCTTTCTTTTAACAGTGATTTTGATGGAGCATATTTTGTTTAGTACGATATCCAAATTTGAGGATCAGTACAAGGGAGCCGCTTTACTTTGTGCTACCCCATACACCCGAAGCGCATTTGTAAAAGCGAAGTACCTTTTTCTTTTTGTAATTTTTATTTGTGCAGCTATTATCCGTATAATCATTTCAGTTATCGCCCCATCGGGTATAGAAAGCCTTAGCGCTAGTGCTCTTGGCATAACGTTTTTAACTCTAAGTATTTTATTTGGTGTACTACTTCCTGTTCAGTTTAAATTTGGTTATGACAAAACAAAAATCATATCACTTTTAACTGCTTTTTTAATACCTTTTGTTGCTCCTACTCTTATAAGGGGACTTCAATCAAGCAATATTGATTTCAAAAGTATTTTTCCATTCTCACCAACTGTCCTAACATGGATGCCTTGTTTCATCTCAATTATTATTGGTTTTATATCAATGATAATATCTCTAAAAATATATGCAAAGAAAGATTTATAATTTAAATTTAAAATCATAAGAATGAGTAATTAAATACTTTATATATTTAATTACTCATTCCCTTTTATTTAATGCTCTTCTCTAATGAATCTATTCCTAAAATACATTTTATCAATATCAAAAATGAAGTACTACGCCTATTAGCGTTAGCTTAGATAGCAATAAAATAACCCTTGGAACTAGGGAGTTAGCTCGGTTGTCTTAGGAAGAATTTGTTAGCTATCAAAAGTAAAGACTAACCGAGAAGCCCCCACTTCAAACTTTCCTAAGTGGCGTGTAGTTCACAACAAATCTAATAATGAGAATATGGATACTAAATTTACTCTCAAAAACAGAAGCCTAACTGCATACCTTCTGAAAGTAAACATAAGAAAAACGTTCTACTCCATATGAGTAGAACGTCTTCTCACTTTAATTCATATATTTTTTTGGACTTATTTATTTTGTGTCGTATTTAAAAAATTAATAAATTCATCTTCATTTACAGGCTTACTGTAGTAATAACCTTGAATTAGATAACATGCATTACGTTGTAACACTGTTAATTGTTCCTTCGTTTCTACCCCTTCTGCTATCACTTTCATGTTTAAAGTGTGAGCAAGTGAAATAATGGTTTGTATAATTTCATCTCCGTCAGTAGAAATTCCAATCCTATTAACAAATTCTCTTGGAATTTTCAAAGTATCAATTGGATAAAGAGGCAGATACGCTAATGAAGAATAACCTGTACCAAAATCGTCTATTGATAAATGTACACCATATGATTTTAATGCTTTTAACTTCGCTAAGGTTTCTTTTTCATCTACCATTGCTATTCGCTCTGTTAATTCCAAATCAATCGAATTAGCAGGTACTCCTATTTCTCCTATGGTAGATATAATTATTTGAACAAAATCTTTCTGTTCAAACTCTATAGCTGATAAATTTATCCCCATCTTTAGATTTGAAAAGCCCGCAGAATGCCATTCTTTCAGTTGTCGACACGCTTCCTGTAATGTCCATTTCCCAATTGAAATAATCTGCGACGATTCTTCCGCGATAGGTATAAACTCAAAAGGTGAAATTAGCCCAAGCTCTGGATGTTGCCAACGTATTAAAGCCTCTGCACCAATAACCTTACCTGCCTTACTATCAATTTGTGGTTGATACAATAAAAACAATTCATTATTTTCAATTGCATTTGGTAAATCCTGTTCTAATCGTAATCGACGAGTTACTTTTTGAGATAATGTCTCGTCATACATACAAACAGCATTGTTACCTTTTTCCTTTGCACTATACATAGCGATATCAGCGTGTTGTAAAAGTGTAGTAGTATTTATTCCTCCAAACGGATACACTGCTATTCCTATACTAAGAGATAAGTAAAAACTATGATGATTTACTACAAATGGTTCTTCGGTTATACGAAATAGAAGGTTACACAAATCCAATAGCTGTTGCTCTGTTTGGTTATGGACAATGATTGCAAACTCATCTCCACCTATTCTTGCTAGAGGAATAGGCGGTGACAGACATATCCTAAAACGTTTAGCAACTTCTTTTAAAACCCTGTCACCAATCGAATGACCCAGTGTATCATTAATAGTCTTAAAACGGTTTAAATCTATATACAAGAGGGCAAACTTATCCTTTGTTTTTTGTGCACGCTTAATAGATCTATCTAATTCTTGTTGAAAGAATATACGATTTCCAATCTCCGTCACCGTATCATGGAATGCAAGATAATTTATCTCTTCCTGTTGTTGTTTCATCCTCGTTATGTCTTTTACCATTACATAGCTCCCAAAGGCTTGTCCTTCTATCATAATCGGAACTATAGTGACATACCAAAAAAGTATATCCTTCTCATTGTTATTTTTCACACGTAACTGTAACGAAGATGAACTACATCGTTTCCCTTTCTTTATAGCCAATTCCAATTCAGATTTATCTTCATCTAAAAAAATAGAGAAGCACTCTTTCCCTATTAATGCAGCACTGTCTTTCCCTAATAATATACTTCCAGACTGGTTTATATTTAAAACGGTACCATTTGAATCAATCGTTAAAATAGGATCTGGATGGTACTCATATAAGGACTTAAACCTCTCTTGATTTTTCACCAAATCATTAGATTTTTTTATTAAATCCGCTGTTCTTTGAGATACTTTCTGCTCTAATTGATTATTAAACACTTTTAATGTTTCGGTTAAATCTTTGTTTTGCATTCGTACAATTGTATGACGAATCAGTACAAATACAAAGGCAATACAATTGCCCGTAATCAGTGTAGCTGAAGAAGTTTGCTCTTTTAAAGTAAAACCAATTAAGATTGCAACTGCAAGATAAGGAAATATGACAAGAAGTTTCTTTCCAAATGTCGGATTAATAATAAAATAATTTCTTCTAGAAGATGCACTCCTTGGGATAGTAGCGGCAATCGCAATAAATAATAAAAAAACTCTATACAAACACCTTAATAATATGAGTGAACGATGTGATAAATCATCTTGTAAATAGAAATATAAATAGTCCGTAATAGACAATCCAGTTAATACTAAGATGAAAATAAATAATTTACTTTTCGCATTAAAAATTGCTGGTCGAAAAATAAGGCTAACTCCTAGTAATAGAAGCAATAGATCTATAATCGGGAAAATAAATGAAAGAAAAACATCTCCAATTGATAAGAATAAAATATTTGCAGAAGGTTTATTAAATAGGTACCACTCTAAGGTGAAAATAGCAGTAACAACAATACATAAATCACAAATCAAATACGCTTTCTCCCATTTGTTACATTCCATCATGATTTTATAAAAGAACGCAAAGAGAAAGAAGAATAAGAAAAACAACAAAAATACATCAGAGATATTAAAATTTTGTATTGGTAATTCTATATTAAGTACTTGAAAAGCAGATATAAAATTCCCTATCAAGAAACACCCTATTGCAATAGTAATACAAGCCCAAAATACCCCTAACTTAACTTTTCTGGATACTATAGAATAGAGTAATGAAATAAGTACAATAGTTTCAACAACTAAAGATGAGAGTCGTATATTAAAATCTGATACAAAATACTGATTCGGAAAAACAAATAAAAATATAAAGCAAAAGCTTAAATAAACTATTAGAGCCAATATCAATACATAAAATTGCACATGTGAATGTTTACTCAATATATTCACCTTCTTAAGTCTTTCATCATTTTTTATTAAATTTGTTTCTAATTATTATTTCTATTATGACCATTTCAAAAGATTTCTTTCAAAATAAAGCAACCTCAAATTACACCTGTTAATATTCAACAATTATAGAACAGGAATTATAAAAATGTTTCTAACCGTATGAAACGAAAGGAATCTTCTGTCGGAAAATGATAAATCACCATATTTCTCTGCATCCTTTTTCTTATAAAAAGCCACAAATATGTCTAGTACTCTAGCATGCTTTCAAATGGATTTGACAATGCTAACATCATGATTCCAAAATTAATAGATTACAGAAAGGCTTATACTGATTAGATGCATTAAATATTATCAACAAAAAAAGTTTTTATATCTCTATAAAAAAATTCCACGAAATTAAGTGTATGTATAGACTTTCCAGTCAAAAGAATATAAACAGGACAATCATTATATAAACATGTATCTCTGAGAAATTATATAAATGTAACATATACCCAATTGATGGAGCAATTATAGTTACTTATATGAATGAGTGTCCACGACAGAAATATGACATTTTTGCAAGCAGCTAATAAAAATGAAACAGAAGATAATGTTTTAAAGTAACTAATTCAAAAAAGCCTTGTAACATATTACAAGACTTTTTGAATTGGTATATACATTATAGATAGATAATTTTATTTTATTAAAATCAAGACCAAACCCATTGCTCTTTATTTGTATTCTGTTTAATTTTATCGTTAATTTTCTGGATATGGTCATACGTTGTTTTATCCATTCCATGGAAATTAGATCCATCATGAAAATCTACTCGAACCATATCACCTATATTAAATTGTTGACCTTGTGTTAAATCCACATAAACAACATCATTTTTCCCATTTTTAGAAGGGTACTTGACAGCTACATAATCGGTATAATCTTTGTCTATTTTTGTAATTTCTCCGATTACAAAATTAGGTTGACCATCTTCTTTTTCATACATTCCTGGTTTCAATGTTGTACCTTCTTTTTCTAAAGACTTAGTACTAGTACTATAATCATTAATTTGCGTTTTAACTTTTTCTACTTTTGCATTTACAGCTATAGGTGGTATGGATCTCGTCCAAAAATCACTTTCTACTTTCACTAAGTCATTAACTTTAAAGTTATGAGTATTTTTTAGAGGCACACGAAGATCCTCTGGATTTCCGTTATTATCTATATATGTAACTAATAACTCATTAGAAGAAACTTCACTTACATGCCCTACTGTATATTTCTCATAGTTTCCAGGAGCTAATTCAAAATGCTCAACAGAATTAGCCGTTAAGCTTGTAGTAAATGCGTTTTGAAGTAATGGACCATTACTATTTACTTTTACATATTCACCTAGTTTTGCATTTGCTTGAAAATCAGTATAAATAGTTACACTTTCATTTAATTCTTTACTTTCAATGATAAAATACTTTGACTGTGCTTCTATTACTTTCCCCTCAACTGTAGTGTTGAACTCTTGTACAGCTGCACTTGCTGTTAGTGAATCTACTCCTGGTATATTACTTCCCGTTAATGCTGCAAATCCTAATGCACCAGCTAAGATGACTTTTTTCATATTCTAAAACATCTCCAATCATATCTATTCACTAACTGATTTCCATTATCAATTAGCATGTAATCATTATAGTTACAACTTTTAAAGAACGTCAACAAAAAGATCATTACAATTTTGTAAGGTAATAAGGTTAATAATATATCAAGTAACTTTTTCACGAAGTAAGTTTTTTTATCTAGAGAGCCCTCTCACTACATAGGATTAAAAATAAATTTATTCATCCTTATAGCTATTATAATGAGTAATTATTCACCTTATATAATAATTACTTACTATATTATTAACATGGTTATCTTACAAAAATGTAATTCTTTTTTAATTGACACTCGTACATATAAGTAACTATACTGGTTACACAAGCTTGGTAAATATATCAAATAGTCCTTATTATAAGTGTATGTCTATAGATTTTTTTCGAAATAATAGTTTAAATTAACTAATTATTATTTACCTGTATTATAGTGAATTTGCCAACCTACTCTATTCTTTAAACTAAGTCATATTACTTATAAGATTCACTATAAATGATAGATTTACCCAGCTGTAATATTATTTTAGGAGTGTTACATTTTGAAATACAAATTAATTGCTACAGGAATTCTTGCTGGAAGTCTACTATCCTACTCATCTAGTGCATTTGCAAATACTCATAAATTTCCAGATGTCCCAAATTGGGCAAGCCCTTCTGTAAATTACCTAGTTGAAAAAGGCGCATTACACGGAAAACCCGATGGTACTTTTGCTCCTGCTGAAACAATTGACCGCGGTTCAGCCGCCAAAATAATGGCTATAATGCTTGGTTTAGAAATTAATAAGAATGCTAAACCATCTTTCCGAGATGCTCAAAACCACTGGGCAGCACCTTACATTGCAGCTGTTGAAAAAGCAGGTGTTATTAAAGGTGATGGAAATGGTAACTTCCTTCCAACAGGTTTGATTAATCGTGCATCCATGGCTTCAATGGTGGCAAATGCTTATAAATTAGAAAATAAAGTTGCTGAAAATAGTGTAACTACGTTTGAGGATTTAAAAGGACATTGGGGAGAAAAATATGCAAATATTTTAATACAAACAGAAATTTCTAAGGGCACTGAAGATGGAGAAAACTGGTCCCCTAATAGACCGATTACCCGTGCAGAGGCTGCACAATTTGTTGCGAAGTCTGATCAAATCGACCACCAAACAAAGAAAGAAAAAAATGCTGTAGTTGGTGTAATAAATGATGCAGACGCTTATTATGTGACTGTTGCATATAAAGATGCTAATGGAAATAGTCAAGAAGTGACTATAGACTTCCCGAATGGTAGTAACTCTAACTTTAAAAACGGAGACAAAGTTAAAGTTGCTAACAAAAATCAATGGAAACATCAAAAAATCTATGGACAAACTGTATTTTACACTGATGTAAATTCTATTTCTAAAGTAAATGAAGAATCTAACAAACAACAAGAAAACCATGTATTTGGGGTAATAAATGATGCAGATTCTTATTATGTGACTGTTGCATATAAAGATGCTAATGGAAATAATCAAGAAGTTACTATAGACTTCCCGAATGGTAGTAACTCTAACTTTAAAAACGGAGACAAAGTTAAAGTTGCTAACAAAGATCAATGGAAACATCAAAAAATCTATGGGCAAACTGTATTTTACACTGATGTAAGTTCTATTTCTAAAATAAACGAAGAATCTAACAAACAACAAGAAAACCATGTAATGAGTAAAGATAAAGAACAAAAACTCTTAGCACAACTAAAAAAACGTTCTGGTAAAGTGACAAAAAAATCCGAAGATAGCTTAGAAATTTCAAGTGAAAATCAAACCATTCGTGCCCATGTTAATCCAAAAGTATTACCAAACATTCAGATAGGCGATACAGTAAATGTTTATGCTCAAGCATTTGAAATGGCCCCTATTCTTCTAATGGACTTACCTTTCGAGGCAAGAAACGCGATTATTCAAAAAGGAAATGAACAAAATATTTTAGAGAATCAATACAAAAAAATCAATGGAAATGTTACAGGGAAATCTGATAATTCAATCTTAGTTTCAAGTAACAACATAACTTATGAAGTTGAAACTTCAACCGAAGTATTACAAGATATTGTAATTGGTGATACGGTGAACGTTTATGCTGCATCTTTTGAGTTTAGCCCTATTTTACTTGCTGGTGTTCCTGCGAAGGCTATTTCTCCTATTGTTGAAAAAACAAACTAATGTTCCACATTCTATAAATTTGTTGACTTCATCCGAAAAGAACTCCTAAGTAACATAGGAGTTCTTTTTATGAAGTTATATATTTTTTATCGTGCTCGTAAGACCTAGTATATTAATCGTAATTTACTATCTGTCCAACAGTAACTATCTTATTTTTATCGTTTTCCGACAGAAGACTCCTTCCTCAAAAATGTGAAGGGTAAAACACCAATTTTAGGTGGGAGATGAATGTCGGTTGGCATAAGCAAACATGTTTGCTACCATATACTTGTACAGATTACTCTTTGAAAACTGAAGATATGAGGTTGGTTGCAGAAAAACGTTGCAACCGTAACAGCTTTAACATTAGGATGTGGATTTACTTTTGGATTAACACCGGCATTTGCAGATTCTAATAAGGCGTCTGTAAGCACTGCACCTATTTATTCTATTCATAAACAAGAACAAGATCCTTTTACTGGATATGTCATTTCAATAGAAAACAATTATTTAGTGGTTGCTTCTACATCTACAAAAGAAGAAGCCCTCGCTTACCAAAATGATTAGTGGGAGCTAGTAAATCAAAATAAGATTTTAAGGGTTCCTATTTCAGATGGTGAAAGTTACACTTTAGGTGAACAGTTAAATGTTTATGCTGCTGCATGGACCAAATCTTTACTACCAATTGCTGTAATGCCTAAAATTGAAAAAGTAATTCAATAGATTATGCTAAAAATAACAGGGCATTATTCTAATTAGAATGATGCCCTGTTATTTAGTAAAAAACCGAATACGTAATCTTTATATTCTTTTTCGTTGCTTTCTGATTTCCATCATACATTAACCTAATACTTATTATTCTGCACCTGACGCAAGATCCTACATCTCACATTACTGTAAAGATATTACTCGCCATCTTTCATCTCTAAAATAGTAGTATCGTTTACAATCCCATGACATACCCTTTAAGAGCATTAAGAAATACCTTGTTTCATACCCCTATCTTTTACACTCTTACTGCTATCGCTAGCAAATTTAATTCGTAATTCTATTTTCACAGATTCATATATTCTTCTAAAGTCAGTTTTTTCTTATATATACTTTCAGCAATATCTCCTACATAGCGAATATGCCACGGTTCATAAGCATATCCAGTAATACTCTCTTTACCTTTTGGATAACGAATAATAAAACCTGCACGATGCGCATTTTCTTTCAGCCATTTTCCTTCTTTCGTATTCGCAAAAGTTAGCTCTAGCTCATTATTTGCACTTTTAGAAGAAACATCCATCGTTAATCCCGTTTGATGTTCACTATGTCCAGGCTTTGCCGAGAAGCGATCCGTATGCTCTTGCCCATTCTTTTTAACATTGCTGGCATACAGACCTTTTTGATACTCATAGGAACGAAATCCTGAAACAGCATTTAACTGGATACCATCTTGCTTAGCTAAAAGGAATAATTTTTCTAACGCTTCCGCTGCTTCTTTACGAAGATGACTCTTTTCTACAGTTCCACTAAATGAGAATGGTACATTTGGTACAACTAAATCCTCTGGCTTATAGTTTTCGGGTAAACCATATTCCTTATTTACTACAGCCTGTATACTAGCAAAAGAACTTGCTATCTTACTTGAAGTCCCATCTTGTTTTCTATTGTTTTCATTATTTATGGAGTTTTCACTAGTTTTATGGCTTGTCATATATGGTTCTTTACCAATAGATATATTGGTGTAAATAATAAAGATACCTAACACTACTACTATACAAGTTAAGGTTACTACTAATTTAAGTCTCATCATTCATTTCCTTCCTACAACCCCTACTGTTACTCATTCATCATACTTCAACCATGTCAAATCCATATTAATTCCCTGTGAACTTTACTTCATAACGCATTCCTTAATAGTTTGATAGTATATCTTCTCGTACTTTTGACACCCTTAAATTATCAGTTCTATTCATACATGTGGAATAATAATCTAAAAATTTTTATAATAAGATGAGGAGTGTAGCATTCTATTATAGAAAGGTCTTGGTATAATGCTAGGTATTGATGTAAAAAAAACAAAAGAAGAGTTAATAATTTCATGGCAATTGGCGGAGATTACGATCCCATTACGTGAAGTGGTTGAGGTTACCGAAGATGCTACCTATGCGGGAGTTGAAGAACCAACTGCAATCCGTATTGGAACAGCATATGGTACAACTGACCGTATATTAATTAGAACTGTAAAACAAAATTATGTATTATTTACTACAAACAAAGTATCGATTTTAAAAGCTATTCTTGCTTAAATATGGTCATATAAGTAGAATTAAACAAAGGAGAGCAGTCATAGAATAGACTCCTCTCCTTTGTTTAATTGAAATAAATATTATATTACTTCATAGTTTAAGAAATTATGTTTCTTCATAATTCGATCGACAATTAGTTTCCGCCTTAATGTACTCACTTTGTTGCACCGTACGCTATATTTAGTGCCTCGAGCTCATTTGTTGATAATGCTGCTCTCAAGCCATTCAAAAATTTGTTTACCAAATCCATCATTTCGTCCTCCCAATAATAAATAATTTTTTTATTGGTTCATACTTTGCGTCCTATGACAGCTACCCTGTCACTACCCCATTTAAGCGTTTATTTTATTAATAGTATTCTTCACCTTTTGTTTCCCTCTAAGCCAAACAAAGATGATAGAAGCTATGAGAATAAACCCAAGATAGCCTGTTAGAGGATATACAGTTCCTACCAATTTAGTAAATCCGATAAAACTAGCACTAAATGCTGCAATTCCAAATAGAACAACAAACATTTTAAATTTTGGTGATTCTGATTTTACAATCCTTGCTGTGAAGGCATATAACATTCCTACGGCAGTATTGTAAATCATACCTAATAATACAATAGACATTAGTAAGCCGAATATTGGTGAAATCTCATTAGCCAAAAAGAGTATAGGCATATCTACATCTGTAATTTTATTTAGTTTAGTAAACATACCAAGGGCGCCATCTTTCGTCCATCACCGCATATATAGATGTGATCACCTTGATTAAGTAAATTAATCACCTTTTCAGCAGCTTGTTTTATTAAGTGTTGAACGTATATTTTCTGCTGATTGTTCATTCGAGAAAAAGCTGTGTGCAGAACCACGATTCCTTCTTTCTATGTTTGCTCAAGTTCTTCTTGATATAGGTAATCTTCATTAGGTGAACGACACCCCAAACAGGGATGCGCTTCACCTAATGATTCACCATTAATTTTCATTGACTTTCGAGCTTGCAGAAAATCTCTAAACGGGGCAATTTCTGTTCCTGGCCCCACCATAATAATCGGGGTTTTTGGATTTTTCGGAAGTTTGAAGCCAGCCTGTGAATTTGAAATTAAACATTTAATCGAATCACCTTCTTGAAGCTGGGCTAAATAGGTAGAAAGAATACCTTTGTACGTTCCTTTCCCACTCCATGCATTGTCTGCAACAACACTAACTGTAATCCTTACTTTTTTATCCTTAAATCTCGACGAAGAAGAAATCGAATAATAACATGGACGCAATGCAGGAAGTAATTCTATAAAATTACTAAATTCCATTTCACATAGATGTTCATATAATTCTTCAGCGAATAATTGTAGTTTAATTTGAATCGAAAGATTCATAAAAAACATCATCCTTCCTGCATATTTTTACAAAAAGAATAACGTTTTTTTTGTATTTGAGGGAATTAAAATCTCTTAAGCTAGGGCACATATAAGGTTAATTTTGGAAATATAAAACACATTAGAGGGGAGATATATTATGGCAACATTTATACTTGTACACGGTGCATGGGATGGTGGATATGTTTGGAGAGAAGTTGCAACACAGTTGAGAAAAGAGGGACATGAAGTATATACACCTACATTAACGGGACTCGGAGAAAGAGCGCATCTTGCACATTCAGGTGTAGGATTAAAAACATATATTCAAGATATTGTTAACGTTATTCACTATGAAAAATTAAAAGATGTTATTTTAGTAGGACATAGCTATGCTGGAATGGTAATAACGGGGGTTGCAGAAATTATTCCAGAATTCATTAAAAATATTGTTTATGTTGATGCTATGATTCCAAATAACGGAGATTCTGTAATGGATATTTCTGGTCCGGAAATGTCTTCGCATTTTATAGAAGAAGTAAAAGTTCATGGAGATGGATGGCGTATTATTCCAAGAAATGCATCAGATCAAAGAAAAACTGCCATGCCGCTATTAGCATTTACACAATCAATTTAAATAAATAATTAGATAGTGAATGAGATTCCACATACGTATATAGAAATTTTTGATCATCCTGCAAATTGGCCAATGACCCCTATTTTTCAAAGATCAGCTGAAATTTTGAAAAAGTTTAATCAAAATGGGTGGGTTTTAATTTTGGATTCCTTAAGTTTTTATAAAAAAGATTGATTATTTTATGTGGCCTACCTAAATAAACGCAGCTGTTAGTTTAACTATATTCCTTCATGATATAGTATATAAACAGTTTCAAAATGACATCATTAAAGAATATAAAGATAAAAAGTACCTTGCAGATTTATCTAATCACGAATACACACTTTGTAATATCTTTAAATCAAAGGTAGTAGAGTTACACACCTAAGAACAAACGATGAAAGATTTTGCTTTCTATTTTGGACAGAGTTCAAACTTCAACTACCGTGGTATTCAAGATAAAACATATACCTCAACATCATCGCAAGAAAAGAAAATGGATGAAGCATTAAGTACGATGGGTAAATAGATATTAAAAAAGCCAATTCCTTAATTGGAATCGGCTTTTCAAGGGAATTTTTTGGAATCAGTTTACGGGTTGTTGCGATTATTGAGCCTTTATGATTTTCTCATAAAGAACGATCTTATAACTACGTAAAATTGCGTTTAACAAAGAAAAATATGATATTTTCATTCTATAGTTACCTGATATAATCATAATTAATTCCCAAAGCTTTCATGTGTGCAACTTATATTGGGATACACACTCATTAAAAGGCCCCGACATTCTCTATGAGACTCGGGGCCTTTTCCCATTTATAAACCAAGATTCATTATTTCACTTCCACAAACTTTGCACTAGCTGTAATGTAATATACATTCCCTTTTGAATTCTTCACTTTGTTCTGTGGAGCTTCGTTTACACCTTCTTTATTTTTTAAAAATGTTGTCTAACGATAGTTTTATCCCCTACGCTACCTATCCCTCGGTTAGATAGCGTAGGAGGGCTTTGTATTTCCAATCAAACATTTTCTTCTTTTCATATTTTGCAATTGTTTATCTTTCCACAATTGGATTGCATCATTCGCAAACTGTTTAAATGCCCTAAACATACGAAACATTACCTATGTAATTTTGGACATAATAAAAAGAGCAACCAAATAAATAGTTACTCTTGAGCGATAAAAAAACTGTTTATTAGGATAAACAAAGTTTTTTTATCAAATACGAAAAAACAATATATATCATAAGATTGGTGTTTCCGCACCTTTCAACGTACAGCTGAATACGACATTATATATTTTTAATCTTGCTGTACGCTCAAAGGAAAGGAAAACCCTTCCCCGTATATGAAGTTACTATTAAAAAGTGGAATGATCCCACTTATTTATTTTCGCATAATTTCACCACTTAAATATTTATATTTTTTCCTTGTAAGCAGAAAATGAATATTACAAAAGAGTAACCATGCATCAGTTATACTTTCGTCAACCCATTATATTTTTTACAGTAATCCCCTTTTAAATCAAATTAGGTCTTACTTTCAATTACAATTGTCTTGTCCCGATGAACATTTGAAATATTTTTGGTCATCAAACTGACTATTACTAAAACTACAATATTCACAAATAAAGCGATAATCCCTTCATTCAAATCTTTAATAACCTGAGGAATACCAGGGAATAGTTTACCAATACTAATATTTCCTAAATCCATAATTGAGACTAAAAACCCTCCTGTAATAATCCCAGCAAATGCCCCTTGTTTAGTCACAAAGTTCTTTCTCAGCAAACTCGCAAAAAATGCAGGAGCGAGTTGTGTAATGAAATTATAAGCAATTAGAGCTAGACTAAACAGGGTATTCCCTCCTTTAAAGGTCAAATAAATTCCTACAAGAGAAATAAATGGGACTAAGTATTTTACCAATTTGCCAAGTTGCATTTCCGTTACAGATGGATTAAATACTTGATATATATTTTTGGCAAGCGATGTTGATATTGCCATTAATAATAATGAACTTGGTACTAGTGCCGCTAACACTCCCGCTCCGCCAATCACTCCAACAAACCATGGGTCAAAAGCTTGTTTAGACAATTGCAGCAAGATAGTATCAATATCACTATCATTTAATCCTGGCATCCGCAAGATTGCAGCAAATCCAACGAAAAAGGCAAATAGTAAAATTAATTGATACATTGGCATTAAAATTGCATTTTTTCGTAATGCTTTTTCACTTGATGCAGCAAAAATAGGGGAAAAACCATGTGGCCACATATAAAATCCAATAGAGCTTAATATTACTGTTGATATATACCATGATATACTCATCCCCTGTTCAGGCAGTATGGTAAAGTTCGGTTTTACTTTTTCAATTGCCTCATACATAGGTTGAATCCCACCATAATAATGAATAGGAAAATAAAGTCCTAAAAATACGACAATCCCAAGAATTAAAATATCCTTTAAAATCGATGTTTGCGCAGAGCCATGAATACCAGAAACCATCACAAAAACAGTTACCCCTATCGCTCCAAACCAAATAGCTGTTGTAGAAGATATAGTACCGTAAGATGTTGCAGAAACGATATATCCTAGTCCCTTCAATTGCAGTACTAAATAGCATATACAGGCTATTACACCAATAACTGCAACAAGTACCCCAAGATAAGGGCTTTGATACTTTTTCACAAAAAAGTCCGACTGTGAAACTAAATTATGTTTCTTTGCATACCTCCAAATAACAGGAAAGGCCCAGTAGGAGATTACCGTTGCTAAACAACCATATGTTATGATACTAAAAATAGATCCTCCCTCTCCATAAGCTGAACCACTTGCACCTAAAAAGGTAAAGGTAGTATACATTTCCCCTGCAGACAGAAGGAAAATCAACAGGGCTCCCATTCCACGGCCTCCAACCGACCATTGCTCTAAATCCATTTCTTTCCCTTTTTTAGCACGAATACTAATCAAAATAGGGATGACGAAAAAACATAAAATGAATAACACTGAAATATTCATCTTGAATCCCCTTTCTGGTTAGCGGGATCTATTTTATAAATAATCGCTAAGATAACTGTAGTTATAAGTGACCAAAGTACAATCCAAAAGTGAAAGAATGGCATTCCAAAAACATATGGATTTACTTTATTTGTAAATAAAGCTCCTACAATAAAACCTAAGAATGGAATAAAGCTAAGCCAACGTATGATTTTCATACTTTTATCCTCCTAATACGCTTGGTTTAACATCTTATAAGTACCATGAACTAATAACTGTACGCCATATCGTAAAGCTTGTTCATCTATAGTAAATCTGGGATGATGGTGGGGATAGGTAATTCCTTTTTCTTCATTACGAGCCCCTATAAAAATATAAGATGATGGAGTCATATGTTGGTAGGCAGAGAAATCTTCACTCCCCATAATTGGTTTTAATATCTCTCGATTATCTTCACTAAATATTTCACATACTGTCTCATCCATCAATCTTGTTACCTCTTCATCATTTATAGTTGGAGCATAGCCAAACTGATAATTGAATTTATATGTAGCTCCATGTGCTTCTGTAATTCCCTTTACTATTCGTTCGATAAAAGTTGGAACTTTTTCTCTCAATTCTGGATTAAAACTTCTAACAGATCCCCCGATGCTTATCTTATCTGGAATAACATTAATTGCACCTCCCGCATTAAACTGAGTCACTGAAACTACAAGTGTTTCCTGAGCGTCTCGATATCTCGAAACAATGTGTTGGAGATTAGTAACAATCTGAGTTCCAATTACAATGGGATCAATCGTTAATTCAGGTTGCGATGCGTGTCCGCCTTCACCTAACACCGTAATATTAAAAGTATCTGCTCCAGCCATCATCGGACCGTAACTTAAGCCGATTTTACCCACCGGAAGCGCCGACGACAGATGACTTCCAACAATCATATCTACTCCATTTAGTACACCAGCTTGCACTAACTCTTGAGCACCACCAGGTGGAACTTCTTCAGCGTGTTGAAATATAAAACGAACTTCCCCTTTAATTTGATTTTTTAATTGTGTAAGAACCCATGCCGTACCCAGTAACATCGCCGTATGTCCATCATGTCCACAAGCATGCATTACGCCTTTCTTCTGTGACACAAAGTCAAAATCATTCTCCTCTAAAATTGGAAGCGCATCCATATCTGCCCGTAATGCAATTACCTTTCCTGGCTGCTTACCAATTAAACGAGCCATAACACTTGTTTTTGTCGGACGTGAAATTTCTAGATTACCAAAGCTCTTTAGCTTTTCAAAAACAAATTGTGCAGTATTTTCTTCTTGAAATGATAGTTCCGGATATTTGTGCAAATGCCTCCTCCAACTAACAACTTCACCTTGAATATTTTCAATTAAACTATGTACTCTTTCTATTTGAGACATGTATTACAACTCCTTTTCAATTTAAACTTCATTAGAAATTCTATTTTAGGTTCATTTAAGGAAAAAATTCCTTAAATGAAGTATATTAGTTATCAAAAGAAATTTCAATATTTTCAGATAAATTAAATCTTGTATGAATTACAAAACAAATAAGCACCCCTAATGGATGCTTATAACAATTGATAAATTTTACTTGGTCTCCCACGTGTTGCATAGGTCTCTTGCCCGATACATTGTGCCAATTCAACCTCGCACATATCTGTAACAATACGTCTCACATTCCGTTCTGTCATCTCAAGATGTGTCGCTAATTCCTTTGTTGTGAAGCAATTCCATTTCATTTTATCTATAAGGGCCGATATTTTTTTATACGTTTTCACACTTATATTCCCTTTTTTTAATTTCTCTAAAAGGAATTCACTTTGGGTACGAATTGCAAAACTTAATTCTTTTTTATCACCCGGCGATTCAACAATTTTACCATCATCTTGAACAATTACAACCCCACGCTTTTTCATTCCCTTAGAGTGCTGAATTGCACGAAAAGCATTAATTTCTGCCGAATATGCAGTCTCACCAAAACCAATTCCAACGGAAACAGTTGTATCTGCTTCAAACGCTAATCTCTGGACAGCATCTTGCAGCATCTGTATTTCTCTTTCAATTGCACCACGAGAGCTAAAAATCATATATCTACCGTTTCCCTTATCTGAAACAGACCCGTTAATTGTTTCACCAAGCTGAATCATTATTTCTTTCAATCTAATCTCCAAATATTGCAAATGATAGGGGGTCTTCATTTCCTCCGCAACTTTATTAAAATACTCTACTTCAATGATTTCGACACCAATTTGTGCATCTTTAAAATAGGTGGCTTTTACTTTTTCAGAAAGTATTCTAAGCGTCTGTCGAATTTCCATCTTACTCATCGACATCCTATAAGATGGAATTCCACGCTCTCTTAGAGAATCACATACTGATGGGAAACAAGTTAAAACTCCTGATATTTTTCCTTTTTCCCATAAATCCATATGAAAATTTAATAATTCCTCCATATCAATATCCAAATCAAATACTTTCGTATAAATCTGTGGCTTCTTTATATGTAACTGTGATAAAGCTTCTTCACTAATATTATTTAAAGACATTGTATCGATACTTAGTTTCTCAATAATTCTCCCCTGTTCATAGATCATCTCTAAAAGTGATTTATATAAACCTGATTCTGTAGCAGGAACATAAACCATTATTTTATCGGTGCCTATATATTTTTTTGCAATTTCATAGGGAAGCGGGCCAGAAAAAAGCCACGCATGGACATGAGGATTATATTCATTTACAATTCTCTCTATTTCCTCTATTTGTTCATAGGAATAAGAGGTAAATTCCAACTCATCTTTGTATTCTTCTACCATGCCTAGAATCTGATCTATAGAAGTTTTTAAACCGATTAATCCAACTTTATACATACTATATTCACCGCCTTTACCATATATATGTACTCACATTGTATAGGATACATACAGTATACTATAAAACTTAGACTTAGGACTTATGATTATAAGGCCGTTATCCCTTGCCTAAAGTTCTAATTTTATGCTTTCTCATTTTACGACTGAAGATCCCTATCTTGAAAATGCGCAGGTTTGAACTACCCCCACTTTCACTTCGTTTAGAAGTGAGGGATTCCTAAGTAAAGAGTTCTATCGAACTCTAATTGATTAGGCTAACCCCGCAGTCCTTGCGGTTAGAAGCCTTAACGCTTCATTCTTTATATTGATACTTGCGTTAATATCCCTATCATGGTGTGTACGACAAGAAGGACATTCCCATTCACGTAAGTTTAGATTTTTAACGTCTTTATTTTGATATCCACAGCAAGAACATAATTGGCTGGAAGCAAATGTTTTCGATACGACAATGACTTGTTTACCATACCATTTTGCTTTATATTCCAACATGGTTCGAAACTGTGACCAAGATACTTCACTAATTGCTTTTGCTAACTTACGATTTTTTAACATATTCGATACTTGCAAATCCTCTATACCGATAACATCGTGGTTTTTGATGATTTCAGTTGAGATTTTGTCTAAGTAATCTTTTCTAGCATTTGATATGTATTCATGAATTCTAGCTACTTTTACTCGTTGTTTATTCCAACGAGATGATCCTTTTATTATTCTAGAAAGGACACGCTGTGCTTTCGCCAACTTATCTTCTAATGATCGGAAAAACTTCGGATTTTCATAGGGTTTTCCATCTGACAAAATAGCGAAATCTTTGAGTCCTACATCTATCCCAATGTAAGAATGTGTTTTCGGAAGTTCTTGTACTTCTGTTTCAACTAATAGTGACACAAAATATCTGCCAGAAGGGTTCCGTCTAACAGTCACATTTACAATACGTCCCGTTATTTCACGACTTTTGGCAAATCGAACAAGACCTAGTTTTGGCAATTTTATTTTGTTTCCTACAATGGAAATGTTTTCATTTGTTTGTTTTGTGGTATAAGATTGTACGTTATTTTTCTTGGATTTGAAACGGGGGGCACTATTTTGTTTTTTGAAAAATCGTGTATACGCATCCGCAAGGTTGCGAACAGACGACTGAATCGCAATACTATCCACTTCTTTGAGCCAAACAAACTCTTTCTTCATGGCAGGAAGTTTGGCAGAGCATGTACCATATGTTAAACCTTTTCCAGTTTCTTTATATGCGTGATCCCATAGGGATAGGAAATGATTGAATACAAAGCGAGAACAACCTATTGTTTTATTAATTAGAATTGTTTGTGCTTGATTTGGATAGATACGAAACTTAAAGGATTTATTAATTATCATTTGATTCACCTCCATTTCGGTATATGACCATTATACACCAAACATACATTCGATAGATAGTGAAGTAACACTTTATGTATGTCGAACAATTCATCTCCCACCTACTCACTTCGCGTTCCTTGAGGAAGGAGTCTTCTTGGCTAAAATGATAAAAAATCAACCTAAATATGGTAAAATCCATATAAGGTAGGTGAATATAATGAATGGATTTGTAGTTTGTACACTTGTTAGTTTAATCATTGTAATAATGGGTTACCAAATCCATATAAAAAAACAATTATTTCTTATTGCTGGATACCAAGAAGCTACTTTTATTGGTGATAAAAATAAACTAGCTAAATTATTCGGTATGTTTGCTTACATAGTAGGAATTGCTACTTTTCTACTACCTTTCGGGCTTAAATTTTTTGGCGACATAAGTGGCAAAATCTATGCAACCTGTATTATTACAGGTATAGTTTTTGTTTTGGTTAGAAAACAAATGATTAATAAACCTTTTTAAGAAGAGCCTTAATACGGCTCTTTTTTTAATTTCAAACTAAAACAAAATGAAATTTTTATAATCATTATTAGTTAAAATTTACATATACTTTAATGAGACTGGGTATTTATTAACGACTGGGAGCGCACTAATAAAGCACTCCTTTTTTCACATGTACAAAATAGAATTTTTGTTTGATCTTTCTCCATTTAAATTCATAACGAACGATGGTAAACTATAATTAATTTTTCTCGGAAGGGTGCCAAATGGAACTGTATTTTTACATTATTTCAATTTTATTAACGCTACTTACTCTAATATATTTAGCATTTATAGATTATCTAATATATCTTCATCTTATTATTACAATCGCTTTGGCTATAATCATTCCAAAAAACATTCGGAACTACATTTTATTTGGTATTTTTGCAATTTTAAGCAATCCTTTTGTTCTTCTAGTTATTATAGGATTCATAACAAAGCAATTAACTTGAGTATTCTAATTCAGTTATAAAAATCCCATTCTACTTTACTAATGGAGAACACTCCTTTTATGTTTAAAAATCAAATAACGATTTTATTAAATAACTGTGCCATGTATAAAAGCACTTTTATATGGTGCTTTTATAACATTTAGAAATCACAAACAAAATACGCTTTTATTTCAAATTTATATTGTTTTAAATTATCTATTCTACTTCTCTTCTCCTGCTCATATGCCAAGTTCTTGATTCATAAATTAACAATAAGTAACATAGTTGAACGGCGGATGAAATTGTACGCCGATTATGTAGATTCAAAAAGATGGATTTCATTAAGTGATGCAACAGAATTAACGATTAAACATCGAGCAGCGGCTGACTGTTTTGCTGTCCTGGAATTATTACAACCACTCAAAGATAGTCAATAGATTAGAATACTGTAAATAAGACTAATTTACTAACATAAAAATAAGCACATCCTGTAAAAACAGATGTGCTTATTTTTAATTCTTATGCGTTTTTACGTTTTAAGAAAATCACTCCACCAACAATTAACAGTAATGCGCCTGCAGCCATAGAGATCCAACTTGTAAGGTCAGCGCCTGTTTGCGGTAACCATCCAATTTTAGATTGAATTTCTTTCTTAGGTTGTGGCTGTTCTTTTACTTGCTCTTTTGGTTGTTCTGGAGTTGGAGTATTTTTATCTTGATGCGGCTGTTCTGGTTTTGGTTGTTCCGGTTTTACTTCTTTAAATTTCACTGTTTGTCCCTTATCTTCGATGTCAACGTGTATAGCTACCAAGACGTTATCTTGATACAATTCTTCAAACACTACCACTTCTTTTCCTTGTAATGCAGAAGCATTAAATGTGAAATCGAGTGTGATAGAACCATTTTTCTCTTTTAGAGTAAACTTAGATTCTACTGTTACTTCTTTACCATCAACTAATAATGGTTTTTTTGTTGCTTTATCCATTAGTTTACCTTTTACAACGTATTCTTTACCCACGATTAAGTCTTTGTATTCCACTTTATCTTGGATTGTTACAGATTTAGAAGCATCTAACTCTTTAGAGCCATCAGCTTTGTTTGTAGCTGTCGTTTTAATAGAAGGTTCTACAAATCGAACTGTTTGACCTACATCGTTAATGTCAGCATGAGTTGCAATTACTTTACCTTCATGTAATAAGTCTTCAAACACGACTACTTCTCTTCCTTGCTGTTCAGCACCAACAAAAGTAAAGTCTAATGTTACAAAACCGTTCTTTTCTTTTGCAATAAATTTAGTCTCAGCTGTTACTTCTTTACCATCAATTAATAATGGTTCGTTAATAGCTTTGTTCATTAATTTTCCTTTTACAGTGTACTCTTTACCAGCAACTAAGTTAGTGTACTCCACTTTATCCTGGATAGTGATAGAATCATTTGAATGAATCTCTTTTCCACCATCAGCTTTGTTTGTAGCAGTTGTTTTTACTGATGGCTTAACGAACTTAACTGTTTGACCTTTATCATTGATATCAGTGTGTGTAGTAACAACTTTTCCGTCTTTCAGTAACTCTTCGAATACTACTACTTCTTTTTCTTCTAAACCAGTTGCATCAAAAGTGAAATCTAGTGTGATAGATCCGTTTGCTTCTTTTGGTGTAAACTTCGTTTCAGCAGTTACTTCTTTACCATTTACAACTAATGGTTTATTAGTCTTTTTATCCATTAATTTACCTTTTAAAGTGTACTCCTTACCTACTTGTAGGTCTTTGTATTCCACTTTATCTTGGATTGTTACAGACTTAGATGTGTGCATTTCTTTTGTACCATCTTTTTTATCAGATGCTGTTGTTTTAATTGAAGGAATCTTCTCATCTTTGACGATATGTTTAATTATTTGACCATTCTCTTTGATTTCAAAAGAAAACGTCTCTTCATTTAAAATGTAACCGTTTGGTGCAATAGTTTCTTTATATGTGTATTTTCCAAATGGTAGCTTTTCAAATTTAGCGATACCTTTATCATCTGTTTTACCTTTTACTACTTCTTTTCCTGCTTCGTTATAAATCGTAAATTCTGCATTTGGAAGCTTATTGTTTCCATCCGCAATATCTACCTTTGTAATTTCCAGATCACCTTTGATTAAATGATTAACTGCTAATAGCTCAATGATTTTTCCATGTTCCTTTATTTCGAACACAATTGGTTCTGTAACAAGAACGTAACCGTTTGGTGAAGTCTTTTCTACAAATGAATACTTACCATACGCTAGATCTTTAACATTAATCTCGCCATTTTTATCTGTCTTATATTCGCCAATTACTTTTCCACTTGCATCTTTTAACTCGAATACTGCACCTTCTAACTTTTTACTAATATCTTCGGTATCTACTTTTAATAGTTTTACACTACCTTTTACTTCGGTATTTTCTACTGTAAAAGTAAGTGTTTTATTGTGCTCTTTAATTTCAAAAGGATACTTTGTTTTATTTCCGATATATCCATTTGGTGTTTTTGTCTCTAAGAAATAATACTTACCAAATGTAAGGCCTTCAATCTTTGCAATTCCATTTTCATTTGTTACTGTCTTTTTTACTTCTTTTCCATCTTCAGTAAAAACAGTAAATTCAACATTAGGTAGCACTTTACCTGAATCACTAAGTTTTTTTATTTCAATGTTTCCCTTTGCCTTGTTGTTTACTATTTGAACAGCACCAGTTTCTCCTGTCTTAACCTCAATGGTTTGTGGTTTATCAACTAAAACATAGCCTGTTGGCGCTTTTATTTCTTTTACAGTATAAGTACCAATTGGTAGGTTATTTAATTCTGCAGTACCATCAGCACCAGTCGTAATTTTTCCAACTGATTCATTATTCGCATTAAAAACCTCGAATACCGCACCAGCTAATACTTCTCCACTTTCTCCAACTTTTTTAATTTTTAAAGAACCAGCTGCTTCCCAATTTACTGCAAGGTCACTACTAAGCTTTTCTTCATTTCTTTCTAGTAATACTGTAGCATTCTGAACAGTATCCGTACCGCGGTAAGCAATTGCTTGAACTTTTGTTAAGTTTGCAGCAACACTTAGATTAAATTCACCTGTTTTTGTATTTTTAGGAATTTGGATACGGAATTTCTCTCCAACTGAAAGTTGATCTTTCACTTCACCATTTTCACTAACAATTTTTACTCCATTAGGTGCATTTTTCGCTATTACTTTATAAGAACCACTCTTAGCATTTGTTTGTACTGTATATAGATTTGTTTCGAAGAACTCACCTTTTAATTCTGCTTTTTGCTTTTCAGCTGGGATAACATTCATATAGATATCTTGTGTATCGCCGCTATTGTTAGCAGTATTGATAATTGCCTTAGCTGCTTTTTCAACATTTTTATTTTCATGTTTCAGTTCATGTACATCAAGTTGACCTAATGCATTCCAAACTGCAAGCTGAGTTGCGTAATGCGCTTCATTTTGATTAGCTACTCCTAACTGCTGAACACTTTTTTGTGGGAAACCGTTTAATAGGACCCTATATACTACATTATCTGTTTTCCCCATTTCAGGAAGATCTTCACCATTTGGTGATTTTAATCCAAGAGTTAAGCAATAAGCAATTTGACCGCTTGAATTTTTAATCATTTCAGTTCGAATGTACTTACCTAGACTATTACTATAACTCCAGTCCATTGAATATTTCTCGTGCGTCATAACCTCTGCACTAGCCCTTGGTAAAAACACATTAAGGAATAATGCCAGTACTGATAATAATGTAAAAATTCTTATAATAACTCTCTTACCCAATTTTGAAACCTCCCTAAAATAAATTAATCGAGTATATATCGCAATATCTAAAACATTCACGATCAACCCGAGTATCATTATAAAACAACAAATTAGGAATATTAAATACATTTTGTTAAAAATTCAAAAAATTTACACATTTCGATATTTTTCAAGTTTTTAAACGAAATTACTATATACAAATCACAAAACACGCCCACAATTAACAAAACAAATATGTATGTTAAGTATTTTAATAGCAATTCTTTTACTCAAGTTATTAATTTTCAACATTTTTTTAGCTAGGGTAATAGGCAGATTCAATTCCCCTGTTCTTCATTCTGTTAGGGCTCAACAATAATTATGAAAACTAAATTTCAAGTCTATTTATAGGTACTACAGTCTCAAAAACTCGGAAAAGGAGGTGCTAAAATAATGAGGAAAGTAATTTAAGTTTTAGTTATCACTCTAGGATTGGTAGCCGTTTTTCAGGTTTAGTTTTACCTCAAACAACATTACTCAAAATGCTGAACATGGGGGAAGCATTTTAATACTTAAAAAGAGCCATACAATCTGGCTCTTTTTTCATTACATTACTTTGCCTTTTATGGGGGGAATATTTGGTGTATACGAATCAGCACGCTTTAAAATCAATTTATTGCTTGCAGCGTCTTCCATTTGTTGCAATTGTAGCATCCGTTGTAGTGATGCTACAGTAGCATAATTCATGAATCCTCCCCTTTGTAAACAATATTTACTTCTGTCTCTCTACTTCTAATTTGTTACCTTTACTATCTACCATTCTTAAAGAACCTGCTCTCAAGAACTCCACAGTATAATCTACTACCGCATTCATTTGTCTAGCATCTATCTTCTTACCGTCTTTAACAAATTCAGTCGGAATCATAGTTACTTGCTTCTTGTCTGCATTATATAACCACGTACCTGTCATATGGTTATCTTCATAAGAAGACTTACCAGTATCATCATAAGCCGTGAATGAATTATCTTCTCTAAGGTCTAAACCTTTATGAAACTCAGAACCTCTGTAACTACCCCACGTGCCAAATAACTCTTTACCGTCTGCGGATATTTGTACGTTACCATTATCAGTAGTAGTTGACGACTTAGAGTCGGTCTTCGTATCTACATCGAAACCTAAGGCTTTTGCTTCCTTCTCATTATGGGATTCAATAGGGTCGAATCCTTTATGCCAGTACTTGTTACCCTCATTAATCAAGTCCATTGACTTTTTAGACTTTTCTCTATCTTCGTCTGTTACTTTTCCTTTACCCTTCATAATTTCTACTTGAAGTGCATAGGCTTCACTATAACAGTCTACTGCTTTTAAAATCTCTTTATGAGCGTCTTCAAACTCTTTTGGTGGGTCTATCTTCTTAAACTTAGCGATAATCTTTTGCAACTCAGACTCTTCTTTTAAAATTTCTTTCTTTAAGTCAGTTTCCTTTTTAGTTTTATCCATAGCTATCTCAGTTATTACTGTAATTTTCTGCACTAACTCAGAAGATAAACCAGTCATTCGAGTTGGATACTTCTCTTTTGACAGCTTTTCTTTCGTTTCTGATTTAGATTCTACTTTTTCTTTTGGCTTTGCGTCTGTTTTATCAGTACCACAACCTGCTAGTAGCATGAACGGTATCGCAAACGTTACTAGTTTCTTTGCTTTCACTATGCCCCATCCCCCTAGAAAAAAATGTATTTAATTAACATATTGTACCATAACATAATTTGTATAAATAAGATAAAAAGTTTACCCATAATTAATTAAAATGTAGACTCTACATAAAAAAGCACTTGAACATTAAATAGCTGTTCGAGTGCCTTATTTCTACTCTATTTTTCATGTGAATTTAAAAAGAGCCTCCAATTAAAGTTATATCAATTACAATAAGTGAAAAGAAAAATATATATTCAATCATACTTCCTGTTCTTGTATATATCGGAAATCTTATTTTCATTTTCAAAGGGTAAAGCAATTGAATCCCACTTGGTGTAAGGGAATCTAACACTAGATAACTTAATACCCCAATAAACATTCCTATATATATTATGGGGTACTGGGGAACTAGGTACTTAAGAAGTGCCGTTATACCAAAAAAAAAGATTAGACTGTGTTATTGTACGGTGACCAAAATTTTTATTAATCCCCCAAGATAATAAAGGTATTTTTCTTCCTAAAGTAGATTCTTGATGACAAATATCTGTTATTAATGCCCCAATTATTGACGTGGCCGTTAATAAATATGGATCATCACCTATTCCTGCATAATTATGTGCGATTAAAGCCAATGCTGCTCCTGCAGCTACATGAGTTGGTCCTCTCAATTGCATCCTCCTTTCTATTATTCAAGTCTTATCTTAACAGTTGGCGAATATATAATATCCTTTCCCCCAGCGCTCTTTTAACCATCTCAGTTTATATTCCATGCTTGGTGTATAAGTTGCTGCAGAATCCATTAAGTTATATCTATCTAAAATCTCCAAACATCTAATAGGGTTTGTTAAAGTATTTAGAAATTCCAAGTCCTCGCTTTCGAGAGACTTCCATACAACTCCTTTAAAATTAATTGGCAGCAGTTCTAATATCATATCTCTATCCAAACCTGATGTTTCTAAGAAATTTTGAAGATGCGAGAGAGATAGATAACTCCAGTTTGTACTTTGGTATTCTTCCCCTAAAAATGTATATTGATCTAAGTCATTACAATTTAATTCATAACTCTTTATTGCTTCTATTCCCCATTTCATCATTTTCCCCCACAATCATTATTTCCGTAATCAACCTATAGTTATGTTCACAAATACCTATTATTAAAAAAGATCCAAGCATCAGTAATACGCTCAGATCTGTGTTTAATAATTTGATTAAATAAAACTTTATTAGCCTCTTTTTAGAAAATTAAATATGTTCCCCATGATCCATAAATACCTCAATTGATTCTTGTTGTGGTACGTCTTTTACATTAGTAAGACCAAAAGTAAAAACGGTGGACAACATCATCATTAATAAGATAACTTTTTTCATTTTAGCGCCCTTCTTTCTTTGCTTATTTTGTCTGCGTCTAAAGCAATGTGTAAATATTTGCTTGCCTTTTCATGATTTTTTGAATTGTAGAATTGGTCACCTAAAAGAGAAGCATACTCTTTTACCCACTCATATAATTCTTCTGCTTCAAAATACGAAATACCTTCTATAACTAATTTCTCAAATTCTTCGAGTGGCGCTTTATTATGTAATGCCCTTAAGATTTCGAAATGATGACGATAACCTACATCACTAAGCTTATAACCTTGTTCAATATATTCATTAGCAAAATAGTATGCTTTCCTAGCTTGAAATGTTCTCTCGCTAAAAGAAACATAGTTTTAAGGATGTTCTAACCTCTTCATTTGTATTTTTGAATGTATACTTTTACATTCGTTTTTGATGGAGATGGGCAAATTTCGATAAAGTCAATGTTTATAGGGATTTGAATATAAACTAGTGGCTAAAAGTTTACATTGGAGTTTTAAATCATTTATAACTGATTTTGTAATAAATTTCTCAATATTGATATACTTGTTGTATGTAGTTTTAATATTCAAAATTATCGAAATACAAATTATGATAAAAATATGATGATTATCCTTTTGTTTACTCCTTGTGCTAAAGATAAGATCGTGTTCGCCGATCTTATCTTTTTTATTTTGTATAGTTTAAATAGAATTGAACTCCAGTTAGCTCTTTTTTATTCCACTTAGGATACGTTACTTCTGTAAAATATTTACACATCGATCTAACAGTCTATCAATTTATAAATATATATTTTTTCCGTTATACACGAAAACATAAATAACTGAATTTCCGGATATTTATGTTAGTATCAAGTGCCCCCTCCTTGTAAAATAATGATTCCTTACTATACTTTTTCAAATTTAAAAGCATGGACGTTAATTAAATTCTGAATATTCTTTATATTAATGAAAAAAAATCGTAGTTGAATTTAATGTATCTAATTCCTGTTATTATCAGAATAAGCCTTTACAGAGAAATGGGGGATATTATGACTGTTCAAGAAAAAAGTAATAAGCAATTGATGGAATTATTACATGAATGGTATGAAGAAATTCGTTTATATCATGTAAAAGAAGCAAAACAAACACATCTAAAAGTAAAAGAAAGTTTAAAGGAAATAGAAACAGACCAATATGTATCATTCTATTACTCCCTACTGGATTTTAGATATAAAGTCTTGGTAGATGGAATGAGTATTACAAAAGATTCTTTTAATCAAATAGAAAAACTCCCTAATATCAAAGATGAATTTTTATTTTTAGCTTACTATTATTATTTCTTTAAGGCAATCCACTCTACAATTATAGCAAATTATACTGAAGCGAAAACACACTTTGAAAAGGCAAAAGAACTTTTAATTGATATACCTGATGAAGTAGAAAAAGCCGAGTTTGAGTATAGATTTTCAACATACTGTTATCAATCTTATCAACCCTTTGAAGCAATTCAACATTCAGTAAAAGCCAAAGAAATATACTTGAATCATGTAGGCTATAAAATTAATATTGCTTTGTGCGACAATGTATATGGACTGGCTTGTATAGATCTAAGAGAATTTGAAAGAGCGGAAGAATGTCTCAATATGGTTATTGATGTTTTTAAGAAGTATGATGAAGAACAATTATTATTACGAGTACGATCCAATTTAGGCTGGTTATATAATATTCAAGATTTATATCCATTGGCGATTAGACAGAGTTCTGAAATTATAAATACCATACCGAACCATTTTAAAGCATTATTTGTCTTAGCAAGAGCATATTATAAGTTAGAAGGCGTTGAAACAGCAAGAGCATATATCGAGCAAGGAATGAAATATTCAAATGAGTCAGGAAATGAAGAATATATACACCGTTTCGCAGTTTTAAATGAACTAATCACAGAACTGCCTAGAATTAAACTCGAAAAAGTAGTTACTGATGCCATTTCTTATTTTGAAAAAGAGGAAATGTGGGATTGTGTTAAAGAATATGCAGAGATTTTAGCACTGCAATTTTACGAAGCAAATAATCATGTTAAAGCGAGTGAGTATTTCTATATTAGCAATAATGCTGATAAGAAACATTTAAGAAAAGGAGCGTTAAAGTAATGAAAAAAATAAAAAAATTGTTATTCAGTACGATAATAGTAAGTACATTAGCATGTAGCATGCTTAGTTTAAATGTATCACAACACTCTTCATTTAATGGTGGAGATACGCCTGCACCAACAAAACTGAGTGTCTCTGGTGGAGTATCTATTAATTAACGCAATCCAGTTTTCTCATTTAAAAAATCAGAAAATTCATACTATAAATACAAAAAATTGAATTAAGTGGATAAAATATTGAACCCCCAGTCCGAAACAGATTTGTTTCGGACTATTCACGTTACTATAATTGTGCGTAGGGTGATAGACTAAAAGTAGACAAGATTTTCTTCACATAAAAAAGAGCATCCTATCGCCATGTATAGGAGTGCTCTTTTTTGCGTATATATTTAACGTATTCCCCGAAAGAATTCTCCTTCCCCAAGCGTGTGAAGGACGTAGCCCAACGATAGGTGGGAGATGAATTTCAGTTTGGCATAGCCAAAAACTTTTGATAAATTAGCTATATGAAGTTCTTTGATAACTTGATATAGAAGGTTGCAGGAAGAAAATAGAGTGCGAAAACCAAGCCATTCGGTTCCTGCGTAAAATATCAATCGTACCAAAAGAGCATCCATGCGTTGGACTAGGGGTGGAACACCCCGAAGTAACGCTCAGGGAGACGAAAGGTTACTTTCGTCGTGGAACTGAGAAGCTCCCACTTCAAGCTTTGCTAAGTGGCGAGTAGTTCACACTTCTAGTTATAACTTTTTTGCACCAGAGTCATGTTTCTTATATTTTTTACAATTCTACTAAGTTTTTTGTAAAATTCACCTTTCGTTTTTATATGCTTAAACTGATTTGGATTAATATTTGCTTTTTGTGAGAGTGCTACAATCTCTTCTTTTGTAATTGAATCTTTAGTATTTATAGAGGCTATATTTGTATATTTTCCATCTTCAGTTTTTGGAATTTCTAAAATCCCTTTATTTACAAGATCCACTACAGCCTTATGCTCTGAAGAATGTGTATTCACGCCAGTAATTTTCCAATTATGCATTACTTTTGGTGTGTATACACCATTCTTTACCTCTTTTAAATATGTAATAGCAAGGTTACGAATGGTTCCACCAGTTTCCCCGAATGCATTCTCTTGTTTAGATGACCAAATTTGTTCAAACTTACGCCCCTCTAAAGCTCCACCTTTTGCCTGAAGAGCCTCCATTCTATATGCATTCATTCCCAGCGTCATAACATCGTTCGTTTTGATTGGTTTATTTGTACGAATAGAACGTAAATTTGTAATTCTACTTCCATATGGTTTTGTTAAGTCAATTTCGTATTTTACGCCTCCAAAGAAATCATTCGTACTGTATTTAGAAGCACGGCGGGTTTTATCAAAGCTAACTGTTACATCTCCGGCACGAGAAGAGTTAAAGTACCCTGCCGCCCATTCCATATAGTCTTTTAAGTCTTTCCCAGTTACCTTATATACTGTAATTTCTCCCAAAGCATATTGATAATTATACGCAATATCTTTTTTCTTAATAGGACCTACATCCAAACGGGCATTATCGTTATCAATTTGATGGGCGACTACATCTGCTTTGCTGTAGTAGAGCATGACCTCATGAAAGAAATCTGATAAAGGTGTCTCTTGAATCTGCACACTTGGAATACCCTTTATTTCATTTTCAGGAACAAGGTTTCTACCCTTTAATTGAGCGACTACAACATTTGCATCACCCCTCGCATACTCGTGAAAAGGTGTCAGTGTGTCTTCAAGTGTAGGATCAGATACTACTGTTGTTCCATCAGTATTTTTTACAGGTATAGCGGTAGCAGTTTTATCTTTTAGAACCAACTTTCCATCTTGCTTTGTAAAAGTAAGGTCAATACGCGAGATATGTGTTCCATATTTATCTGGTTCTGTAATAATAACGCCATTTACAACTTCTTTTTTAACAAGTTTATGCATATGAGCTGCAAAAATAGCACTTAGTTCCGGACAAGCATTCGCAATATCTTGAACACCAGTACCAGAGATTCCATTCTCATTTTCTAGTCCCATATGCATAACCCCTACCATTACATCTACTTTACCTTCTAACTCTTTAATGGCCTTCTTTGTCTCTTCTACTGGATTTTTCACCACTAAACCATCCAAATGATCTGTCCCTTTTTCAAAATCACTAATCATTGGTGTATTCATACCAATAATCCCGACTTTAATTCCACCTTTTTCAACAATTGTATATGCAGGAAGAAAACGCTCTCCATTTTCCTTATAAATATTTCCTGCTAATGTCTTTCCTTTATATTGCTCACTAACTTTTTTCAATGTATCTAATCCAAAGTTAAATTCATGATTTCCAAATGCCCAAGCATCATATCCCATGGCATTCATCGCTACCATCATTGGCGATTGTGGCTGATCATTGAATAACTCTACTGAATTTCCTTGAATTGTATCCCCAGCATCTACTAATATGGTATTTGGATTTTCCTGACGTACTTTCTTTATAACCGTATAGAGTTGCGTTAAACTTCCACTCGTATTTGCACCATCAAGCGCATAATCCCAAGGCATAAATCTACCATGAATATCTGCAGTACCTAACAGTGTAATATTAACATCAGATTCCTCAGCTTTTGAGATAGATGGTTTGACCGTTACTGCTGTTCCAAGAAGTATAAGAATAACAAAATAACATAAATAGTTCTTCCATTTCATTTTTTGCATAATAACAATATTTCTCCCCTTTTGTACTATCATATAGTTGCTTGAACTTTAAAAATGTAACTTATTATTCGGAAAACTTCAACTAAAAAGAGTAATTTTGCGGGTTATTCTGCATGAAAAACAAAAAATGATATAGAAAAAGCACTTCCGAATTGTTCAGCAATGCTTTTCTATTAAACGTACTATAACAATGAGTGTCTATTTTCTTTTATTCATGAGTACTATAGGTTCATATATGTTCACTTTAATTTCAAGATACGTTCTATTTCCTCTACACTCAACTTACTTACTTTTGCAATAGTTTCAAGCGGTATACCAATTTCATGCATGCCTCGGATTATTTGCATCTTACCTTGTTCAATGCCTTTTTCTATGCCCTCTTGTTCTGCATGTGCTAACTTAGCTTATTCATCTAAAAGCAATTTCTCTCGAGCTTCATATGCTGTTCGGAAAGAAGAATCATAGCTCATATTTTCCCATTTATTAATTGCCTTTTGTAAAATTGGACCTTGATTCATCGCAATCTCCTCCGATGTTTGAGTTAAATGTTCATCTTCATGTGCTGGTAATAATAACATCTAACGAACAAATGTATTTTCCCAAGGGTTTAGTTTTTCTTCACACCATTGTTTTACTAATTTCGGTATCTCTACAAAATGGATTTCAATATCGTCGCTTAATAGTTGTTGCATTTTTGTATTCCATAATTGTCAGACGGTATGAAATGCATCATCCTGAGAAATTGAACCATCCCCACTTTCACTTCGTTTATTTTAATAATTAGAGCATTAAATCACAATTTGGGTTATTTTGATTTCTTGTTTTCTATTTGTAACAAACAAAAACTCATTATTAATTTTGTTTCTATTGAACAATTAAAAAATTTACATATTATAATCTGAAATATAATACGACTTTTTATGGAAAGTAAAAAAGAGTTGAATACTTTTTTATCAAGTACTCAACTCTTTTCAATTTTAAACTTTTTATTTTTGAATCAAATATGCATTTTTGTAAGTATAAGCACCACCAAATTGATGCTTTTCAATTCCTTTTACATAATCCTTTTGCAGATATGCTTTACCAGTATGATAAAGGGGAGCAATAGCAGCATCTTCTAACAACACTCTCTCGGCTTCTCGTAAATAATCCCATCTCTTCTGTTGATCTAATACAGCTTCATTTTTAGCTTTATTTATAAAATCGTCATAACTCGAATTTGAATACTTCATTTTATTATTTGGATTATCTGTCGTAAATAATTCTAAAAAACTAATTGGATCTTTATAATCAGGTGCCCAACCTACCATAGAGATTTCATACTGCCCTGTTTGTTCCAGCTGCAATTTTTGTTTAAATGGCTGTTGCTTAATCTGTATTGTTAAACCCTGTAAATGTTTTTCAAGTTCTCCTTTTATATACTCTGCTATAATTCTTTCATTATCTTGCTCAAATGCTAGAAGCTCAAGTGTGACACTCTCTATACCAAGTTCTTTTTTTGCATCTGCCCAAGTTTGTTTAGCCTTTTGTAAATCATACAATACAAGAGAGCCATTTTCCTTTCGAAAATCTTTTTGAGTTGCTTCATTCGTATATCCTGCTGGTATAAGACCTTCTGCAGGGGTTGCTCCAGTACTGCCAAAATGATTTACTATCTCTTCTTTATTTATTGCTAAAGAAATAGATTGTCTGATTTTTTTATTTGCTAATGTAGTGTTTTTTTCATTAAAACGTAACATAGCTATTCCAGCTTCTTTTTTCATATGTAATTCTTTGTTGTCTTTGTATTGCTCAAAATGTTTTGCAGTAATTGGAGCACGATCAATACTACCCGATTCATATAAATTTATTGCCGTCATCGTATCTTTTACAATATTAAAATCTATTGCCTCTAGCTTTACTTGTTTCTTATCCCAATATCTATTATTCTTCTTCAATTGAAATTCTTGTCCATGATTCCACTTTTCTAACACAAATGGCCCATTATATATAAGATTCTCCGGTTCCAAACCGTAGCTACTTCCTTTTTCTTTTACAAACGATTCATGCTGAGGTAAATAAACAGGTAGTGCTAATAATTGCAATAAATATGGAACAGGCTGTTCCAATTCCACTTCTAGCGTATAATCATCTATTGCTTTTACTCCTAACTGATCAGCAGCAACTATACCTTTATTTATTTCTTTGGCATTTTTTATATAAAATAACATGTATGCATATTGAGATGCTGTTTCAGGATTTAATGTTCGTTTCCAAGCAAAAGAAAAATCATGTGCAGTTACCATTTCACCATTTGACCATTTAGCATCTTTTCTCAAATGAAATGTATATTTTTTCCCATCCTTACTTTTCTCAAATGATTTCGCTACACCAGGAATAGGATTATCTTGTTTATCCAGTACATATAATCCTTCAAATATATTTTGCATAATATGTGATGACGTACCATCCATAGCTTTTGCCGTATCTAAAGATGGGATTTCTTCCGGTATCGTTAAGTTTAATACCTGTTTTTGGCTTTCAGCTTCAGCTTTATTAGTTTTATTAGTATTATTACCACAAGCTGAAAAAATTAAGGAAGTGATAATTGTAGATACTAGTAAACTAATCTTTTTCTTTTTCATAGATTTTCTCCCCGAATCCAATAAATTTTATAATTAGATATACATTACCCTGAAATATTATACCAAATTATCGAAATTTAGGTAAATACTTTTTCATTTTAAATTGAGTGAGCTTAGCAGATCAAGACGGCTATGTTAATCCTTTTCCTGTTTCTTTATAAATATTAATCTATAAATATCTCTCTTCATACGTTCAAGAAAAGTTTTTTGTCAGGAAACAAAAAAACGCCTTGAATATATCCAAGACGTTATGCTAATATTATTATTTGATTTGGCGTTTAAATATCGCCTGTAAACCATTTTGAATACTACCGCCACTGCCTAAGCCAATAATTGAAATAAGTTCCCAACCATCAATCCCTAACTTATTAAACTCGCCTTCTAAATCTAACCCCTTAGCACCAAAAAAACTTTTAAATGTACCATCAATTTTAAGTGTTTTATACTCCCATTGCATAGACAACTCTCCTAAACTAAAATAGTAAGTATGTAGATATATATACTATTAATAATACCACGTATACCTTTGTTCATCCATTTATCATCAAAATTCTCTCCCCCACAAGAATGGTCAGTTCAATTCTCTATTTCTAATTTTTCTCTTATAATTCTCTCTTTTACGGTTAATATCTATTGTCTGAGCTACTAGCCAGATTAATGATATATGTTTTTCTACATTCATCGTATTGAAGTCGGGTTTTCTAGTGATAGAATCCCTTAATTTTTTCTCTTTTCTTCAATTGAAAAAGTTGTTTTTCTATAAAATAATTTAGCAAAATATAGATATCTTTTAAGAAGTAAGTCTAATATAGACCAACCAAATATTATAAAGAAAATGTTTCATTACATAAAAAAGCTCTATTGCTAGAGCGCTCAAAAATAATATCAGTAAATGAATTAAAAAGTTACCTGTTACTCTTTATTTTATATATACTTTTCTTTAACTTAGGCTTTTTATGTAACCTTACTTTGGTTCCATTAATATCAAAATCCAACTTTTCTTCTTCTAAAGCCTCCATTTTCTGCTTATGTTCTTTTTCTATTCTATCTTTTTCTTCTTTTCTCTTAGTCGCTTTAGGACCAATTACGAATAGAATTAAGAAAATACTAACCATTACAATGAACGTAGTCACTAATACTCATCCTCCCTTATCAAAACCTCATACACCAAAAGCTTTTTAACTTATTAGGTTTAAATTAGAAACCTAAAGGAGAATAAGTACTAGTATATATAGAAGGAATAAATATAGATGTTACCTTCACTATTCCTCTACCTCCTTAAATAAACCAAATTTATAAATGGCGCAGTAAGGCCGGTACTAATAATGTCATTACAAATATAAAAATGGAACTATATCTCAAACTTGAACTCCATTTTCCATATTTGGGATGTTCAAATTTCTTATAAAGCATACCTAATGCTAAAGATATCAAAAACATTAATACAGCTGTTCCTAAAATTATAGAGGTAATTAAGCCCACCATATTACTCATAAAGGTTTGAAAATCAAAAGAACGTGTTGTCAACATTAACACTGGTAGAATCCTTATTAATAGTATGAGAATGAATGAACCTACTCCAAAATATATAGATCTTTTTTTCCACTTTATATGTTTAAACCACAAAGAAGCCCCAAAAACTAATAATGATATTAAAATTACTACAGAAAGAATAAGGTAAATAACATCAAAAAATGCAGGCACACTCGCATGGACCGCACCATCTATTTTATCTCCCCCATCTTTTATTACATCGCTGCCGCCATTAAACAAAGAGCCAAACCAGTCTGTAATCCAATCAGTCATCCAGGAAATATCGAATGGTAGATCTTCATTTTTTGTTTGCGCAGGAGCAGCTGAGTTATATACCTCCAAATTATTCTCCCCCTTAATTGAAATTAAGTCCTTTACTTTAAGTATATAAACTTACCTAACCAAAACTAAGAAAATATCAAATCCTATCTTATTTTATTAGATTGAAATTCTCCTTCTTCAAATGTATGCAGAACGATAGCCCGACGGTAACAGTAAAAAGGATTTTCCTTTCTGCGCATAAATAGAAAAACGAGCACCCTATCACTATAAATAGGAGTGCTCGTTTTTCTATCCCTTCCATAGTACATCCATATGTTGTATTGAGATATCTCCTTCTAAATTGTCACTGATGCCTCTTTCAAGTCCTAATGCACACCTTAAAAAGAGCACTTTTTAACAGTGCTCTTTTCACTTTACATGTCACTCACTCTACGATGAAGTAAGATCTTAACTTATGAATAATTTATTGAACCCCTGCTAATAATATAAATAAATTGGTAACAGCCAATCTGTATCCATAATGAACCTCTAATTTTCTTGAATTCTCCCTAAGGCAAGGCGGCTATTTTTTATAACCGCCTTTCTTGTATGAATTATAAATAAATGCACATACTATTAACGGAAGGTTTGAATCATTGTCATTGAAAATGTTCAGCACTTCCGCTCCTTAAGAGAACAGTCCACGCAACTGTTCTCTTTCCTATTTCCTTTTTCCACACATATAATATGACAAGCATTATTAACTCCGTTACAATCAATAACATTGCAACATTCTCAACATTTCCCCAACAAATTCTCAATATTTTTCATGGACAACAGCACACTTTCTCAACAGTTTTAATATCTTAATATTAGATACTGAAAGGAGGTGTTGAAAAATGACTTGGTTCATTATTTTAGGATTTATGCTTATTTTAATAATAAGCGGTTTTCATGCACATAGTATTCATATCATTTTCAAAATAGGTTCAGATACAAAAGCTGTGCCAAGTTGGTCTTTCTTTAATAAAATAAACTTCCAAACATTAAAAGAATTAATAAAAAGACTAAATAAGGATAAACTTAAACTCCTTACAATAGGAGAACTTGTTATTCCTTTAAGTTTCTTTAATAAATTATTTAGTAAAACATTAATTTTTCTATTCCTATTCTTTTACTCTCAATACTTAAACTAACGTAATATGAGTCCGGTATTGTACTGGACTCATTCCTTTTAACTGTACTTTTATTTTTTGCAATTGTAATGACCTCTATAATTATCTAATACTATCTTAATATGTTCTATACTTTCGAATTTTGTCAGATACATTACTTTTGCTTTGTCTTGTTCTGTAATTCCATCTCTTTTTGAACGAAGACCTTTAATTTTTTTTAGTAATCGATTTCCATACGTAAACATTCATTTTCATCTTGTATTTCACAGTTTATTCTCAAGTGCCATTAAGCGCAAGTTTACGTTAAAGATATTATTTGCATAATAACGGGTTTGTAAAAAAAGTAGCTGCACTTTTGTGCAGCTACTTTTTTATAAACTGTTACTGAGTAATAGATGTTTTGAACAACCATAAATAACATCTTTCATACTTTAACTTCTAGGACTTTATCAGCATATCTTGTTGTTGGACTTAATATATTGGAATCCATCTTATACTAACTACAGCATGCTTTACTATTAATAATACTACTCTACCCATTTCCACCACTCAAATATAATGAATACATTTATAACTCACCCTTACAAATATAAAAATAAGAAGATCCATACGAATAAACGTTTTAGAATCTTCCTATTCCTCCATATACCCCCTTAAAAATAGTTGGCTTATTGCTTTGTATTAGATAATCCCCTTTTTCATTAAACTTACATAGCTGTTATCTCCAATAATGACATGATCCAAAAGAGGTATACCAATAATTTTTCCACACTCCTTTAATCTCTTAGTTACTTCAACATCTTCATGAGACTCCATACTATGTCCTGATGGATGGTTGTGAAAACATACGATTGAAGATGCATTGTTTAATATTGCTGTGCGGAAGGTTTCCCTTGGATGGACTAACGATGAATCAACAGTACCTTCGAACACAATACTACATCCAATAATTTCATTCTTTGTATTTAAGTTAAATACACCAAAAATTTCATTTGGCCTTGATTCTATATCAAATATAATCTGCGCAAAGCGTACAGCATCCGCTGGACAAGTGATTTTCTTTTTCTCAATATCATAAATACGATTACTGTCTTTTACCAACTTTACAGATTGAACCATAATTTTCTTACCCATGTCCTTCTCCTTTCGAAATAAAAAAGACGAGACTGCTACTCTCATCTTTTTTCACCTTCTTTTGTATTTTGAAATCCAAAATTCTTATTTCCCCACTACAATTCTTAATAATTTAAGATAATTTATCACATCCTTGTTAGTTGATTACTTATCCTATTCCCACAACGCAAAAAACCTTCCAGGAATACATTCGTATTACAAATTAGCGTATATGCGTTATACACTTCCTTGTAATGAATCGTAAACCCGAAAGGTTTGTGGTTATTTAGGAATGATTAAAAAGGAAAAATTTTCTTGAACTTATTATATAATAAGTTCATTTCTATTTCAATTAAAACAAACTGAATATTCATTCTTTTATAAAGAGATTTGATTTCTAAAATAAAAGACACCCAAATTCAATTGAGTGTCTTTACAAAATTATTTAACTTGTTTTTGTAGAATTTCTTTTAATTCTCGCACAGTCTCGGAAAATTCATCAATTCTTATCGTGCACATTTCGATAGTTTTTTCAGTATCAATAACTTCCCACACAGGATGAACAGCTTCTATCTCCTGTTTTGGGTACAGCAATATACACCTTTGAACTTCCTTATAAGCAGTTACATACGCATACATTTGATAAATGTCACTCTGAACATAACTACTTCTTCCATTATTTGTTGCACTTTTCCACTTTGTATCCATGATTATCACATTATCAATCACAAAATCTGGTTTTAATAAAATGTTCTGGCGTCCACTCTTCTTGTTACGTAATAGCCTCTTCTCTGCATGTTGACTGATTATTTTATTATTACCAATAGCCTCTTGTAGTGCTACTTCAATATATTTCTCAAACAACATATTCATTTGAAATAAGAAAGAGAACGATGATGCTCCTCGCCCTTTACTATAAATCGTTGCTCGCTCAACAATTAGCTTAGCAAATAAAGCAGCTTGACGAAAACGTTCATTCTGTCGGTTAAATGTAATGCTTTTTATTTCCTTCTCTGTAAAATGTACTACATCCACAGGTTCTAAGTAGCCTAAACAGCGCTCAAGATAAAGTTTTAAAGTATGTATTTTTGTATGCTTTTTTACAATGAGCAATGCACATTTAAATAGCTGGTTCAAAGAGTTATTTTCCGTATATTCATCAAATGCACAATATGCTTTTGTTTTTTGAAATACATTCTTATAAATGTGTTTACTAAGCTCGAGTTTGCCACGCAGTGTATTTAAATTTTCTTCATGACGTTCGTATGTTTTATAAGTCCCTTTTCTGAGTTCATTCAGCAAACGGGTAAGAAATGTAGCAAGAAATGCCGTAAGCAGTTCTCCCCTATCCTCACCATTTAGTACTTCCTCATAAAATGAAACCGGCAAAAAGCCTGTAATTGAAAGCATTCCTAGCAATGCCTTTCGATCGTCAATAGGTGTGATTTTTATTTTGGGTATAATTTCATACCGCACATCAGAACATTGTATGACGCCAACATAATTAATAAACCGAAGTCGTTTATACTTTTGATCAATCACCTGTTCATTTGGATATTTCTCTTCAATATATCGTATAAGCTCATCAAATTGTTCTACTGTAACGTCACTTTCTGTAATCCAGTCATACGCCTCACGCACTATAATTGTCTTATTCATAAATTGCGATTAGCTCTTGCGCTGTTAATTTTCGTTTTACTCGGTACAGTGCAGGAATATAAATAGATGGCTTTTGTTTAAACAGTTTATTTACATTAACTTCTTCTTTATAAACAATGTATTGATCTTCCTTTGAACTCCCTATTCCACCCAAAACAAGACCGATCTTTTCCCAATCATCATAAAAATACTCTTGTAATAGTGGAATGATTTTCGTTTGAAAAATAGCTATAACTTCATTATCAGTTTTCGCGTTGATAAAATACGCATGCCCAATCATATGATCGCGATCATACAGCACTTCAATCCGCTTATTAATAACAGAAAGCATTTCAGCAAGATCAATTTCATCACCAATCGATTCAAGAAGATCCGTATTTGGCATGATTTCTTCAAACACAAAGCGACGGCGTAACGCTGTATCAAGCAGTGCAATTGAACGGTCGGCTGTATTCATCGTCCCTATTACATATAAATTGGGTGGTAACGTAAACTTCTCTTTTGAATAAGGTAGTTCAACAATCAATTCATTACTTTGTGTTAAGCGCTTATCCTCTTCTAGTAACGTTAACAGCTCACCAAAAATCTTAGAGATATTGCCTCGGTTCATTTCATCAATAATTACAACATGTTTTTTCGCATTCGAATAATCAAACGAACTGTTTTCCAACAATGCCTTTTGAATAATTGCCTTTTTCTCTTCTACTTCAACTTCAATTTTTTCTTCGTCTTCTACTGTATCTTCCATTTTTTCTAATATCCAATTTAGTACAGACCAATATCTTGTCTGATTACACCCACCAATCGCCTCACGAACAAACATAATATTATTCTTCCAATCAATATCATGCTCCTGAATATAACGATAAAGGCTTAGTAAACGATTCTTTGAAACTATTGAACTAGTTTTTACATCTTCACTCGTTACAACAATATTATTTTGCTCTGAAATGTATGAAATGAAATTTTTCGTTCCTGTTTTTGATTCAAATTGAATATTATTCTTCAAACCATTTTCAACCAAGTAATCATAAAGTTGCTCAAAACGAACTTCATTCGAAAATTCCTGGCTTGTACTTTGAATTCCTTCATACATCGCTTCAAGTGCCGCTTTTTTCAAAATACCATCCGTTGGCACAAAGTTCCCTTTCCCATCAGATTTCAATCCTTCTATAAAATCTTCATATCCATAGGACTGATGGAACGTTACGAGATGAATGTTCCCTTCTTTAGTTAAACGTGAAAACTCTTGTTGCAATGCTTCTCGTCCATCTGCCTTCAGTTCCTCATATGTTCTTTTATCGATTAATTCAAGAGCACGTTCAACAATTTGATATGTTTTCCCTGTTCCAGGTGGACCAAAAAATACATAGTTTCTTGGATCTGTATCTAATACTTCACTAGTTTCTTGGGGCGTATTGCTAATTTCCTTTCCCTGCATAAATACTAAGTTAATTACATTCTTATTTTTCACTTCATTTAATGTACTACGATATCCTCCGTAACCTATGAACTCTCTCTCCTCAGTATTAATCCACTCTACTGGAAGGAGATGCCCGTACTCTTCAGAGAATTCATAACCATCGATAGTATCTTTGGTAATTTTTCCAACAGCGCTAACCCGTAACACTGATCTTGTCTTCCCATCAACCTTTCGAGTAAAAGATGTTTTTAAAGCAACAAGGTCTCCTTCTTTCATTTTTAAAAATTGCTTTAATGCTTTTTGTCCTGCTGATGTTTCTTCCTTCTCATCTATGATCTCTTCAATATTCTCTTCTTCTAAAAGAGATGATAAATCCTCTTGTAAAAATCCTATTGCTATGCAGTTGTTTTTCAATAAATAATCTTGGATAGAGCGATCTTTCCCATAGGTATGTCCAGCTAGCCAATAGTTTGTATTCTTATCAAGAGATTTATCTCGCTCAGAAAATGTATCCCAGATAAATCTTGAGATTTTTTCATTAGACCAATCTAAAAAAACATATTGTTTCTTAATAGAATGCAACACTGCATGATTCAAAGCAATTGCATTCTGAGGAGTAAGCAATTCATCTTTTATCTGTAATTCCTTTCCTAACTCAATCAAAATTGGTGGTGAATAAATATTAAAAAATCTCTCTGGAACATAAATATTTAAAATTTTTAGCAGTACCATATTATAAATTGGCAAATTCAATGTAACAATTTCAGAAATGCGGTCTTCCTTTGCAAGTTGAATTGCTTCACAAATCCCCTCTTTTAGAGCTCTAAATTCTTCCTGCAACTGCTCACCTTTTAATACCAATTTTTGTTTACCGTATCCTTTACAGTACTCACCAGTTTTAGCACGATAAATTCCGAATTTAGCAGCATTTGCTCCACCAATACCACCTAGGATATTTTTCTGCTCAAGCCAGTAATTAAAACAATCTTTAGTTTTAGTATTTGCATATTCTTCTATATTTAGATTTCTTAAGGATTCTAATGGGAAACGTTTTACGAATTCTTGACGTCCTGATTCTTTTTCAGCAAGCAATGAAATATCGGGTTCATAATGAGTAGCTTTTTGGGTCACTATTTGAAGCTTCATCTTGGAAATTACCCCCATTTAATTTTATAGATTAATTATAGAATATGAAGACAAAAGAAGGAAGTAATTGGGTACAGATTAATAAACCTTGTGGATTAGGTTTGAAGAGTGAAAAGTAGTTACTTCCCATAACTTAGTTAGAAGAGTGCCACCTTGACAGGATGGGGATCTCTGGTTCGAGCCCGCTATGCTCCATTGATACAATTTAGTGAAAACCTTGAAACATCAAGATTTTCCCACAGAAAAAAGACACTCATTATAACTTTTGAATACCTAAGTAAATGTCGTATTTCATTTCTTTAACTACTATCAATAGCATTTACCTCTTGATCCAATTTTACAATATTCCCCTTCAATTAACCGTTTTGATACCCTTAAATACTAGCAACTTATATACTTAATTTTTTCAATAAATTATCTTCTACCAAACAATTTTTTACCTATTTTAAATACGCCTCCTATTGCAGCTCCTGCTGCTACTACTGGTGCTGCAGCAACAATAGTGGCTCCTACTGCCGTTGCACCTAAAGCTGTTGCGGCTGCTGTGGCTCCACCTACTATTGTAGCTCCTACTGTTGTACTTGCTATTGCACCACCAACTGCGGCGGCGGCTCCACTTGTTGCGGCTGTAACCGCTGTTCCTGCTGCAATTGCTGCTGATCCTACACTTGTCCCTGCAATCGCAGCTCCTGCTGCTGTGGCTCCACTTATTACTGTTCCACCAACTGCAGTATTGGCTACTGCCGCTGTTCCAGCTCCTATTACATAACTTCCGACTCCTGCTGTGACTGTGTCCTTAGCTATTGTAACTGATGCCTCTCCAATACTTTTATCACCTGTTGCTACGTCTACAATATTTGAACCTATGCTAAAACCTGCGCCAAATGCCGCTCCATTCTTAACACTATTAATTCCAGCTTGATGGTATGAATGTAAATTAGCTGTTAGTGGTGCATTCGGCTTTCCTGTTATCTTACTTTCAAACTGCATTGTCTGTGCTAATCTTTCTGCATCCACTTTACTAATATCCGACTCAACTACATTCATCCCAGATTTTCTTGCACTTTCAATTAACTTAGTGTTCCCCTTATCAATCACTATTTCTTGTCCCTTATAAGGTGACCAATCTATGTTCCCCGTATTATATCCAAGTTTTGCCTGACCAAGTGAATATGTACCATCTGTATTTAATATTCTAAAATCAGCTAAACCATTATTAGCTATAACCTCTGTAGTTTTCCCTTTAAGTGATGCATTTGCTGCATGCATATCTTCAAATACAAAACCTTTAAATCCCCCTTTACCACCACGCATTGTATTATAACTTGAAAGGTTTTGCGCTAACTTATCATAAATCCCTGCATTTTTAATACCATCTACAACCACTTTAGATGTGGTTACTTTCCCATTTAAAGACTCCATATAATTATCCACCTTTGTTATTGCTTCATCTAAATTCCATCTATTCTTAACAAGTAATCCCTCTACTTCACTAGTTGTTAGCCCTGTCATATTACAGAATCTATTTACCTTCTCCATAATAATATTACTCTCGGAAATACAATTATCAGAGCAATAAATTCTTCCATCCTTTGTGACTAACCATTCCCTCATTGGCCTAGCACAATGCATACATCTAGGTAATGTATGACTATAGCACTCTTCTGAACAGTATGTTTTGTTATCCTTGCTGACTAACCATTTTTCCGTACGTTGTCCACAGATATTACAAGGAGGTAATGTTGTGTTTCTACACTTATCTGAACAAAATATTTCTCCTTTATCACTTTCAATCCAATTGTCTGTATGCTTCGCACAAACATTACATGTAGGACAAGATTCTAAGAAACAGTTATCCGAGCAATACTTTTCATTCTCACTTATAATCCATTCCTTCATTGGTCTATTACATGTCTTACATCTATCAAATGCTGTTTCATAACATACTTCAGAACAGTATTTCTTACCATCCTTTGTTTCTTGCCATTCTTTCATTGGCTTATTACAAACCACACATCTATGCCAACTTTTTTTATAACACTCTTCTGAGCAGTACTTCTTCCCATCCTTCGTTTCTGTCCATTGTTTCATTGGTGTATTACACATTGAACATTTATTCCATGTTTTTTTATAACATTCTTCTGAACAATACTTCTTTCCATCTTCTGATTCTGTCCATTGTTTCATTGGCTTGTTACATATTGAACACTTGTTCCATGTTTCCTGATAGCACTCCTCCGAGCAGTACTTCTTTCCGCCCTGTGTTTCTATCCATTGTTTCATCGATTTATTACATGTTAAACATTTAGGTAATGCATTCTCGTAACACCTTTCCGAACAATAACACCTTCCTTTTTCATCCTGAAAATACCTTGTAAATTCACTCCCACAAATATCACATCTACCATCTGATAACCCCATATAAACTCACTCCAGAACTTTTTAAAATTCATTCAATTAATATCTATTCTTTATGTATTAAAAGTATAAAACAAACTAATATTTATAATAAGGATGGTTTACATCCCCTTTTTATTTTTCAATTACATTTCTTATTTCTTGTAACTTTTTCTGACTTTCTTTATACCTTACATATAAATGCTCGACCAAATCTTGAATCTCTAGAATTATATCTTCTCGTTCTCTTTTAGTAGCAGTTTGTAATTTATTTAATCGATAAGTAATCTTTTTTCTCGTACCAAGTGCACTTTTTTCCCCAGCCTCGTGTATCTCCATATAAATATCCCAGTAATCATATTGCGGAAAATCCTCTTCCCATATTTTCGAAATTTGTTTTCCTTCTCTAGCTAACTTAATCATTTTTTCTACATCTCTTGAATCAATATTCACTTACATTTCCCCCTATAGATCCTTTTTAATTCTTCCTACTAAATTTCAAATAATCTAATCAGTGCCTTTTCGCTTCTTTTAATCAAAATCTCTTTATAATATGATAATTTATTATCTGTATATCTCCAGTTTCTTGTATTCTTTTTATCGCACTTCCACATTACACCTGTAGGCCAGTTTTTTGGTATCTCCCTGTCAAAAAATACAGCCGCTCCAAAAACTGGACATTTCCAATGTTTAGATGCTCCTGCAAATCCATGTTTAGCAAACAATACATCACCTGAAATATCTTCACCTATTGGGTGAAAACGATGCACTAAATCTAATACTACATCAACACCTGGGTTTTTTAATTGTTCCTTTTTAATTCCGAAACCATCATAGCAAACCGCCATATAAAATTTCTTATCCTTAATTTGAAATACCCTTGAATAGCCATCCTCTAAAGACAGATAAGAATCGGCGCCATCAATTTCTTCATACGTTGTTGGATAAAACTTTCGTCCAATAGACTGTAAGCCTGTCCTTGTAAATAGAACAGCCATTTGATCTAATCCATAACGACCATCTATTCCTAAACAGACTGCCATATCACTATCTATTTTATCTAAATGCTTCCCGATGACTTTACTCATACGCTTATATAAGGTACTAGGAGCATCATAAATTGTCTCATAAAAGCCAGCAGGTAATAGAATTAAGTCAGCTCTCTTGTCTAAATTATCTATTAGTTCCAAAAGTAATTCAGTTCTACTTTCATTAGTATAACGACCCCCTGATTGTAGACAAACAGTGGCAATTTGTACATTACAATTCGGTACCCCCATTACTTTTTCAACTAAGCCGTTATCTGTTTCTTTATTTTTGAAAACCTTTGATTTGAATATTTCTACATCTTTTTTCTTATTTGGGTTTAACTGACACCAACTATAATCTAGTAATGATATGCGAACAGTCGGCTGAATGTCTTTAATCAATGGTAAAAAGTCTCTTAATGTATCGTACCACGCTCTTTGTTCATCTCTATAATAAGGGTTATTATCCTTAGCCCTTATATCTTTACATTTTCCAATCCATTCACTCACCTCAAATCCAGTTTTTAGATTTTGCGGGTAATGTCGCAATGTTATTTCCCTTAACTCAGAAAAATGTTGCGATTCATCAAGTTCAACTATAAAACCTGGATTAGGTACATATATATCACAAGGCTGAAGGAATTTACTTCTAACAAAATCTTCGTTACCCCTGTGATTCTTTAATTCACCATAAATAGTTAATAAGTTCTCATAGTAGCTTTCTTTAGCATAGTCTTCTAACCTAGCTTTAATTTCCATTTTATGTTCTATCTTCACGCTTCCAAATATAGTCCGGAACATATCAAATATGGTATTCTTACAATCACTGCATCGTTGAGTATGCTTTTTCTTACCTAATAAATCCTTTTTCTTTTCCTCACTATAATAGCTCTTAGTAAGATTCTTTTTAATTTGTTCTTCAGCTATCCTATTCATCTTATAAACAATTTTGAAGTTTAATCGTTTCAAAAAGTTGTTTGTCTCTACTCCACCGCCAAATTCCCAAGGCTCCAGTTCCTTACCATTGGAATACTTATTCGCAAGAGAAATAATATATTTAGGAGGATATAATTTATCATCATATAACAGTTGGAATTTTGTAGATTTCCTACTTTTAGGTATGCCTTTATCATCAACCTCTTGCATAGCTTTAATCACATGGTTTCTCTGTATATTTTCTGGTATCAATGATCCCTTATCTCCTTTCAACAATTCTTAATTTTGAAGACTCCCTCTTCTGTGTGAAAAAATGCCGCTTTCGTTCAAATTTAGGCTATTAGGAATATTTTAACATACCTCTCAATTACCGTTAAATATAATATATTTATATTTAAATATTTTTCTAGTAAATCCAAAACAAAAATTTTGTACTAAATTCTTAAACAAGAAAAATACTTACCTTAAAAGATACATATCCCCTCTTTTCACATAAAATCTCTTTAAACTCATAAAATTTAATTAGAAACTGGTCAAGATTCTGGTCAATAAATTTCATTTTTCTACGCTACAGGATTTGCACAAGAAAATATAGAATACTCTATAAATCCCTGATACAAATAGCTTTGCGATTGATATTCTCAAAACGCAAAACACATGTTTCTTATCTTGGCAGAGTGTAGGTCACTGGTTCGAATCCATTCAGGATCACATAAAAAAAACCTTTGATAGTCAAAGGTTTTTTTACTTTGCAAACTTTTATTTCTTTTTAAAAGATAAACCTTTTGGTTAAAAGTTGATCAATAATTCTCTTTTATTCTACAATTAGATTTTATTGAAGATATTATAGTTATTAATTTTATTAATAAACGAACTACTTAATTACTACTAAATTTCATTGAAAAAGTTGGTAAAATTATAGATATTTAATAAAGGCATGTTTTTATTTGATACATTCATACCAAACTCAGGCTCTTTATACTTAGGTCTATCCCTAAGTAAATCATTCGGTTCCAAAAAAGCTGTTGCAGGAATTAAAAATAATTCGGGAGTATTCTCTCCTGAAAAGATTACCAAGGCTATGTAAAAATTAACCTGACTTGCATCCATATGTTTCTTTAAGATTAAGACATATTCCGTAGGTCTTCTAATAGATTTTACTAAAACTTTTATTCCTTTACCTTCTTTTGTTAATACTGAAAAGATTCTATCTTTTTCAATAATCTTAGCATCATATTCTTTAAACTTCTCTTTTACAATTTCTTTTGCCTTTTTATTTAATTCTCTATTCGTTAGAGTCATAATATTACCACTCATACTAGTTTCCACACCCTCCATAGCATTTAGTAGGAAAACTTTAGACTACTGCATTAAATTTTCGTATTCTTTATTATTTAGAACTGCCTCACATATCATCTTTTGCTCTTATACTGTTCCCATAATTCAACAGTAGGAATAAATATTTTAGGAATTCGAATAGTATGAGAACAATGATTACATTTAGCGTGTGTATTGCTTTGTCCATTCCCTTTTGAAAAACGTTCCATATTTTCTAATCCACAATTTGGACATATATCACCCGGGACATAATACCAGCCTTTGAAATGACTTGACATATTAGAAAAATCCCATCTCTCACCATCTGTTCCGGAATATTTAATATAACCAGGATAATGTTTAGGGGCCTTTGCCGCGCCGCATCCAGTGCACAAATAATAATTTCGATAAGTCCCTAGGCCTGGGTTTATAGTGCGGTCTTTCATATCCCTTACTCTATTATCACGTGAATCAATCATTTGGTTGCAATCATGATGATTCCAACAGTCATTAAAGTAAATTTTATTATCATGATGGCCAATTGTATGCTGATTACAGGTTGCAATAGTCATAGAGTATCTTGCCATGAAGTCCTTACTGTAGTCGAAATCATTAATCATTGGCTCTTTACATCCGCTACATTTCAAGCGTTCCTGCAACTCCAGAAGACGATTCAGCCATCCCCCAAAACGTGTGAAGTACTCAAATGGAACCTGTATTTGCAAGAAGCCGAATATTTCAGGCGTACGCCAATTTAACCAATGGCTTGGCAAACTCTTGTATCTTCGGAAACGGGATCCGATTTCCTGTTCACTCATTGCCAATGCACATTCTTTCTTTGTTCTTGGGCAATACGCTCTACTTATTTGGTTAATATCCTCTTTGCCTCTCTTCCACGGCTTACCTTCACAAAAATCACATTCTTCATGATCGCAAGCAGGCCAAAGCCACTTGCTTTCTTTGAGTAATTTCTCATTGAAATTCTTTGCCAAATTAATATAATGATCTTGTAATAATGATTGCCATTGAGCAAAATCAAGCTGTTGCAGTCCCAAATAATGCTTATACAGTAATTGAAATGATTTCAAAAGCGGATTTGATACGCTTTCCTCAAGAAAATGTAAATTTCTATATCCCCTTTGGAATGCCAAGATATACCAAGAACACTTACCAATTACATCAAGCTGGTCCCACCATGAGGCTTTCACTGATAAATCGATTTTATCTTCCCATAGTAATAGGGCCTCAATACTCCCTAAATCAGGATAAAGCTGCTGTATAGAGAACCAATTTTCTCCCAGCAAACAGAAAACTGTAAGCTTTTGGGCCTGATGAATAACATTCCATTTCTTTCTTAGCCAAACAATGGCCCTTCCAGTTGGCTCAAAATTCCGTAGATAAAGTGCCCATGCCTCAATAGGAATATCCAGATCAACTTCTTTGTTTTTTATTTTTATGGACAATAACTCAAAGAAGGAAACAGGAAGGTCCTTCCACACACAGCTAATTGGAACTTTAACTTGTATAGGGCTACGCCAAGGACTTCTTATATAATAATTTCCATACAAAGTATCAATGTCCCAGTTTTGTGGTATATATAGATTCAGCTTTTGGCGCTTTAGGGCCCATTGTTCCAGTTCGTCAGTTAGAGATATAGTCCAGCTTTTTTCAAATTCTCCTTCGTGTAAACATTGCAACCATTGGTTTAAACATTTCTCCCTTAAAGTCTCGTCATTTTCAATGAAACTCCAATACTTAGAGAAGGCGGTGTGGAACTTCTCTCCTTCAAACAAATACCATAAATTCAGCCTTTCCTTTATGTCGTCAGGAATGGAATACCTATACTTCTTTTTTTCACTAAATGGAACCCGTGAAAGCCAATCCTTTAGCTTATGCAAGAGACCGTTCCATGTACGAAGCCATTCAGGAAATTGGTACAAAACCTCCTGTAAGAAGCTCATTGATTGCTTGTTCAGCCATCCATTTACATGTTGAATTCGGCTTTCACTTTCTCCAGCAACATCAAATGTTGGCACTTTTTGATAAAATTCCAATCCCCATTTTGTAGGGTAATTCTCCCACATTGTATCCTTCACCAGCTCAGCTAACCGTCGAAGAAAATCGGGATTTATTATTCCTGCAGCAAAATAAGACTTTTCACAATTTGGATCGTTACTACTATGAAACTCCAGCCATTGTGCAAACCATCTTTCAGCAAGCTGTATATCATTCTCCTGCATAATAGCTTGAGTCAATACAGTTTCAACTAAAGCAAATTGACCTGACAATAACAATTTTCTCAATGGAAAATCAGAATGCGGAGCAACTGTCTTTACATTTTGAGCATCCTTTTTCTCTTTGTCTTTTACCTTTTGATGCCGTGGCGTAAATTCTACCCAATCCCCCTCTCGCAAAATTGTTCCTTGTAGAATAGCTGATTTATGTACAAAATAAGAGGTGCCATCATTTGTTTCAATAAAACCATAATCATTTTCCTGCCCTGTCTTACGATTGTAACCACCAAACCATGATACTTTTCCAAACACAATCATATTTCTCACCAACTGTAGTTTAATATCCGCCCAAGTTACCTTCTGTCATAAATTAAATAGTCTATGAACAAACCTACTTCTATTGCTCATAATTTGAAATGTACATGAACTTAAAAATATTGTAACATAATTGCAATTATGTACTATCATTTACCTAGGTTAAACCATTCAAGAAAAAAACCGAAACATCCCTTTTATTAGGTGATATTTCGGCTTTTTTAGATTTCATCTTGAAATATAGATAATTTACCACTTTTTGATTCTGTTCATCACTTGTGGTTGAATATATATTCCTTGTATTTCAAAGATATCATTCATTTATGAAACGATTTAATATTACTGGGCTAAATGTATTTTTTTAAATTACATTGCTCTCTTTCAATAATTTTATTTAAAAACCAATGGTACTTACTTAATACTCCTAAATTTTTGGTTTCATCTAAGTTATTTATTTCAGTTTCGATTTTTTGTTTAATAGGTACTAAACATTCTTTTTCTGCTTCTAATTTCACAAGCCATTTAAATGAATCCACAAAATAATGACCATCTACATCTCGACTTAGATCCATACCATTGACATCTTCTTTTATTAAATTAATAATTTTTTGGTCTAAAATGAATCTAGGATATATACTATGTTTTGACTCTAATTCATACGCATGAATAAGTGCTGGACCAAACAGTAAATTCCTATCACTTTTATATCTAATGTCTCCTAAGACAATTGATCCTCTAATCAAAACGCCATATAAGCTTATCATTTTCATTTGGATTGCTGAGATCTCACCAACGATTACGTTTAGATAATCAGAAAAAGTTTGACCGTATTCTTCCAAGTGAGGCTTAAATTCTAAAATGTTTATAACTGAATCTGAAAAAACTATTAATTCAGACGGATAATGAGAATGAGCGAGTAAATGCATAGTTGTTAATATTTCTTCTATTTTTTCAGGATTATTTTTGTACTTTGTTAATACCATTTCTTTGAAACCTAGCACATCAAAAAACACTAATATTTTTCTTTCATATACAACCTCGGAATCCATTTTTACGTCCCCTTTTTCTTCATTTTACAACAAATAAATTTATTGAGTAAGATAACTAAAATAAAATATCAAACCAAACACAGGATATACATTGAAGATTTTTAGTCAAGAATTACCGTTTAAAGATAAGAATGTCAAAACATCTTCATTTAGATTTAAAACGTGTAACTTCCAATTACCATTCGCGCACACCCAACAGGGTTATAAATCATATCTTCTCAACCCTCTGATAGCAATTTTACATGAGATTTTCTTAGTTTCAAAGTTACCTTGGAAAGGCATTATTTTATGCTTCTACAATTTTTTCTATACATCAATCATAAAGCAAATACTCTCTTTCCCACTTATTGCATTCCTTTTTTGTTTTATAAAAAACGAAAAAAGAAATAATTTATACCATAAATAAAAGGAAGTTCTATGCAGATCTTCCTTTTATTCAATATCTCTAATCATTTCCATCCGTTGTATTCTTCGTTCCTCACGTTCTTTTTCTTGCCTTATCGTTTCATCATCCTTATAAAACAAATCTTCCCACACATTCATAGCGAAAATTAACATCATTATTACTACCGACACGAATAACAATATCATTTTTACATGTTCAAAATCTACTCGTTTTTTCTCCATTGGTATACCTTTCATTTGGATATTTTTCTAAGGCCTGATTCAACCTTTCGTCATGGCGGAACATATAGCATTGGTATTCAGGGTTGCATCTATTACGTGTAGAATATAAAAATTGGCAATCCATTTTTACAAGGTATGCAAATAAACTGTATTTATATATAACCTTTGCAGGTACGTCTTTCTTTTTCATTTATATATCTCCTACTTGGTAATTTATACGTTTGATCGGTATTTTTTACGTAACACTATAAACTTCTCCCTTTTCTAAACCGGACTTCAACAATAAGCTGTTACATCCTATGATGGGAACTATCTTTCCATTCCTTATTATGCGGGACATTCTCGAGTGTAATATACCTACTTCTGGGGTTATCATGAACCCACTGACGTACATATCTATAGGCTGTATATATGTATAAATTATTCATGCTGGTGATCCTCATTTTGAATATCTATTTTCAATTTCATTTGATACGAATAAGGGTATTTATATTCATCGCATAACGCATACAAAATCCTCGCTATCTTCCAGTTAATATTGGAAATCAAGTCAATCAAAAATGTAACTCCCCTTTCCATTAGCACCTCAGCAGTCATTTCTAAATCATTTACAAGGTTGAATTTTTCGTTTGGGTCAAGATACCATTTCAAATATGTATGTACCATTGGTACATTCCGATTACTGTATTCAGACATTAACATATTTATCATCGTCATCGTTAAACGCCTATTCATATCAATAGCCTCGTATAATGCTTTCCACATGTTCAGCAACTGTCACATCTAATAGCTTTATTGCATGAATTAAATCAAAACTTCTCTTTTCTTCAATCACTTCCGCTATTAAACTACTATCTTGTAATAAACCCAGCTCCACATATAACTCTAAAGTTATCATTCCAAGAAATGAATCCTTGTTCACATAAAACAAACCTGTCAGTACATCGATAGCTGATGACATATGTCTTCTATTCATTTTTTATCTTTACCCCCAATTTATATAATTATGATGGCAGAGAAATATCCCCCACAGTGTTTATCTTTCGTCAATTCGATTTCTTTTTCAACGTTTGCGATCACGTACCATTTGGTAGCTAATTCATCCAATGACGCCGGAATAGATCCTTACTTTTAATTATGATGTTATAAATTTTTTCATAACATCATGCATACCTCGTCCAATTCGCTAAGAATATTTTCTAATTACATTAATAATGCTTTTTGCACCTCATGGTTCTGTTGCAAAGTTCACTAAGAGATAAACAAAAACATAAAAATATAAGAAAATATTATATAATCACTAGTAATTGTTGCAATTCATAATACACCGAAAAGGCGGATTCTGTTTAGAATCTTTACCTTTGTTAATATAGGGCATGAAACATAACAAAACCTTTAAAACCCTACGGAATTTGAAAAACAATACTTCACATGCCGGGGGTTCTGTTCTATAAGGTTGTTTAAACATTTGATTATGAATGAGTCGTATATTTACAAAAGCTCTTTCCCACTAAATATTTGAACGTACAAAGTAATCCAAATGTCTTATCTGCGATGGTAAATTTCGGTTCTTCAAACGTTTTTACTAACCTTTCTATAAAAAGGACTATTCTGCCTGATGACCTCGTATTTTTCAGAGTTGAATAACCAATGTGTATCCACCTTTTTCGATCGTATGATATGAATAAAACTATTTTCTTTTTACTTTCATATAAATCCCATCTAGAAAACTTTGCAACAAAACCCTTAATCTACTTTAACTCCTGTAATTCTATAAGATGTTGGTGTAGCATTAAAATATCCTGAAAGTAACGATTCGACGGATTTATATTTTTCGAAATTCTTATAAATCAGAATTTTAGGTTCACCATTAACGTCTAACACTCGTACGAGACGATACTTTTCTTTTAACTCAATAATTTTCTTCAACTCATTAATAGAAATATCAAAAGGACTCTTAATATTGCTGCTCGTTGTCCCTTTAACCTCTACAAAGATCTCTTTGGGCATTTCACCTTCTTCTTGAAAATCATACGCTAATATATCATAACCAAGCCCATGCCCTTCACCTTTCTCCTCTCCTTTAGAGACTTGTCTTACTTTATTTCCATATTCTAAACCAAACTTTTGTTCAACCTGTTTTTTAAATTCTTTTAAAACGATTTGCTCCGCCTTATCACCAATTTGCTTCATATGCTTTAAATTTTCATCTAATTTAGCATCAGAGATTGTTCTGGATTTCTTTTTACCAATACTTTGTTTAATCTCTTCTTCATTTTTAAATGTATTAACAGGTGGTAAAATTTCCACATCTCCAGGGATATTATCAGGCATTTGTACTTGCTGAAGTGCTTTTTCCTGTCTCCACATCTCTCTTACAACCAAGTCCTTACCAAGAATAAATTTTTCATGATTAGGAATTTTTTTCGTCATCAATATATATTGCTCTATCATTTTTTCTAAATCATTACGTAAATTTCGTTCAGACACTACAAAACCCGTATCGTATTTTTTAGCAGCAATATTAGCGAATTGATATTTGTACCCTGCGATTGCCTTACTCTTAGATTTCACTTGTGTATGAAGGTTAATTTCCCCTTGAATATAGCAGTCCTTTTCTAGCATTTCTTCACGTAATAAATGAGCATAGTATAATAATGCTTTTTTCAAAGGCAATACTTTCCCATCAATTTTCATTTTCTTCCTAATAACATCTATTTGTGTAACCCCTTGGTTAAAGGACAAATAAACAGATGACCCATCTGCAGAAAATAGATAGACACAATAGTACCCTTTCTTTACAGTAGGCTTCCCACTCCCTTTTTTCACCTTATCATTCTTAGTAATATTTCTATCAACTATTGCCACCCATGGCACGAGAGCGTCATTCCCCATACCAATACCCGATTTCACTTCCAAGTCATTATTCCCCTTTATAAAAGAAAGATCCCTTAAATAATTAGGGATTTCTCTCTTAATTAATTTACTGTACACCTCTTTGTCATTATATTTAATTGCCTTCATGGTATTTTCTAATAATTCATTCATTTTGATTCACCCTATCCTTTTTGTTGGTATCAGCATACCACCTCTATATTAATTCTGCAATAATTTTGTTTCGATTTCTTCTCATTCGATGTATAGCGTTTGCGTTACTTTATAATTCAATATATAATTAAAATAGTTAAACTGAAGGGAGCAAAAATTATGAATACCTCACACTCTCTAAATGAATTATTAAAAAAAACTCGTTTAGAGAACGAACTTCCAGTACGAGAAATGGCTAAAATATTAGATGTGGAATATGCATCTTTATCAAAAATAGAAAACGGAAAACAAAAAGTAGAAGGAAAACTTTTATTAAAACTAGCTGAAGAATTTAATTTAGATTTAAATAATCTGATTAAAAAACAGAAAATACCAGTGGAAAATCTAATATCTGAACAGGATACACTAAAAGAAATTTCTCTTATGTTAATTGAAATAATCAATCAATTTCCAATCCAACGTAATAACTCCTTTGCAAATAATCCACTAGGAGAACTTATACGCCAGGAACTTCCTGAATTATTTTATCGTGCCTTAGGTTTAGATCGTAATTTTTACAAAGTAACCGGATCCGTCGGTAAGGGACAATGGGCTGAAGTGCCTTGGATTTCAATATTCATACAAGACATTACAAAATCAGCAACAAAAGGTTATTATATTGTTTTCTTGTTTTCTTCTGATGGAAAAAGTGTCTTCATGAGCTTAAACCAAGGCTGGACTTATTATCGTGACAAGTATGGAACAAAAATTGGAACAAAAAAAATGAAATGTGCAGCACAGAAATTAAAAAGCGAGTTAGTTATCCAAAATGAGGAAGATTGGATTACAGGAGCATTGGATTTAAATGTACGAGGCGCATTAGCAAAAGGGTACGAGATGGGTAATATTTATGGGAAACAATACACAACTTCTAATTTTCCTTCTACTAATGAACTAGCAAAAGATATTAATGTTTTATTAAACCTTTATAACGAAATCAATATCCTTAAAGGAAAACGTACAATTGACGAATTCAACGATACACTTCTATTAGCAGATGATGGTATATTTCTTGAAGAGGATGAAGAGAATTTCCAAGCAGCCATTACTACCGAAATAAGTGAACCTGATGAGATTTCAATAGACAGTGAAAAATCAATTGTCCCTATTCCCCGTAGAGATCCCATTCGTAAAAAAAACGGTGAAGTTTCCTATACGAGAAGAGTTTGGATCTCTAGAAAGGCGATTAGTCAGGCGAATTACACGTGTATGATTGATGCAAGGCACATGACCTTCACTGCAAAATCAACAAATAAACCTTACATAGAAGCTCATCATCTTATCTGCATTTCAAGACAGGCTGATTTCGAATACGAATTAGATCGTATTGAAAACATTGTTGCACTTTGCCCTACATGTCACCGCCTTTTACACTATGGTTCAGATATAGAGCGCGCGGATATATTAGAAAGAATCCATAGAAAATTTGCTGATGCGTTATCTGAAGCCGGAATATACATTCCACTTCCAGAGTTAAAAAAAATGTATGGCATTAATCTATAAATAGTTAAAAAGTTGAAAGAAATTAATCTACTAACTTCCCTTCACCTTCTCTCTTACTCTCTAACGATACTGAATTCTGGTGCAAAAATAAGCCCAAAGAATTAAATAATTCTTTGGGCTTATTTTTAGAGTTAGGATGTTACATTCTTTCTTCCTATAAATAATCTCACAGAACAGGACCATCGACTGTTATAACTCGAAGCTCTGAAACATGAAAAAACTCCAAAGCTTTCTTGAAAAAGCGCTTTGTATCCTTATGATTTCTAGATTTACTCTAATAAAGGTCAATCGTGTTTCCTTCAGAATCAACGGCAGAATATAAATACATCCATTGTCATTTTACTTATATATATTTCGTCCACTCTTCATGAGTTATTCGTTTGTGTGGGGTAACGTCCGAACTCGCTTATCCAACTCAAGACCATATTGATGTACCCATCGCATAATAGTTGTATGATGGAAGAAATATCCCTCTTTCTTCCATCATTTCCACCAAATCACGAAAGTTTAAATTGTACCGTAGCTACCAACGTAAAGTAAACAAGATGATGTCTGGTTGATAATGTTACCACTTAAACCTATTCCCCTTTTCCATACTAATCACACACCTTTTATACAGTAGTATTATCAGTATGTCCAAGTTTTATAAATTCATTGTAATTTCCCTGAAGTTTTGCACCAGAACCCTTTTAACGGTAGACATTTTTTAAAATGTTACTAGTTTATATGCCGTGCCTTTTTTTGGTCAACGGAATAGATTAAACTGTGACTCTTTCTAAAAAATTACGATAAAATGGGAGGGGGGAAAATCTTGCTAAGTCAAAACACGCCATTGGTATCTATCATTATTCCAGCCAAAAACGAAGGGAAACACGTTCAAAACACCATTGATTCAGCTTTTCAAGTAAAGACTAACTGTCCATTTGAAATTATTGTGGTTGATGATGGATCAACGGATGGCTGCTGTCATTTTTTTAAATCACATGAATATTGCGATCGGATTAAGCTCATACAATCTACAGGTGTTGGAGCTGCTATGGCCAGGAATCTGGGAGCAGATCATTCCAAAGGAAAATACCTTATTTTTTGTGATGCCCATCTATTCTTTGAGGATCTATGGATAGATCGTCTAATCAAGCCTATTCAAACTGGGCATGCTGACGCGACGAATCCAGGTATTGCGGATGCGGCTAATCCCAACAATGTGGGATATGGTTATAGCTGGGTTGAGAATTTAGAGCCGAGATGGAATCCTTGGAAACCAGCTTCTTTTGCATCCCCTCATTTGGCAGGTGGGTGTCTGGCTATAGCCAGAGATGTCTTTTTCGATATTGGGGGCTTCGAAAGAGGGTTCAGGGTTTGGGGACGTGAGGATGAAGAGATTTCACTCAAACTGTGGTTATTCGGCTATCAGTGCTGTGTCTTACCAGATATAAAGGTCTACCATGTATTTCGTTCAGAAACTCAACCCTTTCCGCTAACCTGGGATGATATCAATTACAATTTGTTACGAATGGCCTACAGTCATTTCAACGAAGAACGGATCGAAAAATGCAAAAAATTGATCCAATACTCGAATCCATCAGAAATCGAATCATTGGTTTTACTTAGCGACGTGATGGAGCAACGTAGCAAGTACTTTTCACGAAGAATATACGATGATGACTGGTATATGAATAAATTTGGGATTCCATTTTAATTTAGGTTTCCTCATCTATGTTAGATTCATCGCTATTTAAAATGGATTTATTATAAGGAGCGACGGCACATGCAGCCAGGTGGATACTCCGCTGTCCGCTGGGTGCGCTGCCGTGTAATGGGTGTATGTATTTTCCCATTTTCGTGAAGTGAATATATTCGGTTCCCTTGAATATGCTCAGGAAAGATTATACGGAATTTCGGATGTTATTCCCAAAAACCGCATTTTGGGACATACTAGTCTTTTGTTCCTACAGCCCGGATGACATCTATGAATTTCATCTGCAAAATGTCGCTAATTCGAAGCCCGCTGTTGATACCCAGAATAAGTAACAGGTGACCCCATGGCGATTGAACGATCAACCATTTGTAGCGACTGTTCCCCCTAGTGAAAAGGACAAAGTTCAATACGAATACGGTTAGGAAAATAACATCAAATGCCCATTTCTAATCACACTCCTCCTTATCCTGTATACTCTTTAATACAACCTGCATAGTTGAAGTAGGTATATTGTCATTTCCTCTAGATTACTAGGCTTATTAATCACTTACAATTACTACTATTTGACCTTATTCAAAAGGGAACGTTTCTTTTATTACAAAATTGGCCATGGGAGTATACAAGAAAGACCGTTCTATCGCTAGATACGATCTTTCCGCGGTTATTCAAATGTTAACTACTGCTTTATTCTAAGGGTTTTGCACCCAAGTAGTACCATTCCACTCGTACCATGTGCCCCTGTATTGCCAATAGTTACCCTGGTACCATAGATAAAGATAAATTCCGTTACTATCAAACCACAACGAATAAGGGCCAACTTGCTTTGACCAGCTGTTTACAGGTTTGCCAATGTCAATTGCTTCATCGTACCATACAAAACCTGAAAAAGCTCCAGTGCTATCAAAATAAAACGAAAGGGGGGCAATATACACCCATCCTGTCATGGGTATGCCACTAACAAGATAGTATAAATTTCCACCTTGTTGCACCCAGCGAATTGGGAAGGGACTTCTCACATTGTCAGGTAAAGCTTTTGTTCCGGGATAATATATGTTGATCAGTCCCAAGAAATCTTTATTTGGATCACTACTTAAATCACCAGTGAGATTCTGGTAGACCTCAGTAATGGATCCAGTATTGCTAGGTGCTCCATCATTGATGATCTGGTTGATTGAATATCCTAGTTGATCCTTTAGGTAATAGAGGAATAACACGTAAAATGTGAAATATAGGAAAGGGGAATTGGTAGGACCATATGCATTATCATAATCTACCGTAAAACATGAGGGCGAGGGCGTCGACGTATAGGGAAGCGTTGAAAGGCAGCTCAGGTTTTCGGTCGGGCGGTAAGACATCATCCATATGTTTGCAAAATTAGGGATTGGTCCTTGGACTCCCTGAATTTGCACTAATTGCCCAGCAAGGAAGGTTGACAGCCCCTCACCTACGGTACCTTCAGTTCCCGTAGTTGGATGAAAATTAGCTCCAGACCAGCCACTGCCCTGGTATAGCATAAACATTTCGGTGACTTCTGCGGCTAAATCATAACGAACATTACTCGTTTGTGTTTGATTGTCAACATAGATTTCTACATAAATACCATTTTTAGCACTTACTTCAGGAGGGCAAAAAGTAGGATCCTTACAAGGGCAAGTACACCATCGGGCAGAATTAACAGGATGATCATCATAAGGAGAAATAATTTGCACCGTAATGGTAGTTGGTATTAGAACTCCCGGGAACCACGATTGCATTAGATCAAAGTCCTTGTCTGCATTTTGACAGAGGTTGTTAGCAAGGGCTCTTTTAAACCCTATCTCTGTGTCGTAATAGATCTGGTAGTGAGTGGTTGTACATGCTAGAATACCTAGATTACTCATTTATTATACAACTCCTTTTAATAGTTTAGAATAACTTATGAAAAAATAGAATTATACGCTTGTATGCTTGTCCACTGTCATAAGTACATTTGTTCGTTAGTAGACGCACAAAATACCACTATTTCTAACTTTTTTTAGAATGCTTGAAAAAATTGTTCACCAATAAAAAAATGGGCTAAAATTAGCCCCTAGAATGTCCTACTATCCAAAATAGTTTTAAATTGTCATCCCCTGCTAACCTCATACTTGTTGTTAGATGATAGATTTGTAAAAGTTCATGCGAAGATCTTGCAGACAGTAGTCAATAAAGAAGAAAGTAGGTTTCCCAAGAAAAAGGGACACGAACGTACCCCCGAAAATAATATACAATGTTATGGTATTTCTGCCTTCACTAATTATATTAAATAACATAAGATACTTTGTATTCACTATTTTAATGAATTGAGGTGAATTTTATGTCTCCAGGACCACGCCCCCATCGCCATCCACTACCAAAACCAAAACCAAAAACAAAAACAAAAACAATGACTACACCTCCATCACCTCCAACTACTACTACGCTATCACCACCCCCAACTACCACTACACTACCACCTACTACTACACCTCCACCGCCTCCAACTACTACTACTACGCTATCACCACCCCCAACTACTACTACGCTACCACCACCTCCAACTACCACTACACTACCACCTACTACTACACCTTCACCGCCTCCAACTACTACTACGCTATCACCACCCCCAACTACTACTACACCTCCAACTACTACTACGCTACCACCA
>NZ_JBXUNO010000004.1:0-272162 GCF_057197025.1 Bacillus sp. LSHTCR4 | reverse complement strand
CTATCACCACCCCCAACTACTACTACACCTCCAACTACTACTACGCTACCACCACCTCCAACTACCACTACACTACCACCTACTACTACACCTCCACCGCCTCCAACTACTACTACACTATCACCACCCCCAACTACTACTACACCTCCAACTACTACTACGCTACCACCACCTCCAACTACCACTACACTACCACCTACTACTACATCTCCACCGCCTCCAACCTTATAGTAAAGTGGTGGCAGAAAAAGCTAAGGAAAAGATTGAACTTTTCCTTAGCTTTTTTGAGGTAAGTCCTTATGTTTTTTAGTGGGGTAATTGCTCAACATTGTAAATACACATTTTTCTAAAGCCACTACTCTTCTATTATCCCAAACTTATCCAATCACTAAGGTAGTATGGGATTAAATAATAAATTCTCACTTCATACTCAATAAACAATAGTATTTTAAGGTTCTGGTGCAAAAAATGATAAATAAAATTGAATCAACCGAATTACCTGTTAAGCAGCTAATCCAAACAACTGGTTGATAAAAATATCCTAATTTTAAACAGACTGATCCTGCAAATCAATTTGTTCTTTTTGGACCATATGCATGGCTTCATCACTACTCAATATAGAAGCTGATGTTTTGTATGATTTTAATCCCAACATAGAGCGTACACGTTTTTTTATAGAATGATAATATTGTTCTACTATGTTATTTAAATATTTCATCCTCCAGATTTTGGTTCCTTTTGATATCCTTTTTTCTTTCTTCAACTCTTCAATAGCAATTGGATAAGCAGTATTCTTATCGACTGTTATAACACGAGGCTCTTAAACATGAAAAAACTGCGAAGCTTTCTTGAAAAAGCGCTTTGCAGCCTTATGATTTCTAAATTTACTCAAATAAAGGTCAATCGTGTTTCCTTCAGAATCAACAGCACAATATAAATACATCGATTGTCATTTTACTTATATATATTTCGTTCACTCTCCATGAGTTATTCGTTTGTTTGAGATGACGTCGAATCTGTTTATCAAACCCCGGTCCATATTGATGTACCCATCGCATAATAGTTGTATAAGCCAGGAATAACCCTCGTTCTTCCATTATTTCCACCAAATCACGAAAACTTAAATTGTACCGTAGCTACCAACGTACAGTAAGCAAGGATACGCTGAAAATAACTTTATAGTTACTTAATGAAACTGTTTGGTAACTACTGCTACCTGCCTCATTGCGTTTACCATTTATATGCAATTTAGACAATTCACCCAATTAATTCGCCGTTGAATTTATTTTATATATGAATATATATATATAATAGTAATTTGTACAAGCAGTAGTACGTTTTTTACAACAAATTTCTCTTCAAAATTGTTAAAAGGGGGATTTATTTTGATTTGTCCATCGTTTAATAGAGCGATAAATTATATGGTAGGGACTCATCCTGTAGGAATCACGAGTGGTGATTTTAATGGGGATGGTAATCTTGATTTAGCTGTTGCAAATAACAGGTTTATATCAATCCTTCTGGGAGCTGGAAATGGTACGTTTCTGCCTGCAATGAATATTAATATTGGGGATTCTCCATTACTAGGAATCCTTGCTGCTGATTTTAATGGGGATGGAAAGTTAGATCTAGCGGTAACAAACGACACACCTAGTAACGTTGTCTCGATTTTGTTAGGAAACGGAGATGGCACTTTTCAGGCTCCAACAAATTACGTTGCGGGAACAAGTCCTGGACAATTTATTGCTGCTGATTTTAACGGAGATGGAATTTTAGATTTAGCTGTTACAAATACTCTTTCCAGTAATGTTTCCATCTTTTTAGGGAATGGAGATGGCACTTTCCAACCTTCAACTTTTTATCCGGCTGGAGACGCTCCTATAGCAATCACGACAGGTGATTTTAATGGAGACGGAAAGCTTGATCTTGCCGTTACTGATGTTAATGTAGGTGCGAATAATGTATCCGTCTTGCTAGGAAACGGAGATGGCACTTTCCAATCTCCATCAAGTCTTCCAGTAGGACAAACACCAGTAGGAATCGCTTCGGCTGATTTTAACGGAGATGGAAAACTTGATCTTGTGGTCGCAAACGAAAATAGCCAGAATATTTCGGTCTTATTAGGGAACGGAGATGGCACATTTCAACCAGCAGTAAATTACCCAGTAGGGGCCATAGGAAGTTCCCCATTGTTTGTTACGGTAGCTGACTTTAACAATGATGGCCTTCTTGATCTTGCAGTTGGAAACCTTGGCACAAACAATATTTCGGTCTTATTGGGGAACGGAGATGGCACATTCCAGGCTGCAGTGAATTTTGAAGTAGGACAAAGTCCTGAAGTAATTATAGCGGCTGATTTTAACAATGATGGTGCCATCGATATCGCTGTCCCAAATTATGAATCTAATAATGTATCAGTATTACTAAACAACTGTTTCTCAAGTTGTGGTCAACAACATTCTCAACAAGTTTGTTACGTTCTTCAATTCAATATTTCCACAGAGAAATTCTCCACGACAGTAACTTGTGAGTCGTGCAATCAATCAGTTACATTTAACCCTACAACAGGAAATCTGACTATCACACTACCATTTACAGTTACTTATACAGTTACAATCACAAACACTTTCGAGTTAGATTGTAGTCTCATAAGTGTACAAGCAAATTTCTAAATAACAAAGGGAAAAGAATCCTGGTAACTAATCAAGGATCCTTTTCCCTATATTATTAAGGAAGCAAACTCTACTGATCCCTGTTTACCTTAAATTATTTGTCTTATTAGTTTTATCAATGGCTTACCCTTCACAATATTGCCCCTGCATTACAAGTCGAATATGTTCCCAAACACAATAATGCTGATAATAACCAACCAAACCTTTCAAGGTAGTTCTCACCTATCACTGTAAACAAATAGAAATACACAACGTTGAGGTAATGATTTGCTACACCAACACCAATTAGTGTAATGCATGAAGGATAGCATATATTTGTCTAAAATCCCCTCTTTTAAGAATCAAATTTTCAAACAGACATTAAAACAATAAACTTAATATCTTTACAGTCGGAATATCCGCAGGTGCCCACTTTAACTCTAATAAATTTTTATCTTGAATCCACTTGAGATCTGCATGCTCAAGTGCTTTAGGTATACCGGACTTTATGTGTGCCTTATAAGTAGCTAGATGAACTATAATATTCTCATACTCATAATCCACTTCTTCTATTTTTTCACCAACTGTAATCAAACATCCTAGTTCCTCTTTGATCTCACGTATCAACGCCTCTTGCGGCATTTCCCCTTCATTAATTTTTCCACCTGGAAATTCCCAATGGTTCGGTAATGACATTTTAGGAGAACGTAATGCACATAGGACCTCATTTCTCTCATTAAAAATGACAGCTCCAACAACCGATACTTTCTTCTTCATGAATCGTCACTTCTTTCACATCTTATTTAATACTTATAATCTCTACTTCTCGTCTTCTTGTTTATACCACAATATTTTTTAAATAATTTGTAAACATCTTCATGTAGGTTTAAAACATGCAACTTCCGATGATAATTTGCATATATTCCGACAGTGTTATAAATTGTATCTTTCCCGCTTTGGGATAGTCATTCCACATAATGTGCTTCTAGATATGGATTCCTTTTTTATCTTGGAAAGAAGCATATTATTCACATAACTCTCATATACCTTGCACACGCCTTTTAGCTAGCTCAGCTACATACTTATTACGTTGATATACTGTATATTTTATAAAGCACCTACTATAACCATGGGATACTACCTTTGTAGGTCAGTCCTTTAAGTTCTTTTAACTTATTGCTCCCAACAATTTTTTACCCACTTATCCCTGAAATATACACTCCCTATGCCATTCCATGTACTGACGCTGCATTTCATTCATTTTTATCTGCAAATTATTATGTATATTTAAAAAGATTTTTAAAGCCTCGTCTAAACTGTTCGAAATTAAAATTCTCCCGTCATCTCCAAAGCTAATATAACCTTTATCAAATAAAGCATCATGGTTAGGACAAAGTAGTAGTCCATTGTTTATATCTAACCTTTCTCTATGATTAGATTGGCTCCAAGGCTTAATATGACTTGCTATTAGAAAACGTTTATCAGAGACTCCACATAGTTTACATTTCTCTTCATTCTTCAATAAGTTCTTTTTAAAAATGGATTGTCCAATTCTAGATTTTATAACTTGTTCTTTTTCAGTTTGATTTAATACATACGACAAATCCTTCTCTATTTCTTCCAGAATAGTTTCTTCGTCACTACTTCTTATGTTTGATAGCTTGTTCCAAGTATCCCTATTTTTTTCTTTAACTATTGTTAATAAATAATCAGCAAGTTCTAGAGTTACTCTAAACAGGTAACCAGTATTACCACGCCCAATCTTATTAAATGGAGCGTATTTTTCCCCCTGTAGCTTTAATATGTTTTCTATGAAATCTTTATATATAATAGGAATCTCCAAATCATGGTACTCCACATTTACAATCCATCCTTCTTTTTCCCAGAGCTCAGTCTGTTCTAGTCCAATTGGCTTATCATGAACCTTATAATCCTCTTTTGCAACCAGAATTGATACTAACTTTCCTTTAAAACTATTAAAAATGATGTCACCTTTTCTTATCATTTTCATATCTGTCCAGTGATGAAATGTTTGTCCCTTGTTATTTTTTTGTGGCGCCCAGAGAAATCCTCCCTCCCTCTCTTCCTTATAACTTTTATTTTGAAAAACAAGAAAATAATTCATTTTACTACTCCCCATATATTAGATTGGAAACTTATCTTATCAATATTTAAGTAACTGTTTATATTCAAATAAAATATTATCAAATCTAGTAACCTTTTTCACATGAAACATCTAAATTATTCCTTGTTACTTATGGTACTTCACCTCATGTACAAAATAATTTAAATCATCTTTTGATAGAAAATAACCAATTAACAAATTTGAAATTAAGACTAAGTGAAGCAATTGCTGGAATTATTACATGAATGGTATGAAGAAATTCGTTTATATCATGTAAAAGAAGCTTAAAAGGACTAGAAGCAGACCAATATGTATCATTCTATTATTCCCCACTGGATTTTTGATATAAAGTCTTGGTAGATGCGTTCTCACGACCACATCCCACTAATAAAATTGGTAACAATAATCCTACTACTAGATACTTTTTCATATCTATTCTCTCTGTTTGTACCATGTTTATACAATAACAATGGCACATTTACCGCCTTCTAACAATCACCATCTCACATGGCTGAATATATTACTGAAAAGAAAAAAGCTCTGCATTATACAGGCTTTCTTTATGATTTTACCGCTAAATTATTCATAAAATTCTCTATACAATTCGCCTGAAATATACGTAAATGATGAGAATGAACGTCATAATGTTTATCAGTAATGATAAGAATTGAAGGAAAGAATTTAGAAGTTTTCGGTTGCCAGGATTCATTATGCCATTCTTGGCTATGGAAGTATAACTCATATCTATTTATCTTCTCTTGCATTATCTTTTTACTGTACACTGACTTTTGAATTTCAATAAAGAATGGCGACCTACGCCATATAGTAAATGCATCGGGTTCCATGAATTCTTTCCCATACTTTGGTTCAACTTCGAATAGTTCAGGCAGTTCATAATGAACGAGTTGTTTATATGCATCCACAATACCAAGGAAATGAGGAATTTTTTGACTTGTTTTTCTGATAGGACTGGGTTGCAGAAAATAAATGTATGGATGTTGCAATACGTTAGCATCAACATGACCGTCTCTTCTTAATCGTTTCATAACCGTATTACAGCAGGTTATCGCATTCTTTAAGCCTTGAAAATGCAAGTCAATAATATCGTCTCGGGACATACATCTAAATCGTTTCAAATCATTCAGAATTCCTTTATCTCTGCTCTTCATCATCTAACACCCCAAATAACGGAATTTCTAATTGCGATGAATACTTGAGTATCTTCTCCTCTTTAGACATGCGATATGGTTCAACAATTTGTTTCGCCTTACTTAATTCCAAATAAGGAGCTTGCACTTTCTTTAATCCATTTCGTTTAAAAATCATTTGTCCAGATTGCTCTAAATGCTCTGAACCAGGAGTACCCATAATATTACTATTAATCAAACTATCACATTTAAAGCCCAGCCTTACAGTCATATTAAGTTTTAACTTACCATCTAGCACCTTGGCATCCGGCCTCTGCATACTAAGCAAAAGAAAAACCCCAAGTGATCGCCCAACTGCTGAAATCTTTTCAATTGTAGCCATACACTCTTTTTCATCTTTAAGCATAGCCACTTCATCAATAGCAAGCAAAATATATGGCTTTTGATGAGGTGGATTTAATTTGTTATACGCATCAATATGATCAACTTCATATTCTTCCATAAGTTTTCTTCGTTCCCTGATTTCCTTCCATAACTTTTGAAGCATTATTTTCATTTCGCTCTCTTCCATACAAACTTCTTTTACATGCTTCACTCTACGTAAAAAATGAAATTCAGAGTTTTTTAAATCACCAAGATACATATGCAACTTTTTTGGAGACATATATTGAATGAGTGTGGATAGCACAACACGTACCATACTACTTTTCCCACTTCCCGTTTCTCCTGCGATTAATAAGTGCGGTGAATTGGAACCAATCATGTCGTACGCAATCATTTTTCCGAATTGGTCCTTGCCGACCACAACAGGCAAACGGTAACCTTTTAATAGCGGCTGCCATTCTCTATAACAATAAGTATACGGCTTTAGCCCAGCATTCGAATGAAATACATGTAGGACAAACTTTTTCACGTCCCCTTCAATCGTAATATTCCGCCCTAATATTTGCTGAAAACAAAACCATTTCTTTTCAATCTTCTGTGGATCTAATCCGTTTGGTATGGTAAATACATATCTCACGCTTTCTGCTGAGGCAGAAACAGTATGTACCTTTGGATAAATAGGTACTTTCCCTCCGCGTGTTTGATGTTCCGTATATAGACCTGCTTTTCCAAATACCTCTATAAGTTGATTCTTTAATCTTTTTGTATGAAGCCAATTCTTTATCATTCTCATATGCTTCCACCTAAAACATGATTAGGATACGAATAAATACATATCCAATCAAACAAACTCCACCTATCCGCATGCCGTAATAAATACCTTCACTTATAAATTTAGCTGCCGATATATGGTCATGTCGCACTAAATACTTTTCTAACATGACTGCCCCTATTAAAACCGTTCCCATTACTCCTAATGCAATGTAAGTATGTAGTACCTGATCTGACATATGAAGGAATGCGAAAGGACTAAATGAATTGTATTTACGATTTTTCTTTTCTTTCTCTTCGTATGGTTGATTCATACATTCACGAAAAGAAATTGTTTCCTTCCTACCACGCATTTAAATGCCCCCTCTATAAACAAAATGAACAAACTAGATAAAATATAGGGTTTATACGCCTATTACCTTGATAGCATTATCTTGATTGTTAACTTGGTAGATACTTTGCTAGTACAAAGCCTGGTTGATTTGGTATCTAATTTGGTAATAAGTTTGCTATATACCATAGTGGCTACCTTGATACATCATATTACGTGGGGCTTGTACATTATTAACACTTTTGTTTAAAAAAATCAGGCTTTGGTAAAGATGTGATTAATAGAGGATTTAAGAATAGGAGTGTTCACAATGTTTGGCTTGGGGAAACCATTATCAAAGTTTGGTAAGTTTTTAAGGAGAAATAATATTACTCAAACCGAATTAAAAGAATGGAGTGGAGTAAATCAAAATACAATTAGTCGTATTTCTCGTTCAAATACATTTAAGCCTTCATTAGGAAATGGCCAAAAACTAATTAGGGCCTTAAAAAGAAAAGGTTACAGCGTAGACTTTGAGGATTTTTGGATGTAATAATCAGCTCGATAAATCGAGCTGATTATTTTTTGAGGAATTTATCATTCTTTTTGATTTTTGGGACGCGTTAACTTATATAAAAATATTAAAATTCAAAAGAGCGTGTGTAAAATGTGACAAACAAAAGATATATTGTCAATAGCAATAGTATTAGTACACAAGTAAAATACACGATAGAAATACGCTTTCTATTCTCTTTCCAATTACGTATACTGGAGATTATAAAACTTACTATTACCATGCAACAAATCCCTACCAAAAACACCAATACATACTCGTGAATAATAACACCACACATTAAAAATATAACTGCTAGTATTGCTAATAGTGAATGAACTACACGCAAAAATAACCTCTCCTTATCTCATTGGAAACCTATTAATGTACGATTATTTTATTTAGCAAACAGATGGTTCCCAATTTGTGCAACGGTTTGACGTGTTGTAATCCATTTATCAGTCGAGGTTTTTGGATTGTAGAAATAAAGCCAATCAGAATTTGTTCCTTTTGAAGTGAGAGCCTCTTCTACTGCCATTTTTGCTTCCTGTGTAGCAGGCTGATTAATTCTACCGTCTGTAACAGGAGTAAATGCATAACCATTTTTAATGGGTTCATAAATTACGTCTGTAATTGTATTTGGAAAACCATTTGCGTTAGCACGATTTAATACTACCTTTGCAACCGCAACCTTTCCTGCATGCGGTTCTCCTCCTGCTTCTGCATTTACTAACCTGGCCATTAAGTCCACTTCTTGTAATGAAATACCAGTATCAATCTTTAAGTGCTGACCGACAAAAATATGGTTTTCATCTACGTTATTGTTTTGTTTTAGGGACTGTATTAAAACCTTATATTGTTGTGATATAGAACTTAATGTATCCCCACTTTTCACTTGGTAAATTGCTTGATATGTATTAGTTGAAACTGATGAATTATTTTTTTGAACATATTTGTTTGCAGTTGACGGTACCGGAATTGTTAAACGTTCTCCAATATTAATTTGATCATTTGCTTTATTGTTTTCTTGTTTAAGTGATTGTACGGACACCTCATATTGTTTACTTATTGCTTCTAGGGTATCATTCTTTTGAACCGTATAAACCGTTGAAGCCGCAGCCCCTACTGGATTTGATACTACTGTAATCATTGCAGCAGATAATGGTAACCAGGTTTTCGCCTTACATAACTTCATTCAAAAAAGCCTCCTAAAAATTATTAAGTACTCTTAATATGTTTAAGTTAAAAACAAATCAAGCTATTTATAGCGTAACAAAACATTGAATTCAAGTCATTGAATTTGTATTTCTATATAATAATTGAGTTTCTTATGATATTGAAAATGCAGTATTATTGTTAAGTTGAAAAAACGGATAATTTGCTCTAATTCTTAAATTAAATATGGTGAATATATAGAGTTACTTCAATTTATAAAGAAAAATTAAACCCTATTTTGAAACCATAAGAGCTTCAAAATAGGGTTTTTAATATATTTTATCTTCTGCAGTAATATATACGTAATTCCGTTTCAGCTTGAATACGAATAATACTTCGTTCATATTCAGGTTTTAACAAAGTTTTAATACCTTTTTACTGTTTGCAAAAGTGGCTTCACTTCACAATTTTTTGTCTAATTGCCATTACAGCCGCTTGTGTACGATCTGTTACCCCTAATTTTTGAAGAATTTTATGAATATGAGTTTTAACCGTTCCCTCTGAGACACAAAGAATTTTTGCTATTTCATGATTTTGTTTCCCGTAGGATAATAATTGTAAAACATCGATTTCTCGCTTCGTTAAAGTCTCATTATATTCACTTTTCACAATGTCCTTCTGAAGAGCATTATCACATTTTAAAAATTGTGCAAAAGCGTGGTTCGCTGTCGTACTATTATAAATCATGGCTCCCCTATTCATGGCACGTATACCATCTAACATTTCTTCTGTTTCTGTATCTTTTAATATATATCCAACTGCACCGGCGCGAATACCATCTAGTACATATTGCTGTACATCAAAAGTTGTTAATAAAACAACCTTAGTATTTGGTAATTTATCCATGATATTTTTAGTAGCTTCAATACCAGATATATCAGGCATTTGAATGTCCATAATAACCATATCTGGAACTGTCTCTAAAGTTGTACTAATTACCCCCTGCCCATTTTCACACTCTCCTATTATCTCCATATCATCTTGCATACCAATAATATAACAAAGACCTTTTCGAACAAATGGTTCGTCATCAGCCAGTACAATTCGAATCTTTTCTGCCATCATTCTCCTCCATTCTTATGAATTGGAATCCTTGCTTCCACACGTAATCCTTTCGGCTCATTTAAAGTAAAGGAACAACTGCCTCCGACCGACTCACAACGTTTTTTCATACCATTCAGACCAAATCCTAATTCTAATTCCTTATCTCCCTTAAATATACCATTATCAGCAACTGACAAACTTACTACTTCATCTATTTCTATCACACTCACAATAACAGAATCTGCATGTGAATGTCTTAAAATATTCGTTAAAGACTCTTGTAAGATACGGTATAATATTGTACTTTCTTCCATCGTCCACTCTGATATTTTTTCACTGTGAATAAATTCTATTTTTAATAGTGAATTTGCCTGAACCTGTGAAATTAACCCTTTTAACGAAGTAAGTCCAAGGTCCTTTTCATCACTTGTCCAATCCCTTACAGCCGTTCGGATTTCTTCCATCCCTTTACGCGCTACTTTTAAAAGATCGTCGACAGATTCATTTGCTGCAGATGGGTTTTTCTTTAGCATAATTTTAAGTGCCTGTAATTGAACAATAAGCGAGGTCATTTGATGTCCAAGTCCATCATGAATTTCCCGTGCTAATTTAGTTCTTTCAGCAAAAGCAGCATATCGCATTGAAAGTAAAGTTGTTTCTTGGAGTTCAGCATGGGCTTCATCTAATTCTTTTAACTGCTTTTGATTTTTTTGATATGCTTCCTTTAGCTTAGACGTACTACGAACCGAAACATAAATACCAGTTATCATTAAGATTTCTTGATAAGGAAACATACTCGAACTTGTAAATAACATTAAAATTATGCCAGTTGTAACAGCTAACACGGTCGTAGTTCTTGCCCACTTTGGTTCAGCCGCAGCAAGAAAAATTAGAAGTGGTAATAATACATAGTTAGGATAACTAGGATAAAAAAAATGTACTATACAAGACAATATTATTAATACAGAGGAAAACAACAAATATTTGATTTCATTCCAACGGTATTTAGGTGCATTTAACATCCAAAGATAAATTGCAACAAAAATACTACATACCCATATTGCAAAAGTACCATAAGGTGCGAAGCTTTTATAAAAAAACAGACACAACAAAATACTTCCAATTGCATTCCCTACATGACTACCAATAAACTTATAAAATGTTTTTTCCATATTGATAGAACCTCACACCCCTATTTATTAAAGTATTAACAGCCCTAAAATCATACCAACTATTGTCATAATTATAAGTGTAGTTAAATTCAATTCAGAAATAGTTATTTTCTTAACAAATATATGAACTTCATTACGTTTAGAATTAAGAAAAGGACCAGTACAATATGTAAGGTCCTTTTTCTTAATATAATCGTTATTTTACAGCTTCTTTTAATTCTTTCCCAGCTTTGAAAGCAGGTACTTTTGCTGCTGCAATTTGCATCTCCTCACCTGTTTGTGGGTTACGACCTGTACGAGCAGCGCGTTCACGAACTTCAAATGTTCCAAATCCGATAAGCTGTACTTTCTCTCCATTAGCTAAAGCGTTTGTAATTGTATCTAAGACAGCTTGCGTTGCTACAGCAGCTTCCTTTTGTGACAGTTCTACTTTTTCTGCTACACTTTTTACTAATTCTGTTTTATTCATTATCGTCACTCCTATAACTATACGTGATTGAAATTATAACGAAATTAACATTTCATTGCAAGAATGATATATTTCATTACGACAATTGAATGCTTGCCATTGCTTAAGATTATATAAAATAAATGAAAGAATTCTTTTCAATAAAAAATTCCCAAATAAATTTTTTATAAACCTATTTATTCTTAATCAAATGAACTGAATTACAAATCATATAAGTAGTTATTAACATAATTGTTTATAACTACTTATTGTAATGACCATGCTTAACCACCTGTCGAGATTCTATCTCTTCATATCCCTTATTCAATATATCTTCTGAAATATCTACAACGATTGTATTAGTTAGTACACTTACTACATACCCTTGTAATTTTAATTTAGAATTATCTCGATATGTAAAGCGAACTAGATCCCCTTTATTAGCGTCAGTTAATGTGCACATATAAGCCTCCCATGCAATCTTCTCAATTGTTCATTCAAAAGAGTTTTATTATCATTAATTGAGTTGTTTTCTTTTTTCTATAATGACATTTATGTATATGAGCATATACATTTACTTGATAAAGTTAAAGATGATTTCTCAGGTTCAAAATTGCTCATGTCCCTCTTTCTAAACCATATTTTAAAACTATTTACAAACAGTTTATTTAAATTCATCGCAATATACGCTTCTCGCTTTTTTTGATTTGCTTTTTTTCTTTCTTTTCCATTCTTAAAACACGAATTGTTAGAAAAGCGAAACCAAATGGTGCAATAAGAATAGAAAAAACAAATAATCCAATAGCAAGCAAAACCTTTAAAATCAAGTGTTTAATAATGTTACTTTTACGAACAGTTTCTTTGCTTCTTTTATTTATCATATTTCTTATTTGATAATAGACCATTCGTGAAAAAGGATATAAGATAGCATTTACAATAAGTAACAGCATATAACTTATTTTATTGGTTGGAATAATTTCCCGAATAGTAAGAAATATTAATACTGATATTAAATAACTTGTAATTAAAAACTTAATATCAAAAGATCGAAAAACACTAATTATAATTCTCATTTGCTCATACCTTCCTTATTTTTAGAACTATCGTTTAAAGCAATCATTAATAAAAAATAATTGCTTCATTCAAATAATATTATTTTTAAAAATTTAATAGTAAAAATTTAACGTATTCCCCGAAAGAATTCTCCTTCCTCAAGCGTGTGAAGGGCGTAGCCCAATGATAGGTGGGAGATGAATTTCGGTTTGGCATAGCCAAAAACTTTTGATAAACTAGCTATATGAAGTTCTTTGATAACTTGATATAGAAGGTTGCAGGAAGAAAATAGAGTGCGAAAACCAAGCCATTCGGTTCCTGCGTAAAATATCAACCGTACCAAAAGAGCATCCATGCGTTGGACTAGGGGTGGAACACCCCGAAGTAACGCTCAGGGAGACGAAAGGTTACTTTCGTCGTGGAACTGAGAAGCTCCCACTTCAAGCTTTGCTAAGTGGCGAGTAGTTCACATAAATAGAAAGACTCCTCAACAGTATTGAGGAGTTTTCCAAGTAAACAGTTCATAAACTAATCCTTATAATCAGAAATTATACATACATCCTTGAAAACATAGGATATTTAAGGAGTAAATCTATTATTTCATGAAAATGATTTTTGAAATGATATAAAATTTCCTGTTACAAGCAAAAATAGATTCACTAAAATTTATTCGTATGTGTTAAAATGCATATTTATATTTACAGCATTACTATTCTCATTAATTGTATTGAAGCTATTTTAAATACCTATTTTTAATCTAGTCAAAAATATTTCTTAATTAGCTACAAAAAAACAAACATACATTGGATATGTTTGTTTTTTTGTATACAAATTCTTTAGGCACATGAGACGAATACCAAAGAAAAACTTCTTATATTTATTCTATCAAAGTAATTCTTCAAAAAAATTAATGATTTTTCTCTTGATACGGAAATTTCGCATCACATTATTCTTATTTTTTAAATCATTTTTTAATAATACACAAAGATACATCATTGATTCTAATAATAATTAATTTCGAATATCTTAGTTTTTTATATTAGCAAAAATAAGGTAGAAAACAAGATAGTTTCTCTATTTTTATTGGAAGAACCCCTTCTGGCTAGGAATGCAGAAGGGGTTCACAATAAGGGATCATTCTGTTGCAATTTTTAAGGAGACAACATGTTTAGTTGTCTAATATTATTATTACACAGATTTCTTTCAATAAGTGTTCTTAAATTTCCTTATTAAAAGCAAAAATGAAACCGTTCAACAAATACAATTATGTTATGATTTTATTGCAGAGATGGGAAAGCAATATTAGATATTATGACACGGAAAAACAGCCGATACTCAAAATTGAGTATCGGCTGTTTTTTGGAATTTATATAGAAACCTCACTAAATTAATAAAGTCTACGAAATCTACGTATTACTTTATATTAAATAAAATACTCCCAATTCCAATTGGGAGTATTTTTAAAACAACACAATATAGATACCTTTCTCTTACTACTTGAAGTGAATACTATTAATTATCTCATCAAACTATATTTAACACATTATGGTCATTATAAGACAACGTGCTTATTAAAATATTATTTTTCAGTATTCAATAAAGATTTCCCTACCATGGCAGCAGCAATTCCACCTAGTACTGGAGCAATAGTGAATACCCATAATTGAGAAATTGCTTCCCCACCGGCAAATAATGCTGGTGCAAGACTACGAGCAGGATTCACAGAAGTTCCCGTTAATGAGATACCTAATAAGTGCACTAGCACTAAAGTAAGACCAATTACAATTCCAGCTAAATTAGTAATACCCTTTTTACCAGTCACAGCCATAATAACTAAAATAAAGACAAATGTTAACACGAATTCAACTAAGAATGAACCAGATGCTCCTAAATTTCCAAAACTATTCTGACCTAAGTTACTTAATGTCATACCTGATGATTTTAAAATGGTTACTAATGTTACAGTTCCTAATAATGCACCTAAGATTTGTCCTATTACATAATAAGCCAGTTCCTTAGCCGTCATACGTTTATTTATAAACATAGCAATAGATACAGCAGGGTTCACATGGCACCCAGAGATCGTTCCAATGCTATATGCCATAGCAACAATTGATAATCCAAAGGCCATCGCAATTCCTAAAATACCTATTCCTTCTACCCCTCCACCTATTACAGCTGTTCCAGTTCCAAATAGTACTAATACAAATGTACCAATACATTCAGCGATTGCTTTTTTTATCATGATTTTCCTCCTTTAAATATGCATAAAACTTAATCTAATAAAGATTTAAATCGTTTCATGCTAATTAAGTTCTCTTTAATAGAACTACAAATTAAAAAGCACTCACTTTTATTACAAGTGAATGCTTTTTAAAACACACTGAATAGATACTGAGCTTGAATAAATACATTGCAGTTCATAAAAACTCAATTAAATTATAACAAACACAAAATAATCTTTTCGCTACACTTTTTCCGGTTAAGCGGTAAAAATGTAGCGGAAATTATTCACTCTGACATTTTATATTATCGCTACCAATGCTTATTTCACTTAATTGATCTACATTACCTCTAAATATACTTCTCATATTCAAGGGTAGTAAAGAATTTATAAGCAACCTCCGGTTCTACATAGATTACAGTTTTTTTCTGAGTTCCTGATTCGAGTGTTACTGCCGAATTTGCCCTTATATATTAGGAACACTATTTTTGTTTTTGTATTTAAATTTAAATGTATTATAATATCACATTTATTATTAAATTCAAAAATTCTAAGTTTATATTTATTTGTTTCAATCTATCCTTTTCCCACTATTGTCTCCAAAAACTGATGCAGCTACTATGCCAGAAGCAATTAAGATAGCTAATACAAGACTAGTCACAGCTTCTAACTTTTTTGATAGCGATTTATTTTTTTCATTTTCTCAATCATTTAAAAATATTATTTGAAATTATAAAGGTCCTTGAGGCAAATAAGTTTAACGTAAAATACTCAAGTACTTAAAAATTTCATTTTACAAAGTTTAAAGAGAATTACTTTACCTAATTTTAAAAAGTGTTAAGAATAGTAGGAGCATATGTCCTACTATTCTTAACACCTTTAGTTGACTAACTTCCTTAGTAATCTCTCATAGATTTTTTGCGAGAAATTACTAGGAAATCCATGTGGTTTTTGAAAAACATTATGCGCTAACGCCTTATAATCCAATCGTTATAAATTTATTTCTAGATATTAAAATTAAAATAAAAGGAATCAGTTTGAATAAAATTGTTTCCTTTTATTTGATTGTAAAACATGAACTTTTAGAAACGGTAAAGTTTAATTCAAATGATAAATACAACTTTTAATTGAATTAATGTCACTGTCCGTTAACTTACCTGAAAAGTATATAATTGGGGTTTTTGTATTTGGTGGCTGATAATTAGTAATTATAAAATCATATTTTATTTCATCATTAATTGAATTATATATTTTTACATTTCCCCCAATGTTATTGGTTAATGTTGAATATATAAATCGTTTCTCTACCTCTGTACCGTTAAATAAAAATAAAATATTAATTTCATGTGCGAAAGAATTTAAAAGGAGTGTCGCATATGTGGTAAAAAATTCAATTTCTTCTTTATACATTCTATTTTTATTATAGGCCTTATTCCAAAATGAAACTAAGGATTTATTTTTTTTGTAATCCCGTAAAGACTCATTTTCAAGTTTATCCAACGAACTGAAATAGAATCCTAAGGATAAATTATATTGACTATAAATAAGACAATAATAAAAAATAGAACTTAAACCCACTACTAATTTTTCTTTTTTTTCTTTTTTTATATTATGTTTTTCCATAAGAATATCGATAAGCTTTAAATAGTTATGATAATCATCGTTTTTAACTTCCTTTAAATACTCAAGCATTGCCTCACTTTGTTTGCCTGTAGTAGCGAATACTAAAATTAAATAAACAGTTAATGCTTTTATTTCATTTTCAGGTAATTTGATTGAATAATATCTCTCAAAAGTTAGAATAATTCCATTAATACAATTGGCTTGGTAGCTATCATATATAGGTACATCATTAATTTCACTTTTTATATAGCACTTATTAGAAACTCTATTTATACAAATAGATAGAATAACACACAACATCTCAAAATCTACCGTTACTTTATGCTCTCGTATAATATTTTTGATCTCTTCCCTTAGTATATTTGGCAATAAGAATTGCTTTGTATATTTTTGTGTATTATAAAAAAAAGCGTGATAATAATGCCTAATATTTAGTTCTTCCCCCTCTAATTGGATTTCTCTTAAATTAATTTCTAACATACCCTTTGTTAGCATTTTTTTATGTTCTTTTATATGTTTTTTTAGTGTTAATTTACTCACAAATAAGTTTTGAGACCACTTTTCCAACGTATAGCATTTATTATTAAATAGACCTAGCATAATTTTATATATTATACTTTCATCTAAATAAGAATTTATGATAGGCAATATCGAATCAGTAATAGGTTTAATTAATATATACCCTTTCGATTTCACGCTTATAATATCCCAATGTTCAGGAAGGTCGCTTTTCAGTTGAGAAATGTCGCTTGAAACTGTCCGGATCGAACATTGAAGTTGTTCAGCAATATCTTTAGAAGGAACCAATTTTTGACCATTATCTAAAATCTCAAGAATTTGAATCATTCTTTTTACTGGTTTATCATGAATTAAACTATGTGTAAACTCAAGCATTAATATTTCCTCTCTTTTAAATGTATTTATGATGCAGAATAGAAAAATTTAAAAAATATCCTATTTAATGAAAGTAACTTTCCTACATACATATAAAATTTAGGACAACACTAATACTCTTTTTGTGTTACGACCATGTTATATATTATTTATTCCATTCTTAAATTATATATTGTTTATTCTATTCCTGCTTACTAAAAGTTAGTTTGTATTTTTTAATTGGAAGGGCATATGAATCAGGCTTCTCTAATGTATAAACGTATTAAATATAAAGACTTAAAAGTACCATCCACAAATGAATGAATGTCAATCATTTATAGGCTCGCATAAATTGAAGAATATTCTTGCATAGCAAAAATTAATGGATTTCATTCTGTAGTGCAAATATATCCTAATTTTAACTGTATCATTCTTATTATTTTTAGACATCTATCTTAAGATTGATTTTTTATAATTCCCTCTACCTAGAGATAGAGGGAATTATAAAAAAATCCAGTTCTGATGTTAATATATAATGAAGAACAAGTATAATAATAGATTCCTATCGGAATCTCTCCTCGTGCTATAAGATCAAGTACTTAATGAATAAATTTATTCTGATTTTGAACAGACTGGTTTTCTGGATGAACCTGTTTCTTTTTAATCATATGCATAGCTTCCATCCTACTAAGTACAGAGATGGTTGTTAGGAATGACTTAAAAGCACTAATATGCAGCTTACACGTTTCTTAATAAAACGGTGATCATGCTCCATGATATTGTTCAGATATATTATTTGTCTTACTCGGGTACCTTCTGGTATCTTTTTTTCGTTCTTCAACTGTTGAATCGATACTGGATAGGCTCGATTTTTATCTATTGTTATTACACGAGATCTGGCAACATGTGAAAAAGCCAAGACTTTTTTCAAGAAGCGCTTGGCTGCTTTGACATCTCTCGTTTTACTAAGTCAAAGGTCAATGGTATTCCCATCTGAATCGACTGCACGATACAAATACATCCATTGTCCTTTTACTTTGATATACGTTTCGTCAGCTCTCCATGAACCATATACAACACTATGATTCTTACGACTATTGCCTTTGAACACCTACCTTCTTTGTTGTTTAGAAGAACGTATTTATGTAGTTCTAGTTCAAAAAGATAATATATAAAAAGGAATCAAAATTTCCTAACAGACTCACCTGTTAAGCAATTAATTCAAACAGCTGATTGATAATGTTTCCTCGTGAACTACCCGCCACTTAACGTCCTAACGGACTGTTTGAAGTGGGGGCTTCTCGGTTAGTCGTTACTTTTAATAGCTAACGAATTCGTCCTAGGACAACCGAGCTAACTCCCTTGTTCCAAGGGTTATTTTATTACTATCTATGCTAACGCTAATAGGCGTATTGCTTCATTTTTGATATTGATAGCTGCGTTATAATCTCTATCGAGATTTACACCGCATATACAAGAATAGACTCGCGCAGACAATGACATATTTTTCACATTACCACAACTGCTACATGTTTTTATGGAACACCTTAACTATTCATATATTAAATATCCATTAACTGTGATTTCAGCTATAGCTATAATAAAAACAGGTTATGATTTAGGTTCCTTTATAACAAAGTTAAAATATTTTTAAATTATAAAAAGGCAATTGACTTTTTTACAAAAGATCAATTGCCTTAAATAATATAGAAAAAGCACTGCTGAAATCTTCATCAATGCTTTCCCATTAACCGTATATGATAATGAACGTCTAATTTTTCTACTCATGAGTTCTGTATACTCACATATATTTATTTTAGATTTAAGATACGTTCTATTTCCTTCACACTCAACTTACTTGCTTTTGCAATAGTTTCAAGTGGTACACCAATTTCATGCATTCCTCGGATCATCTGCATCTTACCTTGCTCAATCCCTTTTTCCATGCCCTCTTGTTCTGCATGCGCTAACTTAGCTTGTTCATCTAAAAGCAATTTTTCTCGAGCTTCGTACGCTGTTCTAAAAGAAGAATCATGGCTCATATTTTCCCATTTATTTATTGCCTTTTGTAAAATTGGATCTTGATTCATCGCAATCTCCTCCAATGTTTGAGTTAAATGTTCATCTTCATGTGCTGGTAATAATAACATCCAACGAACAAATGTATTTTCCCACGGGTTTACTTTTTCTTCACGCCATTGTTTTACCAATTTTGGTATCTCTACAAAATGGATTTCAATGTCGTCACTTAGGAGTTGCTGCATTTTAGTATTCCATAATTGCCCGATGGTATGAAATGCATCATCATGAGAAAATAAAATAAAATCTAGTAAGTTAATGGTAATAGTTTTCCGAAGTGAACGATATGGCATTCCTTCTTGCATTTGGGATGTATAAAGTTTACTCCAGTAATATAAGGAGCGCTTTACCATATCATGTGTATTTCGAAGCTGAATTTCAATATTTACTTGCGTCCCATTATCTAGCGTTGCTAATAGGTCTAAAATCGATAACTTATCATCTTCATAAGATTTATGGAGATGTGGATCATCTAATTGTAGCGAAGTAATAGGCGCATCTAAAGATTCCTCTAAAATTGCATTTAGGAAACCCGTTAAAATTTCCTCATTTCCTTTTGTTCCAAATAACTGTTTAAAAGCAAAATCAATGCGTAAATTCACTAATTTAGTGGACATGGATTTCCTCTCCCTGTCTATATCATATCTTATTAACTATTGTACATAAAAAAAGGTAGCACATGCAAACAGACTCTTATGTTATTAGAGTGTCTAAACTTTTGAACTACCCCCACTTTCACTTCTAAACGAAGTGAAAGTGGGGGTAGTTCAAAAAATATCTATATGAACGGCATAAACCTAATTGTTTTTAAACACAAAAAAGAAAGTCTTATATACACCATATAATCGCATACATCTTCATCTTCCAAATAACGCTTAATAATAATGTTTCTTTGGTCCTTTCCAGCACTCCCATTTCCTAAACGACTTAGAAATTGATCAATACAAAATGATGTTTGCTTAATCCACTCTTCTCGTTTACTTTGTTGTATATTAGCCATTGCAACATCTTCTAATGGCTTTCCTACATCATTTGTAGGTCCGTGATATCTAATTTCATAAGAAGGAGTGACTTTCATTTCTTCCCGCATCATTCCAAACTGCCTATATAAACGTACACTTTCCAGAACACCTTCTAATTTTTTCTGCGTTGCTACTCTATCGATTTTTGGTAAGAAAGATAATTGTTTAGTCATGTAAGACCACTCCTTTTTTATTTTTTATTACTTTTGTCTTAATGCTCCGCGTCTACGTTCATAACAAGGTCTATGCATCCCCATTAAATCCTCAATTTCACGATTGCTTAACTTCTCTTTTCGTTTTTTCTTAGCTTTCTTTTTTGTTTGATTCGATTTCTTTTTCCATTCACGTAATTGATCTCTTAACCCCTTCATTTACCCATCTCCCTTTTTAAAATAAAAAGGACACCTATTCCTAAAACAGCCTTACTTGCTGCTTTAATGAATTGGTGTCCTCTAGTTTTCTAGCCGGACTGTATTTATTTTATGATACTTGACTGCATGAAAAGATTCATCCATGCTTTATCTAATCTTTCTTTCTCATATTTTTGTATAGCCTTTGTGCGACGAGAAATTGCTTTTTTTATTTTCTTCTTTAAATTATTCAATTCTTTTACTGCCCATTTTTGGGTGTTTTCATTAGTTTAATACCTTATTACATTCAAAAAACTGATTGAATGTGAATTGTACCTATTTAACTTCAAAAGGATTATTTTGTTGTGTTCCTCAAAGAATTAATTCCGATTCCTCTTTTTAAAGTTATCTTTTTTCTTAATTAACAGAAAAAACATATCTCTTAAGCATATCCAAATTCTTTATAATTCTTTATTAAATAGAGAGTTCTATTTGTAATGTAAAAATAGGAGGTAATATAATGAAAAAACTTTTATTAATTGCTGTTCTGCTATTTACATCTTTTGTGTCTACTTCAAATATCTACGCTTCAACTACGTCTCAAACTACCTCATCCTCAGATCAATCAAAATGTACAGTTTGTGAGAATAAAGAAAAAGGAGAAATTCTTTCTGGTGATTCCAAAGAAAAATACATCCAAAATGCTATTGAAGACGAAAAAGTTTCAAACTTATTAAATGCTTATAAAGAAAAAGGATACAAGCTAAAAGTTGAAGATTCACAAGTTGGTAAATCACTACAAAATGTTATTGGAACTACACTAGTACTGTCAAAAGAATCAGATAAAGGCCATGAATATGCCTATATTCTTTACAATGATACTACTGGACAAGTTAACGACTTTGATGAAGAAAAAATAGAGAAAATTAAAAACATGAATGAATCTGAAACTCAGCCTCGAACATGTTTTGCTTGTATAGCGTATTGCGCTGCTCTAGTCGAAATACCAGCTGCATTTGCAGCTTGTATAGCATTTTGCGCAGGTTCACTTTGTTAAAAGGATAATTCATTAAAACATCGAATAAATTATTTACAAATAGAACTCTCTTAGTTAAAGGATGTTATTGAATGACAAATGATAGACCAATCAAGAAAAATAAATTACGTTTATCTAAAAGACAAAAAATATTTTTAATCATCTTTTTATATGCGATAGCAATTACTTCTTACATTTTGTTCGAAATATTTAGAGATAAGATCCACTAGAAGCCTCTCACTTGAATAAAACTCAATATTCCGTCAATACTGCAGGCAACCCATTTCGAACCATATTCCATTACCTGAGCAGTTAGCTTTTGCTAGCTGCTCTTTTATTTCATTACTACTCCTGTTACTTAAAGAAATCCTTTAGTTATACTTTCCAAAGTAAAAGAAAAGGTACATATTAAATAGTTACCCAATCAACATAAAAGATAATCTCTTATATATGATATAATTTCATAGTATATTACCATCTATTTTGAGTATTATATATTTTAGAATATTGATTGAATTATGCTATAGTTCCTTATCACTTCTTGATATTATATGATATTTCACCACTGAAGACCTCTGAAATAACATTATTCAGGGGTCTCCATTTATGTATAAAAGCACTAACTTTATATACTTAACATATAACATGTGTAACTTTTGAGTAAGTTTGATAATTCGCCTTTAATTATTAGTTCTATATTAGGAGTGGATCTTATGGAAGGAAAAACATTGATAAAGTATATTTTTTACTTTTTTTCTTATTTACTTGTTTACATACCCTCATTTCCAGTTATAGTTGTTCTTAGTATGGCTGGCGCTTCACCTGATGTAGAACATACTATACTAGAATGGATAATTACGATTTTTGAGTTATCTATTACAATTTTAGGTGCTTGGTTTTTTAACTTTATTTTCAAAAACATAATAGGAATTAAGAAGAATACAAAATTCACTTGGACTATCTGTCTTCTTCATTTAATTCTTATTCCTTTGACATGGAGACTTCTTCTTTATTATTAGGTTATCAACCCTTTTTATTAATAAATCTATATTTCAAATCCTAATTATTTAATCGTGTACTTGCATACTAAAAAAATAAATCCCTTTGTTTGTCTTAAACAAATATTCTTCATAACTGCATGCATAATAACCTCCTGGATCTAATTGTTCTAATTTTTGGTTTGGAATACATTTTGATTAGAGCTTTAGGAATTTTATCCCCTGATGCAAAACGGTGCAACTTTTTTATAAATAGTACAACTTAGTTCATTACTCTATACTCTTTCAAACGATACGACTTTCATTTTAAAATATCACATTAATAAAACTAACGTAACCATCTATCGTTAAAGAGTTAGATGGTTATGTTAGTTATTAAAAAATTATTACATATTATTTTTGATAAACAATTATTTTATTAGTTCATTGATGTTATTACTGTTTTGAATTTTCTCTGACGTTAGCCAGAGTGAATAACTTGTTCTATCTTTGTTGGATACAAATATATCAAATTTCTCGTTATGTAGTTCTTCTTTAAAAATCGTGACCACCTTTGTCAGATCCTCCATTACATTGGGATCATTTTTATACTCCATAGAACTGTCATTAAAAACTATCGTAGCTTCATATTTTGGACATTTCCCTTCCTTCGGATGTGCACAAGTAATATCTTTAATTACAAAGCGGTCATTTTGAATTTCTTTTAATCTTTCAAAGACTTTTGTTTGTGTTTCAATCATATATGTCCAATAACTGCTTACTGTATCTTTCATTGTTAGTAGAAGTTCTCCTTTCTTTATATCCTTTTGCACGTTTTCGAAAGGAAGACCAATCGATTTACCATTATGATCCTCAATCTCAAGTTCTGTTATCTTTTTATTACTCTTTTGAATGAGTTGGAATAATGAATATAAACGATCTAATTCTATTGTTTCAAATTGACTATAATCGATTTTCTTACTCGTTTTTAAGGTTAATAACAACTCATCTGTTGGTTTTCCTGCTGTATTGTTATAATCTACTATATATTGAAGAACATTTTTATTTTCAGATTGCTCGTAGCCTAACTTTTTCACTTCTTCAAGAATGGGTTTGAAATTCTTATATTCCTCGTATGTGTTTTTCCCATATTCGTATTCATCACCTTGTATTGTGGAATAGAAGATGCCATTTACCTCTACTCGAAATTGAATATTTTTATTATCTTTTGCTTGAACAGTATGGTATGTATGTCCCATATTTCCTTCATTTATCCCGCCCCAATTTGTTACAACAACATCGAACCCATGTTTTTCTTTTATATATTTTTTTACCTGATCTTCATTTTCATAATTGCATCCACTCAAACATAAGAAACATAACACGAACAACCATATATATTTCATTCTTTTCATATTATTTCTTATACTCCTTCCTTGTTTAAGAAACGTTCACAGGTAGTATACTGTATAATATATTAATAGGTAAAACTACTTTTTGAAAATTGTGATTCCAGAGTAAGCTATTTTAATCATTCAACTGTTTCGCATGTCACTGTAAGCCGAATAAATGTATGTAAGATTATAATCACAAAACAACAATAAAACTATATATAAAGAATTATAAATATAAATAATTTTAATATATTGTTGGTACCATGCCGCCATCCATTCGAATCGGAGAGCCTCTAAAAGCTGTAGCATCAGGGCTACATATAAAGCTAACAAGACGAGCAATCTCTTCTGGTCGAATAAAACGCTGTAGTTGTGATTGAGGTAAATTTTGTTGCATGAAAATTTTCTCTTTTTCTATAAAAGGAAGTTCTTCTTTTATCATAGTATCAATAATATCAATAACTTTCTCTGTTAGTGTAGGTCCTGGCATAACCGTATTTACAGTCACATCTAAACCGGCAGTTTCCATAGAAAAGTTTTTTACTATTGCAAGTAATACCGTTTTACTTATACTATATTGTGGCATCATCCCTGATGGCATTACTGCTTCTTCACTCGCAACAAAAACTATTCTACCGAAATTTTGTTTCTGCATAGATGGTAGGTAATGTTGCGCTAAATAATGCCCTACCAAAGCATTGGTCTCAATGTATTTTAAAAGAATATCATTCGTAACATCTGACATTTTCATCATTTCATAAATACCTAAATTATTTATTAATAAATCTACTCTAGAGAATTTCCCTAATAAATTCTGCCTTTGTTCAGCATTGAGTAAGTCTCCTGCTGCATTTTGTGGTTTTGTATTTGGGTATTCTCGTTGTATTTCCATAACTACCGATTCAACTTCGTCGTAATTTTTACCATTAATTAATACGTTAACACCCGCATTAGCTAACCCCTTTGCAATTGCTTTCCCAATTCCTTTACTAGATCCAGTTATTAATGCTGTTTTTCCTATTAAATTTAATTCCATAAATCATCCTACTTTCTTTCGTTTTTTCCATTCAGATATTGTTGTTTTTTCCCACTTCTTAAAAGCCCTATAGAATGAATTTTCATCACTATAACCTAATAAAAAAGCGATTTCTTTATTACTCAATCGTTCTTCTTGTAAATATTGTTTCGCTAATTCCATCCTTACTTTTTTCACTTCTAAATTATAAGTGGTTCCTAGTGTCTTTAATTGTCGTTGCAATGTTCTGCTACTCAACATTAATTCCTTAGAAATCTGTTCTATCCCTGCCTCATTACGGGTTAAATTTCTTTTAATGTGCCATTGCACAATTTCTAAAGTATTTGGTGAAGTAGAATTTCCAATCTGTTTATCTAACTGTGGAACAACTAATTTTATTAATTCTGCATTGTAAGAATTAAAGACTCTATAGCCATCCTCTTTTTTTAGTAATAATTTGTTCATCTCACTGCCATAAAGTACTGGACAATTAAAATAATGACTCAGTTCCTGTGAATTTGAATCTTTAATCGTTGTGTATACTGCCAAGGGAGTAATAACCTCTCCTGTCCCAAGACGACCGATTTCTATTAAAAATGCCAAGGTACTACCCGCCATTAAATCTGGTAATGCTATATTGTTGAAACATGAAGATACAGTTATACCTATGTTATCCTCCTCTTCTATAACAATTTTTAAAGGTGGACATAACTTTGTGTATTTACAAATTGTTTTTAAGCATTCCATGTAATTTTGAGCATAATATGCTGCCATAATTGTTGGCGGATATTGTGTAACATCAAAACCTGTTGCCATTTTAATTATGCTACTTTCAATATTAGAAACTAAAGATGAATAGTTATGCCAAATCGTAACATATGTCTCTAAAGATATACTTTTCTCATTAATAATGTTTACAGGCAATTGACTACTTTTAACAAATTGTTCATACGATACTCCTAAAGATTCAAATGTCTGCCACAGACCATTGTTTATCATATCCCACACCTCATGTATTTATTTTATAGTTTGCAAATGCTTTAATCACTAGCTTAAGGAGACATTATACATACAAAACACGACACAATACAAATGTTGTATATTATCCTAGCGAATCATTTTTTCTACATATAAATCAATCATCCAGTTCATATATTTCACCTTTAGAAGGACAAAAACCGTTGAATTAGAACAAATCTCAATAATAGGAAGTTGGAAATATTGATTTAAAAATTTAACGAATTTCCCGAAAGAATTCTCCTTCCTCGAGGGTGTGAAGGGCGTAGCCCAACGGTAGGTGGGAGATGAATTTCGGTTTGGCGTAGCCAAACGGTTTTCCTTTTTATTTTGCCTCTGATATAATCAGTCTTATAAATGATAAAGGCTTGTATATAAATGAAATTAGATAGTAATAACTATTCAGTATTCTTGTTGTATTATCACCTTGTGTTGGTCGTGAAATACAGAAGAAATGTGTTTGATGATGATATGTCAGACTATGCAAAAGATATGTTTGTTCGACTATCTGAAAACTATAACATCACATTAGTTGAATGGAATCATGATGTAGACCATGTTCATATTTTGTTCAAGGCACACCCTAATACAGAAATGACAAAATTCATCAATGCTTATAAAAGTGCAAGTTCTCGACTTATTAAAAGAGACTTTCCACAAGTGAAAAAGAAACTTTGGAAAGAGATGTTTTGGTCAAGAAGTTTTTGCTTGCTAACTACTGGTGGTTCGCCAATAGACGTAGTAAAAACATATATTGAAAATCAAAGTGAAAAGTGAGGTGAAATGATATGACAAAGCAGAATAAAGCATATAAATTCCGTTTGTATCCAACAGAAGACCAAGCACATCTTATACGTAAAACCTTCGGTTGTGTACGTTTCGTGTATAACAGAATGTTAGCTGAACGGAAAGAAGCGTATGAAAAACATAAAGATGATAAGGATCAACTAAAGAAACAAAAGCTTCCCACTCCCGCGAAATACAAAGCAGAATTTGAGTGGTTAAAAGAGGTTGATTCATTAGCTTTGGCAAATGCTCAATTAAACTTGCAAACTGCCTATAAAAATTTCTTTAGTGGTCAAAATGACTTCCCAACATTCAAAAGCAAAAAAGACAGAAAGTCTTATACAACGAATGTAGTGAACGGAAATATTATGTTGCTTAACGGTCATATCAAATTGCCAAAACTGAAAATGGTACGTATCAAACAACATAGAGAAATACCACAAGGCCATATAATCAAGTCATGTACGATTTCTATGACACCTACTGGTAAATACTATGTGTCATTTTGACTGAATACGAAAAAGAGACTGTACAAAAAGAAGTAGAAACAGTTGTTGGATTAGACTTTTCGATGGATCAATTATACGTCAGTTCTGAGGATGAAAGAGCCAATTATCCTAAGTTCTATCGTGAAATGTTAGACCGATTAGCAAAAGCTCAACGAGTATTATCAAGACGTACAAAAGGTTCAGGGCGTTGGAATAAACAACGTATCCGTGTAGCTAAGCTGCATGAAAAAGTAGCAAACCAACGTAAGAACTTTCTTCATCATAAGTCTAAAGAGTTAGCTACTCATTTTGATGTTGTAGCTATTGAAGATCTAAATATGAAGGGAATGTCGCAAGCACTTCATTTTGGAAAAAGCGTCGCTGATAATGCTTGGGGTATGTTCACTTCTTTCTTAGCTTATAAACTAAATGAACAAGGCAAACAGCTTATGAAAATAGACAAATGGTTTCCTTCCACAAAAACATGTAGCAGTTGTGGTAATGTGAAAAATATGTCATTGTCTGAGCGAATATATTCTTGTATATGCGGTGTAAATCTCGATAGAGATTATAACGCAGCTATCAATATCAAAAATGAAGCAATACGCCTATTGGCGTTAGCATAGCTAGCAATAAAATAACCCTTGGAACAAGGGAGTTAGCTCGGCTGTCTTAGGACGAATTCGTTAGCTACCAAAAGTAACGACTAACCGAGAAGCCCCCACTTCAAACAGTCCGTTAGGACGTTAAGTGGCGGGTAGTTCACACTATAGATAGCACGGTAAAGTTTTGAGCAAGTAAAATATACTGTTGAATATCGATTCATTGTTAGATCAACAAAGAGCCACTTCAGCGTATTTACCTGAAGCAGCTCTTGTTATCTCAAAAATGGTAATGATGCTTGCTGAATACTGCTTTGAGTTGAGACATAAAATGATTTTGCGAATCCCTCATTGTGAATACATTCATCTATTACAAGCATTATAGGAATCTTTCGTAAATCTAACATTAGCTCCTTTCTAACATGTTCTGCTAAAGCAAGATTAGATATAGATAATATAAAAATTCCTGGTAAACTCTTCGTGTTTTCGAAATTCAATAGATTATTTGGTCCATTTCGAATTTGATCTTCCCAAATTTTCAATCTCGATTTCAAATGTTGTGCATATCGTTGACCTTGTTGTACCCTTTCAAATATGAAGTTTTGATTTCCAATTGGAGTTTTAATTTCTCCAACAGCAATTGGGTTATATCCATTACCAGTACCTTTTAGCTTTGGATACCAGCACCAGTTTTTTAATAATTGTTGGCCTATTGCAAACTCATATTTTATTTGATTCATAGTGACAAATCTTTGTACCCCCGCTACTCCAAGTTTTAACCACTGTTCTGGCTTCAAAGAATAGTTTGTATTACGGTTATGATAAGCCCACATCATCAAATGTCCAGCAGTATTTAACGTAATTGGAGCAGAGGTTTTAGGTTGATCCGGAAATAGCTCCGATTTTATCTCCCATCGACTAACAAATCCATACAGTACCAGTTTTTTCAACGATTCTGAAACCTGTGACCTACTAATTTTAGATTCCACAAAATTTTTAATTTGAGCTTCAGTAATCGCTAATGAATCCCAAATAAGCTTTAGTATTAAATTATCTTTTTCATTTATAAAACCTGAATTAATCCTGTCATAAATACTACGTAAATCTGTGAGTGGTTTGAATTTATCTGGAAGAATTGGTCCTCCCTGCAAGGAGGGGTCATCCCAAAGTGATAAAGATTGGTCCCTATTAAGCCAATATTGAACCGCCTTTCCATTCTCTTGTACGGAAACCTGCGGCGCACTCATTAGTTATATAAAAACGCCGTTGGGTCGTTAACTTTTTTGCGTCCAAAAGGAAACTTAAAGATAACCCCCGACCCTCTCTCTTTTTCTACATCCACATTCACAATTCTCATACTAACTACTTCATCCAATACTGGCTGTTCGATTGTTTTAGGGACAATTCCTTTAATTGTGCAGCCTTGGTCCAATTCAACAAAAACTCCAAAACGCGGGTCAACATTTACTACCCTTCCAACGATTGTATCTCCTTCAGCTAATTCAGATAATAACTGATAAGGGTTTTCCACTGCTGCTTTTCTAGAAACGTGGATTAATCGTTGCTCTGGATTAAATTGCAGAACTTTAACTGGGATGCGTTCACCAACAGGTGCATAACGATCCACAGCGTTTTTATACACTCTTCCATAGTTTAGTTCATGTAATTTCATGAAGCATTCTGCACCATTAATGCGTAAGAATATGGTTGGAACCTGAGCATTCATGTTGTATCCAGTTACTTCTGCTTCGTAGGTTGGCTCTTGCAGTCTTTCATCTTGCTCCAATTCTATTAACTCACGAATTAAAGCATCGGCAGATCTCCTACTTGCTTCTTTTACTGAAACCTGTACTTTATTTACATCCAGTTCATCCGACATTTGAGTAATTACTACGTTAAAAATATTACCTGTGAATTGTGTAATACTTCTAAAAGAATAATCAGAGAATTCCTCTTTTTTACAAATACCTATAATCTTACCGTTTTCAAGGGCAAACTCAGCATATTCAGTATCTGGATCGTCTTTATCATGTTTTTTAACCGTTCTCAATACCGCTTGAATTGGCTCTTTATATCTACGTAGTGCCTGTAGCTTTTCATAAGTTTTTGAATCCATAAAAATATCTCCTCTCCCTTGCTCAATGTTTATAAAATTCAAAAATAATACTTCTACTTGAATTATTGTTACTTTTAACTGAGAAACTAAGTTTTTTAGGGATATTTTCTGGAATTCTTTAATTCTCTTTATTCTAGACCTGCCCGTTACCTTATATATAAGAATTAATGTTAAAATAGCTATATATCTAATCATTTAAACACTGTCTACTTGAGAAGGATTACTTCACCTTTCATTCCATTATTTTTTCTTGCCCATCGACTTAAATGATCGTTTAATAACATCAAAGAAACTTAGAGAACGAACCATGTGATTTGGTTCTACATATTCTCGTATGGTCCGAAGAACTTTTTTGGGGTCCTTAGAAGAAAAGCTGAAGGTCCCGTTTCTCTTCGTTTTAATCGCATAACGCGGAATCCATTTTCCCTTAAACATCACAGAGGCTATAACGTGATCTACTTCTTCCCATGGAATTTGAATAAATTTACGCGAGTCACGGGAATTATAAAATTCAAATCCTTTATCACCAATCATAATTTCCCCATAATCCGAAAGTCCCATAAAAGAAGTCGCATCTATTACTAAATCTACCTTTGTATTAATTGACTGTATCATCAAATCCGCTCCATTTCTTTTATATTTATTAATTGCTTCTTTAAGCAATTAATTCAATATAAAAAGTGGCTGAATCAATACCCTCCAGCCACTTTTGTATGCAAACAATTATATATTTGCAGGCTGCAAAGATCTCCTACAAACTGCATCTCAATAATTCCTCAATAGTAAATATTGAGAATTGAGAGTATCAACACTTTCATTATAAAAGTCCAATTACATGACCAACTACCCCAACTATAAATAAAGAAAGAATAATTACAATTGGACTAACTTTTTTCTTAAGCAACCACATACATAAGAATGTTAGAAGTAATGCAGCTAAACCAGGAATCAATTGATCTAAGTTATTTTGTAAGGTAGTTACTTTCGTAGGTGAAAGTGCCATTCCTGAGTTTACTTGTTCAAAAGCTTTACGTGTTCCTTCCCCGTTTAAAGGAAGCTTATCCCATTCAATATATGCACCTTTATCTAACTGAACTTTAGATATAACCGGCTGAAATTTAATCGATACCCATCGTTGTACTAAGGCAGCAAGTACGAACATCCCAAGAATTGATGCACCTTTTGTAACGTCTTGTAATAATCCACCTGAAAGGTCATCGGTGATTTTAGAGCCTGATTTATAACCAAATTCTTGTGTATACCACATAAAGCCCCAACGAACCAAGTTCCAAAATAAGAAGAAAATGATTGGTCCAAGAATATTTCCAGTCATCGCTAATGATGCACCTAAAGCACCTAGCATCGGACGTAAAGTAAACCAGAATACTGGATCACCAACACCTGCTAAAGGACCCATCATCCCAACCTTAACACCTTGAATTGCCACGTCATTAATTTCCGCACCGTTGGCACGTTCTTCTTCGAGTGCTAATGTAACTCCTAGAATCGGTGAAGCAATGTAAGGATGTGTATTAAAGAATTCTAAATGACGTTTTAACGCTGCTGTACGCTCTTCTTTTGATTTATATAATTTTTTTATTGCTGGAATCATAGAGAATGCCCAACCACCATTTTGCATACGCTCATAGTTCCAGGAGCCTTGTATAAACGTAGAACGCCATGCAACGGCTAAGCGATCTTTTTTTGTTAATTGAATTTTTTCTTCCATTTCCCTTCTCCTCCTCCTACTAGATTAATAATCGTTTAATATATCGCCAAGCGGATCACCAGAGTTGCCTCCGCCCCCATTGGAAGAACCACCCATTTTAGAAAGTTTTAAGTAAATAAGAGCTAAAGCTACACCCAAGGCACCAAGCGCAATAAGTGTTAATTGAGAAATTGCGGCAATTACAAAACCAATAATAAAGAATGGCCATACCTCTTTTGTTGCCATCATATTAATAACTAATGCGTAACCAACAGCAACAACCATTCCACCACCAATTGCCATACCATCAGTTAACCATGCAGGCATTGATTCCAAGAATGATTGAACGCTTTCTGCAGGAATAAACAAAAGTGCTCCTGCCGGAATCACAATTCGGATACCTTGTAAACAAACTGCCATGATGTGTAGTATTTCAATTTTTCTCACGTTTCCTTCTTCAGCTGCCGCATCCATCATGTGCACGATAGGAACTGCAATTGTACGAACAAGCATTGTTAAGAAAAGACCTGCTACTGCAAGCGGAATCGCCACTGCAATCGCTGATGCAACGCCATTAACACCTTGACCACCTAATACTAAAATAATTGCCGATGCAACGGATGCTAACGCAGCATCCGGCGCTACAGCTGCCCCAATATTCGCCCACCCAAGTGCAAGCATTTGAAGTGTTCCACCTAGAACAATTCCAGCCTCTAGGTTCCCTGTTACTAATCCAATTAGTGTACATGCTACTAGTGGCTGATGAAATTGAAATTCATCTAGTATTCCCTCTATACCAGCTAGGAAAGCAACTAACAATACTAGAACTATTGATATAATAGACATAATAGCCTCCACTTTGTTTGACTTTTTATACCACTAAGCTAATTCAGTTTTCGCTTTTCTTAGAATGTCATCCATGTTTTCCCGAGAATCATTTGGTACTTTACGTACATCAAATTGAATGCCTTTTTCTTTCATTTTATCGAAAGCTTCAACATCTTCACGTCCCATAGAAAGTACTTTATTAACAACAACTTTACCAGTTGTATGGGCCATAGAACCAACATTAATCTCCTTAACATCCACCCCTCCTTCAATAACTTTTAGAACATCTTGTGGGTTTTCAAATAGTAATAATGCTTTTGTATTACCAAAACGTGTATCCTTTGCAACTTCAATCATTTTGCTGATAGGAATAACGTTTGCCTTAACCCCTGGAGGTGCAGCTTGTTCAATCAATTTCTTACGAAGATCGTCTTTAGAGACTGCATCTGAAACTACAATAATACGATTTGGTTGTGTAGACTTTGTCCATGCAGTCGCTACCTGTCCATGTAATAAACGAGAATCTATACGAGCTAAAACGAATTTAATTTTCCCGTCACCAACTACTGTTCCTGGAGCAAGTACACCTTTTGATTGTTTAGCTTCATCAATTGCTACAACTTTTTCTTCTTTAGGCTCTAGTGCTTCGGGTTTAATTCTTACCCCTTCTTTTGCCGTTTTAACGATATGTGCTGCGATTTCTTGAGCAGACGTCATTGAAAAACGAGATGCATACGCTTCAATCACCATTGGTAAATTCATACCAGCAACGATTGCCCATTTGTCTTTATGCTCTTCATACATGCCATTCGCTTGATTGAATGGAGTACCGCCCCATAGATCAACTAAGAATAATACTTCATCTTGATTATCAAAAGATGCAACCGCAGCTTCCATTTTTGTTCTTAGGTCGGCCGGACCTTCGCTTGGCATTAAGGTGACAGACTTAACGTTTTCTTGTTCTCCAAAAATCATTGCGCCAGATTGTAAGATACCTTCAGCAAATTCGCCATGACTTGCTAGGATAATCCCTACCATATTACTACCTCCTAAATATTCCCTCCTGTTTTTTCTGAATAGACACAACTGTTTCGTCTTTTTTCATCAGTCTTTGTCTATTGAAAAGGTAACTTTTTCTTCTCTGAGAAAACCACCTCCTTTATTTCTAGTAATACTCTCGGCATTCATCATGCCATATTGGCTCTGGCCTGCTGGCCAAGATCTATCATTGATTCCCCCAAGAGCAAACTTGATTCTCGACACTTTTAAAGCGGTTTCAAAATCGGCGAGGAGGCATTGTTTTCGCCTATCTCTTCGAAAATTGGGTGATTCCTGTGAAACCTGTTTCCCCTTCTCATCAGGACTACTTGACCTTCTCCTGACAGACCGCCTGCTTTATTCTGTTCCCCTATGAGATTACGATATAAAGCGAGGCGGCGGATGGTGTACTATCCCCACTAGCGCCCTAATAGTACTGCGCCAGATTAAATGATTGATGAAAGCTTAGTCATAAAACTCATTTTGTTGTTCCATATGCCGCTTGTGATTTTATTCACAAACAGAAGTAGCAAATAAGGCACTTTTATACAATGCCAGATTAACTAATTATTGACTTAAAACCTATAAAGTCAATAAAGGTTCTGCTAAGTAATAAAATTCACTGTCATAACTTATATTGCTAGAATGCCTTTCTATCCCACATTCACTAACAGAATCTAATATTCAGTTGTCATTAAAAACGCTAATACTTCTCTTCAAACCTTAATAAAAGCATCTACAATTACTGTATTTCATTTTCAAACAGTTAAAAGTTTTATTTTTTACCGTAACTTCCGGAAAAATAGTAATTTCACCTCATTTCATGACGTAAATAAGGTAAAAACTTCATTACTTTCTTTTATTCCGTAAACTTTTGAATATAAGACGGATTTTCGATTGTCCTTATTAGCTAGCAAAAATACGGCTCTATTACAAAATTTGAAAAAAGCATAAACAGGTTGATAAATAAGGCAAAATGATTAGGAAGTAGCTAGTTAATTTTGATCCCCCAAAAAAGAGTAACAAAATGTTACCCTCATCAGAAAAAATCAAACTAATGTTTTCTAAGCTATACTCCAAACACAGTCATTCCTAAATGAACTAAAATATAACTCATTAAAACACTTGTCAGAATCAAACTTTATTCAAAGGCTACAGTTCGTTAATTTGTCTTACAATAAATTATAATCATTAATACGTTATATATGAATAAACAGAATTATTGTAGGCTTGAAATAATACAATTAGTGTTACCTATCAAACCGTATTCCCCAAAATTATTAGGTAATATAAAATGGTCTCCTTTTTTAAAGAAAAAGTGTTCGCCGTCTTTAATTAACTCACCCTCTCCCTCAATTACACTAACAAGAAGGAATCCTTTTTGTTGTTTCAAACTGGCTGATCCATCTAGCTCCCATTTTCCCACTGAAAAATACGGGCATTTGATAAAGTTTGTTACGCTCAAATCATCTACTTTTTCATGTTTTACAGTTAATTGATTCGATATAAACGGAATTTCGGTTACATCAATACTTTTTTCAAGATGAAGCTCACGTAAATTCCCCTCCGAATCTCTTCTATCATAATCATACAATCTATAAGTTGTATCAGAGTTCTGCTGTGTTTCTAATATCAAAATCCCTTTACCGATTGCATGAACAGTTCCACTTGGTACATAGAAGAAATCTCCCGGTTTTACCTTCACACGATGTAACAGTTGATTCCATTCTTTCTGTTTAATCATAGTCATGAATTCTTCTTTTGTTTTTGCATGATGCCCATAAATAATTTCTGCGTCTTCTTTGGAATCGATTACATACCAACATTCAGTTTTTCCGAGTTCTCCATTTTCATGCACATTAGCATACTCATCATTTGGATGAACTTGAACAGATAGGTCTTGATTAGCATCCAAAATTTTTGTAAGAAGAGGGAAACGATCTCCCTCCATATTTCCAAATAACTCTCGATGTTCTTCCCACAATTCACCTAAAGATAACCCTTTATACTTTCCGTTCTTAACAATACTTTGTCCATGTTGATGTGCTGCAAAAGCCCAACACTCTCCAGTTTGATTTGATGGAATCTCATATCCAAAAGAAGTTAATTGCGTTCCACCCCAGATTCTTTCTTTAAAAACAGGTGCAAAAAATAATGGTTCAGTCATAATTATAATCCTCCGTTCTATATAATTTCATCTAGCAGCTTGTATACTTCTTGTTTTGTTTTGACGGATAATAACCGCTCTCTATAATTGTCATCCATTAGTTTTCGAGAAAGCATTTGAAGGATTTTTAAATGTTCATTTCCTTCACTTTCTTTTGGTACCGCAATCATAAATATTAATTTCGCTTCCGTTCCATCAAGGCTTTTCCAATCTACGCCCGATTGTTTAATTCCAAATACCACACTCGGTTTCTTAACAGCTTCTGATTTTCCGTGCGGAATCGCAATATTCATACCAATACCTGTTGTACTTTCTTGCTCACGATTCATAATCGCTTGTCTAAATTCTGTTTTGGAATACAATGCACCAACATGGTTTAATTTTTGAATCATTTCATCAATGACGTCATCTCGTGTTTCTCCTATTAGTTCTGTTTCAATTAACTCTAAGCTCGTAATATCTGTTAGTTTTTTTATTTCTACCTTATCTACTTGTTTGCTTTCTTTTTGAGTTTCTTGCTCTACTTGTAGCACTTCTTTCGTGGCTGAAACTTCTTTTATTTGTTCAACTGGTTGTTTTTCTACCTTTGAAATGTCCTTTTTCAATACATTTACTACAACAGCAGTCACAGCGGAACCTACAATTACAGCTACAAAGAACATAAATACATTATCTACTGCTCCTAGCACCGCAACAATTGGACCACCATGTGCCACTCTATCTCCTACATGACCAATCATGGCAATCACAGCACCTGTCATTGAACCAGCCATAATACTTGGAATAACACGAAGTGGATCTTGTGCTGCAAATGGTATCGCACCTTCCGTAATCCCAAATAGTCCCATTGTAAATGATGCTTTACCCATCTCTTTCTCTGAATCTTGGAATTTCCCCTTACCTATGAAAGTGGCAAGCCCCATTCCAATTGGTGGAATACAGATTGCCGCAGCAATCGGACCCATAATTTCATAGTTTCCTTCTCCAATCATTGCTGAACCAAATAAGAATGCAACCTTATTGACTGGTCCACCCATGTCAAATGAAATCATTGCCCCTAAAATTAATGCTAGGAGAATTGAACTTGATCCCTGCATACCCGCCAACCAAGCAGTTAATGACTCGAATGCTTGTGCAACAGGAGCACCAATAATAAATATAAATGCTAAACCAACTACAAGAGAAGCGAACACCGGAATAATAATAATCGGCATAATTGGTTGAATCGCTTTTGGAACTTTTATTTTTTTAATTCCTAATGCTACATAACCTGCTAGGAAACCAGCGATAATTCCGCCGAGAAAACCAGCACCACTTTCACTTCCATAAAAACTTCCTGTCGCTGCAATATATCCACCAATCATACCAGGAACAAGACCAGGTTTATCAGCTATACTATACGCTATATATCCAGCTAAAATTGGAACCATAAACGTAAATGATGCACCACCAATTTGTTCAATTGTTTTCCAGAAAGATCCATCTGGAATCACTAGACCTCCAGGTGTTTTTTCTCCACCCAGCGTCAATGCAATTGCAATTAACAATCCACCAACTACAATAAATGGAACCATAAAAGATACACCATTCATTAAATGACGATATATCGGATTTTGCTTTCTCTCCTGTTGATTACTTTCAACTGTTTTGGCCTGTGAATGATAGACAGGTACATCACCACTTGCTACTTTCTGAATTAATTCTTCTGGTTTACGGATACCATCTTGAACTCCGACAACCAACAATTTTTTGCCTATGAATCTATCTTTATTTACCGCTCTATCAGCAGCTATAATGATACCGTCTGCTTCTCGAATATCTTTTTCGGTCAACTCATTTTCTACCCCTATACCACCTTGGGTTTCAATTTTCATCTGAATACCTAATTTATCCGCTGCTTTTTGCAAATTTTCTGCCGCCATATAAGTATGGGCAATTCCATTCGGACATGATGTAATCGCTAACAGTTTCATTTCTAATCCTCCTCACACTATCGTTGTAAGCGCCTACACATAATATAAATCAATATCGTAATGACAAAAGTTTCATTTTTTACCGTAACTTCCGGAAAAATAAACCTTTTACCGAAACAAACAAAAAAGCGAAGTATTTCGGCCTTCACTTTTTGTTTAATTATGTAAATGCGATAAAAATTTCATTACGTTTGTTTCTTTGGTAAGCTTTTGAATAAAGGATGGTCGCTGACTTATGAAGGATAACTCATGAAATAACTGTTTCGTTACCTCTTTCCCATCACTTTTAACTGCTAGCATAAATACAAGTGACACCTTCTCTGATCCCCAATCTATTGGTTCCTTTAATGTAGCAATTGCAATTACCGACTCTTGAATAAATTTCGGATTGCCATGTGGAATTGCAATCCCTGCTCCAATCGTTGTTGCTGACATCTTTTCTCTTATAATTGCATTTTCTGCATACTCTTTATCTACATAGCCTTTGCTATGCAAAGCATGTGCTAGCTTTTCAATTAGCTCATATGGGTGCTGCACGTCCTGTTGTAAAAATACTAAAAATGGAGATGTATAATTAAGCATAACAAAGTCTTTTTGTTCTTTATAACTCGGTTCATCGCATTCTTTTATAAAATCTCCTAGCTTCTTTTCTTCCGCTCCCTCTAATAATGGGGATACTACGATATGAGGAATAAGTAATTTTGTAAGGGCAATGGTAGAAATAACGAGTTCCACATCATGATGTTTCATCATATAATCTTGTAAATCAGCTTTTGCAATGCAGTCCATCACATGGATATTGCGAAATTTACGCTCAATTTTTGTCCGTAACAACTGTGACATCCCAATCCCCATATGACATACTATAATTACATTTTTTGATTTTTCCTGATGATCTAACCGTTCAACAGATGCTTCAAAGTGTAGAGTAAGATATGCCGCTTCTTCCTCCGGAATATATAGAATTAGAGATTCATTTATTTCTTCTAATACCTGAATCAACATATTAAATATATAAGGATACATTCTCTTTATATCATGTAGCATTGGATTGGATACAGAGAGATCATAGTTCAAACGATTCAACGTTGTATATAGATGGATTGTTAATCCCTCAATTAAAATTTGGTCTCTACTGAAATCAATTTCATACAACTGTGACATTCGTTTTATTAATTGATGTACAACCCTAGAAAGGATTGGATTACTTTCAGTAAGTTTACTACCTTCCCCTGGCTTGTCTTGATAACGGAATTTCCCGCCCAAAATATGAGCTGTTAAATACGTAGCTTCTTCTTCTGTAAAATGAACAGCGAAAACACTCTCTAATCGTTTTAAAAACTCCAATGTCCATTTATATTCTTTTGTTTCTTGTATTATTTTAATTTCCCTTTTAGGGGTTAAAATTGATTGCTTAAGCTTCATTCTCCGTACCATCAGCAACGTATGAACTAATAAACTTTCAAATGCATCATCTGTAAAAAATAATGCATTTCGTTTTTGTAGCGCTTTCAATTCATTCGTAACAAATTCAACCTCATGATATAAAAATTGTTCCTTAATAAATTGATTCGTTAGCTCTGAATTACGAATTAAATCTGATAATCTAGCCAAGGCTTTTCTTTTATTCTTTTCAGTTCCCTTAACAAACAGTCCTATCCTCTGCTTTGAAACAACAGTTAAATCAAAATGATATAGCCACTTTTCAATTCTATCTAAATCTTTCTTTATAGTAGTACGATTTACAAAATGTTGAGAAGCCATATCCTGTGCAGTAACTGCCTTTACATTCATTAATAAGTTATAAGCAATTTGCAGGATTCTTTCTTCATCTGATTCATACTTTGTACGATTATTTATACAGTAAAGTTTATTAAACAAATCTACCTTTTCATATTCCGCAATCTCTAAGTAAACTCCTAAGCCCGGCTTCCTAACAAGAATTGCACTCGCGTAATTCGTGAGGTGATCCTCAATTGCTTTAAAATCATTACGAATTGTTTTTTCAGAGCAATTTACTTGATCCGCAAGGTCTTGTACTAGTAAATAATCATTAGATTCAGATAATAACAGAAACAAAATTTCTTTTTGTCTTGTATTCATGAATTTCACCTATCTCTTATATCCTTCTAAGTTATATACATTACATCAAAGGATATTTTTACTTTTCCTTATAACTAACACTTTAGATACTATATATTGATTTTAAAATTCCAACTATGTTACGGCATACACTAATATCTATATGTAATAACACTACATTGCCCTTACTAGTAAGCATCAAAATTCCCAAGAAGTTAACTCTATTGGGAATTTTGATACTCTTTCAATACTTATTAATATATGATATACCGTTTATTGACTCTGGAGTTTCTAGATGATACCTTCTCGCGTTTGAAATTCCTTTTATTATATAAACCATTCAAAACATTACTTATTATCATGCGCCAATACTTTGTGTTTGCATTACTTTACTTACACCTTGAAGTACTTGTTCTTCATCTTCCCCTTTTGCAATCACTTTAATTTGTGCTCCTTTTGGAACACCAAGTGCCATAATACCCATAATAGATTTTAAATTCACTTGTTTTTCTTTATACTCAAGCATCACTTCTGATTTAAATGAGCTAACTGCATTAACTAATGTTGTTGAAGGACGCGCATGAAGTCCCCCATCCTCTAATATTGTAAAGATTTTTTCAACCACTTATGATTCCTCCTTTAGTTTTCTAAATTTATTAAGGTCACATTCTAAGTATCTTCGCTAAGAACAGAAACCGCTTACATTTAATATATAATAAAGCAAACTAAGTAAAATTTTTATTTTTTACCGTAGCTTCTGGAAAAGCTGTTTTTATCTTTTTCCGATAGAAGATCTCCCCTCTAATATTACGCGAGGTTAGAGGTATACAAGTTTCTCTAAAAAACATTAAAAAGATTATATTTAACTATAAACATTCGAATGATTTTTAATGTTTTCTAGATACAATTCAGCCAGCATTTTAACTGAATTCACTTTCCAGAATTCACTAAAAAATATAATCATTTTTTCTCTATCATCCATTCCTTCACCCCTATTCTATATAATTCTGGTATAGAATAGGGGTGAAGATGTTACAATTTCGTTTCGAATGATTATTATTGCTTCCCCTTTATGCATTTAAGTCTTATTTGGTTCTTCTCTTTAATCCCACGGTTTAATTTGACCTGAAAATGCTGCGTTTTAGCATTTCATAGGTAGAACGGCTTCCAAACTTATTATGGTGGTTACTTAATATACGCGCTAGTACATTGTGCATCCTCATACCTTTCTGCTAATCTATCATTCTCAGGACATCATAAAGCTTTATTCCCGTATAATACTTTCTTTGGATTTAAAACTATAATTAAAATTGCAACTATCAAATAAAAAATTGCATTATACATAATTAATTCAATTAATTGTCCATTTATTATGCCAATAAATAAATTAAAGAAAAAATGGATGATCATTGGAATAATTAAATTTTGATTTAAATTATAAAATGCTGTCATGATAATTGTAGTAGATATAATTGCAATCATAAAAAACAAAACATATTTGATTAAATTACTGCCTGTAAGACCTGTAGTAAACCATATAGGTAAATGCCACATTCCCCACCAAAAACCAATAATTATTGAAGATTTTAGTGGAGAATATTTTTTTTGAAGCTCCATTAGTGCAAACCCCCTCCACCCCAATTCTTCTCCTAGTGGTCCGGACACAATGGTTTTAACAAAGTAATAAATTAACACACCCCAAGTATTTCTATTAAAAATCGAGTTTGCTTCACTGTTAATCGACACGAGAAACAACATCGTCAAAAATATAATTATTTGAATCACACTTACAGTAAGAACTATAGGGAAACTAAGTTTATTTTTAAATCTATCTTTTACGAATTGAATAAAACTCTGTCCAGGATATAGTTTTTTAAATAGCAACACAAAAGCAAAAGTGGAAGACCAAGCTGATATACAAAGTGTTACATCAAAAATCCACGTTGGAAAATCTAATAATTTTGTGATTCCTACAAGAAGAAAAAGTGGCCAAAAAATAATGTTGGTTAATAATATAAAACTTACCACCGGTTTTTTCAGTCTTTTATCTCCATTCACATACAATCCCACCTTAAACTAAATTTTAAAAATCATATAATATACCTCTTCAGCAGATCAATATAATACAAAGAATTTCTTTTAACTGCTTATAATAGGATGCTATGTTAATTTGACATATATAGAATAAAGTTTGATTATTTTTATTTTTATTTTATGTTCTTCAACTAAGGCCCTCGCTAGTGTAAGTTCATACCTTCACATCCGATTGTGACAAATAAAAAAGAGCTACCTTAGTAGCCCTCAATAAAGTAATTAAAAATGAAATTAAAGTTACTCACCATTTGTTGCAATTACGTTTTTATATCAGATGAATGACCTTTTCTTCTTACTTCTCTCTTTCTAATGTACCTCTACCATCGTCATACTTATCCACATAAATAAGTACTTTGATTTACGGCATCTGATCTCTTAAATCAGCTAATGGTATAACCTTGTCAACGAGCCATAACTTCTTATTTCCATCATAAATTAGATTGATTTGCATCAATGACATATTTTCAGATGATACACCATTGATAATCATTTTACTTTTAACCTTAGCAAGTACGTTTGCTTTGGTAGTATCTATAAATGCATAGTACAATTCGCCACCAATGTACTCTGATTTAAAGGCTACCTTTTTCTTATCTTTTTCTTCTGCGGTACTTGAAGCAGGTGGATTAGGTGGGCCTGGTGGTGTCAATTCTTTCTTCGCATTTGGAGTTATATAAGCTTCAACATTCGTATGATAGGATTCCCCTTTACCAGTATCATATGTCCGGAATGCTTTCAAAAACCTCTCAGCAGCTTCCTTTACCTGTTGTTGGTTATTACTCTTTAAAGCTTGCAATTCTTTCTCGGTATCCTTATATTGTGATTCTACTTTTTGTATTTTCTTAGACAGCTTTACCTTTTCATCTTTGAGTTGGGCATTATCTGCGTTTATTTTTAAATTTAATCCTATGCTACCTATAAGCAATACGATTAAAAAAATTGTCACTTTTTTCATTTCACCCCTCCTATCTTGCCACTTTACCGTAACCGGCAAAATGCTGTTGCCAATAAGGATTACTTAAATCTGCGTAACCAATTGGATCTCCCGCATGATACATACGATTATTACCTACATAAATTCCAACGTGTGAAATACCTGGTTTATAGGTACCTTGGAAAAATATTAAATCTCCTGGTTGTGGATCATTGGTTCGCTGTGTCATTTTAAATTGTGTTTCTGCAGTACCAACTAAATTAACACCGGCTTGCCCATATACCCACTGAATGAGTCCACTACAATCAAATGATGATTGTGGTGTTCTTCCTCCCCAAACGTAAGGCCACCCCTGATATTTAATGGCTTCATCCATTACCTTTTTAAATAATTCATCTCCGCCTGCTACAGGTCCACCACCACTACCACCTTGATAATATCTTAGTACATGCGGAACATAGTCTGGATCACCATAACACCAATTATTGGCTACTGCTTCTGCACTTCGCCAAGAAGCACATTTATAACCAGTTTTTGCTGTCTGTTCTGCTGAAAATGCTCTTGCATTCGCGTGTGTATATCCACCGTTAGAAAGTGCATAGTTTGCATAACCAGTACCATAGTTATAACACTGTAGTGTAATATTTGGATCGCCGTTGGATTTTTTATGACAATCAGCAAAATGCATTAAACCATATTTAATACTTTCTTCTGGATCTGTAAAATATCCTGGACCATATCCTTGTGATTCCGAACTTTGCATTACATCCAATTGAGTCCCAGAACTTTCTTGTTGAATAAGAGCTAGTATTAATGGAGTCATCGCTTCAATTCCATGTTGCGCTGCATACTTCCTCACCAATGGTTCCCATCTCATTACTTCAGGACTAACACTTGCAGTACCTGGTGTAAAAGGACCACCAATTCCTCCAGGACTGACTTCATCCTCTCCCATTGTAGCAGTTAATAAAAATATGATTATTCCTAAACCTGCAACAACAGCCAGAATAACACCAGCTATTATTAATAATGGCTTTGCAACAGCTACTGTAGCTGCCTTCTGTGCTACTTTAACTGCTACTTTCTTACCTACTTGTGCAACTGCTTTACCCGCTATTTTGGATCCTTTACCAGCTGCCTTCCCTAAAGAATGGCCTGCCTTTTTCAAGGCAGGCTTAGCATTCCCTAGCTCAGCTTCAGGATGATGTTCATTTTCAAAGTCGCGATTTGGTTCCGCACTCAATGTATAAACCCTCCCTCACCAGCGGAATTATTTTGGTTTTATCGTTTCTTTTGCTTTTACATTTTTTAAAGCTTCTTGTTGTGTTTGCGCTTTTGCGTTAACTTTCTTAATATCTGCTCCTTCTTTTACATGTTGTTGATTAATTTGTTTTACCTCTACTTGTTTTGGTGGTGTACTCACATGGGAAGTAGTGACTGGCTTACTCTCAACCGGATTCGATGGTGTTGGTGTCGTTCCTGACTGTGGTGTTGTGATTGGTTTACTCTCAATTGGATTCGCTGGTGATGGTATCGTTCCTGACTGTGGTGTTGTGATTGGTTTACTCTCAACCGGATTCGATTGTAATGGTGTTGTTCCTGACTGTGGTGTTGTGATTGGTTTACTCTCAACCGGATTCGATTGTAACGGTGTTGTTCCTGATTGTGGTGTTGTGATTGGTTTACTCTCAACCGGATTCGATTGTAACGGTGTTGTTCCTGATTGTGGTGTTGTGATCGGTTTACTCTCAATTGGATTCGATTGTAACGGTGTTGTTCCTGATTGTGGTGGTGTGATTGGTTTACTCTCAATTGGATTCGATTGTGTTGGTGTTGTTCCTGATTGTGGTGTTGTGATTGGCTTTGTTTGACCCGTTGGCGTTTTAATTGGTGCTACTGGTTTTGCTTCCGTCTTTACATCTTCTTGCTTATTCTCAAGTCCACCATTATTTTGATTTGCTACCGGTCTAACATGAGCTTTCACATCTTCTTTATTATTTAGTTCATCGTTTGATTGCGCTACTGGTTTAACATCCGCTTTTACATCCTCTTCTTTATCTTTTAGTTCTGCTTGTTGTATTTCAGGATCATTATCTTGATGTTTCCCTCGTACTGCTAATTCTGGATTCTCCTTAGTTGCAGCTACTTCTTCCTTAACCCTTTCTTGCTCCTGATTTCCTTTTCTATCGCGAACACCCAAATTTTCTTCTTTTTTCATTTGATTTATATTTTTTTCTTTTTCTGCTTGCATTTGTTCTTTTTCTTTGCGTTTACCATCCGCTACCTTTTCTTTTCTATCAGCATAGTTTTCTTTCAACTGTTTAAACTTACTATAGCCTGATTTACCCACTTTCCCAGCCATTGCCGCACTTGCAACACCCACGGCTCCAGCTACTGCTACACCTCTTCCAACTGACTTAGATCCACGTCTAACATCTCGATATTTCTGCCTAATATTACTCATAGCATCTGATGCGCGTGCTACTCCTGCACTTGCTGGTACTGTAGTAATAGCATCAAAAATTGTTTTACGGTATAACCAAACACCTAAGAATGAAAGTACTTGTAATGCAGCAACTACTAAATAACCATACTTATCAGTTGCGCTATATAAGATTGAAGAAACCCAAAACATTAAAGTTATTAGAAAGCCAATTGCAACTTTCATAAGCAGTGTTCGGAACAATTCAGATAAAAATTTCTTAGCTGTCCCAGTCCATGCAGGTACTAAAGCCATCAATAACATTACTGGTGACATTAGCGCTACAATGATAAACATTAATTGGTAGAACAACATCGCCATACTACATAAGCCTAAAACAACCCATAATGGTCCATTGATTAGGAAAAGTAATAATACTAAAGCGCCACGCTCAAAAGTAGCGTCTAACACCAGAATTTTATTGTTTTCATCTTTCACTTCATGTTCTAAAAGTTTTTGCCTTTCATCTGCATTAGTTGTTGTTAACATTTTCTTAATTCTCTCATCACCGATTTTTTTTATATCCGTTGTACCAAACTGCAGTAATGTATACGGTTGTTTTATTAACAGAGTGTGTGTTAAATCAGTAATAGAATCGACACCACTTAAATATCCTTCACTCGCTCCACTGATACTCTGAGTGGAATCAAGAACCGTTTTATTTACTTGTTCAGAGAAAGTGTTCAATCCTTTGATAATATAACTTGAATTTGCGAAAAAACCTAAAGTAAAAACTAAGATACCTAATGCCTTTAACAATCCTCCTAGCATCTCTGACTGGCGTCGTTGTACAAAACCTACCCAGATAACCCAGCAGGCTAATAAAGCTAACATAAGTCCAATCAATTCACTATATATTCCATTACCCCAAGAACCATTGAACCCTGCTGCTTTAGAAATTACATCGCCTAATTTATCTCCTACATCAGCTACAATATTGAGACTCATAGATTGGCCAACCATACTTGTAACAAAAGTACTAACTCCAAGATTAATAGTCCATCCAATACTTATAAGACTAAATAATACAGCAACCATTTGTTCTTTAACTTTATCCCCCCATTTCCAAAACTTAAGGGATTCACCAAATCCACCTTCTGGTGTATAAATATCAATCCCATAGCTACTTGGAGGGTATTCTTCATATTTTAATTTTTCCTTACTCTTTGGAATAATATCGTCTATAAGTGAAGGTCTGGGTTCTTCCTCTGCATATACTGGAGCAGCTTTAAAGAGTAAATTAAATGCTAAAAGAAATGAACAGACCAATAAAAATAGGGTAATAAACTTTTTCATTACATATTACTCCCCCTTTTATGGGAACCTATTAATCTTTTGAACTAAACTCATTTGTCGGTTTAGTATTTGCTACTTCATCGATTTCATTTCGATAAGGGGCAGCATAACTACGTACTTTAAAACCTTTATCTGTTCGAACCACCCTTACCCACTTTATTTCTTTATCAATATTTTTAGGGGGTTTTTTTGATATAAAGTTATACATAATTGTATCCTTATCGACTACATACTCTTTTACTTTATAATCTTTGTAAGACAAATTATTTTTAGGACCTTGATTTTTATCTAATATAGTATCTTTTTCTCCATCCACTACAAGCTTAAGTATTGTTTTATGATCCCTTTGTAAATCGGCTTTTACAAAATCTAGCATTATTTCTCTAGGAGTGTGCCCCTGTTTATCTTTTTCTTCTCCTACATTTGTTTCGCTATTTCCACATGCCGCGCTCAAAATTAGAGCGCCAGCACAAAGGCTAGATAGCATTAATTTTTTTAGTTTAGTTTTTACCATGTTAACTCACTCCTACATTTATTTTTTCTCCCCCTTCTTCGACAAAGGTTGCATTAACTTCCTGCTTTTCATCATCATTTGACTTTCTATAATTCTTCCTTGCATTTGGTCTAGTATCAAATGCATCGTATAAATCCTTAAACACTACATCCATTGTGACAACACCTGTTCTTCCTTGGATATCTTGGAACAAGCATTGTCCTGTTTCTAAATTAGTAACAATCGCATGATTTTCCTCATTATCAGGTAATCCAAAGAAATCTAAGATTGAAGAAATCTCTTTACTGTCGGTATTACGGAATGAGAACTTCATACCGATATTATTCTTAAATGTCTCATCTCCAAGGTCACTTGCACTTTGAGTTGCAAAGTATACTGCAGAGTTTAAAGCACGACCTTCACGAACTAGCTTACGAGCTAACTCTCGCCCTTGAGAAGTTCCCATGATTGCCCATGCTTCATCTAATAGAACAATTTTGAATTTAGTAGGGTCCTTTTGAAAGAATTTTCTTGCAAAAGAAGATAGAGACATCAGCATACTAACCGATAAGTTTTCTTGTAAGGTATAATCTTTCGGATCTTTTTGAATGTCTGGCATATCAAGATGCTGAATTTGTATGATATTTACTGCTGTATCAAGTTCAATATCTCTATTTGTTCCATCACCAAAGATTAAGTGTGCAAAGGATAAATTCTCAAATGCTTGAATATGTGCGGCTAATTGTTGATCCACTTTATCCTCACTATCTTCAAGATATTGAGATACAGCTGTTAAGCACGGTTCTTCCATTCCTGCTACGAATTCTACGGCTGAAGCTAAACGCGGGAATTTCTCCGAGTTATCTGGTTTAATACCTGTAATGAAAGTAAGAATTGTCATTGCTAACTCAATTGCATCTTTTCGGCTATGTTTATGAATGATAAATGGGTCTAGTTTCCCTTCATCTCGTCTATCAGTCCCTAGTGTAATTACATTTACCTTACCTTCTAAGCCGTGTAAATCTTCTGTCCAGTTCCCCCTCTCACCTTTTGGATCGACTATCAGTGTTTGGGCTCCTCCCAGTACCGCTAGATAAACAATTAAGTTTGTTCCAAATGATTTACCAGAACCAGTACTTCCTGTTACTGCAACTGAAAGTGCGCTCGTTTTTTGATTTGCAACGGTATTTGTCGCTGCGAGAGAAGGTGTCATATAAACTGCTTTGTTTAAAATACCAGTTGTACCTATATAAAATCCGATATTATCACCTAAATCTTGTGTTGCACCAAACATACCGGCCGCCAGAACTCCAGGCTCCATAAAGTGTATATAATCATCTACATATCTTCTAGCACCAGGGATAAATTCATTAAACAGCAGGAACTGATCTCCATATGGTCTTACTAATTCAATCATCATCTCTCTATAAATAGAAATAAGTGAATTGGTATTTCGACGCATTGTATCCAAATCTTCAGCACATATACAAAAAGATACTGAAGTCTTAACTAGTGGCATACGTGTCTTTTGTATAAGGGCTTGTAATTCAGTAGCTTCTTGAACACCTTCATACACGTTTAACCCAACAGTTTGTGCATTTTCCCTTGCATGTGCTTCTTGATCTTCTAAATCTTTTTTCTTTTTATTAAGTTTAGATAGAGCTTTACGATGGTTAATATTTTCTGTACGAACACTTAGTTCGATTGGGAAATCTATATTTTGGATCATATACATCCACTCTTGGTCTGGAAATTCCATTGTGTATGGAATCTTCGATGCCGATAAAAAACTCATATATGCTGGATACTCTAATCCATCAGAGCCGATTTGAGACATTTCTATATGCCTTCCTTTAACGTCTATTTCGGATTCTGTTAAGCGTAATAAACTCTCTTGATTTGGAAAGATAGCAGAATCATCATCAACTACTGGTGGCGTCCACCCTGCTGTAACAGGTGCTTCCAATGTACGATAGAAGTTGCGTAATACAATCCATTGTGTTTCATTTGTTTCTAAACTTCTTACGGCTAAATGTTTTCTTATTTTGTTTCTAAAGGCACTAGCTTCCCTTTTAAACATCTCCAAATCAGTTTTTAGTATTTTGGTATCACCAAGTAATCCAAACTGTTCTGCAGTGTTTTTAAAGGTATGGAATGCAGTGTAAAGCATTTCCTTAAGTCCTTCTTGTATGTGTCTTACTTTTAATTTCACACCTATAAAATAACGATATTCTACAGCGTTTTTACCAAATTTTCTTTCTAACTCATGGATAACGTCATCAGTATGATCTATTGCCAGCTCTTTTAGTTCACCACTTACTGTTTCTTTAAACTCATCGGCTTTTTCTTTGAAATTCTGATAAACAGGAATCATTAATAGATGTTTTTCTTCTTCATAATTCCAAAATAAACCGAGCTGTCGCATAAACAACGTATTTTTATCATCGTCTCCTTTAAATTCGTAAGGAATCCCGTATGCCTCATAATACGCCCAGCAAGAACCATCTTGGTTAAAAATCAAATTATCATGAAAATATTTGACTGGAAATTCAACCTGATTCATTTGTGCCTCCTTAGAGAAGAATATGAGACTAAACTAATTCTTCTGTATAGATTAATGAATTACTTTTTCTTAATTGAATCATCCTTAAATCGAACTACCGTCTTATATTGATAGCTTCCAATATTACCAGTTGTATCTTTATAACGACTCAACTTTTTTCTTTCAAATGTGAATACAAAGAATCGATATATAAATTTGTGTGGGCTTTTTCCATCTAATTCTACATTTCCAAAGAAGTACGCTATACCACCAGGTAATATTAAATATTTGAAAAAGACATTCTCGCCTAAGGGTAAAAACTGATCTAGAAATATAATTACTAAAAGTGTCCCAACAAAGATTCCTAGTTGTCTGTAAGGAACTGGGAAAGGGAGTGTTATGTCCCTTATCCCATATAAACTCTTTGGAATATCCCAAATAGAGTTATAAGTCCTTACTTCCTTACGAGTCGGTTTCTGAGTCACTTATACCAACTCCTTAAAAATTTATGAGTTTTAATAGTTATTATTTGAAAACTAAGTTATATAATTTTGTTCCAAGATCTTTAAATACGTCTGGTGAGAATACAAATACTGAAACAATTGCACAAAGTACCAGCCAACCAATTAAACCTGCCATTTGTCGTTTTACAAGTAGAACAATTACACCGATGATTGCACAAACTAAAAAGATTGGACCTAACTGAGCTACTAACCAGTTTTTAATATTTACCCCAAAATTAATGTTCCCTAGAACCGTGGCATCCGTAATAGCAGGTAATTGCTGAGTGACCATATCTAATCCCAAAAGCTCCATAATTATTTACCCTCCACTTTTTCTAATGTGTTTTCAAATTTCTTCATAGAGCTAATTGAAAACTTGTTATCTTTATTTACAAGATTTAAATCATATGTGTATGTGTACTCTAAGCTGCTATCATTGTCTTTTAATTTGGCATCCACTAAAACTCTGTATCCTTTGTCCTTACCTTCATAAATTCGTAGGTTTTCTAATTTGCTAAATGTCATAATACCTTTTAATCCATTTGTTATATTACTTTTTTCAAAGTAGTAAGCTATTTCTTCTGGTGTTCCTTCTGTATATACTTTAAATACAGATTGTAAAAATTGTTCTACTTTTTTAATTTCTACATCTGTATTAATTTCTCGTCCTTCTGATTTGAAAGTGGCTATTTTATAAGGTGCCTTTTCTCTCTCTCCATGAACGATTGTAGGATTGTTAGGGACTACCATCTTCCCTTTTTCCATTAAAATTGGTATAGAGAAGTACCTTATAACTTCTTTTGGTTCCTTTGGTGTGTCTGGAGCTTGTGTCGTTCCAGGAGCAGGATTATTTACAGGTTCTAGTTTCTGAATGATTTTCAATGTAACTTCTGCTTCATTTCCTTTTTGTCGGACCTCTACTGCTTCCGATTTAACTAAAGTACTAGAAGCGTTTTTTAAAGTATCTCTATTTAATCCACCTTGCTCATCAGATCCTTCAACTAGAAATTTTTCTAATCGTTTTCTTCGTTCTTCAGCTACATTCATATCAACTTTCCAATTAAAATAATTAGTGGCAAAATTATTTGCGTATGCAATTAATTCTGCTTCTGACATTTTAATTTTTACGGGTTTCTCCTTCTTTTCCTGAACAGCTACTGCTCTAGGAGGACCGGCAAGTTGAATAAATGAAAGGGAGCTTCCTGCAAACACAAATCCCATTACACACCAAAATGCAACCTTACCTACTTTTCTTCCTGTTATCGCCGGAACTTTCTCCCTTGTTTTACGTTTCTTCTTTTCTTTAAGTGCTTCTGAATTTTCTTGTTGCATATCTAATATTTCGTTTGTTTTATCCTTTGCTTTTTTAAAGAATGTAAATTTCTTTTTTTCGGAGTTTTTCTGGGATTTCTTTTTTACCATGTTTTCACCTCTCTTTTTATATGGTTAGGAGATTACAAATTTCATTGTAATTGCTACTAATCAACTATCTACTTTAAGTATGATTTACTTTTTTCGGAAATCTAAGAGAAATAAAAAAAATTTATGTTTTTATATCAAAGTTTTGAGAGTGATAAAAAATAAACATTATATTTATTAAAGTCCATAAAAAAACAATCCCATTAAAAAATGAAATTGGTTATACACAAGATCTATTCTTTATAGTAAGTACTACACAATATTAAAACCTAATATAATATATATCTTTAATATATATAAAGAAAAAAGATAAAACTTTTATACAGAGAGAAAATCATGTTAAAACATTGGTGTGCTAGGGGTTCGTAAGTTCTCTAGCCGTAAAAAATCATAAAAAGTAATTACTGGGAACGTACTTAATGAGCTGAATGAGGATTTAAAACTACAAAATATCGTAAAGTAGGTATATAAAAACTACATATAATCATCGTTAATTTGATGCAAGTAACTGTATATATAATACGTACATAAATTTATGACTTATGAACAAATTTTCCACATTTATAAAAAAACTACACACAATTTATTAACAAATTGGTCAAAGTTAAGAACAGAATCAACTTTTTAAACAAAATTAACAGATGTTTTTCTGATTTTAAGTAGATTAAAGGATAGAAGAGGATAAAAACAGTAATTAAGGTATTATATTATACACATCAGGTCAAAATTATTAAGATATCAACAGAATAATAAAAAATATTTATGCTTTTTTGTAGATAAAGCGCCATAAAAAGATTGAATATTCAGATTTATAAACTTGAAAATTGTGAATATCTTATTTTATTAAACGTGTAATGTATGAAATTGTATAAAAAATAGAGAGTAGTAATCATTAAGATTAAAAACTGACTCTCTATTCTGCTTGAAGTAATACACTCCACATGTTATCTCCAACACGAATAGCCCTCCACTTTTGTTTTTTCAAAAATAGAGAGCTGTATCATTACATTGCTGGAAGCAGCTGATCAACCGTATGTGGTACTTCACTTGTTGAACGGTAATATGCTTCTAAGGACTGTAGAAACTGAATTAAATTAAAGTCTTCAGGGACCTCAATTACACGAATCTTTTCCTTTGGCAATTTATCAATTTTTTCAATGAACAGTTCACGAATATCGCTAGGGATTTGACTTCCTTTATGCCCACTAGACTTTAAAAGTTCGCGAATTTCAATTTCTAATGCTGTATATGCGTTAATATTTACTCCTTGCTCATAAGCATATTTTCTAAATAGTGATTCCTCTTGATACTGCATGTAATTACGATGGTATGTATCTATAGTTACAGGTACAGCATATTTCGCATGAAGCAGGTCATGCGCTTTTCGGAATAGCTTTTGAACATTGCGTAAAGAGTATATAGCAAAATGAGTACCAAATTTAAAAATGGCCTCTTCTTGATCATGTTTAGGTACATTGTGTGTAATTAAAGGATAAATTCCAGTTTTAGCAGCTGTGTCTAATACACGATATTGAGAAGATTGCTTTAATAATTTACTTAGTGTATAAACAAGCTTTTTAGGATATCCTTCTTGTCGATCAATCATTTCTCGTAAGCCACGAACTACTTGGCGAATTTGACGGTGACAAGAGTGTTTTAAAACGTTAATGAATTGGTTCATATCCTTTGCAAATTCAGCAATATTCATTTCAACTAACAAGTTCTCAATGAATTTAACTTTACGCTTATATGTATCTCGTGGTGTAAAAGGATCACGGTATTCTGCTCCTTCTTCTTTCGCGCATAAGAAATCAGGATGTACAGATAAATGCAATGTTGTGTATTGCTTTTTATTCCTCTTCCCTTTTTCTAACTTACAAATTTTAAATAAAGGAGATCCAGTTGCAGAAAGTTTTGTTTCTAATTCCTCAAGTACAGCACGAATCTGATGTGGATATTTTTTATGTAAGTAACGATACATACCACCAAAGTGAGTTGAGTTTCCTTGTTCATCAACTTTGAATAAAGAACGTTTCAGGGTAGTTTCGCGTTTCTGCTGCATTGCTACATCCATGAATAGTTTCTTAGCTGCAATGGATAACTCAAAGAATTCTTTGGTAAATACTATCGGGCTAATAAATGTATAGGCATTTGCTTTATTCGTTTCTTTATTCATGAAATCAGTTAAGGTAATTTTATATTTACCACTGTACTCATTTTCGATTGTAATGATGTTATGGAAACTTAACTTCTTCAAAGCTACATAAAATTGTGAGTGGTGAATATGTGCAAATGCTTCTTTATAATTTTTATAATCTTCCCAAAGCATGTGGATTGATACATGTGAAAGCTCACCATATGTATTACATTTTTTATGAAGAAATAGAAATACTTCTAAATCAGCATTTGTAATTCCATATAGCTTATGTTTTCTGCCTTCGTTTTTATCAAATTCACTTACTTTATCTACAATCTTTTTCATTTTCAGTGAAAAAGATGGCTTGGCTTTTGCAACAAATCCCTCTTCATCCGCAATTCGTTCTTCATAGGACATTGACTTCACAATGTCTTCTAGATAAGTATCTTTAAAACTATAATACTTACCTTCTAAAGCTTCTACTAACCTTTGCCATGATTTAATTGTTACAATTACCGGTGTTGTTGTTTCACCATTTAAACTACGTTTGTTCTTTATAACGAAAGGTTTTGCCATCTTTTTCACCTCCTTTTATTTTAAGTTGCAGTTTTCCCCACAATTAGATATAGAATTTCATTTTTGATTATATCAAATCGAATACTGGTGAAATCTGTCCCTTTAAGAGGAAAAATTAAAAAATGAAACGTGCCTCAATCCCTTGTGGGACAAGGGATTTGACGTTTCATGAAAAAAATTTTGTTGCCACCATAGGGCTATGAAGTTTTTGGAATATGAAACGTGGTATGTAGTGGAATAAATCTTCCTAAACCATTGATTTTATAGGGTTTTACGCTAATTTCGTTTTAAAGTTGTAGCCATCATATAGCTATAACGTTTCATGTTTTAGATTGAGTAAGAAATTTCTATGGATTTCGTATAAACACTGATATATAGAGGGTTATCGCTGTTTTTAAATGAAAAGTTGTAGCCATCATACCGCTATAAACGTTTCATTTCGTTTCATGTTTCCTACCATCATATAGCTATAACGTTTCATGTTTTTAAAACAAGTTGAATTTAATAAGAAATAGCTGTAACCCTTGGTATATATGGATTTGTTTGGGTTTTTAAAGTGAAAGTTGTAGCCATCATATAGCTATAATGATTTTAGTGTGTTTTCTTTCATATTTAATGAAATGGCTTTATCTCAACGTTTATTACTAAATTACATAGAAAAAAATTTTTTTTAGGTGAATGATTTTCAGGATATTCTCGTTTCATTTTTTTAAAGTTGTAGCCATCATATAGCTATAACGTTTCATAAATTACGAAATTGTAACCACAATATAGCTATTCACTATTAAAAGCAAGAAGTAATAGCCATGATAAGGCTATGTAGTTTCAAATAAGAGTTAATAGCCATGATAAGGCTATGTAGTTTCAAATAAGAGCTAATAGCCAGGATAAAGCTGTGGAGTTTCAAATAAGAGTTAATAGCCATGATAAGGCTATATAGTTTCAAGTAAGAAGTAATAGCCATGATAGAGCTATGCAGTTTCAAATAAGAGCTAATAGCCAAGATAAAGCTATATAGTTTCAAGTAAGAAGTAATAGCCAAGATAAAGCTATGCAGTTTCAAATAAGAGCTAATAGCCAAGATAAAGCTATATAGTTTCAAATAAGAGCTAATAGCCAAGATAAAGCTATATAGTTTCAAATAAGAGTTAATAGCCAAGATAAAGCTGTGAAGTTTCAAATAAGAGTTAATAGCCATGATAAGGCTGTGGAGTTTCAAATAAGAGTTAATAGCCAAGATAAAGCTGTGAAGTTTCAAATAAGAGTTAATAGCCAAGATAAAGCTATATAGTTTCAAGTAAGAAGTAATAGCCAGGATAAAGCTGTGGAGTTTCAAATAAGAGTTAATAGCCATGATAAGGCTATATAGTTTCAAATAAGAAGTAATAGCCATGATAAGGCTATATAGTTTCAAGTAAGAAGTAATAGCCATGATAGAGCTATGCAGTTTCAAATAAGAAGTAATAGCCAAGATAAAGCTGTGGAGTTTCAAGTAAGAAGCAGCTGGGGTATTAAAGTTGTGACTTAAAGTAACAAGATTTCTAGATATTAATAAAAAAATCAGTGTGTTTAACTAAATTACTTTTAAAAATTGAAATTGTATTGTAAAGTAGTGATTTTACAAATAGAAGCAGTTTTATATAATTAAAGACAAGTAAAGAGAATTTAAATAATCCACAATAGAACGAGTAAAAATCAGTAATTGTGCGAATTATTCAGATAACATTTCAACTTAAAGGTTATATAGCCATCATATAGCTATGACGTTTCACATTTTTACGATTCAAATTATATTTGTAATTAACATTGTTAGGAGGTATTTAAATATGGAGAAAGTGTTAGCATTGTTCAGTGATGCCCTCCTACTTGCTGCTCCAATTTATGAAGAAAACAAGCAGTTATGGGCCAAATGGAATAAATATTATAAAGAAGTACAAGAGAATCACGATAAATTAGTAACATCAGCTAATATGTCCCCTTCCTTTTCGACATTAGTTTCTTGGTTAGGTCAGAAACAAGAACAAGGAATATCGTTGTTAAACATTTATGCCAATTTGGATAAATATAAAATTGAGATTCAAAATGTACTAGATAAGATCATTGAACAAGAATTCGGAGAAAAAGTTGAAACAGTTGAACCAACTCAAATTTCAATTTTTGAAGATAGTCAGGTAACAGAACATATAGAAGATATATCTGATGATTACTATCCTGTAACCAATGACGCAATGTATTATCAACTACGTGATGGAATAGCAAAAAATCATTTTGAGGAAGATGAAACAGTAGCAAAACCAGTATTACCATTAGAAACGAAAAATTCAAGTGGAGTTGCACAACTATCCTCACACAAGGATGAGGATTTGAGACTAGTTAACACAAACGAAGCAGAAAGATGGTCTATATTGGTTGATGGAGTAATTAGTAATATGGATGATCTTACAGCAGACTGTTTGGATACCATTACAATACAATGGTTAAATCAAGCTAAATCACCGGATGAATTCATAGATTTTAGTTATGAAAATGTATTGGAATTGTGCAATATGCCAAAAGCATCTGCAAATGGTGTAGAGTATTATCGAGCAGAAGATAAAATAAAAATAGCACAACGTATAGCAGCTTTAGCTAGTATCTTTATTTATTTGAATGATGATAATGAAGTTGTAGTACTGAACGATCAAGCAGAAACTGGACAACAATTCGAAGTAAAACGTGAAGTAATCAAAAGGCTATTCGTACTCGATTCAGTAGTGTTATGGAGAGATAAGAATACTAATGAATATATGGGAATAGAATCCTGTAAGATTAAACCAGGTAGTTTCTTATCAGGCTATTTGTATGGCTCTAATAGTACAACTGCTTTATTATCGAAAAAAGCACTAGAGTATAATAGCTATAGACATAAGTTTCATAAACGTTTAATTCGTTATTTATCATGGCAGTGGAGAATTCGTCAGCAATACAGTACTTTAAAAAGACCATACTCCATTGGTGGAGAAAAAGGTTTACTATCTGTAATGGGTATTACAACTACAAAGGGTCGTCCAACTCGAATTCGTGAACAACTAGAAAATGTTTTAATTGATTTAGAAAAAGAAAACGTAATTTCACATTGGGCGTATGCTGAGGAATTGGATGAAACAAAGATAGGAGAACGTAATTGGTTTAAGAATTACTATTCAAAATTAGGAATCATTATCTTACCACCAAAAGAATTGATGAATAATATAGATAGTATGGTAAAGAAAAAAGCAATAGGTATGCAAGAGAATCCGGAGGACCATTATATTGCAGAGACTGTAAAACAAACTCCTGAAGGGTCAGAAGATATGATACGAGAAAAAATTATGTATCAGCATATGCATCAAAATAAAACAATGCGTGAAATAGCTGATGAAATAGGCCTATCCCCTGCTACGCTATCAAGATTCTGTAATAACAAAATGAAGCGTATTTCAAAAAGTGTTAATGAAAAACTAAACAAGTGGTATGAAAGACAAATGATTATAGAATCTATGTAAAGAGAAGCAGATACCTTTAAATGGAGAGGTACCTGCTTCTTTTTAGTTTGTTTATATTCTGCCTGTATTACTCTATGAACGTCCTCGAACGCTCGATGGATATCATGTGTACTTTTACACATAATAAGATTGTTAAATGTTAAAGTCAGGAGGGTTTGTATGCAACATAATAAAAAAGCTGTAGAAAAGTCTAGTTCTATTATGAAACCAAATTTTGCAGAAACTGATGCGCAAAAAGTGAAACAAGAAATTCAAAATGATGTAAGAGAAGGACAAGGAGCAATGACTTCCCGAGAAGCAGGTGCAATGCGGGATTAAGAAACCACTCCTTACTGTTATTATTTTATTTTTCTAGTGAAATTTTAACCAGTAAGGAGCCATTCCATAATCTGCTTTTGTTTCTTAAAAAGTCGTTTTACACTTTGAAATAACGTTATTTCATGTAAGTATCTCAATTAGAGATAATCTATATTCCCTTTGACTTTTTCAAAAAAAAGTTTAACTTGCCGTGATATAAGGAATTCCAAAATTGTCTATTGTAGTCATCATCATTTATTAATATGTTAGTATCAAACTCCGCTAATTTGTTCTTTAGTTCGTAAAAATTGTTTGTTAGGTCATGACTTATGTAGTGTTCTTGCTCTATTAGTTGAACCAAATACTTTTTAAAGTAATTGAAGCAGCAATACATTTTCTCTATAGAAGAATTAACAAAATATCTTTCTACTCTTTCCGTAATCTCATGTTCTAGCTCATATATTTCTCCTGTGGGTTGGTAGATAGTAATTAGATTACCTGAGTCTATATTGCTCCCAATAACAAGGTATGGTTTAAACTTTTCTAAACTCGCTAAAAACTTTTCTGTATATTCTTTATCCAATATCGATAAAGAAAAATCATTTTGTTTTGTCCATTCCACTACATCTAAAAGAAAACCATTTGAATAGGTGTAAAATTCTACATTGAGCCATTCGAATTCGTTTCCTTTAATTTGATGATTAAGTAAAAAGTGCATACTATCAATGGACAAATTTAATTTGGCTATTTCCAATGTCATTCCTCCAACCCTTAATATTTAATCCGTTTTCTCTTTCTACACAAACTCAATTAAATTTTAGCATAAAGAAATGATCCCCTTAGTGAAAGTTACATATGAAATATTGAACTACCCCCACTTATCGACCTTACGGTCTGATTGAAGTGGGAGATTCTTGGGAACAGAGCATACTTGTTGATGTATTTCTTTACCAACAGCGGTTTCTCTTATTTACCAAGCTATCTCCGTAGATTCCTACGGTTCTATGATTTTTCAAACGAAGGCTAATGTTCGTAAGCCTTCGGCTAGAATATTTTTACTAGCATTAATATCTCTATCGTGGTTTGCATGACAAATAGGACAAGTCCAGTCTCTTATTTCAAGAGATTTCTTGCCATCATGATGTCCACAATCAGAACATATTTGACTAGATGGAAACCATCTGCTTACTTTGACGATTGTTTTGCCATACCAAGTTGCTTTGTATTCTAATTTAGATACAAAAGCAGACCAAGATACATCAGAGATTGATTTAGCTAATTTATGATTACGCAACATTCCTTTTGTGTTCAAGTCTTCGATGCAGATGATATCGTGGTTTTTGATAATCTCTGTACTCAACTTGTTTAAGAAGTCGTCACGTTGATTTATGACTCTTTCATGTAATCTAGCAACTTTACGCTTTTGCTTCTGATAGTTTTTCGCATCAAGAAGATGAATACCTTTATTTTTAGCAATTAATGCACGTTTTGATAATTTACGTTGTTCACGTTTTAACTTCTTCTCCATTTTAGAAGTGAACTTATTATTGTCAATCTTGTGACCATCAGAAAGGATAGCAAAGTCAGTAATTCCTAGGTCGATGCCGATGGCAGAATCAGCTTTTTCAAGTGGTTGTATTTCAACCTCTGTAAGAATTGACACAAAGTATTTTCCACTGGAATTTCGTCTAACAGTAGCATTCATAATACGTCCATCTATCTCACGGCTTTTTGCAAATTTAACAAAACCAAGCTTTGGTAGCTTGATCTTATTATCTACAATAGCAATATTGCCATTTGTATGCTTAGTCGTATAAGATTGAACATTGTTTTTCTTAGATTTAAAGCGTGGTTTGTCATTCTGCTTTTTGAAAAAGCGTTTATATGCATCTGCGAGGTTTTTAAGTGCTGATTGAATAGCAGTACTGTCAACTTCTTTCAACCACTCTAGCTCTATTTTGAGCTGCGGCAGTTGAGCAGAACAAGCGTTGTAAGTCAGACCTTTACCAGTTTCTTTGTATGTGTCATTCCACATACCTAAGAAGTGATTAAAGACAAAACGAGAACAACCAATTGTTTTCGCAATCAGTATTTCCTGTTCTTTATTTGGGTAGATTCTGAACTTATAAGCCTTATTGACTAACAATGCTTTCACCTCACTTCATTCCTTGATTTTCGATGTGTTTTCTAACTACATTAATGGGAGAACCACCATTAGTTAACATTGATACGCCTGATTATACTATAAGGCATGATGTGTTTAAATACCTTTGGCTAACGCCAACCGCAATTCATCTCCCACCTATCACTGGGCTACGTCCTGCACGTGATTGAGGAAGGAGTCTTCTTGCGGAAAAACGATAAAAAGGTATGAGTTTACGCCCCACACCTTTTTATCAGTAGAAATATTCGTTATATGCTTAGTGTATCAATCACGATCAATGTCACCTTCGATATATTGACTAAGTTTATCCTTAATTGCCGCACTTTCTGGAGTTACTTGTGCTACTTTACGATTGTGAAGACGAGAGCCACCATCCATTTCATCTAAAGGTAATGTATTTTCATCATCTTGAGGAACAGTAGCAGCCATTTGTTGCTGTAACCATTGCATTGTTAAGTTAGATGTTGTATTTTTACCATTGATTTCTGCGGTTCGTTGAATTTCCTGTTCTTGCTGATTATGAGTTACAGTCGATGTGTAAGCAGGCTCTCTATATTGTGGTGTATGCTTCGCCCTTGGCACTTCTATTGGAGTTTCAGTAATCACTGGTGCTGTTTTGTTAAGTTCAATAGGTTCTCTATGTTTACTTGTATCTCGTACATTTTCTTTCTGAACATCGATTAATTCATTAGTTTTTGCGGATTCTGTTGTATTAGAAGTAGCAATTGATGCTGTAGCACCTTCTTTTTCTAGCGTAGGAGCAGAATTCCTTGAGTAATCTTGAACAGACTGATTATTTGTTAACTCCCCTCCATTGTCAGTATCATCTTCATTACTATAAAAATCGTAAGTATCAGAATTTAACGTTTGTAACCAACCTTCTATTGCAGTAGGTGCTGTTTTAGGTGTACTTAATTCTTCAATTACAGTTTCTTCACTATCAACATCTGTATCTGTGACATAATCATTATATTTAATTTCCGTATTCAATGACTCTTCACGAATTTTTAACCAATAAGCAGCTGCTTCTGCATCAACTTGAATCTTAGCTGTTTTAAACTCAGAGGCAGGAACAAAGTTCGCATTTACTTGTATTCCTCCTTGAGGAGCATTATCTTTTACAATTTTAGCAGCACACTGGAATGCTTTTTGAATTAAAATGTCATTTTCAGAAAGAATAGGTACCTCAGTTTTCGAATAAGAGTAGGATGTTCTACGAGTACTTTGTGTTTTTGTTTCTGCTGTTACCATATCAATTTCTTGATCACCTTCACGTGCCTCATAAATTGTTTTCGTACCCATTAGCTTACTAAATAATTTAGCGTCTTCATTTGTAACATCACCATAAACAAGTTTATTACGAAATGTACCTAACAGTATATCCATGAATCTTGGGCCATGTTCAATTGCTAATTGACTAATGGTTTGTGCAATAACAATTAAAGGTGCTTTATATTTACGTGATTGAGCAGGAAAACTTTTAAATGCTTTGTAAATGTAATCCGCAAACTCATCGACTAAAACCGGATGGTAAGGAGATACGTTAGGCTTACGACGGAAAACAGCATTCTGCACGGCATATAAACATAATTTACCGAATACATCAGATAGATCAGAAAGTTCCCCTTTTGCTGTATTGATTAAAAGGATACCTCCAAATTCCAGGTGTTTCTCGAAATCAAAATCCGATGGACCACATAAAACACGTCGGAGCAGAGGTTGAGCAGAAATATCATTTAATGTGTTTCGTAAACCGCGAACAAAGGTTTCTTGTTTATCAATTATCTTTGGTTGCCCATAGTATTTCCCTTCAGTATGATAAACAACTTCCCCTCCCCCACGGCCACCAGAAATTTCAGGAACATAATTTAAATCAAACCATTCATCAACTTGTTTCATGATGCGAAAATGGTTTCGTTCATCTCTATCTGGAATAGATTCAATATCATTTGGAAGTCGTTCTTTTAATTTGAGATGCATCTCAAAAACGAGATTAGCATCATTATACATATCAATTAAATGCTCAAATCTAGCTTCAAATCTAGAATCATGGAGTTTTAACAAATAAATATGTTGTTTAAGATGGGAACGCTCAGATTGAACGAAGAACGGATTTCCTGCCCCATTATCAGAGAGACCCGTTAATACTGAACATAACATCTCAGCAACTTTATCAACTGGACCACGTACAAAATTTATTGAAGGGGTATCAGGATTTGTTGGGTCTAAATAGAAAATAACACTTTCGGGAATCTTGTGTGCTAATACCAATTTATATACTTTTTCGCAGAAGTCATTAGATGGCTCGATAACTGTAAGACCATTAACCTGTGTTCCTTTTACATCCTCTGAATGATAATCTTTTCTTTCATATAAGGTTTTAAAGTTATTAATCATTAATGCCATATAGTCAAGAATTTGATTGGCAATTGGTAATCCAAGTGCAGCTGATTTACCTGTACCAATGTTACCGATGATCATTATATTAAGCGTTAGAGACTTGCCCTGTATAACTGCCATTTCCCGTGTAGCACTGTTAGGACCAAGAAAGATATCGGGTTCTGGCAATTTTGATGGATTTTTCTCAGTGAAAAATTTGTGTAATGAAGTAGCAAGTTTTCGTTGACGATCATCATTCAAAAAGGAAAGCATCCAACCAGGTATTTTAAATACGTATTCCCATTTTCCGAATTCATCTAAAAGCTCTTTTTTATGTTCATAAAAAATCTTAAAGAGCCATAAGAGTACGAGAATAATAATAATTACAGGTATTGCAAATACAAGGTGCATGATATTACTAAAATTTGAAAGTATAGTATCCTCTAATCCTTTGTCATTTAGTGAAACTTCTCCAGCTTTCGAATGTAAGAATGGAATAAATATCTTAGCTAATGGAACACTAAACGCCCATAAGTACTGGGCAACTATACCAATTAACATCATCGAGAATATAAACCATCTACGCTTTATCTCCTGGTAGGTCTTAACCTTGGTTGATAGTTGCCAAGTATAAATTAAAATCCAAAAACTAAAAAAGGTTTCAAGGTAATAATTAGTTTCAAACGGATTACCGAAGATACTTAAAGTAGGTAACGGAGCCCCCATTTGTATGGACCAGAAAGAAGCGTATTTATATATTCCTCTAAAAGCAAAATACCAAGCTAGCAGAAGTAGTAATGTTATAACATAGTAAGATGAGCGGGCTGCTAAACGATATTTCCAGCTTTTTGTAATGTCGATTGTAACTGTATAGGAATTTTTTTTACTCTTTCCGGCTTTTGGATCCTCCCCATTACCTGGTGCATTATTGAGTTCAGCATTCTTTTGAACTGCATTCTCCAAATTCTTGTTTCACCCTCTCTTTTAACGAATAAAAAGCAGCGGTGAAATTAAGCAATTCAGCAGAAGTAGCCAATAATATATTCTCTGGTGCTATGGAATTGTGATACAAATCAGTAAATATGGCTTGCTGTCCATGCTCTAATTCATCCGCTTCATATATCCCCAAAATCTTTATTGGGTTTAGTGTTCGGTGTTGATTTTGCATGGCCAAAAATCCTGATAATTGCTGTAATTTATAGTGTGTGTTAACCTCCCCTACCTTAAGTATTGTTAATATACATAATATTTCTAAGTAATCTAAAGATTTTTTTTCTTCATCAGGTGCTTTTTTTCGTAATACCAAAATGTCATCTGTTAGCTCAAGTAGTTTAGAATGTTGAATCCCTTTCGCTTGAATTTCATTTTTATTAGAAATCCACTCTACCGAATAAGGGAAAGAAGAATTTATGTTTAAACGTTCAGCGATTTTTTTGAGCAAATGACTTTTGTTTAAACTATTAATTTCGCGAATTTCATGAAGAATATTATTTATTACAAGTGCAGATCCACCCATATTGCTTACGTAAACATTTAGGTTATTCACTACACTTAAACGTGGTATATTGCTGAAAGCCTTTTTTAAATTTGTTACACGAGTAGTTCTTTTTTTGTAAGTAGAAATTGTGTGATAGGAATCATCGATTACTGAAAATAATACGTAAAACTGTTTAGACGGATTAGAAGCAGCGATATCAAGATATTTTTTTAGCTTGTTTTCTAGAAATGGAATGTTTTCTGTTCCCGTATCAACTTCAATATTGATAATAGAATCGTTACATGTAAGAACCCAATCAGGAATGATTAATGGGTTTTCCTTTGAATCTAGGTAAAACTCTTTAGATGGACGAAATGAATAAACGAGTTGAGGTAGATCTGGTTGGAAGGAAACGGGTTGAAGTTCTGGCTGAAACATTTCGCGATACTCTTCATCTTCGTATAAGAAGTAAACATCATTTGAATTGGAATACATTAGGTTAGGTAAATGTAAGTTTTGCTTCACAATTGAGTTTAATGGAAAAAGATAATCGCCGTTACCCCCTACAATTGCACCGGTATGTTCATTTTGGGATTCTGCTTCAAGTAGATTTAGCACAAATTGTGTAATAGCTATATTGTGTTCATATTGCCTTTTGGTAACAAACGAGGTGGTATAATCAGTAATTAATTTTAAACGATATAATACTTCTGTTCCCTTTGAAGCTATAGAAACGAAATCCAATGTAAAGCCACGCTTTTTTCTCACACTTATATTTTCTTTTTTTATTAATTTCATTTTTGCCCACTTAGTTAACTTTGATGAAAATGTAGTTCGACTTATTGGCTCCCCACTTATCAATTCATAAAATTTTCTTAATTGAATTTGAGATACTGTTCGTTGTTCATATAAAAATAAGACTGTAAAAATATCAGAACGATTAAAATAAACTCCACGATCATTCTCTCCGACGATATATTTAACGGCATGATCAAATGATTTTTTCAATTTTAAACACTCCCTTGATATGGAAATAAAATACGGAAATCTGCATAAAATCAGGTACAATTGTCATGAAATGAAAGTAATTAATGTTGGATAAATTAAGCAGTTCAGTACATAAAAATGATTAGTGTATATTTTAACTGAAATTTACAAAAAAGTAATTCATTATCCCTATGGGCTCTCGGTTTAAAAACACATGTTATTTCGTCAGGTGTAGGTAATTAAAATCAATGATATCAAGTGGGAATTTACTATTAAAGTTCGTCATTTATACTTCGACATAGATAAAAGAACATATGACGAACTCTAATGATGAAAAAAGGGTTCATCATATGTATCTCGTCATATATGAGTAGAGTAACAAAAATAAATAAAATGTACAGTGAATATTCTTTTGCATAGATGATATTAAGTATTAAACAAAATTGTATTTAATTCTGTAGAGCTATTTGTTTATCAGAAGGAAAAATCACATCATAAAAGAAATAAGTAAATAAACATAATAAAGTAAATGAAAATTGTGTATATTTCATATTTTGCATGTTAAAATCTGATTTAAGGGGTGAAAAAATGCGGAATTTGAACACAGAATATGGGCTAATAAAAACAATTATACAAAGTGAATTTGAAACAGACGTTCTTTATAACATGGTAACTAACACATTAAATAACGAATATGAGATAATTCCATTACAGTTTGCTGCTCTAGATCCTTATAAAATCTACAATACTTCACAAGTTAGTAGACTATTGAGACTGAAACCTAATAAATTAAGGTATTTAATTAACAGATACGGTGAATACATCCAGTTAATAAAAAAAGGAACTAAATATGTTATTTCATTTAAAGCTGTATACAAGATTTATTTAGTACATCTATGTTTAACAAAGAAATTAATTAGTTTATCAGAGTTTAATCGCTTTATGGCTTTACATGTGAGTTATAGTGATTATATTGACATGAAATTGACAAGTTATACTGACAAGTTTGTAGAACTTAATTTCAGAGAAAAACAAATGAATGAAAATGAATCACAATTTTATGTGTTATTTCTGCAAATCTCAGAAATAACTACGGAATTAATAAAAGAAATGACGAAATATAACATGACATTGACATCCCCTTTCCTTTCTGTAGACAACCAACAGAAAAATGAGTTATTGAAAAAGAAGCAGGATCATAAAAATCTTTTTAATAAACTAAGTGTTTTATATAAAACTATATAGTTAAAAGAGTAATACTTAAGAAGTATTACTCTTTTTTTATAGGGTTATATACACGTCTTATTAATAAGTCTTTCATATAAGACCTTTAAATAGGGTGTGTAATAATTCGCGGTAATATTATATTGACATGAGATTAATATAAAAGCATATAAAACCTTTAATAATAAGTGTTTATATATACGTCTTATATGTAGTTCGTATATATAAAGTGTATAAATGAAATGACCATGATAATAGTACGTTATTTTAGGAGTATTATATATCGGAATTATAATTCTAGATAAAAATATACATAAATACTGCACTCATATTTATTATTTAATAGTTATTGTTAGTTATATGAAACCTGATATTAACATGTTTTGTTCACTGCTTATATGAACGACTTTCATGTACGTCTTATATATTTGGCGTTGATATATAGGACACTGTTTCAATTTTACATTTTGTAAACATTATATACGTCTTGTATATAACAATTTAATATAAGGCTTATATATAATGACTTGATATACGTCTTACAATGATGTAATATATTTTTAGGAATAATTAACCAACGTTTTAAGGGGGGGAGACAACTTGAACGAGGTATTAAGTGAAAAATATAAACAAAACAAATTCACTGAAGAAGTTGTGGAAATGTTTGCAGACATTATTGAAGGAGACGAAATACTCTACAATGTATTTCATTACATAGGATCTCAAGTAAACAAACAATACCAAGAGACAAAGTATATGAGAGGAATCTCAATAAATGAAATAGTAGAAAGTGTTGTTATTGATAGGAGAGTAAAGAAACCTAAGGGTAAATCCTATTCATTAGAACTTGAAAGAACTAATATTTCAAGAAGATCGGCAGAAGGTAGTGTTGCTACTTTAGCTTCAATGTCATTAATAACAGAAAAAATTATGCATCCGTATAAGTTTTTAATTTCAACTATTAGGGGACAACAAGTATTAGTTGAATTAGGGAAACGTAAAAAAAGTAATGAGAATAAGGGAGAGATAAAATAATGGCAAAAAACTTTCTGAAAAACGAAGTAGCTGTGAAAATGACTATGGTTGGTTTTGGTCAAGCTGGAACTAGAATGGTAGATAAGTTTGCTGAGTATAAGCATACAGACGGTACAGCAGTTTATAATTGCCTAGCGTTGAATAGTAATGATGGGGATTTAGCTGAACTGAAAAATGTGCCGAAAAGTAACCAAGTTTCACTAAAATTAGGTGGTTTAGGTAAGAATCCTGAGCGTGCTGTAAAGGTGTTAGAATCTAATGAAGAAGCTAAAGATAAACTAAAAGAATTTATAACGGAACGTGTTAGACCAACTGATGAATTAGTACTATTTTTTGCAGGTTTAGGCGGTGGTACAGGTACATCTACAATTATTCAAGCAATTGAAGAATTCTCTGCTTTTCATAATAAACCTGTAATTGCTGAAGAACTTAAAAGTATGGCAATGAAAATTCCTAGAGAAGAATTAATAAAAAATCAACAAAAGTATGCAAAAATTGCTTTCAATAATGCAATTGAACGTAAGGATTTCATTAAAATGGGTATTGTGGTTACACTTCCAGTAAGAGCAGATGGACCTGATGTACTGCGACAAGTAAATAAGTTCTCACAAGAAATTTGGAAGTTAGCAAATGATCCGGCTAAAGGCGTAGCATTTGTTGTATTTGCGGATAATCAACACTTCTATGATGAGTTTAAGGGATTAAACGAAAATGAGAAAAAAGGCATTGGAAACTCACGAGACTATGCAAACCAACGCATTGGAGATATTATTCATGAGTTAAATACAGCTGCTAATGGTTCAGGAACATCAGTAATTCTAGATTCTCAGGACTTTAAACGAATTTTACTAGAAAAGACAGGCTGTTTAGTAATTAATAAGGTTTCACGTAATATGAACCAAATTGAAAATAGTAAAGAAATTGTAGATATGTTCTCAGAATCATTGAAAGGAAGCTCATTCCATCACCCTATTGACCTGATGAAGACAAATGAAAATGGAGATTTAGAGGCATCAAAGGTACATCATTTTGGGATGTTAGCAATTTTAGATGAACAGAAGAACATTGATGATTCATTTATGGATGATGCAAAAGTAGAAGTAACAAATAAACTACCAATCAATGGAACTGTTTTTAATGGTTATTTAGTGAGTAAAAATGATTTTATGGGTAGCGTGTATACTTTCTATAAGACAGATGCATTACCATCTCGATTATCAAAAGGATTAGTTGAAGAATATAATGAATTTAAGGAAAAACAAAGTCAGATTCAATATACAAAGTCTCAAATTACTACTATTGAAGCGCAAGACTCGGACGATGATTTCAATATTAACTTTGGTGATTACTTTGAATTAGAATCAGATAAAGATGAAAAACCACAAGTGCAAGATGATGAAGAATTAGCGGCATTTATGGATCCTGATAAGATGTTCGGAACTAAATAAAAAATAAGCCTGGAATTGTCCAGGCTTATTTTTCTGTTTTCATTACATTTTTCATATATTCAATCATGTTCTCATCAATATAGTTTTCTATGAAAAGTTGTTTTCTCGCAAGATCTTCCTCTTTTTTAAACCAACCAACTTTTTTAATACGAGTTTCTTCTGGCTGTGTATTCCACTCTTTTTCAGCTTGTTTTCTTAACTCTGTACGCGCCCTATGTTGAATAATTATATTATCTAGTCTTTCTTGTCTTTGGCGCTCTTTTAACTTCTCAGGGTCTTCTGGTTCAGGTAGCACTGCACGTATAGCCTCTTCAAACTTTCCTTGATACTCTAATTCAATGTTTTGTAAATGCATTTGAATCTTTTGCTCTACTATTTTTTCAATAGTCGCTGCAGCTTCCTGCATGTTTAATTGGGCTGAGACTTCACTGGTTTGATTTTCTGGAGAAACTGGTCTTAGTTCAAATTGATGTGGTAAAAGCTCAATAATTGCATCTAGCGACCACTTTTCATCCCTCTTTAGCTTGATAAATAAAGCTATGTCTAAATCCAGTGTGTTATATAGCTTTTCATTTGTATTATTGGTTCTTAATGTTCCGTGTAACCCCTTTTCCTCTAGGATATTGAACCAATTGTATACAGTGTTATGATGTCGGCCTACTAGTTTTGAAAACTCTGTTATTCGCCAAGCTTTTTCAAAAGTATCTTCATGACTAGAGTTTGTATTATTGGACTCCATATGTTCATTTGTATTTTTGTTATCTTGTTCAATCATCGTTATACCTCCTTGAAATATAATGGCCATAGCAAAATGTAATTAACATATAAAGTGAGATTAACATGTTAAGTGTCTTTCGACGATATAAACCTCAATACCTTTATTGATTGACATTCACATGAAATGTGTCATTGATATATAAAGCATCACTTGTTAACATGAAATTGATAAATCAGGCTTTTGAATTAACTATTGTTAATGTCCTGTTAATAATCCGTTAGCTATTAATGATTATTGTTGCTATGAAATTAACAAATTAGTCTACAATATATTAATGATAAGAAAATATTAGGGATTTGTAAATAAATTATAAGGATATAGCATTAAACTTAAAGATTTAAAAGCTAAAAAGTATGTATAAATCTAAAGAGAAAAGCCTATACTAATAGTAAATAAAGGCCTATATTTATTATAATTTTTGATACCCGGTAGTAGAAAACCAAGAACTGTATAGCTAATTGGTTTCAGTAGATCTTTAGAATGCACGTGAAGGTTATTGAAGTACTTTTATGTGGTTTAATGTAGACTTACTTTTTTAAGGGGTATCACCCTTTACAAGTGATCTCTATATAATCAAAATTGATTTATACAATTACTATTTTTAAATCGGAAGTAATAAAAAGCGATTCATTGTTTTTTATTACTATCAAAATGTTTTCAAGAATGGTATCTTCCGCGGTTTATGCAGTGAATTTTACTATATAAAAAGTCCTTTAATAGATGTAGAATTTAAAACTCTATCTGTATGTATATTCCCAACTTTAGAATCAACAATTATTAATGTCATGTCAATATTAATTAACGATTGTTGATATGAAACTACTATTAATTAATAACTAGCCCTATTAACATGTCAATCTCAGGTAATATATCAATGATAAATAAAGTGAAAACTGTTAATGTTCGTGTGTTATTAATAAGAAATGATCAACTGTATGGATCACTTGTTTATGTCTATCCACAATTATAGTTCTTTTAGGGTGTTTTCCTTTTTATTTTTCGATAGAAATCTGTTGTGGTAGATAAAACTTTTAACTAATGTGGATTTTAAAAAAACGAAATCTGTTTCTACGTGCATTTCTACTATTTAATTGTCAATGTCATATTAATGTTAAATGCAAATTGTTGATATAACATTAATAATTAAATAGTATGTCTCTTTACATTTTGCTTTTAGACTATATGTCAATGCGATTAAATTTCAACTATGCTTTGATAGTGTGAAAACATCTTTTAGGATAGATCATCACTAAATTTGCCTCGAGCAAACCTCCACAGAAGAAAATTTTCACCAATATAGATTTTGAAATCCCGAAATTCATAAACACTGTCACTTTTTGACGCCTTATTGTTAATGTCTTATCAACATCAATTAGAATAATGTTGATAACAAAAGAAAGTAAGTACTTAACATGTTAATCTCAGGTTATATATCAATGATAAATGAAAAGGAAGCTGTTATTTTTTTGATGTCACTAATAAGAAACCATCAATTGTATGGATTCCTTGTTAGCTTCTAACCACAATTACAGTTCTTTTAAAGTGTTTTTTGGTTTTTCGATAGAAATCTGTTGTGGTAGATGAATTTATAACTAATACAGATCTCAAAGACTTAAGATCTATATTTATGCGTATTTTAACTACTTAATTGTTAATGTCATATTAATGTTAAACGCAAATTGTTGATATGAGATTAACAATATAGACAGTATTCCTTTCTATGTGTTGTTTTTAGATTATATGTCAATGAAAAATAAAGGGTAAAATGCTGTCATCATTTATTATCACGTTTAAATTTCCAACTATGTTTTAATGGTGTCGAGACATTTTCTAGAATAGATCGTTACTAGATTCACTTCAAGAAAACTGCCGCAGAAGAAAAAATCAACCGATATAGATTTTAAAATCTTGAAAGCTATAAACGATGCTTCTTTTTTGAAACCTTATTGTTAATGTTATGTCAATCTTATTCAAAATGATATTGATAACAAAAGAAAATAATCACTTAACATGTTAATTTCAGTTAACATGTTAATGACAAATGAGAGATTGAAAACCAGTTATCTTTTCATCGGTATCAACATGCGATTGATAGTTTCATGATGTTTCTTTTTATGTCTTACTAGCATTGGGGAATTTTTGAAGTTTATTTTGTTAATTAACCCACTTCCGTACAATTTGTCGCAATGGACTATTGTTCAATTAATATAAATCTTGAAGTTTAGATAGGCGCAAATATTTTTGGAAAGCTTCCATTTGTTAATGTTCTGTCAATGTCAATCTGATGATACTAGCGATAATGCCGATGCGCACTAGTTTATATGTTAATCTCAGTTGATATGTCAATGTCAAATGTGGATGAGATGTATTAATTTTTTGTTAATATCAACATGCGATTGATAATTATATGAGTGTTTTATGGTCCGTGGTCTAAAATGTTAAAAAGTAGGACTAATTAATTTTGGACAAAATATAAAATTATAATGCTTGTTTACAGGTAATATTTTATGGTTAACAAGAATGCGCTTGATAGTGCCATTAATTAGTTAGTAGAGTATATACTGTATTAAAAAAATCAGCAGAGAAACATTAGTGAACCGTTAATAACGGGGATCCTTATATCTTGGTAAATATAGATTGCTAGAATAGTATCTAATTCTGAAGAAGTTCTAGCTTCAAAAAGAGTTAAGTAGTGAAATGCTCATGTCTCATAATAGTGTGGGGTTTAATAATATTTAGAATATTATTTGATTAAATAAAGAATATTATGATTAATCACTAGATTTAAATGAGAATTTTTAGTATATTCTTTATTATAAAATGTAAATTTTTTTCTAATGATTACATAAAGCCCTTCGGGTTACGGATTAAATTACACGTTTGTGTGGTATTTAACCTCCGTATTCCAAAGGGCTTTTTTATTTGATTAAGGGAAAAGGAGAGATGTGATGTCAATTGAAAAGTTAGCAGCAAATAGAATATTAAGACCAGTGAGAAGCATGGATAAGGGAAGCAATGAGAGATGGTTTGAATTTTATAGAACAACATGCCCTATATGTGGTAAGCAAGGATGGTGCATGGTTAATGATTCTGAAACTAAAATAATATGTGGGCGAATTTCATCAGAAACAGTATTCGGGGAAGCGGGCTATTTACATAAATTAGCTGAAGAGCAAAAAAGGGGATATGACTTTTCTCAAGATCAGATGATTAAGGAACATAGGAAGAAAAGTGATTACACCCTTGATATTATTTACACTTTATTCCTAGAATCTTTAGACGTGCGAGATGAACATATTAAAATGTTAAGCGGATCAAAACGTAGGATTACAAAGGAAGTAATAAATGTTAGAAATTACAAAAGTTTTCCTATTAAACCTTGGGATACTACGAAAGAGTTAATAAAAAAAGTAGGAGGGAAAACAAGCTATATTGTTGGAATCCCAGGATTTTATGAAAAAGAAACGAAGGGGAGAAGATATTTCACGTTTGCAGGAAGGAGAGATTCTTTATTAATACCGCAGAGAAATATATATAATCAGATATGCGGTTTTCAATGTAGAATTGATGATCCTGAATATATGACAGTTGTAAAAAATCATAAACCAAGCCTTAAGGCAGAAGTTATTGAGCAACCCAATACTATAGAAGTGACCTATAAAATCAATGGGAAGATAGAGTCTGTATTTAAAGGTAAAGTCGATTTTAAAGAATGGTATGAAATTAATTATGAGGGTGAAAAATTAGGTGAAGTACAATTAAAGTTAGAAAGTAAATATTTTTGGGTTAGCTCAGGTGGGAGATTTCATGGCACAGGAGCAGGGAACCCATTGCCAATACATGTAGCAGTACCTAGTCGGGAGCTGAAAAACTGGGAACGTGGAGAATTAATACAAAAGGATAATGTATGGATTTCAGAAGGCGCTCTAAAGTCTGATATTGCTGCAGAAAATTTAGACGAGCTTCTAACAAATGAGGAAAAAGTATTGTATGGTATCACAGTTGTATCAATACCAGGGGTTAAAGTATGGAGAATATTAATTGAACCATTGAAAAAAATGGGAGTTAGACAGGCGACGTTCGCTTTAGATATGGATATGATTACAAATTCAGATGTTCAGCGGTCGTTATTAGAATGTGCCCAAACGTTGTATCAAGAAGGGATAAGTATTAATTATGCAAGTTGGGATATTACTCTTGGAAAGGGACTAGATGATTTACTGTTAAACGATTATATTCCAGCAATAGAGAAAGTGAGATAAACGCTATTTTAATTGAAATAAGTTAAAAAACATATTAATAGGGGGATATAAATGATTAATTACTTTTCTATAGTATAACTAGAATGAGTGAATTTTTTAAAATCGAAATTTCTATGTTAATTATACAAAAATTACATATGAGATTCGAAGAATATAAATTTGGAAGATTTAAAAGTAAATTTATTTTTTTCTCTTTCTAAACGGATGTTTTGTATAGAAGAATACAAAACATCTATTATTTTAGACGTGTTCTTGATAGTCATCATGATTTATATAAATATAATTAGTTTAATCATAAGGGAATGATGGATATTTTAATATCTCGGTAATTTTTTTAATTTTTAGAATGATTTATTTTACATTTTGTTATAATCCTATATCATATATATACAGGAGAAATTTGGAAGAGATTTAGGGCGGAGTTTCGTATCTATGTAATATCAATAGTAGTTTTTAATTACTAAATAATACTATTCATGTATACGAGGTGAAACAAATGGGGAGACGAGTAAACGAGAAGAAAACGAAAGAGCAGTTTTTATATGAAAGAAGAAGACAATTAGAAATAATGGAAGGTATTAGTAGCATCTGCAAAGGATGCGATACTTATATAGAATTGAGAAAAACGAAAGCACATAAAGAAGTGGCCAATACATGCGCAAGGAATTGTAAGTTGATTAGTAAGTTACAAAAGGAGACAAAGATGTTTTTAGAAACAATTCGTTAAAAATGAGAAGGGAGGAATAAGTATGAATCAATCATATAGCAGCTTGAATCGTGATGAGTCATTAAATAAAACTATAACACAAGGTTCTAATGCAAGAAGTATTAAGCCAATGGCTTATCCAGAAGGTAACACTTTTGAAATTAAGGAAATAGGAAATTATCAGGTACTTTCAAAGCAAGAAAGTTTAAATTTATTTCAGCGGTACAAACATGGTGAAAAGGATCTACGTGATTATTTGTTTCATGTGAATGTAGGGTTAGTATTATCTATTGCAAGAAAGTACAAAAACAAGCACCCTGATATAGAGTTTGATGATCTGGTTCAAGAAGGAAATGAGGGAATGTTACGGGCAATGGAAGATTTTAATCCAGCTTTAGGCTATTGCTTTTCCACATACGCTTTTTGGTGGATACAAAAAAGGATGTTAGGAATTATATGTAAAAAAAGGTCGGGACCTTTTAAAATACCTAACTATGTGAATCAATTTAATTTAAAATATGTCGAATTAGAAGATAAATATTTACAAATGTACAACAGACCCCCTTCGGTGGAGGAAGTTGTAAAAGAGTTAGATGTAACTAGCGAAATAGTCATTAGGCACAACGTATATTATAAGCGAGCTACTACTATGACTTTGGATATAGATACAATAAATGAAGATATAGGTATATCAAATTCATCCCATGATGATAAATCAACAATTCCTTCAATAAATGAGATGGTAATTGAAGACTTAAATTACGAGATATGGTTAATATTTGATGAAGTATTAAACCCAAAACAAAAGATGGTACTAAATCTATGTTTTGGTCTTTTAGATGGTAAAGTGTATTTGCATAAAGAAATTGCAAAAGCACTTATGATAACAACTGAAAGAGTGTCACAAATAAAGGAAGAAGCAATTAAAAAATTGAAGAAATGTGACTATAAAGATGAAATTTTTAATCTACTACATGAAAAGTTGAAAGTTATGGATGAACTTAATATGGTGTGAAAATATAAACTCATATATCCCTGAATATTCAATGCAGTAAGTGTGTAGTATCTTTTTTTATCTAAAATTTGGAAACAAAGTGATGCATTAAGAGGAGAACATGTACTATGAATTCAATAGATGTAAAGTAAAAAGAAGGATAAATGGGTGTAGACCATTTATCCTTTTTTAATTTATCATGCTTAAAAAATAATATTATCACTAATTTTCCTTAGTTTTTTTGTGGAAATATCTAATGATTAATTATGAAGGATGAATAATTTAATTACTCTCATTAATGAGGTACTGATAGAAAGGAGGCTGTTGTTGTTTTATGCAAAATAATAGAAAAAGAAACGTAATTAAAGAAAGAATTAGACAAGAAAAAGAACGACGTGAGCGATTACTAGCAGAGGAAGAAGAACAATATGAGGATGTCTACAAAGATCCAATAAGTGAGCAAATACAACAAGAGCATTCAGAACAGCCACGGAACCAACGTGAAGAAAGTGTAAATGTAAATTTACCTAAAAATGAATCTTCAAATAGTAACACAGCTCTTGCTTGGATCACTACAATTCAAAAACAGGCAGGCACTTCTGAAAATGATTTAAAAATAGAAGAAGCAAGGGAACGTGAAGAAGTAGAAGCACGTAGAAAGGCAGAAGAAGAAGCAAGGGAACGTGAAGAAGTAGAAGCACGTAGAAAGGCAGAAGAAGAAGCAAGGGAACGTGAAGAAGTAGAAGCACGTAGAAAGGCAGAAGAAAAAGCAAGAAAACGTGAAGAAGTGGAAGCACGTAGAAAGGCAGAAGAAGAAGCAAGAAAACGTGAAGAAGTGGAAGCACGTAGAAAGGCAGAAGAAGCAAGAAAACGTGAAGAAGTGGAAGCGCGTAGAAAAGTAGAGGAAGAAGCAAGGGAACGTGAAGAAGTGGAAGCACGTAGAAAGGCAGAAGAAGCAAGAAAACGTGAAGAAGTGGAAGCACGTAGAAAGGCAGAAGAAGAAGCAAGAAAACGTGAAGAAGTGGAAGCACGTAGAAAGGCAGAAGAAGAAGCAAGAAAACGAGCAGAAGCGGAAGCGCGTAGAAGGGCGGAAGAAGAAGCAAGAAAAGAAGCAGAAGCACGACGGAAGGAAGAAGAGAAAAAACTTGAAGAAGTAAGAAAAAGAAGATTAGAGGAAGAAAAGAAAATAAAAGAAGCACAAAAGAGACAAAAAATAGCTGTGGTGAAAAGGGAGCCCGATAGTGATGAAATTAATTTAAATAATGAAAGAAATCTACCAAATGAAACTAAATTTGAACAAGAAGAGAAAGTCGCAATCGATAAAAAAGGAATCTTAAATAATATGAAAAAATATAAGTACGCTATTATAGGAGTCGCATCAATTGTTTTATTAGTAGTAGCAGGTTTTGCCTTTAGCAATATGAAAAATTCACAGGCTGCATCTGCAAATAATGTAAATAGTTTAGAAGTTAATGCGAATTTAATAAGTGGGTTAAGATTATCTGCAGTTCAAAAATATCAAGATGCTGCCTTGGAATTTGATAAAGTCGATTATAAAAAGTTAGGAAAAGAAGATAAAAAGGCAGTTTTATTTACGTATCTATTAAGCGGTAAAGCACAAAGAGCAATTGACTTAGAACAAGATTTTGCAGAATCAGTAGTTTCATATTATATAGCTGTTGATAACTTGAAAAAGGTAAAAGAACTTAAAACTAAAAATTCACTAATTAATTTTGAAATTGCTGCGTTAGATAACAAACATGAAGAAGTTATCAAGTTAAGAGATCAAGTGCCACTAGATGGTAGAAGAGAAGGAATTATTGTTAATAGTTATTTGAAATTAAATAAATCTGAGGAAGCTAAAAAGTTTGCTCAAAAGGTTGGAAATAAGGATTTACTCGAAAAAATTAATAATTCTACACCTAATAGTTCTGCTACATCTGTAGCAACTATAAGTGCAGGTTAGGTAATGAGGAGGAATTGATTGTGCCTTTAGATTATTCGAAAATTTTAAAGAAAGTGTTACTTACGACTACTGTAACTACCTTAAGTGTTGGGGTAGTTACAGGCTGCTCGCTGTTTTCTTCTGAAAAAAAGAGCACTAAAACGGCATCAGTATCTAAAAAGAAAAAGGATAGTGAAAAAGAAAAGAAAAAAGATGAGAAGAAAGATGAAAGTAAGAATGAAACAACTGAAAATCTAAATACTAATGATTTTGATGAAATCATTGATAATGCAAAGCGTAGCTCAGATCAAAATTTAGCCGGAATTATTGAAAATAACAAAACCAAAAAGAAATATGATGATTTATCTGATTCAATTGCGACCGCAGCTATAAATTCAGATAGAAATCTAGCATCAGTTATTGACGGTGATAAATCAAATAATCGTTTTTCAGATTTAAATACTTCAATAGCATCGGCAACAAACAATCCTTCTGTCTCGGATAATAAGGATAGTAAGAACTTTGTATTTGGTGGCGATTTAAATATTAATGATGGAGTTGCTATTGCAGATAACTCAATACCTCCAATTAATATTGATAAAAAACCACCAACTTCTGGTGATACAAGTGGCGGGGAAGTGAAAACGCCAACTGGTGGTGAAGGTAATAATGGAGGTAGCACAAAACCACCAACAGGCGGAGATGGTAACGATGGTGGAGGCGGTACAAAACCACCAACAGGCGGAGATGGTAACGATGGTGGAGGCGGTACAAAACCACCAACAGGCGGAGATGGTAACGATGGTGGAGGCGGTACAAAACCACCGACAGGCGGAGATGGTAATGATGGTGGTACAACAAAACCAGAAAAGGATACAGTGTCACCAGTAATTACAGCAAAGCAAGGTGTAACTGTACATGTAGGAGATAGTTTAAATGCAAGTGATTTAGTAGAAGTAAAAGATAATAAAGACCCAAACCTAGTAGTAACAGTAGGAGCGCACGATACAAGTAAGGCAGGAGAAATTCAAGTAACAGTAACGGCAACAGATGCATCAGGAAATAGCTCAAGTACAACAGTAACTGTCAATGTAGTCGAAAAAGAAGAAGAAAGAGATACAGAAGCGCCAGTAATTACAGCGAAGCAAGGTGTGACAGTGCATGTAGGAGATAGTTTAAATGTAGGAGACTTGGTAGAAGTAAGAGATAATAAAGATCCAAATCCAGTAGTATCGATGGGAGAGTATGATACAAGTAAAGCAGGAGAAATCCAAGTAACAGTAACGGCAACAGATGCATCAGGAAATAGCTCAAGTACAACAGTAACCGTTAACGTAGTCGAAAAAGAGGAAGAAAAAGACACAGAAGCACCAGTAATAACAGCGAAGCAAGGTGTAACCGTACATGTAGGAGATAGCTTAAATGCAGGTGATTTAGTAGTGGTAAAAGATAATAAAGACCCAAATCCAGTAGTGACAGTAGGTGCATATGATACAAGCAAGGCAGGAGAAATTCAAGTAACAGTAACGGCGACAGATGCATCAGGAAATAGCTCAAGTACAACGGTAACTGTCACCGTAGTCGAGAAAGAAGAGGAGAAAGATACAGAAGCACCAGTAATTACAGTAAAACAAGGTGTAACCGTACATGTAGGAGATAGCTTAAATGCAGGTGATTTAGTAGAAGTAAAAGATAATAAAGATCCAAACCCAGTAGTAACAGTTGGAGTGTATGATACAAGTAAACCAGGTACAATATCAGTTCAAGTAACGGCAACTGATAAGGCGGGTAACAGCTCAACTGCAACGGTAACAGTAAAAGTAGTGGAAAAGGAAGAAGAGAAGGATACGGAAGCACCAGTGATAACACCAAAACAAGGTGTAACCGTACATGTAGGGGATAAATTGAGTCCAGGAAGTTTAGTGAGTGTAAAAGATAATAAAGATTCAAATCCAGTAGTAACAGTGGGAGCGTATGATACAAGTAAGCCATGTACAATATCAGTTCAAGTAACGGCAACTGATAAGGCAGGAAACAGCTCAACTGAAACAGTGAATGTGGTAGTTCTTGAGAAAGAAAAACCAGAACAGAAGCCAGAACAGAAACCAGAACAGAAGCCAGAACAGAAGCCAGAACAGAAACCAGAACAGAAGCCAGAACAGAAGCCAGAACAGAAGCCAGAACAGAAACCAGAACAAAAGCCAGAACAAAAGCCAAAACAGAAAAATGCAGGAACAACTTCTAAAGAGCAGGATAATGGATTACTTGCATCAAATTCTAATGATGTAGCTAAATAAGATTTTAGCGGAAATTTATAATAGCGAAGATTTTAGAAGGTTCATCTATAAGTTTTTTATCAGTCGAACTTAACTAATCAAAATCATATTGTAAAAAGGTCCGACTGTCCTACAGTTGGACCTTTTTTATATATTTAATTAATTGTATTAAAATTTCATAAATTTATTTAATGGTTTATAGCGTAAAATTACCTTACCTTCAATATCATTCAAAGATATAAATCCTATTTCTTTAAATCTACTGTCTAAGCTTTCTTCGCGATTATCTCCTAATACAAAAATTGTATCATTCGGAACCTTATCGAAACCGGAAATACTTTTTAATGAAAAATCAGCTGTATTACCTTTTGCGTATAGATCTTTTACCACAAGTCCATTTATATAAAGCTGCTGTGATTTATATTCTATTGTATCTCCAGGTAAACCAATTACTCTTTTTATAATTGTTTTATTATTAGAAGTGTATTCTAGGTGGGGATTAACAACAACTATATCAAATCTTTGCAGATCGTCTATTGAATGGGTGAGGTGATTAATTAAAACCTTGTCATTATTAAATAAGGTATTTTCCATAGAGACTCCAGAAACCTTATATGGAAAAAAAACGAACTGTCTTAGTAAAAGTAAGGTAACGCCAATTATAAATATTAATATTGGAAAAACAGAAATTAGACGTTTTTTCAATTGTAAATCAAACTCCATTCTGAGGGTTTATAATATTCATCATAACATAAAATTGATGGATTAAATATTCTGAATATTGTTGTTTTTATAGATGCAATTTGTTAAAATTAAGTATACCTTTTTTAAATTTCAATTTTTTATATCTATAACCACTATAGCCCTTTCGGGGTTTCGATTTTCAAAGATAGTTTAAGTTTTTTACTTTTACTTTCTTTTTAAATATAACTCCGAAAAGGGCTTTTTTGCGTTTTTTGGAGAACATCACATTGTGAAAGGATGAAGAATTTATGAAGATTAAGAGATTGTTTTTAGTGTTAGGCGTTTTAGCTATGATGTTTGTTTTTTATAACACCTTTATAAAGGATGAACCTCAAACAGATGCTTTAACTCCAATCAAAGTAGAAGATTTGAAACAAAAAATTCAATACGATTATTTGTTTGAAGATGAATTATCACAAAATGTGATTAATGACTTAGGAGGGCAATTCAAATTAATATTTGATGATATTGATAAGAACGGCCACTTAACCATTTATCAAAATCAAAAAGAGCTAGAAATGTTTTTAGGAAATCATGTAACTACTGCAGAATTAGCTGATGAATTTACAGCCCTTCCCGAACGAGAAAGCCCCTCGCGTTTAGGCAGGGGATGAAAGTGAGGTTGGATAAGGAGTGCTACTAAAAGCCGCAAGGTTTGTGGCACTCTAAGTATCCAAAATGTTGGTATCTTTTATTTTTTTATCTTCGTGTTGCAGTTTTATAATCCAACTGACACAATGCAAACATGACGAATGATTATAGAAGAACCAAAACAACCGTGTCATTAATTAACTATCATTTTGTGTTTTGCCCACGATACAGAGGAAAGATTTTTCTTAATACACAAGTAGAAGAACGTTTCAAAGAGTTGGTTCAAGAAATATGCGGAGAATTGGATGTTTCTATTGTTGCAATGGAATGCGACAAAGACCACGTTCACTTGTTCTTAAATACACCACCAACACTTAGTCCTGCTGATACAATGGCAAAAATTAAAGGAGTGACATCAAAACGTTTGAGAGAAGAGTTTCCTCATCTTCAACACTTGCCGAGCCTATGGACGCGTTCTTATTTTGTTTCTACTGCTGGAAATGTATCAAGTGAGACAATAAAACATTATGTTGAAAATCAAAAAACGAGGGGGTGAAACTTGTGCCACAAACCATCACAGTTAAAGTTAAATTGCTTCCAACAAAACAACAAATCATGCTATTGGAACAAAGTAGCCACGAGTATATAAAAGTCATTAATGCCCTTGTATCTGAAATGGTTGAATCAAAGAAAAGCACGAAGAAAAGTACAAAGGATATTGAAGCCAATATTCCAAGTGCGGTGAAAAATCAAGCAATTAAAGATGCGAAAAGTGTGTTTTCTACAAAGGTGAAAAAGAGTAAATACAAAATCGTTCCGATTCTAAAAAGACCTGTTTGTGTATGGAATAACCAAAACTATTCATTTGACTTCACGCACATTTCAATTCCGTTTATGGTAAACGGAAAGTCAACTCGTATAAAGGTTCGCGCTTTATTAATAGACAAATATAATCGCAATTTCGAATTGTTGAAGCACAAGTTAGGTACACTCCGTATCACGAAGAAATCTGCTAAATGGATTGCTCAAATATCTGTCACGATTCCTACAAACGAAAAAACGGGAACAAAGATTTTAGGAGTAGACTTAGGTCTTAAAGTTCCTGCGGTAGCCATCACAGATGATGATAAAGTTCGTTTCTTCGGGAACGGTAGGCAAAACAAATTTATGAAACGTAAGTTTCGCAGTGTTCGCAAGAAGTTAGGAGAAGCTAAGAAACTGAATGCCCTTCGTCAACTTGATGATAAAGAACAAAGATGGATGCAAGACCAAGACCACAAAGTAAGTCGTGTAATCGTTGATTTTGCAACGGATAATAATATTTCTGTCATTCGACTAGAGCAACTAACGAACATTAGACAGACGGCACGAACAAGCCGTAAAAACGAAAAAAATCTACACACTTGGTCATTCCATCGTTTAGCACAATTCATCGAGTACAAAGCGACATTAGTTGGCATAAAGGTCGAATATGTGAACCCTTCTTATACAAGTCAAACATGTCCGAAATGTTCTGAAAAGAACAAGGCACAAGACAGAAAATACAAGTGCCAATGTGGATTTGAGAAACATCGTGATATCGTTGGGGCGATGAATATTCGCTACGCAACTGTGGTTGGCGGTAATAGTCAATCAGCCTAAGAACCTATATGGTCTGTCTTAGGAGGGGTGATGGCACACCCTCATCTTGAAGGCTGTTCAAAACAGAAATGGACTGCGAATGCTTAGTCATTCAAGAATCCCATCCGTTACACCGTAAGGTGTAGGACTTGCGGCTTTAGCCGTGGGAGTGTCAATTATAAAAGTAAGCCAATTCTATTTAATTATGAAAAACCAAGAACAGTTACAAAAGTAAAAAAAGGATTGTTTTTGGTAAAACAAAACGACTTAATCCTGGAATTTAAATATGCACCAGAAATAGATGGATTTCGGATTTCTGAGATTACATATTTAAAATAAAAAATTATTTGGAGGGTTTTATTATGTTGCAAATTAGAACTGTTATTGTTGATGCATTAAGAATTGATGATGAAGTGAATGATTTTTTGAAGTATTGTGATAATCATGGAAAAATAGTTGAAAAATTAACGGCAGTTATGAAAAAGACGAGGATCAATTCCTTGTCTTTTTTATTTTCTAAGAAGGGTGGATATATCGACTATGAAAATAATAAAAAAAGCGCCCGTCTTTAATTACAAAGAATTTGAGAATTGTTTGTTAGAGATGAATAATCGTGAATCAGATGTGGCTAATTAAATGGTACCTATTGATTTAGCAAAAGTTCTAAAGTTTATACTTGAAGATTCATTTTCGGTTAAAGAGCTATTGGATCAGAACTTTCAACCTGAATCTATAGTGGCAGCTGTTGATTATATGTGGACTAAAATAGTTGGAAATCATACTATTTTACACAAGATTACAAGGAATGATGCAGTGGATTTCGTTGAGGAAAAACAGGTAGCATTTGAGATACTGGAATTCTGTATTCATCAAAGTTGTAGTGTAATCTACAGCATAATTGATGGCAGATTGAAAAAAATAAATAATAACCAGGCTTTCGAATTATTAGAAAGTGTAAAAGTATCGAAGAATTTGATTTGTTAACTTGAGAAAGTTAAATAACAAAATAATTTTTCTGAATTTAAAGATAAAACAAACTTCAATGTGATATAATTTAGTTGCATTTTTTTCTTTTTCTTTTTTATATCACTAATTACTTATAACCTTTCGGGTTAATGAAATTACACAAAAAGGAACTTTATGTTACTTTATTTCATTGTGTAAACAATTCATTTTCCTGGAAGGTTATTTGTTTTTGCCTGAAAGGGGTGATGCTATGTCATAGGAACTAATTATTAAATAGAAACTGCTGCTGCAATGTCAAAAGTTTTTCGAAAAGGGGTGCATATTATGTTGGTTACAGTAATTGTGTCAGTTGTGGCTGGTATGGTCTCAGGGTTGGCTAGTCATTACATCACAAACAAAAAGTTTTTGTTGCCTCGTAAGAGCAAGCTTGCATTTCACCCGGGTTTCTTGGGAGAGATGTTTGTAGGCAGTATTGCTTCACTCGTTGGTGTCGCAATGTTTAACCCTGAAACAATGATGGAAATTCTTAAGGTGAGTATTCTTGCTGGGGTTTCAGGGCAAGCCTTCTTGCTGCACAATCGCTTGGCAACGGAACAAGTCAAAAGCAACGAGATTCAGTCGATTTCAAAGAAATTGACCGAACTCGAAAAAAAGAATAAGGAATGAAAGAGGAGTAATCTGGTATAAATAGAAATAGAGAGATGAGGAGATTTGGTTATGTAACGGCCAAATACAAAGAGTTGAGTTGAGGTGAGCCCCATGTCTCGAAAGGAAGTTTTTGATTATCTAGATGATCAAGAAAAGGAAGATTTAGCAGAATGGACAGAAGAGCTTATGAATGCTCAATCTACGAAAGCAGTTAAACTTTATTCAAGTAAGATAAAGGAACTGCTAGGAAAGATTGAACAACGAATGATTAGTTCAGGAGAGGAAGCAGCGACGATTAGCTTCTAATTGAATAGCAAGAAATAGAAAAGCTGGTGGAGGATTTATCCATCAGCTTTTCTTTATTATTAAAAAAATCATGAGGAGTGTTTACAATGAGTACAGATTTATTACAACAATTATTAGAGGTTGATCAAAAAGCAAGAGAACAAGAAAGAATTCATTTAATACAAAACTTTTTCAATTTAAGTGTTTCAATTAAAATCATAGCGGAAGCAACTTCAGTAAGTGTAGAAGATGTAAAGAGGATTGTTAATAGTTAAATAATGAATATATAAAGTTAAAAACGTTTTTAATTTTCTGTTTGAAAATATAATAACCATCTATCGTATATCAGATAGATGGTTATTAAAATTGTTTTAAAAGTTCCATCAACAATTACTAAAATAAGGTAAAATGGGTAGAGATGGAGAGACTGGTGATAAGGTCAGTGAAGGGGGATCTGTATTCGATATGTTAAAAGATGATATTATTTTGGATAAGTTACAGCAATTTGTTTCTGGGGAATCTATACAACGCCAAAGTATGAAGAGTAGCCTTGCTGATTTTATACTGTCATCTGGTGAAACGTCGAAAGCTGCAAATTGGATAGTTAGCTATATTGAGAGTTTATGTCATGACGAGCATGGTAAGGGTGTTTACACTCAAATGAACAAACCTGAATTAATTGCTGATTTGTTAGAAGTGGCTTATGAAAGTCTGAGTAGGGATGCTGATCTACAACCATACGTTACGAAAATCGTACGATTATTGTATATTGACAAGAAGGAACGAGATAAGTTAGATTCTGAACGATATGTTCAGTACTGGGCAGCTGTAATGTTGGATGAATTAATTTCGTTAAACGTTTCGTTGCCACCGGAAGTAGTAGAGCTGATGTTATCGGATTATTATAGACAAGATATACCGACAAATGAGTTCATTTGTAGTATATGGAGGAGATTAGCTGAAAGAGGCATTAATATATCCAATCGTATAAGTTCACTTGTCATAAATGTTAATAACCACGAATCTTCTACTCTCACTAATAATAGTATACTAGCTTTATGGGCATGCATTCGCAGGGGATACTTTGATACACCTATCCCTGATAGTAATCAAACTTACCACGTATGGCTTTGGCATATGACTACAAGCTGTGTAGGTAAACTGAAGAAAACTTACGAGGAACTTACCCGCTCAGTGGCAGTTGGCTGTCTTCTTGAAACTGCAAGGATATACCCGGAGACTCAATCTTTGATTCTAGAGTGCATGAATCAATGGGTAATTGCAGAACCAAAGCGTCCACGTAGTGATTTTCAACGAGATTTAAAAGAGCTTTTTTCACGTTGTGAAAATCATCCAGGCATAAATTGCTTACCAGAGAATTATGTTATTACTAAAAGAGGAATCATGTCGAGATCTAAATCAAACTCGTAATTTAAATAACGTAAGCATCGTACGAATCAAGTTTGGTTCTTGAATTACTTACACTCATTTGAGAAACCTAATTTAAGTAAGCGTTTGTTTTAAGTTGTAACCGATAGTATAGTTTTAATATTGCAAAGATGGTGGGGAAATGGAAGAAAAAAACATGAAAAGTAAGAAGTATTATAGAATTGCTTTTCTTGTATCAACAAGTTACATTTGGTTTTTGATTTTAGCAGCATACAGTATAGGTATTCCGCGATATATCGAGTTACTCGGGGGGATTTTTCTAATTACAGCCTTTACATTTTACTTTTCAGTACCTATTTTTTACATCGCTTTGCCTTTAGTGTATATTCGTGTTGTGCTTGCCTGTTTCCGGATATATACTACAGAGCGAATGTTGGCTTATTATGCACTTTCTTGTATCGTTTTAGGGTTTGCTTTATTCGTTCCTTTAGCAATGTATCATTTTTATGAGGAGAATTACATATTCGCGAAACAGGTTCGGGAACAACGTATTGAAGAAAAAGTAAAACATGAGGTTGAAAAAACTAATGGTCCTATAAAGATTACATATGTGACAAAGGAAAGTAGGGTGCAAGCGAATGAAGGTACAGGAAGTCCGGAATATTCCAAAATAAATATTCATTTTGAGTTAGTTAGCTGTGATGCACAAAATGAAGGAAAGAGCGGCTTTTCATGCAAATCCTCTGTCGAAGCGTATTACAAAGATAAAAAGTGGCTGGTAGATTATAACTCGGAAAAAAATACAGGAGCTCTAAATCTATCTAAAGATAACCAACATGCCGTAGAATTAGAAAAGCAGTTGGCTCTTACACCAGAAGAAGAAATGAATATCCGTAATATTTCTGAATGGAAAGCAATTCAGTATATGAAAAATGAGTATAACTTTGATTTAACAATTGTTGAAAAAGTCTTTGACAAGCATACGAGTTCCTATAAAAAAGAAAATAGACCATCAAATGCGATTCATGCCCTAACGATTGAAGGATATGTAAATACAGATGCTCAAAAGGATGTCACTGTTAGGGTAGAATACGATCCCATTACAATGAAGTATTGGACTCATATCACTGAAATGAGTGATGAAGCTAAAAAGTAGACAGAAAACTTTTTAGCGGATTTTGGAAATGTGATTTGAGACATGGCCAGCAATATTACTCCAATTCTTTGGGCGAGCTGGCATATTGCAACTCATGTCTCTGGTTGATTATTGGGGTGTTGATATAGCAGCTTTTAGGGGTCACCATACATATCCATCAAGCTAATATTTTGATGTCCCCCAAAACAAAAATTTTATATTTTCACATTTAGTTGTCTATGAGAATTGAGTTCATTTTTGGGTTATTAAATATTCGCTTTTCTTAGCTTGATGGTAATGTGGTTCTACTCCTTATAAATGTTACAAAAATCTTTCAAATAGCTCTAATTTGCACAATGCTTCCCGTTAATATAATACGCTGATTCTGTGAAAACCGTAAATACAACCTCTACTTCTGGAAGTCCAAAATCCATTACATATGTAGTAATGACCTTGGCAAATCGATCACGAATTTCCTGTCCACGCTCGAACCATTTCACTTCAATAAGAGGAAACGCTTCTACTTCTTCTCCGTTGAATACAAACGTAGAACTTGGTAGTTCCAATGTAAAATTATCCGTACCACACTCACAAATCTCTGCAAGCTCTTCTACTAATGGCTTGCTTATGCTTTTTAATTGTTCAGTAGTAATTCCACGAAACACAACATGCGGCATATGAATTCCTCCGTTAGATAGCTTTATATTTGCTCACATCATAACACAATTTATTTTGCTACACTAACATCTATTGATACATTTCAATGACATTCTTAAGAATAATCATATGTTATTGAAGCAATTCATGTATTGTAACTATTTAAAACATTTGAGAGCTTGGTAATTGGGTAAATAAAAAAAACTTATCATTCTCCCTGTAAGGAGGTATGAGGGGAGGCCTCTATTAGGAAAGGGATGGCGTGCTTATATATTTTAAAAGAAAAGACACCCTAAGGTGCCTTCCTCCGACTTGATAACCACTTTAATTTTAATAACATTGGATTCCCATCCGAATATTATTTTACCACGTTAAATAATGTTGGTCATTGAGAAAGTCAAATACGCAGTGTTCATATATAGTGACCCCTAGGAGTATGCAAGATTTAATACAGTTCTTTGTTGATTCAACAAAAAAAAGAACCCTAAAAACGTGTCAGGATAGGAATGTATAAAAAAATGCATAGGTCGATAGAACAAAGAAAGGAGGTTCCCTTGTAAGGGGAAGATTCCTCCTTGTCCTTGCTACTTATAATAGGACGTTATGTTAACCTCACATGTATAGAATATACAAGAAAAACACGACACATCACTTTTTGTAAGTGGTATAATAAGGAAAAATAGAGGTGGAAAACTAATGGAAGACTCTATATTTGCGTTTCGAGTTGTTTTCAATGCACTAACATCATTCTTTTCCAACGGGGTCTGGGTCGTTTTGTTCTTCTTCTTGTTAAATAAAGCGTATGAAAACAAAACTTTCAGAACAGCATCGAGTATTATTACTGTTGTTGTCTTAGTATTTTATTTGTTTTATTGCATTCGGAATAGCATGTAGTGCCTTTCTTTGAATAAGGTAGGGAAATCCCCCAGTATCCAAGACTAAATTTTACCCATACATCATTTTTTTGATGTAGCTCTTGAAGATAAAAACTATTTAATTTTCAAGGAACAGTTATTAACTTAAAACTTATTATACGAGGAGGGTGTATCATGAAAAAAATATGCTTTGTATTAATTGTCGATGCTGGTATAAATTATGGTTCAATATTTTCTCTACCATTTTTAAGGAATCAGGATGATTTGAAGGGATATTTTTCTGAGTATTATGATGTTTCAATTAATTATATTGGGGATAAAAACTCAGTTGACTATTTGGTAGTTCCCAAACCGTGTCCACCTTTTGATAATGAAAATAATCTTCCAATAATTGAAGTACCAGCAATCTTATTTATGGAAAAGGATTTTGAAAAAATAAAGACTTATATAGACAATTATTTTTCTAATAACTCATAAAGAAAATAAAAGTACAGTAAAAAGAAGTCCGATAAAAAACGAGTAGCGTAGAATATTTCTATTAATCATTCGTTTTTTATTATATTTACATATATTTTTTAAAAGAGGATTATAGACGTTCTGAAAAAAATTAATTATAACAAGAACAGTGTTCGTGCCCCAATAAGAGGGGTTTACTTTACTTCCAATAACGATAATTATGTAAATCAGCTGTCCGCTTGGGCAGCTGATTATATTTTTCCGCATATCATAGATTATTTTGAAAAACGCTGACAGTATCCTAGGGAGCATAAAAAGCAACAAAATACTAAACTCTAGAAGTTGAATAAAGAATTATTAAAAAAGTATATGGAACCAGATACTATATAATTGTGATGCAAATTTTAAAGTTGTTAGAACACTCGAAATTTACCGTAAGAATCGCTATTTTTTTATAGTCTATTTACGTAATTTATGTTATGGTTTCATATGTTAATTACTTACAATTTTTTTTGGGAGGGGAATAGGGATTTGAAGGTAAAGAATCTAATATTATTAGCATTTTCACTTATGTTTGTAGCAGGGGGAGCAGCAGGGTGTACTACAAAAGAAAAACAAGTAGACAGTACAATTTCTATTGAGCAAAATAAGAAAGAAGACTATGAAGAAAACTTAGCCTATCTGATGAAAGATGTTTCTGAACAGTCTAAGGTCGTAAGTGACATATTAGCAGGTCAAAAGTCAGTAGAAGAGAAGAAGAAAGAATTTGATTTAGTTTCTAAGGACTTACTTGAAACATCTGAAAAGGTTAAAAAGTTAAAGCATGACGAAAAGTATAAAGATGTGCAGTTTACAATGGATACTGCTATGGGTTTACTAGATATGTCACTTAAATCAATTGGAGACGGTCTAGAATTAAAAGATAGAAAATTAATAGAAATAGGTAATGATGCAGTAGTCAAAGCTTCTAAGAAGATAGATGAAGCCAACGAGATGATGAAAGACATTAAATAGATGGAAACTAATAAATAAGTTAGAAGAATAGAAAAAGCATTCTAAAACAAAGGGGTATATGTTAATGAAACGTAAGATTTTATCTTTTTTAGTAGTTCCAATGTTAATGTTAACTGGAGTTGGATGTGAGACTAAGGTTAAGAAAGATGAAGCAATGGAAGCTTCTGTTAAACAGAATAAAAAAGAAGACTTCAGTAAGAACCTAGAATATTTAATGAAAGATTTCTCCGAACAATCTAAGGAAATAGATGGTATTGTAAAAAGTAGCAAGTCAATGAAGAAAAAGTCAGAAAAGTTAAAAGAAGTATCTAAACCTTATTTAGAGTTAGTGGACAAAATAAGTAAGTTAGAGTATGAAGAAAAAGATCATCCAGTACAACATAATGTAGGTGTAGCGATGATTCATGTAAAAGATGGAGTAGCAATCATACAAGAAGGTTTAGATAAGAGTAAAGAAAATGAAGTTGATGCTGGGGTTGAAAGATTAGAGACTGCTTCTAAGTTAATTGATAAAGCAAACAAAGAATTGAAAAAATCTAAGTAACCTAACTATAGGGGGGTGTTATATCTATAGGCTATCCTATAATTAATGGTATTACTTTGAAGCACTTATTTTACTAAGTAAAATAAGTGTATAGTCTAATTACTATCAATAATCCATATACGGTGTGCTAATGGAAGTTTATCCACTTTTAAATTTGTTTTGGAACGTATCTTAAAATCTGGACTTTCTTGTTTATAATTTAATACCAAATAATTATCTTCCAATTTTAAATCAAAGATGTGTCTATAACTTAATAAAAAATTGTTTTTTAAAAGTATTTGTGTTTTGAAGAAATCCCAGATACTTTTAGTTATTATAGGAGGAAGCATTTTATCTATACTTGCCGTTCCATAACATTGACGGTAAATATTACGTATTTTCATATTGTATCCTCCTTTTCAAAACCAAAGGAGATTGAAACATTTAAGGATAAATCTAATGATGGTACATGTAAATTACCCCATGTATCTAATGGATCATGCCCATCTATAACATATCTTCCCTCAATTCTCGCTAAATAATAGTTTTCATTTCCAATGCAATTTAGCCAATAAAATAATAGTAAAATAGATTCGCTATTTTTAGTAACGTTTATGTTTTCTCCTAGTTCCTCTGGCATATCCCACTTAAAATCCGTCCAATGCCATAACAGTCCGTGTGGCAGTGTATTTTTGGTTTTTGCCTTATTCAGTAATTCGTGTACTTTTTCTACTGATTCAGAATTAGTTAATATTTCATTCATAGATCTTAATAAATCTGAATGCCTTATAATTAACACAACATTTGCCATGTGCTTAATACCTCCTAAAGTGTTCTTAATAAAATTTCACGTACCATATGTTTAATATATTTTTAAACATATGGTAATCAAGGGAATGCTGTTCCTTGAAAGGACAGAAATATCATTTTGAATTTCACAAGTAATTACGTAAAACATAATCACAATCGCTACATATATCCTCATATGATTTTCCGTGTATGGTTTTCTTTTCAAATAGTCCAATTGTCTCGACATACATAAAGTGTTATTCCACTACATATCGAATATATGTTCGTTGCATAATAGTCATATACCGAAATGGAGGTGAATTAAATGATGATTAATAAAGCCTATAAGTTTCGTATCTATCCAAATAAAGCACAAGCAATTCTAATCAACAAAACGATTGGTTGTTCTCGTTTTGTATTCAATCATTTCCTATCCTTATGGGATCACGCATACAAAGAGACTGGAAAAGGCTTGACCTATGGTACATGCTCTGCCAAACTACCTGCCATAAAGAAAGAGTTTGTTTGGCTAAAAGAAGTGGATAGTATTGCGATTCAGTCGTCTGTTCGCAACCTTGCGGATGCCTATACACGTTTTATCAAAAAACAAAACAGCGCCCCGCGCTTTAAATCTAAGAAAAACAACGTACAATCTTATACCACAAAACAAACAAATGAAAACATTGCTGTTATTGAAAACAAAATTAAATTGCCAAAACTAGGGCTTGTTCGATTTGCCAAAAGTCGTGAAGTAAAGGGACGTATTGTAAATGCTACAGTTAGACGGAACCCTTCTGGTAGATATTTTGTGTCATTGTTAGTTGAAACAGAAGTACAAGAACTTCCGAAAACACATTCTTACATTGGAATAGATGTAGGACTAAAAGATTTCGCTATTTTGTCAGATGGAAGACCCTATAAAAATCCGAAGTTTTTCCGATCATTAGAAGCTAAGTTGGCGAAAGCACAGCGTGTTCTTTCCAGAAGAGTGAAAGGATCTTCTCGCTGGAATAAGCAACGAGTAAAGGTAGCTAGAATTCATGAATACATTTCAAATGCTAGAAAAGATTACTTAGACAAAATCTCAACTGAAATCATCAAAAACCACGATGTTATCGGTATTGAGGATTTGCAAGTATCGAATATGTTAAAGAATCATAAGTTAGCAAAAGCAATTAGTGAAGTATCGTGGTCGCAGTTTCGATCCATGTTAGAATACAAAGCAAAATGGTACGGAAAACAAGTCATTGTCGTATCGAAAACATTTGCTTCCAGCCAATTATGTTCTTGTTGTGGATATCAAAACAAAGACGTTAAAAATCTAAACTTACGTAAATGGGACTGCCCTTCTTGTCTTACACACCATGATAGAGATATTAACGCAAGTATCAATCTAAAGAATGAAGCGATAAGGCTTCTAACCGCAAGGACTGTGGAGATAGTCTAATAAATTAGAGTTCGATAGAACTCTTTACTTAGGAATCCCCTCTTCTAAACGAAGTGAAAGTGGGGGTAGTTCAAAGGAAGTAAATATGAAAAAGTTAGAGAATTATCTTAGTTATTAAATAGATTCTGCCTATACTTTAAGTAGAGCCCAATTTATTAAATTTAAATAGTTTATATGTTCATATATAGAATTTTGAAGGGGGTAAATTGTAAATGATTCCAACGTCAACATATGTGGCTAAATGGTTATTAGATGACTTAACACTTGCATCAAGACCGAATCAGGGGATCAAACTAAGTACATTTAAAAAATTAGAGAAACTTTATGTAGAATACAGAGAAATGATTGAGGGGGATACTAGCTTTGAAATTACGCATTATTTGCTAGAGTTTATCAATCCGCATAATCTCTTTGTAGTAAGAGAGGGTTACTATATATTTGATAATAAAACGATGAAATTTATTAAAGTATCGGATGACATCCATTTTTCAAATCAAAGCTTAGCGTACTGTAATAATGGAGTTGCAGTGGATTTAATAAACGGAAAAATGCATTTTTTAGAAGGCCATTATTATAAAGTTAAGACCTCATATGTTGATTTATTAAAAGGAGAAACTATACCAGTAATGGTATTAAGTCATTTAGATAATAATGTTGGAGTATCAGTTCCTTTGACAATGTTTAATGAGGAAAGAACTTTTAAAATTTCAGAGAGTTATATAGTGGATCTCTCCTCGAAAAATTGTAACAATGAGAGTGAATTTAGTGAAAAAGGAAACGTATTACGATTTCTAAAACCATCTATTGTGTAGTTAAGTATATATGTTAATTAAATTCATAATGAATTTAAGAAGGTGATAAAATTGTCTTTTGAAATGTATACAGCCTTTCGAGGTAAAGTAATTATAAAGGATGAATATAAAGAATTGGTGGAATTAATAAATACAGGAAGCTGGGAAGAAGCAGCCTTAAAGTTTCCATTGTTAAAGAATATATAAAAGTTAATCGTAGTAAAGACATTCCATTTACAAAGGAACAGATAAATGAAGCATTAGCAGAAGATGATTTTCTATATATGAGGTGGCACGTAGGAAACTGGGAAGAAGAGAATGACTATTATACAAATTTAAAAGATAATGAATGGTCATTTATAGCCAATCTAAAGAACTACAGAGATACAGAATATAATGTGATACCTATTTCATTATTTATGAATGTGATATAAAAATAAGTAGCAGAACATATTATAAAGCTGGAAGCTTGGTATGGTGAAGCTGATGAACCAGAAGAATATGTTTTCATTAATAACGAATTTATAAAGAAGAAGTAGAAGTAATGAAATATTGCTGCTTTTTATTTATACACTAGAAATTATTGTTGTTAGCTTTATATATATTCATTTATAATAGAATATGGAAAATTTTACACTGCAATAATAAAGATTTTTATTATACAAGAGCTGGAAGCAGCTCTTTTTATTTTGCTCAGGGGGAGTGTGAAATAAAAAAGTTTATGTTTGTAGCGAAGTTAAATGATCTAATAGAAAATAAAAAAATGGAATTAGTTGAACTGGTAAATAAACACGGCTTTAGCCATACGAAAGTTCTCTATTTAAGTCAGGAAATTGATAAGTTAATTAATAAATATATGGTTATAAAAAAAGGAACCCTATAATAGTAGGGTTCAAAGGGAACAGATACATAAAATAAATAAAGAGAATAATTTAATTATATAAGAAATTTCATACTGTAATATTGAGAAAGTGTAAAACCTTAATTAAATATTTTCATTTGAAAAGTAATGTGATTACTATTTTAAAATTAAGAACAGATTTAATAGAGAAAGCCCTTAAACTAACTCATATAAAAGAAGACACCAATGTTAGTAAACAGGAAGTCAATATTGCATTTAATTTATATGAAGAGTTAAAAAAAATAGATGAACCTAAGAAATTTAATTTTTATACTTATAATGAAAAGCAAGCCAGTGAATTGTCACTATCTGATTTCTCGAAAGACGCTAAATTAATTACTTGTTTAAGAAACTGGGTTTTAGAAGTGCTGCCTATCATTGAATTATATAAGGAGGTGGGAAAGTTACCTCTAACTAGGGAGAATGATGATTTTATAGAGTATCTTGAAGATTGCTTCACCACTTATATCTCAGGGTTAGAAAGCATCTGCAGTGCAACAAAAGAAACAGTGATTACAAAAAAAGGATTTGGAACTTGTAAAGGATTTGTGTAATGGGATTATTAATTCTTTAAAAGAATATTATAAAGGTTTTCCGTCAAAGGCTTTTATAGAATTTCGTAGAGTTTTAATAAATAACGTGTCTATACCAAATCATTTCAATGATATAAAAACACTTCAAAACTTTGACAATGAATGCCTCTATAAAATGCGAGTCGGTACGGATCATGTATTTACAAGTAAAGAAATGTTTCATATTCCGTTAGAACTTCGGGGAATAGTCAGCACAAATAGATACAGTATTCCTGGGTTACCTTGTATCTATTTAGGAAGCTCACCTTTAACCTGCTGGGAAGAACTTAATAAACCTGATTTAAATACGGTCCAGACTTCAGTATTTAAATCAGATGATATAAGTTATATAGATTTATCTACATCACCTGTTGTTTTTATAGAGAAGATAATTAATAAATTTTATGAATTCGGTACAATTATGAAAAAACGTTTATTTGCGGAGGAGTTAAATGAACCAAATGAAGTAGTTTCTTATCTAATTATTTGGCCTTTAATGGCAGCATGTTCTGTACGTGTAAAAAATACGACTGACACATTCAAACCAGAATATATTATCCCACAACTATTATTGCAGTTTATAAGATATGATGGATTTTTTGATGGCGTATGCTACTTCTCAACTAAAGTGGATAACTACTCTGCTGCAACAGCCGTACTTTATAAAAACTTTGCCTTTCCTGTTCAAGATGGAGCAACTAAAGGTCTTTGTCCAGAACTACTAAATAAATTTGAGGTTTCAGATGCTGTACCGTGGAATATGTTTCAGTTGTATAAAGATTCACATCATTGTGATCCCCAGGTGGGAGTTTGACCGATTTGTAGATTCAAATGTTTAGGATGCTAGATGAATTTGTGATATATTTTTAAAGTAGTGCACAAGTGCAAAATCACAAAAAAGATCACCTGTTAAATTTTATAGGTGGTCTTTTCATGTTTATTAAATAATCTTTTTATTGAAATAGTGCAGAGGTTTTATACTTTTTTCAATAGATAAAACTACATGAAAATAAAAAATAAGTAAAAAAGTGGATAATAATTTGTCTAAATATATAGAATTTTTAACAAAATTTCATAATTATGTTATATAATGATGTTAACAAACCATATTTTAGGCATTACCCCCGATTGTGTAGAATAAATAATTTTTCGATGAGCTAAAGTATTTGACTAAAAGAACTTGTAGCGGGGCCTGCTACAAGTTCTTTTATGTTTTTAGTAAGGAAAAATAAGAAAAAAGGAGGGAATACAAGTATGACAAGAAATTTTAAGAAAGCAGCACTTAATTCGTTAGATGGGAAATGGGGAGTAGGTATAGGAGTATCAGCCTTATTCTATTTTGTACCAACCTTAAGTGCATCAGCAATCGCCACTTTCATGTATTTAATATTTGCACTGTTTATCGGGATAATTGGCCCGGATGTGTTATTTATTTATTCAATTGGTGGGGAACCACAAGTAGATCCAACAGCACTTGCTGTACTTATTCTAAGTTATATTGGTTTAGGTGGGGTTTGTTTCCTAATTTATAGTGTCATACAAGGTATCTTCAATTATGGATATTCTGTTTTCACTTTACACTTAGGGAAAAAAGAAGATGCAAAGGTAGACGATGTATTTTCGGGATTTAAAAAGAAGAATGTGTTTAAATCAATGAAATTGGGGCTGTTGCAAGCTATTTTTCTTTTTTTATGGAGTCTCTTATTAATTGTTCCAGGTATTATTAAATATTTTTCTTATTCCATGTCGTATTACATATTAGTAGAGAATCCTGATTATACAGCAAGTAAAGCATTGAGAGAAAGTAAAAGAATAATGAAAGGACAAAAGCTAAAGTTATTTGTTCTTTGGTTATCATTTATAGGATGGTTTTTATTAGCCGCATTTATCGGAATGTTTACATTTAATCTATCATTTATTTTTATTTCTCCTTATTACAACACAACTGTCTCACATTTTTACTTAGATTTAATTAAAAAGCAGGATATTGGAGAAGCGAAGGTAAGTATATAATGGGAAAAAAGTATGTTTAAGGTAAAAAATATACGTACTTAACAGTGGATATGCGTTCAAGTATATCCACTTTTTAATATCATATTAAAAGACTGAAGCTGCTGGATATATCATGATTATTATGATTTGAGTAAGAATACCGCAAACATGTTGCAAGTTGGAGTGAATAGGGTAAGAATAACGTAAACGTGTTGCAAGCAAGATGGAATGGAGTAAGGAATATAAACAAAACATGTTATTGTTGGGTTGAAATAAAGTTTGATTATACACGCTCTGAAAATCTTTATTGAATGAGCACTAAAAAGAATCCAATTTGAAAAAAGATTAATCAAAATGGATTCCCATGTTGAAAATTTGAATGTAGATTTAAAAAAGATTGATCAAAATTCATAAACATATCAATTACAAAAGCTTACTTACTTGTACTAGAATTTTATCTTTAACAAAAAATTCTTATAGGTAGGAACTTAGATTAATAGTACTACTCTGTGCATTCCATATCTCTCTTTTTTGCTTTAAATGTAGATTTTCGTTTTACTTTTATCTCAGCAAGTATAACACCGCTTAGAATAAGTAATGCTCCGATATACCCTTGGGTTGACAATAATTCGTTCATGAACAGGTATGCAAACAGTGCAGAAAATACAGGTTCTAATGAAAAAATGAGTCCTGTATGTGTCGGTGTTGTGTATTTCTGTGCCATCGCCTGAATGATGTAGGCAAAAGCACTGCAGAAAATACTTAACACCAGTACAGCGATCCAACTCTCTTTAGTGGATGGAAGTTGCGGCTCTTCGAAAATCAGGGCAGAGAGTAAGCCCAACCCTCCTGCAAATCCCAACTGAAGAATCCCAAGCTGCAATGTATTGGCAACTTTAGCCGCCCTTCCGGTGACAATAATATGAAAAGCATAAAAGAGAGCAGCGAGTATACAGAGTAAATCTCCAGAATTGAGTGTCAATTGATTATTCAAAGTCAGTAAACCAATTCCAGTCATTGCAACAAGGGAACTAATGATCAGCCTGTAACTCAGTCGATCTTTGAACAGAACGATAGATAATAAAGGGATAAAGATTACGGTCAAACTGGCTAGAAAACCAGCATTTGAAGCTGATGTCGTTTTTAAACCTAAGATGACTGAAGCAGATACAACAAAAAGTAAAAATCCTAGAATAAATCCGTATTTTAGGGTGACAAAATGAATTGAACGAAATTGTTTAAAAAAAACAGCAGCACAAACCAAAAAAGCAATACCAAAGCGTAATGCAACAAGAGAAAATGAAGGGACAGTTTCCAATCCGATTTTCATAAAAAGGTAGGAAGTACCCCAGGTCATTGTAACAAGTAAAATCATAAGATTAGCCTTTATTGGTTTCATTTTTAGCTCTCCTTTACAATTTTTATGTACTTAGTTTAATTGTGATTCAAGTATTAGTAAAACGAATATATGTAATGATATACTTGAACAAAATTCATACATGAGAAAGTAGGAGAAACGATGAGTCTGACTAAGTTAGAAATCTTTCTGAAGACGGTTGAAATGGGGAACTTATCAAGAGCGGCCGAAGCACTGAATGTGACTCAGTCAGGTGTCAGCCATGCGATTAGAAGTCTTGAATTGGAGTATGGTTTTCAACTGTTATTTCGGAATAAAACAGGTGTTCGGTTAACGGAAAATGGTGAGCGTGTTTTAACGCATGTTCGTGAAATAGTAAATCATAATGAGCGATTGAAGCAAACTGTTGCAGAGATTAATGGGATAGTGGCAGGAACTTTGCGCATTGGAACCTTTACAAGCGTGTCTACTCACTGGTTGCCTGCAATCATTCATCGATTTCACTTGGAATATCCTCGAATTGAAATCAAATTAATGGAAGGTGATTATGGAATGATTGAAACGTGGATTCAACAAGGGGTGATTGACTTAGGTTTTATGTCACTACCGTCGTCGGGCCATCTAGAATCTATTCCACTAAGAAAAGATCGAATGCTATGTGTCCTTCCTAAAAATCACTCACTAAGTAAACAATCTATAATTCAGTACAATCAGCTCGAGAAAGAGCCTTTTATTATGCCTGCTTCTTCATGTGGTTACGATGTTAGGAAAGTATTAGAAGCTGCTAGGGTTCATCTCAATATCCAATTTGAAACCGGTGATGACCATGTTATTGTCGCGATGGTGGAGAACGGGCTTGGAATTAGTGTCATGTCTGAACTCGCATTACAAGGCCAATGCGAAAATGTTACGGTTGTGGAATTGGAAGACAAACCTATACGATCGCTTGGATTGTCACTTACTTCCATTAAACACGCATTACCAGCGACAAAACGTTTTATCGAACATACCCAAAAATGGCTGGATGGATATTGAATATATAGGCAATCAAAAGAAAATTAACATTTTATGATATTTAGTCCATATAGGGGTAGCACCACATCGCTATCAAGCTAAGGTTTTGAAGTGCCCCCAAACCGAAAAAATAAGTTGTTTTCGGACAAAAATACACGGGATTTTCATCTTGGGGATGTAATTTCTTAATTTGATGAGCATGGGGCGGTACTCCTAAATGAACATTTTCTTTTTCTACAGGTAGTTACTTTGGGAAGGTAGCTTATTTTTTCGTTTTGAGGTCGTTTATTTTTCTTAAGCTGATGGATATGGAGTATCCGCCCTAAGTTAAATAAATTTCGACTTAAAAATAAGTAATTTTAGCAATGTTAGGAGTATTTCATGGAGCACAATGTCAGTTGTGTTGTAACGCATGAAGAAAAATTACATTAGAAAAGAGCCAGAATTCATCTTGTTAAGGGTAAATCGACTCTTAGTATGTGAACTACTCGCCACTTAGCAAAGCTTGAAGTGGGAGCTTCTCAGTTCCACGACGAAAGTAACCTTTCGTCTCCCTGAGCGTTACTTCGGGGTGTTCCACCCCTAGTCCAACGCATGGATGCTCTTTTGGTACGGTTGATATTTTACGCAGGAACCGAATGGCTTGGTTTTCGCACTCTATTTTCTTCCTGCAACCTTCTATATCAAGTTATCAAAGAACTTCATATAGCTAGTTTATCAAAAGTTTTTGGCTATGCCAAACCGAAATTCATCTCCCACCTATCATTGGGCTACGCCCTTCACACGCTTGAGGAAGGAGAATTCTTTCGGGGAATACGTTAAAAGGATGGAAAAAGAAACACTGAAGTAAAAAACCTCTGTGTTTCTTTTTTATTAATATATTTACTGAACTTTCCTGCACAGATGCTCCTTCAAGCTTATTATAAAAGCGATTTTGAAAGTAAGTAATTTGTAAGTAATGGGTAAGAAAAAAGAAATTCTCATTGTATATGATAAAAATATAAAGAGGCATGAAAGGGGTAATAGATATGACCTACTTATGAAAAATAAACCAGTAACGGAAAAGAAGTAATTTTTATGATTAACATATATGTGGAAAAAGAGGAGTATATCGTTTATTAGGACTCAATAGCGTTTGTGAAAATAATATTAAGTAAGTTAATTGCAAATTTACTTTGTTTTTATCTGAATTTTCCAATTCGATTATTTCAACTTTATGAAGATAGTAGCTAGAAAATTTGTGTGATAGTATTTTAAATAGAAAAAAGAAAATTCTGAAAAGAGGGTGTAATTTGGATGGTTTAACTATTGTAAATTTTAGGTTTAGATAGCTATTAATGGATTATTTTCATTAAGTAGAGTTTTAGCTTGTAGAATATGAAAATCAAAGATAGTTGTTCAGATAAATTAATGAAATATTATCGTTTTTTACTGTGGTTGTAATGACGATATAACTAGAAATCATTTAATTTGTCCACGTTTATAGGTGAAAAAGAATATTTAGAGTCAGAAGTGAATGTATAAAAACTAAAAATAAGTATATTTGAATGCATAAATTATACCAAAGATATTGAATTTTATAGTTATTGAAGTTTAAATACTATTAAATTTCGGATGGATATATGTAGAGTTATAACTTATGTGCAAAAAAGAGGTATTGTGTACACAAAAACATCCGTTTTAGTAAATTTAAGGAGCACATTTTATGAAAACTACCGATTCAAAAGGCTTATTAGGAAATAGGGTTTATTTACAAGTTTTCTCTGCCTATTCATTGCTTATGCTTGGTGTTTTTATTGATATGTTAGCGATTATGACTATAGTTGGGTTTGAATGGGAAGTAGATCCTACTATGATTGGATTGATCCCTGTTGCATATGCACTTCCTGGAATTATTTTTGGCTCATGGGCAGGTGTTATTGCAGATCGTTTTAGAAAAATTCCAATTATGATGTTCTGTAATTTGATGGTTGGTTTAATAACTATTGCTCTTTTATTTGTACAAAATATCCACTGGCTCTTAGTGGCATTAATGATTCGTTCCATTTTTATTGTTTTCTATTATCCTGCACAACAAACACTAACAAGACAGATTGTATCTCCAGATTTGCTTACTAAAGCAGTAAGTATTAACGGAATAGTAGAGCAAGGTACCAAGATAGTAGGCCCACTTATAGGGGGTATGTTGCTGAGTTGGTTTCAACCAGAGTTCTGCCTAATTATAAGAGCTATAAGTTGTTTATTAGCTACGTTAGTTCTGATACCAACAATAAAGTTCAAAGAAACTATATCGAAAGAACTTGTTGAAAAGCAAAAGCAAAGCACTTGGGCCGCTTGGGTACAAGGGTGGGGCTATGTGTTATCTAATCGGATAATATTATCAACTATGATTTTCGTTACAATAGCCATGGCAGTATTACAATTAGTAGACTCACAATTCCCAACTTTATTTAAGAGTTTATTCCCACATGATAAAAGTAAAATGGGATATATCATTTCTATTATTGGTCTTGGCGGAATACTTGGTGCATTACTAACTCAGAAATTAAAACAATTTCAATATGGTTGGGTAGTATGTGGAGGCATGGTTTTAATGGGAATTGGTTTTGGGGGGATTGGTTTGATAACGCCCGGTACGGTCTTCGTTTTGGCCTATCTGATTAGTTTTATCGCTGGTGTTGGAAGTGGGCTGATGCTGGTATCTAATCAAGTCATTTTACAAATAGAATCTGATCAGGATCAAGTAGGAAGAGTATTTGGTATTCAAAGCAGTTTAACAAACGCAGTTCTAATTATTTCTCCTGCTATGAGTGGCCCATTAGTACATTTGTTTGGAGTAACTCAACTCTATGTTTATGGCGGGATTGGGCTTGTTGTCATTGGAGTAATTGGAGTTTCACTGCAGAAATATTTATGGGCTAAACATAAACACGAACCTATAAGAGCAAATAATTTTTGAAGGGAAGATTTTTTATGATCAATGAGGATAGTTATCCATTAAGTCACCCGCAGCGAAGAATTTGGTATACAGAAGTTATTCATTCTGATAAAGGGATATGTAATTTAAGATTTTTATTTAAACTTCATCGAAAAATGAATTATTCAAAATTAAACCAAGTTGTGAATCGTGTTATCAGTGAAAATGACGGTCTGTGCATTAGATTAAAAGAAAATGGGCATCAGGAACCTAAACAATATTTTATTAAACATGAAGACCAAGAATTTGAGTTTTTCGATTTCAGTAATGTTGAGAATTCAGATTTGCTTGACGAATGGATTGAGCAGAAAACAAAAGAAACGTTTACATTATTTAATTCAAATTTGTACTATTTCGCTTTAATAAAATTAAACGATAATGAATGTGCAGTCTTTGGAAATGTTCATCATATTATCATGGATGGTTTATCAATTCAAATATTTACTGAGCAGATTGCAAAATATTATTATGAAATGCATAACGAGACTGTGGAAGGCGAAATTAAAAATTCATATGTTCAATTTCTGTCCAATGAACAAACATACTTGAATAGTAGCCGCTTTCAAAAAGATCGAAAATTCTGGTTAGAGGAATTTAAAACACTTCCATCTGTGACCGGATTGAAGCCCTATAATACGTACCAGGTTAGTACCAAAGCATCACGCGAAACGTTTATATTATCGGAGCATTTGAAGAGAAAAATAGAATTTTTTTCCGAAAACTACAAATTTAGTTTATATACTCTTTTTGTCGCTGCTTTCTCGTTGTCCATGTATCGGTGGACTTCATCACTTGATATTGCATTAGGAATGGCTTACGGCAACCGCATGACTAAAATGGAACGAAAATTGATTGGAATGATGGTGAGTACAGTTCCTTTAAGAATGGATATTGATCCAGAAGAAGAAGTGCTTTCATTTATTGGTAGGGTGTCCAGAAAACAAAGTAAATCATTAAGACATCAGAAATATCCATTCGATTTATTATTAAAGGAGATTAATAAAGAGAATAACAGCAATGTGAGACTTTTCGGAACTACGATTGATTATAGGGATCGTGATGAAAGTGGTGACTCACTATGGATCGCAAACCGTGAAGAGGTACAAGATCTTGCAGTGCATATTGAAAATCTAATTGATATAGACTCTTTACATGTACATATTGATTATCGTGAGGAGCTATTTTCTAAGGAAGAGATAAAACGCTTTTTTAACGTTATGTTAGCGATAATGGAAAACACTTTTGAAAACCCAAAGCAGAAGGTAGCTGAAATCGAAATTATTTCAGATGAAGATAAAAGAAAAAATTTAGTTGAGTTCAACAATCCTAAGCTGGATTTCCCACCTCGGGAAACTCTTCATGAATTGTTCGAACGACAAGCAATGATTTATCCAAACGCTATTGCAGTTACATATGAAAAAGAAAAAGTTACTTATAGGCAACTTAATGAACGTGCAAATCAGTTAGCTCATTATCTGCAGAAAAGGGGAATAGGACCTGATACTTTAGTTGGACTGTGTGTTGAACGTTCTCTCGAAATGATTGTAGGTATTTTAGGGGTTTTGAAGGCTGGTGGGGCTTATGTTCCACTTGATCCAACATATCCAGAACAGCGACTTCAATATATTTTAGAGGATGCTAGCATTCAGTTATTCGTAACGCAAGAAAGTTTAAAAGAATTGAAATGTTTACCAGAAAATGTTGAATCGATTTGCTTGGATCGTGATCAAGATGAGATTTGGAAAGAAAGTAAGACCTTGCCGGTTTCTGATGTGAATTCCCAAAATTTAGCTTACGTAATCTATACTTCGGGATCAACAGGGAATCCAAAGGGCGTTATGATAGAGCATCACAATGTCATTCGGTTATTTAAATCGACGGATTGTTGGTATCAATTTAATGAAAAAGATACTTGGACGCTTTTTCATTCTTATGCATTTGATTTCTCAGTATGGGAAATTTGGGGAGCATTATTATATGGTGGGAAATTAGTTGTTGTTCCGTACTGGATTAGTCGATCGCCAAAAGATTTTTATCAATTATTGGTGGAGGAAGAGGTCACAGTTCTTAATCAGACACCTTCCGCATTTCGACAATTAATACGAGTGGGTGAACACGAAGATAAGAATAAAAATTTGCAACTGCGTTATGTGATATTTGGCGGAGAAGCGTTAGAACCCATTAGCTTGTTACCGTGGTTTCAAAGATATGGGGATAAAGAACCACAACTAATTAACATGTATGGAATTACAGAAACTACAGTTCATGTTACATATTATCCAATTACTCTAGATGATGTACATCATGCTTCGAGAAGTAATATCGGAAAACGGATTCCAGATTTAGAAGTGTATATATTAGATGCTTATCAACAACCTGTTCCTATAGGTGTAGATGGTGAGCTTTATATTGGCGGGGCAGGGCTTGCACGTGGGTATTTAAATAGACCTGAATTAACAGCAGAGCGCTTTATACCTCATCCATTTAGTAGTGATCCGAAAGCAAGATTATACCGGACAGGAGACTTAGCGAGGTATTTGCCAGATGGGAATCTGGATTATCGTGGAAGAATTGATCACCAGGTTAAAATACGTGGTTTCCGAATTGAGATTGGGGAGATTGAGTCTACTTTAAATGCATATGCATCTATAAAAGAGGCAGTTGTAATTGTAAGAGAAGATCAACCGGGTGATAAACGATTAGTAGCTTATGTTGTAGGAGATGGAAATGTAGGTGCGTGGAGAGAGTATCTTAAAGCGAAACTACCGAGCTATATGGTACCTTCGGGATATGTGACGATGGAAGCCATTCCACTTACAGCTAACGGAAAAATTGATCGTGAAGCCTTACCTATGCCGGAGGAAAAGCAGATTAATAGTGAATGTATTGGCCCTCGGAATAGTAATGAACAGATACTGGCTACCATTTGGAAGCAAGTATTAGGTATTAAAAAAGTGGGAATCTATGATAATTTCTTTGAAATTGGTGGCGACTCGATTCTCAGTATTCAGATTATATCCCAAGCGAGTCAATTAGGGTTAAAACTTACTCCAAAGCAAATGTTTGAATGCCCAACTATTGCCGAGCTGGCACAAGTGGCTATAGAAACGCAGGGAGTACAAGCGGAGCAGGGGATTGTGACAGGAGATGTGCTTCTTACTCCAATTCAGTACTGGTTCTTCGAGCAAGAACATCCACATCCAGAGCATTGGAATCAATCAATGCTTTTAAGAGTAAAAGAGAGATTGGATGTGAAGTTACTAGAGGGAGCAATATTAAATTTAATCAAACATCATGATGCTTTACGTTTTCGGTACGAGCAGTTACCAAACGGAACATGGAGGCAGAGAAATGAAGGGACTGATGAGCTGTCAGTACTCCATGTTGTAAAACGGAACAAAGTTAATGAAAAAGAGTGGAATAAAATAATACAAGAAGAGATGAACATTAATCAAGCTAGTTTCAATTTAGTTACTGGTCCGTTAATGAGAGTAGTTTACTTTGAGGATAACTTGACTGGAAATGATCGAATATTCTGGGTGATTCATCATTTAGTAGTAGATGGAGTATCGTGGAGAATTTTATTGGAAGATTTACAGGTGGTATATAACCAGATGAAACAAGGTCAAGAAATTCGCTTACCTGCGAAAAGTACATCTTTTAAAGAATGGTCTGAACGACTCCAGACATACAGTGATTCGGGTATTTCAAAAGAAGTACTGGATTATTGGAATGAACAAGTAGAAAAAGAAATAATGACAATTCCAATGGACTATCCAATACAAGAAACAACAGAAGAATCGATTGATCAAGTGACGAGGACTTTAGGGGTAGAAGAAACACAAGCATTGTTACACGAAGTTTCAGTCACTCATAAGACAAGGATTAATGAGGTACTATTGGCGGCATTAGGACAAGCTATCGTCGATTGTACAAATCAGCAAACGGTTTCTATTCATCTAGAAGGACACGGGAGAGAAGAGATGATAGAAGGTATTGATTTATCACGGACAGTGGGCTGGTTCACGAGTATTTATCCTGTTCATCTAAATTTTCAAGGAACTAAAACACCAATTGAAGGCTTAAAGGCTGTCAAAGAACAATTGCGTCGAATTCCCAATCAAGGAGTAGACTATGGTATTTTACGTTACTTGAATAAAGAAATACTACCGTTTCATCAGCAAAAGCCTCCAATAAGCTTTAACTATTTGGGTCAATTTGATCAGGTGTTTTCAAAGGAATCTTTGTTTATGCAAGAGGCAGGGTTTACATTTTTAGATCATGCTCCAGATTCCAAGCCATCTCATCTAATTGATGTTATCGGAATGGTGAAAGATGAAAAGTTACATTTTATTTGGATGTATAGTAGAGAACAGTTTTCTAAATTAAAAATTCAAGTAATAGCAGATGGTATGTTGAGACATCTTTGCCAACTTATAAATAAACCAACAACAGAGTCTGCTTTTACGGTATCAGATTTTGCTGATGCAGAGGATCTTACGGAAGAAAGCTTGAGCAAAGTATTACTTAAATTAACAAAGAAGAGGGTGTAAAAATGGGAGACGTTATTGATATATATGGTTTATCACCTTTGCAAAAAGGAATACTGTTTCATACTTTATACGATCAAGATGATGAATATTCTTTTTCCTATATTGTACAAGTAGGTTTCTTGCTCGGGGGGCAATTGGATGTTGCTACTTTTGAAAAAGCTTGGGAATATGTTATTCAACGACATGAGGTTCTGCGCTCAGTATTTGTTTGGGAGGAAGTAGAAAAACCTCTACAAGCAGTTTACGAACGTCTTCCTTTTACTATTCATCAAGAGGATTGGAGTACCCATTCGCATGAGGAGAAGGAGAAGAAACTACACCAGTTTTTGATTGCAGATCGTAGGAAAGGATTTTTATTGGATGAAGCACCATTGATGAGAGTCACTGCGATTAAAGAAGCAAAAGAGGAAACGAGAATTATCTGGACACATCATCATATTTTGCTAGATGGATGGAGTGTGTCATTGGTCTTTAGTGAAGTGATGGAAGTTTATCTCAAGATGATAAAGGGAGAATTGTTGAATCTTCCTAAATCTCTTCCTTATAAAAAATATATTCAATGGATAAATAAACAAGATCAAAGTCAAGCAGAGGAATTTTGGAAAGAAGAATTAAAAGGGTTCTATGCACCTACTCCATTAGCAATGGAAAGAAAGGATCAAGGACAAGAGAAGGGTTATGGGGAGTTTGCTTATCAAGTATCTGAGGAACTTACTGAGAATTTACAAGAGTGGGTACGAAATAGTCGATTAACGTTGAATACGTTAGTACAAGGTGCATGGGCTTATTTGATGAGTAGGTATAGCGGTGACAGTGACGTCGTATTTGGCGTAACTAGCGCTGGACGTCCTACTGATTTAATGGGTGCAGAGAATATGGTGGGGCTATTTATTAACACATTACCTACCAGAATTCGATTAACGGATAATACATCAGTAGTAGATTGGCTTCGTAAAATACAAATGAAAGAAATGGAACGAAGACAGTATGAGTATAATTCGTTGATAGATATTCAAGGCTGGAGTGAGGTTCCGCGAAATAGCTCCTTATTTCATACCTTGTATGTGTTTGAAAATTATCCAATTCAAGGTGAGAGAAATGATGATTTAAGATTACTAGATGTTAAAAGCACGGAACAAACAAATTATCCTTTAACACTCATTGTAATGCCCGGTAAGAAAATTACTTTAAAGTTGATGTATGATCGAAGCTTTTTTAATGAAGAAACAATAAATCGGATTCAGAATCACTTATTGCAAATATTAATTCAGATGACGAAGAGCCTAGATTCAAAACTATTTGAAATTACTCATTTAACAGAAGAAGAACAGATACAGTTACTAGAGGAATGGAATCATACTCAAGTTAATTATTCGGCTGAAGGCATGGTTCATACCATGTTTGAGGAGCAAGTTAAAAAAACGCCGGAAGCAATCGCGGCTAGTTACGAAAATGAACAAATTACCTATAAAGAGTTGGATAAGCGTGCAAATCAGCTAGCTAATTATTTACAAAAGCATGGTGTAGGCCCAGAGTCTCTAGTTGGTGTATATATGGAACGTTCATTACAAATGATGGTAGCGTTATTAGGTATTCTAAAATCAGGAGCAGCGTATGTTCCACTTGACCCTACTTATCCAGAGAGTCGGCTTCGATATATATTAGAGGATGCTGGAATCGAAGTACTAGTGACGGAAGAGAATTCTAAAAACTTGTTTTTATCTGAAAATATCGAGACGATTTGTATGAATAAAGATTACACTGCAATTGAAAAAGAAGAATCAACCCCATGTATAAGTGGTGTCACAGGAGAAAATTTAGCGTATGTTATGTATACTTCAGGATCTACAGGGAATCCAAAGGGAGTAATGATTGAGCATCATTCAGTAATTAATTATCTAGAATGGATGCAACATAAATATCCGCTTTCTGAAAAGGATGTGGTCTTGCAGAAAACGCCATTCTCATTTGATGTCTCTGTTTGGGAATTGTTTTGGGGCATTCACGTTGGTGCAAGTGTATCTTTCCTACCTCCAGGTGGAGAAAAAGATCCTTCTATTATAGCTGAAGTGATTAAACAACATCAGGTTACTATAGTTCAATTTGTACCTTCGATGTTATCTGTTTTCTTAGATCACTTCAATCATATTGAATTGAACATGAATTGTTCGTCCGTACGCCATGTATTTTCTGGTGGAGAAGAACTAAGTTCAGGGTTAGTTAGACGATTTCAACAGAAATGGAATTATAGTGGACAAGTGAAATTAACCAACTTTTATGGACCAACTGAAGCCACTATTTATGTGAATGCATTTGATATTCAGCCTAATCAAGAATTTGTTTCTATTGGGCAGCCAATACAGAACACGCAATTATATGTATTAGACCAACATCAACGCTTGCAATCAATAGGAACTGAGGGTGAGTTATATATTGGCGGTGCTGGTTTAGCGCGTGGATACTTAAATCGTCAGAGTCTTACTGCTGAAAAATTCATTTCGCACCCATTTCGATTGGGGGAACGACTATATCGAACAGGAGATTCAGTAAGATATCTAACTGATGGAAATATAGAATTTATAGGTAGAATGGATCATCAAGTCAAAATGCGTGGTTTTAGGATTGAATTAGGAGAAATTGAAGCAACTTTAGAAGAATGTTCGTTTATTAAAGAGGCTGTCGTATTAGTTAGAGAAGATCGTCCAGGTGATCAACGATTGGTTGCATATGTAATAAGCGATGGAAATACCCAAGAGTGGAGAGAGTACTTACAAAACCAATTACCGAATCATATGATTCCAGCGCACTTTATAGAGTTAGAACACTTCCCGCTTACTCCGAATGGGAAAATTGACCGAAAGGCCTTGCCAGCACCTGATGAGCAAGCTATTGAAGATTTAAATGTGCTACCTCGGACGCCATCGGAAGAGCTTATTGCCTCGGTTTGGAGTCAAATGTTAGGAACAAAAAATATTGGCATTCAGGATTCCTTCTTTGAACGTGGTGGGCACTCACTACTTGCTACTCAAATCGTCTCTCGATTGCAAGAACTGTTCCAAATTAAAATTCCATTACGTGAACTTTTCAAGCACGATACAGTGGAAACATTGGCGAAACGAGTGGAGCAGTTACGAAAAGAAGATAAAAAACGAAAGGTTTCTCCCCTTGTACCTATGAAACGAGAAGAAGTTATCCCACTTTCCTATGCGCAGAAACGTCTATGGTTTATTGATCAATTAATGCCAAATAGTGCTATGTACAATATCCATGCAGCGTGTCGCTTAACAGGTGAATGGTCAATTGAAGCATTGGAGGTCGGATGGAATCAATTGTTGGAGCGTCATGAATCATTAAGGACGACAATTCTAGAACAAGAGGGTGAACCTTTTCAACAAGTTCAATCTCATGTATTCAGACATATTCCTCAAACGAATCTAACAGATCTCTCTTTGGAAGATAGGGAAAGAGAAATGAAACGGATCATTCAAAACGAAGCTGAGGAACCATTTCATTTTGGACAAGGTCCTCTGATTCGAACACGAATATTGAAAGTGGACAGGGAAGAATGGGTTCTCATTTGTACGATGCATCATATTATTTCAGATGGATGGTCAATGGGGATCTTACTTGAAGAATGGATGGCTTTTTATGAAGGAGCATTAAGCGGCAAACCGGCGGAATTGAAGGAGTTATCTATCCAATATGCAGACTTTGTTATGTGGCAGAAGGAATGGCAAAAAGAAGAGAATTTGGATCAGCACCTTCGATATTGGAAGGAAGAATTGGCTGGAGAGTTACCGGTTTTACAATTACCGATGGATCGTCCTCGACCTGCGGTTCAAACCCACCGTGGTGCAAGTCAGTCCTTAATAGTGGCGAATTCCCTACAGGAAAAGCTCAAAAATTTAAGTCTGCAAGAAGGATGCACTTTATTTATGACATTGATGGCAGCGTATCAAAGCTTCCTTTCTCGTTATACAGGACAGGATGACATCTTGGTTGGAAGCCCAATCGCTAATCGAAATGTGAAAGAGATTGAGGGATTAATAGGTTTCTTTGCAAATACGTTGGTTTATCGAGCTGATTTCAGTGAAAATCCGACGTTCCAAGAACTTTTGTCGCAGGTAAGAAAAAAAGCACTAAAAGCATACGAGTATCAGGACATCCCATTTGAGAAAGTGGTAGAATCCGTAAAACCTGAACGGAGTACAAGTCATTCACCAATATTCCAAACTATGTTTACTTTACAGAATACGAAACAAAAGTTTCTTCAGTTATCTGGACGACAAATGGAAATCATGGAAAGCCATGCTTCTGTTGCCAAATTTGATTTGAGTTTATTTGCTTCTGAGACGGAAGAAGGATTATCACTAACCTTTGAATACAATACTGATTTGTTTGATGATACAACCATTGAACGTATGGCAAGTCATTTTAAACATTGGTTAAATCAAATTGTCTCTCATCCAAAATGTGTACTATCAGAACTGAATATGTTATCGAAAGTAGAATATAAGCAACTACTAGAGGAATGGAATAAATCGGGTGTTATAGATATGGAAGAAAGTACGATTCATACAATGTTTGAAGAACAAGTAGAAAAAACACCAGAAGCAATTGCAGTAGTGTGCGAAGATGAAGAACTAACATATCGAGAGTTGGACGAACGCTCGAATCAGTTGGCACATTATTTACAAAAAAATGGTGTAACATGCGAATCATTGGTTGGGATTTGCGTTACACGTTCATCCGAGATGATTGTTGGTCTCTTAGGAATTATGAAGGCGGGAGGAGCATATGTCCCAATTGATCCAGCGTATCCGGAAAGTCGACTGCAGTACATTTTAGAAGATGCTCAAATAAAGGTACTGGTGACACAGGAAAAGATACAACAAAAAATGGTTATACCTAAATTCGTTGACGTGATCTGTATGGATTGTAATCGTGCAGAAATAGAACAAGAAGTAACTACGGTATGTATGAGTGAAGTGACGGGCGATAACTTAGCCTATATTATCTATACTTCAGGTTCCACTGGAAATCCAAAGGGAGTAATGATTGAGCACAGGAATACAGTAACAATGATTCATTGGGCGCATCACACGTATTCCCGAAAGGAATTAGCGGGAGTGTTAGCTTCAACTTCGCTATCTTTTGATTTATCCGTTTTTGAAGTATTTGTTCCCTTAACGATGGGTGGTAAGGTGATTGTCACTGAAAATGCTCTACATCTAGAGAAGTTGTCTACCAAAGGTGTAACTTTGGTTAATACTGTGCCATCGGTAGCGAAGGAACTGGTTCGAGCAAAAACAATCCCTTCTTCGGTAAAGGTGATGAACTTGGCTGGAGAACCATTGCCATATTCGCTTGTTCAAGATTTATACGAGAGAAGTACGATCGAAAAGGTGTACAACCTATATGGACCGTCCGAAGATACTACGTATTCCACGTATATGGAATTAGAAAAGGGTGACATGCATAGGGTACCACCAATTGGTAAACCAATATTCAATACAGAAGTATATGTACTGAGTGCCGAACAAAAAATGGTTCCAATTGGTGTAGTTGGTGAGCTATACATTGGTGGATCAGGGTTAGCGCGTGGATATTTAAATCGCCCTGACTTAACGCAAGATCGTTTTATACCGCATCCGTTTAAAGAAGGAGAGCGAGTATACCGGACTGGAGATCTAGTAAGGTATTTACCAGATGGAAATTTGGAGTATGTTGGACGAATCGATCATCAAGTGAAAATTCGTGGGTTCCGGATTGAACTAGGAGAAATTGAAGCGACATTACAAAGGCATACACTAGTTAACGAAGTTATTGTGATGGTGCGGGAAGATTATCCTGGCAATCCACGTTTGATTGCCTATGTTGTAGGAGATGGAGATGCTCAAAAGTGGCGTGATTATCTCAAGGATCAACTACCAAATTATATGATTCCAGCCTATTTTGTTGGATTAAATGCATTTCCACTCACTCCTAATGGGAAAATTGATAGGAAGGCCTTACCAGTACCAGAGAGACAGGAGATAGCAAGTGGTTATATTGCTCCTCGTACGTCTACGGAAAAAACAATCGTTTCAATATGGCATGAAGTTTTAGATATGGAAAACATCGGAATTCAAGATTCGTTTTTTGAAATTGGTGGCCATTCACTACTCGCTACGCAAGCTGTTTCCAATCTTAAAGAGGCTTTTGGAATCGAGATACCATTGCATGATTTATTTATGTTTCATACGGTGCAGCAATTGGCAGAACAGATTGATCAATTGCTCTATAACAAAAATCAAGAAATGCAGAATGATAGTAAGGAGAATGTAAGTCTTCAAGACTATGTTCAAAAAGAAGTAGAAGTCAGTAATGATGAAGAATTACAGGAACTACTTAAGCAATTAGAAGAGCTATCAGAGGAAGAAGCACAAGGGATATTCGAGAGTAATTTGATTCAGGAAGGGGTAAAAAAATGAAAAGTGATTTACTTGCAAAGCTGAGTTCACTTTCTCCTGAGAAGAGAGCATGGCTTCAGAAGCAAATGCAAAAAAAGGAGAATAAAGAAGCAATCCCGTTGTCTTATGCACAACAACGTTTGTGGTTTATGGACAGATTTAATCCAAATAGTTCTTTATATAATATTCCAACGGTATGGCATCTAAAAGGAAATTGGATACCTGAAGCATTAGAAAAGGGATTCAATCGACTCATTGAACGCCATGAATCATTACGAACTGTTTTTAAAGAAGTAGGAGAACAACCTGTGCAACAAATTATTGAATTCCTTCCTAGAGCATTACCTGTAAGGGATTACTCTCAACTTTCTCTAGAAGTAAAAGAAAAAGAGGTAGATAGTTTAATTGCGAGAGAAGCGCAAGAACCATTTGATTTAATGAATGGTCCTTTAATTCGTAATCAGCTTGTTCAATTAGAGAAGGATGAATGGTTATTACTGTGTACGATGCATCATATTATTTCTGATGCTTGGTCCATTGGTATATTCATGAATGAATTACTTGCTTTCTATGAAGAAGAAACGGGCGGAAATCCTGCTAAATTAAGTTCATTATCCATTCAATATGCAGACTTTACGAAGTGGCAAAAGGAGTGGTTGCAAGGTGATGTGCTAAATCGTCAGCTTACGTATTGGCAGGAAGAATTGTCTGGTGAGCTTCCTATCTTACAACTGCCAGTGGATCGACCTCGACCGGTTAAGCAGACTTACCCTGGGGCTGCGTATCATGTAATTTTGCCTTATAAATTGCTCAGTCAATTGAAGGATATAAGTCGACAAGAAGGATCTACTTTATTTATGACTTTAATGGCCGCATACCAGAGCTTTCTTGCTCGTTATACAGGACAAACAGATATTCTAGTTGGTAGTCCGATTGCAAATCGGAACCATAAGGGAGTAGAAGGATTAATTGGTTTCTTTGTTAATACGTTGGTTTATCGATCAGATTTGAGTGGCACCCCTACTTTTCGGGAGATTTTGAACCAAACAAAGAAAAAGGCGTTAAAAGCTTACGAATTTCAAGATATACCATTTGAAAAAGTGGTAGAAGCTGTTCAACCTGAACGAAGTATGAGTCATTCCCCTATATTTCAGACCATGTTTACGCTACAGAATATAAAACAAGAACGACTAGATTTGCCTGATAGAAGTATTGAAATGGTAGAAAGTAATATGTCTATTGCTAAATTTGATTTGAGCTTAACTGCCTATGAAGTGGAAGAAGGTCTATTTGTCTCATTTGAATACAACACAGATTTATTTGATAGTAGTACCATTGCACGTATGGCAGGACATTTTGAGAACTGGCTAAATGAAATCACGCATCAACCAGATGAATCATATACAAAGCTGTCAATGTTATCGGATACTGAGCGAAAACAACTCCTAGAAGAATGGAATGATACGGACGTAGTTTATGGTCATGATTGTATGATTCATGAGCTATTTGAGCAGCAAGTTGCACGGACACCTGATGCAGTCGCGGTAGTTTATGAGGGTGGAAAGCTAACGTATCAAGAACTTAATGAAAAATCGAATCAATTGGCACATTTTCTACAAAAACGAGGTATCGGACCTGAATCATTGGTCGGTATATGTATTGAACGTTCTCCTGATATGATTATCGGTCTCTTTGGGATTTTGAAGGCAGGTGGGGCTTATGTCCCACTGGACCCAAGTTATCCCGAAAACCGCCTGAGATATATTTTGGAGAATTCACAAATTCAAGTGCTGTTAACAAAAGAGACACTACAGGACTGGTTACCTAAAGATATTCAAGCAATTTGTTTAGACCGGGATCAAGCGAGGATTTCTAAAGAGAGTAATTTAGCTCCGGTAAGTGGAGTAACCGCAAATAACTTAGCCTATATCATATACACTTCGGGTTCGACGGGAAATCCAAAGGGGGTAATGATTGAACATCATTCCGTTATCAATCGTCTACAGTGGATGCAGAAAAAATATCCATTGGCCGAGGAAGATACAATCCTACAAAAGACACCGTTTTCGTTTGATGTTTCTGTCTGGGAATTATTTTGGTGGTCATTTGTAGGAGCACGTGTTTGTTTACTTCCACCTGGAGGAGAGAAAGATCCTGCGGTGATTGAGGAGTATATTGAACGATATCGAGTGTCCACCATGCATTTTGTTCCGTCGATGTTATCTACTTTCTTAGATTATATGGAACTATACAATTCGAAAAGGGATATCTCGTCTTTAATTCAAGTTTTTACTAGTGGAGAAGCGTTAAACACTGAGCAGGTTCGCCGGTTTAAGGGGATCTTTTACAATGTTCAGCAAACAAAGTTAATTAACTTGTATGGTCCTACTGAAGCGACTGTGGATGTGACTTATTATGATTGTGATTTAGAAAAAGAAGCAATGCTTATTCCAATTGGTCGTCCGATTGATAATACAGAGTTGTATGTGTTAGATCAATATCAACAAGTGGTCCCGATTGGTGTAGCAGGGGAACTTTACCTTGGAGGAGTAGGATTGGCACGTGGCTACTTCAATCGATCAGATTTAACTACTGAACGTTTTATTCCGCATCCTTTTAAGGACGGAGAACGATTATATCGAACGGGTGACTTGGTGAGATATATGAATGATCGTAACTTAGAATATATTGGAAGAATAGATAACCAAGTTAAAATTAGAGGATTCCGAATTGAATTGGGAGAAATTGAAGCAGCTTTACATGATCACTCATCTGTAAAAGAGGCAGTCGTGTTGGTGAAGGAAGATCGACCAGGAGATAAGCAGTTAGTAGCTTATGTAGTGGGTGAAGGGGATACTGGGGAGTGGCGTGAATATCTCAAGAAGCAACTGCCACATTATATGGTTCCGGCATACTTTTTCAAAATTGAAGGTATGCCACTCACTCCAAATGGTAAGGTGAATCGGAATGCCTTACTGGAATTAGAAGAACAGTTCATAAGTGAAGATATTACTTCATCACGAACACCAGTGGAGGAGCTTATCGTTTCTGTTTGGAGCCAAGTGTTAGGGATAAAAAATATTAGTGTTCAGGATTCCTTTTTTGAAATAGGTGGTCATTCACTACTAGCTACTCAAGTAGTGTCACGTTTACAGGGAATTTTTCAAATCGAATTACCAGTACGTGAACTATTTGAATATACAACGGTGGAGTCACTAGCAAAGCGATTAGATCAGTTACGTAAAGGAGATAAAAAACGAGAGATTCCGCCTCTAATACCAATGAAACGAGGAGAAGCTATTCCACTATCTTATGCCCAACAACGCTTATGGTTTATTGATCAATTTACACCTAATAGTGCCCTTTACAATATGCCAATGGTATGCCGCCTTACAGGGAATTGGCTACTTGAAGCATTGGAAACGGGATGGAATCAACTAATAGAACGTCATGAATCACTGCGGACGGTCTTTCACGAAGTGAACGGTCAACCTGTACAGCAAATTGAACCGTATGCTTTTCAATCAATTCCGAAAACGGATTTAACTATGCTTTCTTCTGAAGATCAAGAAGAAGAAGTTAAACGTTTAATTCAACAAGAAACAGAAGTGCCATTTGATTTAACAGAGGGTCCATTAATCAGGGCAAGTATTTTGCACGTGGGAGAGGAAGAATGGATACTCCTTTGTACTCTACATCATATCATTTCAGATGGATGGTCAATGGGAATCCTACTTGAAGAATGGATGGCATTTTATGAGAAAGCAACGGATGGAAAGGTAGCGGAACTTGAACCATTGCCGGTTCAATATGCCGACTTTGCTCAGTGGCAAAAAGGATGGCTAAAGGAGGATGTGCTTGATCAACAACTCCAATATTGGAGGGAAGAATTGTCTGGGGAGCTTCCTGTACTCCAACTTCCTATGGATCGCCCGCGTCCCGCGATACAAACTCATCACGGGTCGATATACACTCTGGTTCTGCCAAGCACGCTACATGATAAATTGAATGAACTTAGTCGAAAAGAAGGGGCTACACTCTTCATGACGCTTTTAGCTGCATATCAAAGTTTTCTATCTCGTTATACGGGACAAGAAGATATTCTGGTCGGAAGCCCAATTGCGAATCGGAATTATAGAGAAATTGAAGGACTAATTGGTTTCTTCGTTAACACGCTGGTTTATCGAGCTAATTTGAGTGGTAGACCGACATTTCAAGATGTACTGTATCAGGTTCGTCAAAAGGCATTGAAGGCGTATGAATATCAAGATATTCCATTTGAAAAAATTGTAGAAGTTGTGCAACCGGAGCGAAGTACAAGTCATTCGCCAATCTTCCAGACTATGTTCATTTTGCAAAATATGAAACAAGAGTTTCCGGTGTTATCTAGTAGAAGTATTGAAATGATAGAAAGCCATAGTCCAATTGCAAAGTTTGATTTAAGTGTAATGGCAGCTGAGACGGAAGAGGGGTTACTTTTTACTTTTGAGTATAATAAGGATTTATTCAATGCTACTACTATTGAACGGATGGCAGGACACTTTGAGAAATGGCTACATGAAGTTTCTCATCGTCCACAAAATCCGTTGCATGACCTGAGTATGCTATCAGAACCCGAGCGTACTTTGTTATTAGAAACATGGAATGACACTGTAATGGAAATGTCTCATCAGGGTCTTGTTTGCGACAGATTTGAGGAGCAAGTAGCAAGGCGTCCTGATGCGATTGCGGTAGTTGATCAAACAAAACAGTGGACTTATGGTGAACTGGATACACAAGCAAATCAGTTGGCAAATGTTTTACAACGAAAGGGAGTAGCCCCAGAGTCAGTGGTAGGAGTTTATCTTCCGAGGTCAGCTGAGCTGATGGCAAGTTTACTGGGCATTTTAAAAGCTGGTGGAGCTTATGTCGTTTTAGATCCGTTGTATCCAAAATCAAGGTTAGAATACATGATTGAAGATGCAGGAATTCAATTTGTAGTGACGGCGGAAGGACAAGAAGGACATTTCGCACACGTCGAAATGGTGAGGTTAGAAGAATTAACGGTGGAAAGCGTAATCGCACCTACACGTCAAATAAATCCAGAGAACTTAGCCTATATTGTCTATACCTCTGGTTCTACAGGAAAACCGAAGGGTGTCATGGTTGAATATCGCTCATTAATGAATATGGTTTCTTGGCATCAGGAAGTTTATCATATTTCAGCAGAGGATCGTGCGACTCAGATTGCAGGGGTTGCTTTTGATTCGGCTGTCCAGGAGATTTGGCCGTATCTAACTGCTGGCGCAGCACTCTACTTGTCAACAGAGGAACTGAGAATTAATCCAGAAGCACTAAGGGACTGGCTCATTGATTCACGAATAACAGCTAGCTTTGCACCTACGCCTATTCTGGAAAGGCTCTTGAAATTATCTTGGCCAGATAAAACGGATCTTCGTTTTATCATTACTGGTGGGGATCAATTAACGCAGTATCCATCTAACGATATTCCTTTTGCGGTAATTAATCAGTATGGGCCATCGGAAAATACCGTTGTTACCACAGATTGTTATGTACCTGTAGGAGTAACAACAGGTACGCCATCGATTGGTCGACCGATTGCGAATACAGAAGTTTATGTGTTAGATTCTCATCTTCAGCTAGTACCAATTGGTGTAATTGGAGATCTCTATATTGGAGGGAAGAATCTTGCACGTGGATATGCTAATCGTCCGGATCTTACAAAGGAAAAATTTATTCCACATCCTTTCAAGTCAGGAGAACGTCTCTATTATACAGGAGACAAAGCAAGTTATCTTTCTGATGGTAATCTCCAGTTCCATGGCCGTATAGATGACCAAGTGAAAATTCGTGGTTTCCGGATTGAATTGGGAGAAATAGAAGCTGTTTTGCAGGCACATTCTTCTGTGAAAGAAGCAGTTGTATTGGTACGAGAGGATAATCAAGGTGACAAGAGATTAGTAGCTTATGTAGTTGGTGAAGGAAGTGTACATGAATGGCGAGAACATCTACAAACACATTTACCAAATTACATGGTTCCAACAAACTTTATTGAGATGGAAGTTTTACCACTTACACCGAATGGAAAACTTGATTTGAAGGCATTGCCTATACTTAGTGAACAATCGGCCGAAAATACTGTATACCCACGAACTCCGCTGGAAGAACTTATCGCTTCAGTGTGGAGTCAAGTGCTAGGAATAAAAGAAATTGGTGTTCAGGATTCTTTCTTTGAGCTTGGTGGTCACTCTCTACTTGCTACACAAGTGGTCTCACGTTTACAGGAAGTCTTTCAAATCAAATTGCCAGTACGTGAACTGTTCGAATATTCAACGGTCGAGGCATTATCAAAACGAATAGATCAGTTACGTAAGGGGAGCGAAAAACGAGAAATTCCACCATTGGTGCCGATGGAACGCGGAAATAATATTCCACTATCTTATGCCCAACAGCGCTTATGGTTTATTGATCAATTTGCACCTAATAGTGCACTTTATAATATGCCAATGGCATGCCGCCTTACAGGGAATTGGTTACCTGAGGGATTGGAGTTGGGATGGAATCAGTTAATAGAGCGTCATGAATCTTTGCGGACGGTATTTCATGAAGAAGAAGGTCATCCTGTGCAGCAGATTCAACCTTATATTTTCCGTCCTCTTCCGCAAATGGACCTAACTAAGCTTTCATTAGAGGAGAGAGAAAGAAAGTTGGAGCAATTGATTCAAACTGAAGTCGAATCTCCATTTGATTTAGAACAAGGGCCATTGTTCCGTGGGAAACTCATAAGAATTTCAGAAGAAGAATGGGTTCTTCTGTGTAATATGCATCATATTATCTCAGATGGATGGTCGATGGAAATCTTACTTCAAGAATGGATGGCATTTTATGAGAATGCGATTGGTGAAAAACAAGCAGAGCTGGAACCACTACCAGTTCAATATGCAGATTTTGCTCAGTGGCAAAGAGAATGGTTGAAAGATGAAGTACTAAATCAACAGCTTGCATATTGGAAGGAAGAATTATCTGGTGAGTTACCAGTCTTAATGTTGCCAATGGATCGTCCGCGTCCGCCAGTGCAAACCCACCATGGATTAACTCATAATGTGCTGTTGTCACGCTCATTACTGGATAAATTAAACGAACTAAGTCGTCAAGAAGGGGCAACGCTTTTCATGACCTTATTGGCATCGTATCAAAGTTTCCTTGCTCGTTATACGGGACAAACGGATATTATTGTTGGCAGCCCAATTGCAAATCGAAATTATCGAGAAATTGAAGGACTGATTGGTTTCTTTATCAATACATTGGTTTATCGAGCTGATTTAAGTAATGCACCGGCATTTCAAGAGTTGTTGTCTCAAGTGCGGATAAAAGCATTGAAGGCATATGAGTATCAAGATGTTCCGTTTGAGAAAATTGTAGAGGTTATCCAACCTGAACGAAATACAAGCCATTCTCCGATTTTCCAAACCATGTTTACTTTGCAAAATACGAGACAGGAGCTACCAGAACTACATGGAAGAAATATAAAAGTAATGGAAAGCAATGCTCCAATCGCTAAGTTTGATTTAAGTTTAACAGCTGCAGAAGTAGAAGAGGGTTTATTACTTACTTTTGTTTATAGAACTGATTTATTTGACAGCTTAACTATTGAATCCATGGCTGAACATTTTGGGAACTGGTTGAATGTAATCGTGGATAATCCTGATAAATCATTAGCTAAGTTGCCTATATTATCAGGATTACAGCAAAAACAGTTGGAAGAGTGGAATAATGATGCTGTAGCATATCCACAGGAAAGTACGATTCATCAGCTGTTTGAAGAGCAAGTAAATCGTACACCTGATGTGGTAGCAGTGGTAGATGAAAAACAGCAGTTAACGTATCGAGAGCTGAATGAAAAAGCTAATCAATTGGCCCACTATCTTCAGCAATGCGGAATTGGGAATGAATCATTGGTTGGGCTTTGCTTTGAGCGTTCAGTTGAGATGATTGTTAGTATTATGGGGATTTGGAAGGCTGGAGCAGCATATGTTCCATTGGACCCATCATATCCAGAAAGTCGCATACGATATATTTTGGAGGACACTGGAATTCAAGTATTAGTTACGAATGAGTCATTAAAAGATTGGATACCTAAAGAAGTCAAGGTAGTTTGTCTAGATAGGGATCAGGCAATGATTTCAAAAGAAAGCATTCTTTCACCAAAATGTGAAGTAACAGGAGAAAACCTAGCGTATGTTATCTATACTTCGGGATCGACGGGGAATCCAAAGGGTGTCTTGATACAGCATCATTCTGTAATAAACTTGTCGCATGGTTTACAAAAAGAGGTTTTCGAACATGAGATACCATCTAACATGCATGTTGGTTTGAATGCGTCAATTGCCTTTGATGCATCTATTCAGCAATTACAAATGCTGTTGTATGGTTCAAGTTTATATATTATTCCGAATGAAGTACGAAGTAATCCGGAACAGTTTGTAGCTTATATTAGGGAGAACAAGTTAGCAATCTTTGATATAACGCCTTCAATGCTTCAATTACTTATAGATGCCGGATTGTTAGAAACGTACGATGGTGTTCATGTTCCAAGTAAGGTATTGGTTGGTGGCGAAGCGATTATGCCGTCATTATGGGAACATCTAGTAGAGACTGATAAAATACAGTTTTATAATGTTTATGGTCCTACAGAATGTACGGTTGATGCAACATGCTATCATATCAAAAAAGATAGTAAGAGAGTAACAATTGGGCGTCCATTGCCTAACGTCCAAACTTATGTATTAGATAGAAATAGGTTGCCAGTTCCAGTTGGTGTGATGGGTGAACTTTATATCGGAGGAGCGGGTCTAGCGAGGGGATACTTAAATCGTCCAGAGTTAACATCCGAACGATTTATTTCTCATCCATTCAAAGAAGGCGAGAGATTATATAGAACAGGCGATCTCGTGAGATATCTTTCTGATGGTAATATAGACTATTTAGGAAGAATGGATAATCAAGTGAAGATTAGAGGATTTCGAATCGAACTTGGGGAGATTGAGTCGACTTTACAGGAGCATGACTTGATAAAAGAGGCAGTTGTAATAGTTAGGGAAAATCAGTCGGGGGATAAGAGGTTAGTAGCTTATATAGTGGGCGAAGGCAGTTTAGAAGAATGGCGAGAGTATCTTAAAATAAAACTGCCAATCCATATGATACCTTCCTACTTTGTCGAACTGAAAGAATTACCGCTAACCATAAATGGAAAGGTTGATCGGAAATCATTGCCTATACCAGATTATCAAGGAACACAAGAAGGCTACGTAGCCCCAAGAAATGAACGTGAACACAAGCTTTCTATCATTTGGGAACGTGTGCTGGGTTCAAAACGTATTGGTATTAATGATAACTTTTTTGAAATTGGTGGAGATTCAATTCTTAGCATTCAGATTGTCTCTCGTGCGAAGCAAGCTGGTTTACAGTTGACACCAAAACAACTATTTGAACACCAAACGATTGCTGAGTTGGCGCAAGTAGTCAAAGAAGAACAAGGTGTACAAGCTGAACAAGGAATTATAATTGGAGAGACGATACTTACACCTATTCAGCAAAGGTTTTTTGCACAAAATCATCCTAACCCACATCATTGGAATCAATCCATGTTCTTTAGAACGAAAGAAAAATTGGACATAGGATCACTGGAAAAGGCAGCGCGTAACCTTCTACTTCATCATGATGCCCTGCGTTTAAGATATGAACGTTTACCTAATGGGGCTTGGAAACAGTGGAATGAAGGAATTGAAGAACAATTGATGCTGACTGTCATTTCATTAGACGAAGTGCCGGAAGCGGATTGGCATGAAGTTATTCAAAAAGAGATTAATATAGCACAAGAAGGTTTAAATTTACATGAAGGTCCGTTAATGAGAATGGTGTATTTTGATGAAGGTGAGAAGACTGGCCGATTATTTTGGACAATTCATCACTTAGCCGTGGATGGTGTTTCTTGGCGAATTTTATTGGAAGATTTGCAAACAGCATATACGCAAGCAGTCCAAGGGCAAAAAATTCAATTACCTATGAAGAGTACATCTTTTAAAGAATGGTCGGAGAAATTACAACATTACGCTGAAAGTGGAATATCAAAAGAAGTGCTACATTACTGGAAGCAGCAGGCTGAACAAGACGTAGTTATACTGCCAGTAGATGGTACTATAAGTAATCCAGTAAGCGCAGTAACTGAGGAAATTACTGTGGTGTTAAATGAGAATGAGACCCGTATGTTATTGCAAGAGACTTTAAGCACTCATCGTGTCCAAATCAATGAAGTATTATTAGCAGCATTGGTACAAGCTACAGCAGCATGTACGGGGCAGCCGATATTAAGCGTAGATTTAGAGGGACATGGTCGAGAAGAGATTATTGAAGATGTTGATTTATCGAGAACCGTGGGATGGTTTACAAGTATTTACCCAGTTCATTTAAATATTACTAGTGCTAATACGCCAATTGCAGCATTAAAAGCAGTTAAAGAACAAGTTCGCAAAATTCCTAATAAGGGTGTTGATTATGGGGTGTTGCGTTACATGAACGCAACAATGTGTGAGCAATTGAGCTCTCAACATACACCGTCTATTAGTTTTAACTATCTTGGACAATTTGATCAAATGTTTTCTAGCGATGCAATGTTTATGCCGGAGAACGAATTTAAGCGTTTAGATCATGCTGCCGGTTCCAAGCGATCGCATGTAATTGATGTAATTGGGGTTGTAACGAATGGAAAACTTCAGTTCACTTGGGTATACAATGTTGAACAATTCGCCAAATCAACGATTCAAAGTATTGCACAGAATATGCTATATCAAATGAGCAGATTGATTCAACCTTCAGATGGAGAATCTGCGCTGACCATTTCGGATTTTGCAATGGCTAATCTTAACCAAGTAGGTTTGACAAATGTACTAAACAAAATGAATCGTGGAAAGAACAATCAGATTACTGATTTATATCCACTATCACCTTTGCAAGAAGGTATGATTTTCCACACATTGCATGACCAAGGGAATGAACATGTTGCACCGTATATAGTGCAATTAAGTTTTATGATTAAAGGGAAAATGGATATTCCTACTTTTGAGCAGGCATGGAAATCTGTAATTCAGCGGCATGAAATTTTTCGTACAGCATTTGTATGGGACGAAATTGAAGAACCTGTACAAGTGGTGTATGAAAATATCCCATTTAAAGTGAAAAAAGAAGACTGGAGTACAATGACAAGTGAAGAGATAGAGGGAAAAAGAAAAGTCTTTTTGGCATTAGATCGAAAACAAGCCTTTCAATTTGATGAAGCACCATTGATGCGGGTAACGGTCATTCAAGAAGGTGAGGAAGAATATCGGATTGTTTGGACACATCACCATATTTTACTGGATGGATGGAGTTTACCGTTGGTCTTTAATGAATTACTTACAGTCTATCAGAAGAGAATGAATGGAGAAGCTGTAAAGTTACCTAAACCCTCACCATATAAGAAATATATCCAATGGCTCAGAGAACAAGATAAGGAGCAGGCGGAACAATTCTGGAGAGAAAAGCTTAAAGGTTTTACTGCACCAACTTTGTTGGGCTTAGAAAGTAAAGAGGAAGAAAAAGGTTATACAGAAAAGGTTACCTATTTATCAGAAGAGCAGACTCAAGCGTTACAAGGATGGGCGAAACGAAATAAACTTACTTTGAGTACAGTAATTCAAGGTGCATGGGCATATCTCATGAGCCGATATAGTGGAGAAAATGACATTGTCTTTGGTGTAACAAGCTCAGGGCGTCCTACGGAGATTATTGATGTTGAAAACATCGTAGGTCCTTTCATTACAACGTCACCGACGCGAATTCAATTGATGGATGATATAAAAGTAATAGATTGGTTGCAGAAGATACAAGAGGAAGAGATAGAAAGAAGACAATATGAGTATGCTTCTTTGACAGAGATTCAGGGGTGGAGTGAGGTTCCTAGAGGTACACCGCTGTTCAATTGTTTATATGTGTTTGAAAATTATCCAGTGAAAGAAGAATCTTCAGTAAATTTGGAAATTGGTGAATTGAAAGGGGTAGAACAAACCCACTACCCATTAGGATTGGCTGTAGTTCCAGGAATCCAGTTATCGTTAAAGTTAATGTATGACCGTAGTAAGTTTAATAGAGTAACCATTGAACGAATGCTGGGTCATTTACACCAAGTGTTAATGCAAATGCTCAAAAACAATGATCAAAATCTATCGGAACTAGTATATATTACGGAGGCTGAACAAAGAAGGCTATTGGAAGAATGGAATAATAATGCTATATCCTATCCAAGTGAGAATGTAATTCATCAACTATTCGAAGAGCAAGTAAATCGTACACCTGATGCGGTGGCAGTGGTAGATGAAAAACAGCAACTAACGTATCGAGAGCTGAATGAAAGAGCTAATCAATTAGCCCATCATTTACAGAAATGTGGAATTGGGACAGAGTCATTAGTTGGCCTCTGCTTTGATCGATCAGTTGAGATGGTTGTTGGTCTCATGGGAATTTGGAAGGCTGGAGCAGCCTATGTTCCATTGGATCCATCGAATCCGGAAAGCCGCCTGCAATATATTTTAGAAGACACGGGAATTAAAGTGTTAGTTACAAATGAGGTATTACTAGGATGGATACCTAAAGACATCAAGACAGTTTGCCTAGATAGGGACCAAGCAATGCTTTCTCAAGAAAGCAAACTTTCACCAATATGTGAGGTAACAGGGGAAAACTTAGCGTATGTTATCTATACTTCTGGTTCGACAGGAAATCCAAAGGGGGCTTTAGTACAGCACCATTCTGTAATAAACCTATCCTATGGTTTACAAAAAGAAGTTTTCTCACATGAGATACCTAGTAATATGCGTGTCGGTTTGAATGCGTCAATTGCCTTTGATGTATCTATTCAGCAATTACAAATGTTGCTTTATGGTTCAAGTTTATATATTATCCCAAGTGAAGTTCGCACTAATCCGAAACAATTTGTGACCTATATTAGGGAGAATAAATTGGAAATGTTTGATATAACACCTTCATTACTTCAATTACTTATAGATGGAGGATTGCTAGAAATAAGTGATGATGTTCATGTACCAAGTAAGATATTAGTCGGTGGTGAAGCAATTATGCCGTCATTATGGGAACAGCTAGTAGAGACCGAAAAAATTGATTTTTATAACGTATACGGTCCTACAGAATGTACGGTTGATGCAACGTGTTATCATATTCAAACAGATAGTAAGAGAGTTACAATTGGACGTCCGTTGCCGAACGTTCAAACTTATGTATTGGATAAAAATTTGTTACCTGTTCCAGTTGGTGTAACAGGTGAGCTATATATCGGTGGTGCAGGTATAGCGAGAGGATACTTGAATCGTCCAGAATTAACAGAAGAGCGATTTATCCGTCATCCATTTAATGAAGAAGAGCGTTTATATCGTACGGGAGATTTGGTTCGTTATTTACCTGATGGTAATTTAGATTACTTGAGAAGAATTGATAATCAAGTGAAAATTAGGGGCTTTCGTATTGAACTTGAAGAGATTGAAGCGAATCTAGAGAGGCATCCATTGGTAAAAGAAGCAGTAATTTTGGTAACAGAGGATAATTTAGGAGAGCAGAGATTGGTTGCTTATGTAGTTGGAGATGGAAGTACGCATGATTGGCGTGAATATCTCAAGAGACAAGTACCGAATTATATGGTTCCTGCACACTTTATTAAGATAGACGAGATTCCTCTTACAACGAATGGAAAAGTTGATCGAAAGGTATTGAACAATTTAACTATTCAAAGAGAAAATAACTTCTCTACACCAATCATTCCAAGGGATGAAATTGAATATCAGTTGATTAAAATTTGGCAGGATGTGTTACAGATAGAAGATGTCTATGTAAATGATGATTTCTTTAATAGAGGGGGGCACTCTCTCCTTGTAATTAAATTAGTTTCAAAAATTAAGGAGAAGTTTGGAAAAGAGATTAAGGTGTCTACATTTGTTAAGAATCCAACAGTGGAAGGAATCGCATGCCTTATTCGTGATAAGCATGATATGACGAAATCAGTATCAGCGCTGGTTCCACTGCAAGAATCAGAAAAAAGACCTTTCTTCTGCGTTCATCCGTTTATGGGGAATGTATTCTGTTACATTCAACTAGCAAGATTGCTTAAGAACCACTGTTCATTTTATGGTTTACAGAATCCTCTCATAGAAAAGAGAGAAATTGATGATTTGACCTTGCCGGAAGTAATTCAACTTTACATTGAAGAAATAAAACGTGTTCAGCCAGAAGGCCCATATCGTCTTGGAGGATGGTCTTTAGGCGGTGCAATTGCTTATAAAATTGCAACTGTATTAAGGAATCAAGGAGAGGAAGTTGAGTTTTTGGTACTAATGGATACTAAAGTACCTTCAGAGCAAGATCGTAAAACAAGGGAGGATATGCTCTCATATATATCTGAACATTTCATTCCTAGAGATCTTACTGAGCAGGAAGAAGGCCTCGTCCATAAGCAAGATATGCTTGTGGAGCGATTAATTATGGAAGGAGTACTCCCGCCTGATGCAAATCTTATGAATTTGAAGCAAGTTATCAATGCTCATAGGAAATGCCTGAACTTAATGGCAGAGAATGATTTGATACCTTACTTTGGAGAAGTTATCTACTGTAGTGCTGAGGAAGGAAAAGAGTTGTTTACAGATTGGGGACCTTTATTAAAAGGAAGAGTAAATAAGTATTCTGTCCCTGGATCACATGAGGAAATAGTAGACTTCCCCGCAGTTGAAAAGATAGCTAAGTACCTATTAAATGAATTTGAAGGGATAAAAGAAACATCCCTTTCATTAACTGAAAAGTAGAGAGTGCAAAAGATGCAACGCTATGAATGAAAAGGGCAGTTTAATAACTGCAAATAAAGTGTAGGCAATAATGAATATATCAAGAGTATTACTTTTTAAGAGGATAATGGAAAAATTACTTGATAGAGCCATAGAAACCTATATGAGTTGCTCATAGAATGATGCAAATGCTCTCCATTTTTTATAATAGAAGCTAATGCTTTGATGATATTACTGAGGAAAGGTGTATATTTTCATTGATATGTAAATATGCACCTTTTCTATTATATTTGCAATTTAATAAAGTTAATTTGAATTTATGTAACGCACATATATGAAGCCATCCTTTAAAAAAGGAAGTGATTTATCATACACATTCAAGCTGTGAAAATACCAAAGAATATTGAAAGTCATTTGTTTAAGCAACTTAGTAACTTGGTTTCAAATGAGAAGAAAGAACGAATGAAGCGTTTATTAAACTCATGCGACATTAATAGGACCCTGATAGGGGATTTACTAATCCGATCTCTAATCTGCCAAAAGTATAAAATTAATAATGAAGAAATTAGATTTATATATAATGAGTATGGAAAGCCTTTTGTTGAAAATTTTTCTGACTTTCATTTTAATCTGTCACATTCAGGAGAATGGGTGGTTTGTACTACTGCTAATTTTAATGTGGGTATTGATATAGAAAAGGTTTCAGAGATAGAGGCTCTTAAATTAGCAAATGAATTTTTTTCAGAGGAAGAATTTTATGATATATCTAATATAAATTCTGATGAACAAATTAATTATTTTTATGATTTATGGACATTAAAAGAAAGTTATATAAAAACGATTGGAAAAGGGCTTTATATCCCGTTAAATTCATTCTCTATAAAAAAAGAGTCACCAACTTTAATTTCATATAAGTATATACCTCAAAACTTTTACTTTAGACAATATAACATTGAGCCAAATTATAAGATATCTGCTTGTGCAACAAGGGATGAATTTCCGCAAGAGATAATAATTAAAGACATTTATGCAATTTGCCAAAATATATACAAATTTGAAAGTAAGGAGAAAATCAATGCAGAAGACTAAACTTTTTTGCTTTCCACACGCTGGGGGATCTGCGTTTAGTTACGCAAAATGGAAAAATCACTTTAATCCATATATTGAGGTAGTCCCAATAGAGTTAGCTGGTAGAGGGTATAGAATTGAAGAAAACTTGTACCAAAGTATGGAAGAGGCAGTAAATGATGTCTACAATAAAATAGTTATGCAGATAGATGATTCGCCCTACATTCTATTCGGGCATAGCATGGGAAGTTTGATCGCCTATGAAGTAGCCAGAAAAATAAAAGATTCTAAAAATGTATCGCCTGAATTTCTTGTTTTGTCCGGTAGAAATCATCCAAATAGTAAAATAAAAAATATCCGACATAATCTTTCTAATGAGCAATTTAAAAGAGAAGTTATTGCAATGGGAGGTACACCGTCCGGGGTACTTCAATCAGAAGAATTAATGGAGATTTTTCTCCCAATTCTAAGAGCAGATTTTAAAATTGTCGAGACATATATTCATGACAATAATATACAACCATGTGATATTGATTTTCTTATATTTAATGGGGAAAATGATGAATTTACTACATATGATCAAGTAATAATATGGGAGAAATATACAAGTAAAACGTGTACTCTTCATTCTTTTGAAGGTAATCATTTCTTTCTAAATGAAAATATTGAAGAAATAGCAAAGAGTATTATAAGAAAGTTAGATTCTAAAATATTATCAAATAGTTTTTAGAGGTTTTCTAAGTATATTCATAGCTAAGGAACAAAATATTAAATATGAAAAATAAAGAAACTGCTGAAATATCATTGAATAAGGGCATTGAAGCCTAAACGAACTTTTCAAAGGCAGGAAAAAAGACTCATTGAATCGTAAGAGTTACTTCCCTTATTTATCTAAAAAAGTGATGCAACTTATTTGCATCACTATTTAAAGTTTTACCAGAGAGTAATTTAGTTAATTGGTAGAAAAAGGAAGGTGCCTATTTGGCCCCTTCCTTTTTCTCATACATAACGCTTGTTGACAACTTATGAAATAATAGCATTCATCGCTATTAAAATATAACACTAAAAGCAATTAATTAGATATGTAATTATGCATACATTGTACTATTTCATGAATGGGAACAAAACTATTTCTCTCTTTCGGGAAGGAAACAAATAGACTCAGGTATACTTAGGATAAGAGCACCCAAATATGCGCTCCGTTTCTTATTTCATATCCTACATTACCATTCCAAGCAAATTCCTTCTCTTTCAAACAATTCATCCATTGAATAAAGATAAATCCGTCATACGTATCGCGTAGCATGAAACGTTCTTAATATTATTTGGAATATATTTCAATATAATTCCGATACTATAACAGATCTAAAATTTCTCTACTGGAGGTATATAATGACATATCCATTTCGTAATTTAGTATTTGAAGGAGGCGGGGTAAAAGGGGTCGCTTTTATTGGTGCCATCCGCGCACTAAACGATGAAGAGATTTTGCCAGAAATACAACGATTTGGGGGGACTTCTGCAGGAGCGATTACTGCATTACTTTTAGGTCTTTCCATTCCATTCGCAGATGTCGTAAAAATCCACAAAGATATGAATTTTAAAGCATTTAAAGATCATGATTTTTTGTTTATCCAAGATAACATTCGTCTATTTTTTGATGGTTTTGGCATTTATAAAGGGGATTTCTTCACTGAGTGGATAGGTGCGATAATTGAAAAATGGACAGGGAGTAAGGACACAACCTTTCAGCAGTTATATGAAAAAACAGGAAAAGACGTGTTTTTCCAAGGAACAAACGTTTCTACACATCAGCTTCGCACGTTTTCTCGTGAGACTACGCCTGATGTCCCGTTAGTAGTTGCCGTGCGGATTTCGATGTCCATCCCATTCTTTTTCAAATCTGTGGAATGGGAGGAAGATTATTATGTAGACGGAGGTGTACTCGATAACTATCCAATCCGGTTATTTGATCGCAAAAGTTTTGTGAGTAAAGAAGAACACTTAACGACCACAGACACAATTGACGAGGTTAATAAACTGGTAAGTAATACGGATCAGCATTCTGCATTAAGAAGCTTACATACGAAATACAATGTATCTTTTTTTGATCCTGCAGATGAAATTGTGTATAACAAGGAAACACTAGGTTTCCGTTTAGAATCTCGTGCTGAGATTGCCATGTTGAAACATATAGCAAGTGCAAAAAAACATCATATTGGCCATTCACTTATTGATTTTGTATGGAATTTGTCTCAAACCATGATCAAGGGACAAGCGAGCGGAAAAACAACAAAAGAAGATGCCGCTCGTACTGTATTTATCAATACGTTCTTTACGTCGTCAATTAATTTTAATATCACAGAAGAAGAAAAGAAAACACTCATTGATTCAGGATATACTTGCACTAAAGATTATATACATCAGTTCAATACTTCTGAAGTAAAATTGTTTAATCGACCATAAAGCTGAGCGCAATGCACTTGGCTTTTTTCAATCATCCTGCAAATTCGTTATTTTTTAGTAGGCAATTAAAATTTAGATAGACTTTATATAGAACAAGAGAGAGGAGATAACAGAAAGTAATAAATATAAGTATGGATGATTTCTTATTTTGTAAAACTAGGGTGTAGAAAGTGTGAAAGAGGTGGAAGGAAAACTATGTTTTATGAAATAATTTCTTAGTTAGATAATAGATATAACTATCATGTCCTCGCAAAAGTATTGAACGTAGAAGTTCAAACTTTAATTACAATTAAAGAACACCGAAACAATTTCCGGATACCAGGTAATCATTAGAGGACGATAAAGCATCAAGATATAATGTATGCCCTATCTGGAAAAAAAGAATTTAACGAATTTCACGAAAGAATTCTCCTTCCTCAAGCGTGTGAAGGGCATAGCCCAACGGTAGGTGGGAGATGAATTTCGGTTTGGCGTAGCCAAAAGGTTTTTCTTTTTATTTTGCCTCTGATATAATCAGTCTTATAAATTATAAAGGTTGGTATATAAATGAAATTAGATAGTAATAACCATTCAGTATTCTTATTATATTATCATCTTGTGTTGGTCGTGAAATACAGAAGAAATGTGTTTGATGATGATATGTCAGACTATGCAAAAGATATGTTTGTTCGACTATCTGAAAACTATAACATCACATTAGTTGAATGGAATCATGATGTAGACCATGTTCATATTTTGTTCAAGGCCCATCCTAATACAGAAATGACAAAATTCATCAATGCTTATAAAAGTGCAAGTTCTCGGCTTATTAAAAGAGACTTTCCACAAGTGAAAAAGAAACTTTGGAAAGAGATGTTTTGGTCAAGAAGTTTTTGCTTGCTAACTACTGGTGGTTCGCCAATAGACGTAGTAAAAACATATATTGAAAATCAAAGTGAAAAGTGAGGTGAAATGATATGACAAAGCAGAATAAAGCATATAAATTCCGTTTGTATCCAACAGAAGACCAAGCACATCTTATACGTAAAACCTTCGGTTGTGTACGTTTCGTGTATAACAGAATGTTAGCTGAACGGAAAGAAGCGTATGAAAAACATAAAGATGATAAGGATCAATTAAAGAAACAAAAGCTTCCCACTCCCGCGAAATACAAAGCAGAATTTGAGTGGTTAAAAGAAGTTGATTCATTAGCTTTGGCAAATGCTCAACTAAACTTGCAAACTGCCTATAAAAATTTCTTTCGTGGTCAAAATGACTTCCCAACATTCAAAAGCAAAAAAGACAGAAAGTCTTATACAACGAATGTAGTGAACGGAAATATTATGTTGCTTAACAGTCATATCAAATTGCCAAAACTGAAAATGGTACGTATCAAACAGCATAGAGAAATACCACAAGACCATATAATCAAGTCATGTACGATTTCTATGACACCTACTGGTAAATACTATGTGTCCATTTTGACTGAATACGAAAAAGAGATCGTACAAAAAGAAGTAGAAACAGTTGTTGGATTAGACTTTGCGATGGATCAATTATACGTCAGTTCTGAGGATGAGAGAGCCAATTATCCTAAGTTCTATCGTGAAATGTTAGACCGATTAGCAAAAGCTCAACGAGTATTATCAAGACGTACAAAAGGTTCAGGGCGTTGGAATAAACAACGTATCCGTGTAGCTAAGCTGCATGAAAAAGTAGCAAACCAACGTAAGAACTTCCTTCATCATAAGTCTAAAGAGTTAGCTACTCATTTTGATGTTGTAGCTATTGAAGATCTAAATATGAAGGGAATGTCGCAAGCACTTCATTTTGGAAAAAGCGTCGCTGATAATGCTTGGGGTATGTTCACTGCTTTCTTAGCTTATAAACTAAATGAACAAGGCAAACAGCTTGTGAAAATAGACAAATGGTTTCCTTCCACAAAAACATGTAGCAGTTGTGGTAATGTGAAAAATATGTCATTGTCTGAGCGAGTCTATTCTTGTATATGCGGTGTAAATCTCGACAGAGATTATAACGCAGCTATCAATATCAAAAATGAAGCAATACGCCTATTAGCGTTAGCATAGATAGTAATAAAATAACCCTTGGAACAAGGGAGTTAGCTCGGTTGTCCTAGGACGAATTCGTTAGCTATTAAAAGTAACGACTAACCGAGAAGCCACCACTTCAAACAGTCCGTTAGGACGTTAAGTGGCGGGGAGTTCACAAAGAAATACATATAAATACACATTATATTTTATTCCATAACTCTCTATTTTGTTCACGATAGTCTGATATTGAAAAAAATAAAATATTTGGTACGACTTCACTTTGTTTTTAGATAGTTTTGTAATTAAACTATAATATTGTATTTTTTCTGCATTATTGAAATTAGTAATAATAAAATGTATTATTGAAAAGCACAATTTATAATTCAAGTAATCAAGACTATGTACTCATTATAATTTGAACATTCAGAAATTATAATATTATCTAAAAATGAGGTGTGATTCATAGAAACAGTACATATTAAATGGTATGGAATGTATAGTATAAATGATTTTTATAATAGGGAAGAAGCTTCTAAGAAGGGGATATTTGCAATCTCTAGAGTATATGCTAAGACTGTAACATTGCTCTATATAGGACAAACCAAAAGAAGCTTTATACAAAAGATAAGGGAACTTAATAAGGAGTGGCCTTTTGATGAGAGTGAATTAATGATTACATTAGGAATAATAGAATTTCCTAGTGGTGAAATTTACTCTGAAAAGAAGGTAAAAGAGATAAAATCCCTTTTGATTTTACGACATACCCCATTAGAAAACAAAGCATCTTTATTATACTATAGAGGGAAATTTAATTTAAAAATTATAAATAAGGGAAGAAGAGGTTTAATTGTTAAAAAGCTTTCTACTGGAGATCTAATGTGGACGTAATTGGAATCAACTTTGAATAAAATTGAAAGTTGTTTAAGTGCGGAAACTTATCAATTTTAATGTATTAAACTATTTTGAATAACATATGTCAGATGCTTGAAAAAACACAAATTTTATAATGGTATGAAATCCTGTATGGAAAGTGTAGTGTATTTCTATTATTTAATAAAAATATTAAGAATTTTAGGGATAATACATAAAGAGTAGAGGAGAAAGTAAACACGGAGGTTTGAAGAATGGGACAAGTAAGCAGATTTCAAGAAAAACAACAGAACCGTCGTCAAAAGGCAATTTTTAACATTGCATTTACTTTGGTATTAGTGACAGTTGGTATAGTGACATACCAGTTGTTTACCTCTTCTAATACATCAAAGAAAGCAATTGCTCAAGAAAAGAAAGCAGTACAGTTAGAGGAGAAGAAACGTAAAGAGAAAGAAGCGACACAGTTAGAGGAGAAGAAACGTGAAGAGAAAGAAGCGGCACTGTTAGAGGAGAAGAAACGTGAAGAGAAAGAAGCGGCACTGTTAGAAGAGAAAAAACGTGAAGAGAAAGAAGCGGCACTGTTAGAAGAGAAGAAACGTGAAGAGAGAGAAGCAGCACTGTTAGAAGAGAAACAAAAAGCAGAAAAATCGGTATCTCAAGAAAAGGGTTCTCAAACTAATCCTTCTTGGAAGCCAATTGGTACAAAGCAAGGGGCTAAACCTGAAATGAAATTTAAAGAAGGAACAGTAGATTGGAATGAGATGAAAAAAGCAATTTCTTATGCTGTTGATGTTCCAGAGAGCCAATTGATTTTCGATTTTATTGGGAATAATGGTAATAATAAAGCCTACGGTAATGTGCGAGATAAGCAAAGTAACATAAAATATAAGGTTGATATTGATTGGGTAGAGAATCAGGGGTGGAAACCAGCATCTGTACAAGTGGTAAAATAAATAATAAAAATGTAATTATGTGTTTAAAAGTTTACTTTTGTAAAAACTCATAAAAGAGTTCGTTTCAATCAGGACTCTTTTGGTAATGTTACCAGCATTAATTACTAGGACTCAATTGTTAAATTCTGATGTAGACAAAGTTTGAAGTTTATTAAAATCTACCTGATTTAGTGCTTCGAAAGATTCAAAATTGCATTTTTAAAATACTAAATAATTAATGGTACCTTTTAAAATATTTTTGGACTCATTTCAATAGAAGATATTCCGTCTATATAACTAAAAAAAGTGTTATAATATTTATTGAACATATGAATAGGATAACAACTACCTGCTTTTGGCAAGTAGCAATTTATCTAATGAAAAGATTACTTGTTTTCAAGACAAGTGATCTTTTTATATACATTCCTTGTACTTTTTTTGAAATTGATTAGATATTTCAATCTGTGTAATTATAATAGAATTGATTAAAATTAAAGATACAACAAGGATAATACCTTCCTTATTTGTAGTAAGAAATATATGAAAAACACCTTATTTGTATTAAGGTGTTTTTGACATATTAATATTACTCATATACTGGGGTAACCTTTAGAGCATATCAATCGATTTCTTGATATGATGGAGAATAATTAAGTTCAACTGTGTCATCTTCTTTTTGCAATGGTCGCCAATTAGTTGTGCATAAAAAAAGACACATTTTGTGTCACTTAGGATTCTTGAGTAGTATGAATGAAATAGTAGAGTTTTTATAAAAAGAATATTTCATACCAAAGCAGTATCAAAAAATCCACCCAATTGTAAGTACTGAGTATCTTAAAAATCCTACAAAAAAATGCATACATACTCCTTTTAGGTATATTGTATGTTATTTAAAGAAAATTTATTATTTCACACTGGTTTACATACGAATGAATAAATTCACTTTCTAATTTGCTCCTCTATCTATCATAATCTCCATGAAATTCTTAATAAACTGTTTTTGATTTAATTTCAATCCAATTCTAGCTCCCTCAGCTTTTGCACCTGGACGAAAATCTGCGACAGTTTGTCCTCTTAAAGATTCTAAATCAATCTCTACTTTTCGATACATGTATTGAAGAAAATCTGGATTGACAATTGCACTCATTGCAACAAAATCATGTAAAGGAGCACCTTTAATACTGGGGTTTAATTTTTTATAGGCACTAAAATAATAATCATAAATTGGTTTAATTAATGACTTAAATGGGGTAGTAGTGTGTTCTGCAATATATTCTGCTTCATTTGGAAGTAAAATAGCTGAATTTGTTACGTTTAAAGGAATTATTGTTAAATTTTTAGATTGATTAATTACAAACCGGGTTGAAACTGGATCACCATATGCATTTGCTTCAGCTATAGGTGAGACGTTTCCTGGTTGAAGAAATACTCCGGACATTATGTATATTTCTTTTATGCTTTGCATTGTTTCTTTCCAAAGGTTTAAAGCGATTGCAAGAGAAGTGGATCTACCTACATCAACAATTGTTAATTCTTCCTTATATTTTTCAATAATTGACAGAATTAGACTAAAATTATGAATAGGAATTGATGCTACACTTTCTGGTGGTTGGATAGGTCCAAGTCCTTCTGCACCATGTATTTCTGGATAATAAGCAGTGAAACCATTAAGAAATGGTAAAGAGGCACCACTGATAACAGGGATATCTGTTCTTCCAGCTAATTGTAATAAGTAAACAGCATTTCGAGTCGTTTGTTCTTTTGTAACATTTCCATAACTTGTAACAATTCCTACAATCTCAATTTCAGGATGCAATAAACCATATATAATTGCCAAAGAATCATCTATACCTGGGTCTCCAAATAATAATACTTTTTTCAAGAGGGATTCTCCCTTCTTACTTAACTTAATATTTAATAGGACAAGCTCTGTATTATATATGTAAGAAGAGCATCTATTTATGATTTATATTTTTAAAAATTGTTATTGTTGGAGTTTTTCGTCTTCATTTAAATGTTTAAATTAATGTAATAGCATGTGATAATAGACATGTTTGTTTAGGAAAACCTAGTTTATGTAGAAATAAAATTGACTTTTAATCCGTATTTCAAATGTGGTTTTTTTCCGAAATCCTGGCCGTAATCCTATAAAGAAATTCCGATTTGTGCTCTCTTCATATGTTATTTTAGAAAGGGATATTATGATGAAAAAAAGTAGTATAAATATAAGCATATCAATTTTAATACCGATTTTATTAATGATATGTTTTATTAATGTTAAATACAGAATCATATTAACTGCATTATTTGGAGCTTCGATTTTTTCAACAACATTTCTTTGTGCGATCGGATTTATCCTAGCTGTTTTATCATATATAGAAAACAAAAGTATTTGTGCAAAAATCGGAATGATGTTAAACGTGTTAGTATTTTTTATTCCTATTATTTTGATTTTTTTGACATAATAGATGGTTTAGATTTATGGGTACCACTTTATCACCATCAAACCAAGAAAAACGAATATCCCAAAACGAAAAATGAGCTTTTCACTACAAGTTAGCACAAATTTTCGTTCTGGGATTACTATAAAATCTTAGTTTGATGGTGATGGGGTCTCGCCACATGCCCATCAAGCTAACATTTTGAAGTGCCCCCAAAAAGAAAAAACGATTCACCCCGCATCTTCAATCCATTTAGAGGAGGGGGGATGAATCGGTTAAATGATAAAAAAACCAACTATATAATGACTAATAAAAATTGCTACATAAATCAAAGTGATATATGGTTAATAATCAATGTAAAATTCTTTATGTGTTAACCTAAATTTATGAGGAATTAAAACTCAACTAAGGTAGTCGACAATTATTGACAACGTTGTCCATTGAATAACGATATTAAGCATAAATTCTTTTACATTATCTGTATCTATCCCTTTGTTATATAGTCATAGAAAAACGGGAGAAAATCTCATACTATAAGTGACGTTGTATGGGCTTAACTTGATAGCGATGAGGTGGTACCCCTTATACATCTAACTCTAAAATACTATTAAATACCTCTTGTGTTAGGGTAACATCACTATGCGCTGCTTGTCGTTTGTTCGCACTTTGTCGTCGAAGCAAAGCTTGTTTTTTGGATATACTCCGTTTTTCACCATTAGTAGCTGCATTTTTTCTTAGTGGTGGAATATCAACTCTCGCAATTGATTTACCCTCAACAATTGCTTGTGCTGGCATCGGATAAAGTTTTCTAGGAACATTGTATTTTAATTTTTGTACAAGTGACTGCGTCATCATTGGTGCATCTTCTCTATGAAGAACAAATGATAACGCATCAACTTTTGCATAGTTGATATGGACTTCAACTTTTACAACGTCCGCTAGTTCATATCCGATAAAAGTTGTATTCATTGTCGCATACCCGTGAGAAGCTGATTTCAAATGACTAAAGAAGTCATATGCTATTTCTGATAGCGGCATATTATACTTTAACGTTATCAAATCTGCCTCATTTTCCATCGTCTGCAAAATTCCCTTGTGTTTCTCAGCTAATTTCATAATCGTTCCCAAACTGTCATTTGGAGTTGTAATCTCAGCTTGTACATAAGGTTCTTCTACATAATCAATAAGTGAGAAATCAGGAAATTCTACTGGATTATTTACTACTTGAATATCTTTATCGGCATGATGTTTTAAATGAACATGATACGTAACATTTGGCGAGGTTGTCAAAACTTCTAGCCCATATTCATTTTCTAAACGCTCACGAATAATTTGCAGATGCAATACTCCTAAAAATCCACATCGGAAACCTGGTCCTAAAGCATCCGAAGTCTCCAAAGCAAATTGAAACGAAGAATCGTTCAATGCCAATTTTTCAATAGCTGATTTTAATTTATTATAGTCATTATTTTTAGGATAAAATCCAGCAAAAACCATGGATTGCGCCGGTTCATAACCTTTTAATGGATCGCTTGTTGGCTCTTCATAGTTTGTCAAGGTATCCCCTATGCGAACTAATTTTGGCTCTTTCAAGCCTGTAACTATATAACCAACATCGCCTGGGTTTAACTCATTTACTGCTACCATACTTGGCGTGAAAATTCCAATTTCATTAGTCAGGAAGCGTTGTCCATTAGCCATGAACATCAATTTGCTATTTTTCGTGATCATTCCATCATAAATACGCACATAGGCAATGATACCTTTAAATGGATCGAACAATGAGTCAAAAACTAAAGCTTTTAAAGGCTGTTCTTTTTCTCCATTAGGTGCAGGAATTCGTTGGTAAATAGCTTCTAAAACTTCATGGATACCAAAACCGTTTTTAGCTGATATTTTTAAGATTTCTACCTCCGAAAAACTTTCGTCTAGTTGTCTAATTTGATGTTCGACCTTCTCAACATCCGCAATTGGGCTATCAATCTTGTTGATGACGGGAATAACTGTCAAATGATTTTCTTTCGCCAAACGATAATTAGCTACTGTCTGAGCCTGAATTCCTTGAGTAGCATCAACAAGCAGTAGCGCTCCTTCACTAGCGGCTAAACTTTTCGACACTTCATAAGAAAAATCGACATGTCCAGGAGTATCAATCAGATTATATTTATACTCATTGCCATCATTCGCCTTATAGAAATTTCGTACTGTTCTTGATTTGACGGTGATTCCATGAGCTTGTTCAACTGCCATATCATCTAGCAATTGATTTTTAATTTCACGACTGCTGATTGTCTCTGTCAGTTCCATAATCCGATCAGCTAAAGTAGATTTTCCATGATCAATATGTGCGATAATGGAAAAGTTTCGTATCATTTCTTTTTTCATATTAATTCCTCTATTCTATTTTATCTTTCTGTAATAAAAATCCATTCAAATAGAATTCAAAGGCTTTTATTGCCTCTTCTTCCAAATTAAATTGGAAAGCTTCGAATTCTTGATTTAACGATTGATGATTGAATTCATCTAAATTTGCCATATTCAAAAGCCCGCTGATAATTGCGCTTTGAATGATAAATAAACGACTAGCTTCTTGTGGTATAATATTTTCTATCTTATTAGCAATGGTTTGTCCTAATTGACTAGTTATCTTGTTCAACTCTTTTCTGCCAATCAATGTTTGATTCATATTCGCATGTCCCTCCAACACTGGTTCTCTCAACGCATTAAGACGAACTAAAATAGTGTGTTGTTGAATTAAAATTTTTGTTTCTTCTAGCAATAATTGTTTAAGTTCTGCAATCGTAAGACTCCCTTTATCAGCAATTTTTTGATTCAAAGTCGAAAAGTATTCTTGATAACCCGTCAAAAGCAAGTCCATAAAGATACTCTCTTTCGTTTCGTAGTAATTAAACAGTGTTCCTTTAGCTACACCCGCATTTTTTGCAATCTCAGCCATTGAGATATCGTTAAAAGACTTTGTTTCAAATAAACTTAACGCTGCTTCAGCAATTTTTTTTGATTTTTTAGCTTTTTCTCCAACTGTCATAATATTCACCATATTAATCCCCTCCAAAATTGATTATCGGTAATTTTCACTCCAAAAACACTGTAATCTCCTCTAATTTGACCATCGGTCATTTTTAAAATACCGTACTTTAGATTATTCGTCAATGAAAAACTATTCATTAATTTCATACGAATTTGCTATTAATATACTCATTTAATCTAATTTAAAACCAGTGATATCAGTATGTATGCAGGATATCACTGGTTTTATGAATTTAACATTTCGTTCGTTGTGTAAAACATAATTTTAAATGAATAATATCTGCTAAAAATTAATTTTTACTTAACAATCTTATTGAAAATATTAAATTTATCCAATAATTCATTTTTGTTACAATGTGACATGATTTTTCATAAGTAAAGGTCGGAGGCGAGACTCAACCAAAGAGAAATCTTTGGTCTAATTGAGGTCACCATACATCCTTATCAAACTAAGATAAATTTGTATCCATATAATCAAAAAAACGCTATTCTTTTTGTAGAAACATACAGAAAGGATGGCGTTTTGTATGACTCTATCGATTCATGATGAGTTTCATTTATTCGCTAAAGAACTACAGCGATATCTATCTCCACATATTCTTCAACAACTCGCACAAGAGACAGGTTTTGTAAAACGGAAAAGTAAGTATGGCGCACGAGATTTGGTCGCTTTATGTATTTGGATTAGTCAACACGTAGCAAGCGATTCTCTTACTCGATTATGTAGTCAGCTTTATGTAAATACAGCTACACTTATGAGTCCAGAAGGACTGAATCAACGCTTTAATCCAGCAGCTGTCGCATTTCTTCGAGAAGTGTTTACTTCCCTTCTCACACAAAAACTCTGTTCAAATCACTCACTTTCTGCACATATAATCTCTACTTTCAATCGTATCCGTATTCTAGATGCAACAGTGTTTCAACTACCTGATCAATTCGCTACTGACTATCAAGGTTCAGGTGGGAGTAGTAATACGGCAGGCGTGAAAATTCAATTGGAATATGATTTGCTTAGTGGTCAATTCCTTAACATGCAGCTTGGACCAGGAAAGAATAATGATAAAACATACGGTACCAACTGCCTTAAAACCGTAGAGGCGGGCGATTTATGTTTACGTAATCTTGGTTACTTCGATTTAGGGGACTTGCAAACTATTCATGATAAAGGAGCTTACTATATCTCTCGGTTGAAGCTGAATACACGGATTTATATCAAGAACCCTGAGCCAGAATACTTCAACAACGGCATGTTAAAAAAGCAAACAGAATACATCCAGCTTGATATGACACAAATGCTGTCTGGCCTACCCCCTGGTGAAACGATAGAAATCCAAGAGGCATACATTGGCCAAAATCAGAAACTTCCAGCACGTGTCATTATCCATCGTTTAACTGATGATCAAACGCAAACACGTCTAAAAAATCAAGCGATACGTGAAAAGAAGAAAGGCATTGTCATGAAGGATAAAAGTAAACGTTTAATGGGCATGAATGTGTATATCACGAATACGTCGCTAGAAGAAGTACCGACAAACTGCGTGCATTCATTATATTCACTGCGTTGGCAGATTGAAATTTTATTTGAAACGTGGAAGTCATTCTTTGAAATTGATGAATGCAAAAATATAAAAAGAGAACGCCTAGAGTGCCATTTATATGGACAACTCATCAGCATTCTCCTCTGTTCTTCTACGATGTTTCAAATGCGTCAGTTTCTGCTTGAAAAGAAAAAGCAGGAACTGAGTGAATACAAAGCGATTTATATAATTAAAGATTACTTTCCGTTACTGTTTCAAGCGATAGCTTTTGCCACAGAAGAACTTTTAAAAATTCTGCATCGCCTTTATCAACTGCTCAAAAAGAACGGTCGTAAATGTCATAGGCATAAGAAGATGACCGTCTTTGATATTCTAGGGATTGTGTATAAAACGACAGTGAAGCATAGACAAGCTGCCTAGCGAAAAAATCGCGTTTTAATAGGCTTCTTTAGCATGCTTACTTTTTATCACTTGCTAGTTTTGAAACAAGGATCATTTCGTACCTAATAATTTACTTGGTTAGCTTGATGGGCATGGGGTCTCGCCAGCTAAACGCGAATTTCGTACGTTATCAAGATCGAAAAGTCATTTTTAAAGTTGAGCCAGTGGAATACAAAGGCGGTTCATATTCATTTTTGTGAAATTTTTGTAAATGATTACGAATATAACATTCAACTATTGTGAGTTATATTGCTAACACAATTAATGATAAAAAAATAAAAGGGGCGTATATTGAGATTAAAAAAAACCAATATCCTTTAACTTTTAATTATTCCAATAAAAGGGTAGAGATTAACTATTGAAATAGATAGTCTCTAGCTTTTTTTATTAGTGGGGAGAAAAGGAGTTTATAAGAAGTGCTAAATATTCAATCATTTGTTAAATTGTTATTTAAAATATATAATTAAATTTCATGAAAAATTTGTGATATAAAGCACATAATATTTTTGAAATTCATTAATTTTAATATGAGGTGTACAGAATGGGGAAATCTCGCGAACAAACAATTGAAAATATTTTAGAAGCGGCTAAGAAAAAATTTGGAGAGCGTGGCTATGATGGTACAAGTATCCAAGAAATTGCAAAAGAAGCAAAAGTGAATGTTGCTATGGCTTCGTATTACTTTAACGGTAAAGAGAACCTTTATTTAGAGGTATTCAAAAAATATGGTTTTGCAAAAAAAACTACCAAATTTTCTTGAAGAAACGCAACATAATCCTAAAACTGCTCTAAGACAATATTTAACTTTCTTTATTACACATATAAAACAACATCCTGAAATTGGAACGCTTGCATATGAGGCAATTATCAAAGAAAGTTCACAATTAGAAAAAATAAAACCATATATTATTGGGAATTTTGGACAATTAAAAGAAATCTTATTGGAAGGGAAAGAACAAGGAGTTTTTCATTTCTTTTCGACAAACCATGCGATTTATTGTATTACCTCCATAGTCTTGTTTCCGAAATTCAAAAAGTTTATTGATTCGATGAATCAAAGTGATTCCGACAATATGCAAACAGAGTGGATAACAGATGATCTTGTAAACAGAATTATTTCTTCATTAATACATAATCCTACATTATAAAATATCCCTTATTTAAAAATGAATCTACAACTGATTTAATTTCCCGATTCATGACATCATTAAAAAGTATTTGCAGTTATACCCACTGGTATTTCACATCCTTAATTAATTCATATGGTTAATTATTTTGTAATTAAAAATAATTGTAAGTGTCATCATTTAGAATGTATCGGTATAAAAGTACATAATTCTATTTTAGATGATAAAAAATTAAAAACTGCTAGTGTTATATGTATGTGTTGAATAGTATTAGTTACGTTATAATTTGCAAGTTTATAAATTACATAGGTAGAATTTTTAAACATTTTACATTTCTAAATCAAGTAAAAATCAACACTGACCCACACCTTGGCGGTGGATTCACTCGCTAATTATATAGTACATGGATGAGAAGGAGAGATTATATATCTGTCCTTTTTTATTGGAAAATATATGAGTAGAGTATCTTTAGGAGATTTAAGTAAAACGTCAAACTCCTTTTGTAGATAGCATGAGCTAACCTAATAGGTAGGAATTCATCATTTTGGAACATACTTAATAATAAAAAGCAGTTAGCTGTTGGTTTGGAATAAAGTTTGATCAGAAATATCCCCCAAACCCGTATTTTAAGTTAAACGATAAGAACCCGTTTTGAAAAAAAGATTGATCAAAACGGGTTAAGCCTTTGTGGAATACTATGCAATTTTTATAATAAAGTTTGATCATTTTCTACCGATGATTGTAAACAATTGCGCCCGTTTGCGGTATTATAAATTGTTCCCCCTTTGCCCTTTTTGGCCAAATAAAATTGCTTATGGCAATCAGAAAATCAATACCTAACACAAGTGTCCATAATTTTAGAAACCCGGCCAACACTTCTGTTCGGGAAAAATCGTTAATTAAATAGATTAGGAAGAATAAAATTCCAGCACCTATTAGAAAGGCAAGCACATGTTGTCCCCAACTTTTAAAGTATTGTTTCGCATAATCGATGCCAAATCTTTTAACTGGTTTCAATCCTTGTTTCATCACATAATATTGAAAGCGTATATCAGCCCATTCAATCATACTTCTACCGTATGCGATAGAGATTCCAATATACACAGCAGCAATTGCATGTACTTTGGTAGCAGTTGCACCACGATACAAGTCTACACCCGTAGCAACCAATAAAATTAAATCAATGACAGGTGTCAAGGCTAGGATTTTCTCCTAGCAAAGAGTTACGTCGTACAGAAAGGTGCAAACCTGGTGTTTGCAATTTCATTATATAGCGTTTATCAGGCGGAGAGGTTGAATCATAGCAATCTTTACGTAAGTTTTACATGATATTGAGATTTTTGATAGAGGCCAAATTTAAAATTTGTACAAATAAACAGGGAGTGTGGGGATAATCTTATAGGTAAAAAAAGGCTCAATTCTCAAAAGGGGGAGAGTTGAGCCTGTGGATGTAATTACTAAGTTCTCGGGTTGATGAAAACTAGTAATTAAATAAAATCACCCTAGGGTTAGGGGGTCTAGGGTTTCAAGACTTGGTATATCTCACACGATAATATAAAAAGAATAGAACGTATTGAAGATAACACATGAATGTTTCGTAAATGTATCAAAAAAGTGAACAAAAAGTGATTTTGTAAATCAAGGTAGTCAGCACAGTTCACTAACGGATTGTAAAAAAGAAGCCCTGCAGAAAATGTTACAGGGCTTCATAAAATTGAGCTATGTCGTACTCACAAGAGATTTTAACATGGATTTAGTGGTGAATATATTGGTAAATGTGTCCAATTAATCTAGAGCTGTTATCTTAAAAAAACGCTATTTTAGTTATAGTTTAACAAAAAGGACCCGTTATAAATAGCAGGCCCTTTCCTAAAATGGCAAAGAGTAACTCTTACCTTACTCTTCTACTATAGAATACATCACATTTGATTATTTTTGTATAAAAATGTCTAAATATACAATGTTTCATATCGATATAAGAACACGAAGAAATGAGACTAATAATAGAATGAAAACGCGATTTTAGATAAGAGGCAGATTATATATTTAAAAATAAAATATGCCCTAGTAATCAATGCTAGGGCATAAAAGTTAGTTAGTAAATATCTTCCTAATAATACTATCATATTTTAAGTTTTGAATGTTAGGTATTATAAATGTTATTTGAAAACTTAATAAAAATTTCATTTTTCCATAAATAAAAAGGCAGCTGTTTCCGCAACCACCTTTTTAAAAAACAGAGCAACTTTTTCAGAAATAAAATATGAATGGTTTCTGAAAAGGTTATAGGACACACTCCTATTTTTATAGCCTAAGTGATGAGCGTAATTTATAAGAAAGGAATGACTACATTATATGAAAACTTGTCTATAAAGGTCACAAATAAAAGAACAGCTAGCAAAAGCTAACTGCTCAATACAAGGAGATACAGAGAAAACTAAATGGATTTTGGCATACAGCCTATCAACATTATGGACATAATACTGGGTTTTATTCGAAGGAATTTATGTTTTACAAATTAGATTATAATAGTCGATATTCTCCATATTGACCAGAAAAGAATCAAGAATTCTAGAAAAATTCCAAGTGTTCTTTTCCTAGTTTTTTGAAATTCTTTTACTAAATAGCCAACAGCACAAATTGCTAGAAGAATGAAAAGAATAAGTTCTAGTGTAACTGGCATTTGATCTACTCCTAATTATTTAAAATAATTCAATATATAACGATTATAAGATATTTTTATGGTTAATGGTGAAAAACTAAGCAATTTCTATATAAAAAAAGGTCCTGTTGTCTCCAACAGAACCTCTTCTAAAATGGCAAAGAGTAACTCTTACCTTACTCTTTATTTATATACTACAGGAGTGTTAATGGAAATCCAAGGCTTCTTATATTGAGAAATAAAGAAGAATCATTTTAAATAATTTTATCATTGTTATAAATAAAGGAGCAGTTAGCCAAAACTAACTGCTCATCTCCAAGGGGGAACAAGGAGAAAATCTAATGTCATATACATTATTGACGGAATATTGAGTTTTATTCAGGGGGGTGTACGAATTATGTAGGTTACATGAGAAGTCCTATTAACATCCAGGCTGCTCCGAGCAGAATTAAAGCTTCGAATGTAATCCAAAACTTTCTTTTTTCTGGTTTTTGAAATTCTTTAATTACAGAAAATACAGCACTTATTCCTACAAGAGTGAAAAGGGCAAGTCGAATTGTTTCGGTCATTTGCATCACCACCTAAGATTTGAATAGTTTAATTATATATTAATTACCATTTTATAGAAACTTAATAAAATAATCTTTTTTATTAGAAAGCGAGGAATAAAAATGGGACAAGGAAACCGTGGAATGGCTTTTGAAAAGCTTATCAATCTATCGAATGAAATGTATCAACGTGAGGGAGTGGCGCTTATAAACAAGCATGCAACTCCTGTGAAGGTATTGAAGAGTGTAGGTGGACGAGTATTGAATGGATTCTATGAAGCTAAGAGTACCGTAGACTATGACGGCGTGTATAAGGGACGAGCTATCGCCTTTGAAGCGAAATCTACAGAGAATGCTACACAATTTGATTTAAAGAACATTGCACAGCATCAATTGGATTACTTGGAGAAAACTGAGAAGATGGGAGCGATTTGCTTCTTTCTTATAGATTTTAGTAAGGATAAATCAGTATTCGTTGTACCATTGTCAGTTATTCGATCTTATGTGAGGATGTCTTATCAACCGAAGGGCAAGAAGTCAATTCCAAGAGCAGACTTCGATATTTATGGGTACTTAGTAGAACAAACGGAACGAGCGCCGATTGATTACTTACAATACATAGATGAAACAGTAAATTCAGTTATGTTTGATGGAATGATTCCATTTGATCAGGACCATAAGAAAGTGGCAAATAACATTGAAGCAGCGAAAGAGAAGATGATTAACAATAAACGCAAGTTATTAAAAGCTTAATGGATAACGGAACTATGCAGAGTCGATGGTGGGGGCTACCCGCTATGCATGGTTCCCTTATTCAACAAAGAGATAGTAAAATTTCACGTACCTTATATGAATGTAAAAACTAAAATTCAGAAATAGGGAGATTACAAATGGAGCAATTAGCATTCTTTCCAGAAATCGATGATGAGACATATAAAAAGATTCAAAAAGAAGTGGTGAGTATCCTTAAAGAGTACCGTGCATTAAAGGTGCGTTTTGAAAATGAGACAGAGCAAGAACAGGAGGGGATTAGCTTGTTTCCAGAAATACGTAATACAAGGCGTGTGAGTAATATTAAGTTTAAGCAAATAGATAAGGCTTTACAAAACGTTCTTGATTATGACGAAGCTGAAATAATTAAGATGAAGTACTTAAATGGTGAGAAGCTAAAAGATAGTTTTATATACCAAGAGTTATCAATTAAAAGAGATCATTTCTACAATAAGAAAAAGAATGCAATTCGATTGATTGCCACTTCGTTGGGGATGATTTGATTATTATATTTCTATTAATAACCAAAAATAATAAAAAATATGCAATTATTCATATTTAACCAAATTTAAAAGTTATTTCTATATAATGATATTTGTAGTTAACAAATTTTGGGGGTTTTAAAATGAAAAAATTAGGGAAAACACTTCTAACAGGTATTGTTTTATCAAGCGGACTTCTTTTTGGTACTTCTGATGCATTTGCAATGGATTCGAAAAGCGCTACTGACAGTATCCATTTTAGTACTGATTCTAATAGCTATGGTTGGGGTGCTACATCTATTGATGTAGACGGATATGTACCTTATCGTAATAGTTTAATTGAATTAGTTAGAAAAGACGGAACTGTTGTACAACGTCATGATATTGGTGCAGGCCATTTCTTTAAACAATTGCCACTAGGCGGTGTTTCGCCTGGATTATATGATGTAGTTGTAACATCAGATACGGGTGGCTGGCATGGAAAAGGCGAATTAAAAGGTTACTTAAGAGTAAAATTATAATCGCTTTTTATAAGGCATATAGTTTGAAGGAGAAGGCAAGATCATTATTAAATGGTCCTGCCTTTTTTTATTTGTCAATCGTCGACAAAATCCCGATAAAAAAGGGGACTAAATAGAGGGAATTTTGATAATGAAATCAACGGTATTCTTAATGTACAGGCCCTTTGACAACCGCATATCGAAGAGGATTAGTACACCTATTAGTGAATTCTTATGCGAGAATGTCACGGTAACGTATACCGCATAGTAGGGCGGGCAAGGCGGTACGGACCCGCGTTAAGGGTGATAAGATTCCCTTAAATGATTAACAATGACATATTCCAGTGTGGCGGGTGTAAGATAACTCGCATTCGTCATGCTGTTTCTAATTTGTATCAATCGATCAGTACAGAATCCACCTTCTGTATTGAATATTGATATAAAATTCAATATTCCTGTTATGTTGATTTCTAAGAATGGGGATGGTTTTCATGATTGAATGAATGCCGTTCTAAAAATCTAAAACAGTATACGTATCTCGTACATTAGTAATTACTCACGATTCTTATTAATGACCAAAACGAGGGCAAAGAGTTCCACTCTTTGTTTGAGCTAATACAGCGGAAACATTCCCCTTCCGTCCCTCTAGTGTATCGGTTCAAACAAGGCGTCGGAAGAAACACATACGTCTTGATATAAATCCTTTATAATTCGATATTGGCCAGCAAAGGTGAAAATGACATTAAGTAGCTGAAGTATTGAGCCAGCTCTACGGAGTATAAACGAGAAGATTTTTAGTCTTCTCCCAGTCACCGAACACAGGGCGTGTAGCCATACTAGTTGATGCGGTGGCTTGGAGAAGGTTGAGAGTAATTAGCATCCGTAAGGGGTGCTTTTTTCTTTGTTATATAGAAATTACACATTAAACGTGAAGTTGAACAAAATGGACATTTGAATAGAAAACTTATCCATCCTTAAAATAACCTTAATTTAACTATGGATTTAATAATACCTAAAAAATAAATGGTATAATTTTCTAAATAAGTTCAAATTAAGTTTATTTTAGAAAAGGAGGTAGAGGGAAAATGTTTCAGAAGCTTAAATTTTATTTAATGAGCATATTAATTAGTGCATTTTTAGGTGGAATTATCATAGGGGCTAATTTCTTGGTTCATAACATATATAATTTAGTTGCAGGTAAAGAATATCATTTTAATATGTGGTCTTCTATTATTATATTTAGTGTCGTATTCATTTCGGGTTTCGCGTACTTGTTGAAGAAAGGACCAGATATACTTGTTAATGATTAAACCAATAGCAATTATCGTAGGCGCTGCCGTGATCTGGGTGGCGTCTTGTTTGTTGTTAAGGAAAGATAAGGGAGAAATAAAAAAAGAGAGCTAATGCCCTCTTTTTTGGGGTGTGGTAATTAATCGCAGATTGGTATTCCGAGAACTCTTAGAGCTAATGCTACTTGAAGAGAAATCTCTAATCTAGCAATTTCAATACCAGCTACTGAGAGAACTAAAAAAGGTTGTCCATTTACAAACACAACGCAACTATCCATGGTTACGCCTCCTTTCTAGTAATCTACTATAGTATATGAATGAAACGATAATATGTAATAGTTAAATTAATTGATTTAATAGAATTGATAGATTAGCCCATTTAAACAAAACAAATGAACACAACGATTGAAAATAGAGGGGGAGATAGACTCGCAAATTGAAATATTATTAGTCTAAAACACAAAACATAGACTAGTAAACAAGCTGTTTTCCCTTTTTAATCATAAAATATGATGAATTCTATTTTTAGAGGAGGGAATCATATCTATGGGATGGAATAATAATTTTGGGCATTCTCGAGATCGTAATAACTTTTGGGATGATCTAGTATTTTGCGGATGCGGTCGTAGACGTAGAAGAAACGATTTTAACGATTGTCATTGTAGACGTGACTGTGATTGTGATGAGTGTCGTCGCAGACGTAATCATGACCGCGACCACGATCGTGAACATAATCATGATCATAATCATGGTGATCATCGAGATTGGTAAAATATTTTGAAAGAGTGCACATCTTAATCGCACTCTTTTTTATTATGTTTTTATGAATACTTATTAACTCGAAGGATACAGTTTCAATTTGATTTAACATCTGACAGAATGAACGAACACAACGAACAAAAATAGAGGTGAAGAATCATGAACTCTAACGTTACATTTTCCATGCAAATGAATGGCGAAAGCAAAGATGCTACGGCTTATGTTAGTGGTATTGCAAATATATTTGCATTTCTGTTAGCTAACGCAGATAGACATATAGTTGATAAGTTGATAGCTCAAGTTGACATAGAAGAGAAGATGTTCATCGAAGCTATTTTAGCAGGATTAAAACATCATTCAATCAGGGGCTTTCTCACCGTATGAAACTCCTGACGTTACGGGGGCGTTAACTTCCTTAAAAATGACTGCTAAATTCATTTTAGAACCTAATGGATTAACATACTTTATTTCTGATCCAACTTCAGATGCTCAATTAAATGCAATGAAAGAATACCTTGGCCGTAAAGGTTGGTGGTATGAGATTAAATAAAACAAAAGAATAGTTTGATTAGCAAAAATAAGAGCTGTCCTGTTGGGCGGCTCTTATTTTATATTTTTATGGTAATAATCATGATCATCCTTATCTCCACCAATACCATCCCCATCAAAATCTTCCGTGTAAGGATTATTGTTGTATTCTTCAGTATCGGTGTCGCCAAAGAAAGCGCTGAGCATCCCAAATATCCCAAAACCAATAAGTAAGATTATTACTAATAAACACCCTGACCCTAAGAACATGGTAAAATTATCTCCATTTTCTGTCGGCTTAGTTTTGCTGTCCAAAAGTAGTCCCCCATCCCAAAATTGTTAAATTTATGTATCTAATGTGTATTATAATCTTATTCAAGAACAAATGGCTGTTATTCCTCCACAAAAAAACTGACCGTATTCAGTCAGTTTATAATCACTAGATCATCAAACTTAAACTCAGTATTCAAACCGAAAGCATCTGTACAATACACGGTTTTCAACATCGGCTCTATATGTAATATATTTATGTACATTTCATGTATCATTCCGTAATGATAATATGCAATTAATAGTTCTTCCTCAGAAATCAATGAACATAGAGTCTATTACGTTATGCTACTAATACCGAGGTCAGTTTGTCCCACACATTCGCCTTCAGATATAAAAACGCTGCTTCCTCACCTCTCGTCATACCACGTTGCGTATCCATACCATCCAACAATATCCACTCTGCATCACCTACGAAATCTCTATAGGGTTTCTTATCCTCTTCGAAAACTAACATCTTGAGCATTTCTTCGGTGCTAACTATCGTCAGTTTGTTACCGGATTGATCTACGTAAAAAACCGAAATGGTGTCACCTTCCCTGTAGATGTTAAATTCATACACACGCTTACCTCGTTTTACCTCTACGTTATACCACGCTAATTCTTGCAGGCTATTCAAGGATAATTCATATAAGTTTGACTGTGTTTGCATCATTTGTAGGACCCCTTTTTAGGTTAATATGATACTATGTAAAAATTTTAACATTGAAATATTAAAGTAGCGTAAAGAGAGTATAAAGTTTCATTTAACTATTCTACGTCAATAATATTGAGAAAATTAAACGTATTCTTATGATGAAAAGCATCTGTGAAAATAACTTTCTTTTCTAAAGGGTCAATATCAACAACCGTCATATAACTTGTTAGCACATATCCGTTTTCATAATACGTAATCATTATCTCCTCTTCGGCTAGTAACGAAATCAGCAACTTATTTTCAATTCTTTCCTGGGCGTCTTGAGTAAGGATAGGTCGTGGCACTTTCGTTTTTTCCTTAATGATTTCTTGGATACCTACAAACTGTTCTGGCATACTCGCAAAAGGCTGCCATTTAACCATGCCTCTTCCTTTCGGCATATTACTATTGCTCATGTTAGTCATGACTTATGTCCCCCTAGTAATGTATTTCGATATCTTGCGGTTGCATTTTTCGTATAGGAAACGCCACGTAGTATACTGTTTTTACCGAATCTAGTGCGGATTTCGTCCATTACCTTTGTCAATTTCACTTCTTTTTCGCGCTGTATTACGTTATCAAATAACGAAATCTGTTCTTCACCTTCTGAAACTAGATTCGTTAACGATATACTAACCGTTCGAATTGGCTTTCCTGTGTATAGCATGTGTAAATAATATGTACAAACATTATAGATATCCATTGTTAGATTAGTTGGTCGATTTAATGTATGTGATTTTCGTATACCACCTCCGTATCCATCGCTATAACCAACCGAAAAATGAACTGTTCGAGCTAGTTTGTTTTGCCTTCGCACTCGATAACAAACTTCCTCGATATGTTCCAGTAGAATAATTGGAAATTCCCCTATGGTGTAATCACGTATAAGTATTTGGCTTTTACCAATAGAAGTTGTTGCTGGAACGTATTTTTCTGATATACGGCTAAAATCAATGCCGTTGCTATGTAAGTGTAATTCTTCGCCAATGACTCCAAAGCTCTGTTTTAAATATTTGAGTGGATATTGTGCCAAGTCACCGATTGAATGGATTCCTTTTCGGTTTAACTTCGCTTCTGTCTTACTCGAAATCCCCCAAAATTTGCTGAGTGGTCGTATTGGCCATAATTTTATGGGTACATCCTCGTACTTCCAGTATGATATGCAATCTTTCGTTTTCTTCGCTTCTACATCTAAAGCAACCTTGCTCATTAAAGGGTTTGGACCAATCCCTATCGTGCATTCGATTCGAGTCTTCGCATATATTTCACGCTTGAATTTCAACGCAAATTCATATGGATCATTAGCAAACAAATGAATACTATCTGTAATGTCCATAAAGAACTCATCAATGGAATATTGGTGGAAATCCTCAATTGGCACGTATTGTAGAGCCAACTTAGTAATGAAATTAGAACATTTTATGTAAGTACTCATAATTGGATTTACCACAATGATATCTTTACGACGTGGTATTTCATACAATCTCGCCATTTTCTTAACGCCTAATGCTTTTAATGGTGGAGTTGCAGCCAAAACAATCGAACCACTCCTATTCACATCACCAACTACAGCCAATTTAGTATGAAGTGGGTCTAATCCCATTTTGATGCACGATACGCTGGCATAGAACGAACGAAGGTCTACACATAAAACAATTCGATTTGGCAATATTGAATAGTCATACATCGTTATTCCCCCTAAATAACAGAACGTTAGTTCTTATTATATACGAATGTATGTTCTTTTATGAAGAGGTTTTTTCAAAAAAATAAAATCGAATCAATATGGTCGGTTTTGAGTCAGTTATTTTTCTAATCAAATCAGTTCCCTATCCAATTGCATCCGCTGTGGCGCTATGCGGTGGTTTGTTTATACTGATTGGTAGCCAGGAACGGGGATTTTCCCTTATATCAAGGGCAGGGATTGGTTATATAGTGATTCAATATGCGATTACTTGTTGAAATTGCTAAAGTTATATGGTTATATTTGTGAATAATTGTAAAAAATATAAATTCCTTCTTTTTTTAATTTTAAAATAGTTATATAATGATTCTTGGAATGGTATTATTGACGTTTAAAATTAAGGGGAGAGAATAGAAATGAAAAAAATAATAATTTCTGGTATATGTGTAGCAATATTCGGTACAACTTTTTTTGCGAATAACTCTATGGCTGAGACATCAGGTAGTATCACAAACCAGGAAATACAAGCAGCGAGTGCTCAAACTAGTAAATTTATAGATGTGCCCGATTGGAGTTGGGCATATAATGAAATTAACTACATGGTTGACCACAATATAATGTTGGGATACCACAATGGTTATTTTGGAGCTTTAGAAGATATAACGCGTGAAGAATTAGCGGCATTCTTATATAGAACGGTGAAAATTCCCGATCGTGATATGTCACAACCGCTTCCTTTCAATGATATAAATGATTCAATGTTTAAAAAGGAAATTGCAGCAGCATATAAAAGTGGAATTTTCTCTTCCGCGTCTGATGGTCGTTTTAATCCAAATAGAGTTGTAACCCGAGCAGAACTTGCTCAAACTTTCAAAAACGCTTTTGGATTAAATAAGAAGTTTGATCATCAATTTAACGATATGCAAGGGCACTGGGCCAATGAAGCCGTAGAAATTTTATATAGTAATGGTATTACTGGTGGTGTAGGTAATAATAACTTTAATCCAGACGGTACAGTAACACGTGAACAATTTGCGGTATTTCTATATAGAACTATTCCAATGTCTATCAAAGATCTACGAGATAACGCTAAGTAAAAATAATTAAAAGACTGACTCTTATGAGTCGGTTTTTTTATTTGCAGGAATTTATTAACTGCTATTTCTATCATATCCGTTGTAGTACGAAAGCCGTTGACGTTTTTTGTATAATTATATATATTAATATAATAAAAAAAGGTTATATCTGTTGTTTTATATACTTAGGAGGAATTATGATGAATTTTAAACATGTACTTGTAACGGGATTAATTACCGCCACGTTATTCGGCACAACGAATACTCATGCACAAACTGCAGCGTTCACTGATGTACCAAGTGGGCATTGGTCTGAAAGTCCTATTAACTACTTAGCTGAGAAAAAGGTAATTAGTGGTTATGGAAACGGGAAATTTGGTTTTGGAGACAATGTAACTCGTGGACAAGTATCTGCGATTATTTCAAGATACCTAAAACTAGAGAATAATGGATCTGCAATCAAAAATTTCTCTGATATCCATGGTCATATGTTTGAAAACAGTATTAAAGCAGTTGTTCAAGCAGGAATCATGAAAGGGGACAATACTGACAAATTTAGACCCGATGATACATTAACTCGATATGAAATGGCTGTTATCTTACAAAATGCTTTTCATTTAGCTGTAAAAACAAACGACCTTTTCCATGATGTTTCAAATAATCATTGGGCAAAAGACTCTGTTCGTTCATTGTATAGTAATGGCGTCACAAACGGAATTGGAAACTATCAATACGGTGGAGAAATGAATGTAACAAGGGAACAATTTGCAAAATTTATGTATAATGCAATTTTTGTAAACCCTAACTTTGTTCCTGAGTCTATTCCTCAGAAAGATGGGGATGAGCATAATTATAAAGCAATTCATAATATATTGATTGATTCTGGGTTTGAAAAAACCCAATATAACTACCGATATGATAAAGATGGTAAAGCATATAATAACCTTATGACTTTTGAATTTTCTTCTGACGATGACAGAGCATATAAAATGTTTATTTCTAGTGATGATCCTGTATTAAACGAACCTGTGAAAAAAATCCTAAAAAACCTCCTACCAACTAAAGGAGATTATCTGTACAATATAATGAAAAATCCTACTGCAAGCTCTCGAACAATAGAATTAGATGGTCGCAAAGTTACACTTTATAGGGATGGCTATCATATAAATGTTTTGATTGGAAAACGAAAATAGTAAAAGTTACTTATAGATGATTTAAATGGTCCCTTTGCATAGGGCATTTAAAGGAGTTGCCCATAAATTGGTTTCACTGCTTATGGGACAGCTTCTTTTTTATTTGCAGGCTTTTTTAACTGCTGATTCTATCATATCCGTTGTAGCGCTATGCGGTGGGCTATTCATTATGGTTGGTAGCCAGGAACGGGGATTTTCGTAAGGATCGGCTATATAGTGGTTCAAATGATTCAGTTATTTATGAGGTTGCTTGTTTAAATTTCTAAAGCGATATAGAATGATATAGAAATTAATGTGAAAAGTCGTATATTAAGAGAAAAGAAAGAGGTGAAAATCTGAATGTGTGGATAGTCTTAGGTGCTGATAATTGATTCAAGGTTAAAGAGAAGAGAGTTGTTTTATTTTATAGCATTCTTAGCTGTTAGAAGAATTCTAATCTATAGGTGAAAAATAAAGATACCACAATGATGTGATACCTTTATTTGGCTAGCTATTGTAGCCGTCCTTGGCATTCTTAATCAACTATCAGGATTGATTAAAAACACCTCAGATATATACTTCAAAGTTAAAGAAGAAGTACAAAAGAGTCGCACCCGCCAAGATATCAACTCACAGTAACCACAAGGGGAGGAAAACCTCTCCTATTACCTAAGATTATAACATATTCGTAATTATTATGAAAAAATTTATGTGGAAGAATATACCGTTTGCTTTATTTCTAATTTTTGTTTTAACAACCCTTGACTATAACAACCTAGGTACTGGGGGCCATATCTACATTATTTTTACAGGGATAACTTTATTCTTAATGTTACTTAATATAATAACCCTTTATATAAAGGAGAAGCATAATGTTTAATTTTGAAACAAAAGAACAACTAACAAAGTTTATACAAGATGAAATTTTAAATTCATCGGAAGCATTAGATATTCTCGGGTGTTCTAGACAGTATTTAAACAAATTGGTAAAAGAGGGGAAAATAACACCGATTAAAGAGACAACTCGCGATAAATTATTTTATAAACAAGATATTTTGACAAGAAAAGAAAAAATGAGAAAGTAAAAGTAGTTCATGCAAATCTCTTAGGGAATGACTACTGTAAATTGAAACAAGGCACAACTAAACGATATAACAAAAAAGCAGACGCAAATTAATGTGTACTGCTTTTTTTGTACGCTCTACTATTTTATGTTTACTTACAAATTCAGCTAAGCCCGTTTGTATTTGCATAAAGCTGACTACATAATTGAGTGAGAGAATCACTTGCTACGTGTTGACTAATCCACACACAAATAATAGCTAAATCACATCCTGAAAACTTACGCTTTCGTTGTACAAAAGCTAGTTCTCTAGCAAGTTTTTCTAAAAATGATGGGGTAAGATGTTGATGTAATTTTTCAGTAAATAATTGTAGCTCGCCTCGAATCGAAAGATCCATAAAAATCTCATCCTTTCTAATAATCAAGCTTGTTTAGAAAGAATAACGTTTTTTTATACTTAAAGGTATTAAAATTTTTTAAGTTGATGGGCAAGTAGGGTGACCCCTATATGGTGGAGATAAAATCGTAGCGGATAAAATAGAAGAAAAACTAAATGGCCTAAAAGTATTGTATTTTAATATAAAAATTTTAAGGGTAGTCAACTATATATAATGTAACACTGACGTTCCAGGGGATTATGTTGAATACAATAATGAGGAGAAATGGTTTATGTCTATTTTATTTTCTCTTCCAATTACTATATATTTTTAGCATACTATTAACTATAAGGAGGGAGTGCAGAAATGGAAGAAAAGAAAGTGACGTGGTTAGAACTCTTTTATGATTTGTTATTTGTGGCGGCAGTGACGGCTGCGACTCATGTTTTACTTCATGTTGAAGATGGTCAAATCCATGCAGAGTATTTAGTAAAATTTGTCTTAATTTTTATTCCAATCTGGTGGGCTTGGGTAGGGCAAACCATCTTTGTTAACCGGTTTGGAAAAGATTTATTTCATCAAAGAATTTTTTTGATCCTGCAAATGTTTTTTGTCCTAATAATGACATCAAGCTTATCAGCTGATTTTGATCCTTATTATCTTTCTTTTTTAATTGGTTATATTGGCTTAAGGGTCGTGACTGCAATTCAATATCTTGTTGTCCAGCGTATAGAAGAGGGGGCTCGAAAAAAAGCAGCACTCTTTTTAGGAAGATATTTTTGGATTGGAATTGTTATTTCGTTATTATCCGTCTTTTTTGATTCTTGGATTCGATATGCTGTGTTATATTTTGGGATTCTTATCGATATTATTGTCCCACTGCTTGGAAGGAAGTGTTTAGAAAAGGTTCCTACAAATACAGCCCACTTGTTAGAGAGATTTGGTCTATTTTCCATTATTCTCTTTGGGGAAGCTCTTGTAAGCACTCTTGTGGTCATTCAACCTAAACAAGGAAATTGGGATTCAATAAGCTTTGCAATTATTTCATTTATCCTCATTATTTCGATGTGGTGGCAATATTTCGATAACATGGAGAAGAAACTCGACAAGTCTAGACAAACTTCTGGTCAAATTATTATTTACGGTCATCTATTTATTTTAATGTCTTTGAGTATGGTTGCAGCATCCATTAGATTATTATTTTTACATGAGGTCTATTATTCCTTTATCTTATATTTTGTTTTTGGTTCTGTATTGCTCTATTTCCTGTCAACTACAATTGTTTTTCATCAATACAGGTTTGAACAACACCGCTTGAACATTTATCATTTATGTCTGTTTTTAGGAATTTTAGCAGTCTTTTTTGTTATTAATTTAATTATAGCAGTGCCGAATATTGTGATAATAGGACAATTAACCTTATTTTTTATCATCTATGCTAAATTAACAAGCACATAAATACAAGAATCAAATAAATTAGTATCCAACTATAACACTGGTTTATATGTATATATTGGTAACTTTTATATTTCATGTTAATTCTTATAATTCACGTTGACTCTGATGCAACTGTACCTTTTGAGTTAAGTGGAAATGTACATATGATTCCATTCCTGATAGTAAACTTGCTCTAATACAGGGTGTCCTCATGGATTAAACGCAACTCATGCAAAAGAATTTAATGAAGCATTATTAACATTTTTAAAAGAATAATCTTTGGGGAACTACCAGAGGCGGTTCAACAGCAATATCAAGAATAATAACACGAATTTATCGATTAGGGGTTTTCCAAAAAGAGTAGCGCTATGCTTAATCTTTTGGAAAACCTTCTTTACATAGTTTTTTTAGGTCTCTTAGGGGAATCGTCACAGCGCTATCAAGTTAAGAAATACATTCTTCCCATAAACGAAAAAAACGAACTGAACTTCTATGGACAACTATGAAAGAAAGAAATTTTCGTTTTGGGAAACTATACAATTTCTAACTTGCTGACAAAGTGGAGTAATAAAAAACATAAAAAAATACCCAACAATATCCAAAAGAATTGTTAGGTATTTTTTATTCTTTATTTTATATAAATCTTTATTTAAAGCATCAAGATTTGAATAAAAATATTTAAAGAGCACATATATCGTTACTAGGTGGATAAGATTGAATTTTCTTGAAATGAAAAATTAATTTAATTGCGATGGGGAGGTACTTCACAATCAGGAAATCCTATACCGAAGGTTCTTGTGTGTATCTTTCTATTTTAAAATTCAAAAGTATTTTTCAAATCTTTATCTGTTACTTTAATATCTGCCTTTTTTAATAAGTCATCCAAGAATTCCTGCTGCCATTGTTGATCTTGTAAACGTGTTGTTTCCAGTTCATTACGGATATTTTCTTTCTCTTGATCAAATGGTTTCAATTCTGTTTTTCCTGTCACTTTAATAATATGATAGCCATATGAAGATTTAACAGGGTCACTTACTTGTCCAACTTCTAATTTATAAGCAGCCTCTTCAAATTTTGCATCCATCGTCCCTGGACCGAATTCTGGTAATTCTCCACCTTTTTCTTTAGTACCGGGATCAGTTGAAGATTGTTTTGCTAATGTTGCAAAGTCTTCTCCATTATTTAATTTCTCCTTTATTTCTTTAGCTGTCGGTTCATCTTTTACTAAAATATGACTTGCTTTCAATTTCGGTTTATAGTGATCTTTTATTTCATTTTCTGTAATGGATGCTTTAATTGCCTTTTCAAAAGCAAATCTAGGTTTTAATTTTTCTTGCAATTCTTTTTCATTCTTAGCTCTGGATTGTTTTAAATAGTCACTAAAATTATCGCCCATTTGTTCCTTTAATTCTTCTACTTTTTTCTTTGCTTCATCATCTGAAATTTTATATGTATCAAGTAAAACTTTATTTAACATTGCTTGTTTTAAAACAGTTTCTCCAGCAAGTTCTTTTAGTTCTTTATTAAACTCTTCTTTAGTTAGGTTTCCTGATTTTGATGTGGCAATGTTCTCCGAACTACCGCATGCTGATAGTAATAACAGTCCACTGATTGTGGTACTTAAAAATATACGTCTTTTGTGCATTTGAATTCTCCTCCATTATTACTTTAATCCAGTATAGAAATGAGTAAGCTGGTTATATTTTTTCTAGCCTGAGATGTAGAATATAAAATTTATGTTTAGACTTCATTAATATTTCTTTTAATTATGTTATTAATAGTTAAGTAATTAATAGTATAAGTTACTTAACTACTTGAATATAAATATACTCTATAGTATGAGTTGGGACATATCTTGTTAGTTCTCAACTTTGACCTGCTATTTCATTTCGGTTTAAAGTAGTAGAACCCCAATCTTTCAAGCTTACCTTAACATTAACTTTTATGATCGTTTCTTTACTCTGTTTTTTCTCTTTCTTCAGGTGTATGCTTTATAATGACTGATTTTACTCCGTCTCCAGCTTTTAGTTTTTGATTTAATGGTAATATAGAGGCAAAGTTGCTTCCAAGATGACTAATATTCTTTTTTGTGTCTATTAGTTCATGAGTAGCATATAATTGCAAATTATAAACAGGGTCACTAAAATTTATTACATCACCAATTTTAGAAGGATTTCCAGTTCTTAAGGTCCAAGAAATGGGATTTTGTTCAAATAATTTTGCAGGAACTACAGTTTTCTTTGGGACAGAATAAGGTAAGTAACTCATTTTCAAATCTTCCGAACTATTTATCGGGATATCTTGTATATTAATCAATTCTAATTTGTTTGTTTTGTTGCTTTCTTCTGCATGAGCGAAGGTTGGTAAAGTGCTGGAAATAATTATGCTCGCTAAAATAAAGTTTGTTCCGGCACCAATCCTCTTAAATAACAATTTATTCTTTTTCATGTTCTCACATCCTTAAAAAAATATTCAAATATATAAATTAATGTAAAATAAACTCTATACACAAAGCATCTTATTTTACATTAATTTATTTTTAATAGCTTATAGCATCTGATTATAGATAATTCTTTTATTTCTTAACATCTCTCAATGTGACAGCAATGTGACAAAATTGTCATATTGCTATCACATTGAGAGATGTGTTTCTATAAGTATTGAATACTGAAACAAGATTATTAAGTTTATAGTTATTTAAATTTATATAAATTAATATAAAAATAATTAAATGAATCTTTTAATCACTATCGTTGGGTAGATGCCGTAAATTAATGTAAAGTCAGTAGTTCCAATAATATGAAATGTCAATATCATGTTAGTTTTGATATAAATTTGTGGTTTAATAATATAATCAATAGTATAAAATAACAGCTTTTTTATTATGGGATTATTAATAAGGCAGCCTGTCAAACAATAAGTGTCTCTTTATCCTAGACTTATTAGTTTATTATTTAAGTTGTAAAATAAGAATGTACTGAACATTACCAATTCAAAAGATGGTTATTCTATATTACTAAATAAGTATTTATTCATAGGTAGCAGATCGTGTTTTTATGTTTGGGAGTAAAACTAGATAATTTTTAAATGTAGTATAGTAATGATATCAATGACATAATAGGATTATCAAATAGCAGTACATAACTATTTATTGATTAAAAACAGTGTCATTAATGATATAGGAGGATTAAATGTATAAATTATTGATTGTAGAAGATGAAATGAATATTGCAAGCACACTTAAAGATCATCTTGAAAAATACGGTTATCACTGTCTTGTTGTAGAAAATTTCCAAAAGGTGCTTGAGTATTTCCATGAATTTCAACCCCATTTAGTTATAATGGATGTTACTCTTCCTGCATTTGATGGTTATTATTGGTGTCGTAAAATAAGACAAATATCAAAATGCCCAATTGTGATTCTTTCTGCTCGTATGAATGAATCAGATCAAGTTTATGGGATAGAAAATGGCGCTGATGATTTCATTACAAAGCCTTTTTTATTAGGAGTTGTACTTGCAAAAATAAACGGACAAATTCGTCGTGTTTATGGAGAGTATGCAAAGAATGAACACATTCGAATTTTAAAACAAGGGAATACCATTTTAAATATGGATACCGTGCGACTGCATACCTTAAAAAAAGAAGAACCATTAACGGTAAAAGAACTTCAACTTTTTGTAATGTTTTTTGAAGCGTACCCTAATGTTGTAACAAGGCAGCAACTACTCACGGCTATTTGGGATGAGGAAGAATTTGTTGAGGAAAATACATTAACAGTAAATATTGCAAGACTACGTAAGAAATTAGAAGGCATTAATTCTGATTTAGAAATAAATACTATACGAGGAATTGGATATCAGTTAACGGAGAGATTAATATGAAATTATTTTTAAAAGATCATATTAGCTTTATTATTCTTTATATTATTACATTTATTAGTCTGCCAATTATTATTCATCAATTAGATGGATTCGAAAATCATTACGCTTATTTTATCTTTTTAGCTCTTTCTTTATTAGTCACTTTACTTATTTTTCGTTATTTATGTCGCAAGAAAATGTACCAACATCTTGAAAGAACGGATATAAGTTTTGATAATATCTCTATTTACCAACCGATTTCTCCGATTGAACGAGCATATGCAAAGAAAATGAGAAACGTTCAATCTTTATTCCTTTCAAAAGAAGATGATTATAAGAATTCTTTAAAAGATCAGCAATTAATGATTTCTCATGCTGTTCATCAAATGAAAACTCCTCTTTCTGTTATCCAATTACTTATACAATCAAATCAATGGAAAGAACCAAGTACCATGGTCGAATGGCAAAAGGTAAAAATTGAATGCGATAAACTCAATTTCTCATTAAATCAATTATTAACATATAGCCGTTCTACCAAATTATTAGCTGATATAAAGATAGAACCTATTTTTTTAAAACATGTAGTACAGGAAGTTATTAATGATTTAAGAGACTATTTTATAGAGGAAGAAATTTTTCCTAAAAGTAATATACCAGAACACATACTGTTATACTCAGACCGGAAATGGATTAAGGTGGTTATATATCAGCTATTAAGTAATGCTGTCAAATATGGAGATAAAAACTCTTCAATTATAATTTCTTACGAAAATGAGAAATTACTTATTAAAAATGAAGGAGAAACAATACCTGAAAGTGAAATAAAGCGTGTATTTGAGTTGTTTTATACAGGAACAAAGGGGCGTATAAAAGGTGAAGCAACTGGTATCGGTCTTTATTTAGTGAAAAGCATCTTAACTACATTAAATCATCCATACTTTTTATACTCTAACAATAATGAAACAATATTTACAATTGAATTTACAGGCAATATTGAGACGGCTGCTAAATAAGGTAGCCGTTTTAAATGTGACAATTTTGTCATATTGCTGTCACTTTGAGAGATGTTAAGAAATAAAAAAGCCACTTATAATTCAATACTGTAAGATACAAGGGAGTGAAACATAATGTCAAAAACTATTTTAGATGTAAAAGACCTTCAAAAAGAATACAATGGAGAAATTGTCTATAAAGCATTGAAGGGTATTGATTTTAAATTAGAAAGTAATGAATTTGTTGCAGTCATGGGACCTTCGGGAAGTGGCAAAACAACATTTCTTAATTGTATTTCAACAATTGATCAACCCACGACTGGATCCGTTAAAATCAATTCAAAAAACCCTTATGAATTAAGTGATGATGGACTAGCAAAGTTTCGACGCAAAGAATTAGGTTTTGTCTTTCAAGACTTTAATCTTGTTCATACCTTAACAGTAGAGGAAAATATTTTATTACCTTTAGTACTTGATTCTGTAGAAGCTGTTGAGATGAACAAACGTTTAGAGAAAGTTGCAATGTTTTTGGGGATTAAAGAAATTTTAAAAAAGCGTACATTTGAAATTTCAGGTGGACAAAAACAGCGTGTGGCAATCGCTCGAGCTGTTATTCACGAACCAGGATTATTGTTAGCTGATGAACCAACAGGTAACTTGGATTCTAAAGCAGTAAATGATGTAATGAATTTGTTTGAGTCAATTAATAAAACGTTTAACACAGCAATTTTAATGGTGACACATGATCCTTATGTGGCAAGTTTTGCACATCGAGTTATCTTTATAAAAGATGGGATTCTTTATAATGAAGTGTATCGTGGAAATAATAAAAAGAAGTTTTATCAGGAAATCATGGATACTCTTACATTTTTAGGTGGTGGCCAGTATGAGTTTTAATCATATTGTCTTTCAAAACATATTACGTGATAAATGGACATATATTTCTTACTTTTTAAGCAGTGTATTTTCTATTTTAATATTTTTCTTATTTTCAATAATAGCATTTCATCCGATGGCTAAGGTTATTCAGATAGGAAGTACACTTAGTCTCGGAATGATTCTTATGAGTTTTATTGTTTACATTTTTTCGTTTCTGTTTATTTTCTATTCGATGTTTTCGTTCTTGAAAAAGAAAACAAAAAATCTTGGTATTTTTATGATTACTGGAGCATCTATGAAACAAGTACGAAAAATGATGTTCAGAGAAAATATGATTATTGCTGGTGCAGCAATAATCACATCGATTGTGTTGGGGCTTGTAATTGCTCCTTTGTTTTTAATGGTTACTAAAACGGTTTTAGATACAAATAGCTTTGGTATGTATATACCGGTACAAGCCGTAGGATTAACGATTGTTCTATTTACAATTCTATTCTTGTTAGTCTCTAAATTTATTACACGTTTTATTAACAAAGACGAAGCTGTTCATCTTTTAAAAGCAGATGTAACACAAGAAAAGTTAATAGAACCTGCACCATGGAAGTTATTACTTTCTATGATAACGAGTGGATTTTTAGTATTTTCACTTATGTCAGAAATGAATTGGATTGAATCGTACGGAATGGTATTCTATATTTTATTCTTTATTAGTTCCCTATTGGCCATATATTTTATTATAACGCAGGGAATTCTGTTTTCAATTCGTGTCTTACAAAAACGACCATCATACTTAAAAAAAACAAATATGCTTTACATTTCAAACTTAAAAGCAAAAGGACGCTCTCATGCACAGCTTATTTACTTATTAACTATCCTATTGTTAGGAGTGTTTTTATGTGCGATTTTACTGTACAGTTCTTATTACAATACAGATAAAGTGGCAGAGTCTAAATCTCCTTATAGCTTCCAATATATATCATTACCAGAGAATACAACGGAAAAGGAAGACATTTCATTTATTGAAGCTACATTATCCAAAGACGGAAGTTATGATGCATATTATTCAGCTTTTAAAACAGATCAACAAAGAAATATCGGTTTTATGTCAGTTTCGAATTATAATGCATTGGGCTTTCATAAAGCAATTTCACTAAAGGATAATGAATACTATGTTGCAGCTGGAAATTACTACGAACTTCCAAACACTGACCTAATTCATGAATACCCGTTTCCAGTTGAAAAACTTAAATATGCGGGTTTTGAGAAACGAAACATTTTAATGACAGGTCACCAAAGTGTATATTATATTGTCCCTGATACGATTTATGAAAAAATCGATTATCCTGTATTAAAAGTATTTGCATATGAACTTAAGGATTGGTCAGAAAAGTTCGCCTTATCAGAAACAATTTTCTCAAAGATTTCACCAACACCGAATAAACACCAAATTTTTTCTAAAATTGATATAAATAAGACTGAAAAAGCTACAGCAAGCTTGTTCTTTTTTATTGGCTTTATGATGAGCCTTATATTTTTGAGCGCAGCAATGAGTATTCTGTATTTCTATCTGCAAACGTCAATTGAAAGAGAAAAAGAAAAATATGCAGGAATTCGAAAAATCGGTTTTTCTGTAAAAGAATTAGCTTCTGTTGTGACTAAGGAGTTAACAACATTAATCTTTATCCCATTTGCACTTGCAGCTGTTCTTTTATGTGGGACCACAATTGGGCTAAGTAAACATTTTTCACCAGCTATTTACGGGGTTACAGCAATAGGGGTTGGAGTATTTTTAATATTATTTGTGATAAGCTTTTTCGTTATTCGACGAAGTTATTTGAAAAAACTAATGAATTAAAAATATGTGCTTTTAATTGTTAAGCTATATAGTCTAAGTATAATAAATTAAGTTTATATGAGTTTTTAATATTCAGGAGGTTCTCTTTTTACAAAAACCTCCTGTAAATACAATTATTACTTTTTATGAAAGTATATTAGTTATGTAAGAAAACAAAAGAGTGTTTACAAAAGGTTAATGGTATCATGTAAAGTGGAGGTTTTAGATTTTATGAGGTTAAATGCTTTTCAATTAAAGATTTTTGCAATGATCCTTATGGTCATTGATCACGTGTATGCTTATATTCCTGGTATGCCAATGTGGATGCATCATCCAGGACGTATTGTAGCACCTATTTTCTTCTATTTTGTAGTGGAAGGGTTCTTTTATACAAGAAATCGTAACAAGTATGCTACACGTATATTTATATGGGCAGCGATTATGTTTGCGGGTTCAGCTCTAATTCAGTACATGTTCCCAAGGGAAAGTGGACTTCACAATAATATTTTCTTGTCACTTGGAATGAGTATTGTTTTACTTTGTATGATTGATTATACGAAACGTACAAAAAACTATTTATTAGGAATTCCCGCTACGATTATTGTGGCTACATTAGGAATGTTTACAGAAGCAAGTTTTATGGGCGTCATCATGACATTAATCTTCTATTTCTTTAAAGAAAAGAAAATATGGTTAATTATCACATATGTATTACTTTCATTACCGGAAGTCCCAACGTTACTTATGGCGGGAGAAATTTTCACGGATATGGGTTTATTTGGTTATAATAATCAATGGATGATGGTATTCGCTTTACCATTCTTCTTTTTATACAATGGAGAACGTGGTTTAAATAATAGACTTACAAAATATATGTTTTATATTTTCTATCCGGTTCATTTATGGATTATCTATACAGTTGGATATTTTGTGGGTAAATAAAGAAAAAGCTTTGCATAATATGCAAAGCTTTTTCTTCTATTCTAGTATTCTCACTTTACATAGTAACTTGTCTTCCCATAAAGAACAAAACCTTGTATATAAACTTTTTCATCCTATTCATATAGGGGTTGTTACTCTTACTCAACACATAAGTTTGAAATTTCCTTCCAGGCATACGCAACATCCTCTACTACTGTTCCTCCAAACGTACTAGTCCTATGAATATATTCTTTTCCTCCCATACGTTCATAAAAACCAAGTCCAGATTTATTTTGTTTCATTACCCAAACCATCATAGAATAAATACCTTTTTCTTTAAAATGCTTAGCGATAGCTGAAATAAGCTGCCTACCAACACCTAATCCTCTACATTCCTGTAAGAGATAAAGCGAATATAGTTCTCCATCAAAATTCTTCTCATTAATACGTTTACCTGATGCAAAACCTATAATATTCCCTGTATCATTAATCGCAACATAAATAAAAGGTTCATTTTCGTTATTTAAAAAATCAATCCACCTTTGTGCTGCATCTTTGTACGATAATTTATCCAGATAATCGTCAGGTACTAGACCACGATAAGTAGTCCTCCAACTATTAACATAAACCTTTGAAACGCCCTTTATATCTTCTTTATTTGCTTTCCTAATTTCCAAGTTAAGTGCCTCCAATGTAAAACAGTAAAATAATAAAATTTATTATAACATTCTTTCTTCAATCCCAGTTGGCTTAATAAGTGTTATTCTACAATATGGCTCGTTTGCGGAACAAAAAAATCCTGCATATCATACAGGACTTTTAATCAAACTTTATTATAAAATATCCGACTTTATTTTAAATCAAAAACAATGAAATATTTATTAGATATACCAAGGATTTTTACAAAGAGATAATAGGCAAAAAACTCATTTTAAATAACGTTGGAAATAAAAGTAAGTATATGACCTGTTTTTACACGTATCTCGGTTGTACCCCAAATAGAATGAATTACAATGTAAAAATGTGATTACCTCATTAGCGTTATATTGACGAATAACAGGGTTCTCGCCACATCACCATCAAGCTAATATTTTAAAGTACTCCCAAAATAAAATTGTTATCTCTCTACAGTCATTTATGTGAATTCAGCTCGTTTTTTGTTTTGGGTGAAAATTATTTTTTAACTTGATGGCAATGTGGGGTAAAACCATATCGCTATCAAACTAAGCTCATACAACGTCACTAATAATAGAGTTTATTTCTTTTTTTCTAGAGGATACATGTAGGGAATTTAAAGATTTGCATACGAAATAACCCCTAACGGGTTTTATTTTTTTGAATTAAGTCGCTTGATTGTTAGACATAGAAAGAATATCGTTTTTTTATTTTGGGTGATTTTTATTTTTTAGCTTGATGGTGATGAGGTACCGCCACATTACTATCAATCAAATCTGTGATCGTGCAATGGTGCATTGAACAACATTTTATAAACATTTTGAAGATAAAGATGCGTTATTGGCATTTGGATTTGAAAAATATCAAGAAGTAGCTTCGACAATACCACTTTTAGATCGATTAAGTAAGCCATTTCAAGTGATGGAACAATTCTTACATCATAAGGAGATTAGTGAAATATTTGAGTCGCAAATGGATGATGAGCAATTTAGTAACTTTGTACATTCTCACACTCGTGAAATGGAGAAACAGGAGAATCAAGAATTAAATCGAATTTGTAAAAGCCATACACTACCAGATGAATTAATTATCGAATTCTATTCGGGTGTAATTACAACGTTAAGCGCATGGTGGTTTCAAAAAAGAAAAGTGTTTCAGCAGAAGAAATGGATAGATACTTCCATCAAATAATCGATTAAGATGTTTTTGGATTTGAAATAGAAAATTAGAAATCATTTTCAAAACGAAGAAAGGGTGTCCTTCCGTCATCTTTGATGACTTTTGGGACACCCCAATTTACCGGATAACTTGGCCTACCGATGAAATTTCATCGGTAAACTGGATAAAGCCTGCCCAGCAGCTGAAGTCTGCAAACTTGCCTCCAAATTGAAGCTTGGAACTGATTCAATGCGAGAAAATGTTTCTATAAAAATTTTAAACGCCTTGTTAGCTTCCAATTTCGCTAGTGGTGCACCGAGACAGAAATGCGGCCCATTGCCAAACGTTTGATGCCGGTTGTTATTTTTTCGGTGAATATTCACAGTAAATGGATCTTCGAATACATCCTCATCAAAGTTTGCCGCGCTATTCCAAGTGATTACCAAATCGCCTTTCTTCAACTCAACGCCTAGAACATTGTTATCTACTTTCACTTCACGGTCCAATGCAATAACGTGGAAACGGTAACGCAGCATCTCCTCAACAAAATTAGGTACGAGGTTTATATCGCTTCTTAATTCTTCGTAAAGTTTAGGAGCATCATATAGCAATGCGTAGAATGAATTAGCCAACAAAAGACTTGTTGTTTCAACACCCGCCGCAAGAAGAAACATAGTCACACGAACAACTTCTTCATCCGTAAATTTTTCTCCTTCGATTTCAACTTGAATCAAATCAGAAAGAATGTCGTCTGAAAGCTGCTTTCTTTTTTCTACAACAATCGGATACAGATAATTAAAGTACTCCATTGCTGCTTTCGCTTTTTGTTGACTCACTTCCTCGGCATTTTCACTATTGAACGGCATGAACAATATATCGACCCATTTCTTAAACAGTAGCTTGTCTTTATGCGGAACCCCAAGCAAATCGGCCATTACTATGATTGGAAGGGGGGTTGTAAAATCTTTGACAATGTCGATCTCCGACTTATCTCCTATTTCGGCAATCAAATTGTTAATAATCTGTTCAATACGCGGCTCCCAAGTTTTGAGACTTCTAGGGGTGAAAGCAGACGAAAGCAGTGAACGTGACTTACGATGTTCCGGTGGATCTGTTTCATTAATTTTTAAGCGATCTGGGACGCTCCCTTCCTCTGTTTCTGCTCCAATCTGGGAAATGGAACGGTGGCGCTTACTTGAAAATAGTTCATGGTCTGTAAGCACTCGCTTAACGTCTTCATATTTGAAAACATTCCAAGTGTCCGTGCCTGCATGATAGTAAATCGGATGCTCCGTCAGCATTTTTTTATACCAAGAAAATGGAGCAAATTCTTCGGATTTAGTTTTTAAATCCTTAATTTCAGAAGTTGAAATCACTGTATTTTCCATATAAATTCCTCCATGCCTAATTAGAGTACAATAGAACAAAATTTGACTACCTAATTCGTCTGACCGAGAAACACAATCCCTTTAGAGTACTTCCTGCATTGATTGTTTTTAATACAATTGTATACTAAGGATTATATGAAATATGATATACACATGTAGATTAAAAGGGGAGAGTCAATTTTCACAAGTTGTATAATTAATCTACAAAAAAGGAGAAGTGTAGATGAAAAATAATGAGGAACAGCTGGATTTACGTGTTAGACGTACACATAAATTATTGTGGGAATCTTTATTTGAATTAATGACGCACTCAAAACAGAAATATAGCTCTATTACCATCAATCAAATCTGTGATCGTGCGATGGTGCATCGAACAACATTTTATAAACATTTTGAAGATAAAGATGCCTTACTTGCAGTTGGAATTAACAAATTTCAAGAGGAAGTTTTTCAGATACCACTTTTAGATCGATTAACTAGGCCATTTCAAGTGATGGAACAATGCTTGCATCATAAAGAGTTTGGTAAAATGTTAGAGTCACAAATGGATGATGAGCAATTTATCAACCGTTTACAGTATCAAAATCATGAAATGAAAAAATTGGAAAATCAAGAGCTGAATCGACTTTGTAAAAATCATACGATACCAAATGAGTTAATTATCGAATTCTATTCGGGTGTCACGGGAACGTTAATTGCATGGTGGTTGCAAAATAGAAAAAGTGTTTCAGCAGAAGAAATGGATAAATACTTTCATCAATTGATCAATCAAGATATTTTTCAATTTGAAAGGGAATGCAAATAACATTAAATAAATTTTCAACACCCTTAAGAAAGACTTTCTTTGATTATAGCTGCCATTTTGGCAGCTATTTTTATTTCACAAAAAGGAGCAGGTTAGTAGAAGAAAAAATTCTCTATATTTCTTTTTTTATTGGGAACATCTCATATATTTTTTCAACTAAAGATTGAGGAGACTCCCTTGACGATCTTTTGATCCAATCAATGAAGACATTAAAGAATCCACCAATAAAAAATAATGCTTGAGCTCTGCTCATGTTATTACTGATCGGATTGTCTGTTTCAAATACAGATTTTATTGCGGAATTAACATAATCAAGAAGAAGACCAGACATATTGGAATCTATTATATTTTTCATTAGGATACGCTCATTGGCCATAAAACTTATTAAACCTTCTATAAAAAGTTGAAGACTCTCATGAGAATCCAAATAAGTAATTTCTTCTAAAAATTTGTCGATACTTTTTTGCATAGAGGCATTAAGCACATCGTAAATGGTACGATAATATTTGTAAAATGTAACTCTTGCAACTCCAGCTTTTTTGCAAAGATCCGTAACAGTTATATCCTTCAATTTTTTTTCTTGCAGTAGTAGACCCAAAGCTTCTGTAATGTATTCTTGGGAGTATATACCATCCTGACGTGAGTTTCTCAGCGCTAACACATCCTTTCATTTTGTTAGTTTTAGCTTCTATTAAACTAAAAGTGCTTGAAAAACCACCCCTTTCTTTTATACTTACATGTGTAAGTACTAATGTTAATACAAATGTTTCGATGATGACTATGCTTATTCTATAAAGGGAATTTGATTTCTGTCAATGTATACAAAAATTCGTTTTTTTCTGTAGGAATAAAATTCCAATAGTACATAAGGGATACAAAAAAACATTTAGTACCATGTACTTACTATTGTAAATAAAGAAGTTGGAGGAGATTAAAATAGCAAAGTATCTTTACAAATTAGGTAATTGGGCAGCAAAACACGGGAAGGGTATTATTTTTAGTACCTTAGGAATTTTACTCATCTTGGGAGTAATAGCTGGAAGTTTAGGTCCCTCATTCAATGATGAGTTAACGATTCCAGGCACACCAGCTGATAAAGCAAGTAAATTGCTAGAAAAAGAATTCCCCGAGTCTCAAAGTGCTGGTGCCCAAATTAAAATAGTTTTTAAAGCTCCAAAAGATCAGACATTAGATTCGGAACAGATAAATAAAGTGATTATGGATACTTTATCTGATATTAAAAAAGATGATTCAAATGTTGAATCAATTGCAACCCCTATGCAACTTAAAAATTTAACCAAAGATAATACCATGGGTTATGCTGTTGTAAATTATAAAAATGATGCTGAAGATATAAAGGAATCATCTAGGAAGAATGTATTAAACAAAATTGAACAAACTCGTGACAGGGGAATCCAAACGGAGTTAACCGGTGATGTGAAATTTTCTGTAGTCGAATCCAGTGGTGAATCCGAGGCTATTGGAATAATTATTGCCTTTATAATTTTGGCGATTACCTTCACATCTTTCCTAGCAGCTGGGATGCCTATTATCACTGCTATTATAGGATTAGGAACTGGAATGCTCGTAGTAATGATAGGATCTAATTATATTGAATTGCAGGATCTATCGCTTTCAGTAGCTATCATGTTAGGAATAGCCGTTGGAATTGATTATGCTTTATTTATTATGACTCGATTTAGACAACAACTTGGTGAAGGACATTCCGTTAAAGAATCTATTGCTATAGCAACTGGAACTGCAGGGAGTGCTGTTGTTTTTGCTGGTATCACTGTAATAATTGGACTTCTTGGATTATCCGTCATGCAGATTCCATTTTTAACTAAGATGGGAGCAGTATCATCTATTAGTATATTATGTGCTGTATTGGTTTCCATCATCGTACTTCCAGCTATACTAGGAATAGTAGGGCATAGATTTCATCCTTCTTCAGGAAATAAATTCCTAAAAAAAATCACAGGTGCAAAAGCAGGCAAAGTACCTTCGAATAAATGGGGGAAACTTGTCACAAAACATCCGTTAGTTATGTCTTTCCTGGCAATTGCATTACTTGCTGTCATTAGTATTCCCTTTTTCCATATGAACCTAGGACTGCCCGATGACGGGGATACCATGTCAAAAAATACAACAGAAAGAAAAGCATATGATCTCATGACAGAAGCATACGGAGAAGGTGTTCACTCTTCTCTAGTTGTGGCAGCAAAAATAGATAGTAAAAAACAAGACCCACAAGAGACACAAAAAGCAATGGCGGAGATTACAGAAGAAATTGGTGAATTAAAGAATGTTAAGAGTGTAACACCAGCCTTCCCTAATTCTTCTGGTGACGTTTTTATTATCACCGTGACCCCAAAAACGGGACCAAATGATATAGAAACAAAAGATCTTGTGAATCATATTCGAGACAAATCGAATACAACAAAAAAAGAAAATGACATTGAGTTATTAGTTACTGGTACAACGGCGGTCAATATAGATATAACAGAAAAGCTAAATACAGCATTACCTATATTCGCAGTACTTGTAGTAGGACTAGCATACGTTCTTTTAGTGTTAGTATTTAGATCCTTACTACTTCCTTTAAAAGCAGTAGTAGGCTTCCTGCTTTCATTGGCTGCAACACTAGGATTTGCCGTGTTTGTTATTCAAGATGGAAATCTTCTTGATTTATTTGGTTTCCCTTCTTCTAGTGCAATTCTTGCCTTCTTGCCAATCCTTACAATTGGTATCCTTTTTGGCTTAGCAATGGACTATGAAGTATTTCTTGCAAGTCGTATGCGGGAAGTTTACACGCATACAGGTAATCCAAAGGAAGCTATTCTTGCAGGGATGAGAGACAGCGGAAAAGTTGTAGCTGCAGCAGGATTAATCATGATAGCTGTATTTTTCGGCTTTATGCTTATGCCAGACCCAATGGTAAAGGCTATAGGTATGAGTCTAGCATTTGGAGTTCTATTTGATGCTTTTGTGGTTAGGCTGACTATTGTTCCGGCCGTTATGACATTGATGGGGAAAGCAGCTTGGTATATGCCAAAATGGCTGGATAAGATTCTTCCAAATATAGATGTTGAGGGGGAATCAATATTGCATAAATCAGAAAGTAAAGATAAAAGAGTAGGATAAGTGTAGCTATGAGTTAAAGTTTTATAGAAAATATCGTTGGAACCAACATGTTAAGGTAAATAAAGAGAATCCATTTTGAAAAAGATTGATATGCTCCCCATTAGGTAGACAGATAAAAAATTAACATTTGTCTACCTAATGGGGGACTTTTTATGGATTGAGTGAAATATTCTACAGCTGAAAAATTGGTTATTTAAGCCCTTTATAAAAAGGGTCATCATCCAATAGCTGACATTACTGCTAAGCTTTCTGTTAGTCCAGTAATGATTAGAGATTGAAAGAGAAGGTATGAAATGGTTATTGAAGAAGCGATTTTTTGGAAGGGTTATTCAAAAGAGCTAGGTGATTCCAAAAATGATAAAATAAGTTAAGTTAACATTTATAACTATATTATAATATAAAAAATTATATTTAAAAAGGAAATTCAAATTAGCTAAAAACTTACCCTGTGTTAATAGTTGATTTTAATATTAGGTGTGAGTTCTTCTACATTAAGTACGAACGGTTACTTTTCTCTAGTGATAGAGGGGTTTTTAATACTTATATGTATTATTTTAAACATTACTGTAGTAAATAGGTTTATCCCTAAACGTCGTTGTATATCAAAAAAATGTAAATTTTTGAAAAAAATTCAAAAGAGACAATCAAATAAAATAATTATATTTGAGGTAACACCAAATTGCCATCGAGCTAAAAAATATATCCATAAAACGAAAAAAATACGTTGTTCTTTCTGTATAATCATAGGAAAGGATGGCTTTTTTCTATGTCTATTTCTGTATTTGATGAATTACAACTATTTGCTTAAGAGATTCAAAGCTTCTTAAAGGCTTTATAACACCCTAAAATGAAAAAATGGGCTTTTTTAATACAAGATAGCACAAATTTCGTTTTGGGGGTAGTTGTATTTTCTTATCTTGATGGGGCTGTTACACAAAATATAAGATATGGATAACTCATTAGGGTAAAGTATACAGGAATAAAGAATAAAAATAAGTGGCAGAGTCGTGACCGCTTTTTGGTAGGAAATGTGCCGGTTGTTTTAGAATCAAAGTGATATATTTGTATTGTGAGAAGTGGTGGAAAAAACAACTCACTATGTTGTTATTTGAATTCTAAACGGCTTCATATTTGCGGCGGTTTTAAAAATCTGAAACCAGCAGCTGGTAATGATTGAATGGTACCACGATTAGGAAGAACTTTTGCTCTTCTTTGAGCTAACAACATCCTAGGTTGATGGAGTGAGGGAAACCTGATAAGTTTGCCGAGATGGTCTGTCGTGGTTGTTAGCTGAAAGAAGAATAGTCTAACTAAAGTAAATATGAAATACACAACATGATTCGCTTATTTAGCAAAGACGTTATCTATTTGGGTAACATCTTTAATTTTTAACCAGTAAAACCTCATGTACTGAATTTTGAGTATTAACATAAGAAATCTCTGAGAGAGTGGCTGATATACGGTTGCTCTTTTATAATGTATTTTTGCAGTTTATAAGGAAAAAATGTTGATGTTAAAGGGATGAAATTATGTAAAAATAAATTAGTGGGGCGTGCTCATTCCACAATCTAGTAACTTCATATACAGGGAAGGTTTTCCCTTCCTTTGAGCGTACAGCAAATATATATTAACCAAATATAAATTCTGTTTCTTTGCCGACGGCTGTACGTTGAAAGGTGCGGAAGCACCGTCCCTAATAAAGTATTTATATTCTCACTTTTGACAAAAAGCTCTGTTTCTGTAAAGAGGGTTTTTTGTCGTTTAAGAGCGACTAATTGATTGTTTTTTTTATTTGTTATCTAAATTAGAAAATTATTTAAAAATATACATTTATAATGTTATATATGAATTTAAAAAATAAGAGAGGTTGAAGAAATGAAATATTATATAAAAATTGAAGAGAAGAAGAAAGAAAAAACAAAGAATATTAAATGAAATCAAGGCTAAAAAAGAGCTACTTCTTGAAGAGTTTATCACTTTTACAAATAATTGGTTTGAAGAACATACCTTATTTGCTATAACAGGGGTACCAACGTAAAAACGCGGTTATTATACGCTAAGATATTTTTATAAGTAAAAACCCTAACATAAAAAATAATTATTTACGACGCCTTCTCTTTGCTTTTTTTCGCCGATTTGTTTGACTATATTTTTTTATAGGAGTGCTTTTATTTTTCTTATAATCGGGTAACTTGAGTATAAGAACAGAAATCGCAGTAAAAATGCAAAATATAAGCATTGCAATGATCCAAAGGTTAATGTCATATTCATATAACTTACTAAAATACTTTTTGTGATTAGTAATATAGCTTACATTACTGTCAATTGCTTCAAGGGTGTAGGGAATAACCCAAACGTAACCAATTATCATAACAAATGTTCCAAGTAGGAAACTGAGTATATGTTTTATCATGTTCTGTTCTCCTTTAAGTATGTTTAGTATATAGAGTTTTTCTGCAAAGATTGACATTAACATTCCTATTCCGTTGATAGTGCATATGGTGATTTCGTGGAAATGAGTATGGAATTTGAATACTAGAAAAAGCGTAGAAAGATTCAATTTCTACGCTTTTTCTCCTTAATAAATAATTATCGTTGTTCTAAATCTCTTATATAAGATTTTACAGCTTGTAATAAGAATTCTACCTGTCCCATAATTTCAATTGTATTTTTGATAAGTGTTATTGAGAGTCTCTAAGACTAATAATATCAAGGAAAGGGATTACTTCTCAATAGGGTGCACTCTATCGAGAATATAAATATGCAATTATGCATATTTATATTTTTTTATTTTAATACAAACGAAATCTAATATATAATTAAAAGGTTTTTTATGAATTGAAAAGGTGACGCGAGTATGAAGAAAATCATAGGACTTATATTATCATTATTTTAATTATTTTCTATCTATGCCCTAATGTTTACAGAGGAAGTCGAAGTTTTAAATCAAATAGGCCGCGTCAAAGAGAAAGGGGATTGGCATCATAATGCGGATTTTACACTAAGGGATTTTTAAATTAAAAAATTGGTTTTACTATATATTAAGAAGGTTCTATAAATGGGCTACTACATTTAAAAAATGAAACATCTTATGAATTAATTATTGTTTAGACAGAATCACTTATTTTGCAATTATATTTTTAAAAATTGAATAGGAGCTATTATGAATACAATTAAGAAATTATTTTTAAGTTTTATGGTATGTATTTTGTTATTCAGTACAGTAGGAACAGCGTATGCAGAACAAAATGGTCAAGTGAATTCATTATCTTTTATTGACGTTCCTAAAACCCATTGGGCGTATAAAGAAATGATGTATATGGCGGAAAATAAGATTATAACGGGATACGGAAATGGGTATTTCGGTGCAGCCGATCCTATTACCCGCGAACATCTCGCTGCTTTCTTGTATCGATATTTAAAACCGCAAGATAGTACAAATAATCCATTTGTTGATATTGGCGACAGCAATTTCAAAAAAGAAATTTTAGCTCTTACAGCACGTGGTATTTTCAGTGTAAATGCTGAAAAAAAATTCAATCCGAAAAATAATATGACACGTGCCGAAATGGCAACTGTGCTTGTCAAAACATTTGATTTAAAACCGCAAGGAAATGTTGAATTTACGGATATGAAAGGTCACTGGGCAAACGAATATGTCAAAATATTAGCCGGTAACAACATAACAAGTGGTACAGGTGACGGCAATTTTAATCCAAATGGCATTGTTACTAGAGAGCAATTTTCTATGTTCTTATATAAGGCAATTATGGCAGTATCAGGTACTAAAAATAATGAAGCGGTTGGCTGGGTCAAAGAAAATGAGAATTGGTACTATTACGAAAAAGATGGAAGCAAAAGAACAGAAACATTTACATTAGATGGCATAGAATATGAATTCTTCAAAGATGGTAGGTTATTTGAAGGGAAAAAACAAGTCGGAAACGAATGGCTTCATTATAAAGAACCTGGAAAATTACAAACAGGATGGAGTTTTTCTGGAACAGCTTGGAGTTATATACGTGATGGGAAATATGCAACAGGAGCTATTACTTATCAAGGGAAACAATTTGAAATTAATAAGTACGGAGAAATGGAAAAAGGATGGATTACATTACGTTCTAAAATTAAAAGAATGTATCCTAAACCAGAAACAAAATTTTTACTAGAGTCAAAACCAGTAAAAGACGGAGATATACTAGAGGTTATTGGTAAACAAGGTATTTGGTATCAGGTAAAATACCAAGGAGACATAGGATATGTAAGGATTTTCGAATCAGTAGTACTAGGAGAAAATCCAACGCGTTCTTGGGATGTTATAAAAGAAGGAACAAGCCTTACACGATTTATACTAACAGAGTATAAAAAAGATCCTGAAAAATACTTTCCTCCAAATGTAATTAAAAATCAGGAGAAAGAACTTCATGAGCTAACAGAGAACGTGAATACCGTGTATTATGATTTCCAACAATTAAAATCTATGTTGTTATTTGATAATGCAAAAGGATGGGTGCAAGAAGAGGGGAAATGGACGTATTATTTAAAAAATGGAAGTCATGTAACTGGACTTCAGACCATTGATAATAAACAATACTATTTTGGACCTGATGGTTTTATGCAAACCGGTTGGATTGATATAGGTGGCGCAAAATATTATGCGAATAAATCTGGTGCGTTACAAAAAGGTATTCAATATATTGATGGGAAAATGCATTATTTTGATAAAAGTGGTATCCTATCGCGAGGTATGCAACAAGTGGATGGAAAACCGTACTACTTTAGTTATGAGAGTGAACCAAAAAGTGGTTGGATGAAATCAGAATATGATTGGTATCTGTTACATCCAAGTGGCGCCTTACAAACAGGAGATTTTACTTATAAAGATAAGGTTTTCTCTTTTAATAAAGATGGCGAAATGATAAAGGGTTGGATCACATTAGAATCTCTCGTAAAAAAAGTATATCCAGAACCAGATTTAAAGAAAGTTTTACGAGCAAAGCACGTAAATAATGGTGAATTAATAGAAGTAACAGGAAAAGTTGGTTCTTGGTATGAAGTAAAATATAAAGGTGAGAAAGGGTATGTACGTATCCATGATGCCATTATTTTTGACCAAGAAGCAAAGACACCGTTATCTTTATTAGACGGTAAATTGAAAATTTTTGAAGGTGTTTTTAACTATATCAAAAGTGACGAACCTTTACTCAATAATACATTGAAAACTCTACAGGACTTAGAAAATAGTACCATTGATTCGATTGAATTGTGGAATAATGTTGCAAAAGACGCTGAAGATGCGAAACGTGACCTAGAAGAACAAAAAAAACAAATACTAGAATTCGATCAGAAAATGAAGGTATTGCAGCAAAAACTAAAAAATGATTGGGACCGTTTAACAAAAGAAGAGATGCGACAGCTGATAGAAATGTTTCAGGCTGATGCTGAAAGAGCTGGTATATACGGAGAAGAACGAGCAAATCATTTTTCAGAACAAATTCTAAGAAGATCTCATGAAATGGTTCGATTCATGGAGGAAGTGGAAAAATCTCTTACTCAAATGGTGGAGTTTAACAATCAAATATATGACGTAACTAGAGAAGAGATACAAAGAGTAGGCAAGTTTCAAGATCAATTTAATGTGTATTTAAAACAAACTACAGATGCGTTTCATGAATTAGCAGAGAGTCATAAGCGTATTCAGCAAGTATTACACGACAATGGTACATTTGAGGATTTAGGAAACATTGCAACAAGTACGATTCGATTAAAACACTCTATAGATGCGGCGAAACCTGGGATGGAGGAACTTGTACAAGTAACAAGAAAAAATGTTCCAGTCATAGCAAAAGATTTACAAGCATTTCAAGAAAGAGTACCAGGCATCTATACGGACGTAAATACAGGATTAGATTTTGGGAATGCGTTTATGGACACAGCTTCTAAAGTTGTCCGACATAAGTATAATATCCCTGCAGCTGCCAACAATGTGGGGAATATTGACTTGAGTAATGCATTACGTGATTTAGGTGGAAATCCATCTCGTATATATAATAGTGCGAATGACGGAGATTTATCGTTCATTTTAGATATCACACCAGGGATTGGAACAGGAAAAGAGATTGGACAACTCATCAAAGGTGAAGACCTAGTAACAGGTCGAAAATACGGTCCAGAAGATTATGGATGGGGCACATTGGCCGTCGTATCTGGTGGTACAACACGAGTTGTTGGTAAAGTTGTAGGGAAGATTGGCGATCTTGAAAAGAAAGGAAAAGCACTAGAAGCAGCTGCTAAAGGTGGGCGTTCTGGAGAGATTGTTCTGGATAAGGTTCAAACATATGAACAAGCAAGAAATAAAGCGTTAAGCTTATTGGGGGATTTAGGGGCAGATTCACAACCATTTATAGGAACAATGGAAAAAAGCGCTGGTTATGGTAAAATTGTTGGCAGAGAGACAGCTGATCATAAAGCGAGATGGCGATTAGATTATGATCCTAGTAAAGGGATGCATATCAATGTAGAAGATTTTAGAAATGGAAAAAAAGATAAAGCAATTAAATATGCAATTCCTTTTGAAGGAGACGAAGAAACCTTTAAATCTTTATTAAAATATCTAAATAAATGAGGTAATAAAATGGCAACATTGTTGGAAGAGTGTATTGAGGCATTAGGTGAAGACATTGAAATTTTAGAAAATACTCAAGGGAAAATGATAGTAAAAAGCTTTGAAAATGCATTTCCTATTACACAATGGGGGAGAGTAGATTGGTCCAACATTGAAAACTATGGTGATTTATATAATGAGGATGAAATAAAATTATATCTACAGAACTTTTTTGGAACATATTCTCAGACAGTATATATTATTTGGGATAATGCCAGAGTACCAGTAATTAAAACAAATTTACATCAAGTTTTAAATGTAATATATGATGTTACAGCTGTTAGTTTTGATACCTGGATATATTCACCAGATATGGGGTTTGTTATTGAGTATCATCATGATGGTGATATACGTATTGGAGACGTGAAAAATATTATTAAATGAATAGATTTTTATAAACAAACGTAGGATTATTTTTACACTATAAGATTAATTCCTACTTTCATGTCTTTGTACACATTGCTATTAAGTTAAAATTTATAAATCTAAAAAAGCGTGGAAAGATTTATTTTCCACGCTTCTTATTACTAATAAATATTTACTGTTGTTCTAAATTTTTTATATAAGATTTTACAGCTTGCAATAAGAATTCTTCCTGTCCCATACCTGAACTCGCTGCCATTTGCACTATTTTCTGCTTAAATTCATGATCTGCATGAAAAGTTAATGGCTCTACATTACTTTTAAAATAAATTCCTTCAACATGTGGAAGTATCGTACCGGATTTCATATGAGAATGTAAGTATTTAATCTCTTCTTGAAATTGCAATGGATCAACTTGTAATACAAAAGGTTTAATTTCTAATTTAATAGTATCAGATGAAACACTCAATCGCATATTTGTGACACCTAGCTCTTTATAAAATGAATTTATTAGATTATAAGTGATGGAATGAAATAGCTGAGGTTTTTTAAATGAAAAAGATAAATATCCACGTTTCGTAATTACCGCTTGTTTCTTAAAAGGCTCAAAGGAGTAATCGCGTTCCTTATAAGTGGATAGAGGGAAAATTTCTTCGTCTTCTGTAAGAATCTTGCCATCTGCTCCATTGATTTCTATTACTCTCGCTATTTTTCCGGTATGTTGATGTGTTAATAATTGATATAAATATATATCTTCGTCTTGAATCTTAGCAATGAATGTTTTTCGCTCTTTTGATGTAGTTTTTTCATAAGTAAGTTGAAAAGTTTCAAGGTCATCTTTATCAATGATATATACTTCTTTTCCACGTTTTTCAATCTTTGAAGCAGGTAGTTTTCCAGATTTGATATATGTAAAGACAGTAGATGGTGCTACATTCAGAATCTCAGCTGCTTCTTTTGTACTATAACCCTCAATCTCTTCGCTATTTTTTAAACGTTCAATATCCTCTAAATAAAAAATCTTACTACCGAATTGCTTCCAGTTATCTTTATATACACATTCTATTAATCCATCTTTTTCTTTCTTTAAAATTGTTTGTACCGTTACTCCTAATAAGTCGGCTGCCTCTTTTGTCGTTACAGTAGGTTTTGTAATGAACAATAAATCTTGTGTCATGAAAGGACACCTCCATAACTATTGTTTACTAGTGTTTTAGATATGTATATATAATATCAGAATATGAAATATATTTAAAATGAGAAATGAAATTTATTAAAGTTCTTATAAATAATTATAATTTTAAAGAATTTTAGATTTGATTTATATCTTAATTTAATTTTAAATTTATCTTCTTTGTAAAATTATTTTGAAATCTAAGGTATTAACTATTAAATGATATCTATTTATTAATAATTTATAAAAAAATATTAGTATAGGTAAATAGAGAAGAATATACGATTCTTATAGAAAGAATATGAATTATCATTTGTATAATGTATAGAAGTAAAATAAAATGATAAGTAAGGATAATAAAGAGAATTATATTCATAATCTTCAATAGGAGTGGTGAATTCGAATTATGGATAAACAAAATGAAAAAGAGAACTTACCTATAATAAAGAATAAAAGTGAAAATATAGATACATATGTAGAAAACATAAGAGATATGGTTCCATTCTTGCATGATAGTCGTTATGTAGATAAGGTGGAAGAAAAGATGGAGGTTGCAGAAAAAGAGGGAAAGAGTAAATATACGTATTTAAGTGATCTGGAAGTCATTTATCATTTCGTACATTTACAAAAAGATATGGATGAGAAGAAGAATAGAAAAGAGGATACGAAAAAGAGTTATATATCTGAAATCTTGTCATTTTGTCAGTGCATGGTGCAGCATGCAGAAGAATTCGAATTGAATGGGGAAGAGGTACAGCAAAATGATTCGTTATTAAAAACATTAAAGCCTTGGCATATTCGTAAATATAATGCTTGGTTGAAGCAGGTAGAGAACGGGAGAAATGGAGATACGTACGCAGTCGCAACACTTGCAAAAAAATCAGTACTTATACGTTCTTTTCTAAAACATCTTCATGTATTTGCTTATATTGAAAGACCTGTTCATGAAGAACTGCAGCGCGCTAATGTAAATGAACAGGATCGGCCAAATCGGGACTTATCTTATGATGAAGTGATGAAAATTTTAAGGTTTTATAAAGAACAAGGGCATTTAGTAAACTATACAATCTTACTAGCTCTAGCAAGTACTGGTGCAAGAATTCAAGAATTGTGCAGCGCGAGAGTGAAAGACTTACATTATGACGGAAAGCACTGGTTAAAAGTTAGAGGAAAAGGGGACAAAGTACGTGAACTTTTCGTTTCAGAACATTTATATCAATGTATTTGTGAAGTGAGAAGAAGAAGGGGTTTCCAAACGGTATTGGAAAAAGGGGATGAGAGTCCGTTATTTATAAATCAAAGGGGAAATGCTTATAACTCTAAAACACTATCTAATCAGGTAACAGATATGATAAAAAAGACGAACTTAGAATTTCTACAGTATCGTGAGAATCCAGTAACAGCACATACATTCCGTCATGCGTTTGCAATCATGGCAGTTGAACAAGGAAATGCTGATTTGTATCATTTAATGCAAACACTGGGGCATGAAAACATTCAAACGACAAAGATTTATTTAGAAAAGCACATGAAGCGGAAAAACAATGTGGGCACCTCGTTTGCAGATCTGTTAATGTGAATTTAAAACATTTAAAACCCTATTTAATTATGTGCTTTTTACATAATTAAATAGGGTTTTATTCATAAAAACTGTTAGTGTTATTTGGGATTGGTGCTCTATCAGGAAATTTATTAATAGGCCAAAAAGTTATCTTTGGTTTGAATCCCGATATAAGAAACAGGATTAATGGAAGAAACTCGCCCTAAATGAAAAATAGAGAAATAGTTAAGTCTAAATCTATATAACCAATGCTGTAAAAAATATAGAGTTTAATAGATCAAAATCAACTATATAATCTGATCTTGAAACACCATAATATAAAGAGGATAAATAACAAATACCTCCTTTTTTCGCTTTGTACTAGTATAATTTCTCTTAGAATTCTTGCGTTATATAAAATGGTAGATATGAACATTGTAAAATATGTTATCTAACTTAGATAATTACTATCATTCTCTCATTAACATGCTGTTTGAAATTATAAGAAATTGCATCTTATAAGGAAAAAATTTAAATATGTCGATTAGTTCTACTATTTTATATGAGGTTTCCAATTGAAATGCCTTTGTACTATGTGTATGGATTCTTAAAATCAGTAGTATGTATGCTATAAGCTTTAGATGAAAAATAGGTTTCCTTTATATTTAATCAGTGTAAATATACAATAATTTGCGATTATTGTATTAATTTATTAAAAAAGCATAATATTTATCACAGCATAGATAGTATTATTTTAATTTATACTGCCTATATTAAATCTGATGCGATACTCAATATTTGTAAAAAATTAGATAAGAACTGGTGTAAATCATCATTATTTTTATGGATTCCGAGATTTTTGCTACAATTATGAATTTCTCACTCTATTTCGCAAAAATTTAGATTGGGTTTAAAAATCTTACAAAATAAATATACAAACAAATATTAAGATTTATCAAGTTCAATAGAGGGAATTATACATATTAACTAGTCAACCAAATCGCTCCTTATAATATAAAAAGCCCCTAACCTACTGTAGAGAGGGCTATACGAAAAACAAAAAACAAAAAATGAAAAAATATAATAATTCTATTAATTTCATTAAATTTATATATATCACAATTAATATTGACCTAAATTTTTTCGCCTTTAAAAGAATTTTTCTATCATTTTAAGTTTATAAATCATGCAAACATATTTATGTCGGCGTATTAACTTCAAACAGAAAGGGGGAAAGTGAGGAATGAAAAAGGTAATAACAAAGTCTTCTTTTGCATGCATTTTAGGAGCATTGTTCTTATTATCAAATCATATTTCAGTTTTTGCAGCTGAAAACCAAGATTCTCCACCGAGTGCTATCAAACTGGATAATATTTTTACTGTTCCTTCAGGGTCCAACAGTATACTTATACAAAATGATAAGTTCGATATCGTTCAGTTAACAGACAGTGTCAAGGATCAGAGTGGAGCGGTTTGGTCAACAGACGAAAATAAAATGGATTTAACAAAAGACTTTGAAGCAGCAATGTATATCTATTTTGGTGATTCTGGTGAAGATGCTGCTGATGGAATGGCATTTGTCATGCATAACGACAAAAATGGAAACAATGCTTTTAGAACTGGGGAAGGTGCTAGGATAGGTGTATGGGATTCTACAAAGCCTAAAGAATTCGGCTTGGCAATTATGAATTCTTTTGCAGTCGAATTTGATACCTACTTTAACAAAGATTTTGATAGAGGGGTTCCAAAGCAGAATCATATCGCATGGAACTATCCGGGGAAAAAAGATACATATGATGATTCGGGATTAATCTTTAAAGACCGAAGAATGATTCATAATGATCTTCAGTTTCCAGGTCTATTATCTAATGATACTTGGCGCTATTTTACGGTTAGGTGGGATAGCAAGCAGAGTATATTAACGTATCAACTCCAAGGATTAAAAAGCGTTTCGGTTCCTATTAATGTGAATGATGTCTTTGGGACAACAGAAGTGTATTGGGGCTTTACCGGTTCTACAGGTGGAAGCTTTGAAATGAATCGAATCGTATTCGATAAGGTACCAGGGCTTGTTGAGGCTGAGGTAAAAGAAGACATTCTAGATATTACGACTAATGAAAGTGTAGTAGGCACAAAAGTTGCTAGTGGTACAAAGTTAACGTATAGCCTGGAAGCGAATTATATTGGTGGTAAACAAGCTTGGAAAAACATTAATGTATCAAGTACGATTGATAGCAATGTGAGTTACGTTCCTGGAAGCCTAAGATTGAAAGACGCATTAGGTAAAGAGACTCCTTTGGATGATTCCTATTGGAAGGATGGTATGTTAAACGCACCCATCTCAGATATGGATTTAAATAATTCAAAGCAAACGATTCTGTTTGATGTAAAAACAAATAAAGTTGGACAGGATACAGTGGTAAGTGAGCATAGTAATTTTTATGGAGACAACTACCATACAAAAACTGCAGAATTAAATTATACAATTAGTGCAAATAAGGCGCCCGAAATAAGTTTGAATCAGGAAAACGAAACATTAAAAGTACCTATGGGTCAAGATGTTGAAGTAAGTGGGAAATGGAAGGATGAAGATGGTACAAAAGTCACAATTACATATAAGTTAAATGGTGAAGTAATTGGTCAAAATCAGCTTCAATCAGAACAGGAAAACACTTTCCAAGATTGGAAATATACGATTCCAAAGGACAAATTACAATTAGGAGTAAACCACTTAGAAGTTTATGCAACAGATGAAAAAGGTGCTAATTCAGAAGTGAAAAGCTTAGAAATATCTATATCCAGTCCTCCAACATTAACTCTAAATGAGGAAAATAAAGAGGAAGAGATAGATTATGGTAAAAGCTTTAATTTCTCTGGTACTGTGAGTGATTTGGATGGTGCTGATAAAGAATTGACTCTCTATTACGTAATCGACGATAACGAGCAGGTTGCTTTTTCGAAAGTTACTAATAGTAACCCGGGAGAAGCAATTAATTTTGCAGGAGAAATCCCTACTTCGAATGTGAATGAGGGGCCTCATACGATTTCAGTTTATGCTATTGATGAAGATGGTTTACAATCTAATATTAGCAAATTTACTTTACATGTAATAAAACGATTAACTTTTGCTGATGACATGAAGGATTTAGAGTTTGTCACGACACAAATTGGTTCCACGCCAAAGATTAGCGAACGAACAACAGAGTATCCAATTCATATTATTAACAGTAAAGGGAAAGGAAGTAAGTGGAAGCTAAAAGCGGAACTTACAAAACCTCTTGTTTCAAAAGAAAACCATACATTAGAAGGCTTATTCTTTAAAAAGTCTAATGGAGAAACAGAAGAACTATTATTAAATACTTCCGTTATTGTGGAGACTGGTGAATCCCCAGAAGACTATTCAGATATTAATCTAAATTGGAAAAATGATGAAGGGCTATTACTAAAGGTAGATCCATCAGCGCATATAGGTTCATATGCTGGTGAATTAACATGGACTTTAGAGGATGCGCCTTAATTAATACTTCGTTGATTCATCTATTAATATTAATATCTAGATATATTGGAGGGTAGGTATGAAGAGGCTAATAGTAAGCATGATTACTTTAGTAGGGATCGTTACTTTTTCTGCTCCATATGATAAGGTCTTGGCAGATCAGGCTACAAGCACTGCTGGTATAAGGTTTGTTGAAGGAAATGATAGTTCCACTGATCCTAATGAAAAGAACCCTTCCCAATCGGGCGGTGAAATAAACCTTCCACAAACTGGTGGGATGGCCTCCACTCCTTATTATGTAATAGGAATTGGTTTAATAGGATTAGCTAGTTTGTTAGTAATGAAATCTAATATGAAAAATGTAGAAGAGAGAGGGAATCAATATGAATAAAAAACTATTATTAGCAGGCGTTCTTACAACTGCAACTCTATTTTCAACTTCTATGCCCACATTCGCAGCAGAAGATTGGAAGACAGTAGTGGGTTCTGAGGATGGAAAAGGTGCTACTTCAGGAGCACACGTGAAATTGAATCCTGCTGACAATCCTACAGACCCTACAGATCCACTTGAGCCAAGTGAACCAGGCGGAGAAACTGGAAACGTAGGACCGTTAACAATTGATAACGTTACTCCTTTAGAGTTTGGCGAGCATGAGTTAAATGGCGGAAAAGTAGAATATACGACAACTAGTATATCACCAAACGTCCAAGTAACGGATAATCGTGGTGAAGGTCAAGGATGGACATTACAAGTAACGTCAACATCTTTCAAAGATATTAACGATGATACGAAAATATTAAAAGGTGCTGTAGTTAGTTTACCAGAGGGAACAATGAAAACTACATCAGGCAACGTATCTGGGCAACCGACACCAAAAGCGGTAGCATTAGATACAGACTCTCCGACAACACAAACGATCATGACTTCCGAACAACACAAAGGTATGGGGACATGGGTTGATTCATTTGCTCAAGATCAAGTGAAAATCACTGTACCTGGTGGTAACTATGCTGGAGAATATGTTTCTACTTTAACTTGGACTTTATTAGACGCACCTCAAGCATAAAAAATAGAAAACTTAAAATAAAACTGCAATAGGGGGAATAGAAATGAGATTTTATAAAATCGTACCCGCTGTAATCGCTACATTTGTAGGTGTAGGAGTAGCATCTGCAACAGAAGTATCAGCAGAAGAACAAGGCCCGGCGAAATCACAGGCGACGGTAGAAATTACACCGGGAGATACAACAACTCCGGTAGATCCTATCGATCCAACAGATCCACCAACGGGACAAATTGGGAACTTAACAATTGATCATGTTTCTAGCTTAGATTTTGGAAGTTTTCAACTTCAATCAGGATCTGTAACATTAACAGCAAAGCAAGATAGTGATAAAGATCCAAACGTCCAGGTAACAGATAAACGCGGAACGGGTGATGGATGGACTTTAACTGTGGCACAAACACAAGAATTTAAGTCTGCAGAAGGACATACATTAGCAGGAGCTAAATTAACTTTACCAGCAGGTAATCTATTGACAAATAATGTTAATAACAATGATAATGCACCAAGTACAAAATCAGTGGTTGTAAACGCTGAATCGAATGTAGTAATGGTAGCAGAAAAAGGCCAAGGTCTAGGAACATGGGCTGATCAGTTTGCTAGAGAGAATACGACATTAGAAATTCCATCTGGAAATTATGCTGGTAGCTATGAATCAGAGTTAACATGGACGTTATCAAACGCTCCACAAGAATAAAATAATAAGGGAGAGAATCGTTATGAAAACAATGAAACTAGCAGCAATTGCTACTCTATTAGGTTCAAGTGCATTAGCACTTGGCACAACTGCACATGCAGATACAGCAAGTACGGCAGAGTCAAAAAACCATATTATTTTTAAAGCAAATACAAATCCAACAAATCCAGTAGACCCAACAGATCCAAGTAACCCGAATCCACCAAATCCAGTAGATCCAACGGATCCAGAAAATCCTGGTACAGGTAATGAAGGCCCGTTATCAATTGACTATGTTTCAAACATTGAGTTTGGTGAGCATGAGATTACTTCAGGTACACAAGTTTATAATGCACAAAACGAAAATCCTTTCGTGCAAGTTTCAGATAACCGTGGGACAGGCGCTGGATGGACATTATCAGCAACAGCAAGCGAATTTAAGAATGAAGATGGCTCAAAAGTATTAAAAGGTGCAGAATTGAGCTTCAAAAATGGTGAAGTAAAAACAAAACCAAATAATGTTTCAAAAGAAGCTGTTCATCATGATGTGACTTTTAATAACAGCGATGCAAAAGTCTTAATGGATGCAGGAGTAGACGCTGGGCGTGGTACTTGGATTGATGTATTTTCTGGAGAAGCTGGAAATAACGATAAAATCCAATTGAAGGTATTAGAAGGTTCTGCTGATGCAGGGGTAGATTATACTGCTACTATCAATTGGGAACTTGCTGACGCACCTAAATAATAAATAAAGAAATGGGACAACCAATACAAGTGAAAGCTTCGTGATGGTTGTCCATTCTCGTTTTTAGAAAGGATAAAAAGATGAATAAAATTAAAAAAATATTACTCTTTACTGTATGTATATTAGGTTTATTTGGAATAAATGTCGAAGCAGCTGATATGAAATATTCAATCGAGGCGAATATTCCAGAGAATCAAATAGATAAAAATTTAACATATTTTGATTTGAAAATGGAACCAGGACAAAAACAGACGATTTCATTGACATTAAGAAATCATTCTGATAAAGCATCCACTTTTACTATAGAACCTCATACGGCTGATACGAATCGAAATGGAGTTATTGATTATAGTAAAAAACTTGAGAAAAAAGATAGTAGTATGAAATATTCATTTGAAGAGTTAATTACTGGTGAAACAAAGCATACTTTGCAACCAAATGAAGAGAAAAAAGTAGAATTTACAATTCAAATGCCAGAAGAAAGTTATGATGGGATCATTTTAGGTGGTTTTTATATTCATAAGCAAGCAGATAATGCAGATAAAGAAAAAGAAAAATCTGTTCAAATTAAAAATGATTTTTCATATGTTATTGGAGTAAAGCTTACAGAAACTTCAAATGAAGTAGAGCCTAAGTTGCAATTAAATGAAGTTAAACCTAATTTAGAAAACTACCGTACTGTAGTAACGGCAAACTTACAAAATACAGAAGCGGTAATTGTTAGTGGATTAAGTGTAGATGCAAAAGTTTATAAGAAAGGGTCCAATGATGTACTTCATGAAACGAAAAAAGACAGTATGTCGATGGCACCGAATTCTAACTTTGACTTTGCAATTAATTGGGATAACCAAGAACTAAAGCCAGGGAAATATCATTTAAAGTTAGCTGCGAAGGATAAGATGGACCGCACTTGGGATTTTGAAAAAGATTTCGAAATTAAGGGAAAAGAATCTAAGTCCTTAAATAAAGATGCAGTTGAATTAAAAGATAATAATACGAAGCTATACATTATTATAGGGGTTTGTGTGTTTCTAATTGCTATCTTGGCAGTAATACTAATAGTTATGATGAAGAAAAGAAAAAGTAACGATGTAGAGTAATAGATTTTTATAAATTGGAAGTAAATAACCTATGTGACGGAGAAAAATAGTGAAGTATTAATTATAAAGTAGATGATTTTCGAAAATGTTAGTACGATAGGGGCACTCGCTTTTCTATTTTTAATGATTTATCTTGCGACAGATCCCAACGAAGTAAGCATGCTAACAATCTCAGCTTACTCCGTTAGGGTGTAGGGCGCATCTACATACTAAGAACTGGCTAAGAAAAATCAATAAAGGTAGAGGTCCTGGCGTTCAATTAGAGAAGAAATGAATGTATTAGGAATTCAGGATTCAGATGTGCTTCAAATTCAGTTAGTTGAATATGGGAAAGAGAGAAAGAAAAAGAGTTATCTTAAAAATATTAAAAGAAAATAGTTTACTTACGTATAAATATCATAATTAAGCACATGTTATATACAAATATAGTGGAGGTGCAATTATGAATATTCAAAGACATGTAAGTAATACAAATGAAATTCTTATTTCTGCTGCTGCAAGTGCTATTGAACAAATGAAGTATGAAATTGCTCATGAATTAGGAGTCACATTAGGACCTGATACATCCTCACGTGCAAATGGCACTGTCGGTGGAGAAATTACAAAACGCTTAGTTCGAATGGCTGAAGAACAATTAACAGGACAACACAGATTACATTAAGTTAAAATAATAAAAGAAAAAAGGGCCCATAAAACGGACCCTTTTTCTTTTTATTTACAAAAAATCTGAAAATTAGTTTTTATAACTTAAAAACGACCTTTCAGATTCTTTCATAAGAGGTTTTATTCAATAAGGTAATACTATAAGGGCTAAATTAAAAATAATCCATTACAAGTAGATTAAGAGCTATTTAGCATATTATTATTATATTAATTTATTAAAAACCTATAAGTAATGAAGTCATCGCTTTAATTAACCATTGATATTGATCGATAAATAGGGGCACCATTTCCTACACAGTAGCCTTTAGAAAAGATGTAATGCATATTCATAATGGTTAATCATTCTTATACCTTTTTACATTTCCTCCTCTCTAGTTGAATATAGAGCTACTTCACAAACAGCATCAAGATGATATAAATTTCAAACAAATATTATAGTTACTACAAAATTTATTTAAATATTCTAACCATTTGATACCTGGGTAAAATATAGCATATATTGTCGAAATTCGTCTACAATATATCAGAATTATTAAAAAACAAAAGATGGCATCGATGATTTTCGAAGGTTAACAGGTTCTATTAAAAAGTTTTAATAACGAAAACCCTATCTTTTTACAGTTATTAATGAGAATTTGACTTATATTTTTCATTTTTGGGACAATTAATTTCTTAAGCTACTAGATGTGTAATGATATCTACAATGTAACGAAGATGGAACGATGGTTAAAGATTGGAAAATATCAATGGAAAATGGTACTACTCTTATGAAAAAGGTCCCAAGGCTACAAAATTTAATACTATGAATGGAAAAATGTATTAATTTGATAATAACGGCGCTATGTCTACTGGATGGTTGAAAGAAAATAAAAATTGGTACTACTTAAATGCAAATGGATCAATGAAAACAAATTGGTTACAAAAAATAGAAGTTGGTACTATTTACAATCTAACGGTGCAATGGCAATAGGGAAGGATAGCGTTTTTGTATGTCTAATTCTGTATCTGATGAATTACAACTATTTGCTCAAGAGATTCAAAGTCTTTTATCTCAAACATTAGAACCCAAAAGATAAATAACTTGAAAATTTCATTTCTTTTTACAGATAACTCACAAAAATAACATATTTCAATCTTATTGTTATATGTAATGATTATTTTATATAGCTAGTTTTTTTCAAAATAATTATTACATATACAGGAGGTTTTGAAATGGATATGGATTCCTATTACTGGGAAATGGTAAAAAAGAATATTGGTGTTTATTCAAAAGCGGAACAAGAATGTCTTAGGAATAAAAGAGTAATTATCTTTGGGTTAGGGGGAGTAGGAGGTTACGAAGCAATCCTCTTTTCTAGGATGGGGATTGGGCATATTACAGGGGTCGATCCAGATGAATTTGAAATATCTAATATAAACAGACAAATGTTAGCCCTTTCTAGTGTGGTGGGAACACCAAAAGCAAAAGTTGCAGAACAGGTAGTAAAAGATATACATCCATATATTTCAACAAACTTCTTACAAGAAAAAGTAGATGAAGACAATGTAATGGAACTGATAAAAGGACACGATATTGTGGTAGAAGCTGTCGATGATATGCCTTCCAGGGTAATTATACATAGAACAGCTAGGGAATTAGGTATACCGAGTGTAGGGATGTCAGGTAGTCCACCTACAAGAGGATTTGTTTCTACATTCTATCCAACTGGAATTCCTTATGAGGAGGCATTGAATGTGTCGATTGTAGGTTCAAAATTAACAGATCCTAAACTAAGGCAACAAATTGCTGATGTCAAGAAAAAAAGAGCATGGTATTCAGTCGAAAAAGGAGCACCAGAAGATTGGGCACAAGATTTTTGCGACGGAAAAGTAGGATGGATTATTACCCCTATGCGTGCTCATCTTTTATCACTTTTTAGTTTTCATGAAGCAATTCAAGTGCTAACAGGTCGTGAACCTTTAGCTAGAGCACCAAAGGGCATAGTTATAGATGTAGATAGTCTCACTCCTGTCCAGGTAAAAGACGCACCAGAAAACGGTTGGGATTATGCAACATTATAAGGGGGAAGCAAATTTGTTCAATGAAAATTTAAATACACAAAATATATATGAAGAGAGCTTTACACGAAATATTGGTGTGATTTCTATAGAAGAACAGAAGAAATTAAAGAATGCTCGTGTTACTGTAGTGGGGGCTGGAGGAGTAGGGGGGATTACACTTATCCAGTTGGCACGAATGGGGATAGGAAATCTTCATGTGATTGATCAGGATGTTTTTGAAGCGAGTAATATTAATCGACAAATGCTTAGCTCTATAAGTAATTTAGGGAAGTCAAAGGCACTTGTGGCTCTAGAAACCTTAAAAGACATTAATCCTTTACTACAAGTAAAGATCACACAAGAGTTTGTTACAGAAAATAACGCAAAAGATCTGCTAGCAAATACAGATATCATTATAGATGCTACTGATAATTTGGTCGCAAGAGTTATTATTCACCGTACGGCTCAAGCTTTAGGAATTCCTTCTATCTGGATTGCTGTTACTCCTCCTTTTAGAGGTGGGGTAATGTCATTAACTCCTGAATCTGTCCCTTATGAAATTGCATTAGGATATCCGTCTTATCAACAAGAACTGACGCCTGAAATGCAAAATAGAATTCATAGTTTAAAAGATGGACGTGCTCTGTATTCTATCAAACATGGTGCAGATGAACAGTGGGCGAATAGCTATGTGAAAAAAGATCGCCCATGGGCTGTACTATCTCCTGTTGCAAATATTGTTGGGATTCTAGCAAGCTTTGAAGCATTCAAGTTTATTGTAAATCGAGAAGATTTACAACCTATAACCAGTCCAAATATTATACAAATTAACCTTTCAGATCCAAATATGGTACAGGTATGTGAACCTGAAAACGGCAGTTGGAATTATACAACTTTATAGAAGAGGGAAAATATATGGTTTCTTTTATACTGCTAGGAATTATTTTTATACTCGCTTTGGTTGTTAAAGATTATGCATTAGCTAGTGCAGCAAGTTTACTAGGTGTGTTGCTTGCTATTGGGCAAAAAGCGATATTGCATTATATTCAACAATATGCCTTTCCGATTGGAATTTTCTTTCTCATGTTATTTCTTTTAGTGCCTATCACATCTGGGAAGATTACCATTGAAAACATAATAAAATGTATTACCTCTCCTATTGGTTTGGGGTCAATTTTAGCGGGTTTTATGGTGTCGTTTATAGGAGGAAAAGGGGTAGGGGTTCTACCTATGAATCCTACCATATTATTAGGCGTTTTAATTGGTACTCTGATTGCCGTATTGTTTACAAAGGGGTTACCAGCTGGATTAATTATTGCAGCTGGAATTATAGCCATCATTTCTATGAAATGAAAGGGAATTTAAAAATGAAGAAAAATTGGAAATATATAAGTTTAATAGGAGTATTCTTTATTTTTTTACTGTCTAGCTGTTCTAATCACCAAGAGGTTCAAAAGAAGAGCAAAGAATCTAAAATAGCAAAAGAAGAATATAAAATCTCACAAGAAGACGAAACATTATTTTTACTTCATAAAAGTATAAATACCAAAAAACAGTATACATCTGACGAAATCATTTTGTTTTTAGAACCGTTTAGTGTTCCTACTGCAGAAGCTTTTGATGTATCAAAATACTCATGGATGGATGCGTATGCTAAAAAAGGATATGACACGTGGGCAATGGATTTTAGAGGATTTGGGCAATCTTCAAGACCGAAAGAAATGTCAGAACCGCCTAATCAAAATAAACCAATCATTCATTTGGACGATGCAACAAAAGATTTAGAAACGGTTGTAAATTGGATTAAAAGTAAAAGAAATGTAAAAAAAATTCATCTTGTTGGCTGGTCATATGGGGGAGTGGTAGCTGGAAATTATGCAATATCACATTCTAATGATGTTAATACACTTGTTTTATATGGATACATGCATGGATTTACGCTTCCAATGATGACAGAGCCCTTTGACAATCCGTTACAGCGAGGGGAATTCAATCCACATGCACCCTCTTATCAAGCTGTAGACTTTGATAAAGGAATGCATCACTGGCATATGATGATGGGCGAGAAAAAAATTGTAACAAATGAAGCTCTGGATTCTGTAAAAGAAGTATTTCTTCGCTCAGATCCAATTAGCGAGAAAAATAATGGCATAATTCGTCGACCGATGGGGCCTCTTGAAGATTTATATTCTATTTGGAATAACCGTCCTTTATATGATGCATCTCAGATTACTTCTCCTGTGCTGGTTATTTATGGAGAAGATGATTTATTTGCCGATAGAGATATGTTGTCAAAATTAACAGGTGCCAAACACAAAAAGGAAGTTGTGATTCCTGATGCCACGCACTGGGCTGTTTATGAAAAAAATCACCCTATACTATTTGAACAAGTATTGAACTTTATAGAAATGAAAGAAGGAAAAGAGTAATGAGCCAGAATATAACAATATTAGATGCCACTTTACGCGAAGGCGAACAACAATGTGGAGTCCGTTTTTCAAAAGAAGATAAAATTAACCTACTTCATATGTTGGAGGATTTTGGAATCACCTTAATTGAGGTTGGACATCCTGGGGTTTCTCGTGAAGAAGAGGAGATCTGCCAAGAGGTTGCTGCCTCTGCAGAACATGCTGATATTTTAATGCATGCTCGAGCAAAAAAAGAAGAAGTTCATGCTGCTTATCGAGCTGGTGCCGATTGGGTAGGAATTTGGGCGTCTATTAATCCAATTTCTTTGCAAACAAAGTATACCAATCGATCAAAAGATTATGTGGTAAACCAAGTGAAACAAGCGATTGAAGAAGCTAGCACTTTAGGAATGAAAACAAGATTTACAATTGAAGATGCGTCCAGAACTACCTGGGAAGATATTGCTTACCTTGGACAAATTGCATACGAAGCTGGAGCAAATCGGATTAGTTTGGCAGACACTGTGGGGATTTGGGAACCTAATGAGTGTGCAAATATAGTCAAGAAAGCGGTAGAAACATTTCCTTGTGAAATTGAAGTTCATCTTCATAATGATTTAGGACTAGCAATAGCCAACGCTCTTGCTGCTATTGATGCTGGGGCTTGTGTTATTGATGCAACTTTATGTGGGATAGGTGAACGGGCTGGGATTGTTGATTTACTAAATTTATCTGTTCTGTTATCACAAAAATATAATCAATACTTTCAATTAAAAATGATTCCAGAATTAACACAATCTCTTCAATTGGCTACAGGTTGTAAAGTTGATCATTGGAGACCTATCATTGGAAAAAATGTTTTTACACATACAGCACCTTATCACGTAAAAGCTGTGAATCATAATGTTTTAGCATATGAAGGAATTCAACCTGAAATGATAGGAAGAGTGAGGAAGATACAACAAAAACAGGTAGAACGAAAAGGCCCTCGTCTTTCAAAGAATTTACGTGTTAGTAAACCATTTGTAAAAGGGGCATCTGAACTTTTGTATCATAGGGATGGACCAGGGGAACGATGGGTACAAATCGATCATAGAACAGATGAGCGTGCTTCATTTTATGTAATACAACGTATATTCTGTAACCAACATATGGACGAAAACTTGGAAGGTCATGTGGATTATCATGCACATCATTGTGATAGTGCTTTTATTTTTTGGGGTAATAACATAGATGGTACAGGGCTTATATGTGAAGTGGAAATCGAAGGAGACGTGCAAATCATTGAAAGCCCTGCATCTGTTTTTATTCCATCCGGTTTCAAACATAAATACAAGTACCTTTCAGGTATAGGAACATACACAAACATTGTACTAGCACCTAATTATAATTCAAGCTTGTTAGAAGAAGAGCTTTCGAAATTATATATATATTAACAAAGATTAGAAACAGATGGGATCCAATAGATTTTTTGAATCCTATCTGTCTTTTTGAATGGCCCCAAAAAGAAGGAATCGTTGCCGTATCCCTATAGCGTCCTATCTCAAAATAAATGAGTACAAAATTAATTAATCCTCTTTTATCATAAATACTTGTATTTACAAAATGGCTGTGAAAATATAAATGAAATTGGAGGGTTTATGCTCTTAATATTTATTTTATATTATATAGACAAACTTAAATATGTTGGGGAGTTAATAGTAACATGAAAGAAATTGAAATTATAAAATCAAAAGAAACAATGACTATTATATGGCAAGGTGCAATGATAAGTATTCCCTTAGAGGACATACTTAAAGTTTATAAAAATAATAATAATATTACAGACACTACCAAAGTGGTGAATATCGGAAAATGCATTCAGCATTCAGAACATATCTTTATTAGAACAAAGAAATTAGATTACTTATTATTTACAACTAATAAGTTAGCACTTCTAAATAAAATTAACCTTCAATTATTTTAAAAGATACTTAAAAAGGATCTGGTGCAAAATGGATTTTTATATGAGTAGTAAATGAGCTGTGAAAACTGCCAAGCTTTTTCTAAAAAATCCGTGGTTTCTTAGGTTCTGTTGCGAAGTTGTGTAAATGAATTTACATTCTTGAAACAAGGAGTAAAGAGAAACAGTTCAAAGAGAATATTATCTTGGAAGCTAGATGAAACTTATATAAAAAGGAAGACTTTCAAAATGAGAAAGTCTTCCTTAGCTTTTTCCTAATCCCAATTAATATCCCCAGTAGTTATAGCTCCTTTAGCTTTGCAATACAAATAAAATTCTTATTTCTGCTGCAAGCAAGTGCTATTGAGCAAATGAAGTATGAAATTTCCCGTGAATTGGGAGTCACACTAGGACCTGATACATCATCGCGTGCAAATGGCTCTGTCGGTGGAGAAATTATAAAGCGCTTAGTTCGAATGGCTGAAGAGCAATTAACAGGACAATACAGGTTACACTAAGAATAAAAAATAAAAGGAATAAGGATCCCCTAAGATGAATTTACTCCCTTTTATTTACATAAAATCTAAAAATAGGTTTTTAAAACTTAAAAACGGCCACTCAGATTCATTTATAAGAGCTTTTATTTGTTGTGACAATACACATAGTATAGAAACTCATTAAACCCTTTAAAATCAACCTGGAGTCTATTAAACGTTGTTTCGCCTAAAATCTTTATTTTTTATTGTTTTAAGGTGTAATTTGTAAGAATTCATCTACAAATTCTAAAATAACAGCATAAGTTAAAAGAAAAAATGGTAATAAATTTCCAAATATAACGAAATAAAATGCCTAACTTTCCTGAGTAACATTGAGCTGAAAAACAATGTTCCATTTAATGTAGTTAGTTTGTAAATATGCTTAAACTACCTGAAACATTAGCGTATTAATTGAAGTATCTGACGTAAATAATTTCTTCGTATGATTAAGAAATAAACAATTTGCACACATATAAAACTTGTAAAGATAAGAATAGAATTTCCTGTAACAGATAAATCTATATACTTACGCTGCGCTAAATATTGTAATGCTACAAACGCCACGCTACTATGAATTATCGCAATTACAATTGGTACAAAAAATAATATACTAATTTGTTGAGTTACAATTTTTTTTAACTCTTTTTGGGTTAATCCTACTTTAGAAAGCATTTCATACTGTTGTTTGTCTCGATCTAGATCTGTAAATAGACGGAAGTACAAAAAGCTGATCGCAAACACAAAAAATACAATTCCTACTAATACACTAATAATAGAAAGAAGTCCATTCGCTTGTTTTCCTTCTAACCATTGTAAAAATAAGGATTCAAATTTATAAGATGGATTCATTTTTTCGCTATCATAAGGGAACATCTTTATGAATTGTTTAGAGATATCTTCTGTTTCTGTCCAATTTTCAATTAAAAAACCATATTGTGTATATTCATTATGCTCTTGTTTTTGCAATGGTGGCGTATTGATTATTTTTTCGTAAACTGAATCTGAGACAACAGAAATATAACCATAGGAAGGACTCAATATATTATCCATTAATAATTTTTCACCAGAAACATTGATACGTATATTCCCTTGCTGCAGTGTATAAGATGAAACTTCTTTTTTTAGTTCATCTTGAGATTCTCTTCTAAGCCTACTTTTTGATGGAAGAATGAGGCTGTCATGTTCATTCTGCAAAGTCTCAACAGGATACCCTAGTATTTTAGCGGATGCATTATAATCAGTAAGCTTCATGATATCTGCCGTATTTTCTGTTGTAAAAACAGTAGGAGAGACCAATTTATAGGAAAAGTCAGCATCATTCAATTGTTTTTGTATCTGAGCAATATGAGATGCTTCCTCCACATTTTCCTTATAGGATGTATAACTAAATGCATAAGGAGTCTGAGATTGTACGAATGTACTGCTTCCCACTGCAAGACAAACACCAATAGAAGTAAAAGCAACAGTAGAAAGAATACACACTAGAAATAGGGTTTTCGCATTATCTGTCATTCGATACGCTAACTCTGAAAGAGTTAACAGATTGGTCTTTTTAAAGAACGTATGTTGACGCTTCTTCAATGTTTGGATGAGATAAAAGCTGAGTTGGGTAAATAAAAAGTATGTTCCTACTACAGTGAAAAAGACGCAAGCTAACATAACATATACAAAACTATCTCCTTTCCATAACGCAGTATATAAATAAAATGCTGATGCATATCCTATACCAATAAAAAGAATAGAGAGTAAACCTAACCATTTAGATGACTTTGGTTCTGGTTTTGGTTTTTCTTCTGATTTCATGAGTTCGATAAGCTGAGATAATTTCATCATTCGCGTAGTGTACAAAGAAACAACTATAAATAGGATGAGGAACGAGAGACCTGTTATTAGAATTGCTTTGGATGGAAAATAAAATGGAAGACCACCTTTTAATGTCAAAAGAGAAGCGCTCAGTAACAAAACTAATTTTCCAAAGACAAGTCCAAGTCCAATACCAACAAGAATAGAGCAACACCCAATGAACATATTTTCAATAAAGATCAGTTTGTGTAATTGGGAGTTAGCCATACCATGGAGCATTAAAATTCCAAATTCTCGCTTTCTTGTTTTTAAAAATGCAGTGACAGAATATAAAATGAAGAAAAAGGAAAAAAATACAATCAAATATTGAGCAATCTTAAATCCTTGTGTGCCCAAAGCACTCATGGTTGCACTTGTCGATGCAAGTTTCCCAGTGAAATAAGGGTGGAATGCGAGTAACTCGAAAGCAAAAAAAATCATAACAGAAAATGTACTACTTAAAAAATGACCGATATATAATCGTTTATTGCGAATGACGTTATTACATGCGAATTGACGAAAATTCATGTTGATTTCCTCCTAGTAAGGATAATACATCTATAATGTTTTGATAAAACATCGAACGATTATCACTACAATAAATTTCATTATAAAATGTACCATCTTTAATAAAGACCACTCGGTCGCAGTAACTCGCAGCCATTGGATCATGTGTCACTAACATCATGGTTGCTTGTTGTTCCTTGTTTAATGTTGTTAATAGTTCCATTACATCACCAGCAGCTTTTGAATCTAAGTTCCCTGTCGGTTCATCTGCAAGAATTAATCGAGGAGAATGAATGAGTGCACGAGCAATCGCTGTTCGTTGAGCTTGTCCACCTGAAATTTCATAAGTTCGTTTATTTAAAATTTCCCCAATACCTAATTGGTTGGAAATGAATTCTACTCGTTTGTGCATTTCTTTCAGATTTACATTGTCTAATGTAAGTGGAAGAAGAATATTTTCTTTTACTGTTAAAGTATTCAAAAGGTTAAATGATTGAAAGATAAATCCTAATTCACGACGTCGAAATAGCGCCAAGTCATGAGAGGACAAACGATAAGGGTCCTTACCATTAATCAATATTTCTCCCGATGTTGGCGCATCAATAGTAGAAATCATATTGAGGAAAGTAGTTTTTCCACTTCCAGATGGCCCCATTATTCCTATAAACTCCCCTTTATTTATGGTCAAATCAATACTTGAAAGTGCTTTATAGGATACTTTTCCTGTGTAGAGTTTACTTAAGTCGCGAACCTGTAGTATGCCCATACGAGTATACCTCTTTTCTTGTAGTTTATGTTAATGAGTGTATCCAAACTACAATATTTCTCATATTGAATTATCTTTCATTTGTCTTACAAACCCGAAATACTTCTGAATATTTCGAAATAAAAGCGGTTTTAATCGTCATATTTAGGGGAACCTTTTACAGCATTAAGGAAGAGGGAATCAGCTTAGGATTAATGGTCTGTTATAAAATTATTAAAGCACACCAGGGGAAGGTATTTATTAAGAGTGAAGTGAATAAGGGAACTATAGTTGAAGTCACTCTCCCAATTTGCACACTTCAAAATTATTACATTCTTTTGCTGAAATTTTATAAGTTAGTAAGCAGTTAGCTTTGGCTAGCTGCTTTTTTGTATATATTGTAATCGATTCTTCATATTACGGCTTTTTGATGTTTCATATATAGATTTTAAAAACTTTGTAAGTGTTTTGTAACATTTACGAGAGACTTTTTTAACAGTTATGAGAGAGAAAAGAAAGATTCGTTATATATGATGAAATTAACCTTACAAGTAGGTGTTCTAATCGACCTAGAAACCAAGGAGGAAAAATAACAATGAAACAATTAAAGCCAGCAATTAGTGTATTAGGTAGTGTATCGATGGCACTGACTCTAGCATCTCCTGCTTTAGCAGATGTAAAACAACTGAATCCAGGAAGTACAGTTGAAATATTCCAAGAGAATGCAAATGCAAAAAAAGAAGATAAGAATTTCACGCTCGGATCTGATGGGGAGATAGGTTCGCTCATTACACAAAACATTGAAATGGCAAACAATGATTGGGACAAAGATGGTATTTCTAACGACTTAGAGATTAATGGATATAAAATTGAATTCAATTCACAAACTGGAAAAAATGAAGCGAAAGCATGGGATCCTGAGAAGGATAAAGGGAAACCAAAATTTATATCGAATCCTATGAATGCAAATACGGATGGTGATCCTTTTACTGATATGTATGAGGTTGAGAATTATAACAACGATTCTGATACTAATTTCAATCCGATAGTTGCCAACATGCCGAATTTGCAAATTGGTGTCAAACGAATTGAAGTAATTCCTATTGCAACCATTACGGATAATAATGGCGGATCAGTTAGCAGAGGGTGGGAAAAAAGTGTATCTACACAACATTCATTTAATGTAGGTTTAAGTGGTTCAGGTGGTGTAGAAGGCTCAGCAGCCGGTCCTGTTCCTTCCGGAAGTGTTTCAGCAAATGTGGGATATGGATATTCAAAAACAACTACGGAAACGGAGAGTTATACAAATAATTTTGATTGGTCTACTGCAACAACTGTGGATACAGCGAACGCAGCAAAATTACGGGTACATTTGGAATATAAGAATGTAGGAACAGCATCCGCTGAAAATGTTTCGCCTCATTTTAATATTCGTTTAGGAAACAAAATTATTAATACTGTAAAGGCAACACAAGATCGTTATAAAGCAAACTATTTAAGTACAGAAAAAGGTGGACGAAATAAAACAGAAGTAGTAATTGACAGTTTAGAAGGACAAGCAGATGCAAATATTGTTTTATCTTTGGATGAATTAAAAGCTGTTGAACAAGGGGAACTTCTTTCGATTGAAGTTTTACCTACAAGTACAATGGATTTATCTATTGAAAAAGGTGAAGAAATTATGCATTTGGGGGATTCAGGGAGATATGAGTCTAGAGTGAATGCAGCTACTGAACAATTAGAAACAGATATGGGAAATATACCAAAGTTTAGGGTATATACTCCTAAAGACAAATCTCTTGCTGATAAGCCAGTTTTATCCTATAACGAAGTTTTTCAACATGTAAATATAGATACGAAAAAAGTAAATCATATTGTAAACAAGGCTAAAAGTACTAATAACGTATCAGTGGTTTCAGCTAATAATGGAATTGATGCATTAAACGATTTAAAAGCGGGACAGGGAGATCGTGGTTATTTACATAAAGACTCTGTACACGGTGCTTTTGCAAAACTACAGCAACCAACATTAGTAGAAGGTAGTTATGATTCTGTGACGCAAAAGATTAGGGCAACAATTTTACCTGGTTTATTTGGAGTGAGTAAAGAGATTCCTACTACGTATAACAAGAAATGGAATGCTCCGTCACAAACAGTAACACTAGTTAAACGTGAGAATGGATTTACATATGAGTCTAGAGAAAATATACACCCTATTAAATCTGAAATTGCTGCGCACAGAAAAGTTACATTTGAAATCAATGACGCACACAATTTAACGCCTACACAAAAGATTGATACTGAAATTAAAGCTAATAAACAATTTGAAGATTATGTAGTAGATAATTCAGGTGAATTTGTTACAGAAGGAGTTCCTTATACCGTGGCTTCATATGGAAATACAGCTTATTGGGGAAGTCATCATGCCGGGAATAAATGGGAGTATCTTTGGTCTGAAAAATCTAGCGATGAAAAAGTGAATGTAATTATTGAAAGAGTAGGTCAACCTAAACCTGGAAAACCAATTAAAAAGGATGAAGAGGTATTAATTAAATTTCAAAATCCTATTTATTCAGATTATGCATATTTAAAACTTCAAGATAGTTATATCCATTTAGATCAAAAACAGAACGCAAGTACTTTTAAATTTAATCATGCATATCCAAAGAATTTCACTGGACACCATAAGCAATGGAACATACTATCTAATGGTAACAAGTTAAAGGTAGGATATTTAATCGATTATATGAAATATGGTAATGGAGAGAATGGGACTGATACTATAGCATGGAATCTATCAAGAGTTCAGTAATAGGTAATAGTTCTGTTGCTAAGTTTGGAAAGAGAAACGGAAATGAATTGAATCCGAAAAGTTAGATACAATAATTTAGGTTACTAATAAGAAATGAGTTCGATGTTGAATCGGACTCATTTCTTTTAATTTATATAATTTAGTAACTACTATTTTAAATACTTATCTAGTCATATAAGTAATCAAATGTTAAAATTACTATCTGTATTACATGATTTATTTTCTGAATTTTCATTCGTTTAGAGGCTGAAATTTAGAATTCTGATTTATTTATGTGATTAGTTTCTATATCTTTACCTATAAAGATATTTTTATTAAATAATAGAAAAAAATTTTGTGTTATTGGTGAAAAAAAAGTGAGGATAGTATATGAAGAAAAGAATTTTAATCGTAGAAGATGAAGAAAATATTCGAGAAGTATGCAAACGGTATTTAGAAAGAGAAGAATATGAAGTTTATACCGCTGTAAATGGTAAAGAAGGTTGGGATTTATTTCTTACACATCAACCAGATTTAATTATATTAGATTTGATGATGCCAAAAAAAGATGGATGGGAATTATGCGAGGAAATTCGTCAACAGTCAAATGTCCCTATTATTATGTTAACTGCTAAGGGAGAGGAAAGGGATCGAATTTTAGGTTTAACAATGGGGGCAGATGACTATTTAACCAAGCCATTTTCCCCTCGTGAATTAGTATTAAGGGTTCAAATTATACTAAGAAGAGGAAGCTATGTACCAATACAAGCGAAAGAATCCCTATTGGAAGTGATAGAGTTTCCAGATTTAAAAATATATCCAAAGACAAGATATGTACTTGTTTGTGATAAGGAAGTGGAGTTAACGGTGAAAGAGTTTGAGGTACTTTATCTCATGGCAAAGCATCCAAAACAAGTATTTTCTCGCTCGCAGCTTCTTGAATTAATTTGGGATTTTGGACATGAAGGGGCATCAAACACAGTTACCGTATTAGTGAGTCGTTTACGTGAAAAGCTCGAGAAGCATACGATAAAGAATCGTTGGATTCATACGGTTTGGGGTATAGGATATCGCTTTGAGCCAAATGGAGGAAATGAAACATGAGATTACGTATTCAATTGTTACTCATGAATCTATTAAGTACCAGTATTATGGTAATTGCTATATGGTATAGTGAGACAAAAATGTTACTTGAACCGGAACAAACGCGGTTATTAACAGTAATTGCATTTGTGGCATTCATTATTTCAACGGTTATTTATTGGTTAATGACACGTCCTATCATGAGATCTATACAAAATTTAATAAAATTGACGAAACAATTTAGTGATAGACACTTTGAAACAATGTATATAATTGGGCAAGAACCACGTGAGTTTAAAGAATTAGCAACAGCCTTTCAACAGATGGCAAAAAAATTAGAAGAAGGGTTTACTAAGTTAGAGGAGCAGGAAAACTCTCGTAAGGAGCTAATTACCAATATCTCACACGACTTACGAACACCTATGGCTAGCATGCAAATGATGATAGAAGCATTACAAGATAACCTGATTGAAGATCCTGAAATGAAAAAGCAATACTTAGCAACGGTTTTAAAAGAAATAGAAAGATTAAATGGATTAATTAACGACTTATTTGATCTTTCAAAGTTAGAGTTTGAGCAAGTAGATTTTCACCCAAGTTTCACACATTTAGATAAAGTTCTATTAGATGTATTAGAGTCGCATTCTGTCTTATTAGGGGACAAACAAATCCATGTGCAATTGGATGTCCCTGATACATTACCTCGACTTTTGATTATGCCTTGTAAAATAGAAAGGGTCATAGGTAATTTATTACATAATGCAATTCGATATTCTCCTATCTCTGGAACAATTGAGTTGACTGTAGTGGAAAATAAACTAACTCAAAAGGTCCAATTCACTTTGCGGGATGAAGGAATAGGAATTTCTCCAAATGATCAATTACGTGTATTTGAACGTTTTTTTAGAACAGACCGATCAAGAAGTTCACAATCTGGAGGTTCCGGACTTGGATTAGCCATTGCAAAATCATTAATTGAAATGCACAAAGGGGAAATTGGTGTAAGGAATCGTGCAGATGATAAGCAGGGAAGTGAATTTTGGTTCACTCTTCCCATCACATCAGTAAAAAAATAAGATGGCTGAAAGACTTTTGTAACATTTATGTTAGAAAAATGAAAGACCTTCTTGTTAACATACTACTACACAGTATGTTACAGGAGGTTTTTTACTTTATGAAAAGAAAATATGTATGGCTTATAGGTGGTTTGATAATTGTATTGGGGATTTTATGGTCATTGTTCCGACCAGAGAAATTATTTATTGATAAGCACGTAAATGAATCATTGCCACAAGCAGAGATACAATCAACTGAAGTAAAGATGCAAAGTGATCGAGTAATAAGGGAAGGTCAGTTTCAAAACGGTGTCCATGAAACAACCGGAACGGCAAAAATTCACCAATTAGCGGATGGAAAACGTGTTTTACGACTTTCTAATTTTGCAACATCTAATGGGCCAGATGTACGAGTTGTATTAGTTCCTACAAATCGTTTGAAAAATAATGAAGACGTGAAAAACTATAAGTATATTGAATTAGGAAAATTAAAGGGAAATAAAGGAGATCAAAACTACGAAATTCCTGAAGGGATAGATGTAAATGAATATGGTTCGGTTTCTGTTTGGTGTAAAAGATTTAATGAAAACTTTGGTGCGGTTTATTTTAATAATTAAATATGAACTTAAAATATCCTCTTATAGGCGGAATTCATATGGGTTATGGTAGTAGCTGCAGCCGACTTAGTTGCTAAGAAGGGTACTTATAAGAGTGTCTTTTTCATATTTCTCAATTTTGGTATATTTTAAAGCTATTGGACGTTTACGGAGAGATTTTATTCGTGCACAAAAAATTTTAAGAGTATGTCAGGATATCTTTGATTTATAAAAAAAATATATTTTAAATGTATTATATACAGAAGCCACTTGAGGGGAGGAGTGTTAAATTACAATTTAATCATTATACTTTTTAACTATATAGCTTCAATTTAGAATGATGTACCACTAAAAAAAATAAAAGAAAAGGCACCCCTGCTGCAAGGTGCCTTTTCTAAGGGGTATAACTCATTAGCTAAGCGGCCGTTGGTCAAGTATACCGCCTTAGACTATTACATGAGTTATGTTTTTATTATACATTGATCATATCAAAAATATTATCATTAGTGAAATTAACTTCTATTATTTTTTAATTTTAAAGCTGCCACCATAATAATAATTTTCTCCAAGTCTCATAACAGCTACATATGATCCAGGGTCATAAACTGATGTAATTGGTGTTACAAATCTACCATAATTATGCGCAATATCAGAATCATAAAATGTTTTAGGAGTCTCAACAACATCACCATCAACTTAGGGGAATAAGTTACCCCCAAACATAATTAAATTCCAGGTCTATAAAAACAACAAATTTCCATTTAGAGGGTACTTTAAAATCTTAGCTTGATAGCAAAACATATACTTATATATAAGGGGGTTACCTAAAATAGTTCTCCAGTCATTACAGTCATAAACTCGTTAAAAAACTTTTCATAATTCATTTGTATTGCAATCCTATGTTTTGGACGATTACCGAATGTTTCTGGTTCAAAAGTAGACCTAAAATCTCCTATACTTTGTCCTCTTACAGTATCAAGTACATTAACTGTCACTGCTGATTGATGGTACGTAAAAATGTCATCACGATTAATTGCAATTAAAGTAAGTGCATCATGAACCGGGCTACCTTGTATTCCAGGAACTTTTTTTTGATAAAATTGATAATAGTAATAGTCTAAAAGAGGCTTTAAAAATTTAGTTTTCCCTTTAGAGTGGATATAATTGACCATTTCCGGTGTCACGATAGCCGATTGTGTAACATTCAAAGGATAAATTGATAGATTCTTTGCGTATCTCATTACAATATTGGCTGATCCAGGATCGCCATAAAAATTAGCTTCAGCAATGGGAGTAACATTTCCTGGATATAGAAAAGCTCCTCCCATAATATAATAAGAATGTACATATTCCATCACATCACCATAAAGGAGAAATAAAGTTGCAAGTGAAGTTAGCCGCCCGGTATTCACGATAATAAGTTCATTTTTATGCTGCTTAATAAGTGTGAGCACCTCGAAAAAATTCTCAAATGTCTGAATTTCTAGTCCTGTATAAATGGGTCCTATCCCAAATTTACCGTGAACTTCTGGATAAAAAGTTTCAGCTTCTGAAGACATGGAATGCTCCGCCCCACCAAAAACTTTTACATATTCTTTACCTACACTTTTAAGTAAAAAGCGAACATTTCTAACAACTTCAGCTTTAGGTACGTTCCCATAGTCTGCAACAATTCCTATAACATCAATTTTGTCTGTCAAATGCGCGTATATGATAGCTATCGTATCGTCAATTCCGAAATCCCCAAAAAACAGTACTTTTTTCCCCATACAATGTTGCTCCTTAATTTTACTAATTTTTAAAACGGATCATAATTATGTATCGTAGGATAAGATTGCTCTCATGTTTATTTATAGTACGATAGATGAATGAATTCATCTAGTTAACCTACACTTTCGTTAATAATGAGCAAATTCCTTTTGCATGAAATGAAATAGTATGGAATTACTAACCTCAACCAATTTTTTCTGATATCCTATACTCATTATGTGGTCCTCAAAATGAATAAAATACATTATTCTTTCTGTAGAATTATAAGTAAGGAAAATGTATTGTTGCTATATAGTTAGTGCAAAATTTTGACTTGATAGCGATGTAGCTGTACCCCAAATAGAAGAAATTGATCCAATACAAGAGTGTATGGATGCAATTCAATTGTATACGTATCGTGAAATGTTCATCATGAAACGTATAAAGTCACTACGTGAAGGTTTAACGCCAATTCAAAGACGTATTGTTAAGCAACGAAAGCCTGTAGAAAGGCAGACAAAAGTTGAAGACTTAGCAAGTGGGGAATATAAGAGCATAACTGTCGATGGGTTCGAAATGGTAGAGCAAAGTATAGAAGAAACTGAAGGTAACAGAATAGCAGCTGTTTTAGCACATGAAGACGCCTTAACAAGGATACAAGACAAAAAGTTAAAAGCCGTGGAAAATCTGGATACATTAGCAAATATTACTCCACGAAAATTAGAAATCGAGGAAAGAAGACTCGCTATTCTAGAGGAGCAGTGGGAGAAGGAAAAAGGCAGTGCCGGGGATCAGCAGCAGCAAACGAAAACCTGGGCAGGATGCTTGGAAAATATATTTGCAAAAAGAAAAGTGAAAAGGGAAGAATCCTAATCGCTTAATCACGGTCTCTATACAAGGCTTCAATAGCTTTTTGTTTGTCTTCTGGTCTAACGCTGCGATAACGAGTAATCATAGCAGGGCTTTCGTGGCCGTTTAGTGTTTGGATAGTTTTATCATCAACACCAGCATCAACAAGATCGGTAACAAATGTATGTCTGAATTTGTGAGGATTCACACCGTATTTATTACAGACATGCTGCACCGTTCTTTTGCTAATACGTGTTTGTCTGTTACTAAGGAATAAAGCATCTGCTGTACTTTCCCTGGACTTTAAATAGTCGGTGATAGCATAACGAGCTTCTTTATGTAACGGTATGATCCGTTCCGTATTTCCTTTACCTTGTCTTACTCGGATGGTACCTTGCCTTTCGGAAAAATTAATATCATCTATATCAAGCGCTACTATTTCTGCAACTCGAATGCCTGCATATACGCAAGTTAAAAGATACATTTAGTAGAAAGAAAATGGGCACGCCAAATTAATAATCTAAAACGAAAGAGCAATCTTGTTACAAGTTAGCACAAAATTTTGTTCTGGGGGGGGGGAGTTGCATTTTCTTAGTTTGATAGCGATGTGACGGTACCCCATATATATTTCATTGACTTTATCGGGGACATTTAGTTGTTTTAGATCATGTCGGATTCTTTTGTCCAAGACTGATGAATCCAACGAATAATTGTTATAGAAGTAATGGATAAGTTCCGTTACTCTAACGTTTTCAACAAGTTATGGAAACTTAATATTGATGTAGTGGTAGTACATAATAGTTATTTGGAAAATTACCAATTATGACTATATATAATAGTTAACTTACCTCTATATGGATATGCAATTTTACATATCCATATAGAGGAAGAAATAAGCGAAGAGTATTGAAAAATTATACTAAAATATTTTTTTGGAAATGAAAATTCACCTAGTTAAATTAAATTAGGTACCTTTTTATCGGTATTATTAAATTATAATTATTTTAATTATAGTGGTGAAGTTGCATAGTAATTTTAGAAGTATAGTATTTTAATTTGTACACATATTAAATAATTAAGATAAAAAAATAAAAAAGGATAAAATTATACAAAAACCTACAAAATTTTACTATATACGCACTGAAAATTTGATGTTTTAATAAGGGCACAAGATGTTAGTTACATTTTAAGACATATAAAATCAGGATTATTTTCGTATATGCCTTTTATGTAATGACTTAGGGATTAAGTTTATAGTAGGGCATTATGTACAAATGTTTACAATCTATATTTATATTCCTAAAAAAACATCTTTAAAATAATCTATATAGATTAATAGTTATAATGTTGGATTTTAAGTTAATTAAAATTTAGTCCAACTATTTTATCAAAAGACACCAATAAATGGGAGGGATCACCATGAAAAAAGCGTTAGTCGCAGGGTTATTAGTTACAGCAGTATCTACAAGTTGCTTCTCACCTGTAAATACTTTTGCAGAAAGTAATACAACTTATTTACAACCAAGTAGTATACTTGGACCCGCTATGGATAGGTTATCAAATTCGATTACGAATTTAGGATCACAGACGCTATTAATTCAAGGATATGGGCTAATCATATTACAGCAACCAGATCTTGATGTAAGTACTATATATGGAATAACTACTGATCAAGGCACTATAAGAAACCATGTTCGAGACTGCCTGGATATAAATAACCATAAATTATCCGTTGTAAATCAAGACATACAGAGTTTCGGAATAAGGTTTACAAATTATTACAATAAATTAATTGAACTAGCTGGAAAAATGAATGAAGATCCGGAAGCAAAAGCATTATTTGTACGTATTTTTAACTTACTTCAAAGTGACGTGCAAAAAATTCAGTATAATATGAAAATAACTTCAGAAGACTTAAACAATTCTAAAAACGAATTGGCTGAAGATAGTAATAATTTTTCTAGTAAAGTTAGCAGAGCGTTTGAATCTTATAAGGGTTCAGACGGAGACATTGAAAAATTAAGAACGGAAATGGGACAACTTAATGCAGGCATTCAAGAAGATTTTGAAAAACTTCTAGCTCTACCAAAAGAAAATCTAGACGGTTCTTTAAATATTACAAAGTCGGTTATTAATATTATAAAAGACGGAGTTAAGGATAAAACTGTAGACGTGTCTAATTTGGAAGCGATTTATAACCAATATGGACAACTCCAAAATGATAGAGTAACAGAACTGAATAAAGCTATTGCTCAAAAGCAACAGAAACTAATTCAATTGGTACAAAACTTATCGAATATTGAAGTGCAAGCAACTCAAATGACACTTATTGAGCAGCAATTAAATAACTTTACAAGAACAGTTAAAAAGCAAACTCAGAGTTTTAACAATCTAGTAAGTAGTTGGGACACCTTTAATAACATAATGATTGAAACAGGGACAAGTCTTAATACTGGTGTGAAAATAGATTCTAATTCATTACAAGCACGATTAAAAGAGCTTAAACAGTTTACGGATGAATTGAAAAAACAAACAACGGAATATCAAGAGAGTGTTACAAAAATAAAAGTAACAGGATGAAATTTGTAGAATTCAGAACAATAATTCTTAATAATGTAAGGAGAGAAAAATGTGATGAAAAAACCTTATAAAGTAATGGCTTTATCTACATTAATAGCAACAATCGTAGCGGGTGGTATTATGCCATCATATGCCTCGGCAGAGGAATCAGCACCTATTTATGCAAATCATCAAGACCTTAAATACCCTAGTTATTACCTTGGACCAACAGGGCTTGATCATGCGATGAAGGAAACTAAATCCAATATGTTGGTAATGGATCTGTATGCTTTAACTATTCTTAAACAAGCAGATATTAATTTGGATGGTTTACCTTCAGTTGGCGATAATTTAAAAACAGCCATTAAAGCCAATCAAAATCTTACTAGAGAAAATGCAACATACTGGTTAAATAATTTGAAATCAGGGATAGTTACAACGAATCAAAATATTATCAGTTATGATACAAAATTCCAAAATTATTCTCGTTATTTATTACAATATAAAAATGATTCGGTCAAACTAACAGCTTTGCTTACAAAGTTGAATGGTGAAATTTCACAGAATAAAGATCAAGTGACCAAATTAGTGGAGGACTTAAAAAGCTTTCGCGGCAAATTAGAAAAAGATACACAAAATTTAAAAGGGAATTCTGAAGACATTGTAAATATTTTAACTGGTCAAGAAGCTGGAATTCCACTGTTTCAGAAGCAAATCGAAACAAATAAAGCATTAATCGATGAGAATAACAAAATTTATATTGCATCGTCGGTTGCAACTGCTGCTGGTGCATATTTAGTTCTTTCACCTTTTGCGCCCATTGGTGCACCTATATTAGGAGGTGGGATATACGGAGTAGTTTCATCGCAGCAGCAGATAATCAAGGCACAAGAAGAAATTATAACGCTAACACAAAATATTTCAATGGCGCAACTACAGTCAGCTAGGTTAACGATAGTACAAAGTGATATTAAAAATTTAACAGATACAATTGATAAAGCTATTGTTTCTCTTGAAAATATAAAGACTGCGTGGGATGGAATGGGAACAAAATATGACTCATTGATTAAGAGTGCTAAAGCTGTTGACCCAGAATTCCTTGCTATGGATATAACAGCAGATCTGGATACAGCGAATGATCATTGGGAGCAGATTAGAAAGTATGCTGAAAATATTCAAAGTAGTGAGATTTCTTTCTTGAAATAATAATATTACTTCAAGAAATTGCCGAAGTAATGAAAAATATAATATACTGAGTTTCTCTTTTGAAGAACACATAATGTGAGTCTCCTGTTCAAGTTTGAGCAGGAGACTTCCTATATAGTTATGAAACTTAAATAAAGATTATAGAATAAGAAAGTACGAGAATCTCTATTTTAATATGTTGTTTTATTTGCAATAATCGTAATTCATTTGAAGTAAAGAATGGAAGCTTATGAATTTAATAAAATATGTGATGCATGTGAAAGAGTAGGTGAAAAAGATGAATAAGAATTTATATAAGAAAATTATTTTGTCAACAATCATTACGGGAATGGCAGCGAGTAATGTAATTCCACTTCATACTTTGGCAGCAGAACAAACTGTGTCCCAACAGCAAGAAAGTTTGAAGAACTATTCCCTTGGTCCTGGTGAATTTAAAGAAGTAATGGGAAAAATGGTGGCAAATATCCTTACAATGGATTCATATGCCAATACAATCAGTAATCAACAGCTGACAGATTTAAGTAAAATAAGTTCTATTAATGGTGATTTACAAGCAAACATGATTAAACATCAACGAGATGCAATAGAGAATGCCGACTTTTGGTTCATGTATTTTAAAACTCGTATTATGTACACGCATCAGAATATTGTAAGTTATAATGATACGTTTCAAGCAAGTTATAAGCTTTTACTAACTGCTATAGAGCAAAAAGATACAGAGAAATTAAAATATGAACTAGAAAATTTGTACAATAGTATTTTGTACAATAGTCAAAAATTAGATGTACTGTTAGAAAAATTGAAAAATTTTCAAGGTGAAATAGCAGAAAATACAAGAAATTTCAAAGAAGATTTCAATCAATTGGAGAATATTCTAGAAAGTACGAACGCTGGTATTCCGCTTCTACAACAACGAATTGAGAATTGTAATAATACAATTAAAGAAAACTATGATAAACGTGGTGGCTATATAGCTTTATCTGTATTTATGCCACCGATTGGTATACCATTGATTGTCACTACTGACAAGAATATCGCATCTGCACAACAAGAAATAGAACAATTAAAGTCCAGAATTTCTGGAGCAGAGGCAGAAGTAGTTATTTTGACTGATGCCAAAAATAAAACGGAACATATGGCTGCAACAGTTGGTACAGCTGTTACTGCTCTTGAAAATATAAAGACTCAGTGGGGGACAGTGGAGAAAAAATATAAATCATTGATTGACAGTGTTGACAACATTAATCTGGACTTGTTTGATGAGATTATAAGAGCAGATCTGAATACAGCAAAGGATAATTGGCAGGACCTTAAAAATTATACGGATAAATTATATGAAGGTGCTAAGATTGCACAAAATAAATAGATTGTACAAATAGGAAAACCGCAAATAGGACCGGATTGCAACTGAATACGTGTAAAATAACAAAATTAAAATTAAATAATAAAAGCTTATCGTAAACTAAAAGAAGCATAAGATGGACATTTTGGTCATCTTATGCTTCTTGTTACAGCAATATTGTCGTACCCCAACAGATTATTGACTCGTGCAACTTCAATATATTATTCATATAATTTGTTTGAGTATTTATTCCATGATTTTATAATTTTAAAGCTGCCATCATAATAATAATTTCCCCCGAGTTTCATAACCGCTACATAAATTTAGTTAATAACCAGAGTCTTCTGAAGTAAGATTATCTATCATTTTATAATCGTATTTTTGTAATGGTTCTTCAGCAGGCCCTTCAAGTACTTCCCCTGTATACAAGAATCGCGAACCATGGCATGGGCAATCCCAAGAACGTTCTCCTTTGAGGAAGGAGTCTTCTTGACTAAAATGATAAGAATGCACTATTTAATACAATGCGTACAGCAATTTAGATCCAATAATTTCGAAAGCGTTCGCACATATAAATAGTCAAAGAAAAGGCACTCCTAGGAGTGCCTTTTCTTTGACTTGAACCACGTTCCTATATATATTCCCCATCCCATAAAAACACTTCCTATAAAACAGAATCTTAGACATCAATAGACTTTATTTGAAAAATAGTTTACATATGTATGGGTATTAACAGTAACGCCACATCATAAATATGAGATGCGTTACGCCTTCTGGCCTAAGAACCTACTTTATAGAAAATACCTTTCTCATATATTTTACCACATGTAACATTGAGTTTGTTAAGTATTTAATTAATATGCACAATTACATAGTAAATACCGTTTAAATAGGAGAATAAAAAAATGAAAAATAAGTGTCTCTAAACATATTTCAGATAATCCCTAATTTTTTATTAAGTATTTATTTTGCGCTCAATCATCGAAGGAAGTACTGCTTGCATTCCATTTAACAAACCTGAAACATTCGCATCATATATTTATTTCCATAACCTTCACTAGGAGTTTGCGTTAATACGTGTTGCTAACACGGACTTGCAAACAAATAATGTATGTTTTCATACAGGCACAGCAGGCAACTATGATAGGGGTAATTAACGTTCCTCTGCAGCAACCTCTACCAGTACTAAATCATAACGTATAAAAAAAGGATAGTGAAGATTATAAATCTGCATTTGATTTAATCTCAAGGTCATTACAGAAAATAATATCCGAAGAAATGTCTCAATTAATATAGATACAAATGGAAAATCTAAAAATATGCGTAATATCATTAAGCGTTAGAGTGATTAGAGATGAAAGAGAAGGATAAATATCGACCATAAATAAATGATTCGAAATGAAATAGATACTTTACATGTTAGTCACTCCTTTAGGTGGAGGAGTTATTATACAAACTCTAGGGGGACAATGACGTAAATTGAATGTTATAACTATAACGCAAACTATAAGAGGTGTTTTTTACCTGTTACTACTAGGCCGCAAGCAAATGTCAGTATACCTATTATAGAGTTAGCATAAATGTAAATTGGGGCTTGATAAAATAGTTATTGTATGATGAATAAATAAAAGAATCCGTTTGCTATAAATGGGTTCTTTCCACACGGTGTGCAAGAAATTCAAGGAAATTGGACCTTAGAAATCTGTGGGTTCCTTGAGATAATAATGTACGGAATAGAATCAAAAAGGTGTATGAGAATAAAATAAAATCTGTATTTAAACAAAAAGAGCTCTAATCGAGAGCGTTCCTTATAGCTAATCATAAAACGAATTGAAGAACTGATATTATGTAGAAAGTAAGTATTATTTTTTGAGAAACTTGACAACAAGATTGAGATCAATTCAGCTACATGAATTATCTAATGTTATTGAACATAATAAATTCTTTTGCAATGATACATATTATTCTTATATAAGATGTTATTATTCAAACCCCCAAACGTAAAAGGAGGAGCTATTTGTGTCTCAACATATAGAGATTATTTTGAGAACTTTGTTATCTTTCTCGATTTTATTTATCGGAGCTAAAATATTAGGAAAACAAATTATCGCTGAAATGAATACCTTTGATTTTATTGGTGCTATCTCTATTGGAAGTATTATTGCAAATTTGGCATTTAATTTGAATGTAAAAACTCATCATGCAGTTATTGCTTTTCTTATTTTAGTATTTATCATTTTAATGGTAAGTTACATATCCATGAAAAGTCGAATAGGCAGAAAAATATTTGCAGGAAATCCAACAGTCATTATTGAAAATGGAAAAATTTTAGAAAATAATATGCGAAAAATGCGCTATTCTCTAGATTATTTAAATCAACAATTAAGAGAGAATGGTATTTTTAACATTGAAGAAGTTCTTTATGTCGTAGTTGAAACAAATGGTAAAATATCTGTTTTGAAAAAAACTGAATACCGTACTGTTACAAAACAAGATTTAAATATACCGACAAAAAAAGAGTGTAAGCTTCCCATCGAGCTAATCATGGATGGGGAAATTATGACAGAAAACCTAAAGCAAAACAATCATACGGGGTTAGAATTACAATGCGAACTAAAAAAACGTAACCTCAACTACACAGATGTTACGTATGCTGTACGTGCTGCAAATGGAAATATCTATATTGATACCTATAAAGATAATATAACGTCTCCAATGGACCAAGAATAGGCTATTTCTACTAAAAATACAGGTGAACATATCGTTGTGATTCTTCCGCAAATGCTTATAGTTCATTTTAAAAGATCTATAAGAAAACATCATTTTTTAATCAAACTTGTTTAGGGGGATTAAAGTTACTTAAGTTAATGGACACGTGGTGCCTCCCAGAATAACAAATGAATACGACCAAAACATTGATTAATGTTCTTCGTTATTAGCGACAGGATAGCTGTTTAAGGACAAAAAGGAATTCGCCAATTTTTTTGCAAAATGTAACGGGGGCTCTACCGATTGGATATGAACATACATAATTAAGGGATTCATGTATAACCAGTGATTATGTAAAGCACTGACAATAATCCCTTGTTGTACAATTGAATTCATAAATGCAGGGATCTCTTCCTGTAGAACCGCGATTTCACCTAGATTTAATGCATTACCATTTTGATCTAATGATTCAAAACTTACTCCGACGGGTACCACATAGGCACTTGGTTTTCCTTGAATAAACACCTTGAAATTGCGGTGAAAAGACACCGAACAACCACCTTGATTTATTTTACACTTGCCTTTAAGAATTGTAGCAAATTGATCAGAAATAAAATTAAAATTGGACATAAATTCAATTCCTTTCCCGTGCTAAATTTATTCATTTAGATATTTAATTTAAAAATTATATTTCCTCTTTTTAAAGAAAGGAACTACTTATAAACAACCTTGCTCTAAAATAAACAGACCGCGATATGTAATATGTACCCTATATATTTTAGAAGAGATATTAATGATATTCCCCAACGATCATAACTTAATAAACACTTTCTATATATCATTAAAGAATTCATAAAGTAGGCGATTGTACATTATTAGTTTATGTAGGTTAGATAAATATGTGCCTTAATAAGTCCATTTGTCTCTAATGGTACTAATTCATTTGATAGATTAGCATTATTTTTATATTTTTTAGTGCACAAAATTAATACTTACTTTTTCACATTGTTAGGATACTAAAAAGAATGGAGATTCTAAACTTATGAAATTAAAATCATCAAAATCTAAAGGGGTATGGAAGAAAAGAATGTTTATATCACTTACGATTGTTTTCGGACTAATTGTTGCAGGGATTAGTTATTGGAATCTTTCTCCTAATCCAAAAGCATTTCTTATAAAAAAGGCGTTTGAAGGTGGAATGTTTGTTCAATCCGATAATTATAAAAATGCTATAAACGAAACACAAATTGTTAGGGATATCAATTATAATTCTAAATTTCCTGATGGTACATTAGATATTATTTATCCAAAAATCCATAATGAAAAAACACCTGTTATCTTTTGGGTGCATGGGGGTGGATTTGTGGGTGGAGATAAGTCTGACATTACTGGCTATGCAGTAGAATTAGCAGCTAAGGGGTATACAGTGGTTAATATAAATTATGCTCTGGCTCCTAAAAGGAAGTATCCTACACCAGTACGCCAATTTGGTGAAGCTTACGAATATATAAAAGAAAATACGAAAAAATATCATTTAAAATTAGATCGCGTATATTTTGCAGGAGATTCTGCTGGAGCACAAATATCTGGACAATTCGTTAATATTCAAACCTCTCCTAGGTATGCAAATTTAACTAAAATTGATCCTATTGTTGAACCTTCAACAATTAAAGGTATATTACTATTTTGTGGTCCGTATGATATGCCTGCATTAGCTAAAATGGAAACAACTAAAGAAGTGCAAGACTTTATGCGTACCACTGGCTGGGCTTATTTTGGGAAAAGGGATTTTGAAAGCTTACCTGAAATAGAAATTGCTTCAATCTTTAAACATATAACAAAAGATTATCCACCAACGTTTATTACAGATGGAAATACAGCATCATTTGAAGAACAAGGCAAAGCAATGGCTTCTGCATTAGAAAGTAAGGGGGTACCTGTAGAAAAACTCTTTTTTGATAAAAATATTTCTGGAGAGTTAGCGCATGAATTTCAATTTAAAATGAATACACCTGCAGGTCAAGAAACTTTTAACAAAGCTCTTGAGTTTTTAAATACATACAAATAATATTTCTAACGTTGGTTAACAAATAAATAAGTTAAGCCTTTCTTTAAAAAATAAAGTGGATTTGTATGTCTATGTCTGTATTTGATGAATTACAATTAATTGTACAAGGGATTTATAATTTTTCATCCTAAAATTCCTTACTAAACCTAGCTGAAAATGTTGTTTTTTTCAATGAAGAAGTAAATTTGGAGCAAAAGACTTATTGGTTATATTATGTTTTTGTTAATTTCAAACATAACTCATATCTCGTAATCGCCATTATTTAAGGCTGTGTTCGACTGGCCAATCGAGTTAAATAATTCATCTGTTAGAGCTATCCTTAAAGAGGGATGGCTCTTTTCTAGTATATATTTCATTCTACTAACAGAACCTAGCTACAACCTATTGAAAGGAAAGTTAAGTGAGTGGAATTGTTAAAGTTGAAATTAGACCTCTGAAATCGATGGGACAAACAGTTGGACTTGTAATTAGAGAAGTGGCGGTGAATATAGGGATTGTAGATTCACTCTTAGTATTATTGTTTTACTTATTCCGATTAGTTTTGGACTGTATGGAATTATTTTATATCCTATTGCACTTACGATTTATATAACAAATTTAAAAAGTGTTGGTATTTCTTATATAACTCTTATTGCAAATACAATTTTTTAGATTGAAAAGAAGAATTTATCCGTCTGTCAAAATCTATGTTAACTGGCAAAACAGATTAATTTTAGATGTAAGATTTTATAAAAAATCTAGAGAAGCAAAAATAATTGAAATCATTTAAGCATGGAGATGAAAAACTTAGATAATGGGGACTTGGTTTTGCGCATATTCAACTAACATTGATGTAGGTACATTGTCTATGCCTAGAGATATTACTATGCAAGTTATATTTTCAGACAGTGGGATTATTTTGATTTTGATTGTATTGATATGAACTTTGTTGTGTTAACGCCTTTACTAGTTTTGATTGTATATAAGCTAAAATAAAGGAATGGTAGAAATGAAATGTCTTCGTGAACTACTCGCCACTTAGCAAAGCTTGAAGTGGGAGCTTCTCAGTTCCCCGACGAAAGTAACCTTTCGTCTCCCTGAGCGTTACTTCGGGGTGTTCCACCCCTAGTCCAACGCATGGATGCTCTTTTGGTACGGTTGATATTTTACGCAGGAACCGAATGGCTTGGTTTTCGCACTCTATTTTCTTCCTGCAACCTTCTATATCAAGTTATCAAAGAACTTCATATAGCTAGTTTATCAAAAGTTTTTGGCTATGCCAAACCGAAATTCATCTCCCACCTATCGTAGGGCTACGCCCTTCACACGCTTGAGGAAGGAGAATTCTTTCGGGGAATACGTTAAAATTATATCAATTGGCCTTATAGCTGGGGCTATCAGCGGTTGCTCTGAGTTAGCAGAGATAGAAGAAAGAGGATTTGTAGTAGGTGCGGCTTACGATATTGTTAAGGAAACGAAATCAAATCCAATTATGAAAGGGACCTATCAGATGGTACTTCCCAGTAAGTTAACGCAGCAAGGTGGAAAAGGTGCAGGAAATAATTATATTAATGTGAGTGCAAAAGCAGATAGTGTACTTGAACAAATACGAACTATCGCTAAAAAAATTAGTCGCGAATTATTTTTTCCGCATATACAAGTAATCATTTTTTCTGAAAAATTACTCACGAATCCTAATGTTTTACAAAATACGCTTGATCTATATATTCGTGATCATGAAATGAGAAGAAACATCCGTCTATTTGTTTCTGAAAAAAATGCAGAAGCTATCTTGAAACAAAGTGCAAAACCAGAAAATTTACCGGCACAGTATATTGATATGCTAGCTGAACATCCCCCGAAAAATGCTCAAATGATTGAGGCAGCAAGAATTGGTGACGTGCAGGAAAAGATAATTTCAAAACAAAGTTTTGTATTACCTGTCTTAAGGCCAACAAAACAAGGGATAGAAATGAATGGTGCTGCGTTGTTTCGCGGGAAGGATAACAAGTATGTTGGAATGTTAAACGGAGAACAGACAGTGGGAATGAACTTTGTAATTGGTGAAAAATTAGGAGGTTATTTTACCATACGTAAAAAGAATCAGCTTATTACATATGAAATTCATAAGCTACACCGAAAAATAAAGGTGTTTACTAAAAATACTACAAAACCGAAGTTTGATATTCATCTATTTCTCGAAGGTACTTTGGCGGAGTTGCATTTTAGTGATCATAAAAAATTTATGAATGAAAAACGCTTAACGAAGGATATTTCAAAAGAGATGGAGCAAAGGATTCAAAAATCAATAAAGCTTGTTCAAAAAAAATATAAGGTGGATGTATTAGCGTTAGGAGAAGTATATAAGCGGAATAATTATAAAGAATGGAAGAAAATAAGTAAGAATTGGGATCAAGGTGAAAATTATTTTAGTAATGCTGAATTTAATGTTCATGTTCATCCAGTAATTGAACATTCAGGCTCAGCTTTACCGAAGAGAGTAAAATAAGGTGACTCGAATAGTTAGCCAAAGCTCACTGTTATAATCAGGGATGTTTCTCTAGATGTAATTATTAATCGACTATCGTACTATAAATAGTATAGGTGGAGTTTGTTTTGGCTTATGTACATATGGATATAGCAAGTATAAAAGTGAAAAATTTGAATTATTTTTATTGATGTAGCGATAGACCCGATTGCATTTTTTCTTTAATAATCAGTACATGCTGTATAAGGGGTACCGCCACATACCCATCAACCTAAGATTTTAAAATATCCTCTACTTAAGGAATTTGTAAGTATCAAGTAAGAAAAAAGAGAGCTTTGTTTCCTATAATCAAAATATAAAGTGAAGGAAGAAAGATTATTTCTGAAGTTTATATGCATGTAGAAAAAGATAAATCTACGGTTTTTAGATTAATAATATCAGTGTGTCCAAGTTTTGGAGATTACTTGCAAATATTTTGAAGTTTTTGCACCAGAATTCTAATTACCATACCTGTTTTTTACCATCACATATTGGAGGTTAGAACATGAATAAAAAAAAGAAAATACAAAGATCAGTACTTACCTTTACCCTACTCTTTTCTTTTGGCATTGCATCTTTCCCGCTTACAACAGCTATTCACGCAGATACACGCGATGAACAATCTGTTGAAAAAAAACTAGTCTCTTTAACGGAGCGTACATCATTATTTTTTGAATATCTCCAGCAAGGTAAGTATGCAGAGGCACTCCAGTTGACATCTACTGCTTTTCAATCCAAGTTTACAGCAGCCACATTACAAAACTGGTGGACACAAAGTGGCTGGAGCGGGATAAAAAGCATGGGAACCCCCGTGATAAAAGAACGAAACTTGGTCCATCAGACGGTAGAAATTCCAGCAGCTACCGAAGGAACTACCATACCGCTACTCCTTAAATTCACACCTGGCGGGAAAGTAGATGAAATTGGAGAAAGGCCACCCGAGGAATCTTTTACCATCCCCCATCCTAGCTATGATCAACCTGACTCCTATCAAGATCGTGAAATCGTCATTGGAAATTCTACCTATCCGTTACCAGCGACATTAACAGTTCCGAAACATAAGCCTGGTGAAAAACTGCCCGTAGTTGTTCTTGTTCATGGTTCTGGTATCCATGATCGCGATAGCACATATATGGGAACAAAAATCTTACGCGATCTTGCGGTGGGCCTTTCCTCCAACGGAATTGCAGTGTTGCGCTATGAAAAACGTACCTTAGAACATGCATTAAAGATGGGTGCAGAACCAAGTACGTTAGACCGTGATACTACAGATGATGCCATCTATGCAGCAAAATCAGCAGCGCAGCAGGAAGGCATTGATCCAAGTAATATTTTCATTCTTGGACATAGTCTAGGAGCCGGTACAATGCCACGTATACTAAGCAAAGCGCCTTCCTCACTTGTCCGAGGAAGCATCTTACTCGCACCACCTGCACGCTCTTTGACTGACATTTTCATTGATCAGTATGAATACCTTGGGGCGTCAAAGGAAAAAATCACTGAACTAAAAAGACAGGTCGCTTTTATTAAGGATCCTACTTTCAATCCTGATTATCCTCCAGTTGGCTACAATTTGGGGTCACCTCATTTTATGTATGATGTTTCTAGGTGGCGTCCAGTTGAAGAGGCAAAATCACGAAAAGAGCCTTTACTCATTTTGCAAGGGGCACGCGATTATCAAGTAACAGTAAAAGGTGATTATACAAAATGGCAAGAAGGACTTTCAAACCGTGGAAATGTTCAGTTCAAAAAATACCCGAAATTGAATCATTTCTTCACGGAGGGTGACGGGGAATTAAGTCTTCCTAGTGAATACGAAATCCCTGCTAATGTTCCCGAGTACGTCATCCAGGACATTATTACATGGGTCAACGAAACAAAAAAATAAGAAAACATCAAAAGCCTTCATGCAATCATCATTGCGTGAAGGCTTTTTAGAAACTAGTGATTCAGACATACCTATTATGTTCGATATCATTTTATATAATATTTGCCCCAAAACAAAAAATTAGAGTCTATTATAGTAATGAAGTTCATGTAGAATTTCCCCTATTTTCTAAAATATAAGTGTAATTTCTTTAATAATCTGCACAAAAATTAAATTCTATACGTATATTTAAATTAGAACGACTGTACTAATTAAAGGGAGGAGAATGTATTTGAATAAAAGGCATTATGATAGTGAGATTACAAAAAAAGAAATCATGGAGCATGCATCACTTTTGTTTTCTCAAAAAGGATATAACCAAACATCTGTCGGAGATATCTCCAAATCCTCTGGTTACAGTAAAGGACATATATATTATCATTTTACAAACAAAGAACAGCTATTTGTTCTCTTAGCGCAAGAAACTATGCAAAATTGGTATGAAAAATGGATAGCAAAAGAATCTACTTATTCAACCGCAACTGAAAAACTATACGGCATGGCAATTCATGTCCTTTATAATTACCAAACGCCGTTATTAAAATCAGGTCAAGAGCTCGCTTCAAACCCAAAATCTAGTCCTGAATCGGTCCAGAAATTATTCGATTTATCAATTGTACCAATGAATACTTATCAAACAATTTTCAAAGAGGGGGTAGAAAAAAAGGAGTTCAAAGATGGTAATCTAGACGAATGGACTATATTGCTAGGAACTTGGCTTGGGGGATTATGTCAGCTCACGAATACACATGAGCTGACAACACTAGAACCGCTGTTTAACCAAGCGATTACAATCTTTTTAGAATCCATAAAAGACGGGGGAAATGAAAATGAAGATTGGATTAATCGGTGATAGTTTAACTGAAGGTCGTCCAGGAGTGTCCTTTGTGAACATATTAAAACGAAAATATCCAAGTATCACATTTTTAAACCTTGGTAAACCAGGGGAAACAGTTAAAAGTTTGCATACACGATTAACGAAAATCAAGTTGGAATCAAATTTTGATTTAATCTTCCTTTGGATTGGTACTAATGATGTTTATTCAAAACTGTTAAAAGTGCAAGCTCAACCAATTGTAGAAGACCATCGAGAATTTAATAATTATTTCAACAAAATACTAAATATAGTCATTCCTTTTTCAAAGTACGTTGTTGTGGTTTCACCAGCAATAGTGGGAGAAAACTTAAAAAATCAATCAAATTATGAGTTAAAGGGTTTGTCTTCTATTATTGAAAATATCTCGAGTCAATTTTTAAATGTTAGTTTTCTGGATATGCAATCAGTTTTTGAGAAACGGTTGGCTAACGTGAACAGTTCAGACTATATCAGCACAAGTGTGATGACAGTAATGAAGGATGTGTTTCTTTATAAGAATCCGATTCGAATTGATCGATTATCCAGTAAGCGAGGTCTCCATTTGACTTTAGATGGTATTCATTTAAATAGCAATGGTGCTTTGTGTGTGGCAGAAGAATATGCATCTATGATAAATCAACTTTTATTCGATAGCAGTGGTACCATTCAGTCACAAAAATAGATTAATTTATGGGGGGAACTGTAATGGGAGAAAATAAAAAGATTGCTATTGTAACAGGCGGTGCCTCAGGGATCGGCAGAGCTATTTGCAATGAATTATCGTCTCGAAATGTATTTGTAGTTATCGCTGATATTAATGAGAGCGAAGGAAAAGCGTTTGAAGAAAGGCTTAACCAAGACGTTTTAAATTCTAGGTTTACGTATTTAGATGTTACTGATTACAATTGTGTAGAACATGTAATCAAAGAGATATATGAAGAATTTGGCAGGCTAGACTATCTATTTAATAATGCTGGAATCTCTATGTACGGTGAATTGTATGATATGTCGTTAGAAAACTGGAAAGAAATTGTTGATATCAATTTATGGGGAGTCATTCATGGTACTCAAATGGGATATAAAATAATGAAAGAACAAGGGTTTGGACATATTGTCAACACGGCATCTGCTGCAGGGCTAGGTCCATCCCCAATAGCTTCGGCCTACTCCACAACTAAACATGCTATTGTAGGTTTAACAACCTCTCTTCATTATGAAGCGGAAGAGTTTGGTATTAAAGTAAGTACCCTTTGCCCGTCCTTCGTTGATACTCCAATATTTGATGCTGCAAAAGCAATAAATATCGATAAGTCTGCTATAACTAAACAAATGAAAAAAAACAAGATGATGTCTCCTCAAAAACTTGCGAAAATTGCTATTAATGGAGTTCATAAAAATAAACCTATAATATGCCCAATGCCACTACGTAAAACAATGGATGTCATATTTACAATATTCCCCCCAATGCATAATGCATTAGCGAGGTTTGTTTGTAAAGTGGTTAGAGAGGCCAAAGGTTCAACTGGCTAATTTTTATGATTCCTCGCAAAATAATCCAACAAAACTGGTTAAACAAAGTTAGTTCAAATGTTAATTGATTGGATAAATGATTTTTCTGAAATAGAATTATTTCAACCAGAACAAAGAAAATGGGCCACAACAAAAGCAAAGTAGCCTATTTGGAAATGGGTGCATATCAATACAGTTGCTCCATTCACGAATTTCAGAACTAAAATACGAAAATGGAAAAAAACAGTCTTATAAGTGATTTAAAAAAAGTAGATATCCAGACATTTAGACGAAAGATAATAAAGTCTATTTCTTATATATAGGTTAGCTTCAGAAAAATGTGGATTTACAACGTTAAGGAAATTCCAATATAAAAAAGCCTAACTTCTCAATTTAATGTGAAGAAATTAGGCTTTTTTATTTAGTGATGAAACCCATTATCACATTTTGTATCATGTGGCATAGGCCCATCCAGGGAATCCAGAAAAGCAACAGTCTGTTTGAGATTTCTCAAAAATAAATGCGCAAGATCCATGGAAAATCCATTTCGAACCACAACTCGCATAATTGTCACCTCTTCCATATCTGGAGGCAATGGATAGGCGGGTACTTGCCAACCGAACACACGCAATTGTCGAGATAAATCATAAAGGTTCCAGTTTGATGTGTAGCCATCTTTCAGTCGCCAAGCGAAAACCGGAATATCCGACCCATCGGACAAAAGTTCAAACGGTTCCATCTTCTGAATGGCCTTACTTAGAAAAAGAGCGACTTTCTGAGAAGCCTTTTGGACATCATAGTACCCACTTTTCCCTAAACGCAAGTAATTGTAATATTGCAGGAGCACTTGTGCACCGGGACGAGAGAAATTCAGGGCAAAGGTCGGCATATTCCCGCCCAAATAGGAAACGCGAAAGATTAGATCCTCAGGGAGATCTTCAGCTTCCCGCCAAATTATCCAACCCAATCCAGGATAGACTAATCCATATTTATGTCCGGATACATTGATAGACTTCACCCTTGGTAATTGAAAATCCCAGACTAAATCTGGTTGAAGAAACGGTGCTATAAATCCTCCCGAAGCTGCATCTACATGCATGGGAATGTCAAGACCAGTCTTCGCCTGTAAATCATCCAACGCTTTCGCAATGGCGGCAACCGGTTCGTAAAGACCGGTATAAGTCTCACCGAGAATCGGTACCACACCAATCGTATTTTCATCCACGGCTGCGAGGACCCCCTGAGGATCCAATTGAGGATGTTCAGGGCTAATCTTCACATAGCGTGGTTCAACCTCCCAATAATTCGCGAATTTTTCCCAAACGACCTGAACAGCAGAACTAAACACAATATTGGGACGATCTACCGGCTTTCCTTCGCTTTTACGTGCATTTTGCCAGCGTCGCTTTAAAGCAAGCCCACCGAGCATACATGCTTCCGACGATCCAGTTGTTGAAACGCCCATAGTCGTAAGGGGGCTGGGCGAATGCCAGAGGTTGGCTAAGATACGGACACACCGCTCTTCAATTTCAGCTGTCTGTGGATATTCGTCCTTGTCAATCATGTTCTTGTCAAATGATTTTGCATATAATTGCTCTGCGGCAGGCTCCATCCATGTGCTAACGAATGTTGCAAGATTCAGGCGTGCATTGCCATCAAGAGTAATTTCATCATGGACAATCTGATACGCTGTTTCTGGTAACATGCCTTCATCAGACATATGAAAGCGTGGAACGACGGATTCTCCTTCGCGGGCAAACAGAGGATTTACAGAAAATTCGTGAGGCAGCTCTTTTTGCATGTGATGCGGTAGAGACTGTGGATTATCTGGCATGTTCTCTTTTCCTTCATATGCATCGTTTTGAACCTCTGCTTTTCGATCCTGTGGCATATAAGCCCCCCTTAATTAATTGTTTAATAAACATATTATTTACAAAAAATCATTTGTTAAACAAAGGGGACGATTCTATTGAACGACCTAACACAATACCTACTTTAGCTTGGTTTTCGCAATTTCGGAAAATGAGGGGCGATAAAACGTTAAAGATTTTACGGTTGCAACGTTTTTCTGCAACCAACCTCATATCAATACTTTTATCTTCATTATATTAGTGATAGGTAGATTAAAAATATTGATATCTGTGCATAATTCAGCACCTGCTACACTTAGTGATTTTTTATTATACATGAGAGAAATAGAGAGAAGAAATTACGTAATTTCTTATATCAACTTTGTTTCTTAATTGTTTATTCCATTTAATAACACAAGTGATTTTATTAAAATAAGAGGAGAAAGACCCTTGAATAGAAAGGATATGTAGTAGAAAAATATTTAAAGAGAAAATATTTATCTTTAATTCAAATATCAGTACATGATTGATATTAGCAATACAGGAATAGTTATTTAATTCTAAGGGGAGGAACAATACTATGGCAAAAGTTCTAATATTTAATTTTCCAGGAGAAGGACATATTAATCCAACAATTGCACTTGTCGAAGAACTAATAAAAAGAGGCGAGGAAGTTATTTACTATTGCGTAGAAGAGTATAGAAGTAAAATAGAAAATACAGGAGCTTTGTTTCGACCTTATGAAAATTTCATATTACAAATAGACATGGTAAAAAGGATGAGTGGGCAAATAAATCCTCAAGAAATATTATTACACATAGTAAAATCTATGGATAAAATAATAGAGATAATTTTAAAAGAAATAAAAGGGGAAAAATACGATTATGTTATATATGATAATAATTTCGCTGTTGGATGGATCATAGCAGACATATTACAATTACCTAAAATTTCTTCATGTACAACATTTGCCATTACTAAAAAGATAGCTTCTACTCTTATGAAAAATCATGGAGAAGAAAATAAAAAATCTCCTTTATATCAGGAAGTCATGGGTATTTTTAAAAAATGGGAAGATATTTATGGCATTAAGCTTAATGAAAAACAAAATGTGATGACATGCCCAGGAGAAATTACTATTGTATATACATCAAAATTGTATCAACCAAATGTAGAGGAATTTGATGATTCTTATATATTTGTCGGGACTTCTATTGAACAACGTAAGGATGTAAATTCTGTTTCCTTAGAACAGGAAAAGGGAAACAAGTTAATTTTTATTTCTATGGGAACAGTATTTAACCAGCAACCAGACTTTTATCACACATGTTTTGAAGCATTTCGGGATAGCCAGGTTACTGTCATATTAGCTGTAGGGGAACAAAATGATATTAATCAACTAGAAAATATTCCTTCTAATTTTAAGCTATATAATTACGTTCCTCAATTAGACATTTTACAGCATACTGATCTATTTATTACACATGGGGGAATGAATAGTGTCAGTGAAAGCTTATATTTTGGTGTTCCTATGCTAGTTATTCCAGTTATGGGAGATCAACCTATAGTTGCTCAAAGAATAGAAGAATTAGAAGCTGGAGTGCAGTTAAATCGTAATTTGCTTACTCCAGAAATATTACGGAATACAACAATGCATGTGTTATCAAATGATATTTATACAAAAAACAGCCATAGAATTGGGAAATCTTTAAAAAATGCTGGGGGGTATAAGAAAGCAGTCGATGAAATTGAAACCTTTAAATTTAAAATGGGTATTAATTAAAGCAAAACTACTGTGACTTTAAAAATGAACTATGAAAATGAGCTATGTGGAGGGGACTAAAATGAAGCATTTAGAACAAAAATATCAAGAAACTAATTATCTACAATCTTATGAAAAAAGTCTAAAATTATGGCCAACTAGTTTTTCATCTTATTTTGTGGAAACATCTCAAGGAAAGACCCATATTATTGAAAGTGGTACTAAATTAGCACAACCTCTCGTATTACTCCATGGAGCGAAAATGAGTTCGACAATGTGGTATCCAAATATTTTACACTGGAGTAACCATTATAGAATAATATGTATTGACATTTTAGGCGATAAAAATAAAAGTGTTCCCCAAAAAGGCTTTACAGATCGCTTAAGTTACGCACTGTGGTTAAAAGAAGTACTACATACATTAGAAATTAATAACACAAACATTGTAGGGTTGTCATATGGTGCTTTGCATACTGTTAACTTCTTGACATTTTTTCCAGAGAAGGTAAATAAAGCTGTAATAATGAGTCCTGCAGCAACTTATATTCCTTTTCATCCATTGTTTTTTTCCTATGCTTCAGGAATGATGAATAGTAGGGAAGGTGTAGTAGAATTTTTAGATTGGATTTTTGATAATCGATACACTATTCATCCGTTTATTCAAGAACAATTAATAGCAGGAATGATGTGGAATAATTCAGTAAAAAAAGAAACAAAAATAGAACAGGGATTCCCATATGTTTTTACAAATCAAGAATTATCCGAAATTAAAACTCCTATGCTATTAATGTTAGGAGAGAATGAAGTAATGTATAATCCAATAGAAGCTTTCAAATATGCTGAAAATTCATCACCCAATCTAACTATAGAATTGGTGAGGGATGTAGGTCATTTGATGTCTATGGAGAATCCCCAATATATAAATAACCGTGTATTAGACTTTTTTAATAATTAAGGCGTTTCTAGTATCACATTGCAGATGCTACATTAGCTGCAACACTATAAGAACTGTAGTAGCTACACTAAAAATAGGTTTTTAGTTAATATAGGATGCTTGATCTTTCTAAAGCAACAATTAATGACATAGCAATCAAACTTGCTATGGTACTGTTTATACCGATATTCTTAGCATTACTTGTCAAAGTCATACTTATGAGATTTATAAGAGAATCGATTGCTGGCAGGCTAGCATATCTATCTTGTCTATTTTTTATACACTATGTATTTAAATCTGTTACAGAGCAGAAAGACATCTTTGGATGTCTTTTCTTTATAAATAAAAGTAACGTGGTATGTAAAGCTATACGTTCACACAAGATTACATGTATTTAGTTATGTAAATCTATAGAACTTCAGTTTGGATTTTCTTGTCCAATTAAGTTTTAAAAATGAAAGTAGGAACCTATTTTATATTGTAAAATGCTGAACTATTAACGGATACAGTTCATTTAGTACCCATTTTCTTGTCCACATATCAAGACAAGAAAATGGGTACTTCTTTAAACTAAGACACCAAAGTGGGAACTTTTTAAAAATAGCAAAACAGGCAACTTAATTTGTTATAATAAATATTACATTTGAATATTTGGAGGAAATAAATTTTGAACAAGAAATTATTAGCAGCTTTAACATGTAGCTCTTTATTAATGGGGATGACAGCGTGTGAATCTAATGATACTGCTAGCACAGCGGAAAAATCAAAGCAAGAGAGCACAAAAAAAACAAACGATAAACAGAAAAAAGATACAAAAGAAGATGTGCTGGTGAAAGAAATAAATACAACTATTAATGCGGGTTCCTATAGATATAGTCCTAATGGTCATAATGCCACAAATAATGAGCATTTCATAATTTATGATAATGCAAAATTCGAAGATAACTTTGACGGACTTAAAGTATCAATGAACCAACTATTTTTAAGTAATAAGAAAGCCGTTTATAAGGGGAAAGATGTTGGCTCTATTAGTATAGCCTTTACAATTGATAACACATCTAATTCCACTTTTATTCTTAATACTAGTAAGATACAGGCCACAACTGATCAAGGGCATCAAATGACACCAGATAAACCTATGAAAAGCGATAGGTTAAATCCAACTATGAAAATTGAGAATCCACAAGAAGATACACCCGAACTTGCACAGGATAATAGGGTTATATATGAGGTAAACGACACAAATTTTGAAGCTTTAAACTGGGTTGATTTTACTTTTGAAATCCATAAACAAAGCCCAGAAATGAAAATTGCAAAAACTAGAAAATATAAAATTAGATTTAATATAGATCAGCATTATACAGGGACTACCAATAAACAAGAACAACCTCAATCTTCTTCAGATAAGGATACTGTTACATACAAAAATGAAATTAAACCTAAAATTGATTCCATGATAAAAGAGTATAATGATATATGGAATCAAGAAGTAAAATCAGTTTTCAACAAAGAAGGGGAGACTCCAGCAACTGTAGACCAAAATACTTTACAAAAACAAATGGAGATTGTATCAACTAAATACAGGGAATTGTCAAAAGTGAATATCAATTTTAATGCTGCTGATAAAATAAATGACCCTGTTCTAAAAGAAAAAATAAATAAATTTAGAGAAGAGTTTGGTCTTGCGGCAAATTATAGAGAAAATGCAGCAAATGCTATATTGCAAGGAATACGAGGTGTAGCTCCAATGGAAGACAGAATGAAAGAAGCACGAAAATCCCGTCAACTTTCTGAACAAAAGTTTAGTAATGCTTCAACTAATTTAACTGAATTTGAAACAATTTTAACTAGTAAATAGCATAAAAAAGAGAGCATAGCTCTCTTTTTACCTCACAGTAAAACCTAATTAACCGTGAAGTTCGACTAAAATTTAATTCTAGATAAGTAACAAAAGACATTCATGAAGGATCTACTTTCTTGTCTAAAAGGTATCAATTTTCATATTCTCGTACAGTTATTCCTTTTATTGTTAAAAATATAGTTATCTAAATAGAATTCCTATTTGTATTTCATAAAAAAACATCATCACTTCCTTATTGTATTATATTAGGTTATTATAATAACTGGAGTAGTAATATTTACTAAGTTAATTATTGTAGGGAGAGAACTTAATAGTATGGACATTTTGATAACAATTTTAGTATTTGCTTCAATCGGTTTATTAGTATACTCACTAATACAGAAAATAAGAAAAAAACCAGCTATCATATGGCTTAAAATTGCTGCTATACCATTCGGTCTTGCTTTAATTGTATCTGGATTTTCTGTTGGAGTAAGAGGTGGATTTGCTGCAATAACGTTTATTATTGGAGCATGCGCTACAGTAAAACTAATTATACAATTTGTAAAAAAACAGTCGGGAAAATTAAAAACTTTCATTGTGGTTCTTATTGCATTTACCACATATACCATACTAGACAATGTAATTCCATATAGTACAAGTGTTGAAAGTAGCGATGGAAATGTTACAAGTCAAAAGAAACCTGCTGTAGATGTGGAGAAAGTAGATACAAAAGAAGAATCTAGAGAACCTACTCGCAAACAGTATAGTACGGAAGAAATTAAATCAATGTTTACTATCGGGATGAGTATAAAGGAATTTGAAGAAAAAAAAGAAGACAGTAAGATAAAAGTTCGAAACTATAACAATTACAACCCAGCCGGATTATACTCATTTGATACTAAAGATGGGCAAATTGTAGTAGTAGTATTAAATGCAAAAGAAGTTACTAAAATAGAAACATTAACTGATGAAGCTTCTTTAGGAAATTTCATTAAAGAAGAAGAAAATAGAATGAACGAAGAAAAAAGAATTGCTAAAGAAGAAGCTGATAAAAAACTAAAAGAAGCATACGAAAATAATAAACAAAAATTAGAAGGATCTGGTGATTCTGTCACAAATAAAGTCAATCTAAAGTCAGGTTTGGCATTTTTTGATTTTAATAATACAGGTTCAAGAAACTTTATTGTACATTTAAAAAATGCTAGTGGCAATGACGCTGGATTGTTAGTAAATACAATTGGTAGCTATAAAGGAGAAGTATCAACTACAATTCCGGCTAGTGGAGAATATTATTTAGAAGTGAAATCGAGTGGCAATTGGAATGTAGCAATAACGCAAGAAACACCACTTGTATCAGAATCGGTTCCAGGGACAATTAACGGGCATGGTGATGATGTAGTATTCATTAATATCCCAAGCGGAAATCATATTGTTAAGTTAAAACATACAGGTTCAAGAAACTTTATTATTAAAGTGAATGATCAGAATTTATTAGTGAATAAAATAGGTTCTTATGAAGGTTCTTCTTCTCACGTTTTCAAAGATTCAGGGATGTATAGTTTTGGAGTAAAAGCAGATGGAGATTGGAGCATTACAATAGAATAGTACTATAAGGGTGGACACAAATATAGTTATAGCTTTAAAATGAGGTTTAAATTAAAAACCTTCGTGAAATTTAATGAAATATTGATTTAAGAAGTTTTTTGGGAGTCTTAGATTAAACCCTTGTATAAAAAATAATTTTATATGACTAACACGAGAATCTATTTTGATTAATCTTTTTTCAAAATGGATTCTTTTTCTTTATCGTAAAATATGTTTTTATGCAGAAGGAAATGAAACTGGATACTAATTAATAACGTAAAATATCTAATTACCAATAAAGAAGATTCGTTTAATACTTGTTTTCTTGTCCAAAGAGTATCCATTTTCATGTCCTTATACATTTATGGAGTAAGAGGGGAAGTCTACTTCCCACAATGCAAGAGTTCGTTAAATTCACATTTAACGAACTCATGAATGATGGGAAATATATGATATAATCTATTTACTGAGATTTGGATGGGAGTGTTATTTTTTGACAAAAACCATTAATCCTCAAGAATACTCATACGCTTTTGAATTAGGAATATATGATTGTTTTAAAGTACGAACAGGTATTTGTTCTTTGCAATTAACCAATGAGCAGTATCATGAAATAAAAAAACGTGAACTAAATCAACATTTCAGTGAAGGATCAGTTGACTATTGTAAACTCTTAGCTGCACACATGACTAAACAAGATTGGTTCAATAAAAATACCAATATAAATGCCTATCTTTATAATTGCGGACATATATCATTTGGAGATGGCCAGCATCGCACTTGCATCGCAAAAAAATTAGGAAAAGAAAAACTAGTATTAAATAAATTTGAAACTAATGATACGATTTGTAGAGTTTGTTACTCTAGAGAAGTTGATAGCAAAAAGTCATTTATGAGGAAAATAATGAATATTTTTAAAAATAAAAAATATAATGATGAATTTATAGATGATGAACTCTGATTTATACGAAACTGAAGCATTATGCTGGATAGATCGAATTATGGCCCTAACAAACTGTTATTTAATATTATCCTATTAATATAGAGTTTAAATTCTAATTAAAGTAGAATTTAAACTCTATATTTTTTACATAATAAATTTCGAAATTAAGTAAATTTACCATAGATTTTAAATCTCTTCTCTTATCAAGGGAAATAATAAAAGTTCAGCAATGCAAAATTGCTGAACTTTTATTATTTATTCTTTCCTATTCTTCCTAGACTATCTTTAATAGTTGTTTCCCCAAGTTGAGTGTATAACAAAGCTGTATCTTGACTGGTATGCCCAAGTTGCTGCATCACTTGTAATGAATCTTTTTCTTCCATATATAATTTATTTGCCAATGTATGTCTTAATTTATGAGGAGACATTCTTTTTCCATAGGCCTTAGTATACTTTTCTACTATATCTTGGATAGCTCTAACTGAAAGAGGTTGTGCAGTATGTTTATATTTCGATAAAAACACATTTTTCAATTCTTTCCCTGGAGCATATTTGTTATCTCTGATTTCCATATACTTTTCAAGATCATTCAATGCAATTGGGGTAATCCATACAGAATCTTCTTTGTTTCCTTTTCGGATTACATCAATTAGTCTTTCTTTTAAGTTTATATCTTCCATACGAAGATCGGCCAATTCGCTTACTCGAATACCACTACCAAGAAAGAGGGAGAGAATAGCTACATCACGATCTTTATCTCTTAGGAAATAGAACAACTGATGTTTTGTTAAAGATTTTTCATGTTCATATTTAACATAATTCAAAAATTCTTGATCGTCATCATTATGGAATATTTTAGATCTCATACGCTTTGCACGAGCATTTAATGTTTCTTTATCTTTATGTATTTCTATTTTAGCCATTACATTTCTATAAAAATAACATTCTCCATCTTCATTCTCTGAAAGGGAGGTAAGATACTTAAATAAAGACTTTAAGGCCGAAATTTTTCTGTTAACAGAGGAATTCTGCATGTTTTGTTGTAATTTTAAGAATCTCATAAAGTTTTCAACATCTTTTTTCTTTAAATTCTCCAGATCAGAGAAGGATATGTCTTTAATAGGTTTTAATTCAATAATTTGTTCGGATAATAACCAATTAAAGAAGACTCTAAAATCATATACATAATTCAGTAGGGTGGAGGGAGAGGCATCATGCAATTCTTTGTACTCCACAAATTCTTCTATGTAAAAGGGCATTTCATTTAGATTCTCGTATAATTTTTTACGATGTACGGATTTTTGACGTTGCTTGCTGTAATCCATAAAAATCACCTCATATATACTATAACAGAAAATGAATGCGAACACAAGTTCGCATAAAATTCAATTTTTACACAAACTTATTTACATAATTAAATTATGAAATACTAAAGTATGCTCAAAACTGAATGGTATAGTGTAGTTAATCAAATGAAAATTATGGCTAACTAAGTGATAAATTTGTATAAAACCATAAAAATTAGTGCAAAAACTACATATAAATGTATGTAAAATAAACAATTTTTATATATAAATTCATGCAAAAAATCAATATATGAAAACAGTTTAAAATTCGTTATCTAACATGAATTGGTTAATTTAATCATAATTATGAGGAGTTAATTAGATCAACATAAGAAAAAATCTTATATAGTAAAAGGTAATTTACTATGAATAATTTCAATAAATTGTTCAGTATTTAATGATTCCTATATAAAATATGAATTATATAGACAGATGCCAATATACTAAGATTCATGTAATTGAGCTAGAAATCCCTAAATACTGTATTTGATTTTTATTTATACATCTTATTGTTCGTAAAATTGGTATTTCGTGCGAAGTTGTCATTTGTTTTTTTAGATTAAATAATCACACCCTTCTATTTACAAACTTCACTGTATTCATTTTGTAAAAATTTAAACACTCTATAATGTTCTATTATTAACTAATGGCTTGGAGTGTTTAAATTTTTATAACTTAAGCTTATCACTTAACATTTCCTAGTATTATTCATACGTTAATTTTGAAAAGCTCATTATTTGCACAAAAAGTTTATTTCAGAAACAACCAACTTTTTGTTTTTAATATAAAGAGAGAATAGATTATTCTATAGGGTATTTTTTCATATGAATTCTCTTATCTCATATTGATTCTGCCTTATACGAAATAAAAAAGAATTTATATAGTATAAATTCTTTTTTATTAAGATATTTTATTAAAGATCGCCATTAGTTCTAACTAGTTTGTCTTCAGCGATTCTAACCATTGAACCATTTGCAACTTCATTTCTTATGTGACTACTATATTGATTAATGCTCCATGAATAATTGTTGTAAGCAATCGTTCTACCAACTTCATTATTATACAGGTCCATTTCCTTATCAACGCCACTAGAATATTGCTCATGGGCATCTGTCCAAACTTTTGCTCTTGCAACACCCACATCACGACCTTTAATAGCACCTAATTCTTTAGAAAGGACTGCATTCCAAAAAGAGTGCCTAAAAGCATCACCATTTCCTTGATAAAGTGTTGAGTTGCTGTAGTATTTCTCTGAAGTTGTTTTCGCTAAAACGGAACAAGCCCCATAAGTTACAAATTCGAATGGATTTTTCTTGGCCAAATCAACTTCAGCATCAGTTAATGTTCCAAATCCAGGTATTTGAAATGAATATGCGGAGCGAAGTGATACTGATTGATTATTTTTAATCTTTTCAGCTACAATTCGATTTAGTTCGTCTTCGGATTTACTGACAGTAATGTTTTTCACTTCTTGATATATAGCATTTAAAGCAGATAGATTAATTGATTTAACTTCCTTATCAGTCAGAAATTCATTACTTTCTTTGGCATCAATATAATTCAATACTCGTCCTTCTGTAGGTTTGTTAGACGAAATTGATTGTACTTGAGTAATATCCCCTTCATCTGCATAAGAATTACTTGGTAGAATCCCTGCACCTAATAATCCCATAGTTAATGCCGTGACTCCTAAACGTTTTAAGCTTTGATTTTTTCTCATATTATCCCCAAAACCTTCCTTACATTCAGATTCATATAAATTCTAATATTGAACTGAAAAAATTTTAATATTGTTTGTAAAACTTTATTTCAAAAGTTACAAAATTAAGCAAGAAAAAAATACAAGAATTTTATATTTAATAAAATCCTGTCATTCTTATATTTAATTTTAACATTTATGCAACTTGTTTCCAATTGTTTTTATGGAATATTTCAAATATTTAAGACCAACAGAATCTCCATAACTACTTTTATACTTTCACGTTATTTTTGATGTGTAAATATGCTATAGAAAGCGATTAAAATGTAATTAACAATCACCCTAAACCTTCAATGGATTTAGTGAGAATCTTTATATATCTACTTTTCTCTCGATACTCTATTAAAATAGGGTCAAGATCAACTCCTCCTGATATTTCTGTAGATGCAACGTATGCACTGATTGTTGATAAACCTAGGCATGCTGCAAATGTTGCAACTAGCTTCTTCATAATTAAAAACTCTTTTTTATGTCTTTTTATCGTTTTCCTACAGAAGACTCCTTCCGTATTGGAAAGAGTCTATATAATAACTTATACATTTTTAAAACACGCCACTTTTAATAATTTATTTGGAAATTTGATACAACCATTCCCCTTGCAAACAATTCATTTCAATCTGCTTTTCTTTCTCTAATAAATCTAGTATTCCTACCGTTTCAGATAATGCTAAAAGAAACTGAATTTCGTAAAAACCTACAAATAATTTGGTGCATATTTCAAAAACTGTTTGAGGTTTATCATTTAGTATCCTAATTACTCTTTTCATTCTTTTTTTCTGTTTTTTCAATTGTTGTTCAATTAATGCATGCATATCAAGAATTTCCTCTCCATGTCCTGGAAGAATACTCTTTATTGGAAGTTGTTTTAGTTTTTCGACGGATTCATTATATTGAACAAGTAACTTAGGTCTTTCTGTTTCCGCTAAACCAGGCGGTTCAAGCATCGTATTTAAAAATACATTTTGGATTAGTATATCTCCACCAATTAATATTCCATCTTTTTCTCTATATAAACAAATGTGCGTAGACGAATGACCCGGTGTTTCTATAATTTTAAAATCCGGAATACTTGGTATTTCATCTCCCTCTGAAATAAAATTAGTGAGAGAACGATTACATGATAATGAAAGACTATCATTTATATGTAACAGTTTACTTTGAAAATTCTCAGGAATACCATATATACTTTTATAAGTATTAATAAAAGACTCAAATTGTTGATATAAAATAGTATCTCGATTAATCCAAGGATCGGTTTTAAAATGCCCATAAATTTTAATACCCTCTGGAAAATAATCTAACAAGCCGACATGGTCGGCATGATGATGCGTAAGAACAATATGTTTTATGTCAGAAGGACTATATCCTAGTTCCTCTAATTTTACCGTTAAAACTTCCCATGATTCTTTAGTATTAATCCCTACATCTATTAATGTAAGTTCTTTACCCTCTATTAAATAAATATGTACACTACCAATAGCCCCTGGAACTGGGAGAGTTATTCTATGAATTTTACTTATTTTACTCCTATATGTCATATCCAATTCATCCTTATCAATATCTATTAATCCTTTAGTTATTTTAAATATAATAAATATTATATTACAAATTATTGATTTTCTTTTTTCTTTCATAGAAAAGAAAACTAATAAACCCTAAAATTAATATAATCGGTGCACTTATTTTATATAAATCGGTAAAACTTTCTGCCATTTTATTTTCAGTATAATGATTCACATCATCAGAAAATTCATTGACCTGTTCTTTCATTATTTCCATTTTATTTTCTACTTCTTGAGTTACTTGTTTTGTTATTTCCTCTTTTTTAGCTTCTTGATACTGCACTGGTATTGTATTTAAAGTTGCAATCACTTTTTGTTCAATTAATTTAGACTTTTCTTCTTGGTTTAAAATTGTATCGTCTCTTTGCGACTCTTTTTGATCCCCTTGTTTAACACTTTTACTCTCGATTTTAGCTTTAGCTATTTCTAAAATTCTTCTTTGCTCTTCTTTGTCTACCTGTATCTTTTGTACTCGCTCATCTGCATACTTATATACCTTATCAGTATTAATTGAGATATTATGAGTTAAAGTTGATACAAAAACTGCAACAGCTAATACAATTCCAAATTGTCTTAACATTGAAACCACACTCTGTGAGACTGTTAACATCTCTCCTTCAAAAGAAGATGCCGCTAAAATAGTAATTGGCCCTACCACTAATCCGTAGCCAATTCCTAATAACATACAAGGAATAATTATTTCTTCATTAGTAGAATACACCCCAATAGTTTGTAACCAATAATAAGACATACTCATTATAAGAAAACCAGCAAAAACAACAGCAACCTTACCAAACCTTTTTAAAAGTAAAGGTGCTAATGGTGAAACAATAAAAATCATCCCTGAAATTGGTGTTACAAGAAAAGCCGCCTCTAATTCCGTCTTATTTTGTAATCTTGTTAAAAATGTTGGTAATAAAACAGTTACTCCTACTAAAAACATATTACTCAAAATTACTGCAAAAGAAGCGCCTACAAAAATGCGATCTTTAAATAATTGTAAATTTACCATTGGCTCTAAAACTTTCCGTTCAACTGTAATAAACAAGATAAGAGAAATAATACTAATTCCATAACAAATCAACGCTATATTACTTAACCAACCCCAGTCATTACCTTTAACCAAGATAAGGGTCAAAGAAAAGATAGTTGAACTACATAATACTAACCCAATCCAATCGATTTTTGCTTGAACACGTTCTTCATGTTTTATATTCAACATAATAAAGCATAAAACGATAGCTACTATACTAATTGGCACATTAACAAGAAATACCCATCTCCATCCTAATTGTTCTGTTATTACACCACCTACAGCGGGACCAATTGCTGCTGATAGCCCCTGCGTTACTCCTAAAATAGTAAGTGCCTTGTTTCTTTTTGTTAAAGGTACTGCTGAAACCCCAATGACCATGGCTGTAGGAAATAATATCGCTGCCCCTATGCTTTGTATAAAACGAAATAGAATTAAAAGTTCTCCACTATTTGCAAAAGCACATAACATAGATCCTAATCCAAAAATAAATAAACCAATTATATAAATTTTTGCTTTACCAAAAATATCAGCAATACGTCCCAACGGAATAGCAAATACAGCGATAGACATAGTATATACATTTAGAATCCACGACATTTTTTCTAAAGATGTATTAAGGTCTGACTGAATTGCAGGCAATGCAATATTCATAATTGTAGTGTCTATCATGCAAAGAAAAATCCCTAGACACATTAAAAAAACAATTTTAAACCCCTTTTTTTGTTCCATAAACAATCCACCTTTTTTATTCAAAAACGCTTTCTAGTTTTTTTTCATTACACTTTCTTCTAACAAATCGAGTTGTGCTAATTTTTCTTTTAAAGTTATAACCTGGGCTTGATATTGTGAAATTCCAACATCTAAACAAATTTCTTGAGCAAAAGTTAATCCTTTTTGCCATGTGCTATATTTAGTACGAAGATCCTCTATATTTTTTTCCTTTCTTTCTATCTCTTCCTCAATCCATTTTCTAATCTCTAATAAATTTTTATATTCTCCAAAATACATACGCATTAGAAAGTCAGAACATAAAATATCCTTTTCCACATTTGTTTCTAAATACTGATGAAACTCTTTTATCCCTTCCTCAGTAATAGAGTATAATTTCTTATTGGGCTTATCTTCTTGAGCTACAATCTCTTTTTTTATTTTTCCTTCTTTCTCTAATTGTCTTAAAGTAGGATAAATCATACCGAAGCTTCCATCAAAAAAATGAGAGAAAACATCTTCAAAAACAAGTTTTATATCATACCCTGACATTTTCTTTTTCATTAAAACACCTAAAACAACATCTCTTCCTTTCACATCAAACGCTCCTTATTAATAAATGTAATAGTACTAATTAACTCGATATTAACAACATTAATATTAACATTGTTTATATCGAGTTAATTATAACAACTTTTTTTGAATTTGTAAATCAAGTTATAGTAATTTAATTATAATAAATAAAACCCCATTCTTATACGTATGAATGAGGTTTAGTGATAATAAAAGATTTGATATGACCTATATTACAAGACTCATCCCTATTTGTTCAAAGGCATGACTTTCTTGCATTAGAATAACAGCCATAGAAAGGACCTGTACGTTATCATCAGTTAATAGTCCATATTCTTGCGTTAAAATTGAATAAAAAGCATTTAAATATTCATCTGTTAGACATTCATTCTTAAATGCTGTTATATAAACCCAAAGTAGCGCTTGAAATTTTTGTTCTTTAGACACTATTTGATTTATAAAAATTGAATTAAAAGGTTCTTGTAGTGTTTTTGTAATTTCTTTTTTTATTTCTCGCTCATTTAAAATATACATTTCTATTACCATATATATAATCCCCTTGCTATCATAGTATTTTTTCAATAATGACAAAGGCACCCGCAGTGGTTTTCGTATGAGTAATCGATAAATTCCAATTTACCCGAAATAACAACTTACTTTGAATCTCATCTGTTAAACATATAGTAGGTCTTCCTAGTTCATCATATAGTATTTCAATATCTGTAAATTTAACCAAAATTCCCAATCCTGAAGAAATCGCTTTTATAGCAGCTTCTTTCGCACTAAATCTTCCTGACAGCCATTCAAATTTCCTGTGTTCATTCATAATCTGATCAAAATAAACTTTTTCTTTGTTCGTAAGAAAAGTTTGTAATATTCTTGGTGATCGTTTATATATTCGCGAAACTCTCTCTATCTCAACTAAATCAAAACCAACTCCTAATATCATGATACCTTAAAGCCCCTTTATTCTGAAATGGTAAGAACTAATTCACCTTTTGCTACTATTTTACTTGAAGAAATAGAAACAACTTCAATCTTTGTTGTCATAAAACTCCCGATTGTTTTAACCATAGTTGCACGAACATTTAAACAATCACCAGGATACACAGGATTAATAAAGCTAAATTTATTCGTCCTCACTAAATAGCCAACTTGTGGTTCTTCCTCGTTCATCATCCCAAGAATTAACAACATACTTGCTTGTGCCGCCATCTCTATAATAAGAACTCCTGGAAGAATGGGCTTACCAGGGAAATGCCCGCTAAAATACGGTTCATTATAAGCTAAATACTTTGCACATAAAATTGATTCTGTATCACTCTCAAATTCTAAAACTTTATCAATAAATAAAAAAGGTGGTGCTTGTAACAACAGTTCATGTGGTCTCTTTGTTAGAACGCTATTCATCATTGTTTGTTCCATATATTTTTCCTCTTTCGAAATAATTAATATTTTATAAAACATATTAGAATTAGATAGTCGTTTCTATTCCAGGCGTAATATGTATGTTTTGACCGCTAATAAAAGTATCATCTAAAACGAGTACGTCGATCCCTTTTATTAACTCATTCATTTTTTGAATTTTTGGTTTCAAACCGAAGATTTCTAAACTTTTTTGTTTTTCTTTCTTTTCTAATCTACTAAATTCATTATCTGAATATCCTAAAGTCAAAGCGTTTATTTTAAGTTTAAACGCAGATATTTCCTTCGCTAAGCATTTCATCATGGATATTTTGGCATGATTTAAAATTGGAGAAGTAGGATAACCCACATATGCTAAAGTATCAAAAATTAATGGATAAATAATTTGTCCTCTTTTTTTAATCATCATATACGATACCGCGCACTGGTTAAACAAAAAGATTCGTCTCAAATGTTCAGAAATAACTTCACCAAATAAAATTGGTGCTTCGGCAAAAAATTGCGATTCATCTATTTCTTCGTTTCCATGAATTAATATATCCAATCCATCTAACTTTCCTTTAACTTCTTCAAACAAAAAATTAACTGTTTCTTCTGTAAATTCATTACAAATTAGCGGATAAAATTCTCCGTTCACTTGAATACTTTTTTGATAGCATTCACTAGTTTCTTGATTAGAAAATACCATTGCTACTGAATGACCTTTTTCCAATAAATGATTAGATAACAATTGGTTAAAATGAATATCTCCATTTGTTATAAGGAATTTCTTAATCATTTTACTTTACCTCCCTATCTACAAAAACCACCATCAACTTTTAATACAACGTCAGATACATAATCTGATAATTCACTTGATAAATATACTGCTGCATTTGCTACTTCCTTTGTTGTACCTACTCTTTTCAAATTCGTATATTGTAAAAAATTATCGATTTTATGTTCTGGAACAGTATCTATCATCTCAGTTTGAATTAAGCCAGGAGCAATTGTATTAAAATAAATACCTTCTTGTGCATAACGTCTAGATAATAACCTTGTTAATCCAATCATCGCTCCTTTGGAAGTCCCATAGTTTACTTGAGCTTCTCTCCCTACTACACCTGTAACAGATACCATGTTAATAACTTTCCCGTATTTTTGAGCCAACATATAAGGTATTACTTCTGTACAACATGTATATGTTCCTAAAAAATTTGTTTCTATAACTTTTTTCCAATCTTCTTCATTCATTTGAGTAATAAAATTATCTCTAGTAATCCCTGCGTTATTAATTAATATATCAATTTTCCCATATTTCTCTTTAACCTCATTAAAAACAAAATTAATATAAGAACGTTCCACTACTGATCCCTTATAAAAATCTACTGATAAACCTCTTTTTATAAAATCATTTTGGATTTTTTTTGCTTCCGTATCATTATTTGCATAGAGTCCAATAACCTTTGCACCTTCCTCAGCTAGGCGATACAAAATCTCTCTACCGATTCCTCTCGTTGCTCCAGTTATTATTGCTACTTTATCTTTCAATAACATATATTACCCCCCAATTCATACACAATTATTTTATAAAAGCCTAGGGTTCACAAATACCCCTAGACTTTTATTCAATTATTGTAAATTTATGCTGTTACAACCTCTTTTAATTGTGACTCAATAAATAAAGATAACTTTTCAACAGAATGAAAATGTTCTTGAATATCTTCATGGCTCATTCCTTGCATCTTCACACCAAACTCTTCCTCTACTCCTGCAACAACATCTAACGCTTCAATAGAGTCGAGACCTAAACCATCACCAAATAATGCCATATTATCATCAATTTCATCAGGTGTAATATCATCTAACTCTAATCTCTCTACTAAAACTTTTTCCTTAATAACTTTTTTAATTTCTAAGATTCCCATGATTTCCATACCTCCGAATATTATAAAAATAAAATATATATCAACTGCTTCAGAAAACTTGTTTATACTGCGCTCACTATCGCTGCAATACAATTCCCATTAGCAGATGTACCTATAACCAATCCTGTTTCTAGTTTATTAAACAACATCATTTCACTAGATGGTTCAATTAATTTATCTAAACATTCTATTTCACTTGTATATATAAGATCACTTGCTAAGCAAAGATGAGTTAAAGCACTTGATGATTCCCTATAACCCATAATATTATTTATACAAATTATAGGAGTTTCATTTTGATTAAACATATTTTTTAATACTGATTCATGATGCTCAACATCCTGCTGCCTTGGTGGTGCTGAATACATGACAAAATTAATATCTGTAATAGATAGCTTTGCATTCTGTAATGCTGCATCTATTGCTCGGAAAATAAAGTCTGATTCATCACATTCTTGACCATTTCTCATCACGGATCCAAAACCTTTTATCTCTGAATAAATTTTACGATTTTCTTTTTTTGCCTTTTCTAAATCTGCTAATACGGCAAAAGTGCTTCCTTCAGAAATCATAAAGGTATCGTTATCATATAAAAGTGCTTTATCTATTTCCTCAGATAAAGCTGAACATTCATCACCAGCTCCAACTAGACAATATGGTTGATTTCTATTTTTAATAGTTTCATAACCATACAAAGCACTCATCATTCCATCATTACCACCTGTACTAAGAGAACTTGAAAAGCCTTTTAGTTTCATAACTTTTGAAAGTTTTCCAGAAACAGAATTCAATACTAAATCCGGAAAATGAATTCCACTTGCAAATTCATGTCCTTTTTCTAATATTCCAGATAAATATTTTGTTGTGCTTTCAAGACTGCCTCTTGAAGTTCCATATATTAAACCAATACTAGTACCATTTGTAGTATCTACCTCTAGATTTGAATCTTTTAATGCAAGATCTGCTGCTCCAATGCTAAATTGGGTGATTTTATTTAATCTTCTTTCATATAAAGAAGAATCGTATTCCTTTAAATTAAAACTAGAATTTTCTTCATACGATTCACTTAATTTATGATTTAAAAACGAAGAAATATTCCCACTGCTATGTCCCTGATTATCAACGGTACCTAAACCGATAATTCCTACTCTTGCTTGTTTGTTGTCCTTCAAACCTACTGCAATTTCTTTTTCGTCCCAATATTTTGAAACAATTGATGCATTATGTCCTCCAAACGCTGAATTATTACATAAAAAATAATCTGGTAATTTTTCATGCATATTTTCTTGAATTAAATTAGCATCATTACATCCTTCGCGTACTGTCTCTACTCTAAGATTAGATGGCAAAAAACCTTCTTGTACTGATAACAACGTTGTAACATATTCAATAATCGCCGCAGCTCCTAGATTATGACCAAAATATGATTTCGTAGAACTAATAGGAATATTAGAAAATTCCTCTTTACCAAAAACATTTCGTAGACCCTTAATTTCAGCAGCATCATTTGCTTTGGTTCCTGTTCCATGAGTATTTATATATTGAATTTGACTTTTTGAAATTCCTGCATCTTTTATTGCTTGTTCTACAGCTAAGGAAATGCCTTTTCCATCTGGCTCAGGTGCTGTAATATGATGTCCATCATTACTTAAAGAATAGCCACAAATCTCGCTATAAATATGTGCTCCTCTTTTTAAAGCGTTGCTTAAAGATTCTAAAATAACAAATGCAGATCCTTCTCCTAAATTCAAACCGTACTTTTCACTGTAAGGTCCACACAATTCAGCATTCAAGGCTTTTAGTGCATTAAAACCTGCAAACACTGTCGGTGACATAGAATCAGTCCCTCCAACGAACATTAAATCAGCATGTCCATTTACAATCATATCCCTAGCAAAACCTAAAGCATTTCCACTAGCGGCACAAGCTGTATTTAACGTGTTCACAGGCCCCCCAAGTTCGAAGTACTTTGCAACCGAATCCGCTGGCTGAAAGAAAGGATACCTAGATAACATTTTAGAATCTAAATTTGTTAATTTCCCTTGATTTTCAAGGGAACTAATCCCAGCATTACATGTTCCCAAAGCTACTCCTATCCGATTTCTGTTTACGTCTACTAAGTTTAAAGCACTATCTTCTAATGCCTCTTTTGCAGCAATAATTGCATATTGGGTACAAACATCATACTGTTTTTGTTCTTCTGATGAAAAATATTTTGCAGGATTGTAATCTTTGACCTCTGCTCCAAGACTACTTATAAATTTTTCTGTAGGAAAACCTTCTATTTTAGTAATTCCTGTTTTTCCATCCCGCATATTAACTAATACTTCATCTTTATTGTGACCGATTCCACAAATAATCCCCATACCAGTTACAACAATTCTTTCACTCACTCATACTCACTCTCCAAAGTCACTCTTTTTAAGTTGTATATACAAATAAATGAATTATTTAATATCAACAACTCAAAATTCATATAGTTAATATTAACAAAATGAATATTATCATAATTAAACGATAGACGTCAAACATTAAATTCCAAATTTAATAAAAAAATCTAGTAAACTTTATATGCTAATTAAAAACATATATTAATAGGATATAAACCATATTTTTATCTTATATTTCTCTATGTCACTTAGTTTTAAAACAACCCTAAAAAATATATCAATATATTTTTGATCGTACTTATTTTGAAAAGTGATTATCATCAAATAAATCTTAAAATTTCAAGTAAGTATATCCCTTTTAAATTAATAAAATCTTTTATATAAGCACTATAAATAATTTAATATGAAGTGTTAGTAAATATAATGAAATGAATTTCTCCACATAAGATATTCCAGTTTATACTACTCCCTACATTCCCACACAAAATTATATTAATATATTTTATAAAAGCGGTATATCCTTATATCTGACAAAAAAACTTCCATTGTAGAATACAAAGATTGGATTATCACTAATAACCTTGAAACATAGACAAATTTAAAGAGCAAGTTTTGAAAAAGTTTAATCAAAACTTGCTCTTATCTAATTTAAGTAATTCATTTTTTATAAACATCCACACAATGAATGTATATTTGTTTACAACTATTTATAAACAAATATATTATTAATATTCCCCCAGTGTAAGCTATATAAAGCCTCCTTAATCTACCTTTATTTAAAGAAATTACGGACCGAATCAATCTTAAACTAACAAAAAAACTTACAACAGAACCACTACAATTATAATCTAATCATCACACTTCGATTCATAACCCTGTAATTCCTTGATAAAGCGATTAAACCCTGCTCTACCCTCTTTATTCACCTTATAAACACCAGCATCTTCTAACACACGTTCAAATTTCTTTGCAACTTCAGTTTGAAGAAATCTTTGGATGTTTTCCTCTGTATATCCACCTTGTTTTTTTAATTCATCTGCCCATTTTTGATGGATTTCTGGAACGTATTCCCCCTTATCTAACAAGTACAGCTCAATTTCATGAAGTTCCTTAATCAAACGTGGCGGAAGAATCGCAAGTCCCATGACTTCAATAAGTCCGATATTTTCTTTCTTAATATGCTGTACATCTTGATGTGGATGAAAAATTCCATCAGGATATTCTTCACTCACATTATTATCACGAAGTACAAGATCAATTTCATATTTCTCTTCACGGCGCCTTACAATTGGTGTAATCGTATGATGTTTTGTTCCATCTTTTGATTGTGCACAAATTTGTAAGGATTCATCCGAATAATTCTTCCAACTTTCATGGATATAGGTACTGGCATTAATGAGTTCTTCTTTATTTAGGGAAGAGAGACGAATCACACTCATTGGCCAGTTGACAATACCACAAGAAGTATTTGGATAAGCAGGTAATTCAAATGTTTTAAGAACGTTCGCCTTTGCCATTGGAAAGATATGGCGTCCGGCTTGATAATGATCATGGCTTAAGATAGAACCTCCTACAATAGGTAAATCCGCATTTGAACCAATGAAGTAATGTGGCATCGTTTCTACAAAACTGAACAAACGAGAAAATGTCTCACGAGAAATTTTCATTGGACGATGCTTTTTAGATAATACGATGGAGTGTTCGTTAAAGTATGCATATGGTGAATATTGAAACCCCCACTCTTCTCCATCTAGCTCAATATCAATGATTCGGTGATTACTTCTACCTGGGTGGTTCAAACGACCGAAATACCCTTCATTTTCAATACAAAGTAAACATTTGGGATAATTACTCGTCGATATATTTCTAGCTGCCATGATCTCTTTAGGGTCTTTCTCTGGCTTGGATAAATTAATGGTAATCTCCAGTTCGCCATATTTTGATTCTGCTACATATTGAATATTTTTTTCAATCGCACGTGTCTTTATGTAATCATTTCGTTTACTAAGTTCGAAGAAATAATCCGTTGCTTGTTTAGGACTTTTACGATATGCCTTCTGAAAATTCGCGTTAACTTTAGATGGAAGTGGAGTAATCACATCCATTAAAAGCGCTTCAAACATATCACGATTAACTTGATTTTGAGAGATACTTAGATTTTCCATCGCAATACCTAAAAGCGTATTTAACAGCACATGTGGGTTCGTTTCGACTACGCTAGTAATCCCCCCCATGTCTGATTCTCCAATCAAACGTAATAGTTGATTGTGGGTATAAATTCGATCAACTTCCTCGATAGCTCCATTATTAATTGCAAGTGTAGTAAAATCATATATTGCTTGGCTTGTTTTCATCTTTTTCACCCCATTCATCATCCAATTACAGTAGTTCCACTACCAATGTGTGCTACATAAAAGTCAGGTGCATATCCTATAACTTTAAGATATTCATCATAAACCTTGTTTTTAAAAGCATGGATTTCACTCTCTTTTACTAATGCGATGGCGCATCCACCAAATCCAGCCCCAGTCATACGTGCCCCAAGAACCCCCTCTTGTTTTTGAGCAGCGGCTACCAATGTATCTAATTCCAGCCCAGTAACTTCATAATCATCTCTTAAAGATGCATGAGAAGTATTCAATAGCTTTCCGAATTCTTCTAAATCATTTACAATAAGAGCTTCTTTTGCTTTTTTTGTGCGCTCATTTTCATAAACTGCATGCTTAGCGCGTTTAATTAAGATTTCATCCTCAATAAGAATTTGATTTGCATCAAATTCTCCTTTGCTTAGTTCTCCAAGTGCCTTGATTTCTAACTTTGTTTGGAGACATGCGAGTGCTTCTTCACATTCAGCACGGCGTTCATTATATTTTGAATCTGCTAGTTCACGGCGCTTATTAGTATTCATAATTACAATCGCATAGTCATTCAAAACCACTGGTACCATTTCATACTCTAACGTATTGGTATCTAGAAGAATTGCTTTGTCTTCTTGACCAAATCCAATGGCAAACTGATCCATGATGCCAGAGTTCACGCCAATAAATTCATTCTCAACTGTTTTACCCATTTTCACTAATTCAAGTCGCGTCACATCTAATTTGAACAGGTCTTCTAATATTACGCCTACAAGTAATTCAAGTGAAGCACTACTTGAAAGACCCGCTCCATTTGGAATCGTCCCTTCAACTAATAATTCAAAGCCAGAGTCTATTTTATGACCAGCTTCTTTCAACGTTAAAAGAACTCCTTTTACATAATTTGCCCAATTGTCATTTTTATCGTAATTTAGTTCATTCACGGTGAAGTCAATTACTCCAAGTTTCTCAAAGTTCGTTGAATAAACTAATACTCTGTCACCCTCACGACGCCTAGCCACTCCATAAGTCCCATATGTAATAGAAGCCGGGAATACATATCCACCATTGTAGTCTGTATGTTCCCCGATTAAGTTGATACGTCCTGGAGAAAAATATTGAGTTGTTTCTTGATTTCCAAATATCTCAGCAAATTTTAAAGCCAGCTCACGTTTCTTTTCCATAAATATAAACCTCCCTGTTGCATTCGTTTTAAATATAGAAATCATCCCGTTATTCATTCGACTACTTCTAACAGTTCAACATTATTTCTAGACACTACATCGTATTTTAAGTAAGTTGTGATAGCGGTATCTAATCCTTCTATACATGTTTCATATTTTAAGAGACTATCAAAAATATGCTCTCAAATAATATGAAATTCTGTCACCGTTTGATAAGTTGAATTCGCCCTAAGTACCATATCTCCAAAACCAGAAAACTGTTCAGCCCCTGGACAAACCTGTGTTTCAAAAGTAATTCCTCCATGATTTGCAAGTTGCTTACCATGCATAAGCGGTGTATTTCCACCGAAATTTGCTGTAAAGATGACGACGCTGGGTTCTTTTGTGGCTACTTCAATAGAAACCACTTCATCCGGGCTAGTGAGTTTCACTGAACTATGTGATAGTTCGGGTCGATTTAAGAAGAATGGATGATCAATTCCATCCACTAATTCCTTTTGAACAAAATTACTACTGAAGGTTTCCTTGAGTTTCACGGGCTTTCTAAAATCAAATGCAGTCCCTTCTACAGGTAACTTCACACCAATTGGAACACTTTCCAAATCTAATGGTGCAAATTGATCACTATCCACCCACAATGTGTGTTCATTTACGGGTTGTGCTACATCACCAGTTAAGTTGAAATATACGTGATTTGTTGGATTGAATAATGTATCTTTGTCACTTGTCGCTCTAGTTTCCACTTTCCAAACATTGGTGCTAGTCAATGTATAACATATCTCAATATCAAGGTTCCCCGGAAAGCCATTTTCACCATGTGGGCTCACCATATGAAATATCACTGAGGCCTCATCATTATTCTCGACGACACAATATCGCCACTTTTTACTTTCAAATCCTGGGGTACCGCCATGTAAAGTGTTTCCGGTTTTCACATCAACTTGTACTTTATAGATTTCCCCATCGATTTGAAAAGTTCCATTTCGAATCCGTCCAGCTACACGTCCGATTGAGGCACCAATATATAAATCCTTTTCAAGGTATTCCTTTGCTGTATCAAAACCAAGTATTATCTCACGTAAACCATGTGTTGTTGGTATCTTTAAACTTGTAATACGAGCTCCTAGGTCTGAAACTGTCAATTGAAGGCCGTTCAGATTGGTAATAGTGATACTCGTATAACCAGCACCGAAATCTTTTGTTGTAATGTTCATTTTAGATGTCCCCTACTCCTTTATTTAGAATGAGCATGTACAGTACTAGAATTAAAACCTTCTGCTGCTTTCTCACCATGATTTAGCCTTGCTTCTAATTCTTTGACAATTTGTACATGCTTTTTCTCTGTCAATGTGATCTTCCATGCGAAAATTATAGCGGAAAATATCATGAGTACTGCTGGAAGATAAAACGCATAAAGATGGAATGTCGAAACACCATTAGCAGTAATATCTGCTGCTGTAGCATTGCCAGTCATCCCAGAAGCAACAGCTACAAACCCTACGATTCCGTTTGATAAAGCTCCCGCAATTTTATCGAGTAATGGACGAATTGATAATGTCACAGCTTCATTTCGGGTACCATTTTTCCATTGTCCATATTCAACTGAATCCGTAATAGTCATTAAAGCTGAAAGAAAAATTAGCTGCTGAGGAAAATAGAAGAACACCAATCCCACAATGACTACCGGTAAACTTGTTCCAGCTAAAGTGAAACATACGTATGCAAAAAGCATCATTACAATACCGCCAATATATACAAAACGTCTTGAAATTAACTTCGTGAGCGTTGGGAAAAGCGGAACAGCAATTAAACCTAGTACAGCTGCAATTAGTCCTACAATCCAGAACTCACCTGAATTTCCTAAGATATATTTGAAGTAGAAGAATAACACCGCGGTAGTTGCAACATTCGCAATGGCATATGCAATATATGATAGTGCTAACCACATCAACTGATCGTTTTTCGCAATAGCTTTAAAAATATCTTTAAGAGTTGCTTTTTCTTGTTGCTGACGAATTACACTTTCATTTTCTTTTGTGCCAAACGCTGCAATAACGGCTGTCCCTCCAGAAATGACAGCTGCAATTAAGCCGAACCAAAACCAACCAGAGGCGCCTTGAGAATGTTCACCAGTCATCAAGAAAGTAAAGAAGGTGACGATTGGTACAACTGCGAGTGTAGTCCCGTTCGCACCAAGTGATGAGCCAAGTCGTGCAAATGTTGCTAATTTTTCTCGTTCCTTGGTTTGAGTACTTAACGCTGGAATCATCGACCAAAAAGCGATATCCTTAAATGAATAAAAACTATCGAGTAAGATATAAACAATTGCAAACAATATGATGAATAACGTAGTATTATGAATTGCAAGACCAAAGAAATTGGTAAATATACATACAAGAAGGATAGAACTAACTAAGCCACCAACTACTAACCAAGGCTTAAACTTCCCGAATCTCGTTTTTGTATTATCAATTATCCCTCCAATAATCGGATCAAAAATAATTTCTACCAAACGGATTACTACGATTAAACTTGTAACAATCCCAATCATCCTTCCAGCCGTTGCTTTATCAGCTCCAGTGAACATCGCACTTGTAACAAAGACCATAAAATATGTACTTAAAGTTACATAGAATATGTCATGACCAAATGCACCTAAGGCATAGGAAACACGTTGTTTTAATTTTTTATCCATTTTCATTCCCCTTTTGTGAAATTCCCCTCCACTTAGTTTTAATAAAAGAGAGAAAACGTTTTCAATGTTGTCCATAAAAAATGACGAATTATATTAATCTTCCTATGGTTTTCTTTTTCATGTATAGTTTAACAAGAAAGCGTTTTCTGTTTTATATCATTTTGTGACCTTGATTTAACCTTTTGTTGCGTTTCTTACTTCAAAAGGCATATTGGCTATAGTAATCTCGAAGAAGGGAGAAGCACATGGAACAAGCAGTATTTAAAAAAAAAGAACACCACCACTTCTCGAGCGAACTTTATTTTGATTTTTGCGGTTTTTCAAAAACACTACCTTTTCATGCATTTGGCCCTACTGTACGAAACAGCTACATTATTCATGTCGTGCTAGATGGAAAAGGGAAGTACTATGTAAAAGATAAAAAATATTCATTAAAGCAAGGTGATCTTTTTCTTATTCCTCCAGGAGAGTCTACCTTTTATCGTTCAGACGCAGAGGAACCATGGTTGTATGCATGGCTTTCTTTTGGTGGGAAGGTTGCAGAAGAAATTATTAATTTTTCAAATTTTAAAGGTGATAACTACGCTGTTACCTCAACTAATATTCAACAATACTTGGAGATTATCTTGGAATGTATGAATTGCTCGGACAGTACATTAGAAGATGAATTAAAGTTGAATGAGCTAACCTATCGTTTTTTAAGATTATTTCTTACAGATGTTAGTTCACTCTCACCAGGAGTAAAACAAAAATTTTCACGACTCGCAATTGAAGCCATGATATATATTGGAGAGCATTATATAGAGGAAATTACCGTAAGTGATGTAGCAAACCACCTTGCGGTCAATAGAAGCCATCTTTCTCGGGTATTTCAAAATCATTTTGGGATGAGCATGAAGGACTGGATTATAAGGATGCGTATTAATCACGCAGCATATTTACTTTCAATGACTAATGAATCGGTAGAAAATATATCTTATCAGGTTGGTTTTCATAGTTTAGCAGCCTTTAGCCGCATATTTAAAAAAGTGACTAAAGAAACTCCTACGCACTACCGAAAACGTATGTCAAAAGATAATTTCCAATCAACCTCTTTATCAAGCTTGAAGTTATTACTTGATAAACAAGATATTATTTCACGGGCCACCTAGGAAAATTGAAAATAAATTTTGTTAAGGTACTAAAATTACTTCATAAAAATTGCAAACTAAATGTTTAATAATTATTAGAATAAATTTTTTAAAATCCAAAACAAGATATGTATTGTGCGAACTGATACTCATTAAATAATTCAAGGTATATTTTAATATCATTTAGTCTTGCACCAGAATCATTAGTTGCGAGCATAATAAAAGTCAAGGCTATCAATATAGCACTTGACTTTTATTTATGTGATATATGGGAGCTATTACACAATCTGCACATCAAAATGTATTTTTTGACCTTTACTGTTCAAAATACACCTGAGAACTTTTCCCACTTTTATCCGAACTATCCATTTCTATTATCCAAGAGTTTGCATCTTCCTTAACAGTTATCTCGTCGTCCTTTTCTACTACCTTGTAACCTATTTTTTTAGGTATAGTAATGATTACTTTAGCTTGCTCTTTCATTGGATCAGCCATCACTACTTTTACACCATTATCTTTATAATTTATTGCAATTGCTCCCCTAGTTTTAGCCTCTACTTCATTTACCTTCCCTATCTCATAAAAATTCCCCATCCATATATCATCAGCATCATCATAAATCACTTGTTGCGTTGGTGTATTAGAAAGTATCGAAACATCCATTTCTTTTGCGTAAGTAGATGTCTCTTCTTGATTCTTACCAGGAAGAATTACATACACATACTCACCACCTGATGGCGACTTTCCATGAGGTATTGATAGTGTTGCGAACATGTTACTTACCTGATCGCTTGATCCCCCTTTATTTATATCAGACCACTTTCCACTTCGCTCTTTCTTTTCAGCATATATATTTTCAGATTGAGGGAACACATAACCAATATCAGACCCATTGTTTTTTCCTTTAAGGTGGGCCCAAGAAGCTCCCTTAAATAGGATACCTTGATCAAGAGCTACCTCTGTATTCTCCACCTCCAGAAGATTGGAACCATCTTTTTCTAATCTTCTATTCTCAACTATTGTCTCTGTATCAGCATTCTCTTTTGAATTGATCCCTGCAGCCATTGCTACAATTTTATCTTTGAGAAAAAACCAAGATTTTTTTGCTTCTAATGAGCTTCCAGTGACATTCTGCATAGTATAATACATGCTGGCAGAACCAATCTGTCCATCTGAAACGCCTCCTGACCAAGACTTAGGATTATTATAATTTTTCCAATCAATTAAATTTCCTAATTTATGATCTGTTGTTGTGCCAGGAAGTCTTGTCATATCTATAGTTGCCCAAAAGTCATTATCATATTGACCAATGTCATTGTTATATAAATACAACATTCCTGTTCCCATGTAAAATCCCTTCATATTTTCACCATTTCCATATTCAAAAGAACTGATTTGTTTACCAAATAAACTCAATCCAGCTGCAAAGTCCTTCTTTTGATGGGTCATCTGATTCATTGCGCTTAACATATTATTTGTATCTCTCACACCAAAATCTGGTTTAATTGAACTATCACTCATTAAACGTTGAAATGTTTGCGTTTTATGAATGGATAACCCATTATAATAACTTTCCGAATCGGTATGTTGAAATATAGCTTCTTTTACATAACATGCATATTTCCCCCGATATGATAAGTCTTGATTTTGTGAACTAATTACAAGTATTTCATACAGAATATTTCTCCCTACAATACTAGAGGAAGAATTTTGTCTAGACATGCCTCGGCCACGCGTCATATCAAATACTTCACCTTGTTTCATAACTGGTAAGTAGGTAGTTTCAATATACGTATATAGTTTTTTAATTCCTTGTACATTCGTTAGTCTGTCTGTTCCACTAAACAATTCATGAATATCAGCACTTCTCGCAAGTAACACTTCCCCATACCCACCCGTATACGGATTATATGTGTGTTGTATAAATGATCCATCTTTATAAAATCCATCGCCATTTTGAACTATTTTATACACATCATTTGTCGCATCTATTCCTAATTGAATTTTATTACTATTATTGTTCAGAATACCTCTCACCATGACTATAAAACTTTTATCTAGTAAATTAGCTCCCGTTTCTTTAATTCCATTTAATCTCTTTGTTGGATCAGGTACAAAACGATCTACTGCCATTATATATTTGCTTAGCTCCACCTCAGTTAAATCATCAAACATTAATACCAAAATGTTATTGTATGACTGCGGTGTCCCAATCTCCCAATCCCACCAATTTCCATACGTATTTTTAATTTTTTCATTATACATTTGATCATAGAAGTATTCTATTGCGTACATAATGTCTTTTTGTAATGTATCTTTTTGATAGTATATCGAATTAGGTGTTTGATAAAGTACCGCCATTTTCTCGATATTTTTCACTGTTTCTGTGATTTGTGCAGAATTCTGCTTCCAGTCTGGAAGATTGTTAAATAAGGAAGGACTTTCATTTTGTTTGTTTAGATTGCTTAACACATTATCTTGTAAATCCTTTTCTTTATCCCAAACGATATTTTTTAAAATTACATCATCATTTGTAAAAGGTTCACCGACAAGTACCCTTTTCCAATTTGATATCATTTTAGCGCTTTCTTCCGTTTCTGCGACCGCATTTAAACTGAAAGACCCTATAACAAAACTTAAAACAAATATACATAATATTATCCTTTTCATGAAACCGTTCTCCTTTATCACTTTAATAATGAATCGTTCATTCATTCCGTGTTTAAAGATTTCATTTCAAATAATACGTTTGCACATTACGAAAATTCAATCTGTGAAGCAGCTAAAACCGGAATAATCTACATAGAATTTTCTAAACTATACGCTTTAGCTAATTCCTTCATCAAAGCTGCCCATTATAACGCTAAGAAATATCAAACAAAATACTAGAAATGTTTATTTTATGTCTAAATAAATTGGATTTCCCCTTAAATAAAGTTCTTCCTCATAATTCCCTTCCGTTTCAAAGACAATCAACTTATTCTCTCCCTTGATTAATAAAGGAGCCGGGATATATAAATAACCCGTTGGACCTACATCCCAATACTTTCCTAAATTAAACCCATTCAAAACAACAAATCCTTTCCCCAACTTACTACAGTCTAAAAATGTATCTTTTAATTCTTGTACATTAAATGTGTATTCATAAAAGCTAGGTGTATTAGGTTCCCATTTACCGTTGAAATCAATCTCATCAAGATTATCAAATTCAAGGGCATAATGCTCCCAGTTTGATTGTAAATGTATATCAATCATTACACCTGAGGAGATACCTTTTCTTTGCGTTGGAGATAACAATCTTGCCCCATAATTAACACGTCCCATATTTTCTACTAAAATATCCAACGTATTTTCTTCCTTAGTTAAATCCAACGATACCTCTCTACCAATCTCATCCCTATACTGGGTGTCTACTAATTGTTCATTAAGGAACAAATGTACACGATCTCTAGCATCTACTACCTTACATTTTTCTATATTTTTTGGTCCTTTTAAAAATGTTCGATATAAAATATAACCATACTGCTGATCCATATCTTCCATTGTTAATGTATAAGAATTGTGTCTCTTCTTAGCTATTTTCTCTAACGTTGAAAACAGTGATACTTTACGACTCAATTTAATTTCCCCATAATTTGCACGTGGTAAAATGTGCGGTTCAAATTGGTCTACATCTGAACAAACTTCTTTAATAGCTCTCTGAACAGCATAATATTTTGGCGTTGGCTCTCCCCATTCTGTCAGTAATGCATCATAATCATATGAAGTAATTTGTGGTAAATCCACATTTCCCCTCGATGAACAACCATTCATAAATCCAAAATTAGTACCACCTTGAAACATGTAGAAATTAATACTAGCTCTCTTCAATAGTTCCTTGACTTCCTCTGCTAATTCACTGCCATCACGTCGAATAATTTCCATACCCCATCGATTAAACCAACCATCCCAAAATTCCATACACATTAATGGCCATTCTTTATTATTTTCTTTAATGAAACTTTCAAGTGCATTTAAATTTTCATTAGAGCGTGAGCCAAAATTACCCGTTACTAAAACATCGTCATCAATCAGGCTCCCTGATTCTAAAGCCTCTTGCCATGCACCATCTGAAGTGAAAAGTGGAACCGTAACGCCTAAATTTCTCATTATTTTTTTTATACTTCTTACATATTCTTTGTCGTTTCCAAATGAGCCATATTCATTTTCTACTTGCATCATAATAATTGGTCCACCATTCTCTACTTGTAATGGGGTTACCATTGGTAGGAGAACTTTATAAAAGTTTTCTACTTTATTTAGGAACAAGTTCGTATTACTTCGAACCCTTATGTCTTTATACTTTAGTAACCAAGCAGGTAATCCACCGAACTCCCATTCTGCACAAATATAAGGAGTAGGACGTAAAATAACCATTAATCCATATTTTTGAGCCAATTGTACATATTTCACAAGATCTGCTATACCTTCAAAATTAAATACCCCTTCTTTTGGTTCATGCATATTCCACGGAACATACGTCTCTACTGTATTACATCCTAGTGCCTTCAAGTTATAAAGACTATGATCCCAGTATTCTGGAACAATCCTGAAATAGTGAAGAGCACCTGATATAATCTTTATAGGCTCACCATCTAGCATAAAATCTTTCCCAATTTCAAATGATTTCATAGTTTATCCCCCAGTATTTCAAATCATGATACCTTAATAACTGTATTTTCATTTATACCTACCAATATGTTGCCCACGTTGGATTAAACATACGATACAACGCTTCTAAGTAAAAATAATCCCCCCATAAATTAGGTTCATTAATTCCTTTTCCTTCTGCGTATGCATAAACACCATGTAGTAAAATCCCTTCATTATCCTCATCACTTTTTATTGTGCACTGTTCCTTAAGGACTTGAATCATTCCACGAGCAATGGATGCAGATCCCTCATACATATTACTTGCTTGAGCTTCGAGTAAACCACATGCGGCAATTGCCATTGCAGAACTATCCAACGGCTGATTATCTTCATCTGTAAAAGTAAGATCCCAATATGGAACCAAACCATTCGATAATTTACTAATAAAATAATTTGTAATGTCTTCATATTGTTTTCGGTCAACATGATTAAGCATATAATTAACCCCCATAGGTAAACCTAAAATGGCCCATGCTTGCCCACGTGCCCAACAGGAAGAATTAGTATATCCTTGATGAGTAGCGCCATACGAAGCTTCACCTGTAACAGGATCAAAATAAAATGTATGATACGTGGATGCATCTTCCCTTATAATCGTTTTCGTTACTTGTTGAAAATGTTGTTCTGCTATATGTTTATAACATTGATCACCTGTCAATTTCGTTGCCATAAACAATAAAGGCAGGTTTAATAATGAGTCAATAATCAAACGGTACTCATCAGGATCATTAAGATTTCCCCAAGCCTGAATAAAATTCCCTTTGTCATGAAAACGACTTATTAGCTTATCAGCAGCTTGAATAATAATTGGGGTAAAAGATTCATCTAATGTCACCTTATAACCAGCAACAACTGATAAACTGTATAAGAATCCTAGGTCATGATGATCTACAACAAAATTCTTATCTAGTCTATCTTTAAAACTTTGAATGTTTTTTAGTGCTATTGATTTAAAAATATCTTTTTTTGAATATTCATAGGCAATCCATAGCATCCCTGTCCAAAATCCATTCGTCCAATCATCATTTCCCTTTATTCTATATTTTCCATTTGTTGCACAGGCAGATGGATAGCTTGTCCCAAAGCGTTCTATGTTCTTTTCTAGCTTTTCACATATCCAATCTAATTCTGCTTTTATACTATTTCGATCTAATGCCTTTCCTTTTTCTTTAAATAGCTCTATATTTTTCGATAGTATAGACATGTTAGTCTCCTCCCCAACAATTCAATCTTTACATCTAAACTCTCTTATCCTTTTAACCTCACTATGTGAAAACATCACTCATTTTTCATAAAACGAGTGATGTTTTTAGTTTTTATTTACCCTTACTTATTATTCAATTTAAAAACCCTTCAATACTTGCATCAGATTCTTCTGGAACCATCTGTGCAGTGACTTTTACACCTTGGCTTAATAACTGTTGCACAGCTACTTTTTCATTCTCAGTCATACTAATTGATTTTTTAATCTGAGTTGTTCCTGGACGACTAGACATATTACCAATGTTTACCTCTTTTAATGCTAATCCACCATTCATTAATTGCACTAAAATTTCAGGAGTCTTCACAATTAATAACACTCTTTGCCCTTTATAATTCCCATTTTTCACATTATTAAGGCCTTTTTCAAAGGTTAAAATGGACGTATTAACACCAGCTGGTGCTGCCATTCTTAAAATTGATTTCTCATCATCATTAACTGCGACTTTATCATCGATAATCATAATACGATTTACTCTTAAACCTGTTGCCCATCTTGTTGCAACTTGCCCATGAATAAGTCTATCATCAACTCTGATATGTACGATTCCTTCCATTACTAAACACTCCCCTTAAACGAAAATTTTTAAATTATAAGCAATAATTCCTATAAAAATCAATAAAAAGATAACACGAGTAGAATTCATTTTCTTTCTACCTAATAACCAATATGTTAAAAAGACTACAAGAGCTGGTGCTAGACCAGGCATAATTTGATTAGCAAGATCCTGTAATTTTAAAGTAACTTCACCTTTGGTAAACTCATAACCAAAAGTGGCCTTAACTACTGAAGGAATCAATGCTCCTACAACGGTGATTCCCAGTATATTTGCGGATTGAGTTATTTTTTTCAAACGATTCCCTAACTCACCAACAAGTTTTGCTCCTTCTTTATAACCTGTCCATACAAAGAATCTCATAAATCCCAATCTGACACATCCAAATAAGATCCATAAAATCAGAGCAATTGGATTTCCCTCTAATGCTAAATAAGACGCAATGGACCCAACAATAGTGGTAGGAATTACAAAGAATAAGGTATCACCAATTCCTGCTAGCGGTCCCATTAATCCAGTTTTAAGCGACGCTACTGTATCAATAGATTCAATCCCCTTCTCTTTTTCTAAGGCTACATCTAGGCCTAGAATAACGGGAGCTGTAGAGTTATTCGTGTTAAAAAACTGCAATTGATTTATTGCTGCTCTTTTTCTTTCTTCTTCCTCACTATATATGCTTTCTAGCAATGGATAAATGCTATAGTAATAGCCTAAGCCTTGCATTTTTTCATAGTTCCATCCTGTCTGACCGAAGAAATACCAACGCCAAAATACCTTGTTTAAATCTTTATCTACTATATTTTTACTCATCTCCCATTCCTCCATCATCAGTCGCATAATCGCTATCTTTCATAAAGGTTTGGAAATAAATTATTGCCATTGCTAACCCGATTAAAGCAACACCTAATACAGGTACTTTTAAATAAGCCGCTAAGAAGAAACCAATAATCAAAAAGGCGATATTTTGTTTTATAGGTAAGTATTTCAATAGAATTGCAATACCTAATGCAGGAAGCAATCCCCCAGCTACTTGTAAACCACCCATAAGCCACTTTGGAATATTATCTACAATTGCTTGAACAAATTTGGCACCAAATACTAAAGCTAGAAACACAGGTATCATTCTTGATAATGAAGTTGGGACAATTCCCCATAGATTCATATAGGAAGCCTTTTTAAATTTGCCTTCCGCTACTAATTTTTCAGCTTTATGCTGGAAAAAAGTATTCGTAAAACGAGCCAGAACATCTAATTGCACCATTAGTAGTCCAATAGGAATTGCCAGTGTCGCTCCAAATTTAGCATCTTGCCCACTCATAACTGTAAAAGCTGTTCCCAATAAAGCGCCTGTCATATAATCTGGTATAGAGGCTCCTCCAAAGTTACCTACACCTAAAACCAATAAGTTTAACGTTCCCCCTACAATTAAACCCGTTTGAATGTCCCCTAAAATTAGCCCTGCGAAAAATCCTGCCATTGTTGGCTTTACAAAACCAAACGTTGTATTGTTTCCATCATAAATGGCGAATCCAGAATATAGCGTTATTAAAACAATTTGCCACCATTCAACGCTTACCATTGGCTATTCTCCTCTCTATTCATCTAAAGCATTTACACTACCAATCTCTATTTCTGGTATATCAATTCCATTTTTCGCACCTTCTATTAATTCTTTTGACAGCTCTTCTAATGATTTTTCTTGATTACAATATATTGCTTCTATTACAATTGGTAAATTTACACCACTGATAATACTAATACGCTGATTCAACTTTAATTTTGATGCCCAAAATACAGCCTGATTAAAAGGTGTTCCCCCCTTAAGGTCAGCAAAAATAAGCAACTTATTCGATTGATTTTCACTCCATCTCTCCAAGAATTCTTGTAGTTGATCACTAAAAGAAGTAATTCCATTCTCTTCAGTTAATTCTAGAGCGTGTAAGTTTTTTTGTTCCCCTAAAATCATTTGTGCAGCTTTCTTCAACCCACTTGCAACACCAGCATGTGAAAGAATCAGTATATCCATAAATAACTTCCCTTCTAATCGACTAGTATTTTTTCAAATTCAACACTCTTGATAAAGTAATTCTAACCCTTATACTCATCAATATATTCAATTTACCGGCTCTACCCAACATAATGTATGCCCTTTCAAAAAGGTTCACAACTTATGTTCAGATGTTTCTAACAACCAAAGTGTTCTTGAATCACCCAAAAAACATTTGCTATAGAACGTAAAACTGATTAACGCACTAACCATCCACCATCAACAGCTAGAATATGGCCTGTTACATAATCTGACGCTTTACTTGATAAAAATACAGCCGTACCCATTAAATCGAATGGTACTCCCCATCTTTCAGCTGGGATACGATCTAAAATTTCTTTATTCCGTTGTTCATCCGCACGAATTGGGGCAGTATTAGCTGTTGCTATATAGCCAGGAGCAATTGCGTTTACTTGAATATTATATTTACTTAATTCGTTAGCAAATGCTTTCGTTAATCCTGCCACTCCATGTTTGCTGGCAGTATAAGGCGGTACAAATTTCCCTCCTTGGAAAGATAACATAGAAGCAATATTAATGATTTTTCCACTCTTTTGTTCTGCCATAACACGAGCTACTGCTTGACTTAGTAAATAAACAGTATTCAAGTTAATGCTCATCACGGCATTCCAATCTTCCTTCTTATATTCCAGCAATGGTGCACGACGAATTGTACCTGCATTATTAATTAAAATATCAATTTTCCCGAAATTGTCTAAACAACCTTGCACCACTTTTTCTGCTGCATCATCTTGTGTTAAATCTACTTGAATAAATTCTACTCGTTGTCCACATTCCTCAATCAATTGACGAGTTTCATCCCAATTGTCACCAGATGCTGCAATATATAGATCTGCCCCAGCTTTCGCTAATGCTACTGCATATCCTTGACCTAATCCTGTATTTCCTCCAGTAACAATAGCTACCTTGCCTTTTAAACTAAAGAAATCCATCGAAAATTCATTTAAGTTCATGTTCTAGTCCCCCTTTAATTGTATCAATCTACTATTTCAACTGATCCATCTCGACCATGTCCATATCACTATACGTAATGTTTTCTCCACACATTGCCCAAATAAATGTATAATCACTTGTACCAACACCAGAGTGAATTGACCAACTTGGAGAAATTGTCGCTTGTTCATTTTTCATTACCAAATGTTTAGTTTCATCAGGTTTACCCATAAAATGGAATACTCTTGTATCCGGTTTCATATCAAAATACAAGTAAGTTTCCATGCGTCGCTCATGGGTATGGCAAGGCATTGTATTCCAACTGCTTCCTGGTTCTAAAATGGTATACCCCATCTGTAGTTGACAACTTTCACAAACATTCGGATGAATATATTGATAGATCTTACGCTTATTTAATGTTGCAGAGTCCCCTGTTTCCATAGGTTTTATTTCATCAATGCTTATACGTACATTTCGATATTTATGATGTGCAGGTACTGAAACACAATAGAATTTCGCAGGATTTGACTGATCATCTGACTTAAAGACTACTTCCCTTGTTTCTTTTCCAATATAGTACCCATCTTGTTTTTTCATACTTTCTTCTGTACCATCAATTATGATAGATCCTGGTCCACCAATATTTATAACACCTAATTCACGGCGTTCTAAAAAATAAGAAACTCCTAACTCAGTAGACAACTCTATACTCAAAGGTTTATCAGTTGGCGTTACTCCCCCAAAAATCATTCGATCATTATGTGTATATGTAAGAATAACTTCTCCCGGTGCAAAGTTTCGCTCTACTAAAAATTCCTGTCTTAGTTGATCCGTAGAATAATGGCGAATATCCATTGGACTATGTGTATAACGTGTTTCCATAATATATCTTCTCCTATCATTTTTTAGTATTTTATCTAATAATACTTCCTGACTCATTTCTCATAAACTCTTCTACTTCCAGGATAGAAAACTGATTACAATCACCATGAATCGTATGCTTTAAACTAGATGCTGCGGTAGCAAATGAAACTGTATACTCTGGATCTTTTTCTTCCAATAATCCGTGTAAAATTCCAGCAACAAAAGCATCTCCTCCACCAACACGATCCACAATAGGATTAATGTGGTACACCTTCGAAGTATACAGAAAATGATTTTTCCATAATGTTCCCTGAAGATCATTCGAACTAGCAGAATGAACATCCCTTAATGTAGAGTAAAAGACTTCAATATTAGGATACTTGTTATGCATTTGCTCATAATAATATTCTAAATCTGATTGTTGCGTCTTATTTTCAGGTATCCCTATTAAATAGAGAGCATCCTTTTTCCCTGCAGAACAGTAATCTACATAAGGTAAAATTTTATTCAGTGTTTTCGATGCGCGTTCATAGTTCCATAAATTAGATCGATAATTAATATCAAAACTCACCTTAATTTGACGCTTTTTGGCCTCTTTGATTAATCCTAGAATGAGATCAGCCATTGAATCTGATAAAGCAAGACTAATTCCCGAAACATGAAATAATGATATATTGTTGAATAAATCATCTATATTCCACTCCACATTTTTCATCTGTGCAAAACTAGAATATGTTCGGTCATACAAAACCAATGAAGCCCTTTTACCTGTACCCCTTTCCAGATAGTACGTTCCTAAGCGTAAACCACCTTTTAATAAATTACTGGTATCCACCCCATAATTTTGTAAATGCTGTTGAACAGCTTTACCTAATAAATTTGAAGGTACCTTACTAGCAAAAGAAACTTGGTGATTAAAATTCGCTAAATTAATTGCTACATTAGCTTCGCTACCACCATAATGCGCTTTAAAAGAATTAGCTTCAGTTATTCTAGTTCCTTCATTAGTGGATAAACGAAGCATAATCTCACCTAGCGTTAAAATTCGCCCCATAATTAGGCACCCTTTCTGATCTCTGCTAACTTATCCACATACTCTCTTGCAAGTTCTGAGACTTTAGCATAATCCCCATTTTGAGCAGGAGCTAGTAAATCTCCTCCCACACCTATAGCTACACATCCACGTTCAAACCATTGATGCATATTCTCAATATTTATCCCACCAGTAGGCATAATATTAACTTGTGGCAGGGGACCCTTCACTGCATTTATAAAGTTTGGATTATACGAACTTCCTGGAAATAACTTTATAATGTCGACTCCTGCTTTTAATGCTGTACTTATTTCCGTAATTGTCATACATCCAGGTAAATATGGAACTTGATAAAGATTACAAATCTCTGCTGTTTCTTTATCAAATGCTGGACTGACAATATACTCAGCTCCAGCCAAAATGGCCATACGTGCTGTTATCGCATCAAGAACAGTCCCTGCACCAATCACCAACTCTTCATAATCACTATGTAGTTCCCTTATTTTACGAATGACCTCTTCAGCTTGTGGTACCGAAAAGGTTACTTCAATACCAGTAATCCCTCCATTAATGACTGCCTCAGTAACCTTAAGAGCCTCATCTTTTGTATGCGCTCTCAAAACAGCAATCACACCACTCTTTTTCAGTTTATTTAATACAGTAACCCTTTTCATAAAGTGCCTCCATTTTTTAGAGCTTGAGCTCTAAATTTCTTATTTGGAAATTAGTTTTCCTGAAAAGAAATTTACAAATAAATTATATGAATTATTTAAAAAGATTACAAGAATTTTTTTTTATATTTAATGAAAATTTTTTGAACATTATTAAATATTTTTCTAATATAGTAATCTGTTATTCAGCCGTAGTGCTTACTACATTAACAAGTCAGTTCCCATTCTTTTTGCTCCTATAAATAAAAAAAGAGCTCTAACAGTGAAAAATCACCATTAAAGCTCCTTAAAATGAATTTCTATATGAACACATGTAATTGTTTAAGTTCATTGAGAATATTTTGTTTAGTTTCTAGTATCAACTGAATCATTTTTTTCTTCAGGTCCTCTGTAACACGATACTTAGGCATACTCACACTAAATGCACCATATGTTTGTCCATTTAAAGTTAACGAAACTCCAATACAATATACTTCTTCTTCATATTCAGCATCATCAATTGCAAAACCAATTTGCTTTATTTCTTTTAAAGTTTCCTTTAAAACATGAGGATCAATTATAGTATTTTCATTAACTGGATTTAATTCTACCCTTGTTAAATAGCTTTCTAAATCTTGTTGAGAGAACTCTGCAAGCACAGCCTTCCCCATTGCCGAACAATACAAAGGAATACTCATTCCAATTCGTGAACTCATACGAATTATCGGTCTCTCTGGCTCTAATTTATTAATATAAAAAATTTTATCTTCTTCTAATATTCCTAAATGAACCGTTTCATCTAAATTACTTTGTAATTTTTGCAAATATGGAAATGTAATTTTAGTAATATCTAAATTCGCAAGATACTGATTTGCATAGTAAATTAAAGAGGTTCCTAAACCAAATCTTTTAGTTTCAGGATATTTTTTTGCATAACCTATTATAACTAACGTTTCTAATATCTTTAATGTTGTTGAACTTGTCATTCCTGTTTCCTGAGCTATCACATTTAAAGGCTGTGGTTTTTTGCTTTCAGATAAAAAATCTAAGATTTTTGCAGCTTTTATTAAAACTGTACCATATGGTTGTTTTTCTTTTGTCATACCGACTCATCCTTTAACAATCATAATAAACGATCTTATTTTTGAAATAAAACGTACCATCTAAAAGAAATTGTACTATAAAACAATTATATAAGAAAGGGAGGTACAGTCCACATTAATCAATTAAAAGGGACAAAAATTAAATACTAGTATGTATTCTGCTTCTTTCAATTTCATTCATCTATTTAGACATTTTCCCCACTAAAGTAAGAGCCCTCCTATTAAGGACGACTCTTATATTTTCTATAAATAAATTCAATTTTATGAACATATTTTTTTATGTTATACCCCTATAACTTTTCAAAATATTTATTTGATATAGATTGAAGTTCGCATTGTATTAAATGGAGCGTTAATAGATGTTTTTTGGTATTCAAATGTTCCTTGCTGATGCCCAGAAGCATCCCACTTATAATACCAACCAACGATTGGTTTTCCGCCAATTATAGTAGAGCCAATACTCTTCACATTAAAACCATTCATTTTCGCAAATGGATTTTGACCATATCCCATTTCCTTCGTAGTAATATATAAGTATTTTCCCCCGTGGTCACGTGTTGTGCTAAAACTGTTTGGATTAATAGTTTCTACTCCGCCCTGCTCAGATTCTACTTGCACTACATTTAGTGAAGTAAGTGGTGCTGCAGGTCCAGCAGAAGCTTCTGTTGCCATTCCTAATCCGACAAACGCAGTTATTGCTAACGATGAAATACCAAGTGCTACTTTTTTAAACATAATAACATCCCCTTCCATCTATCTATTATTTTCTCTTTCATTGCCAATATAATCCTATTACCTTTATATGTATATAGTTTGAAACTGTAGAAATATTAATGAGAATATTCTATCTTATGTTTCTGCAGTTATATAACATTCAATGATTTATAAAAAATACGAACAGATCATATAGCTTATTCAGATACGTTTCTAACCTATGAACCTATTTGATTTTGTTTTGATTCACCCCTTCATGCCCTAGTATGACCTTTATCACTAGGGACATACTAAGGCATGAAGAATAGAAAGCAGCAAGAGAAAAAATTTATGAGCGTATTGGATTAGAAAAGGATCGATAATGCAATATTACATTTTAAATTTATATATATTGATGTATAATAAAGGGGAACTAATCAACATTTTTCGTTAAATATAGTCTATTAACCTCTAACTCTAACTACCTAATGAACTCAAGTAAACGTATCTTAAGTCATTTTAAGAGGTATAAAAAACACCTTATAACTATAAGGTGTTTTTTATATTTCAGCTCTTTAAAATTCTTCTATTTCAACTGTAAAATGTGGATTGAATTTCATTTCACTTCAATTCTATTTCTTTTCCTTGAGTGTAAAGTGTATCATGACCCATTGTTAAATTAGTAAGAATCATTTCCCTACACATTGAGATTACAAGTTGTATAAGGGAGCTCTTCTTTTTTCCATGCAAGGAATCCTCCCTTTAGATTGACCACTTCCTTTATACCAGCTCTTTGTAAAATACTAGCTGCTTAAATAGATTTCCTAAGGGGATATGTATTGCATCATAAAGATGTCCTTCCTCCCGCTCTTTTTTACTACGCACGTCGATTACCTTAACGCTTCCATCTTTTATATGCGGATATAATTCAATTGATATTTTTTCTTTGTAACTTTCAAATCTATCAAGTCTTTGTCCTATCTTACTTTAATTACAGTTTCTCTCTACGCTCAAATCTATCTTTATCTCCTTTTTCCAAGAAAGTGCTTCTTCTAGGCCGTCTTCACCATTTACTTCATAGTTTACTTTCCAAGCTCTAATCGTTCCAGAATTAATAGAAAACTTTGCCGTAATGTCAGCTATCGCATGATAACCATCTTATA